>CAWIUV010000001.1:0-38358 GCA_963839405.1 uncultured Thermoleophilaceae bacterium
AGGGGCCTGAGCGCCTCCATGTCCTCGGCAGCCACCGAGGGAACGTTCACCGCAGTAGTGACCGCGCCGCCCGTGAGCGCCGCGACCACCTGCTCGGCCGCCTGGTAGCCGGCGCGGTCGGTGCGCCTCGGCGGTGGAGGCGCCGAGATGCGGGGTCACGACGACGTTGGGGTAGCTGAAGAGCGGGTGGTCGGTGGCGGGCTCGTCGCGGAACACGTCGAGGGCGGCGCCGCCGACCTTGCCGGAATCGATCGCGGCCTTCAGGTCGTCATCGACGAAGAGTTTGCCGCGCGCGACGTTGATCACTCGGACGCCGTCCTTCATCTTGGAGAAGGCCTCGGCGTCCAGCCAGTTCTCGGTCTCAGCCGTGACCGGCAGGTGGATGGTGATGAAGTCGGCCGCCGCGTAGAGCTCGTCGGAGGTCTCCGCGCGCTCCACCCCAGCCTCCTTGAAGCGCTCCTCCCCGACATAGAGGTCGAAGGCGATCACGCGCATGCCGAACGAAGCGCGCGCTGCGCGACGAGCTGGCCGATCCGGCCGAAGCCGATCACGCCGAGCGTCTTCTCGTACAGCTCGGTGCCCGAGTACTTCGAGCGGTCCCAGGCGCCACCCGTCAGCGCCGAGTGCGCCTGCGGGATGTTGCGGGCGAGCGCGAGCAGCATCCCCACCGTGTGCTCGGCCGCGGTGATCACGTTCGACTGCGGCGCGTTCGCGACGATGATGCCCCGCTTCGTGGCGGCGTCGACGTCGACGTTGTCCACCCCCACGCCGGCCCGGCCGACCGCGCGCAGCCGCTCCGCCTTGGCGATCAGGTCGGCGTCGAGCTTCGTCGCCGAGCGGATCAGCATGCCGTCGAACTCGCCGATGCGGCGCTCGAGTTCGCCGTCCTCCCAGTCGACGCCGAGCTCGACGTCGAAGCCGGCGTCACGCAGCAGCTGGACGCCGCTGTCGCCGATCTTCTCCTTGACGAGGACCTTGGGCGCGCTCACGCCGCGACCGGCACGCCGGCCTCCAGGAACACGCGCTGCGCGGCGGCGACGCCCGCGCCCAGCTCGACGTCGGCGCCGAGCTCCTTCAGCGTCATCTCGAGCGCCGAGATCGTGGTGACGATGTCGAACGCGCCGTAGTAGCCGCAGTGCGCGATGCGGGCGATCTTGCCCTTCAGCTGGTTCTGGCCGCCGGCGATCGTGATGCCGTACTTGTCGCGCATCGTCTTCGGCACCTTCGCGCCGTCGATCGACTCGGGCAGCTTGATGGCGGTGACGACGTTCGAGTTCTCGTCCTCGGGGCCGAAGAGCTCGAGCTCGAGCCCCTTGACGGCCTCGCGCGCCGCGCGGCCGAGCAGGCGGTGACGCTCGAACACGTCGTCGAGCCCTTCCTCCTCGATCAGGTCGAGAGCGACGTCGAGCGCCATGAAGAGCGAGACCGCCGGCGTGAACGGGCTGTCCGGCGGATCCTTCCGCTGGCCCTTGGCCGTGCGATTCCAGTCGAAGTAGTAGCGGGGCCCTCCGCCCTCGGCGGCACGCGCAAGCGCGCGCTCGTTGGCGCTGGCGAAGCCGAGGCCGGGCGGGCACATGAGCGCCTTCTGCGACCCGCCGACGACCACGTCCACGTTCCACTCGTCCTGCGGCAGCGGGACCGCGCCGAGCCCGGAGATCGCATCCACGACGATCAGCGCGTCGTGCTCGTGTGCGACCTGCGTGAGCGGCTGGATGTCGTTGAGGACGCCCGTCGACGTCTCCGAGAAGGTGGTGAACACGACCTCGACGCCCGGGTTCTCTCCGAGCAGCCGGTCGAGGTCGGCCGGGTCCACCTTGTTGCCCCAGCCGGCGTCGTGATGCACGACCTTCGCCTGCCACGTCTCGGCCAGCTCGACGAAGCGCTCGCCGAACTTGCCGCAGGACGCGACCAGGACCTCGTCACCGGGCTTGATCAGGTTCGCCGCGGCCGACTCCATTCCGCCCGACCCTGAGGACGCGAAGCAGAGCACGTCGTTCTGGGTCTGGAACACCCCCTTGAGCCGCTCCAGGCAGCGCGCGTACACCTCCACGAACGCGGGCGCGCGGTGGTACATGATCGGCTCGGCCATGACCTGGGAGACCCGCGGCGGGAGCGGCGTCGGCCCGGCGGCCATGAGGTATTGCTTGATGTACGGGTTGGCCATCGAGCGGCCCACGATACCGAGGGCCTCAGCCGAGAAGCCGGACGGCCGTAGCGACGATCCGCACGACCGCCCTGATCTCGAACGAGTCGTCGAACGGATCGTCGTTCGAGTCGTCGATCTCGTCCCAGTCGACGAGCGCGAAGATCAGGATCCAGGTGATCGTCGCCAGCGCGGCGAGGACGACCGTGATGATCGCGATCACGACACCGGCGTTCGCGAGGTCCTTGTGCTTCGCCGTGCGGCCCTCCGCCACATTGCGCTTGCCCTTGCGCGCGTACGGGATGGCCACGATCCCGAGCACCAGCGACACGATCGACGAGAGGCCGGCGGTGAAGAAGAGCAGCGAGATGCCGATGATCCCGCACGTAAAGCCCGCCACGGCCTCGTTGTTCGGAGGCTGCTGCGGCTGCGGGACGGGCCGCGACTGCCAGTACCCGGGCGGCGGCGGGTGCTGCGGCTGCGGGGCCTCGGGCGGTGGCTGAGGCGGCGGCTCGCCTCCCGGCGTTTGGGGCGGGAGCCAGTCGCCGGTCACGTCAGAACTCCGTGTCGATCCAGTCCATCATCGCGCGCAGCTCCTTGCCCTCGCGCTCGATCTGGTGGTTCTTCTGCTCCTCGCGCATGCGGTTGAAGTTCTCCTGCCCAGCGCGGTTCTCGGCAATCCACTCCTTGGCGAACTCGCCCGACTGGATGTCGGCCAGGATCTCCTTCATCGCCTGCCGCGTCGGCTCGCTGATGATCTTCTTGCCGCGCGTCAGGTCGCCGTACTCGGCGGTGTTCGAGATCGAGTAGCGCATGCCCGAGATGCCCTTCTCGTACATCAGGTCGACGATCAGCTTCAGCTCGTGCAGGCACTCGAAGTACGCGAGGCGAGGGTCGTATCCGGCGTCGACGAGGGTCTCGTAGCCGGCGCGGACTAGCTCCGTGACGCCGCCGCAGAGCACCGCCTGTTCGCCGAACAGGTCGGTCTCCGTCTCCTCGCGGAACGACGTCTCGATCACGCCGGCACGGGTGCAGCCGATGCCCTTCGCGTACGCGAGCACCATGTCGTGGGCGTTCCCGCTGGCGTCCTGGTGGATCGCGACGAGGCCCGGCACGCCGTTCCCCTCCTGGTACTGGCGCCTGACCAGGTGGCCCGGGCTCTTCGGCGCCACCATCCCGATGTCGACCTCACTCGACGGCTCGATCTGCCCGAAGTGGATCGAGAACCCGTGCGCGAACAGCAGCAGGTTGCCCGGCGCGATGCCGTCCTTGATCTCGGCATCCCAGATCTCCGCCTGCTTCTCGTCGGGCAAGAGGACCATCACGATGTCGCCGCGGCTGGCGGCATCGGCGATCGGCAGCACCTCCAGGCCGTCCGCACGCGCCTTCTCGACCGAGCTCGAGTCCTCGCGCAGCCCGACCACTACATCTACGCCCGACTCCTTCAGGTTCAGGGCGTGGGCGTGGCCCTGGGAGCCGTAGCCGAGGATGGCGACGGTCTTGCCGTCGAGCTTCGCGAGGTCAGCGTCTTTGTCGTAGATCATGGGCGCGGGACTCTAACGGCGCGCGTTCGACCTTCCCGGACGCGGTTCGCGGAAGCTTGTCGAGGACCACGACCCGCTTGGGGACCTTGAAGCCGGGCAGGAGGCGCGCGGCAGTGCTCGATGACGGCGTCCTCGCTCGGCCTCGCCGACGACGAACGCCCAGATCGCCCTCCCCCATTCCGGATCCTCGATGCCGAGCACCGCCGCGTCGGACACGTCCGGGTGCTCGAGCAGCGCGGCCTGAACCTCCGCGGCCGCGACGTTCTCGCCGCCGGTCACGATCAGGTCGTCCATGCGCCCGTGGACCTCGAGCAGCCCGTCGTCGGTGAGCGCGCCGCGGTCGCCGGTGTGCAGCCATCCGTCCGTGGCGACCATCGGCCCGCGCACGAGGATCTCTCCTTCGTCGCCAATCCTCAGCTCCACACCCGGTAGCGGGCGCGCCAGCCGCTCCCCCACGCCCGCAGTCGCGATCTGCGAACAAGTCTCGGTCATCCCATAAGTCGGCATGACGGGCAGGCCCACATCCCGCGCCCAGTCGAGCAGCTCGGCGGGGATCGGCCCACCGCCCAGCAAGATCCCGCGCACCTTCGGAGCGCGCTCAAGCCCGGCCTCGCGCAGACGGACGAGCATCGTCGGGACGAGCGAGGCGATGGTCACTTCACCCGCCTCCATCAACGCCTTCACCGTCTTCGGCTCGAACGGCTCAGCCACGACGGTCGCGCCGAAGATCGCGCAGCGGGTGAAGATCGAAAGCCCGGCGACGTGATGGACGGGCAGAGAGCAAAGCCAGCGATCGTCCGCGTCGACGGGAAGGACCGCCGCGCCTGCTCGAGCGCTCGCTTCGAAATGCGCGCGCGTCAGGAAAACCGGCCTCGGCTCGCCGGTCGTGCCAGACGTGAACAGGACAGCGAGCGTTCCGACCGGCACCTCGCAAGGCCGACGTCATCGAGGGGCCCGCGCCTGACCGGCGCGATTGCGGTCCCGGCGAGCCGCGGCGGCATGCAGCTCGACCGCGAAATCGATCCCCGCGGGCGTGCGTGGTGCCGTGCAGCCGTCGGAAGCTCGGTTGCCTCCGCGCGCTCAGCGAGCTCGGCGTACGAGAGGGCCTCCCCGGCGGCGACGACGGCGGGATGCCCGGGCCGCTGCTGTGCGGCGGAAGTCAGCCACTCGTCCAGTCCTCGTATCGTAGGTACCGCGATGGCGACGACCGAGAGGGCTATCCGCCCGGGCGCCGAGTGGCGGTCCGCCGGCGAATACGAAGACATCCGTTTCGAGACGGCCGAGGGGATCGCGAAGATCACGATCGACCGGCCCGAGGTGCGAAACGCATTCCGGCCGGAGACGCTGATCGAGATCTCCGACGCACTCGAGCGCGCGCGCGAGGACACCGATGTCGGCGTGATCATCCTGACCGGCGAGGGGCCGCTCGCCTTCTGCTCGGGCGGCGACCAGAACGTGCGCGGCGACAGCGGCTACGTCCCGCAGGGCGCGGCGGTCGGGCGCTTCCACGTGACCGACCTGCACGTGCAGATGCGACGACTGCCCAAGCCGATCGTGGCGATGGTCGCCGGCTATGCGGTCGGCGGCGGGCATGTGCTGCACGTCGTCTGCGACCTCTCGATCGCCGCCGACAACGCTCGCTTCGGCCAGACGGGGCCCAAGGTGGGCAGCTTCGACGGCGGCTTCGGTGCCGGGCTGCTCGCCGCCCAGGTCGGCCAGAAGAAGGCGAAGGAGATCTGGTTCCTCTGCCGCCAGTACGACGCGCAGCAGGCACTCGACATGGGCCTGGTGAACACCGTCGTGCCGCTCGAGGAGCTCGAGGAGGAGACCGTGCGCTGGTGCCGCGAGATGCTCGAGCTCTCACCGTTCGCGCTGCGGCTGCTCAAGGCCAGCTTCAACGCGACCGAGGACGGGCTCACCGGGCTTCAGCAGCTCGCCCACGACACGAACCTCCTCTTCTACGGCAGCGAGGAGGCGCAGGAAGGCCGCGACGCCTACCGCGAGAAGCGCAAGCCGGACTTCGGCAAGTTCCCGCGCCGCCCGTGAGCCACCTCAAGCTGTGGCTGGTGGCGGCCCGGCCGCGGACGCTGCCCGCCGCAGTGGCGCCCGTGCTCGTCGGAACGGCGCTCGCGGGCGCCGAGGACGTCTTCAAGCCGCTGCGCTTCGCGGCCGCGCTCCTCGGGAGCATCTTCATCCAGATCGGCACCAACCTGGCGAACGACTACTCGGACGCCCGCCGTGGCGCGGACACCGAGGACCGGCTGGGCCCAGTCCGCGTGACGGCCGGCGGCCTCATGCCGCCGCGCCGGGTGCTGGTCGGGACGTGGGTGGCGTTCGGCATCGCCGTGGCGGCGGGCGCCTACCTCGCTGCGGTCGCGGGCTGGGAGCTGCTCGTGGTTGGCGTGCTCTCGATCGCCGCTGGCGTGCTGTACACGGGCGGCCCGCGGCCCTACGGCTACGAGGGCCTTGGCGAGCTGTTCGTGTTCGTCTTCTTCGGCCTCGTCGCGGTCGGCGGCTCGTACTTCGTGCAGACGGAAGATCTGACGTGGGAGGCGGTCGCACTGGGCGTGCCCGTCGGCCTGCTCGCGGCCGCGATCCTCGTCGTCAACAACGTCCGCGACATCGAGACGGACCGCCGGGCCGGGAAGCGCACGCTCGCCGTGCGGCTGGGACGCGAGCAGGCGGTGAGGGTCTTCGCCGCGATGCTTTCCTCGCGTATGTCGCACTGCCCGTGATCTGGTGGCTGAGCGACAACCTCGACGGCTGGCTTCTGATCCCGTTCCTCTCGCTGCCGCTCGCGCCCACGCTGGCTCGCACGCTGGCGACGCACCGTGACGGCCCCGCCCTCAACAAGCTGCTGGCCGACACGGGCCGGCTGCTCGCCCTATTCTCGGTGCTGCTCGCAGCCGGCCTCTTGATGTCGTCGTGAAGCGCGACCTCTTCGTCCTGTCCCTTCCGTTCCGCGAGCCGTTCGTGACTGCGACCGGCGTCCTCAGCGAGCGCTGGATCATCCTGCTCAGGCTGGAGGACGACGACGGCGCCGTGGGCTGGGGCGAGGCAGCGCCGTTCGAGCCTTACGACGGCGTGTCCGTCGAGCGCGTCGAGGCGGTGCTGCGCGGCCGCTCGCGGGAGGAGCTGCGCCAGGCGGAGGCGGCCGTCGAGATGGCACTGCTCGACCTCGACGCCCGCCGCGAGGGACGCCCGATCGGCGAGCCGGGTGCGATCGCGATCCCCGTCAACCTGACGCTCCCAGCCGGGCCGGCGGAGGAGGTCGCGGCGCGCGCAAAGGCGGGCGTACGGGCCGGCTATCAGTGCTTCAAGCTCAAGGTCGGCCGCCCCGATGACGAGGAGCGCGTAACCGCCGTGCGCGCGGCGATCGGCAGCTGGCCGGCGCTGCGGCTCGACGCCAACGGGGTCTGGACCGTCGACGAGGCGATCGACCGGATCTGCGCGCTCGAGGCGGCCGACCTCGAGCTCGTCGAGCAACCGTGCGCGACGTTGCCCGAGCTCGCCGAGGTGCGAAAGCGCGTCTCCACGCCGATCGCGGCCGACGAGTCGATCACCGGCCCCGATGACGTGCGGCTGCGGCAGCCGCCGCACTTGCATGCGACGCCGTGAACGTGAAGCTCGCCTCGTGCGGCGGCGTTGAGCGCGCGCGGGCCGCGATCAGGACCGCGAGCGAGTCCGGCATGGCCGCCTACCTGTCGAGCACGTTCGACGGACCGTGGGGCATCTCCGCCGCGCTCCAGCTCGCGGCGGGCGAGACGTTCCAGCTCGCGTGCGGCCTGGCCACCCTCGAGCTCTTCGACTCCCCCCTCGCCGAGCTCCTCAAGCCCGCTCGCGGCGGTCTCATGCCGGTGCCGGCCGGACCCGGCCTGGGCATCGACGTGGACCGACGACTTGCTCTCAGAAGCGCGCGTCCAAGAAGTCTCGTAGCGCGGCCGAAACCGCGTCGGGATCCTCGATCTGCGGCGCATGTCCGCAGGCGGGAACGGTCCGCTGTACCGCGGCGCGCATGAGTGTCGCCATGCGCCGCGTGGCTGCGACATAGGGCTCGTCGAGCTCTCCGGCCAGGAGCAGCACCGGGACATCTATCTCGCCGAGCCGCTCCCACACCGGAGGCATGACTCCCTGGCCGAAGCGGCGAAGGTCCTCAGCCAACTCCGCCGGATCGTGCGAAAGCCGTCCGGGTCGCTGTGCTGCACGAAGCTCCTCCGACTGTGTTGCGAAGACGGGCTGTGCTTCCCACCGCTCCACCACATCCTCGATCGTGTGGGTCTCGATCCACGCGGCGAGCTCCTCATCCGCGGCGCGGCGCGCCTCCGGGTCCTCGATGCCGGCGTTCACGCCGACCAGCACGAGCGCCGGCCATCGGTCCGGCTCGGCAAGGGCGGCATGAAGCACGATCCGCCCGCCCATCGAGTATCCGACCGGGACCATGCCCGGCTCGGGCCGCTGGTCGCGCCCGGTCGAGAAGAACGCTCGGATAGCTTTCTGCGAGCCGATCCGCGACCGCAGCCCAGGCGTCACCGCGCTGCATGAACCCGGGCACGAAGGCGAGCGTCGGCCTCTTCATGCGACCAGTCAACCGCACCTACGCACCGCTGCAGGCGCTGGCCGACGAGCTGGTCAGGTGCGGGATGACCCACGCGGTGACCTGCCCGGGGTCGCGCAACGCGCCGATGATCTACGCGCTGGCCGAAACTGAAGGCCTAACAGCGGTGTCGGTGCTGGACGAGCGCGCCGCGGGATTTCTCGCCGTGGGGCTGGCCAAGGCGAGCGGGCGCCCGGTTGCCGTGACGTGCACGTCCGGGACCGCCGCGGCCAACCTGATGCCCGCCGTGGTGGAGGCGTACGAGGCGCGCGTGCCGCTGATCGTCCTGACCGCGGACCGGCCGCCGGAGCTGAGGGACACCGGCGCCGGCCAGGCGATCGACCAGATCAAGATGTACGGATCGGCGGCCAAGTGGTTCGTGGAGGTCGGCAATCACGAGCCTGGGCGGGGTGCCGCCGTGTACCACCGCGCACTCGCATGCCGGGCCTGGGCGACGGCCGCAGGCGGCCGGCCCGGCCCCGTCCATCTGAACCTCCCGCTGCGCGAGCCGCTCGCGCCTGCGCCCGAGGAGTTGAACGCCGACGACTGGGCCGGCAGGTCCGACGGCAAGCCCTGGGTCGAGGTGTGGGAGCCGCCCGCGTCGGCGGCCGCCGGGCTGGCCACCGACATCGCGCATCCGAATGCCGTGCTCGTGTGCGGTCCCGGCACCCCGCTCGCCGCCGTCGAGCCGATCACCGCGCTCGCCGCCGCGACCGGCTGGCCGATCCTCGCCGAGCCCACCTCGGGACTGCGCTGCGGCGCTCATGACCGCAGCCAGGTCATCGCGCACTACGACGTGCTGCTGCGCGACGAGGGATGGGCCGACGCTCATCTCCCCCGGCTCGCCATCCGCATCGGCGACACGCCGACGTCGAAGCCGCTGCGCGCATGGCTCGCGCGCACCGAGCAGCTCGTGCTCGATCCGCATCTGACCTGGCACGAGCCGACGCGCACGGCGCAGTGGATCGCCGCCGCCGACCCGGCGCTCACCTGCGCCGAGCTCGCGGAGACCATCAAGGTCCCGAAGAACCCGCGGGTGGCTCGAGGCCTGGCGCGCGGCCGACGAGCTCGTCCCGCCCGCGCTGGCCGATGCCGACGACCCGCTCGAGCCGAAGGTCTGGGCCGCGCTCGCCACCTCGCTCCCCGACGCGGCGACGGTGTGGGTCAGCTCGTCGATGCCGATCCGCGACGTCGAGAGCTTCTTCCCCTCGGTCTCGAACCCGATCCGCTTCCTCGCGAATCGCGGCGCCAACGGGATCGACGGCGTCGTGTCGTCGGCCGCGGGCGCGGCGCTGGCCGCCGGGGGCCGCGGGTGGCTGCTGACCGGCGAGCTGGCCGTGCTGCACGACATCGGCGGCCTGCTCGCCGCCTCGCGCGCCGGCGCCGAGCTGACGATCGTCTGCGCGAACAACGGCGGCGGCAACATCTTCGACTTCCTCCCGCTCGCACAGCACGGCGCAGGCGACACATTCGAGGAGCACGTGATCACGTCCCAGCGGCATCGACTTCGCACAGGTCGCGGCGCTGGCCGGGCTCGAACACCGCACCGCGACGACGCCCGACGAGGTGCGCGAAGCCGCGGCCGAGCCCGGGTTCGTGGAGATCCGCACCGACCGCGCCGACAACGTCCGGCTCCGGCGTGAGCTCTGCGACGGCGTGCTCGAGGGGCTCTCGCAGTGACGATTCGCGAGGCGAGCGGCGGCGACGCTGCCGCCGTGGCCGCGATCTACGCGCCCCTCGTCACGGACACGGTCATCTCCTTCGAGGAGGAGCCGCCTTCGCCTGAGGAGATGGCAAGGCGGATCGCTGCGAGCCATCTCTGGCTCGTCGCCGAGGAGGACGAGGGTGACTGGCCGGCTACGCGTACGCGGCGCCCTTCCACCCGCGTGCCGCATACCGCTGGTCAGTCGAGGTGTCGGTTTACCTGGCGGAGGATGCGCGCGGGCGCGGAGTCGGGAAGCGCCTCGTCACAGAGCTCGTGGACCGCCTGCGCGACATGGGCTTCGTGAACGCGTTCGGCGGCACCGCGCTGCCGAACCCGGCGAGCGAACGCCTCCTCGAGTCCCTGGGCTTCGAGCAGGTCGCGCTCCAGAAGGAGGTCGGCTTCAAGTTCGACGCCTGGCACGACGTGTCGTGGCGCCAGCTCAGGCTCCAGGAGCCGACCGTGCCGCCGCCCGAGCTGCCGAGCTAGGCCCCGAGCGCCGCGCGCGCCTCTTCCTCGGTGCGGAAGAAGTCCCAGCGCAGCGCACGCGCGTTCCGGAACTCGATGACCTGCCACATGACCTGCTCGATCGGCACCGAGCCGCCGTGACGGGGTCGCATAGATGCGGGCCCGCACGAGCATCCGGTCGTCATGGTCCTCGACCATCTCCACCTCGGGGCGCCAGTCGGGCAGCACGTCGGTGAGAGAGTCGAAGTACTCACGCAGTCCGTCGTATCCGTGGTACTCAGTTCCCTCGGACTCCATGACCAGCGACGTGAACGTGCAATCAGGTTCGCAGAGCGCGGCAAGCGCGTCGAAGTCACGCCGCGCGAACGCGTCGTACGCGCGGTAGATGTTCTGGACGAGCTCGTCCGACATCAGGCGAGCAGCGGCAGCAGCGCCTGTAGCTTCGCCTCGGTCTCGGCGAGCTCGTCGGCTGGGTCCGAGTCGGCCACGATTCCGTTTCCGGCGAACAGGTGCGCGACTTCGTCGCGAAGCAGCGCGCAGCGGATCGCGACGCAGAGCTCGCCGTCCTCCTCCAGGTCCGTCCACCCCACCGCGCCCGCGTACCAGCCGCGGTCGATGCCCTCGAGCGCCGGGATCAGCCGCGCGGCGTCGTCGGCCGGCTCGCCGCCGACCGCCGGCGTCGGATGCAGCCGGCCGGCCAGCTCGAGCACGGGCAGCGGCTCGGCGAGCTGGGCCCGGATCGGCGTGCCCAGGTGCTGCACGTTGTGCGACCTTGACGAGCACGGGCCGGTCGGCGACCGTGACCCACACGCTCACCGGCTCGAGCGTCCGCTCGATTCTGCGCGCGACGATCGCCTGCTCGGCGCGGTTCTTCGCGCTCGTGAGCAGCTGCTCGCCGAGATGGTCGTCCACCGCGGGGTCGGCGCTCCGGCGGGTGGTGCCCGCCAGGGCGACGGTCTGTGCGCGGGCGCCGTCGCGACGAACCAGCAGCTCGGGGCTCGCGCCGACGAATGCGGCCTCGGGGGTGCCGACGCAGTACGAGTAGCACGACGGGAACACCTCGCGGAGCGCTCCGAAGAGCGCGCCCGGGTCGTGCGAGTGTGCGGCGTGGACCCGCACGATCCGCGCGAGCACGATCTTCTCGAGCTCGCCGTCGCCGATGCGCTCGACGGCCCGCCGCACGGCCTCCTCGAAGTGCTCGGGCGGGGCCTCGCTGACGACGCGCGGGGCGACCGCCGGGTCCGGATCGATCAGCGGCATCGTCGCCGGGCGCATCTCCTCGAACCGGGCGAGCGCGGAAGCGGGATCGCCCACCGATGTGAGCGTGAGCGCGGCGCGGCCGCCGAAGCGCGCGAGGGAGATCTCCGGAAGCACCATCTGGGCCGGCGCGAACGACTCCCACTCGGGCGTGCGGCCTCCGCCTGGCGCGAAGGAGAAGCCGCCGACGAACACGGGGCCGGCTCCCGGCAGGTCCACCCGGTCGTACTCGGCGTCGCGGCCGAGACTGCGGCAAGCGTCGGCGGCTTCGGCGAACCGGTCCGGTCCCGACGCCTCGACGACCGCAGCGGCGCCCAGCCCGCACACCGCATAGCCGTCGCGATCGGGCTGCTCGAAGCAGAACCAGCGGTCCGACGGCCGCCGCGCGGCGAGTACGGCCGCAGCGACATCCGTCGCCGGGTCGATCTCGACCGTGACACTGGCGATCCGGCCCTCGGCCGCGCGCCGCTCGAGCAACGCCGGCGCGTCACGAGCGACCGTGAGCTGCACCGCGCGCCTAGGTCGCGGAGCGCCCGCGCGAGATGGCGATCTCGCCCGTGCGCACCATCTCGATCAGGCCGAACGGGCGAATCATCCGCTCGAACGCCTCGATCTTTTCGTCCGTGCCGGTGATCTCGATCGTCATCGACTTCTTCGAGACGTCGATCACCTTCCCGCGGAAGATGTCGGTGAACTGCATGACCTGGCCGCGCGACTCGGCGTCGGCCGACACCTTGAACAGCGCCAGCTCGCGCGCGACGCACTCGTCCGGCTCGAGGTCGCGGATCTTGATCACGTTGACGAGCTTGTGCAGCTGCTTCGTGACCTGGTCGATCGGATGCAGCGCGCCGTCGACGGTGAGCGTCACGCGCGACAGCGTCGGGTCGTCGGTCGGCCCGACCGCGAGCGTGTCGATGTTGAAGCCGCGGCGGGCGAACAGCCCGGCGATGCGCGTGAGCACGCCCGGCTTGTTCTCCACGAGGATCGAGAGGATGTGCTTGCGGCCGGTGTGGATGCCGCCCGCCGCCTCGAGATCGGCGAGGTTCAGGACCTCCTTGGTCCCGGGCTCACCCACGGCTCACCCCACCATGTCCCGCGCGGCCTGGCCGGCGGGGATCATCGGGTAGCAGTTCTCCTCCTTCGTGACGTGGACGTCCACGAGCACGACGCCGTCGGTCTCGACCGCGGTCTTCATGCCGTCCTCGAGCTCGGCCTTGTCGGTGATCCGCATGCCGGTGGCGCCGAACGCCTCGGCCAGCTTCACCCAGTCGGGGCTCGCGCCCATGTCGACCGACGAGTAGCGCTTGTCCCAGAAGAGCTCCTGCCACTGGCGGACCATGCCGAGGTAGCCGTTGTTCATCAGGAACACCTTCACCGGGATGTTCTCGGTGACGCAGGTGGCGAGCTCCTGGCAGGTCATGATCAGCGACCCGTCGCCCGCGAGGCACACGACCGTGTCGTCCGGGCACGCGACCTTGGCTCCGAGCGCCGACGGAAGGCCGAAGCCCATCGTGCCGAGGCCGCCGGAGTTGATCCACCGGCGCGGCTGGGGGAAGTGGTAGTACTGCGCCGCCCACATCTGGTGCTGGCCGACGTCCGAGGTGACGATCGCGTTGCCGTCCGTCGCCTGCCCACATCGCCTCGATCATGCGCTGCGGCTTGATCTCCGAGTCGTCCGTGTCGTCGTAGCGGAGCGGATGCTTCTCCTGCCAGCCGCGGATGCGGTCCCACCAGCCGTCGAGCCGCGAGCCGTCGGTCTCGAGCGCGCGGTACTCGGCGGTCAGCTTGGGCAGGATCTGCTTGGCGTCGCCGACGATCGGGATGTGCGCCGGGACGTTCTTCGAGATCTCGGCGGGGTCGATGTCGATGTGGATGAACTTCGCGCGCGGCGCGAACTCGGACAGCTTGCCGGTGATGCGGTCGTCGAAGCGCGCGCCGATCGCGACGATCAGGTCGGCCTCGTCCATCGCGTAGTTGGCCGCGCGGGTGCCGTGCATGCCGAGCATGCCGATCCACTGGTCGTGCGGCGCCGGGAATGCCTCCGAGGCCCATCAGCGTGCACGTGACCGGGAACCGGTCGGCCAGGCAGAGCTCCGTCAGCTCCTTGGCCGCGTCGCCGTTGACCACGCCGCCGCCCGCGTACATCACGGGCCGGCGCGCGTTCGCCAGCGCCTTCGCCGCCAGCCGGATCTGCTTCACGTTGCCCTGCGTGGTCGGCTGGTAGCCGGGCAGCCGCACGTCCCCGGCCGGCTCGTACTGGATGTCGGCGCGCGAGAGGTCCTGCGGGATGTCCACCAGCACGGGGCCCGGCCGCCCGGTGCGGGCGACGTGGAACGCCTCGTGGATCGCGCCCGGGATGTCGCGCGGGTCCTGGATCAGCAGCGAGTGCTTGACGACCGGCATCGTCATGCCGTGGATGTCGGCCTCCTGGAAGCCGTCCGTGCCCAGCAGGTCCGTGCGCACCTGGCCGGTGATGAAGACGGTCGGGACCGAATCCATCATCGCGTCCGTGATCGGCGTGATCAGGTTCGTGGCGCCCGGGCCCGAGGTCGCGAGCGCAACCCCGACGCGGCCGGAGGCCTTCGCGTAGCCCTCCGCCGCGTGACCGGCGCCCTGCTCGTGCCGGCACTGGATGTGGCGGACGCCCGCGTCGTAGAGGGCGTCGTAGGTCGGCAGGTTGGCGCCGCCGGGGATGCCGAACACATGCTCGACACCTTCGGCCTTCAGGCATTCCATGATTGCGTCGACGGCGCGCATCAGCGGTTGAGTGTAAAGACCTCATTTGGGAACTCGAGGTCCTTGCCGCAGTTCATGCAGACCTGGTCGTAGACGGGCAACGTCGCGCCGCATTCCTCGCAGCGGCGCATCGGCTCGTCCCTCTCCCATCGCCACAGGAGCGCGACGATCGTCCCGAGGAGCGGCAGGCAGAACCCGATGAGGAACCAGATGAAGAACGAGCTGCCCTTGATCCTCCCGATCGTCCCGGCCGAGAGGCCGCAGAAGAAAAAGAAGACGAAGTACTCCACCTAGAGGAGCCGGCCAACGGCCCAGATCACGGCGACGAGCGCGACGATCCCGATCGCGATCCAGACGAGCGAAGGAGACGACACCGAGCGCCACCTTGAAGAGCAGGTACGCCGCGAAGAGGAGTACGAGCAGGGCCAGGCCCTTGCCAGCGAGGTCCTTCAGCGTTTCGGCCATGTCCTCAGAGTAGATGGGGCGGGCGCGTAGGTACATACCTGTCGAGCCCAGGCAGCGGTACCGAGCACATGATCCAGCTCGGCCAGTAGACGTAGAAGCCGAGCCCGCGCAGCCGCCGCAGCAGCCACCAGGCGATCGTCGTGCAGAAGAGGCTGAGCTCCTCGGGCTCCTGGGTCTTCGCGACCCGGTCGAGCGCGGCGAGCACGACGGGGACGAGGTCCTCGGGCGTGGCGCCGACGGCCGGCCCGATCTCGGCCCGCGAGGACACCCAGCAGAGCCCGGTCGCCTGCCCGTCCGGCGAGACCGTGGCGAGACATGTCCGGTCGCGCGCGAAGAACTCGTGCAGCGCCGGCCGCTCCTGCGCGATCGCGAGCGGCTCGAGCCGCTTCCACTCGGCGCTCGCGCGCTCCGGGGCGAGCATGTGCGTGTCCGGCTCGCGCACGTCCCGCTGCTGCGCGCGGCGCTCGAGAAAGCGGTCCGTGGGAACGCGCAGATGCCAGTGGCCGGTCACGGGCATCACGCCGAAGTCGGGGTAGAGCGTGAGGTCTGCGGAGGCGCCGGTGGCGACGACGAGCCGCCCCATGTCCGGCGTCGGGTCGCCCGGCCACACGCGGTCGAGCAGCGCGCGCCCGACGCCCTCGCGCTGGTGCTCCGGATCGACCATGAGCTCGGTCAGCTCCTCCATCCCCCCGAACCGCACGACGCGCGCGAAGCCGACGGGCTCGCCGTCGCTCTCGGCGATCCAGTACCGGCTCTCGGGATGCGCCGCGAGGAACTCGACCATGTTCCGCTGGGCGAGCCAGTGCGACCGGATCGCGGCCTGGGTCAACTCGACGCCGTGCGGCATCACGCCCTGCCGCTTGGCCACGTCGTGCAGGGCCCGCTCGGCCAGCGCGAACGTCGCGGGAAGGTCTCGCGGGGTGCCCTCCCGGAATGTGAGCTGCGCCGTGGTCAGGGCTTCTCTGGCCTCCTCGAGCGGCACGTCGAGCGCCTGCGGGTGCCCGAGCTGGCCGAGCTCGGCGGAGGCGCGGCCGAAGAAGAGCCCGACTGTCCAGTCCACCACGAGCCGGAGCTTTCGCGCGAGCCCCGGCATCATCAGCATGTGGTAGGTCCGCGCCATGAACCACGCGGGGAAGCCGCGGAACCGAACCACCGGCGTCGAGACCACGGCCTTGTGCCGGCCCATGTCCACGAACACGCCGCGCGTCTTGTAGCGGAAGGGGCGCGGCTGGCCATGCCCGAGCGCCGCGGCGACGTTGTCCGCCACCAGCCGTCCCTGTCGCAGCGCGTGCTGCGCCGTGGGCGGCGTCGGCCGCTCGCCGCCGGCCGACGGGTCCGGGACCGCGGCCGAGTCGCCGATCGCCCAGATGTTCTCGTGCCCCGCGACCCTCAGCGTCGGCTCAACCGCGATCCTGCCTCCGTCGGTCAGCGGCAGGCCCAGCTCGCGGACGAGCGGCGGCGGCGCGACTCCGGCCGTCCAGCACACGGTTCGCGTCGGGATCCGCTCGCCGGTCGAGAGCGTCGCGGCGTCCTTCTCGACCGCCTCGAGGCTCGTCCCGGTGCGGACCTCGATCCCGCGGCCGCGCAGCTCCTCGGTCGCGAAGTCCGCGAGCCGCGGCCCGATCTCCGGCATGATCCGGTCGAGCCGCTCGACCAGGATCCAGCGCGTGCCGTCGAGCCGGCAGCGCGGGTAGCGGTCGATCACGTCGGCGACCATGTCCTGCAGCTCGGCGACTCCCTCGACGCCCGCGTATCCGGCGCCGACGAACACGAAGGTCAGGTACTCGCGCCGCCTTTCCGAGTCCTCGAGCGACTCGGCGATCTCCAGGTGGAGCAGCGCCCGGTTGCGCAGCGCGATCGCGTCGGCCAGCGTCTTGAAGCCGACGGCGTGCTCCGCGAGCCCCGGGATCGGCAGCGTGCGCGAGACGGAGCCGAGGCCGAGCACGAGCTGGTCGTAGCGCATCGTGCGCGTCGCGCCCGTCGAGCGTGCACCAGTGCAGCTCGTTCAGCCCGGCGTCGAGGCCGAGCATGCGGCCGAGCTGCACGTCGGCCCAGTCGAGCTCCTCCCGCAGCGGGACCACGACGTGGCGCGGCTCGAGCGTGCCCGCCGCGGCTCCCGGGAGGAGCGGCGTGTAGAGAAGGAAGTTCGTGTCGCTGAGGACCGTGATCCGCGCGCTGTGGCGGGGCAGCACGCGCTCGAGCCGGCGCGCCGCGTAGAGCCCGCCGAACCCGCCGCCGGCGATGACGACATTCCAGGCCAAATCAGCGCGCCGCCTTGACCGCGGCGTCCAGCGCCGGCCGCTGCTCCTTGCGGATGCGGCGCCGAAGCCGCCACGGCGCACCCGAGAAGGCGTGGTTGGCGACGGTCGCGAACCCCTCCTCGTCCGTTCGCAGCGCGAGGAGCAGATGCGCGATCCGGTCGGACGGCGGCAGCCCGCGGTCGGTGGTGCCCACGCAGAAGCAGTGAACCCGCTTTCCCCCGTTCGCAACCAGGACGGCGCCGGCCTCGCCCAGCAGCCAGACGCCGAGCTCCCCGCGCTCCATCGCGAGGCCCGTGTCGCGCTGCAGGTCGCGGGCGTCGTGGCCGAGCAGGTCGCCGAGCAGGCCCTGGGCGACCGGCTCCGCTCGCTCGTTGCGCGGCCCCCGCGGCGGCCGAATGACGTTCGACCCGCGGAACGCGTGCAGCTCAGGGATCACCCAGCCGTGGGCGAAGCTCGCGAGCGCGACCGGCAGGGCCAGCGGCTCGAGCGCGATCAGCGCGATGCCGGCGAGCGTGAACGGGATGACGAAGGCGAGCGTCTGAAGCGTCCATAGCCTCCCCCACCGGCGCAGCCAGCGCGCGTCGACACGTGCTCGCCACGGGACCGCGGCGAGCTCGGGAAGGGCGGCTTCGGCCATTAGCCCCCGGCGATCGGACGCCGAAGGATCACGAGGTCGGCGTCGAGCGGAAGCTCGCGGACCTGCGTGGCCTTGCCCGGCCCGTCGCTGACCATCCCGATGCAGCCCTCGTCCAGCTCGCGGCGGAACTCCCGGATCGCGGCCTGGCAGGCCTCCGGGTTGTCCTCCGTCCACTCGGCGAGCGTCGAATGCCCGGTGTGGTCCATGCGGATGAGTTTGCTCATGCCGCCGATGTTACGCCGGTCTAGCGGGTCGTCCCAGCCGCACAGCAGGAACGGCAGCTGCTTCCCGCCGGGGAAGCCGCCGTTGTTCTCGCACGGTCACCGCCACGCGGAGTCCGTACGTCCCCGCCGGCAAGCCCGTCCGTGTAGACGATGTAGCCGTAGACAAGGTCGAAGTCGTAGTTGCAGAGCTGGGTCACGCCCGTCTCCATCGGGTACGGGCCCGCCGCTCGCCGCCGTGACGGGAGCGTCGACGATCTGCAGGCGCGGCTCGTCAGACGCGATGCGGCGGCAGCGACAGGATGAACCGCTCGAGCATCGTTCGGCTGGACGAACGTCAGCGCCGCGGACACGGTCTCGGCTCTCGCCGGGGTCTGGGCACGTGATGTTCAGCGGAACATCGGCCTCGTCGTTGTCCAGCGGCATCACGCAGCCCGGGTCCTTGTCGAAGCCGAAGTCGCCGAGCGTGTCCTCCGGATCGTCGTTGTCCATGCCGTCGTTGCACTCGCGCTTGGCGACGGCGCGCAGCGCCTTCTCGACGATCTTCGTCCACAACTCGAACGTCTCGACCCGATCGGAGAGGGCCGCACGCTGCTCGTTCAGCGTGCGCCAGCTTGGCCTGCTGCTTCCGCCGCTTCTTGCGCTCGCCGTCGGCCTTGGCCTGAGCGATGCGCTCCATCGTCGCGTAGGCCTTGTAGTTGGCGTCGGACAGCGCCACCGCCAGCCGCCCGCTCGTCGCATCGGTGCGGTCGAGCTCGAGCTCCACTTGCTCTTCCGTCTCGAGCTGGCGCAGCTTCGCGCGCTGTCCTGTCGAGCTTTCGCCGGCCCAAGGTGGTGACCACGACCTTTCCCGCTACCGCCGGCAGCCCGCGCACCACGACCGCCATCCTGCGCCCGGCCCGCTGGACCTTGGAGAAGCCCTTCGTGCCGCGCCGGAGCTTCTCCGGCTCGTCCGTCGGCCCGCTTTCCGTGATGGTCGTGGCCTTGCCGTCTCCTCGGGACGAACTTGACCTTCAAGCGCGCGGCGCGGAGGCCTCGCGTGCCCAGCAGCTCCTCGATGGGCCCCCTGAAGGCGATCTCGACATACGCGGCCGAGGCCGTCGAGGCGCCGTCGACCTTCTTGATGGTCACCGCCTTCCGCTCAGCCTTGGTCAGGGCCAGCGCCGAGCTTGGCGCAGCGGCCACCGCGATCCCCACCAGTGCCAGCAGGACGAGCCGCACTAGAGCTCGAGCTTCTCCTGAATCAGCTTCTGCACCTCTCCGCCATCTGCCCGCCCCTTCGTCTCGCGCATCACGGCCCCCACTATGGCACCGATGGCCTGACCTTTCCCGGCCTTGATCTTTTCAACCGCGTCGGCGTTCTCGGCGATCGCCTTGTCGACGATGTCGCCCAGCTCGTCCGCTCCCTGGGCGCCTAGGCCCTCGCGCTCCACGATCTCGGCCGGATCGCCCCCCTCCGAGGCGAGGACGCCGAGAACCTGGCGCGCGGCCGCAGCCGACACGGTCTTGTCGCTGACCATCGTGACGAGCTTCGCGAGCGCCGCCGGCTCGACGTCGGCGGCCACACTCTCCTGCGTCACCCAGTTCGCGAGCGTCTTCGGGTCGACTCCGTCGGCGGAGAGCGCCTCCTCGTAGAGGTCACCCAGCTCCGACCGGAAGGCCAGCAGCTTGGCCGTGTCCGGGGTCAGCCCGAGGTCGGACTCGAACCGCTCGGCGCGCGCGGCGGGCAGCTCCGGCAGCGCAGCGCGGGCGCGCTCGAGCATCTCCTTCGTCGGCGCGACCGCGACGAGGTCCGGCTCGGGGAAGTAGCGGTAGTCGTGCGCCTCCTCCTTGGAGCGCAGGCTGCTCAGCGAGCCGCTCTGGGGATCGAAGTGGAGCGTCTCCTGCTCGACCTGGCCGCCGGCGTCAAGGATCGCCTCCTGGCGCTTGAGCTCGGCCTCGATCCCCCGCTCGAGGAAGCGGAACGAGTTCATGTTCTTGAGCTCCGTCTTCGTTCCCAGCGTCTCGGAGCCCTCGGGGCGAATCGACACGTTCGCGTCGGCGCGCAGCGAGCCCTCCTCCATGTTCACGTCGGAAACGCCGAGGCGCTTCAAAGTTGCGCGCAGCAGGCGCAGCCACTCCCCCGCCTCCTTCGGATCGCGCAGGTCGGGCTCCGTGACGATCTCGACGAGCGGCGTGCCGCAGCGGTTGAAGTCCACGACCGAGTGCTCGGCGCCATGGATCCGCCCCGACGAGCCCGCGTGCACGAGCTTCGCCGCGTCCTCCTCGAGATGAGCGCGGTGGATGCGGACGTCGCCCAGGTGGCCGGCCCCGCAAATCGGGATGTCGTACTGGGAGATCTGGTACGCCTTCGGGTTGTCGGGATAGAAGTACTGCTTGCGGTGGAAGATCGAGCGATCCGCGATCTCGCAGTCGAGCGCCATCCCGATCATCAGCGCGTAATGGACCGCCTCGGCGTTGATGACCGGCAGGACGCCGGGGTGTCCGAGGCAGATCGGGCACGTGCGCGTGTTCGGCTCCTCGCCGAACGAGAGCGCGCAGCTGCAGAACATCTTCGTCTTCGTCTTCAGCTGGACGTGGATCTCGAGGCCGATTACTGGCTCGTACGCCATGGGCCCTCCTCGAATCCGATCGCCTGCTCGAGCGCGTACGCCGCCTCGAAGATGCGGTTCTCGCTGAACGCCGGGCCGGCCAGCTGGATGCCGACCGGGAGCCCGTCCGACAGGCCGCCCGGGATCGAGATCGCCGGGATGCCCGCGAGCGGCATCGGCACCGTGCAGGCGTCGGCCAGGTACATCGCCCACGGGTCGTCGGTCCGCTCGCCCAGCTTGAACGCCACCGTCGGCGAGGTCGGCGTGACGATCAGGTCCACCTTCGCGAACGCCTCGCGGAAGTCGTCGGCGATCTTCGTGCGCACGCGCTGGGCGCGCCCGTAGTACGCCTCGTAGTAGCCGGACGAGAGCGCGTAGGTGCCGAGCATGATCCGGCGCTTCACCTCGTCGCCGAAGCCGGCCGCGCGCGTCTCCTCGTACATCGAGAGCAGGTTCTCGTCCGTCGCGCGGGTCGCCGTAGCGAACGCCGTCGTAGCGGGACAGGTTGGCCGAGGCCTCGGCCGGGGCGATCACGTAGTAGGCGGCGATCGCCGTGGGGCGAGTGCGGCAGCGCGACCTCCTCGAGCTTGCCGCCGAGGTCCTCGATCTTCTTCAGCGTCTCGTCGAACACGGCCTTGACGCCGTCCTCGATCCCCTCTCCGGTCAGCTCGGGCGGCACGCCGAAGCGGATCCCGTCGAGGCTCTCCGCGCTCGGCAGCGTGACCTCCTCGGGGAACTCGAGCGATGTCGAGTCGCACGGGTCCTTCCCGACCATGTGCCTGAAGAGCAGCGCCGCGTCGGTGACATCGCGCGTCAGCGGCCCGCACTGGTCGAGCGACGACGCGAACGCGATCATGCCGTAGCGCGACACGGCCCCGTAGGTCGGCTTGAGCCCGACGATGCCGCACAGCGCCGCCGGCTGGCGGATCGAGCCGCCCGTGTCGGTGCCGATCGCCCACGGCGCGCTGCCGGAGGCGACCGCGGCGGCCGAGCCGCCCGAGGAGCCGCCGGGCACGCGGTCCCGCGCCCACGGGTTCTGGACCGGGCCGAAGCCGGAGTTCTCGTTCGACGAGCCCATCGCGAACTCGTCCATGTTGGTCTTGCCGAGCACGGGCGCGCCCGCGTCGCGCAGCTTCCGCACGCTCGTGGCCGTGTACGGCGGCCGGTAGCCCTCGAGGACCCGGGAGGCCGCGTAGGTCGGGACGCCCTCGACGCAGAAGAGGTCCTTGACCGCCAGCGGCACGCCGCCGAGCGGGCCGTCGCCCGCGTCGGGCTCGTCCGCCACCCACATGTACGCGTTCAGGTCGTCGGCCTGGGCGCGGCCGCGATAGAGGTCCCAGATCTCCGCGGCGGACACCTCGCCGGCGTTGATCCGCTCCGCGGCCTGCGCCGCCGTCAGCTGAGCGAGCTCGGTCACTGGCCGGGGCTGGGCACCCGGAAGCCGCCATCCGCCGGGTCGGGCGCGAGGTCCAGCATCCGTTCGCGGGGCCAGCTCTCCCGCGGCTCGTCGGCGCGCAGGACGTTCTCGACCTCGACCACGTGCGAGGTCGGCTCGACGTCGTCGAGATCGAGCTCGTTGATCTTGTCGATGTGGTCGAGGATCCCGGAGAGCTCGCCGGACATCCGCTCGATCTCCGTCCTCGGACAGCCGGAGCCGCGCGAGGCGGGCGACGTGCAGTACCTGGTCGCGATCGATCATCGAGGGGCGATTCTACGAGCCGGTCGGCGGGCCGCCGGCGTCGATCACGCGGCGCTCGTGCGTGCCCACGCCGATCGTGCGGTCGCCCTCTGTGACCTCGACCTCGAAGCGGAGCTTTCGCCCGTCGACGATCTCGCGGAGCTCCGAGTGCACCGTGCACTCGCTGCCCTCCGCGGCCGCGGCGACGTGCTTGACGCACACCTCGAAGCCGACGGTCGCCTTGCCGTCGGGTAGGTTCTCGAAGGAGAGGATCGCCGAGTTGCGCTCCATCATCGCGATCATCCCGGGCGTCGAGAGGACGGACACGCCGATCGTGCCGCCCACGTCCGTCAGCAGCCGGTCCTCGACCGTGAACGTGTCGGTTCGCTCGATCCCCTCAGTCAGCTCCGGCATCGGCGGCCTCCTTTTCATCGGCTCGGAGCGCGGACGACGACCCCAGGGCGATCATCGCGAGCCCGAGTAGCGCGAGCGGCGCGCCCGCCTTGACGTTCGTCGCCGAGTCGAGCCCGGGCTCCTGGATGATCCGGTAGGCGACCAGCGCCGCCGCGGCGGCCGCGAAGAGCGCCGCCGCACCGGCGGGCCCCAGCCCCTTCGTCGCCTTGGCGCCCGAGGCGCGGGTGAGCGCGGTGAGCACCGCGAAGAGGATCGCCAGGAGCATGAGGATCAGGATGATCCGGTCGATCAGCGCGTCGGCCTGCCAGGCGTTCTTCTCCTCGTCCTCGGCAATCTCGCGCGCGTCCTCGTTGAGCCGTCTGTCGATCTCCCCTGCTTCGGCGCCTGACGGGTCTGTCGGTTGATCGCTCGATTCGCCGCGCCTCGTCGCCGGTCGCGGTGCTGTACCAGTCCATCGCCATCACCAGGAGCAGCAGCAGGGCGCCGGCCAGGGCGATGGCGTGCCCGCGCCTCACGGCTCGACCAGGCGCGGCTCGACCGGGTGCTCGGGCTCCGGCAGCCGCTCGTCGCGAATGCTCGCCAGGCATCCGCCCGCGAGCACCGTCGTCGCGACCAGACCCAGCCAGGCGCCCGTCTCGCGCGCGGTGTCCAGCGGCACGTCGTCGGGGAAGACGTCGGGCGGCCAGATCACGCGGATCATCACCAGGACGAGCGCGAGAATCGACACGAGGCTGGCCAGCGAGGCAATGCGCGAGCGGCACGGCGGCCGTGGGATGCACCGCGGTCATGACCGCGGCGACGATCGCCATCAGAGCGGCCAGGGCGAGGATCACGTCGTTCACGGCGAACGCCTCCCAGGCGTTCCAATGCAGCTCCTCGGGTGCGTAGAGCAGCTCGTCGGGAGGCCCGTACCAGTCGAGGAACATCACAGCGAGGACGGCGAGCCCGCCGATCCCCATCACCCAGTCGCCGAAGCGGAGTCGCGCGAGGTCCATACGCGCGCAGGCGTATCGCCTCGCCGCTAGGCCTGAAGCCGTGCCGCCTTCATCGTGTTCGCGAGCAGCATCGCGATCGTCATAGGCCCGACTCCACCCGGCACGGGCGTGATCGCCCCCGCCTTCTCCTTCACGCCCTCGAAGTCCACGTCGCCGACGAGACCCTCCTCTACGCGATTGATCCCGACGTCGATGACGACGGCGCCCGGCTTGACCATGTCGCCGTTTACGAGCCGCGGCACGCCGACGGCGGCGATCAGCACGTCGGCGCGGCGGCAGACCTCGGCCAGGTCGCGTGTGCGCGAGTGCGCCGTGGTCACGGTCGCGTCCTCGGCGAGCAGCAGCTGGACGACGGGCTTCCCGACGAGCTTCGAGCGGCCGACGACCACCGCCTCTGCGCCCTTCAGCTCGACGCCCGCCTCCTTCAGCAGCTCCATCACACCCGATGGCGTGCAGGCGACGAGCGCCTCGCGCCCCTGCGACAGGAGGCCGGCGTTGATCGGGGTGAGTCCGTCCACGTCCTTCAGCGGGTCGATCAGCGCCGTCATCTCGTCGCCGTCGATCTGAGGCGGCACGGGCAGCTGGAGCAGGATGCCGGTGACCTCGGCGTCGTCGTTCAGCTGCCTGATGAGCGCGGCGACCTCGTCCTGGCTCGTGTCCGCCGCCAGCTCGTGATGGATCGAGCGCATCCCCGCCGCCTCACAGGCCTTCCGCTTGTTGCGCACGTAGACCTCGGACGCGGGGTCGTCGCCGACGAGGATCGTGGCGAGTCCCGGTGCCTCGTTGCCGGCGGCGACCCACTCCTCCACCTCCTGGCGAACCCCTTCGCGGACCCGCTCGGAGACGGGCTTGCCCTCGATGACCCGTGCGCTCATGCCTTTTTCGAGCGGCGCGTAGTCGACCATCAGCTTGCGCTCGGAGCCGTCGCCGCGGAAGCGGACGACCACGACGTCGGCCTCGGCGCCGATGACGACGCCATCGCCGTGCACCGCGTGCACCACGTCGTCGCCGACGTTGAAGGACGCGCCCTCGTTGCGCGGCGCCGGTGCGCCCTTGCCTGCGCCACCCTCGCTCCAGGACGTGATCGACGGCGCACCGTCGGCGTCCTCCTGGTCCGTCAGCTCTGGCGGGATCTCCCCCAGGAAGCGGCTCGGCACGTTCCACTCGCGTCCTCCGTACATCGCGCGCGTGCGCGCGTGCGTGAGGTAGAGCTTGCGCATCGCACGCGTGACGCCCACGTAGCAGAGGCGGCGCTCCTCCTCGATGTCGCCGGCCTCGATCGAGCGCATGTGCGGGAAGACGCCGTCCTCCATGCCGATCATGAAGACGAGCGGGTACTCGAGCCCCTTCGCGTTGTGCAGGGTCATCAGCGTGACGATGCCCTGCTCGTCGGTGAGGTTGTCCTGCTCGGAGAAGAGCGCCACCTGCTGCAGGAACTCCTCGACCGACGGCTCCTCCGCCTGCGCGTCGTACTCGCGCGCGACGCTCACGAGCTCCTCGAGGTTCTCGAGCCGGCCCTCCGCCTCGATCGTCCGCTCGGCCTTGAGCGCGTCGGTGTAGCCGGCCTCGGTGAGCGCCTCCTCGAGCAGGTCGCCCACCGGCGCGCTGCCGTCGGCGCGCTCGCGCAGCCGCTCCATCACGGACATGAAGCGGTCCGACCGCCTTGATCGCCGCCGCGCCCAGGCCCGGGATGTCCTCGGGGCGCGAGGCGACGTCCCAGATCGGCTCGCCGATCGTGTTCGCATGCCCCGCGATGCGCGCCTGCGTGGTGTCGCCGATGCCGCGCCGCGGCGAGTTGACGATGCGCTGGAACGCGACGAGGTCGTGCGGGTTGACGAGGAAGGTCAGGTAGCCGAGCGCGTCCTTGATCTCGGCCCGCTCGTAGAAGCGGGTGCCGCCGATGACCTGGTAGCCGACGCCGTACCGGACGAGCGTGTCCTCCAGCACGCGGCTCTGCGCGTTCGCGCGGTAGAAGACCGCGACCTCGTCGCGCGAGCCGCCGGCGTCCACGAGCCGCTCGATCTCGCCGGCGACGTAGCGCGCCTCCGCGTGCTCGTCCTCGAGCTCGCGGACGGTGACGAGATCGCCCTGGCCCGCGTCCGTCCAGAGCTCCTTGCGCTTCTGCGAGCGGTTGTTCTCGATCAGCGCATTCGCCGCGGAGAGGATCGTCTGCGTCGAGCGGTAGTTCTGCTCGAGCTTGATGACTTCGGCGTCGGGGAAGTCGTCCTCGAAGTCGAGGATGTTGCGGATGTCCGCGCCACGGAAGGCGTAGATCGACTGGGCATCGTCGCCGACCACCGCCAGGTTGCGGTGCTCCTCGGCCAGGATCTGCAGCCAGCGGTACTGGGCGCGGTTCGTGTCCTGGTACTCGTCCACGAGCACGTGCTGGAAGTTGTGCTGGTAGCGGTCGCGAACCTCCGGGAAGAGCTCGAGCAGGTTGACCGTGCGGACGAGCAGGTCGTCGAAGTCCATGGCGTTCATCGCGTGCGCCCGCTGCTCGTAGAGCTCGAAGACGTCGGCGGCGGTCTGCTCGAAGAAGGAGCCGACCTTCTCGCGGTACGCGGCCGCGTCGAGCAGCTGGTTCTTGGCGTCTGAGATCTGGCGCTTGATCGCCCGCGGCGTGAAGCGCTTGGGATCGACGTCCAGCTCCTCGATGCAGCGCTTGACGAGGCGCACGGAGTCCTGCTCGTCGTAGATCGTGAACCCGCGCGTGTAGCCGAGCCGGTGCGCGTCCGAGCGCAGCATCCGCGCGCATGCGGAGTGGAAGGTCATCACCCACATGGCGCGGGTGCGGTTGCCCACCAGCATCTCCACCCGCTCGCGCATCTCCTGCGCCGCCTTGTTGGTGAAGGTGATCGCCAGGATCTCGCCGGGCCGGGCCCTGCCGCTGTGCACCAGGTGCGCGATCCGGTGCGTCAGCACGCGCGTCTTGCCGGATCCCGCGCCCGCGAGGATCAGCAGAGGACCCTGGCCGTGCAGCACGGCCTCACGCTGGGGCTCGTTCAGCCCCTCGAGCAGGTCATGGGAACGCGCGGCCGTCGTCACTCCGCGAGGATAGACAGCCTTTATGACGATCCCCGAGCGAGTCAGGGAGCACTGCGCGGGCGTTGCGGCGTCTGCGCGCCACGTCTCGATCGACCTCGACGCGGCGGCCGAGATCAAGCCGGGCCTCGACCCCGGTCCTCGATCCCGAGCTGCATTACCTCGACGGCTCGCGAGAGGACGTCGCCGCGTACATGCTCACGCTCGACGCGATCAACTTCGGCTCCGGCTGGTTCCCGACGCTGCGCAAGCCTCAAGGGCTCTCCGGCTACTAGACGATCGCGCGAGGGCTGGCGGAGCGGTTTCGCCAGCGCGGGGCCTGGTCGCCGACCGAGCTGCGCGGGATCGACCCGGCCGAGGTTGCCGACGTGTTCGGGCAGGACGACCCGGATGAGCTGATGGGCCTGTACGCCGAGGCGCTGCGCTCGCTCGGCGCCTTCCTCTCCGGGCGGAGCGCGATCGAGGTCGTCGAGGCCGTCGACGGGTCGGCGGTACGGCTCGCGGAGGTGCTGGCCGCCGGAATGCCTTTCTTCGACGACGTCGGGTTCTGGAAGCGGGCGCAGATCACGGCGAACGACCTCGCGCTCGCGGGCGTTGCGGAATTCGAGGACCTCGACGAGTTGACGATCTTCGCCGACAACGTCGTCCCGCACGTTCTGCGCGTGGACGGCGTGCTCGTCTACGACGGCCCGCTCGTCCGACCAGATCGAGCGCGGCGACCTGATCGCGCCCGGCTCGGCCAATGAGATGGAGATCCGCGCGTGCGCCGTACACGCATGCGTGCACATCGCGCGCGATCTCGGCGTGCCGGAGCGGACGCTCGACACGTGGCTATGGGACCGCGGCCAGGAGCCGCGCTACAAGGCGCTACCCCGGCACAGGACGCGGACGGTCTACTACTGACCGCCGGCCAGCGGCGGGCCGCACGGGCCGTTCACACGATCCGAAACGCCGAAGGTGCGCTCGTAGGTGTCGACGACGTCGCCGTCCACTTTGACCTTCACGGTGAACCTGTAGTTCCCGGAGTTGTTGAACTCGTGCTTCGTCTTGGCGATGCCGTTGTCGTTCGTCCGGTCGGTCTTCTTGGCGCGGCCGACGACGTTGTTGCCGTTCTCCGGGACGAGGTCGATCAGTTTCGTGATGACCTTCGCTCCCGCGACAGGCACGACGGCGGCGGTGCTCGCGCTGCGCTTCCCACGGTCCGGCCCAGGTCGCGTGACTTGTGCCACCTCGGTCTTGAGCTTCGCGAAGCTGCGCGTCGTCGTGTATTTGGTCGTGCAGCCGGTCTGCGACCTGTAGCGGTCCTGCTGGGCCTCCCCGATCGAGGTGACGGCGAACACGGCCATGAGCGAGAGTGCGGCCGCAGCCGCAGGGCGGGAACGGGTCATGGCCTATCAGTACCACCGGCGCCTGGGTGGGCGCAAGGCGCTATCCGGCGGCCGGATCCGAGCCCTTGTGATCGCGGATCGGGCGCACGTCGGCGCCCTTCTCGCGACCCAGCTCCGCCTCCAACTCGGCAACCCGGCGTGACAGCGAGCTGATGGCGTCGGCGACCGGATCGGGCAGGTGCGCCCAGTCCGTATCCGGCCCCTCGGGCTTCTTTCCCTCGACGCGGACGGGATGACCGGGGTTGCCCACCACTGTCGAGCGCGGCGGCACGTCGTGGATCACCACTGAGTTGGCGCCGACCTTGGATCCCTCGCCGACGTTGATCGGGCCGAGCAGCTTCGCGCCCGACCCGACCACGACGTCGTCCTCGACGGTCGGGTGGCGCTTGCCGCGCGCGAACCCGGTGCCCCCGAGCGTCACGCCCTGGTACAGCGTCACGTTGTCGCCGATCTCCGCCGTCTCGCCGATGACCACGCCGGCGCCGTGGTCGATGAAGAGCGCCTCGCCGATCCGCGCGGCCGGATGGATCTCGACGCCGGTGAGCACCCGGCTGGCGTTGGCGACGGCGTGCGGCACCATCGGGATGCCGGCCTCATGCAGCGCATGCGCGACGCGATGCGCCAGCAGCGCCTGGACTCCGCCGTAGGTGAGGAGGATCTCGGCCCGGCCGATGCCGCGGGCCGCGGGGTCGCGCTCCTGCGCCGCGGTCAGGTCCTGCCGGAGCTCGCGGGTGACCCGCGCGAGTGTGCCGAGGCCGAGCATCAGGGAGCGAAGAACGGGGTCGAGACGTAGCGCTCGCCGGAGTCCGGGACGATCACGACGATGCGCTTGCCCTTCATCTCGGGCCGGTTGCCGACGTGCATGGCGGCCCAGAGCGCAGCGCCGCCCGAGATGCCCGGCAGAACGCCCTCGGTGCGCGGCCACGAGGCGGGCGGTCTCGAGCGCGTCCTCGTCGTCCACCGCGATGATCTCGTCGAGGATGTCGCGGTTCAGCACTTTCGGGACGAAGCCCGCCCCGATTCCCTGGATCTTGTGCGGCCCAGGGGTACCGTCCGGAGAGCACGGCCGACGCGGCCGGCTCGACGGCCACCACCTGCAGGTCGGGGTTGCGCTCCTTGAGCACCTCGCCCGCGCCCGTGATCGTCCCGCCGGTCCCCACGCCCGCGACCAGGACGTCCACAGCGCCGCCGGTGTCGCGCCAGATCTCCTCGGCGGTGGTGCGGCGGTGGATCTCCGGGTTCGCGGGGTTCGAGAACTGGTCCGGGATGAAACAGTCGCCGCGCTCGCGCGCGATGGCCTCCGCCGCATCGACGGCCTCGTCCATGCCGCCGAGCGATTCCGTGATCTCGACACGGGCGCCGAAGAGCCTCAGCATGCCCTCACGCTCCCGGCTCATGCCCTGCGGGAGTGTGAGAACGAGCTCGTAGCCCTTGGCGGCGCAGACGAATGCGAGCGCGATCCCGGTGTTCCCGGAGGTCGCCTCGACGATCGTCGTGCGGCCGGGCTGGATGCGCCCCTCGCGCTCGGCAGCCTCGATCATCGCCACGCCGATCCTGTCCTTCACGCTGCCCGCGGGGTTGTAGGCCTCGAGCTTCGCGAGCAGCTCGGCGCCGCCCGTGCCGGCGGCGCGGGTCAGCTGCACGAGGGGCGTTCCGCCCACGAGCTCGGCCGGGTTCGATGGGAGCCTCGGGGGCGCCGTCTGAGCCACTCGGAAAGATTTTCGCAGGGAGGTTTAGGTCCTGCGAGCCGGGGAACCTCGGCATGAGTCGTTCAGAGGGCTCCCCTGCCCCCGCATGAACGATGGTGCCGGGCCTAGCCTCCCAACTTCGCCCGGCGCCGTAGGCCCCCAGCCGCCAGGGCTGGGGGCCTTTTTTCTTTGTCCCCGCGCGCCAATCCCAAACTCCCCAACCTGGGGTACACGGCCGCGTTTCTCCTGATGTGGCCTATGCGCCTTCCCCCACCGGAAGGAAGCGCCCAGTGAGCCGACTCGCACTCCGTTCTCACTACTGGGGCGCTCTCGTAGTCGTCGTCGCCTCCGGCGACCTTGACGGCGACGGCGCCGCGCGCCTCGGGCCGATGCTGCGGAAGCTTCAGCGCGGCAACGACCTCGTTGTGGACCTGTGGGACGTGAGTCACTGCGACGCCGAGGGCGTCGCCGCACTCCAGATGGCGAAGGCCCGCGCGGACGAGGCCGGCTGGGGGTTCGCAATCGTGGCGGACCCGGACGGCTCTTGCGTCGAAGCACTCATGACAGGCGGCCTCTCCGACGAGATCCCCACCTTCGCCGACCGGCACGCCGCCCGCTCAGCGCTGCAGAGCTAAGCGTCCGAGGGGTCTAGATGTAGTACATCGCCTGGCCGCGGGCCTGTGCCTCGCGTTCGGCCAGGTCGGCGATCGTCGTCTTGGCCAGCACGTCGCGCAGCGCCTTGACCGCCTGCTGCCAGATCTCGTCGTCGGCCCCGTCGCGCGCGGACAGCTCACCCTCGAGCAGCTCCACAACCTCGAGCACCGTGACGTCTGACGGCGAGCGGGCGAACAGGTAGCCGCCCTTCACCCCGCGCTGGCTCTGGAGGATGCCCGCGCGGCGCAGCGTCGCGAACAGCCCCTCCAGGAACTGCTGCGGGATCTCGCGCCGGCGGGCCAGCTCGCCGATCGGGATCGGGACCGATGCGCCGCACAGGGCGAGCTCACAGAGCGCTCTGACCGCGTAGGGCGACTTGGAGGTGATCGCAAGCAAGCGTGACTACCTTAAGGCTCGTGGCACTCGTATCGAGGCTCGATCCCTGGGCCCCTCCGATCGCGCTGATGGCGCTGATCTTCTTCTTCTCGCACCAGCCGGACCTCTCGTCCGGCCTCGGGGTCTGGGACCTGATCGGGCGCAAGATCTTCCACGCCGCGGAATACGCGCTCCTCTGCTTCCTCTGGTGGCGCGCGCTGGCCGGCACCACCACGCCCGAGCGCGCCCTCGCCGCCGCCGCGGCGCTGTCGCTCGGGTACGCGATCAGCGACGAGATCCACCAGACCTTCATCGAGGGCCGCCACGGGTCCCCCATCGACGTCGTGATCGACTCGGTCGGGATCGCCGCCGCGTGTGTCTGGGTAAGGAGCCGAGACAGATGAGACTCCCCATCGCCCCTGAGCGCACCCCGCTCGAGTCGCGCGAGCCGATCCTCGGCTTCGCCGCGATCCGGGCCCTGATGGCCGTGGCGGCGATCTTCGCCCTCGCCATTCTCGGGTTCCCCTACGAGGGGACCGTCACCGCTGTCGTCGCCGCGGCCGCGCTGCCCTGGGCGCTGTTCGTCTTCTTCATCACCCGCCACTCGATCGACGCCGGCCTGAACCCGCTGATCGCGCTCGGCGACATGGCCGTGCTCGGACTGCTGATCGCCGTCGAGCCCGACATGTACGCGCCGGCGCACTTCACGGCGCTCTTCCTCGTCGCCGCACACGCCCACTGTCAGGGCGCACACTTCAGCGCGTTCGTCGGCGTCCTTCCGCCGCTCGTCCTGATTCCGATCACGATGGCGAGCGACATCCCGGTCGACCACAACCTGCTCCAGGCCTCGGAGGTCGTCTTCGCCGTCGCCTCGCTCTCGACCGCGCTGGTCGTAGGCGCGATGCGCGAGGCGGAGTCGAGCGCGCGCATCCGCGCACGCGCGCTGTCACGCCGCACGATCGACACCGAGTCGAGCACGCGGCGCAGGCTCGCTGTCGCGATTCACGACGGGCCGATCCAGGAGCTGACCAGCGTCGACATGATGCTCGCGTCAGCCGAGCACGCGCTCGCGCGCGGCGACGAGGCCGCCGGCCTTGCGGCACTGACGGAGGCGCGCTCCCTGACGCGGTCGAACATCGGCTTCCTGCGCGACGAGGTCGTGGAGCTCGGGCCGCACGCGTTCGAGGAGCTCTCGTTCGAAGAGGCGATCGTGGACTGCGCCGAGCTCTGGGAGCGCCGGTTCGGCTTCAAGCTGAACAGGAGCGACATCGACGCCGACGACCTCGCGCCCGAGATCGCGGGCCCGCTCTTCCGCATCACCCAGGAGGCTTTGACGAACACGGGCAAGCATGCCGAGGCGACGACGGTCGCCGTGCGGTTGCACTGCGACGACCGCTACGCGTACCTCGAGATCGAAGACGACGGCCACGGCTTCAGGGACGTGGACCCATTCGGGCCGGCCGAGCGCGGGCACATCGGCCTGGCCAGCATGCGCGAGCGCGCAGAGATGCTCGGCGGAGACCTAGTTATCCAGAGCAGCGACCGCGGGACGCTCATCCGCGTCCGCGTGCCGCTGTGAGCCGGCGACCGGCTCGAGCCTGACCGGGATCCCGTTCAGGAAAGCCATCCCCGCCAGCGGCTCGAGGTCGTCAGGGTCCGAGCTGGCGAGCAGGTTCACGTTCACGCCGCCCGCGTCGTTCGCGACGTTCCAGCCGCCCTTGTGCCCCCAGCCATGCGGGAGCGCGACCGTCCCAGGCGTCATCTCGTCGGTGACCTTCACGGGCACCACCACCGAGCCGGACTTGGACGCGAGCACCGCCTCGCCGCCGTCGACCAGCCCGTGCTCCTCGGCGTCGTGCGGGTTGACCCGCAGCGCGTGCACGCGGCCGCCGCGCATCAGGAGCGGCGAGTTGTGCATCCACGAGTTGTGCGAGCGGAGCTCGCGCAGGCCGATCAGCCGCAGCGGGAAGCTCGGGATCCGCGCCGCTCGACTTCGGACAGCCGGCGATCTCGGACGCGATCTCTTCCGGCGCGAGCTGCACCCGCGAGCCCGGGATGGCGCACCTTCTCGCCGCAGCACGCCGGTGGGGATCGCTCCGAGAGGACGATCCCGTGCGGCTCGCTGGCGATCTTGCCGATCGTGAGCCCGCCGCGCCTCAGCCCGAACAGGTCTCCCTCGGGCCCGGTGCGCAGCAGCAGGTCGGCGATCCGGCGCGGCTGCGGACGCAGGCCGGGCAGCCGGCCGAAGATCCGGGCGAGCTTCACCGAGAACGGCACGATCCCGATCCGCTTCGCGATCTCGTCGATGACCTCCCACTCCTCGCGCGACTCGCCGGCGGGCGGCACGACGGCGTCCGTGTACTGGATGAACGGCGTCGTGTAGAAGCCGAGGAAGGCGAGCGGCAGGTCGTCGCGCTCGTAGAACGTGGGGCTTGGCAGGATGTAGTCCGCGTGGCGGTTCGTCTCGTTCACGTAGAAGTCGAGCGAGACGCAGAGCTCGAGCTCGCCGAGCGCCTCCTCGAGCGCGTCGCCGTCGGGCACCGACAGCACCGGGTTGCCGGCGGAGACGAAGAGCGCGCGGATCTGCAGCTCGCCGGGCGTCGTGATCTCCCTCGGCAGCAGCGACGCGGGCAGGTTGCCGATCACGTCAGGGAAGCCGCCGAAGCGAGAGCGCACCTTTCCGTAGCTCGCCAGGCCGGCCTTCTCGCCCACGTCGTCGAGCGCGATCGGTGGGCGGCCGAAGACGGCGCCGCCGGGGCTGTCGAGGTTGCCCGTGACGGTGTTCAGCGCGTCGATGAGGAAGGCGACGAGCGTGCCGAAGCGGCCGAGGCAGGAGCCCGTGCGGCCGTAGGCCGCCGAGCCCGGCTCGGCCATCGCCCGCGCGAGCTCGCGAACGGTCTCGGCGGGCACCCCGGTGCGCCCCTCGGTCTCCTCCGGCGCGAACGGGCGCGCCATGTCGGCCAGCGCCTCGGCGCCCTCGGCGTGGGCCGCGAGGAAGTCGTCGTTCGCGAGACCCTCGGCAAAGATCACCTGCAGCATCGAGAGGAGCAGCCAGGCGTCGGTGTCGGGCGTGACCGCGACGTGCTCGAACTGACGCGCTGTCTCGGACCGGCGCGGATCGACGGCGACCACGCGGCCGCCGCGGTTCACGATCTCGTGGAGCTGCTCCCGGATCCGCGGCGCGGTCAGCACGGAGCCGTGCGACACCATGGGGTTGGCGCCGACCATGAACAGGAAGCGCGTGCGGTTAGGTCCGGAATCGGGACGACGAGCGGGCTGCCGTAGAGGAGCGCGCTCGCGGCGAAGCGGTTGTTCACGTCCTGCGAGCCGGCCGTGTAGTAGTGCGGCGAGCCGAGCCCGTCGACGAAGCCCTTGCTCCACAGCGGGTGCGAGTAAGAGAAGGCGCCCGGGTTGCCCATGTACCAAGCGACCGACTTCTTGCCGTGCCGCTCGATGATCGCGCGCAGCCGCTCGCCGATGTCGTCGAGCGCCTCGTCCCAGCTCACCCGGTGGAACTCGCCGTCGGCGCCCTTCTTCAGCGGGTGGACGACCCGGTCCGGGTCGTTCTGCACGTCGAGCATCGCGATCCCCTTGGGCACGCATAGCCCTTGGACAGCGGATGATCAGGGTCGGGCCGCAGCTTCGTGATCCGGTCGTCCTCGACCGTCGCGACCATGCCGCAGTGCGCCTCACAGATCCGACAGAAGGTGACCTTCTGCTCGACTGCCACAGAGGCAGTCTAAGCGGGCTAGAGCCAGCCGCGCTCGGTGGCGACAAGCACGGCCTGGGCGCGGTCGACTGCGCCGAGCTTGCCGTAGGTGTTGTGCAGGTGCGTGCGCACCGTGCTCGTCGAAAGGCTGAGCTCGAGGGCGATCTGCTTGTAGACCTTGCCCTCGGCGAGGCGCTTCAGCACCTCGACCTCGCGGGTCGAGAGCGGACACGGCTCGATCTGGCGCGGCGAGCCCTGGGCCGAGTACGGAAGCTCGTACATGACGCCGCGGAGAGCCTCCGGGCTCAGGCCGATCAGCTTGCCGACCCGGACCATCTCATTCGGATCGACCGGGCGGCCCTGGCCGTAGTGGGCGAGCATGTCGGCGAGGCGCACGATCGTGGCCTCCTCGCCGCCGTCCTCGGAGTGGTGACGCTCGATGGCCGTGGCCAGACGGTTCGGGAGGCCCCAGCGGCGAGCCAGGACGCCGCCGACCACGCCGTGGTCGACGCCGAGCTCGCGACGCTCGCGCATGACGCGCTCCTCCGGCGTGCGCGCATCGCCGTGGATGTGCTGCGGGTAGCCGGGGTACGCGTGGACGAGCACGAGCTTGCCGATGTCATGAAGGAGGGCCGAGACCAGAAGCTCGTCGCGCTGCTCGAAGCCGGTCTCACGCGCGATCCGCTCGGCGGCACGCTGCGTGGCGACCGCGTGCAGGCGGAAGCGCTCGGGGAGCACATCCCACACGGGGGTGCGCTCGAAGAAGTCGAAGGTGGCGGTGCGGGAGGCGAGGGCCTCGACGCCGCCGGGAGTGAGGACCTCCACCGCCTTGGGAATCGCGGCGATCTTGCCGCGCTTCGGTGAGCGAGCCCGGTTCGCGATCCGCAGGACTGCGATGACGAGCGCGACGTCCGACTCGACGCACTCGACCACGTCCGACACCGACGAGCCGTCCTCGCGGACGGTCGTCAGAAGGCGGTTACGTGACTCGGCGAGCGCCGGGAACGCCTCGAGCGCCTCGAACGCCGCGGTGAGACGGCGGCCGTGGCCCTCGTTGTGGCGACGACTGCTCGGATTGGCGATCCGCGACGACTTGGAGTTCTTCGCGGGCGCCTTCGTGGAGGCCTTGGTGGAGGCCTTCGCTGCGGTTGCGGAGGGTGCCATGTGCTGCGCTTATCGGCACGACTCGACAAATGGTTGAGTACCAATTTGGATTTGGCTCTATAGAGGCGTTTTTTCCGCCAAATCCAGTGCAGCATCTAGGCGAGTGAGGGTCTCCTGGCGTCCAAGGACGGCCACCGACTCGAAATCCCGGGGGACACGGTGGTGCCGGAGATGGCCACCCGGATCGGCTGGAAGACCTCCTTGGGCTTGAGGCCGCGGCCGTCCACCACCTCGCGCAAGGCCCGCTCGATCTGCTCCTTGTCCCAGTCGAGCACGTCGGCGAGGGCGTCACGCGCCGCGCGCAGGTTGTCGGCGGCCCCCTCCTTCCCCATCACCTTCTCCCACGCGGCCGGCTCGAACTCGCGCCGCTCGAAGAGGAAGCCGGCGAACGGCCAGAAGTCCTCGACCGTGCGCAGCTTCTCCTGGGCGATCTCCGCGGCGGCCCGGAGGTCGTCGCGCTGGTAGCGGTCCTCGAGCAGCCGCACCAGCTCGTCGATCTCGAGCCCGCGCAGGTAGGTCGCGTTCATCCAGCGCGAGCTTCTGCTCGTCGAACACGGCGGGGTTCTTCGACACCCGCTCGAGGGTGAAGCGCTCGACCAGCTCGTCGGTGGTGAAGAAGGTCGTGCTCTCGTCGTAGCCCCAGCCGAGCAGGGCGAGGTAGTTGCGCACCGCGCTCGGCAGATAGCCGTTGGCCCGCAGCTCCTGCACCGAGGCGGCCCCGTGGCGCTTGGACAGCTTCTTCCCGTCGGGTCCGTGCAGGAGCGGCAGGTGCGCGTAGATCGGCAGTTCCGCGCCGAGCGCCTGGAGGATCAGGATCTGTCGCGGCGTGTTCGAGAGGTGGTCCTCCCCTCGCACCACGTGCGTGATTCCCATGTCGCGGTCGTCCACCGCGACGGCGAGGTTGTAGAGCGCGCTGCCGTCGGAGCGGGCGATTACGAAGTCGTCGATCGCCGACAGCGGGAAGGTGACGTCGCCCCGGATGACGTCCTTGACGACCACCTCGCCCTCGTCCGGGACCTTGATCCGGACCGCGCCCTCGTCCTCGTACGCCGCACCCGACTCGAGCAGCCGGTCGATCGCGGCGCGGTGCTCGGCCGCGCGCTCGAACTGGCTGTGCGGCCCCTCGTCCCAGTCGAGCTCGAGCCAGCGGAGCGCGTCGAGGATCTGCTCGACGTTCTCAGGAGTGGAGCGCTCGCGGTCGGTGTCCTCGATCCGCAGCACGAACTGGCCGCCGCTGCCGCGCGCGAGCAGCCAGTTGTAGAGAGCGGTGCGGGCACCCCCGATGTGGAGGGCGCCCGTCGGGGACGGGGCGAAGCGAACACGCATGCGGAGGCGATGCTACGCGCGCCCTACCCTTGAAGGCAGCCATGGCACGCAAGACATGGGTGCTGGACACCGAGACGAAGGGCACCGGCGCGAACGTCGTGCCGCTGGAGAACGCCGGCGCGAAGGCGGAGAGCGCCCCGCGCCGCCGCAAGCTCCGGCTGCATCACGATGTACCGAGCGCGCCGGCAAGGGAGCCGGTGAAACGGTCCACTCCCTCCCACCTGGCCACGTGCGCAAGAAGACCACGGGCGAGATCGGGAAGGTCCAGGCGATCGACACTCGGGCGGGAACGGTGACTGTGCGCTGGCTCAAGAGCGGCGCGGTTTCGACCGTGCCTATTTCGACGGTGTCACGCAGCTAGCGACCCGCTCGGCGAGCCACAGGTCGAGCAGCCAGTCCCCGTGGCCGACGCCTTTGTGCTCGACCTCGATGCCCTCCGGGCCGGCCTTTCCCTTCAGGCCGTTCCACCGCGGGGAGTTCGGCACCGACTTGAGCGCGTCGGCGACAGCTGCGGGCGCGCCGTCGGCGGCCTTCAGGCGCCCGTCGCGCGCCCTAACTCGAACTCGGGCGCCGGGGTCGCGATGCGGACCTGGCACATCGAGCGCGTGCTCTCGTCGGCCGGCATCCGCACCGTCACGCCTCGCCCATGCCGCTTGCCTTCGAAGACGGTGGCGCCGTGGACGCCCGGCCCGAGCCGGAACGGCGCGGCGCTCTTCGGCTCGATCGTGATCTGCAGCTTCTCGGTGAGCTCGAGGCCCAGCGGCTTCATCGCACGGTTCGCCGTCTCGTAGGCCTTGCCGATGTCACCACCGCCGGCGACCATCGGCACCGACTTCCACAGCGCGATGAGGACGATCAGCGGCGCGCCGATCAGCAGGGGCACGAACGTGTCGAGGAGATAGATCGGCGGCACGGCCAGGAAGATCAGGAGGCAGATCACCATGCCCAGGCGCATGCTTCCGCGCGCCGCGCCCCAGACGTCCTTGCGCGCGCGGAGTGCGTCCTTGTCGATCGGCTTGACGGCCATCGAGGCCCACAGCGTCGGCTCGTCCATCGTGGCCGGGTTCTCGATCCTCTCCTGCGCGACGGCCGCCTTCGTCTCGCCCTTCTCGGCGCGCTGCGAGATCGCGGCTCTGGAAGAAGAACATAAGGATCAGGAAGACCGCGACGATCCCGAAGATCAGCGCGTACGTGTCCTTCGGATCGGGATCGCGCTCGTCCACGTTCAGCCCGATGACGGCGACGAGGACCATCACGACCAGGACGCCGACGATCCCAAACCACGATGAACGGCGAAACGGGCTGA
>CAWIUV010000002.1:0-44875 GCA_963839405.1 uncultured Thermoleophilaceae bacterium
GATGCGGTCCGCGGACGCTCTTGACGGCGTCCGCGAGTACGTCGCGGGGCGCGCCGATGTCGATCTTCGGATCGCCCGCGAGCGCGAGGAGGAGGTGCTCGGTCGAGACGTACTCGTCACCGAAGCCGCGCGCCTCCTCGTCCGCCCGGTTCAGCGTCTCGACGGTGCGCACCGTCGAGAGCGGGTGCCTGCGTGGCGTCCCCGGTGACCGTGGGGAGCGCGTCGAGCGCCTCGTTCGCGCGCCGCCGCACCGCCTCGGGGTCGGCGTTCGCACGCCGCAGCACCGGCACGACGATCCCGCCCTCCTGCTCGAGCAGGCTGGCGAGCAGGTGGAGCGGGTCCACCTGCGAGTTGCCCTTCGCGGCCGCGAGCTTCTGCGCCGCGGCGAGCGCCTCCTGGGCCTTGATGGTGAAGCGGTCTGCCTGCATGGCTAAGCCTCCAGCCTCCGCACCGTGATGCGGACGGCGTCGCTCTGGCGCGGCATCAGCGCCTGCTCCGGCGGCTCGTAGCGGACGAGATCGCGCCGGAAGCTGCGCCGGACGCGCGCGACCTCGGCTTCGAACTCCTGGCGCATCTGCTCGGCGCGCCGCTCCATCCGATCCATCCGGCGCCGCACCTGGTCGAGCTCGGTCTCGAGCTCGAAGACGCGCTCGACGCCGGCGAGGTTCATCCCGAGCTGTGACGTGAGCTCCTGGATCCGGCGGAGCCGCTCGACGTCGTCCTGGAGTAGAGACGGGTGCCCTTCGGCGAGCGGTTCGGCTCGATCAGGCCACGCGCCTCGTAGATCCGCAGCGTCTGCGGATGCATGCCGGCAGCTCGGCCGCGACGGAGATCATGTAGACGGGGCGGTCGTCGGCTGGGGTCGGCATCAGGTCTTCCTCCCGCCGAACAGCCGCTCACGCGGGTTGCCGTTCATCACCTGCTCGAGCTCGTCGACGACCTCGCTCTGCTCCTTCGACAGGGTCGCGCGGGACCTCGATGCCGAGCCGGTAGTGGATGTCGCCACGGCCCTTGCCCCCCAGCCGCGGCGGGCCCTCGCCACGCAGGCGCTGCACGGTGCCGTGCTGGGTACCTGCGGGCACTCGGATTCGCTTCGAGCCGGAGAGCGTCGGCACCTCGACGGTCGCGCCCTTGATCGCCTCGACGATCGTGATCGGCACGTCGACCTCGAGGTGGTCGCCCTTGCGCTTGAAGACCGGGCTGTCGGCCACGCGCGTGATCACGTAAAGGTCGCCGGTCGGACCACCGCGCCGGCCGGCCTCGCCCTTGCCGGCGAGTCGCACGCGGCTGCCGTCCCGCACGCCGGCGGGGATGTTCACCTTGTAGCGCTTGACCTGGCGGGTGTGGCCCGAGCCGCTGCAGGTCGTGCAGGGCTCCTTGATCTCCGTACCTGTGCCGCCGCAGACGCGGCACGGCTGCGAGATCGAGAAGAGGCCCTGCGACTCGGCCTCTACGCCACGGCCCTGACACGCGGAGCAGACCGTCGGCGTCGTGCCGGGCTTCGCACCCGTGCCCGGCAGGTCGGACACGGCGCGGCGAGCGGCACGGTGACCGGGACCTGAGCGCCCTCGACCGCCTGGTCGAACGACACGTGCACCTCTGTCTCGAGGTCGCGGCCCGCTCGGGCCGATTGCGCGCACCCGCGGCGGGCCCTGCGCCGCCGAAGATGTCGGAGAGGATGTCGCCGAAGCCGCCGAAACCGCCGGTGCCCGGGCGGAACGAGCCGGGGTCGAAGCCGAAGAGACCGCCCTGGTCGAACTGCTTGCGCTTCTCCGGGTCGGACAGGATCGAGTAGGCCTCCTGCACCTCCTTGAAGCGCTCCTCGGCCTGCTTGTCACCGGGGTTCTTGTCCGGGTGGTACTGGCGCGCGAGCTTGCGGTAGGCCTTCTTTATCTCGTCAGCCGACGCCTTCTTGTCGACGCCCAGGGCCCCGTATGGATCCTTGACCGCGGGCATCAGGCCGACACCACCACGCGCGCGGGCCGCAGCACGGTCCCGTTGAGCTTGTAGCCCTTCTCGACGACATCGAGCACCAGGCCCGACTCGCCCTCTTCACGGGTGGACAGCGCCTCGTGACACTCCGGGTCGAACTTGTCGCCGACCGGGTCGAAGGCCTGAATGCCCTCACGCTCGAGCGCCGCGACGAGTTGCGCGTGCACCATCTTCACCCCGTCGGCGAGATGCTGCTCCTCGTCGCCGGCGGACGCGATCGCGCGCTCGAGGTTGTCGAGCACGGGAAGCATCTCGCGGATGAGGTTCGCCTTCGCGCGCTCGCCCGCCTGCGCCGCCTCGCGGGCCGCGCGCTTGCGGTAGTTCTCGAGCTCGGCGCGCGTGCGCTGGGACAGCTCGAGGTACTCGTCGCGCTCGCGCTCGGCCTTGGCGAGGGGCTCTTCGGCTACCTGGGGGTCTGACCCTCGGGGTCAGACCCTGACGCTCGCCTTCTCCTCGGCCTCGCCGGGTCCGGGTCTAGGCTGTCCGATCCTCTTTCTCCACTACTTGTCACCGTCCACGACCTCGGCGTCGACGACCTCCTCGTCGTCCGCGCCGCCGGCGGCGTCACCATCGGCCGGTGCACCGTTGCCCGACGCCTCCGCCTGCTGCTGCGCAGCCGCGGCGTACAGGTGTCTCCGAGATGCGGTGCCAGGTCTGCTGGAGCGCGTCCGTCTTCGCGCGGATATCGGCGGCGTCCTCGGACTCGAGCACGTCGCGGACGGCCTTGACCGCGTCCTGGACCTCGGTCTTCGCCGACTCGTCGAGTTGGTCATCGAGCTCGCCGAGCTGCTTCTCAGCCGCGTACACGGCGTTCTCGCCGTTGTTCCTGGCCTCGACCAGCTCGCGCTGGCGACGGTCCTCGTCCGCGTGCGACTCGGCGTCCTTGACCATCCGCTCGATCTCGTCATCTGAGAGGCCGGAGCCAGCCTTGATCTCGATCTTCTGCTCCTTGCCCGTCCCGAGGTCCTTCGCGGAGACATGGACGATGCCGTTCGCGTCGATGTCGAAGGTGACCTCGATCTGAGGCATGCCGCGCGGCGCCGGCGGGATGCCCGTCAGCTGGAACTTGCCGAGCGACTTGTTGCCGGTCGCCATCTCGCGCTCGCCCTGGAGGACGTGCACCTCGACCGACGGCTGGTTGTCCTCGGCCGTCGAGAAGATCTCCGACTTGCGCGTCGGGATCGTGGTGTTGCGGTCGATCAGCGCTGTCCGGACACCGCCCTTCGTCTCGATGCCGAGCGTCAGCGGCGTCACGTCGAGCAGGAGGACGTCCTTGACGTCACCGGCGAGCACGCCCGCCTGGATCGCGGCTCCGACGGCGACGACCTCGTCCGGGTTGACGCCCTTGTGCGGGTCCTTGCCCGTCAGCTCCTTGACCTTCTCCTGCACCGCGGGCATCCGCGTCATGCCGCCCACGAGAACGACGTGCTGGATGCCGTCCTTGCCGACGCCCGCATCCGATATCGCCTGCTTGACCGGATCCACAACGCGGTCGATCAAATCGCTCGTCAGCTCGTTCAGCTTCGACCGCGTGAGGCGCATGTCGAGGTGCTTCGGACCCGACTGGTCCGCCGTCACGAACGGCAGGTTGATCTGCGTCTCCTGCGTGGTCGAGAGCTCGACCTTGGCCTTCTCCGCCGCCTCGTAGAGCCGCTGGAGGGCCATCTTGTCCTGCGACAGGTCGATGCCCTGCGAGGCCTTGAACTCCTTGACCATCCAGTCGACGATCGCCTTGTCGAAGTTGTCGCCGCCCAGGTGGTTGTCACCCGCGGTGGCCTTCACCTCGAAGACGCCGTCGCCGATCTCGAGCACGGACACGTCGAACGTGCCGCCACCGAGGTCGAACACGAGGATCGTCTGGTCCGCGGCCTCCTTGTCGAGCCCATACGCGAGCGCCGCCGCGGTCGGCTCGTTGATGATGCGCTTGACGTCGAGCCCGGCGACCTTGCCGGCGTCCTTCGTCGCCTGGCGCTGGTCGTCGTTGAAGTAAGCCGGGACGGTGATGACCGCGCTCTCGACGGTCTCGCCCAGGAACGCCTCTGCGTCGGCCTTCAGCTTCTGGAGGATCATCGCGCTGATCTCCGGCGGCGAGTACTCGTTGCCGCCGGCCGAGACGCGCGCGTCGCCGTTTTGGCCGCGGACGACCTTGAACGGGACCATCGTCTCCTCTTCCTTGACCTCCGCCTCCTTGCGCCCCATGAAGCGCTTGACGGAGAAGACCGTGTTCTCAGGGTTCGTGACCGCCTGGCGCTTGGCTACCGCGCCGACGAGGCGCTCACCACCCTGCGTGAACGCGACGACCGACGGCGTCGTCCGCGCCCCCTCCGAGTTCTCGATGACCTTCGGCTCGCCGCCCTCGAGCACCGCCATGCACGAGTTCGTGGTTCCGAGGTCGATTCCGATCGTCTTTGCCATGCTGCTCAGTTCCTTTCGTAAGAAATCTAAGCGAGGTTTTAGCAGATCATGGTGGCCCTGTCAGCCCAATCCTGGGGCAGATCGAGAGGAGCGGGCACTCGGAGCAGGCGGGGTTGCGAGCGGTGCACGTGCGGCGGCCGTGGCGGATGAGCGAGACGTGGAGCTCGTAGGCCTCGTCCGCGAAGCGGAGCATCTCGTCGTGCGCCTCCTCGAACGACGCTCCCGGCCGGAAAAGGCCGAGCCGCGTGCCCACCCGGAACACGTGGGTGTCCACAGGCACGTCCGGCAGGCCGAACGAGAACAGGAGGACGCAGGCGGCGGTCTTTCGCCCCACGCCCGGCAGCGAGCAGAGGTACTCGCGCCCCTCGTCGACCGGCGCCGTCTCGAGCCAGGCCAGGTCGTCGCCGTCGAGCGCGCGCAGGATGTTCTGGATCACCTTCGACTTCGTCGGCGCAAGCCCGCCGGGCCTGATCGCCTCCTCGACCTCGGCCTGGGGCGCGTCGCGGACCGCCTCCCATGAGCCGAACCGGTCACGCAGGCGGCCGTACGCGACGTCGCGGTTGCGGTCGTTCGTGTTCTGCGACAGGACGGTGAGGATCAGCTCGTCGACGGGCGCCTTGTGCGGCACGAGCTCGGGCTTGCCGTATGCGGCGCGCAGGCGCTCCATGATCCTGCGGACGCGGCGACGGTCAGGCCTCTTCCATTCGCTCCGGTTACGTTCCACCCGTGGACATCATCGAGCACCGCGCCGAGGTGGCCGGAATCGAAACCTTCTGGCGCCAGGCCGGCGACGCGCCGATCCTGTACGTCCACGGCAACCCGAACAACTCGGACCTGTGGCTGCCCTTCCTCGAGCGGACCGGAGGCGTCGCGATGGACCTGCCCGGGTTCGGCCGCTCGGCGAAGCCCGCTCAGTTCAACTACTCGATCGACGGCTACGGCGACTGGCTCGACGCGTTCCGGCGCGAGCTGGGCTGGGACCGGTGCCGGATGCTCGCGCACGATTGGGGGGCGTCGGGCTCACGCTCGGCGATCGGCTCGAGCGCGCTCGTCCTCATCAACGTCGGTTCCGTTCCTCCCCGGATACAAGTGGCACCGCTTCGCGCGCATCTGGCGCACGCCCGTGCTCGGCGAGCTGTTCCAGGGATCGACGACGAAGTGGGGGCTGAAGCGCTTTCTTCCCGGGATGCCGGACGACTTCATCGACTCGATCTGGGACCACTACGACCACGGGACGCAGCGCGCGGTTCTCAAGCTGTATCGCTCGGCCCCAGCGGAGGTGCTCGCGCGCGCGGGCGAGAGGCTTCGCGAGATGGAGCGCGGCGGCGCTGGTCGTGTGGGGTGGCGACGACCCTTACCTGCCGGCGCGTTTCGCCCATGCCTACGGGGAGGCCCTGCGGCGGCGAAGTCGAGGTCGTTGACGGCGCAGGCCACTGGCCGTGGATCGACAGGCCCGAGCTGGTCGAGCGGGTGTGCGGCTTTCTGAGGTAGATCGCTGGCGGCTCGCGCCGGTGCTGGCCGCCGCGTCGGTGGCGGCGCTCTACCTGATCCTCGACCTGCGCACGGGCGACCTGGCCGCGCACCTGTACCGGGCGGACCTTTTCGCGCGCGAGGGCTTCACGATCTGGAACGGCAACTGGTACGGCGGGCACCACACGCCGGCGTACAGCGTGCTGTTCCCGCCGCTCGCGCACTACCTGACCCCTCAGGTCGCGGGCGCGATCGCCGCGGTGGTGGCTGCCGCACTGTTCGAACAGCTCGCCCGCGCACAGTTCGGCGAGAAGGCGAAGTGGGGTGCGCTCTGGTTCGGGTTCGCGGTCGGGGTCACTCTGTTCACGGGGCGGTTGCCGTTCCTGTTCGGCGTCGCGGTCGGGCTCGGCGCCCTGGTCGCCCTGCAGCGCGGCCGCATCGCGGTAGCGGCCGTGCTCGCCGTCCTGTGCTCGCTCGCGAGCCCGGTCGCCGGGCTCTTCCTGGCGCTCGCGGCGTTGGCCTACGAGGCGGTCGCACGAACGCGCAGCGGCGCGCTGCTGGCGGGCCTCGCCGTCGCCGCGCCCGTGCTCCTCTCCGCCGCGTTCCCCGAAGGCGGCTTTCAGCCGTTCACGATCCGGTCGTTTGCCCCCGTGCCGATCTTCTGCGCGCTGCTCTTCGTCCTTCTGCCGCGCGACCAGAAGACGCTTCGCGTCGGCGCAGCCTCTACGGGCTCGCCGCCACCGCGGCGTATCTGATCGACACGCCGATGGGCAACAACGCCGTCCGGCTCGCCGAGCTGTTCGGCGCGGCGATCATCCTTTGCTTCCTGCCGTGGCGGCACGAGCTGCGGCTCCGGCGCGGGCTGATCATCGCGGTGATCGTCGTGCTGGCCGTCTGGCCGGTGTACCCGACGGTTCGCGACGTGATCAAGAACGTGAACGACGAGTCCACGAAGGCCTCCTATTACGAGCCGCTGCTCGACTTCCTCGAGCAGGAGGGACGGGAGCCTGGGCGAATCGAGATCCCGTTCACGCGCGCGCACTTCGAGGCCTACGAGGTGGCGCGCCAGTGGCCGATCGCACGCGGATGGCAGCGCCAGCTCGACATCGAGCGCAACCGGCTCTTCTACGGAGGGGTGTTCAACGACCTCACGTACGCGACATGGCTGAGCGAGAACGGCGTTCGCTACGTCGCGCTTCCGGACGCGCCGCTCGACTCGTCGGCGCACAAGGAGAAGGAGCTGATCGAGCGCGGTCCAAACTACCTCCGGCCGCGGTGGTCGTCGGAGCATTGGAGGGTCTACGAGGTGACGCTCCCGCACCCGCTTCTGATCGAGGACGACGGGGCGGACATCCGGCTGACGAGCCTCCGCTCGGACGAGTTCACGCTCGACGTCCGCGAGCCAGGCGAGGCGCTCGTACGGGCCGCGTGGACGCGCTACTGGCAGCCCCGCTCGGGCTGTGTGGAGCGCGACGGCCACTGGACGCGGGTGACGGCGGTCAAGCCCGGGCCGCTGCGGGTGACCGTCCGGGTCACACCGGATCGGCTCGTCGACTCCGGCCGGAACTGCGCCTAGCCGCCTCCCGGGCACGGCGTTAAGCTGGCCCGGTGGCCCGCGCCTGGTACTGGAGCAGCCGTTGGCTTCCCAATGGCTGGATCGACGCGTTCCGGCAGCTCCTGCTGTTCGCCGGCGCCTACTACGCGTACCGGATCGTCCGCGGCATGGTGGACGGCCAGGCGAGCGCGGCGTTCGAGAACGCGCGCGACATCATCAGCGCCGAGCGCTCGCTGAACCTCTTCTTCGAGCAGGACTTCCAGCAGTGGGCGCTCACCGACGCGCGCTGGCTCGTGGACGGCGCGAACTGGATGTACGTGAACTCGCACTTCGTGCTCACGGTGGGGTTCCTGATCTGGCTCTACCTGTGCGCGCAACGAGGCTTACTACTTCGTGCGCAACATGTTCATGATCGCGATGGGCATCGCGCTGATCGGCTACGTCGTCTACCCGACGGCGCCGCCGCGGTTCATGCCCGAGTGGGGCTTCCAGGACACCGTGACCGAGTGGGTCGGCCTCCAGGCGGCGCACAACGCCAACGCCCTCTACAACCCGTTCGCGGCGGTGCCGAGCATGCACGTGGCGTTCGCGCTGATGATCGCCGTGCCGGCGCTGTACGTGATCCGCAACCGCTTGATCCGCGCGTTCTTCGCCGTCTACCCGGTCCTCGTGACCATCACGGTCGTCGTGACGGGCAACCACTGGTGGCTCGACGCGTTCCTCGGCGCGCTCGTCGCCGGCGTGTCGGCTCTCGCCGCCAGCGGCGCACTCGCACGGGCCAGGCCGGACGCCTGGGCGTTCCGGACCGGCCTCCGCGAGGCACCCGCTTGAGCACGGTCGAGCCGCGCACGCGCACGGGCGAGCGCGTCGTCGAGATGCGCGAGGTCGCCCGCAACCGCCTGATCGAGTCGCGGCTCACCCCGAACGCGATCTCGATGACCGGCCTCGTGCTGAACGTCGTGGCGGCCGTGCTCGTGTTCGAGGAGGAGTTCTTCCTCGGCGGTCTCGCGTTCATCATCGGTTCGGTCATGGACACGCTCGACGGGCGCTACTCGCGCATGTCGGGCAAGGGCACGCCGTTCGGCGCGTTCCTCGATTCGACCCTCGACCGGATCGAAGAGGGCGTCGTGCTCACCGCGGTGGCGGTCGTCTTCTCCCGCGAGGGCAACGACCTGGCCGTCGCCGCCGTGGTCCTCACGGTGCTGCTCTCCCTGATGGTCAGCTACACGAGGGCGCGCGCAGAGGCGCTCGGCGTGGAGTGCAAGGTGGGCCTGGCCACGCGGGCCGTGCGCGTGGTGATCCTCTCCGCGGGGCTCGTGTTCGCCAAGGGCGCCGGAATCGGCGATTTCGAACTTCTCGCGCCGGCCATCTACGCTATGACGGTGCTCACCGGTTTCACGGTGCTGCAGCGGGTATTCCATGTCCGTAGCGCTTTGCGCTCGGCACCGGCGTAACCAAAGCCCCGCATTCGAGTACATTCCGGGCATCCGCCCAGGCCGCCTGGGCGGTTTCTTTTTCTCAGCAGGAGGACCAGACTTAGTGGCTAGCAACGGACAGACCAACGGCGCCTCGCGCTACCAGACCGAAAAGGTGCGAGTCGCGATCGTCGGAGTAGGCAACTGCGCCAACTCCTTCGTGCAGGGCGTCGAGTACTACAAGGACGCGGATCCGAACGAGGCCGTCCCCGGACTGATGCACGTCGACCTCGGCGGCTACCACGTCCGTGACATCGAGTTCTCCGCCGCGTTCGACATCGACGCGGACAAGGTCGGCAAGGACCTCTCCGAGGCGATCTGGGCCGGGCAGAACAACACGATCAAGTTCGCCGACGTGCCCAAGCTCGACGTCCCCGTCCACCGCGGGATGACCCACGACGGCCTCGGCAAGTACCTGAAGGAGAAGATCCAGAAGGCGCCCGGCGAGACCGCCGACATCATCCAGATCCTCAAGGACACGAAGACCGACGTCGTCGTCTCCTACCTGCCGGTCGGCTCCGAGCAGGCGACCAAGTGGTACGTCGAGCAGGTGCTCGAGGCCGGCTGCGGCTTCGTCAACTGCATCCCGGTCTTCATCGCCAGGGAGGAGTACTGGGGCAAGCGCTTCAAGAAGGCCGGCCTCCCGATCGTGGGCGACGACATCAAGTCGCAGGTCGGCGCGACGATCGTCCACCGCCAGCTCGCCCGCCTGTTCGGCGACCGCGGCGTGAAGATGATGCGCACGTCGCAGCTGAACGTCGGCGGCAACATGGACTTCTACAACATGCTCGAGCGCGAGCGGCTGGAGTCCAAGAAGATCTCGAAGACCAACGCGGTCACCTCGATCATGGACCACGAGCTGCCGGCGGACGACGTCTACATCGGCCCGTCCGACTACGTGCCGTGGCTCACCGACCGCAAGTGGGCACACATTCGCGTCGAGGGCCAGGCCTTCGGCGACGTCCCGCTCAACGTCGAGATGAAGCTCGAGGTGTGGGACTCGCCGAACTCGGCCGGGATCGTCACCGACGCCGTGCGCTGCTGCAAGCTGGCGCTGAACCACGGCATCGGCGGCCCGCTCGAGGGGCCGAGCTCGTACCTGATGAAGTCCCCGCCCGTGCAGGTGCCGGACTCGGTCGCCCGCCAGAACACCGAGGACTTCATCGCCGAGCACGGCGGCGCTCCCAAGCTGCCGGGCAACGCGAAGGTCAAGGTCAAGGAAACGGCGTAGCCTCCGGCGGCACATGCCGCCGGAGACGTTCTCCATCGCCCAGGTAACGCCGTACGCCTGGGAGGAGCATCACGAGGTCAACCGCTTCGTCGAGCGGGTATCCGACGAGCTCTGCCGGCGCGGCCATCGAGTGGTGGTGGTCGCGCCATCCGACTCGCGGACGCTCGTCCGCGAGTCGCGCACGATCATCAAGCGCTGCGCCGACGACCCGGAGTGCGTCTTCGCGGATGACGGCTGCGCCCGTGTGCTCGCCGTCGGCCAGAGCGTCCTCGGGCGGCGCGGAGGCAGCGTGTCCCTTCCGATCGACGTGTCACGCACGATCGAGTCGCTGTTCGAGACGGCGCCGTTCGACTTCGTCCATGTTCACGAGCCGTTCGCCCCGAGCGCGTCGTCGGCCGCACTCCGCCACTCGCGCGCACTGAACATCGGCACGTTCCACGCCGCCACCGAGCGGGTGCTGTCCACGCAGGTGGCGCGCCGGTTCGTCGAGCTCTTCTTCGGCCGGCTCGACGCGCGCACGGCCAGCTTCCGCGCGACCCGTGACCTGGTCAACCGCCACTTCCCCGGCGACTACGACGTGATCCTGCCCGGAGCCGACCTCATGGAGCGGCCGCCGCGGGGCGATCGGGAGATGGTCGACATCTTCTATCTCAGCCGAGGAGGAGCGCAGCTCGCTGCGGGTCTTCCTGCGCGCGCTCCGGCGGCTACCGGCGCAACTGCCGTGGCACGCGACGATCTGGTCCCGGCTGCCGACCGACCTCGGCTCCGTCACGCTGCCGCGGGCGCTGCGCGAGCGGGTGACGCTCGCCGGGCCGGCCGACGGCTCTGAGGCCCAGTTCCTCTCGCGCTCGCAGATCGCGGTCGCGGCATCGACGGGCACGGCACCCGCGCCGCAGTACGTCCTCAGGGCGATGGCCGGCGGCGCCGTCCCGGTGGTCGCCCGGCTTGCGGAATACGAGGAGGCGCTCGACGACGGTGAGCGCGGCCTCCTCTTCGAGCCCCGCGACGCGGAGATGCTGAGCGCGCAGCTCGACGCGGCTGATCAGCGACGACGACTTGCGCGAGGGCCTGCACGAGCGAGTCAAGGAGCGCCCACGACGAGCTCGAATGGAGCACCACCGCCGAGCGCATCGAGGAGATCTACCGGCGGGTGGCCGCGCGCCGCCACACAGCCGATGGCAACACCGCGGTCGGCAAGCGCCTCAAGGCGCGCGACCACATCCACGTCGACCTCCACATGCACACCGACCACTCGCACGACTGCGCCACACCCGTCGACGTGCTGCTCGACTCCGCGAAGGCCGCCGGGCTGGGGGCGATCGCGATCACGGACCACAACGAGATCTCAGGCGCACTCGAAGCGGCGGAGCGCGCCAACGGGATCAAGGTGATCGTCGCCGAGGAGGTCAAGACCGCCGACCAGGGCGAGGTCATCGGGCTCTTCATCAAGGAGAAGATCGAGCGCGGGATGTCGCTCGAGGAGACGATCGCCGAGATCCGCCGCCAAGGGGGGCTGGTCTACGTCCCGCATCCCTTCGACCGTATGCACGCCGTGCCGGACTACGAGCACATGCTGGACATCGTCGAGCAGATAGACGCGATCGAGGTGTTCAACCCGCGCGTGGCGATCTCGTCGTTCAACGAGGAGGCCGCCCGCTTCGCCGCCAAGTACCGGATCGTCGCGGGCGCGGGGTCGGACAGCCACGTCGCCCAGGGGCTCGGCTCGGTGAAGATCAAGATGCGCGACTTCGACGGGCCGGAGGAGTTCCTCGAGTCGCTCCGGGAGGCCGACATCATCCGCCGCAAGCAGAGCCTGCTCTACGTCCAGGCGCTCAAGTTCATCCAGACGAAAGGGCCGAAGGGCCGCAAGCGCGGCAAGTAGCGGTGCAGCGAAAAGGAGCGGACCCGGGCCGGGCGAAACCACAAGAGGCGGTGCCGGCCACAGACGACCAGATCCGGGAGAAGTACCTCGAGCGCGCGATCCGCGAGCTCAACCAGTTGACGCGCGATATCCAGGAGTGCGAGCTCTGCCCGCGCGGAAACCTCATGCCCGTGCTGGGGTCCGGCCACCCGCAGGCCGACATCTTCCTGCTGAAGAACGCACCGCAGCCCGCGGAGATCGAGGAGGGCGTCGCCTTCTACGGCCGCGCGCGGCGGCGCGCTCATGAAGAGCTTCAAGCGGCTGGGAATCGACCCGCTCGCCGTCTACGGCACGGTGTTCGTCAAGTGCCCGGTGGCCGACACCGACCTGGCCGCGCCCGAGTGCAAGGCCCGAGTGCTCGAGGAGCTGGCGATCGTGCAGCCTCGGATCGTGGTCGTGATGGGCGAGGAAGCGCGGACGGAGCTGAACGACCTCGGCGTCCCGCTGGGACGGCCGATCGAGGCCACGGTCGGCGAGATCCAGCGCCTGACGCCCATGTGCGACGCCCTGTTCGTGCCGGACATCGACGCCTCGCTCGACGACGAGGGCGCCAAGCGCGACTTCTGGCGCGCCTTCCGCGCCCTCGGGGACTGGTACGCGGACCTTCCTCCGTATTAGCGCGGCGAAGCCGCGCGGTCACGCGAGCTGGATGCGAGCAATCCCATCGAGCGCGGGACCGGATGTCCCGCGGAGGATAACTCAGTCGTGCCGAATGTCCTGGTCGTAGCCAACCGCACGGCTGAGTGCGCGGAGCTTCAGCAGGCGCTCAAGGATCGGGCCGCGAAGGGGGACGATCCGAAGTTCACACTCGTCGTCCCTTCAGCTCACGGGTTCGCCAAGGCGGCGAACCCCGACGAGGAGATCCCCGAGGCGCGGCAGCACGTGGAGAACGCGGTCACGAAGCTCCGCGGAGAGGGCCTCGACGTGGAGGGGCAGCTGGGCGATCCCGACCCCGTTGCGGCCGTTCAGGACGCGCACAACGCGGGTACCTATGACGAGGTGATCGTCTCGACGCTCCCGACGCATCTGTCGAAGTGGCTGCGCGTCGACCTGCCGCGCAAGGCCGCGCACGCGACCGGGCTTCCGGTGACTCACGTCGTCGGCTCCGAGGCCGACTGATGGACCTCGAGGAGAAGAGCCTCGATCCCGTCATCGAGCGCGAGTGCGCCGAGTGCGGCGCGAAGCTCACCAGCGCGGAGATCGAGGCCTCACTCGACGCCGGCGGCCCCTACCTCTGCTCGGTCCACGCGGCGGAGGAAGTCCCGATCGCGGACGAAGACTCACCGGCCGAATAGCGCCACGCACTCGATGTGTGGCGTCTGCGGGAACATGTCCACGGGTTGGACACGCTGGAGGGTCCAGCCCGCATCGACGAGCTGGCGCGCGTTCGGGGCCAGCGTCGTCGGGTTGCACGAGACGTAGACGACGCGCTTCGGCTCCATCTCGGCGATCCGCCTGACGATCTTCTGCGAGAGGCCCGCGCGCGGCGGGTCCACGACCACCACGTCGGGCCGACCCGCCTTTTCAACAAGCGGGCGCGCGGCGGTCCTGATGTCGCCCGCGAAGAAGCGCGCGTTCGTCGATCCCGTTCAGCTCCGCGTTCCCGATGGCGTCTGCGACCGCCTCCTCGACGATCTCGACTCCCCAGACCTCGCGCGCCTGCCCAGCCAGGGACAGCCCGATCGTGCCGATGCCGCAGAAGAGGTCGAAGACGCGCTCGGAGCCGGTCAGCCCCGCGTAATCGCAGGCGACGGCGTAGAGGCGCTCGGCCATCTCGGTGTTCGTCTGGAAGAACGCGTCGAGCGAGATCCGGAACCGCAGCGAGCCGATCCGCTCCTCGATCGCATCGTTGCCCGACAGCACCTGGGACTCGGCGTCGCGCGTGACCTCGGCGACGTTCGCCGTCCTGCTCCACACGACGCTGTGCGCATCCGCCGCCTCCGCGAAATGCGCCGCGCGGAAATCGCCCGGGCTCGTGACGAGCCTGGCCTGCAGCTGCCCGGTGCGCCTGCCCTCGCGGACAACGAGGTTGCGGAGGAAGCCCGCGTGCGTCTCGCGGTCGTACGCGGATAGCCCCTCGTTCTCACACCAGTCCCTCACGCGGGTTCGCAGGTCGTCGATTTCCTGCGACGCCAGGATGTCCTCGGCCACGTCGACGACCTGGCGCCAGCTGCCCGGCGGGTGGAAGCCGAGCACGAGCCCCCCGTCAGGTCCCTCGCCGAACGAGTACTCGAGCTTGTTCCGGTAGTGCCACTGCTCGACGGCGGGCAGGATCGGCTCGATCGGCGGCCGCTCGAAGCCGCCGAGCCGCTCGAGCGCGTCCACCACCTGGGCCTGCTTCTCCTCGAGCTGGCGCTCGTACGGCAGGACCTGCCATGGCGCGCCGGGGTGCGGCGCGCGCGGCTCGATCCGGTCGGGTCCCGGCTCGAGCAGCTCGGACACGCGCGCCTCGCCGTAGCTGCGCTTGCGCTTGAAGACCCGTGCGCGAACGCGGTCGCCCGGGATAGCGCCCTGCACGAACAGCACGTAGCCGTCCGCGCGGGCGACCCCGCGGCCGCCGTGGGCGAGCGACTCGACGACGAGCTCGAGCTCCTCGCCGACCGCCGGTCGGGTGCGTGTCTCGGCCTGCGCCATGCGACCTATGCTGGCAGCCGTGAGACGTGGACGAGTACCGGGCCGAGGCCGAGACGTTCCTGACCGCCATCGACCGCGAGTACTACGAGCACTTCGCCGGCCTCAAGGACGACTTCGAGATCGAGGCGATCTACGAGCGTCACGGGCGCCTGTTCAGCCGCGAGGCGGTCGATGGCCTGCGCGAGGGGGATAGCCGCACGCTGCTCAAGTTCGCGGCGGAGGGCTACGTCGAGCAGGGAGTCAAGGAGCTCTCCGCCGAGTTCGCGCGGCTCGAGGCCAGCCTCGAGGTGGAGCTGGACGGCGAGGCGATCCCGTACCGGCAGGCCGCCGTCATGCAGGCGAACGAGCGCGATCCCGACGCGGCGTCGTGCGCTGGAGGACGCGCGCAACGAGCTGCTCGCGACCCACCTGAACCCGCTGCTGCGCGAGATGCTGGAGCGCTCGCGGGCGCTCGTGCAGGAGCTGGGCTGGCCGACCGTGCGGGCGATGACCGAGGAGCTGTCGGGCATCGACCTCGGCGCGCTGGCGCCAGCAGACCGAGGCGTTCCTCGCCGCGACCGAGGCGGACTACGAGGCGACGGTGGAGCCACGGCTGCGGGCCGAGCTCGGCATCGGCTTCGACGAGCTGCGAGCGCGCGGACATGGCGGCGTTCTTCCGCGCCCCGTCGCTCGACGACCTGTTTCCGGCGGAGCAGCTGATGCCCACGTTCGAGGCGACGCTGGCCGGGCTCGGACTCCAGAACGGGTCGTCCGGGCAACGTGATCGTCGACGCCGAGCCGCGGCCGAAGAAGACGCCGCGCGCCTTCTGCGCGCCGGTGCGCGTGCCCGAGGAGGTGTACCTGGTCCTCACGCGCATCGGCGGGCGCGAGGACTACGAGACGCTCATGCACGAGGCCGGCCACGCCGAGCACTTCTCGCACGTCGATCCCGCGCTACCGGTCGAGCACCGCTACCTGGGCGACAACTCCGTGACCGAGGGGTTCGCGTTCCTGTTCCAGCACCTGACGGAGGACCCCGCGTGGCTCGAACGCCGGCTGGGGATCGCGGACCCGGCGGCCGGTCGTGGAGCAGGCGCGTGCCTCGAAGCTCGTCTTCCTCCGCCGCTACTGCGCGAAGATCGCCTACGAGCTCGAGCTGCACGGTGACGGTGAGCTCGACGGCCTGGACGAGCTCTACGCGCGCCGGCTGTCGGACGCGGTCCACGTCGACTGGCCGAAGACCGCATGGCTCAGCGATGTCGATCCGTTCTTCTACGTCGCCGCATATCTGCGCGCGTGGGCGCTCGAGACGCACCTGCGCCGCGAGCTCCGCGAGCGCTTCGGCGAGCTGTGGTTCGAGGACCGGGGTGCGGGCGACTTGCTGCGCGAGCTATGGAGCGCCGGCCAGCGCGAGCGCGGCGACGAGCTGCTGCGGCGCCTCACCGGCGCCGAGCTGGACTTCTCCGCGTTGCTCGACTAGGCCAGCTTCGTCTCGATCGCGCTGAGCACCGACTTGCGGTTCGCGTTGCGGCGCTCGTAGTCGCGCACCTTGCGCAGCTCGGCCGGCGTGAGCGAGTCGAGCCGGCCCTGGATCTGGCTGGCCGTGAGGTCGTCGTAGCCGAGGACCGGGAAGCTCGGCCCCACGCCCGCTACCCGGCGCGCGCGGTCGGCCTGAGCGAGGACCTGATCGCCCGCATCGCGCGCCCGCGCCGTGGCGTCGCCGACCTGCTTGCGGGCACGGGCGGCGACGTCGCCTGACCCGCGACCGAGTAGCTGCTCGAGGTCGCTCAGCACGTCAGTGGTCTGACGGCGTCCGCGCTCCACGAGGCCCGCGATCAGATCCTGCGCCGCGTCGCGCGTCATGGACCCGCGCGTAACGGCCTCCTCGACGGTCTCCTCGATCCGGTCGCGCGTGAGCATGACCAGGTTGAGCGGCTCGACAAGCCGCTCGGTGAGCGCCTGGCGGAAATCGGCCACGGACTTGCCGGAGAAGTCCGCCCGCCGCTTGCGCGAACGCGAGCGATGCCTTCTTCGAGCTGGTCTTCCTCTTGTGCGTCGCCTTCGCTCTTCGAGGCGCGACTTGCGAGCTTTCGACTTCTTCTTGGCGCCCGACTTCTTCTTCGCTGTCTTCTTCGTCTGCGCCATCACTCTCCTCGTTCGGTGGTCGGCGGGGATCCTATGTCGTAAGTCGCGACGACAGGCGCGTGGTCTGAAAGGCGAACTACCCGGCCACTCGGATCGCGAATCTCGCGCCGCTCCGGCGGGAGGGCTTCGGCGACCGAACGCGTGCCGAGGCCGCGCACGAGCAGATGGTCGATCGCGCGGCCGGGCCTGGCGCCACCGAGCCCGAGCTCCGTGTGCAGGCGCTCGAACGAGTCGGGCAGCTCCACCATGCGCACGTTGAGATCGCCGCCGAACACGAGCGGGACGTCGGCCGACCACGCACACGCCGCACGCGCCGCGTAGATCGACGTCGCGCGCGGCCGCGGCCGGATCGTGCGCCGTCGCGTGCAGGTTGGCGGCCGTCAGATCGCCGTGCTCAGGGTGCGAGAGCCGGACCCACAGGAGACGCCGCCGCTCCGGCAGGAGGGTCAGCGTGAGCCGCCGCGACTCGCGGATCCGCCAGCCCGAGCGCGCAAGGATCTGGTTCGAGCCACCTTCGTTCGAGGCGATCAGGTCCGGGTTCCACTCGGCGAGCCGCCTGCGGACGAACGCCCCGAAGTTCCGCGAGGTCAGCGCGGACGAGCCGGAAGCGCCCGCGGCGGTCGCCAGCGAGCGCAGCCAGTACGGCGGGGCCTCCTGCAGGAAGGCGACGTCCCATCGCTCCCCGGCGAGCGCGGCGGCGAACTCGTCACGGAGCACGCGGTTGACGGCGAGGTGCTCGGTCGAATCCTTCGGCGGCCGGTCGCGGCCGTGGTAGAGGTTCCACGTGAGGACGGTGAGCGCCGCCATCTACGATGCCCAGGTGACGCGCCACTTCCTCACCGGTGAGGAGCTTACGAGCGACGAGCTCGTCCGCCTGCTCGACCGCGCCGTCGAGCTCAAGGCCGACCGGCATGCGTCGAACGCGCTCGCAGGCCGCAGCGTCGCGCTGATCTTCGAGAAGCCGTCCACGCGCGACGCGCATCTCCTTCGAGGTCGGCGTCAACGAGCTGGGCGGCCACGCCGTCGTCCTGCGCGAGGGAGAGATGCAACTGAGCCGCGGCGAGTCGGTCCGGGACACCGCCCTCGTGCTCTCGCGCTACGTCGCGGCGATCGGCGTGCGCACGGGCGCGCACGAGCCCGTCGCGGAGCTGGCAGAGCACTCGAGCGTGCCCGTCGTGAACATGCTCACCGCGGATCACCACCCCTGCCAGGCGCTCGCGGACCTGCTGACGCTGAAGGAGCGCTTCGGCAGGCTCGAGGGGCTCAAGCTCGCGTACGTCGGCGACGGGAACAACGTCGCGCACTCGCTGATGATCCTTGCGCCGAAGGCCGGCGTCGAGGTGGCGGTCGCAACTCCCTCCGAGCTCGCGCCGCAGCCGGTCGGGACGGCGCTGGGTGGTCAAAACCGACCCGGCCGAGGCGGTCGAGGCGGCCCATGCCGTCTATACGGACGTCTGGGTGAGCATGGGGGACGAGGACGGCGCCGCCAAGCGCGAGCTGCTCGAGCCGTACCGCCTCGACGCGGAGTTGCTCGCGCGCGCCGACGACGAGGCGATCGCGCTCCACTGCCTTCCGGCCCACGTGGACGAGGAGATCACCGCGGAGGTTCTGTACGGGTCGCAGTCCGCGGTCTGGGACCAGGCCGAGAATCGGCTGCACGCACAGAAGGCACTGCTCGAATTGCTGCTGGCCGGGTAGGCTGCGAACCATGAAAAAGCTCCTAGTTCTCCTCATCGCATGTCTCGCGCTCACGGTCGCCGCCTGCGGCGACGACGACGATGACGACGGGGGGTGATGGGGCCGCTACGACGACCGAGCAGACCGACACGGGCGCGGCGCCGCCCTCAGGCGGCGGCGGTGGCGGTGAGACCGTCAAGGTCGACATCCCGGCGATCGAGTTCGATCCAGCCGAGGTGACGGTCAAGGTCGGCGACACCGTCGAGTGGACGAACAGCGACGACATCCCGCACACGGTCACGAAGGACGGCGGCCCGGGCGCGGACTTCGACTCGGGCAGCCTCGACGCCGGGGCGACCTTCGAGCAGACGTTCGATGAGCCGGGGACGGTCGACTACGTCTGCACGATCCATCCGGGCCAGGCCGGAACAGTCACAGTCGAATAGCCGGGCGAACGTGACGGCACGGCCAGCGGTACTGCTGGTCGTCGGTTGGTGCCTGCTCGCGCTCGCGTGGGTGTTCTCCGATCCGCCCTTCGCGGGGCCGGATGAGAGCCGCCACTACTACCGCGCGGTTGCATTGTCCGACGGCCAGCTCGTCGGACCGAAGACGGACTACACGGAGCCTGTCGAGAGTGAGCGCCAGCTGCCATGGCTGAACCAGTCGACGCGGCTGGTCGAACTGCCCGCGGACTTGGCCCCACCCGAGGCGTCGTGCTACGTGCTACGCGGCCGACACCCCTGCTGCCTGCCTGGATGACTTCACCCGACCGGAGGGCACGACGGAGGTCACTACGACCGTCGGCACGTATCAGCCGCTGCCCTACCTGCTCCCGGCGGTAGCGATCAACGCGGCAAGCTCGCCGGATTACCGCGTTGCGGCTGAGCCGCCTGGTCGGCGCGCTCATCGCGCTCGGGCTGCTCGCGCTCGCCGTGGCTGCCCTCTGGGACAACCGCGCACCGGGCTTCGCGCTGCTAGGGCCGGCTCTCGCCGTCACGCCGATGGTGATCTTCTGCGCGAGCATCCTCAACGGGAGCGCGCTCGAGATCACCGGAGGCCTCGCCTTCATCGCGTGTCTGCTGCGGATAGCCCGGGACGGAGCCGCCGCCGGTGATGGGTGTGGGCGGGCGCCGGCGTCAAGCGGGGTGATCCTCGCGCTGAGCAGGTCGGCGGGACCGGTGACGATCGTACTCGCGTTGCTCACCCTGCTCGCGCTCCTCGGCCCCCGGGATGCCTGGCACAAGCTGAAAGAGGGAGGGCGGCCGGCGCTCGTCGCGACGATCGCGGTTGTCATTGGCTTGGTGGGGAACCGCGTATGGGAGGCCGCGTACGGGCCCGACGTCCGGTTCTCGCTGACGGCCGCCCGGCTCGGGCTCGAGACGGCACTCGAGGAGTTCCCGAGCTGGCTCGAGGAGATGGTCGGGAAGTTCGGCTACCTCGAATTCGACCTTCCGCTGCTTCTGTACATCTTCTGGGGGTTGGCGACGTTCGCGGCCGTCGCATTGGCACTTCGCTCCACGTCCGGCAGAGAAAGGGCCGTGCTGATCGGCTGCGTGATCGCGCTTGCGGTGATTCCGATCGTGCAGTACGTGGTGTTCCAGCGCCACACCGGCTTCGGGTTGCAGGGACGCCACGTCCTCCCGTTCCTGGTCGTCATTCCGCTGCTCGCCGGCGAGCTGCTCCGTCGCAGGGAGGAGTTGCTCCGCGCGCCGCGCGCGCGGCTGCTCCTGACCTTGTGCTTCGCGGGTGTCGCGCTCGCGCAGTTCGCCGCGCTCTACTTGAACGGGAGGCGGTCGGCGGTGGGCGTCGACGGCTCGCTCCTGTTTCTCGGAGACGCGGAGTGGAGCCCGCCTATTGGTTGGGGGCTCTGGCTCGCGGTGGCCGCGCTCGGCGCGGCGTGCATCGCCGTCGCGGGCGCGCAGGCCGCGCGCGCTCTAGCGCCTGAGGCCGAAGCCTCTCAGGAGCAGCAGCGCCGTCTCGCTCAGGCTGCCGCGGCCCGGCAGCAGCCCGAGTTGGATGCCGGCGTCGTAGAGGTCGAAGAAGCCGCGCGCGCGCTGCACGCGCCCGTCGCCGAGCTCGACGAAGTGGACGCCGTGGAGGGTGACGAAGCGGTTGCTGCCGGGCAGGGCGCCGAGCTGTCCCCGGTGGGTACCGGCGGCGCGCCACGGCACGCACGCGTAGTGCTCGTCGCCGATCCGCGGTCCGGTTCGCTCGACCTTCAGGTCGGGGAATGCGTCGAGCAGCATCCGGGCGTGGGACTCGAGCGGCCCGAGCCCAGAGATGGGCTCGCGCGTAGCTGGATCCTCGTAGTGGACGTCGACCGCGCAGACCGCCGCGAACCGGCCGGTGACCCACGCCTCCACCCAGCGGTCGGCCAGGGAGTCCGGCGCCAGCGGCTCGAGCTGCCCGGGCCTCACGTCAGCTCCGGCACGCCCTCCACGGGGCTCGAAGCCTCGGCGTAGAGACGGCGCGGGATCCGGCCCGCTGCCCGCGCGAGCGCGCCGGCCTCGACCGCCAGTCGCATGGCGCGCGCCATCGCGACCGGGTCCTCCGCGCGCGAGATCGCGCTCGCCAGCAGGATGCCGTCGCAGCCGAGCTCCATCGCAATCGCCGCGTCGGACGCCGTGCCGATGCCTGCGTCGAGGATGACCGGGACGCCCGCGCTCTCGACGATCAGGCGCAGGTTGTACGGGTTGCGGATCCCCATCCCGCTGCCGATCGGCGATCCGAGCGGCATGACCGCCGCGCATCCGGCCGACTCGAGGCGCTGCGCCAGCACGGGGTCGTCACTGGTGTAGGGCAGCACCGTGAACCCGTCGCCCACGAGCGTCTCGGCGGCCTCGAGCAGCTCGGCGGGATCGGGCAGCAGCGTGCGGTCGTCGCCGATCACCTCGAGCTTCACCCAGTCTGTGCCGAGCGCCTCGCGGGCAAGCCGCGCGGTGGTGACGGCGTCGCGTGCGGTGAAGCAGCCGGCCGTGTTCGGCAGGACGAAGAGCCCCTCGTCGCGGAGCACGTCGAGGACCGATCCCTCCGCCGATGGGTCGATGCGCCGCATGGCGACGGTGGCCATCTCCGCACCGGACTCCGCGACGGCACGCCGCAGGATGTCGAGGCTGCGGAAGCCGCCCGTGCCGATGATCAGGCGAGAGGCGAACTCGCGGCCCGCGATCGTGAGCGGCTCAGCCACCTTGCACCGCCTGCAGGACCTCCACGCGCTGGCCGTCGGCGAGCTCGTAGTCGCGCCAGCCGCCGCGCGGGACGACCTCGCCCTCCACCGCCACCGCGATTCCGGCCGGCGAATCGGCGCCTGTCGCATCCACCGCGTCGGCGGCCGTCGCGCCTTGCGGCAACTCGCGCTGCTCTCCGTTCAGGACGATCCTCATCGGGTGGCCCTCGCGGTGGCGAAGCGATCGGGCGCGATGGCGGCGGGTGGGTCGGCGTCACCGGCGAGAAGGTCCGCGACCATCTGCCCGGTCAGCGGGGCGAGCAGCACACCGTTGCGGTAGTGGCCCGTGGCCCACACCAGGCCGTCGGCCGCGTCCCGGCCGACGACCGGGAGGTTGTCCGGCGTCCCCGGGCGCAGTCCCGCGCGTACGTCCGTCCACTCGAGCTCGCCCACGTCGGGAAGCACCTCGCGCGCGGCCTCGAGCAGGCGAAAGACGCCGTCGGCGGTCGTGGTCGAGTCGAAGCCGCGCTCCTCGACGGTCGCGCCCAGGACGACGCGGCCGTCATCGCGCGCAAGCATGTAGCAGCGCGGCGTGCGCACGACGTGCGCCGGGTGCGCTGGAGGGATCCGTCGCGCGCAGAGTTGCGATCTGGCCCTTGACGGGCCGTGACCGGCGGCGCGTCGGGTGCGAGTGCGGCGGCCCACGCGCCGGCGGCCACCACGACCGTCCCGGCGCTGACCTCCGCGGTGGCGGTGCGGACGCCGGTCACGCTTCCGCCGCTTCTGACCAGTGCCGCGACCTCGACGTGCTCGAGCAACTCGACGCCGGCCTGGCGGCAGGCGGCAGCGAGGGCGCGCACGGTCGCGGCGGGGTCCGCCTGGTTGTCGCGCGGGGCGTGGATCGCTCCGCGCACGCGCGGCGACAGACCGGGCTCGAGCGCGCGGCAGTCGCGCGGGCCGATCCATCGCGACGGGAGCCCAAGCGCGGCGTGCAGCTCGGCGAGACGGTGAAGCTCCTCTGCGTCGTCGCGGTCGGCGGCCACGACAAGCGCGCCGGTCTCGCGGAATCCCGAGCTGAGGCCGGACGCGGCCATGAGCTCGTCGGCGAACTGCGGCCACGCCGTCGGCAGCCGCGAGGTTGAGCTCGAGCAGCTCGTCCTCGCCGAAGTCGGCTTCCGTCACCGGCGCGAGCATCCCCGCCGCGACCTGCGACGCGCCGGCGCCCAGGCGCGTCGCGCTCGAGCACGACGACGGACATTCCGCGGCGTGCGGCGTACCAGGCGCAGGCGAGACCCACGATCCCGCCACCTACGACGGCGACGTCATAGCTGTTGTTTGGGAGGGGTGCCGTCATCCTTCCTCTACGCCGGCATTACCCGGATCAGGTTCAACGGTCGGCAGCAATCCAGCCACCCTCTCAGCCCGGTTCTCCGAGCTCCCGTAGCTCGTGGCAATCGTAGCGCGAGGTTTTCGCCAGACCGCAACCGGGGAGGCTCAGCGTGGTTCTTGGGGCTCGCCATTCGTCGAATCGATGCCCAGACGCTTCCTGACAATCGTCTTCGCAGGCGTGGCGCTTGCCGCGATCTGCGCGCCTGCGCAAGCCGGCAAGGGCCAGCTGTCCGTGTTCCAGGACGACGCACTCCTGCGCGGCTCGGGTGACGCCACACGCGCGCAGACACTCGACGAGATCGACGCGCTCGGCGCCGATGTCGTGAAGGTGCTCGTCAACTGGCGGATGATCGCTCCCGCCAGCAAGCCGGACGGCTTCGATGCCGCCGACCCCGCGAGCTACTCCGCGGACGCGTGGGCGCCGTACGACGACCTCGTCCGCCAGACGCGGTCGCGCGGCATGCGCGTCTACTTCGCGCTCGGCGGGCTCGCGCCCGACTGGGCCTCCGGCAATTCGCGGGTGGCCGGGTCGGCGCGTCCGAGCCCTGGTGCGTTCCGGAAGTTCGTCAAGGCGGTCGGCACGCGCTATTCCGGGTCGTACGCCGTCGGCGCCGGCAGCACTCCCGCTCCGGCGCCTCCGGAGGATCCGGAGATGCCGCTCCCGCTGCCGCTTCAGGCGGGCGTCGCTCAGGCGGGCACGACGCTGCCGCGAGTCGGGCTCTACTCCGTGTGGAACGAGCCGAACCTCGGCAACTGGCTCCACCCGCAGCACAAGAACGGCGTGCCCGTTCGCGCCTCACCACTACCGGAAGCTGATCAGGGGCGCAAAGGCCGGGCTGTCGGCCAGCGGCCACAAGAACGACACGATGCTGATCGGCGAGCTCGTGCCCGTTCGGCGCAGCCAGCAACCGCATCCGGCCGCTCGAGTTCCTGCGCGAGATGGCCTGCGTGAACCGCCGCTACAAGCCGTTCCGAGGCAGCGCGGCGCGCAAGCGCGGGTGCAACAACTTCCGCGCGATCCCCGGCTCGGGATTCGCGCACCATCCGTACACCTTCGCCGGTGGGCCGAACCTCGACACCGGCCATCGCGACGACGTCACGATCGGCAACCTCCACCGGCTCGTAAGGGCGCTCAACCGCCTCGGCCGCAAGAACCGGCTGAAGCGCGCGCGGATGAAGATCTGGGTCACGGAATTCGGCTACCAGACCGATCCGCCCGACTCGTTCCAGACGCCGATCGGGAAGGTGCCTCGCTTCCTGGGCCTGAGCGAGTGGCTTTCCTACCGCAATCCGCGCGTCGCCTCGCACTCCCAGTACCTGCTCAGGGACGTGCAGGACACCGCCGGGTTCCAGACGGGCATCCGCTTCGTGGGCGGCAGGGCCAAGCCCGGCGTCTACAACGCCTACAGGCTGCCCTTCTTCGTCCGCAAGCGCGGGTCGGGCAGAGTCCAGGTGTGGGGCGGCATTCGCGCCGCGGGCAAGGGCCGGCGCGTGACGATCCAGTCGAAGCGCGGCGGCAAGTGGCGCAGGCTCGGGCGGGCGACCACCGCGAAGCGCGGCTACTTCCGCAAGACGTTCAGGGTCGCCGGCGCGGGCAAGCGGAAGTACCGCTTCAAGGGCGCCGGGCGCACGAGCGTCGCACTCCGCGCGCGCTAGATTCCGCCGACATGGCGGCCGACCCTGAGCGACTCGCCCAGGCGCGCCTGTACTTCGTCACCGACGCCGGCACCGGTGAGTACGAGCTGCGCGAGGCGCTCGCCGGGAGGCGTGGACGTCCTCCAGCTGCGCGAGAAGCGGGCTCGGACGAGGAGATACTGGAGGCCGCGAGCACGTTCCGGCGCGTGTGCGACGAGCACGGCGCGCTCTTCGTGCTGAACGACCGCGCCGACCTGGCGGTCGCGGCGGGCGCGGACGGCGTGCACGTCGGGCAGGACGACGATGCGGTGGCCGCGGTGCGCGACGCACGTCGGAGACGATCTCCTGATCGGGCTCTCGACGCACTCGCCCGAACAGCTTGCGGCGGGCCTCGAGACGGACGCCGACTACGTGTGCGTCGGGCCCGTGTACGCGACACCGACGAAGCCCGACTATCCCGCAGTCGGGCTCGACCTCGTGCGGCACGCCGCGCAGACGGTGGACCGTCCCTGGTTCGCGATCGGCGGGATCGACGGCACGAACGTGGACGAGGTGGCTGCCGCCGGCGCGCGGCGGGTCGCGGTCGTGCGCGCGATCCGCGATGCGGCCGAGCCGCGCGCGGCGGCGGCGGGCTTGCGAGCCGTTGTCGAGGAGGCCGCAAGCGATGTCGAATAGGCAGAAGCGGAAGCGCCGCCAGCGCGCTGCGGCGAGCGCGCCCACGCCACGCCCGCCGTCGCGGTCGGAGCAGAAGAACGCCGAGGCGCGCGCCGCGCTCGTGCCGCTCGCACCGGGCGAGCGGCCGGCCGCCGTGACGGTGGGCGCGATCGTCGCGGCGGGGCTCGGCCTCGCGAACCTCGGCCTCTACGTGGCCGGCTTCGAGATCGACGACGAGCGGCCGCAGGTGGTCGGGGTGCTCGCCTTCAGCGCGCTGATGCTGACCGCCGCGTGGGGAATGTGGAAGGCCCGCTACTGGGCGGTGCTTGGCATGCAGGCGCTCCTGGGGCTCCTCATCGTGATCCTGTCGCTGGTTCTCGTGACCGCGGAAGACGTCTGGGGAGTGCTCCTGCTGCTCGCGATCATCATCCCGGCGGGCACGCTCTTCTGGTTCATGGTGAAGGCGATGGCCCGGATCCAGATGCCGACTCGCGATCAGTAGGCTGGCGGGCCGCATGGCCGAGTACGACTGTGTCGTCATCGGGTCGGGCCCGGGCGGTTACGTCGCCGCGATCCGCGCCGCCCAGCTGGGCATGAAGACCGCCGTTGTCGAGAAGGACAAGGTCGGCGGCCGCTGCCTGAACTACGCGTGCATCCCGGCGAAGGCGATGCTGCGCGTGGCCGAGGTGTACTCGGAGACGCTCGACGGCGAGCAGTTCGGCGTCACCGCGAAGAGCGTGACGCTCGACTTCACCAAGGTCCGAGGACACCGCGACAAGGTGATCGAGACGCTCACCGGCGGCGTCGCCGGGCTGTTCAAGAAGAACAAGATCGACCTGATCGAGGGCCACGGCTCGCTAACCGACGACGGCAACGTCGTCGTCGGCGGCAGCTTCGACGGGAACGAGATCGAGGCCGGCAAGGTCGTGCTCGCCACCGGGTCCGTGTCGAAGCCGCTGCTCGACCTCGAGTTCGGCGACCGCATCCTCGACACGGCCGCGTGCTGGCTCCTGGGTGAGCAGCCGAAGCGGCTCGCCGTCATCGGCGCGGGCGCGTCGGGCACCGAGATCGCGAGCGCGTTCGGGCGGATGGGGACCAAGGTCGTGCTGCTCGAGGCGCTGCCGCAGATCCTCCCGTTGGAGGACGAGGAGGTCGCCCGCCACGCCGCGCGCGAGCTGAAGAAGCAGAACATCGAGATCGTCACGGACGCGAAGGTCGAGGGCGCGGAGGCCGGGAAGTCGTCCGTGAAGGTCACGTTCGGCGGCGACACCCAGGAGTTCGACTACCTCTGCATCGCGGCCGGCCGTGCGCCGGATCTCGAGGAGCTCGGGCTGGACAAGGCGGGCGTGAAGACGGACGACCGCGGCCTGGTCGAGGTCGACGAGCGGCTGCGCACGTCCGCGGAGAACGTGTACGCGATCGGCGACATGGTGCCGGGCCCGGCGCTCGCGCACAAAGCGTCCGACGAGGGCATCATCGCCGTCGAGGACGCCGCCGGGAACGACACGCATCCGATCGCCTACGACTTCATCCCGGCCGTCACCTTCTGCCACCCGCAGGTCGCCAGCTTCGGCATGACGGAGAAGGAGGCGAAGGAGGCCGGGCACGACGTCGTGGTCGGCAAGGTGCCACTGGGCGCCGTCGGCGCTCCGATCGTCTACGGCGACCGCACGGGCATCATCAAGATCGTCGGCGACAAGAAGTACGGCGAGCTGCTGGGCGGCCACATCGTCAGCGTGAAGGCCGCCGACCTGATCCAGGAGCTCGTGAACGCGCGCGATCTGGAGGGCGGCTTCCCCGAGGTCGCACGAATCGTGCACGGGCACCCGACGTTCGCCGAGGCGGTCATGGAGGCCGCGCGGGCGGCGGACGGCTGGCTCATCCACGGCTGACGTGGCCGAGCAGCCTCTCTTCTTCTACGACTTCTATTCGCCCTACTCGTACCTCGCCGCGGAGCGAGTGAACTCGGTCATGCCCGTCGTGCCCGAGTGGCGTCCGATCTCGTTCGGGCACATCCTCAAGGAGAGCGGCCGCAGGCCGTGGTCCTTCGACCAGGGAGAGGACCACGACGCCAACTGGGCCGAGATCGACGCACGTGCGGCCGACCGGGGACTCCCGGGCCTGAAGCGGCCTGACGGCTGGCCGATCGACACCTACTCGGTCATCGGAGCCCGCGCCGCGACCTTCGCGAAGGGCTCGGGCCGAGCTGTGGCCTACTCGCTCGCGCTCTTCCGCCAGATCTTCGCGGCGGGCCGCACGCTCGACGAGGAGACGGTTCTGATCGCGGGCGCGGCGTGTGAGCTGCATCCGAATGCGCTGCTGAAGGGCCTCGAGTCGCGCACTGTCAAGGACGAGCTCGTAAAGGCGACGAACGAGGCCTACGAGCTGGGCGTGCGCGGCGTCCCCACGATCGCGGTGGACGGCGAGCTCTTCTGGGGCGACGACCGGCTCGAAGAAGCCGCGGCCGCGGCGGCCATCTAGGGCTCGAAGACGATCTCGACGCCGTCCGGAGTCGTGAGCGTGCGCTCTGGCGCACCGGCGACTACAACGCGGTCGAGGCCGGGCCCGTCCTGCGGCTCGAGTGATGCCCCGCGCGAGTACCAGCTGTTCGCGCCGACGTGGTGGTGGTAGCCCTCGTCGGCGATGAAGGCCGCGTCCGCGCCGTAGGTGGCCATCAGCTCCATCCCGACCTCGTCCGTCCAGAAACGCGACCGCCTGTTCGACGTCCGCGACCTTGAAGTGGACGTGGCCGACGTCCATGCCCGCGGCGGCATCGGGCAGGTCGCCCTCAGCCGCTCCGAGGACGCCCTCGGCGTCGAGCGGCTCCGTGGTCATGAACACCTTGTCGCCGGGTCGCGGCGGCGGCCACTCCTCGCGCGGCCTGTCGCGGTAGAGCTCCACGCCGATCCCGTCCGGGTCGTCGAGGTAGAGCGCCTCGGATACGGCGTGGTCCGACGCCCCGGTGAGGGTCTCGCGGCCCTCGACCGCGCGCCGGAGCGCCGCGCCGAGCTGAGCCCGCGTCGGGTAGCGGAAGGCGGTGTGGAAGAGACCCGCCGCGGCACGCGGTGCGGTGCCCGGTTGCTCGGCCTCGTGCAGCTCGAGCAACGCCGCATCGCCATCGGGTGCGCCAAGAGCCGCGTGGCCGTCCTCGCGCTCGCGAAGGGCCAGGCCTGGCGACGCGCCCGTACCAGTCGATGCTGCGGCTGAGATCGGAAACCCGGAGGGCGACCCGCGCGATGTGCATGCCCCGAAGTTAACCGGCTAACGTCACAAGCAACCAATGGCGAGCCGTGCCTCGACGACCAAGCGCAAAGCCGGCTCGAACGGCTCTCGCGGGAAGCAGGATCACGCGCTGCCGGCGAAGACGCGCTGCCGCGAGACGCTCGCGAAGATGATGCTGATCCGGCGCTTCGAGGAACGCGCCGGAGAGATGTACGCGAAGGCGAAGATCGGCGGCTTCCTCCACCTGTGCATCGGCGAGGAGGCGGCGATCGTCGGGGCGACCAACGCGCTCAAGGAGACCGACTACCTCATGTCGACGTACCGCGAGCACGGCCAGGCGATCGCGCGCGGCACTGCGCCAGAGGTCGTGATGGCCGAGCTCTTCGGCAAGAAGGACGGCTGCTCCGGCGGGCGCGGCGGCTCGATGCACCTGTTCGACTACGAGCGTCGCTTCCTCGGCGGCTACGGAATCGTCGGCGGCAACCTGCCGCTGGCGGCCGGCGTGGCGCTCGCATCCGACTACCGCGGCGAGAAGGACGTCACGCTCTGCATGTTCGGCGACGGCGCGACGAACCAGGGCACCTTCGGCGAGACGATGAACCTGGCCGCGCTGTGGAAGCTGCCGGTCGTGTTCATGGTGATCAACAACCAGTTCGGCATGGGCACTTCGCTCGAGCGCCACTCAGCCGTGACGGACCTGTCGAAGAAGGCCGAGGGCTTCGGCGTGCCGGGCAGCCAGTGCGACGGCATGGACGTGCTCGACACGGAAGCGGTCGTCGCCGAGGCCGTGAAGTGCGCGCGCGAGGAGCGAAAGCCGCAGCTCGTCGAGGCGGTGACCTACCGCTTCCGCGGCCACTCGATGGCGGACCCCGAGGAGTACCGCACGAAGGAGGAGGTCGAGGAGTGGCGCAAGCGCGACCCGATCGAGACCTTCGGCAAGCGGCTGGTGGACGAGGGCGCGCTGCCCGAGAAGGACCTCGAGAAGCTCGACGAGGAGGCGATGCACAAGGTCGACGAGGCGGTCAAGTTCGCCGACAAGAGCCCGTTCCCGGACCTCGACTCGCTCTACGACGACGTCTACGTCTACGGCGAGCAGGTGAAGGGCTGGTACACGGTCGACGAGCGCTCGCCGGACATCGCATCCCGGCGAGCGAGGAGCGGGACGCGCCCGAGATCTCGCACGAGCTCGCGGAGGCGGGCGCGGCGCACGCGGAGGGCGAGACGTCGAGGCGACGAACCGAGGACTCCGAGAAGAGGAGGACGAGCTGTATGCCCACGATGCGCTATCGCGAGGCGCTGAACGAGGCGCTGCGCGAGGAGATGCAGGAGGACGAATCGGTCTTCCTGATGGGCGAGGACATCGGGGTCTTCCAGGGCGCCTTCAAGGTCACGAAGGGGCTGCTCGAGGAGTTCGGCGAGGACCGCGTGCGCGACACGCCGATCTCCGAGAACACGATCGTCGGCATGGGCGTGGGCAGCGCGATGGTGGGGCTGCGGCCGGTCGTCGAGCTGATGACCGTGAACTTCTCGCTGCTGGCGATGGACCAGATCGTCAACCACGCCGCCTCGGTCAGGTACATGTTCGGCGGCCAGGTGTCGTGCCCGATGGTGATCCGCATGCCGGGCGGCGCCGGGCCACCAGCTCGGGCCGACGCACTCGCACTCATTCGAGGCGTGGTACCTGCACGTGCCGGGGCTGCTGGTCGCGGTGCCGTCGACGCCGGCGGACGCAAAGGGACTGCTCAAGGCAGCCATCAGGGACGACAACCCCGTCATCTTCATCGAGCACGAGACGCTCTACGGCCAGAAGGGCGAAGTGCCCGAAAACGGCGGTCCGGCGCGCTTCGGAGAGGCCGCCATCCGGCGCGAAGGGGACGATGTGACCGTCGTGGGCATCTCGCGCATGGCCATCACCGCCGAGAAGGCGGCCGAGACGCTCGCCTCCGAGCACGAGATCGAGGCTGAGGTCATCGACCCACGCACGCTGCGACCACTCGACATGGACACGATCGTCGAGTCCGTGAAGAAGACGAACCGCGCCGTGATCGTCGAAGAGGGCTGGCCCCACGGCGGGGTCGGCGCGAACCTCGCCGCGCTGATCCAGGAGCAGGCGTTCGACTGGCTCGACGCGCCGGTGATGCGCGTGACCGGCGCCGACGTGCCGATGCCGTACTCCAAGCCACTCGAGCAGGCCTCGTTCCCCCACGAGGAGCACGTCGTGCAGGCCGCGCTGTCGACCTTCAGGGAGCTCTGACGTGCCGGAGATCACGATGCCCCGGCTGTCCGACTCGATGGAGGAGGGGACGATCCTCAAGTGGCTCGTGTCGGAGGGCGACGAGGTGAAGCGCGGCCAGCCGATCGCCGAGATCGAGACCGACAAGGCGAACATGACCTACGAGGCCGACACCGACGGGACGGTGTCGGAGCTGGTGGCGAATGAGGGGGACACGCTGGCGATCGGCGAGGTGATCGCGCGGATCGGCGAGGGGAACGGCAAGCCGAAGGCCGAGAAGAAAGAGGAACCGAAGGCGGAGGAGCCGGAGCAGGACAGGGGTCTGACCCCGAGGGGTCAGACGCCCGAGGAGCAGCAGAGACCCGAGCAACGAGCAACGAGCAACGAGCAACGCAGCTCGAACGGCGGCGAACGCGTCAAAGCTTCGCCCGTAGCGCGAAGAATGGCCGGCGAGATGGGCGTCGAGCTGGCACAGCTCGAGGGCTCGGGCCCGGGCGGCCGGATCGTGAAGGCGGACGTCGAGGCGGCCGCGGGCGACGGCGCCACGAAGACGAAGGAGAGGCCGCGCGAGGAGGCCCCGGTCGCGCAGCGCGGCGAGGCCGGTGCCAAGGGCGAGGTCGAGTTCCAGGAGCTCACGCGCCTCCAGCAGACCATCACCCGGCGGATGGCGGAGTCGAAGGCCACGGCACCCGACTTCCAGCTCGTCAGCGAGGTCGACATGTCGGCCGCCGTCGAGCTCCGCGCGCGCCTGAAGGAGGTGGCGGACCCGGCGCCGAGCTTCAACGACATGGTCGTCAAGGCCGCGTCGATCGCACTGCGCGAGCACCGGCGCGTCAACGGCGCCTACCGTGACGGCAAGTTCGAGCTCTACTCGCGCGTGAACGTCGGCATCGCGGTCGCCGGCCAGGACGCCCTGGTCGTGCCGACGATCTTCGACGCCGACACGAAGTCCCTGGGGCAGATCGCCAAGGACGCGCGCACCGCGATCGAGAAGGTCCGCGAGGGCAAGATCACGCCGCCCGAGGTGTCGGGTGGCACGTTCACCGTCTCGAACCTCGGCATGTTCGGGATCGACAGCTTCTCGGCGGTGATCAACCCGCCGCAGGCCGCGATCCTCACCGTCGGCGCGCTGAAGAAGAAGGCCGTCCCCGACGACCGCGGGCGGATCGCCGCCAGGGACATGATGAACCTGACGCTCGTCTGCGATCACCGCATCCTGTACGGCGCCGACGGGGCCGAGTTCCTGGCCCGCGTGCGCAAGCTGCTGGAGAGCCCGCTGTCACTAGCCCTCTGATGGCGAGGCGAGCGGTCGTACTCGCCGGTGGCAAGGGGACGCGCCTGCGTCCTTACACGACCGTGCTGCCCAAGCCACTCATGCCGGTGGGCGACCGGCCGATCCTCGACATCGTCGTGCGGCAGCTGAAGGCGCACGGGTTCGACCGGATCACGATCGCCACCGGATACCTGGCCGAGCTGATCGAGGTCTTCTTCCGCGACGGCGAGAGCTACGGCATCCCGATCGACTACTTCCGCGAGGAGGAGCCGCTCGGAACGGTGGGCGCGCTCTCGATGATCGAGGGCCTCGACGACGGCGACTTCCTGGTGATGAACGGCGACGTGCTCACCGACATGGACTACGCGAAGCTGCTCGAGGACCACATCGCGGCGGCGGCGGCCGCCACGATCGCGACGAAGACGCGCGACGTGCGGATCGAGCTCGGCGTGCTCGTCTTCGGCGACGCCGAGGATCGCGCAGCGGCTCACGGGCTACATGGAGAAGCCGAAGGTGCGCTACGAGGCGAGCATGGGCGTCTACTGCTTCTCGCCGCGCGCGCTGGAGCACATCGAGAAGGGGCAAGCAGCTCGACTTCCCGACCTTGATCACGAAGCTCGTGGACGCCGGCGAGACGGTGCGGGCGTGGCGGTCCGACGACTACTGGCTCGACATCGGGCGCCACGACGACTACGAGGCCGCGCTGAACGAGTTCGAGGAAGTCCGCTCGCGGCTCTTGCCCGACTAGAGGAGCTCGGAGACCGCGTCTGTCACGCGGTCGAGCTGCTCGTCGGTCATGTGCGGGAAGAGCGGCAGGGTGACCTGCGTGCGCGCGGCATCCTCGGTGCGCGGCAGCGAGATGTCCGGGTAGCGCTTGCGGTACTCGCTGAACTCGTGGATCGCCGGGTAGAGGATGCTCGTCTGGATCCCGCGCGCCGAGAGCCCCTGGCGGAACTCGCGCCGGTCCACCGACTCGTCGAGCAGCGTCGGCATCACGTAGCAGGACGAGCGATCGACGTCGTCGTCCGAGTACGGGATCGTCAGGCGATCGACGCCCTTCAGGCGCTCCCGGTATCCGCGCACGATGCTGCCGCCGGCGCTCGATGTCGTCGTCCACCCGCGCATGCGCGACAGGAGCAGCGCAGCGCGCGGCTCGTCCATCCGGTAGTTGAAGCCCAGGTCCACGATGTCGTAGGTCTCGGCGTGGCCGCGGTGGCGGTCCCACGTCCCGGATGTCATCCCGTGCGAGCGGAGGCTCTTGACCCGTTCGGCGACAGCGTCGTCGTCCGTCGCGAGCAGCCCGCCCTCGCCGACCGACAGCACCTTGTTGGAGAAGAAGCTGAAGCAGCCGGCGGCTCCCCAGGTGCCCAGCTTGCGCCCGTCCAGCTCGGCGCTGGGTGAGTGCGCCGCGTCCTCGACAAGCGCGATGCCGCGCGCGTCGCATAGCTCGCGCAGGCGATCGACGGCCGCCGGATAGCCGGCGTAGTGCATCGCGCAGACCGCCTTCGTGCGCTCCGTGATCCGGTCGGCCACGTCCGCGACGTCGATGCCCAGGTCCTCGCGTCCGACGATCTCCGCGAAGACCGGCGTGCCGCCGCAGTAGAGCACCGCGTTCGCGGTGGCCGCGAACGACATCGACGGGACGACCACCTCGTCGCCGGGCCCCACGCCGACCGCCAGGTAGGCCAGGTGGAGGGCAGCGGTGCAGTTGGACAGCGCGATCGCGTGGCGGCACCCGAGGAACTCCGCGTACGCGGCCTCGAACTCTTGGATCCGCGGGCCCATCGTGAGCCAGCCCGACTCGAGGGCCTCGCGGACGGCCTGGAGGTCCTCCTCCTCGAGCCGCAGGTCGAAGAGCGGGATGTCAGGGGATGTTGCGATAGCGCGCTCCCCAAGGGTCCGGCCAGCGATCCTCGTCGAGCGCCTGCGCGATCTCGCCGATGCCGTCCGGGACGGTCAGCGTGGTCTCGAACCCGAGGACCTCGCGGATCTTGTCGAACGAGACCTTGTAGTCGCGCGGGTCCTCGTCGCGCTTGACGTAGGAGATGTTGCCGCGCCCGACCTGGCGCTGGATCTCCTCGACGAGCATCTGCTTCGTGTAGTTCTCGCCGGAGCGGCCCGCGTTGAAGACCTCGCCGGCGGTCTGCTCGCGCGGTGCCTCGAGAACCGTCCGGACCGCGCGTCCCGCGTCGGCCACGTGGATGTACGGGCGCCAGAACTGCTCGCCGAACACCTCGAGGTCGCGGTCGGCCCAGAGGTCGCGCGTGAACTCGTTCACGGTCAGGTCGAAGCGCATCCGCGGCGCGGCGCCGTAGACGGTCGCGAAGCGGAGGCATGTGGGCTGCAGCTCGGCGAACTCGTCGCTCAGGATCGCCTGCTCCATCCCGACCTTCTGCTCCGCGTACAGCGACACGGGGGCGAGCACGCCGTCCTCGGTGATCGGCACGTTCGGGTCGTCCATCCGGCCGTAGTTCGAGCAGGTCGACGCGAACACGAGCTTCTCCACGCCGGCTGCGCGCGCGTCGGCGAGTAGCGACTGCGTGGCCTTCACGTTGACGTCGTGGGACCGCTCGGGGTCGAGCGCGCATGCGGGGTCGCCGACGATGGCGGCCAGGTGCACGACCTCGTCCACGCCCTCGAGGGCTGCGCGGCGGGCCTCGTCGTCGCGGATGTCGGCCACCACGAGGTCGACACCGGCCTGCCGCTGATCGGCCGCCAGGTCCTCCTGCCCGTGGAGGATCACGTCGAGCACGCGGACGTCGCGGCCGGCCGCCTGAAGCTCCTCGACGACCTTCATCCCGACATAGCCGGTCCCACCTGTGACAAGCGTTCTCATGAGCCTCCCGTGATCTTGGAGTTACGAACGGACGTGTGTCGCCCAGCCCGAATGGTCCTTGTGCGTCGCGTACCAGCGCCGCGTGGCCGTCTCGAACTCGAGCGTCACGTCATCGAGCGACCAGACCTTAGGAGCAGACTCGATCAGATCGAGCGAATATGGCACCCAGACGCGCCCGGCACCGGCGATCGCGTCCCGTGCGGGAATGAGCACCCGCCTGCGAAGGACGAAGATCCAGCGCGGCGAGCCGTCGGATTCGAGGTAGACGTCGTTCACGACCCCTATGCGGGCGCCGTAGGCGTCGTCAATTCGCATTCCGATCCAGCTGAGTGGCTGGGGCACGCGCGATCCTCCTTGATCGAGTCCGGGGCCCCATCCTTGGGGCCCAGACGCAATGCTCGGCGCGACCGCGCGAGGTCGCCATCGAACGTTCGTCGATGCGAGAGGGGTGGGAGGGCGTGTCAGGCGGCGTGCCGGCGGGCGGGCCGGTCGCCCGACGGGTCCCGGCCGAGGGCGTAGTCCTCGACGCCGACCTCGCGGACCTCTTCGCCGCAAACGTCGCAGACGAGGACGAACCGGATGGCGCCCATGTCACGCGCGAGCTTGCCGACGCCCGAGTGGAAACCGTTGTGATCGCAGTTGGCCATGCTGGTTTGTCGCCTGGAAAACAGCCGTTCTCCAGCCAAAACGCCCGTGCTGGCCGAATGGTCGAGATAGGGTCGGATGGATGGCGGACTACGCGTTCCTGACCGCGTGGCGGGTCGCGGCGCCGCGCGAGGCCGTCTTCGAGGTGCTGCACGAATCCGAGCGCTGGCCGGAGTGGTGGGACGGCCTCGAGCGCGTCGTGAAGCTCGAGGACGGCGATGCCGAGGGGCGCGGGAGCCTCGGGCGTCTACACGTGGCGGAGCGTCATGCGCTACCGGCTCGAGTTCGAGATGCGCATCACCCGCGTTGAGCGGCCGTACCGGATGGACGGCGAGGCCACCGGCGAGCTCTCGGGGATCGGCAGCTGGCGCCTGCACGAGGACGACGGTGCCACGGCCGTGCTGTTCGAGTGGCGCGTGCAGACCACGCGCTGGTGGATGAACGCGCTGGCGCCGCTCGCGCAGCCCGTGTTCCGCTGGAACCACGACCGCCTCATGCGTGCGGGCGGGCGCGGTCTCGCCCGGCGCCTCGGCGTGCCATTGCTCAGCGCGGCTTGAACTCCTGGTTGGGCAGCGTGCTCGGGTCCTTCCTCACGATCGGCGGCTCGGCGTCGACGTCCACGAACAGGCAGTACGCGCGGTCGCGCTCGTCGTAGTTCACGCACGTGCGGAAGTAGCCGTCCTCGAGCTTCACCGTGTTGGCGGTCTCGAGGTTGCGCTGCACCTCGGCGGGCGCCTCGGCAAGGATGTGGTCGCGCACCAGCTCGGCATTGCGCTCGGTCTCGCGCGTCTCGGAGACGATCAGCGGGCGTGCCGCGAGGCCCGCGACGACGAGCCCGAGGGTCGCGGCCACCAGGAGCACCGCAGCCGTGCGGTCCTTGAGGACCTCGGCCCTGACCGCGAACGGGACGCCGTTGCCTTCGGTCACGTGCTCCCGCTGCGCAAGCCGCTTGCCGAGCCAGGGCGCGACCGCTCCCATCAGGAAGAGGTTGCAGAACGAGGACAGGATCAGGCCTGGGATGAAGTCCACGCCGCCGCTGACCGGCGGCAGCGCGTGCAGGATGAGCGCGTCGAGGACGGTCAGGACCGCATAGGCGGGCCACATCCACGCGCCGCGGAGGCGCCAGACGCAGCCGGCGCGCCCACAGATGCTCGGAGTGCTCCACCACCGAAGCGTACGATTCAGGTGATGCCGGAGCTCTGGGTCGCCAACGCGGGACGCCTGCGCTACGCGGACGGAGTGGCGCTTCAGGAACGCGTCCGGGCGCGGCGGCAGGCGGGCGAGATCCCCGACACGCTGCTGTTCGTCGAGCACGACCCCGTCTACACGAAGGGCAGGCGCTCCGAGCCGGGCCACCTCCCGATGGGCGAAGAGTGGTACCGCATGCAGGGGGTCGAGGTAGAGGAGACAGACCGCGGCGGCCAGGTCACCTATCACGGCCCAGGGCAACTCGTGGGCTACCCGATCATGCTCATCGACGACGTGCTGGCGTACGTGCGCACGATGGAGCAGGCGCTGATCGCCGCTCTCGCCGACGAGCAGGTGGAGGCCGAGATCCGCGAGGGTCTCACCGGGGTCTGGGTCGAGGACCGCAAAATCGGCTCGATCGGCGTGCACGTGTCGCGCGGCGTCACCACGCACGGCTTCGCGATCAACGTGGACAACGACCTGCAGCCGTTCGAGTGGATCGTGCCCTGCGGCATCGAGAACGTCCGGATGACGTCGCTCTACAAGGAAACGGCGCCGGCTCGACCACATGAAGTGCTTCCGCAAGCGGGTGGCCTGGCGGTTCGCCGAGGCATACGGCCTGCGGCAGCGGCTGGTCTCCGTGGAGCGCCTTCTTGGCGCCCCGGTAGCCTCAGCAGCGTGAGCACGCGCTCGCGATCGAATCCCGGCGGCGCACGCGTCCTCGACATGGGCGAGGTGCGCCCGTTCCGGGAGCGCAAGCCGCCCTGGTTCAAGGTGCCGGCGCCCGGGCGGCGGCAAGTTCCGCGAGCTCAAGTCGATGATCGACGACGCGTCGCTGCACACGGTCTGCGAGGAGGCCGCGTGCCCGAACATCGGCGAGTGCTGGGAGGCTGGGACGGCCACCTTCATGATCCTCGGCGACACGTGCACGCGCCGCTGCGGCTTCTGCAACGTCAAGACTGGGAAGCCGACCCACAACGATCCGCTCGAGCCTCTGCGCGTGGCGCAGTCCGTGAAGCAGATGGGGCTGAAGCACGCGGTCATCACGAGCGTCGACCGCGACGACCTGCCCGGACCTGGGCTCGCGCGCCTTCGTCGGCGTGATCCGCTCCATCCGGCAATTCGCCCCCGGCTGCAAGGTCGAGGTGCTCACGCCGGACTTCCGCGGCCAGGAGATGCCGCTCGCGCGCGTGGTCGCCGAGCGCCCCGACGTCTTCAACCACAACGTCGAGACCGTGCCGCGGCTCTATCCGCTCGCGCGCCGCGGCTCGAACTTCCTGCGCTCGTGCCGCGTCCTGCAGAACGCGAAGGAGATCGGTGGCGACGAGGTCGTCACGAAGTCAGGCCTGATGACCGGCCTCGGTGAGACGCGCGAGGAGATGCTCGACGCGTTCGGCGTCCTGCGCGAGCACGGCGTCCAGGTGCTCACCGTCGGCCAGTACCTGCGGCCGACCGAGAACCACCTTCCGGTCGTCAGGTACTGGCACCCGGATGAGTTCGCCGACCTCGAGCGCGAGGCGTACGCGATGGGGTTCGAGTCAGTGGCGGCAGGGCCGCTCGTCCGGTCCTCCTACCACGCCGAGCAGACCCTGAAGGACGCAAAACGAGGCGTCAACGTCGCCTAGCCGCGGCGCTCGCCGTGCTGGCGGTGGGCGCGTGCGCGTCGGACGCCTCCACCGGGCGCTGGCGCGCGCTTGAGCCGAGCCCGCTCGAGCGCACCGAGGTGGGGGCTGCGCGGATCGGGAAGTTCATCTACGTCGTGGGCGGCTACGACGGGCGCAACCAGACGACGGCCGCGGTCGCCCGCTACGACATCGACCGCGACCGGTGGACGCGGGTGCGCTCGATGCCGATCGGGCTGAACCACACGCAGGCGGTCGCCTACAAGCGCAACCTCTACGTCTTCGGCGGCAATACCGGGGACGGCCCGTCGAACAGGCTGTTCCGCTATCGCCCGAAGCGTGACCGCTGGAGCCGGCTGGCGAACGCGCCCACCGCGCGCTCGGCGCACGCGCTCGGGGTGATCGGCGACCGCCTCTACGTGGCCGGCGGGCGTCAATGACGGCCAGGCACTCGACACGCTCGAGATCTACGACTTCGAGCGGAAGCGCTGGACGCGCGGGCCGTCGATGGCGCTCGCGCGCGAGCATCTGGCCGGCGCCGTCGCGGGCGGGCGCTTCTACACCCTCGCGGGCCGCGTCGTCGGGCCAGGGCAACTTCGCGGAGGCGGAGCGCTACGACCCGCGCACCGAGGAGTGGGAGTCGCTGCCCGACATGGACAAGGCGCGTGGAGGCATCGCGGCGGCGGTCGTGGACGGGCGGATCGCGGTGTTCGGCGGCGAGGAGCAGGGCGGCACGATCCGCGAGGTGGAGCTCTACAACCCGTCAACGCGCCGGTGGCGCTCGCTGCCGCCGATGCGAACGCCGAGGCACGGGCTCGGCGGCGTATCGCGCGGAAATCGTGTCTATGCGATCGAGGGCGGCCCCACGCCGGGCTTCGACTTCTCGGACACGATCGAGTACCTGGACATACCCTGACGCGGCTTGATCCCGCTCAAGGACAACATCCCCACCCTCAACTTCCCGATCATCACGGTCGCCCTGATCGTGCTCAACGTCGGGATGTACTTCTTCTTCCAGCAGGGCGGGCTGTCGCTCGGCGAGCCCAGCAGCCAGCACTTCAACGAGAACGTCGTCGAGTACGGGTCGATCCCCTACGAGATCTCGCACCCCGGCGAACAGTGCCTGGTGACCGGCGTCGGGCGCCGAGGGCTGCGTCGACGGCGGCGAGACGGACCTGCCGGCCACGTGGCTCACCCTGCTCACGTCGATGTTCATGCACGGCGGGCTGCTCCACCTCGGCGGGAACATGCTGTTCCTCTGGGTCTTCGGCAACAACATCGAGGACGCGATGGGCCGCGTGAAGTTCGTGTTCTTCTACCTGCTCGGCGGGCTCGTGGCCTCGCTCTCGCACACGGTCATCGACGTGGACTCCACGATCCCGAGCATCGGTGCGAGCGGGGCGGTGGCGGCCGTCTTAGGCGGCTATGCGCTCTTGTATCCGAGAGCGCGCGTGGTGACGCTGATCATCCTGATCGTGTTCATCACGGTCATCGAGCTGCCGGCGCTCCTGATCCTGGGGCTGTGGTTCCTGTTCCAGCTGTATGACGCGAGCCAGCCGATCGGCGGCGAGGGCGGCGGTATCGCCTACTTCGCGCACATCGGCGGCTTCCTCTTCGGCCTGGCTGCGATCAAGCTCTTCGCGCGCCGGGAGAACCCGAACTACGGGTCGTACAACCCGCGTCCGGGGATCTATTGATGGCACGCAACGTCGCTCTCCTGTCTGCGCTCCTGTTGATCGGGGGTCTCGCCTTCCTGACCATCAGCGTGGCCGTGGAGCACGGCGTGGACGTGCTGGTGGTGCTGTCCTTGTTCGTCCTCGCGATGCTCGGGTTCGGCGTGCTGGGGGCGCTCACAACGCCTCCGGATGAGTAGGCCGCTTCTCGCTCTCGCTCCTCTGCGCGCTCGCGTTGAGCGGGTGCTCGCTCGGCGGCGATGACGACCCCGCGCCGGCGTCAGCCGTGCGGTCGCAGCTCCCGCCGGCGCCGCCCTCGTCGCCAGCGTCCGTCGCGCTCGAGGGCGACGACGCCTTCGAGCTCCGCTTCCGGCTGCGGCCGCCGCGCGCGGGGATCGTGTTCGACGTGGCGACCGGGGAGGTGCTGTGGCGCCGGCGCCCGCTCGAAGCGCGGCCGGTGGCGAGCCTCACGAAGGTGATGACGGCACTGGTGGTCACGACGAAGGCGCAGCCGCGCGACCTGCGTGCGCATCCACGCCGACGCGCTGCGCTACACGGGTCGCAGCGTCGGTGTGCTGAAGCGCGGCAAGCAGGTGCCGGTCGAGGCGCTGCTCAGCGCCGCGCTGATCACATCGGCGAACGATGCGGCGACCGCGCTGGCGCATCACGTGGGCGGCTCGATCCGCGGCTTCGCGCGGCTGATGAACGAGCGGGCGCGCCTGCTCGGCCTCGGCTGCACGCGGTTCGTGACGCCGTACGGCGGGGAGAAGGGCGACCGCTCATGCGCGGCCGACCTGGCGGCGATGACGCGGCTCGCGATGGCGGAGCGCCGAATCGCGCGGATCGTCCGGATCCCGTACACGCAGATCCGACGCGCCCGTGAAGGGCAAGCGCCTGTACTTGCCGACGACCAACCCGCTGCTCGCGGCCGGCTACCCGGGCACGGTCGGCCTGAAGACCGGCTACACGGTGGCGGCCGGCCGATGCCTGATCGCGGTCGTGCGCCGCGGCAAGCGCACGCTGGCGGCGATCCTGCTCGACTCACCGAACCCTGGCGAGCAGGCGAAGCGGCTGCTGGCGAAGGCGTTCAAGGAGGCGTGATGCGGAGATGGAGCCAGCCGGGCTCGAACCGGCGGCCTCCGACTTGCAAAGCCGGCGCTCTTCCAACTGAGCTATGGCCCCGAGGCGTTAAAGGGTAGAAGGACCGGGTACGGCCTGAAAGGATCGTGCGCACGGAGATGAGCGACGAGGCCACAGCCGGCACTGACGCCGACGCCGCCGGGGCAGACGGGCATGGCCCGCCCGACAAGTCGCCGCGCGAGACGGAGCAGACTGAGGCGCCGCAGCGCGCGGAGGTCTCGAACTTCGAGATCGTCAATCACTGGTTCACGCTCGCCGCGGACCGGCTCGAGATACCGGACGACGTCCGGGCGGTTCTGAGCTCGTCCTACCGCGAGGTGCAGGTCCAGATCCCGGCCTCGCTGAGCGACGGCCACATCCACGTCTTCTCCGGCTTCCGCGTCCAGCACAACGGAGCGCGCGGTCCCTACAAGGGCGGCATCCGCTTCCACCCCGAGGTCGACCTCGACGAGGTGCGTGCGCTCGCGTCCCTGATGACGTGGAAGAGCGCGATCGTGAACATCCCCTACGGCGGGGCAAAGGGCGGCGTCAACTGCAACCCGCACGAGCTCGAGAGCGGCGAGCTCGAGAAGATCGCCCGCTCGTTCATGGACAAGATCGAGAAGGTGCTCGGCCCGACGCGCGACATCCCGGCTCCCGACGTCGGCACGAACGCGCAGACGATGGCCTGGCTGATGGACGAGTACGGGAAGCTGCACGGACACACGCCCGCGATCGTCACCGGCAAGCCGATCGCCCTCGAGGGCTCCTACGGACGCGAGGCGGCCACCGGTCGCGGCGTCGTCATGATGCTCCAGGAGGCAGCGGGGGACGCCGGGGTCAAGCTCAAGGGCGCCCGGGTCGTCATCCAGGGATACGGCAACGTCGGCTCCTGGGCGGGCGCGGCTGGCGGCTGAGCTCGGCTGCAAGCTCATCGCAGTCTCCGACGCCGAGGGCGCGATCCGCAACGAAGACGGCATCGACCCGCACCTTCTCCACAGCGAGGTCTCCGAGGGGCGCGCCGTGCCGGAATTCGAAGACGCCGAGCAGATCTCCCCCGACGAGCTGCTCGCCACCGAGTGCGACGTGTTCATCCCGGCTGCGCTCGGCGGGATGATCCACGAGCGCAACGCGGATCGAGCTCAACTGCAAGCTCATCGTCGAGGGCGCGAACAGCCCGACCACTCCGGCAGCCGACGCGATCCTCGCCGACAAGGGCGTCTTCGTCGTCCCCGACGTGATGGCGAACGCCGGCGGCGTCGTGGCGTCCTACTTCGAGTGGGTCCAGAACCTGCAGCACTTCCGCTGGACCGAGGACGAGGTCAACGAGCGCCTCGGCAACATCATGCGCGGCGCTTACAAGTCCGTCTCCGACCGCGCCGAGACGGACGACGTGCCGATGCGCGTGGCGGCCTATTCGACCGGGATCGAGCGGGTGCTCGAGGCCTCGCGCCTGCGCGGGTACCTGACCGACGAGCGCGTTCCCTCAAGCAGCAGCTAGCCCGAAAGTCGACAAGCAGCGGGGCCGCGGCCCACCCCACGACCCCGCTGGCTTTGTCTTCGCGGCGTCATGCCGCTCCTTTGACGGAACCCTCCATGGCCGTCGAAGGGAATCTCGGCCTGCGGGACCAAAATGCTGCAACGCCGCTTTCTCCCGTGGACGAATGTCCACACGGGTAAAAGTCCCCCAAACGGGCTACAAATCGCGGCCGCTGGTCAGTCGTCGAAGTCGAAGTCGCGCGGCGGCTTCTGCTCGAACCAGAGCCGGTCGTGCTCCGGCGTGTCCTGGAGGAAGTCCGGGGTCTCCTCGAGCACGTCCTCGTCGCCGTCCTCGGGCGGCTCGTCGTCAACGCTGAGCGCGTCGAAGCCCTGGGTCGGCGTATGGCTCTCGCGCCGCTCGGGAGCGGGCTCCTCCTCCTCGACCGGGAGCCGGATCGGGCGCGGGCAGGGGCTCCTCGGAACGGGCGGTGGAGCGGGCGGCTCCGCCACCTCGGGGCGAGCTGCTGCCGTCGGCTCGGCGACCGGCTCGGGCGCAGGCGGAGGTGGCGCCTCCGCGGCTGCGTCGAACGGCGCGCCCCCGGGCTCGTCGTCGAGCCAGCCGGCGGGCTCGCGCTCTGCCTCGGCGGCGGCGGGAGCGGCCTCGAGCTCCTCCTCGTCGGCGCGCGGCTCGGCGGCCGTCGTCCCTTCGGCCCCGGTGAAGTCGCGCCGCGCCGGACCGAGCGCCTCGTTCTCCTGGCGGCGCAGCTCCTCGTCCCCGGCGCCGTGCTTGCGCTTCAGGTCGAGGTGCTCGCGTATCGCGTCGTCGAGCAGGCCCATCGCGCGGAAGCCTAGCGAGCGCCGGGGCTGGTCCGGGCGTCGGGTCCGCCCGCTCCACTCGGTTCTTGCCGGTGCGCTTCGCGCGGTAGAGCGCCTCGTCCGCCACCGCGATCAGGTAGCGCTTGTCGGTGGCCGACCCGGGCAGTGCCGCCACGCCGAAGCTCGCCGTCATCTTCAGCACGCCCGTCGCCGTCGAGCCGCCGGACCGGAGCTCCTCGATCGCCTCGCGCATACGTTCGGCGAGCATCGCCGCACCGCCGATGTCGGTCTGGGGCAGGATCACGGCCATCTCCTCGCCGCCGTAGCGGGCGGGATAGTCGATGTCGCGCGACTGCTCGCGGAGCACCCGCGCGACCTCCTTCAGGCACGAGATCGCCCTGCGGATGGCCGTAGGTGTCGTTCACCTGCTTGAAGTTGTCGATGTCGACCATGACCAGGCCGATGTGGTTGTTGAAGCGCTGGGCGCGCTCGATCTCCTGGTCGAGCAGATCGTGGAAGTGGCGCACGTTCGAGAGGCCGGTGAGCTCGTCCGTGATCGCCTGGCGCTGCACGCGCCGGTGGAGGTCGGCGTTCTCGAGCGAGACAGCGGTCTGGGTGGTGAGATACGCGAGCAGGTCGCACTGCTCGATCGTGAAGGGCCCGCCGCGCCGGGCGATCGACATCGCCCCGATCGTCTCGCCCTCGCCCTCGTCGCCGTAGCGGCCCACGATCGGCATCGCGAGCGCGTGCACGCCCTCCAGCGCGCCCTGCACCGGCTCGGAGGGCGCGTTCGGGCGAAGACCTGCCGCTCGGCGGCCTCGAGCGCCTGCAGCAGGAGGGGTCGTCGACGATGCGGACCTCCTCGAGCTCGCGCGGGTCCACCGGAAGCATCCGGCCGGCCTCCGCATCGCATGCCTCGATCGCCGTCCGCACCGCCAGGTCGACGAGCCCCTGCCGGTCGAGACCGGTCCCGAAGCCTCGCCGATCCGGCGGATCGAGTCCTCGAGCTCGCGGCGCTTGCGCTCGACCTCCTCGATGTGGGCCTCGAGCTGCTCGGCCATCGTGTTGAACTCCTGGCCGAGCGCGGCGAACTCGTCGTCGCCCTCGACCGGGACGCGCTCGGTGAGGTCGCCCGAGCCGAGCTGGCGCGCCGCCTGGAGGAAGTTGTCGATCTGGGCCTGCAGCGCGCGCACCACGAAGACCGACGAGGCGAGCGACAGCACGAGGAAGGCGACGAGCAGCCCTCCGATCAGCAGGCGGGCCTCCGCGATCGAGTCCGACATCGCGGTCGCGTCCTCGAGCACGTGGATGCGCATGGGCGGGCCCGTGCCGTCGCGCACCGCCTGGACGCGGGCGCGGTACTCGTTGCCCCCGAGGTCGACGTCGCCGGACTCGCCTCCGGCGCGCTGGCGCCGGGGATGGTCGTCGCCA
>CAWIUV010000003.1:0-314716 GCA_963839405.1 uncultured Thermoleophilaceae bacterium
GGCCTAGGTCTGCGCTGCCACCAGCACGATCGTGGTCAGCGCAAGCACGACGCCGCCCACGGTGAACACCGCCGACGAGCCGGAAGCTGAGCGGCGCCGACCCGCCGGTCTCAAGCGCGCGCTGGAGCTCATGCTGGCGCCACGCACCGGCCAGGAGCAGGCCGATCGCGAGGACCGCGTAGCCGACGCCGAGCACGACATACGGCCACGCCGCGACGTCGAGCAGCTCGGGCGCGAGGCGCCCACGCCGAGCGCGCCGACCGTCGCCGCCAGCGCCGTGCGCCACCAAGCGAGCCACGTCCGCTCAGCCGCCATCGACGTGCGCTGAGCGACGTCGGGAGCCGTGGGCTCGGGCTCCGCCATGCAGTGATCTAACCACCGAACTGGCTTGTCGGCCAGCCGTGTCTCGGTAGCATCCGCGACGGGATGCCAGGGGGGCGCCTTCTCTTCGCCGATGCTTCGCTCGCGGTCGCCGCGCCGACCGCGCATGCCGAGCCGATCGCCGAGAAGTACAAGGTGCCGACCGTCGACGGCGCCGAGATCAACGTCGAGGTCATGCGCCCCGAGGGCGACAAGCGGGCGCCGGTGATCCTCACGTACTCGCCGTACAACACCCTCGGCGAGGGGACGTCACCCAACCTGGCAAACGACGGCCTCGGCGAGACGTACGTGCCGCGCGGCTACGCCCGCGCCGTGGCCGACGTGCTCGGGACGCGCAACTCCTCAGGCTGCTGGGACTACGGCGGAGCCGACGAGCAGCAGTCGGGCGTGGACCTCGTCGAACTTCCTCGCCGCGCAGCCGTGGTCGAACGGCAAGGTCGCGATGATCGGCGGCTCCTACGACGGGACGACCGCCAACATGGTCGCCGCGCGCGGCCGCGACGCCCCGGGCCTCAAGGCGATCGTCCCCGAGGCGGCCATCTCGCGCTGGTACGGCTACGCGTACGGCGACGGGGTCCGCTACTTCCTGAACTCGGAGGTGGCGACCGACGAAGGCTTCGACACGCCGCTGTTGTTCGACTTCGGCCTCGCGCGCACGCCGCCGACCGACCCGAGCGACCCGCTGTTCGGCGACAAGCTCGCGAGCCGTGCCAATCCATGCGAGTCGGCCCAGCACACCGTGCAGGGCTACGACCGCACGCCCGACTACGACGACTTCTGGCTCGAGCGCGACTACCTGAAGGACGCGGACAACTTCCGCGCCGCGGTGCTGCTCGCGCACGGCTGGCAGGACTACAACGTCAAGCAGGACGAGGGCATCCGCCTGTTCGAGGCGCTCGGCAAGAACGTGCCCTTCAAGCGCGCGTTCCTCTTCCAGGGCCCCCACGCGTCGCCGAGTGGCGAGACCTGGGACGCGCTGCTCGACGCGTTCTTCGAGAAAACCCTGATGGGCGTCAAGAACGGCGTCGCGAAGGGCCCGGCCGTCCTGACCGAGGGACGCACGGTCGGCGATGGCGGCTACGAGAACACCGAGTTCCGCGAGGAGACCTCCTGGCCGCCGGCGGGGACCGACGAGAAGACGCTGTGGCTGCGGCGCACGTTCGACCAGGACGTCCCCGGCGCCGAGCTCCCGCCGCCCAGCACCGGCGAGACCGGCGTGCTCGCGGAGGAGCCGAACCGCGAGGAGATCGACAACGTCTTCACCTGGGTCGACACCGGAACCTCGACCGAGGAGATCTCGACGAACGATCCGCTGAACGAGCCCGGACATGGCTACTACTCGCTCTACTTCAAGACCGAGCCGCTCGAGGCCGCCGGCGCGCCTGGCAGGCCGCGCGGTGCTCGACGCCATCGTCCGCCACGACCAGGGCGGCGCCCACCTGACGCCGATCCTCGTGGACGTGGCGCCTGACGGAACGCTGCGGATCGATCGCGCGCGGCTTCCTGAACCTCGACTACCGCAACGGCCTGGAGACAGCGGAGCCGGCGGCAGGCGAGTGGGTCAACGCGCGCGTGAACTTCCTGCCGCAGGACTTCACGTTCCAGCCCGGCCACCGCATCGGGCTGATCGTGCAGAGCTCGAACACGGTCTGGGCCGTGCCGGGCGCGGCGGGCACCGCGAACATCCTGACCGGGCCGCTGGCCGAGGTCAGCCCGGTCGGCTCGAGCCTGAAGCTGCCGATCAGCCCCTGACGATCCGGAAGCGGATCCGCTTCCGCGCCGACTTCTGGTTGGCCGAGTCGGTCGCCCGCGCCGTCGCCGCGGTAGCGGCCGGGCGCGAGCGCCTTGCCGCGGAGGCGGCCCGAGAACCGCAGCCTGTTGGCCCCGGCCTCGCCCTGGTCGGAGATCGACCCCTTGCGGATGAAGCGCTTGCAGCGCGGCCGGTCGCGGTTGCGGCGCGTCGGCCTGACGCAGCGGCCGTTCACACGCCGGCCGGGCTTGATCCGGTCGATGGCGATCTTCACGTCCGCGTTCTCGGACAGGTTGAAGAGGAACCTCGTTCCGCGCGGGACCCCGGGCGGCCTCGGCGTGCCGCGCGCGGCGAACCTGCGGTTCGTCATGTCGAGGCCCGTTAGCGCGGGCGCGGCGTCGCTGCCGGGCGGAGGCGTGTTCCCGCCGCCGTCGCCGTCGCCGCCCCGACCGCCACCGCCACCGGGACCGGGGTCGGGATCGTCGCTCTTGATCGTCAGCGTCGCGGTCGCAGTGGACAGCGACGCGCCCTGCAGCGGGTTGCTGAGAGCGAGATTCACGGTCTCGTCGCCCTCGAAAGCGGTGTCGTCGAGGACCGGCACGGAGAAGGTCTCGGTGGTATCGCCGTCCGCGAAGAAGAGGGTCCCTGACACGGCGGTGAAGTCCGAGCCAGCGGCCGCACTGCCACTAGTTGCCGCGAAGTCGACGCTCGCCGGCCCGACCGTCCCCGCCGTGCGGGTCGCGGTGATGGTGGCCGTCCCAGCGGTCTCAGGCACCTCGCCGCCCGCGATGCCGAACCGCCCCACCGGCGCGATCGCGATCCCGTAGACCGCTTGGCCAAAGGCTCCGATGAGAGTCGCCGCGCCCGTGGTCGTGTTGATGACATAGAGCTGGTAGCCAGCGCCGACGTTCAGCGACGCGAGCGCCAGGTTTCCGTCGGGGGCGATGTCGAAGCCGACGAACCCGCTCGTGCTGGCGCCGAGCGGACCGATGCTGGCGATCGCCGGTGGGCTGGGTGTCAGCTTCACAAGAGTGTCGAAGTTGGCATCAATGCCCAGCAGCTCGGTCGAGCCCGCACCGGTGAACGGGTTGAGATAGGCGGCTCCGACCACGCCGGGCGTCGGCGACCCGGGGATCGGCGGATCGACCACCACGCTGCCGTCGTCCGGATTGATCCTCAGGTTCTGCTCTTGGTCGCTCACCACGCGCAAGCGGTCCGCGAGCGGGTCGAAGCTGACGCCGAACCAGGTCCCCGTCAGTGTGAATTGAGCGCCTATCTGTGTCGCCGTGCCCGTGACCTGGTTGATCACGTAAAGACGCCCCGTGCTTCCGATTCCGTACAGGATTCCGGTCGCCGGACGGATGTCGATCCCGACGAGCGACTCGCCGCCCTGCAAGCCGGTGATCGTGATGGAGCCGGTGCTTGTGTTCGGCGTCGTGGCCTTCACCGTGAGGATCTGGCCCGTGTTCGTCAGGGCGTAGAGCGTCGGCGTTACCACCGGTAGCGCGAGGCCGCGGACGTCGAGGGTGCCGTCGCCGATCGTGCCGACGAGTGTGGCCGCGCCCGTGCTCAGGTTGACCGTGTATAGGCCGGACGTGCCGCTGACCGTCAACGATGCGTACGCGATCCCCGTCAGCGGCACAAGGTCAAAGCCGACGTTGGAATCGGTGTTCTGGCCGAGCGCGCCGATGGTGAACAACTGGCCGGTATTCGGCGACGGCGTTCCCGGAGGAACGCTTACCCCGCCTTGCCGGACGAGTATGTCCTTGTCGGAGTCGATCCCGAAGAGCGTCGTCGTCGTTGCGCCCGTGAAGTTGTCCCGGTATCCAGAGCTCGACGACAGACGGGTCGGCGCCCTGGTTCGGGTCCCCGGTGGCGTAGACAAGGGGCGTGTACCTGCAGGGCCACGCCGGTATCCGGATTGAGGCGGAGGTTCTGCTCCGCGTTGCTGACGACTCGTATCCGGTCCACCACCGGGTTGAAGTCGAAGCCAAAGGCTGTTCCTGCCAGTGGCGGGTCGAACGTCCCGCTGCCCACCTGCGTCGCAACACCCGTGAACGGATGGAGCACGTAGAGCCGGCTCGTGCTGCCGAGGCCGTAGAGCTGCCCGGTGGCCGGTCTGAAGTCGATGCCCAGCATGTCCTCGCCGGCCTGCATCCCGGTGATCGGCACCGAGTTCGAGACGGTGCCCGGCGGAGTTTGCGTCGAAGCTCAGCAGCCGGTTGTTCGTCGTCAACGCAACGACCGGTTGCGCCGCCTGTGCGGCCCCGGCGCAGGCGACGACCAAGAGGAGGAATGCGAGCCCAATGGTCCGCGGCCCCATCCGTAGGGCGCGTGTCATGAGCCGATCGTACGGACGAAGGCGGACTACCGCAAGCGCACGACCGGGCTGATCGCGAGGCGGGTCCAGCCGTCCTTGTCCACGAGCGAGACCCGCGCGCGGACGCGGCGGTTCACCCGGAACGATGCCCGCGACAGGTAGTCGAGCCGCTTGAACGTCTGCGGCCACCAGCCGAACCGCTCGCGCAGCCGCAGCTCGAGCATGATGCGCCCGTACGGATTGGCCGGCACGACGCGGACCGAGACCCGGCCGCCGCGGCGGGCGCGGACGATCACGCGCCGGTCGCTGACCAGCAGCTCGCGCGGGTCGCTCACGTCCGTGCCGGTGCGCGCCCGGTACTCGGCGGTCTCCTCGGCGAGGATCTCGCCCTGCCAGGTGCCGTCGGCGTTCGGCGTGACCGTCGCCACGGTCTCGAAGTCGCCGCCCGTGCTGCGCTCGATCTGGACCGGCACCGACGGGTCGGCCGTGCGGCCGTCCACGGGAATGCGCTCGCCGGCCTCGACCAGTCCGATGGGCAGGGTGCCGATCGTCACGCGGCGCACGTCGACCTCGCCCTCCATGCCGGGGTGCAGCCGGCAGTGGTAGCGGTAGGCGCCCACCTCGGGGAACGTCATCTCGAACCGGTCGCCGCCCTCGACCTCGTCCGAGTCGAACGACTCGTCGTCCGCGGTCACGGTGTGCGCGCGCGAGCTGATGTTGGTCCACTCCACGGTCTCGCCGGGAAGAACGTCGAGCGAGTTCGGCGCGAACGCCTCGAACTGGATGTCAACCCGGACGGCCGCGGACGCCGCCGATGCCGAAAGGAGCGCCGCTGCGGCGGCGACCCCGGCGGCAAACGCCCTCATCGGCGCTTCACGCGGTAGATGCCGATCATGCCGCGCATCATGTGGTCCTCGACGTGGCAGTGGTAGAGCCACGTGCCGGGATGGCGCTCGCGCCACTTGAAGCGGAAGCTCTCCGCCGGGCCGAGCGTCTTCGTGTCGCGCGACGCGCCGGAGCGCTCGCGCCAGCGGTGGCCGTGGACGTGGAAGGTGTGGTGCTCGGAGCCCATCGCGATGACGTCCCACTGGACTCGCTCTCCGACGCGGGCCTTATAGACGGGCGTGTTGCCAACGAAGGCGCGGCCGTTGATCGCCATGAAGTCCTCGCCGAACGGCGAGAACACGACCTGGAACTCGCGGTCGGGCATCCGCTCGTTGCGGCCGTAGAGGGAGAGCATCCCGAACATGCCGCCGTGGATCGAGTCCTCCATCGACGGCGAGTGGTCGTGGTAGGGCCAGACGCCGACGGAGTCGCGGCCCACGGTCAGGCGGTAGGTGAACTTCTGCCGGTACTTCACGTTGCCGTCCTTGCCGGAGAAGCCCGGGCAGGTAGGCGCCGTCCGAGTTCGGCTTGTACTCGACGCCGTGGAAGTGCATCGAGTGCGGGTCCTCGCGCAGGCTGTCCATGTTCTTGAAGTGGATTCGCAGGCGATCGCCCACGCGGGCCCGGATCAGCGGGCCCGGGATGGCGATCCCGTCGTTGCTCGAGCGCGGCGCGTTCGGACGCGGCTTGCGCCAGCGGCGGCTGAAGCGCTGGTAGACCACGGTGCCGAAGATCGCCTCGGCGGGATCTACCTCCTCACCGCTGATCGGATCGTGGCCGCTCGGGCGCGACGTTCCACGAGTTCGGAACGGCCGCGACCCAGACGTGCTTTACGCGCGCCTCGGCGGGCGCGGCCACGAAGACAGCGAGGGCCCCGGCCGAAGCCAGGGCCCCCGCGATACGGCTTGTCTTCAAGGTACGGCTACTCCACCTTCAGCTTCGCCTGCATCCACGGATGCACGGCGCAGAGGAAGTAGCGCGTGGTGCCGGCCGGCGCGGTCACGGGCACCTCGAACGAGTTGCCCTTCCGCTCGCCGGTCACGCCCGAGTCGCCCGGGCGGTTGAAGTTCGCCGGGTCCTTCTGGCCCTCGCCGTCCTCGACGAAATCGAACTTCGGCGGCCCCTCGTTTCTCGGGACGCCATGCGCCTCGAAGAACGCGTTGCACACCTTGCAGTTGAACACTTCGCCGATGTTGGTCGGCAGGTCGCCCTTCTTGACGATGCTGACGGTGTGCGGGCCCTCGTCGGCCTTGGTGTTCACGACCCGGAGCGTCCCGCCCGAGTTCACCTCGTAGGTGTCCTTGTTGAAGCGCAGCCCGTCCTGGATGTAGCGGTTGGCCTTGAACTCGAACGGGTGCTTCTGCTTTACGACAGCCAGGTTCGTGGCTGAGCTTTCAGCCGAGCCGCTACCGCTGGCGCTGACTGCGGCGATACCGCCTGCAGCCATGAGAGCGAGGCCGGCGGTCCCGGCAACGATCTTCCTCTTGGTCATGTGGTCCTTTCTCCACCGGCGGGAGCCGGTGGTGCGGCGAGTCAGGCAGCCCGCCGCTCGGGAGTGAGTCGGGGGCGAATATAGCGGCGCAAACCCGGCAGAAGTCCGCAAGTTTTGGCCTCCCCGACCCGTTTCAGCGGGTATGCGCGCCATTCCACGCGGCCATCGTCGCCGCCTCCCTCTGCCTCTTCGCCGTCCCGTCCGCCTTCGCCGACCAGACGGGCACCGACTGGGTTTCCTCCGACAACGTCGAGTACCTGGGCTCGCTCAAGGAGGACGTCGGCCTGACGACGGGCGCCAGGGTTGTGGGCGACCGGCTCTTCGTCACCAGCGCCAAGAACATCTCGATCTACGACATCTCGACGCCTGAGACTCCTCAGCGGCTCGGCTCGATGGCGGTCAACCTCTCGTGGGAGAACGAGGAGGTGGCCACGAACGGCGAGGTCCTCGTGTTCGCTAGCGACTTCTTCAACGTCATGCCGGGGTGCGCCGCCGAGGGAGCCGTGACGGGGTGCGTCCAGTTCTTCGACGTGCGCGATCCCTCGAATATCCAGGAGGTCGGCCACGTCCCGATCGCCAACCACACGGCCGAGTGCGCTCTCAACTGTCAGTTCGTGTACGGCAGCGACGGCACCATGATCGACGCCAGGGGCGTCCTCGACGGGACCGCTCCGACGGTCATGGGCGACTGGAAGGAAGAGATGGCCGCGCAGGGCGTCGAGTCCGAGAGCTGCCACCACATCCGCGAGATCCGGCCCGGCGTGCTGCTGACGGCGTGTCAGCCGTTCTCGGTGATCTCGATCAACGCGGAGGACGGCGGCTCGCCGGAGCACCCGAAGGTGCTCTACACGGGCGAGGCGGAGAAGTTCGTCCACTCCGCGCGCTGGCCGCGCAAGGGCAGCGACAAGTTCGTCCTGACCGGTGGCGAGCTGAACTTCACGGGCCGCTGCGAGATGGCCGACAGCGAGTTCTCCACCTACAGCGCCGAGGCGGTCAACGAAGGCGACTCGACCACCTTCGAGGGACCGCTCTTCCAGAAGCCCCCGGCGCCCAACGGCACCTACGTCGACGGACGGCCCCCGGCCAACCACCTCGGTTGCTCGGTCCACTGGTTCCAGGAGCACAAGACGTTCAAGAACGGCGGCCTGGTCGCGCTCTCGGAGTACGAGAACGGCGTGCGCTTCCTGCAGATCCACAAGGACGGCTCGATCGAGGAGCAGGGCTTCTTCGCCGCTCTCGGCAGCTCGTCGTCGTCGCCGAAGTGGGCGCCGTCAGGGCGACGTCCTCTACTCGATCGACTACGACCGCGGCATCGACATCATGCGGTGGAAGGGCGAGTACTACGTGCCGAAGAAGGGCAAGCTCGACCGTGGCCGCAAGGCTGGGACGAACGGCACGACGACGACTCCGCGGATGAACCGCAGCCAGAGGGCAAACCAGAACCTGCTCGCGACGCAGCTCCGCTCGCAGGGCTGGTCGCCGGGCCTCTGCCGGCTCGCCGCGCAGTAGCGGCGGGCCGCTAGCCGCGGACGAGATGACCTCGCAGCCGGCCATCCGGTCGGCTGCGTCAAGGAACGCGGTGTCCATGCCGCGACCGCAGTTCACGCGCTCGCGCTTGCCGTTCGCTGCTTTGATGAGGTCCGCCCCGCCGCCGCCTGAGTAGCGGTTCTTGCCCCTGCCGCCGTTCAGCCGGTCGCTGCCGGCGCCGCCGACGCAGGCGATCCCTGCCGCCGTGGCCGCGCAGCCGATCGTTGCCCTTGCCGCCATTCAGGCCGTCGGCGCCGCCGCTGCCGCTGAGGCGGTCCGCGCCGCCCTGGCCTCGAAGCCTGTCCGCGCCCCCGCGGCCGAAGAGCCGGTCGTTCGCGGAGCCTCCCCAAAGGCGGTCGCGCCCCTGGCTCCCGAAGAGGCGATCCAGGCCTCGTCCGCCCAGCAGGCAGTCGACGCCCTCCAGCCCGATCAGCGTGTCGTCCCCGCCCTTGCCGCGAATGCGGTCGCCGCGCTTGGATCCGAAGATCCGCTCGCCGGCGCTCGTCCCGGCGAACCCGTTCGCGCACGCGCCGCGGATGAGCGGCGTGCCGTTGCCGGGGCCCGGCGGCTCGGGACCGGGGTCGGTGCCTTCCGGGGCCAGCTGCAGCGCGATGCCCGAGATGCCGTCCTCGTCACTCACGACCTCTGTTCGGCGAGTCGCAGGGGAGCGGCGCCCGCCACGGGCAGCGGAAGGCACTGCCGGACAGGGCGTTCGACCAGTAGAAGTGCTCCGAGTCGACGGCCACACCCCGGACGCCCAGCGCGTCTTCCGCAACGGTCTGTGGCGTGCACGGGAAGGGCCCGGCGATCGGGCACCGCCGAACGCTGCCTCCGATGCTGCTCGAGAGCCCCGTGCTTCCCCACCAGACGTGCGTGTCGGTGACGGCGATGCCCACGGGATGGTCCTGGTCCGCGGCGACGCTCTCGGGAGTGCACGGGAACGGCCCGGCAAGCGGACAGCGCCAGATGGCGTTGCCGTCGAACTCCGTCCAGTACACGTGCGTGCTGTTTACCGCCGGGTGGGAGGCGTCGGGGGCCGAGGCGAGCGTCTCCGGCATGCATGGGAACGGCCCATTGATCGGACAGCGGCGGATCCTCCCCGGCGTGTTGTCGGCCCAGTAGATGTGGCTCGCGCTCAAGGTGATCCCGACCGGCTGCGACATCTCGCCCGTGGCCACCACCACTCCTGTGCACGGGAACGGCCCGCCGATCGGGCACCGGTGGATCGTGTTGTCGTCGGTGGTCGTCCAGTAGACGTGCGACGAGTTGACGGCGACCCCGAACGGGTCGGCCTGGTTGCGCGCCACTCCCTGAGAGGCGCACGGAAGCGAGCCCAGCCCGCAGCGCTCGACCGTGGTCCCGTCGATGTCCTGGGCCCAGTACAGCCGCTCCGCCGGAGCGGCTGATGCGGACTGCGCCCCCGCTGCGAGGGCGATCACCGCAATTACCAGCACCTTCACTGCCACGGGGCAGATTGAAGAGCATTTGGGTGACAGGAGGCGCCGGTCGCCCTGCCCGCCTCTAGCGGGCGAAGCCGAGCTGCAGGACGAGCACCGCGACGATCGCCACGAGGCATAGGACGTGGTCACGCAGCATCAGCCGTGCGAGCGCGGCCTGCTCGTCGGGCGTGCCGCGGCCGGCGCCCAGCCGCGCGCCGTGTACGGAACGTGTGCCCGACCGCGAGCCCGATCGCCCCGAGCGCAAGCGCAAGCGACGTGACCGACGCCCAGCGAGGGGCGTCGCCATCGGCGACCTGCGCGACCAGGGCGGCGAGCGTGCCGGCCATCACGACCGCCACCAGCCTGTTCATCGGGTACGCCTCGACCGTGACGCGCCGGTAGTAGGCCGCGATCGACGAGACGCCCTCGTCGAGCCGCTCGGCTCGCCGCACCTGCACGTCGAACATCAGGTCGAACCACAGCACCGCGAGCAGGAACCCCGCTCCCGCAGTCACGAAAGCGGTCACGAGCCGGCGCTAACGCCTGCGCTGGCGCGCGAACGAGGCCCGCCGCGGGCGCGGCGACCGGCGGCGCGTCGGCCGGCCGTCGAACTCCTCGAGAGCGTCGTACTCCTCGAGCGCCTGGCCCGCCCCGACCACGACGCAGGTGAGCGGCGAGTCGGCGATGCGAACCGGAAGCTCGGTCTCCACGTGCAGTAGACGGTCGAACTGCCTCAGCAGGCTGCCGCCGCCGGCGAGCAGGATTCCGCGCGTGGATATGTCCGCCGCCAGCTCCGGCGGAGTCCGCTCGAGCGTTGCCTTCACCGCCTCGATGATCGCGCGCAGCGGCTCGGCGCAGGCGGTGCGCAGCTCATCGCTCGTGAGCTTGACCGTCTTCGGCAGCCCCGACGCGACCTCGCGCCCGCGCACGTCGCTCTCGAGCTCCTGCTCGAGCGGCATCGCGGACCCGATCGCGAGCTTCAGCTTCTCGGCGGTCTGCTGGCCGATGACCATGCCGTGGACCCGCTTCAGGTGAGTCGCGATCGCGTCGTCGAAGTCGTAGCCACCGACGCGCAGCGACTGGGAGACGATCATGCCGCCAAGCGCGATCACGGCGACCTCGCTGGTGCCGCCGCCGATGTCGACGACCATGTTCCCGCTCGGTTCGGCGATCGGCAGGCCGGCCCCGATCGCGGCGGCGATCGGCTCCTCGATCAGCTGCACCTTGCGCGCCCCGGCGGCGAGGCACGCCTCCTCGACGGCGCGCTTCTCGACCTCGGTCACGCCGGAGGGCGCGCACATCACGACGCGCGAGCGCGGATACGGCCGCGGATGGACGCTGCGGATGAAGTAGCGGAGCATGCGCTCCGTCACCTCGAAGTCGGCGATGACGCCGTGGCGCAGCGGCCTGATCGCCGAGATGGCGGCCGGCGTGCGCCCGATCATCCGGCGCGCCTCGTCGCCGACGGCCTGCACGGTGCCGCTCTCCGAGTCCACGGCGACCACCGACGGCTCGGACAGGGCTATGCCGCGTCCGCGCTCGAATACCAGCGTGTTGGCGGTACCGAGATCGATCGCGATGTCGCGGCCACTCCCACCGCCCCCGAGTAGGGACATCGAGGAGAGCTTAGGGCGCTCTCAGAACCAGCGGCTGTTCCAGGGCTCGTCGCGGAGCGCCTGCTGCACGTGGCGGATGTACCCGAGCGCCGGCTCAGTGCGCCACCGACCCGCGTACCAGGAGCCGACGCTTCCCCAGATGTCGCCGGCGTGGTACCGCTCACCGCGCTCGACGTCGTTGAGCCACGTCTGGCGTCCGTCGTAGTACGCGCGCAGGATCGCGCCGTAGTAGTCGGCGTTGAACGCCGTGTACTTCGAGCTGAGCGGCACGCAGCAGTGATAGGTCCGCTTCATCTGGAAGATGCCGAAGGACAGCCCCCCGTCGCCGACCGCGGACATCTTCCAGTACGACTCGACGGTCGCGACCGCGCGGAAGAGATCCGGGTCGAAGCCCCACTTGCGTGCGGCCCACTGGAGGATCTCGTCGGTGGTGCCCGCGGTAGCGGCCCGTCACGTGCCGGCGGTTGATCATCTCGCTGCGCCGGCGGAAGTCCTCGAGCTGCTCGTCGTTCGGACGGCGCTGGTTCTCCTGCGCGTTAGCCGGGCGCGCCTCCCAGCTCGTGGAGTTCACCCGCGCTGCGGCCTCGGCGTCGCTGAGCGGATCCGTCCCCGGCTCCTTGACGCTCACGGACGCAAGGCTGGCCGCCGACGCAGGGCTCGCGCCGACCGCCATCACGGCGAGGGCGGCTCCGAGGATTGCGATCCGTCGCAGTTCCATGGAGCCTTCCTCGGAGGAGGCAGTGCATTATGTGAACCGAGGCCTGGAGGGCCTGGACGATTTGCCGGGTTTTGGCGGGGACTACTCCACCGGCACGACCGCCACCATGCCCTTCGCGGCATGCGGCGGCCCGCCCTCGCGGTCCGGGATGAAGCAGAGGAACGCGTAGTCGCCAGACTCGAGCCGCAGGTCAACGACCGCGCTCTCGCCACCCGAGATGATCGCGGTGTTGAAGAACTTGCTCTCGTCGACCGGGGACTCGCCCTTCTCCGTCTCGACGAACTCCTTCACGTCGGCCTCGGTCTTCCCAGGGCAGAAGCGGAGCGCCGACCAGGTGGTGCGGCTCCTCGCCCGCATTCTCGAAGGTGACGCTTTGGCTTCCGGCCTGGAGCCCCTCGGCGTTGAAGGAGTAATCGACCGCCTCGACGCTCGAGTCGGTCTCGGGCAGCCCCTCGCCTCCGTCGCCCTCGACCGTGAACGCGGCGAAGGCGTCCTGCGGCATCGCTATCGATGTCGAAGACCCCGTAGTCACCCGGAGGGAGCTCGACGACCGCGGTTCCGGTGCCGCCGGCCTTCGTTGTCCCGATGCCGCCGACGAACTCGATCCACTCGGGCAGCTGGCCGCCCTTGTCGCCCCATTCCTCGCCGGCAGCGATCACCTCGTCGGCGCTATGCCCGTCGCCGATCGCGACGACCTGGGCGCTGTGGTCGCGCTTGCCGGCGTTGGTGAAGCGAAGCTCGAGCGCGCCCGCATCCGCGGTCTCGGGTGCGGTCACCCCGTCGTCGGTCACCTCGATCTCGAACGCCTGGGGCTGGTCGCTCCCGCCGTCGTCATCGTCGTCATCGCCGCAGGCCGCGAGGCCGAGCGAGAGGGCAGCGAGAAGCAAAGCGAGCAGGGGAGTCAGGCGCATCGGAATCCTTTCGAGGTCTGGGGAAGCGGCGCACTTTGGCATTTCTGGATGCCCCGTGCCCGTCCGGGGTACGCATGGCCGTCCGGCAAGCGGGGGAACATGTAGGGCGTGAAGACGCCCAAGGAACGCCAGGACGAGAAGCGCCAGGCGAAGCTCGAGGAGATGCAGGAGCAGATAAAGAGCGGCGACCTCGTCGTCCGCAAGATGACTGCCGCCGAGCGCAAGAAATTCCCGCCCAAGCCTCCTCGCGAAAAGAAGAAGCGCTAGCTGCCGGCCGGCGAGGGGGCGTCGTAGGGGCGCCGTTCGAGCGCCTCGACGCGCCCGCCTAGCTCCACGCGCCCATCCTCCGCCGGGCTGGCGTGCAGCACGGACGCGGATCCCTGGCGAATCTCCACCGGGCGACCCACATGCGCGCACAGGCGGAGCGCCGCCGCCCCGGTCGCCTCGTCCTCCTGGATGCCGAAGTCCGGCAGGAAGGCGCGAACGCGCATCGCGCCCGACGCCTCGTCGCCCCAGGCCCAGGCCACGGTCTTCCCGCCCCCGTCGGGCGAGCCCGTCAGCAGCGTCGACCGCCTCCGCCGACTCGAGCTGAACGAGGTCGAAGTCCGGTGCCGCTTCCGGGTCGGCGCGGATCCAGGTCAGGCCGGCTGCCTGCCACGTCGGGACGTCGCCGGCAGGCGGGCGGAGGACGCGTCGGCGCAGGGCCCTCGCGGTGCAAGAGCCACGAGGTGCCGACCAGAGGGTGGCCCGCCAGCGGCAGCTCGAGGGCCGGCGTGAAGATCCTCAGACGGGCGTCCTCGCGGTCGAGGACGAACACCGTCTCGCTGAAGCCCAGGTCGGCGGCGACCGGCTGCTCGGACCCGATGAGCGCTCCCGGCTCGAGGAAGACGCCCAGCGGGTTGCCCCCGCGCCCGTCAGGCGCCACGAATACGCGCAGGACGTCGAGCTGAGCGGCCGGCACCTGCGCGAGCCTACGGCGTAGCCTGCGGCGAGGTGGCGAGCGACGCACTCATCCACGTCCGCCGCCCGGCGGCGGCCGAGCCGGCGGGGGCGCTCGTCCTGTTCCACGGTCGCGGCACCAGCGAGCACGACCTGGTGCCGCTGCTCGACGTGCTCGACCCCAGAGGCGAGCTGCTCGGGATCACACCTCGCGGGCCGCTGTCACTGCCCCCCGGAGGAGCGCACTGGTACGCGGTCGCGCGCATCGGCTTCCCGGATCACGACACGTTCCATGCGACCTTCGGTCAGGCGAGCGAGTGGCTCGACACGATCCTCGCCGAGGAGGGGATCCCGATGGAGCAGACCGTCATCGGCGGCTTCTCCCAGGGCGCGGTGATGTCGTACGCGCTGAGCCTTGGCGCCGGCCGGCCACAGCCGGCGGGCATCCTCGCGCTGAGCGGGTTCATTCCGACGGTAGAGGGGTTCGAGCTGGACCTCGAGAGCCGGGCGGGACTGCCTGTGGCGATCGGCCACGGCGTGTACGACCCGATCATCGGCGTCGAGTGGGGCCACGACGCCCGCGACCGGCTGACTCCGGCGGGGCTGGATGTGACGTACCGCGAGTACCCGCTTCCGCACGCCGTCGACCCGGGGTTCCTCGACGAGCTGGCCCGGAGCTGGGTGCCGAAGGCGCTCGGGCGCTCCCGCTAGGGGAGCGGCTCCGGGCTCTCGTTCTGCGAGCCGCGGGGTTCGTTCTGCGTGCCCTTCTGCGGCTGGGTGCGGGGGGTCTCCGGCTTCAGCACGGGCGGGAGCAGCTCGGTGAGCGGCTTCTCCGGCTTGGGCTTGGTCGTCGCGTCCGGCTTGGGAGCCGTCTGCCCGTTGCCCTGCGCACCAGGCGTCTCAGAACGCTGCGGGGTGTTCTTCTTCGGCTTCTGCCCGGCGTTCGCGTTGTCGCGTCCGCCCTGGTTCTCCACGCGGCCCTCGAGCTTGTTCAGGCCGGTGTGGTTGCCCTCGCCCTGGCCGGCGGCAAAGTCACGCGCACGCTCGCCGTTGGACTCGCCCTGAACCGGCTCGAAGCCCTGGCTCTGCTCGCCTGCCGTGCCGTTCTTGCCGGGGATGAGCGCCTCGTCACGCGCCTTCTCCGAGCGGGCCACGTCGCCGTCGACGCCCGCCAAGGCCGCAGCTCCCTCCGCATGCGTTGCTGCAGCCGCGGCTGCTGCGCCGGCCGCGCGTGAATCCGCCGGCCGGCGCGCCCGAGCCGCCCTTGGACCCGTGGTCGATCACAGTCTTCTCCACCGCGACGGCGCCGCCGACGGTCCCCGTCGTGGCCACGGCGATCACGGCGACCTTCGCCACACCGGTCTTCGCGACGAACACAGCGCCTGCGCCGGCGCCGGCCGCGCCGGCACTCGCCGAGCCGGCTGTGATGCCGACCGCGGCAAGGGCGTTCTCCTTGAGAGCGAGCGTCGGCACCACCGGAAGCACCGCGGCGAACGCCTGGCGCTGGCGGCGGACGTCCTCGCGGAACTCGGTGCAGCCCGGGCAGGCCTTGAGGTGGCGGCGGAGCGGCCCGCGCCGCAGCGAGCCTCCGCGCAGCGTGGCGAGCTGCTCGCGGATCTCGTGACACGGCGTCTCGCGCGCCTCGCGCCGCTCGAGCAACCCTGAGCGGGCCTGGAACACGAGCGACTTCACCTTCGGGACCTCGCAGCCGATGACGTCGGCCACCTCGGCGTGCGAGAGGGCGCCGAGCTCGGAGAGGATGAGTGCGTCGCGCTGGTCGTCCGGAAGCTCCTGCATGTCGGCGAGCATCTCCCTGAGGTCGGCCCGCTGCTGGACCTCGTCGCTGAGGCCCGCAGTGGAGACTCGGTCGATGTCAGCGCTCGGCTGCTCTCGCCTTGAGCGCAGCAGGGATAGGCAGCGGTTGCGCGCGATCGTGTAGATCCACGCCTTGAAGCGGATCGGCTTGTCGCTCGAGACGATGTCCGCGTGAGCGGAGACGAAGGCCTGCTGGAGAGCGTCCTCGGCCTCGTCGCGCGACCCGAGCATGTGCCGGCAGTAGGAAAGGACCCCGGCGTGATGGCGGTCGTAGAGCACCTCGAACGCGGCTTCGTTGCCGCGGCGGAGCTGGGCGATGAGCCGTTCGTCGCCGAAGGCAGAGAGCAATTTCCGCGAGCGCGGAGTGGCGAGTCCGCCATCCGAACGGGCGAACGAGTGAGCCTCCATGAAGCCATTATCGGCCTGAAAACCAAATTGGGAAACCTTTTCGCTCGCGTATTAGTCAAAAACGCGCGCAGGGTTACCCCAAGTTGAGTGGTTATCCTGCCGCGCTCATGCCTGATCCTCGCGTCGGCAGCTTCACCCACGAGGGGTTCCGCCTCGTCTACGACGAATACGGGTCCGGATCGCGGCATCTCGTGCTGCTTCCGGGCCTTCTCCTGCCCCGGCTGATGCACCGGCCGCTGGCGGAGGAGCTCGCCGCGCGCGGCAACCACGTCTACACGCTCGACCTGCTCGGTCACGGCGATTCGGACCAGCCACGCGACATGTGGCGCTACTCGATGCCGATCTTCGGCAGCCAGGTGGTCGCCTTCCTGGACCACCTGGGCCTCGACGAGGCGGTCGTCGGAGGCACCTCGCTCGGCGCGAACGTGACGCTCGAGGTGGCCGCCGCGGCGCCGGACCGCCTGCGCGGGATCGTCGTGGAGATGCCGGTGCTCGACAACGCCCTGCTCGGCTGCGCCCTCGCGTTCACGCCGCTGCTCGTCAGCCTCACCTTCGGCGCACCCGTGACGCGCACGATCGGCCGGCTCGCCCAGCTGGTCCCGCGCGGCCTCTCGCACCTCACCGACACGGGCCTCGAGTGGATCAGCCGCGATCCCGCTCCGTCCGCCGCCATCCTGCAGGGGCTCTTCTTCGGCCGAACCGCGCCACCGCGCTCCGAGCGCGCGCGGATCGAGACGAAGGCGCTCGTGCTGGGGCACCCGCGCGACCCGATTCATCCGTTCTCGGACGCCGACATGCTCGTGCGCGAGCTGCGCAACGGGCGCATGCTCGAGGCCAACTCGATGCTCGAGCTTCGGCTCGCCCCGGCGCGGCTGACCAACGAGATCGCGGCCTTCGTGGACGAGTGCTGGAAGCCGGCTGCTGCCACTGATCGCCGGGTCGCGTAGGTCATGTCGAGCCGCAAGGAGCAGAAGGAGGCGCTGCGCAAGGAGCGCCTCGCGCGCGAGCAGCAGGCGGCGCAGGCCGCAGCGCGCAAGCGCCTGATCGGCATCGTCGTCGCCTCGATTCTGGTGCTCGGGATCGTCGGCGCGCTCGTGGCGGTCGTCCTGGCGGGTGGGGATGACGGCGGCGGAAGCGAGGGCGGCGGCGGCGGAGTCACGATCTCGTACCCGGACGGCGGCCAGATCCCCGACCAGAAGGAAGCCAACCTGGCCGCCGCGATGAAGGCAGCCGGGTGCAAGGACGAGGTCGTCAACGATGATCCGTACGCCAACCCGGGCGGCGCGCATACAACCGATACCAACGTCAAGTACAAGTCGGAGCCGCCTGCGCTCGGCCTGCCACTACCCGGAGTGGCCGGACGACGACATCTACGAGGAGGCGCCGCCGCTCACACGCGTCGTGCACACACTGGAGCACGGGCGGGTCCTGATCTGGCTGAACCCGACCCTGACCGACGACCAGCGCGCGCAGTTCAAGGCCCTCTACGAGGAGGACCCGTACCACGTGATCATGCTGCCGCGCGAGGAGCTGACAGGAGCCGTTCGCGGTCAGCGCCTGGACCCACTCCGGTGACCAGCAGATAGGCCACATCCTCCGCTGCAATGAGCTGAACGACAACAGCTGGGACGCGATCCGCGCCTTCAAGGAGAAGTACCGGGACAAGGGTCCCGAGTTCGTCCCGTAACCGCTGGAAACAGGCACATTCGCGTTAGTGTCGTGCGCATCGGACGCGGGCAAGCCGTGTTCCGATCTCAATGCTGCGCCTCGTTGTCGGAACAGCCCTCGCGCTCGTCCTGGGCACCACGCTCGCACTGGCCGCCCCCGGCCTGAGCACCGGCCCCTACGTCCCTGAGGTCGTCGAGTTCGAGCTGGCGGCCCCGCCGGCGCCGGCGGGGATCGCAGCCAATCGCGGCTTCGTCTCGCGCGAGCTGCGCGCCGAGAAGCGATTCAACCTGGTCGGCTTCTCGTGGCAGGGCAGCGGCTCGCCCGCGATCGCGGTCCGAGCCCGAAAGGAAGGCGACGCGTGGACCCGCTGGGCGCCGGCCGGCGAAGACGGCGTTCACAGCAGCAAGCGGTCCACCTCATCGCCGGTCTGGGTCGGCGAGGCCGACTGGGTCCAGTACCGGATGTCGCGCCGGGTGCCCGGACTGCGGCTGCACTTCGTCAACACCACCGGCACCGCCACCGCCGGCGACCGCCTGCTGAACGGCCTGCGCCGGGCGGCGCACACGGCGGTCGTGAGCATCGCTCCCGCCTGGGGCGCCGCTGCGCAGCCGCGGATCCACTCGCGCGCCGAGTGGGGCGCCTCGCAGTGCCCGACGCGCGGCGTCAACTACGGCACCGTGAAAGCGGCGACCGTGCACCACACGGTGACCGCGAACGAGTACACGCGCTCCCAGGTACCGGCCGCGATCCTGGCCGTCTGCCGCTTCCACCGCAACACGAACGGCTGGAATGACATTGGCTACAACTTCGTCGTCGACCGCTTCGGCGGGCTGTGGGAGGGGCGCGACGGCGGGATCGACGAAGCGGTCATGGGCTCGCACGCGCAGGGCTACAACTCGCAGACCACCGGGATCGCGAACCTCGGCACCTTCACGTCGGTGCCGCAGTCGGAAGCCGCGATCAGCGCGATGGCGCGCCTGATCGCATGGAAGCTCGGCAATCACGGCGTCCCGACACACGGCACCGTCAGCATGACCTCGGCGGGCGGTTCCTCCGCGCGCTATCCGTATGGCGACCGTCCGCCGCTTCCAGCGGATCATCGGTCATCGCGACACGGGGGTCACCGCGTGCCCGGGCGAGCAGCTCTACTACCAGCTCGCGGAGCTGCGCGAGCGCGTCGGCGAGCGGCGGCCGACGGGCCAGAAGACCGAGATCACGGCGGCGCTGCCCGAGCTCATCACCTACACCCGTGGCGGATCGCCTTTCTCCGGCGCGCTGACCGACGCCGGCGGCTTCCCGGTGGCGGGCGCCACGGTCGAGCTCCAGCGTCTGCGGCGCACCGGCTGGAAGCGCCTGGAGGAGGCGGTCACGCGATGAGAACGGGAACTTCTCGGCGACGGCCAGGTTCAAGCGCCAGACCGTCCTGCGCTGGGAGTTCGAAGGCGACGACACCTACCGCCCGTTCCGCGGGGACGGCGTGGCCGTGGCCGTGGCTCCGCTGATGACGCTCGACTCGTCGACCACCGAGGCGGAGCCCGGCGAGCGAATCGACATCTCCGGGAACGGTCGACCCGGCCAAGTCGGAGGGGCTCCAGCTGGTGATCGAGCGCTACGAGGCCGGCCGCTGGCAGCGCGTGGAGCGCAGGAAGGTGACGACGCGGCACGGGACATTCACGAAGCACCCCAGCTTCGACACCGAGGGCACGTACCGGCGTCTCCGTGCGGTTCGCGGGCGACCTGCTGAACGCGCCGAGCGCCTCGCCCTACGTCGAGGTCGATGTGGCGGAGCCGCTCTTCCCGTTCTAGCGCGGAGGGCGCGGCCCGTCGGCCGTGATGTCGCGCCCCGTCGGCTCGAGCTTCTCGTCGAGCTCGGTCTGCCAGAACCAGCGCGTGAACGTGTGGCCGGCGCGGAACTCGCCGACGTGCGGCTCGACGGTCTCGCCGCGCGCGAGCCGGACGATCAGCTCGGGATAGGTCCGCCCTGGGAGCGCGGCGTACATGGGCGCCGGGAAGGCGCCGCCGAAGCGCGTGTTCACGTCGGTGATCCCGAGGCCGATCTCGGGATCGCGGAACGCCTGGACCGTGCACGGACCTCGTACTCCGAGCGCCTCCCCGACGCGGCGGCCGAGGTCGATCAGCTCGGCGTCGTCGATCACGGTTCCCTTGATCGACTCGCCGCCGCGCGACTCGATCATCGTGCGCGGGATCGCGTTCAAGCAGCGGCCGTCGAGGTCGCCCAGGATGTCCATCGAGAACTCGTCGCCGCCCATCAGCCGCTGGACCATCACGGGCTCGTCGATGTAGTCGACGAAGAACTCCATCTGGGCGCGGTCGGCGGCCGGATGGATCGAGCGTGCCCCCGACCCGCGGCGCGGCTTCACGATCACGGGATAGGACTCGGGCTCCTCGCCCGGCAGCACGGTCGGCGGGCTGGGCAGGCCGTGCGAGAGGAGCAGCGTGTGCGTCTCGTACTTGTCGTAGGTCGCGCGGCAGACCTCGGGCGAGGGGACGAAGGCGGGCAGATCGGAGCGCGCGAGGACCTCCAGGTCGAGGTCGGTGAGCGGGATCACCGCCTTCACGTCGTGCTCGGCAACGAGCTCTTCGAGGAAGGGGACGTAGCTGCCGTCGTCGATCCGCGGCGGCGCCACGCGCACGTCGGCCGCGTACTGAGCCGGCGCGAGCGGGCTCGGATCAGCGGCTACGACGAAAGCGTGCTGCGCGAACGCGCTGACGATGTCGTAGCGCTTCCCCACCCCGGTGAGCAGAACCGCTACGTCGCGGTCGGGCCTGTCCACCCGCCTGTCCCTCCCTTGTAGATGCCGTGGCCGAGCAGAAGCATCCTGATCGTGCGCAGCACGATCTTCAGGTCGAGCCACGGCCCCTTGTTCTCGACGTACCAGACGTCGAGCTCGATCCGCTCCGCCCACGGGAGCGACGCGCGCCCGTTGATCTGCGCCCAGCCGGTGAGCCCCGGCTTCACCTCGAGCCGGCGCATCTGCCGCTCCGTGTACTGGTCCACCTGGGCCTGGATCGTCGGCCGCGGGCCCACGATCGCCATCTCGCCGCGCACGACGTTGACGAGGTTCGGCAGCTCGTCGATCGAGAACCGGCGCAGGAACGCGCCGACGCGCGTGATGCGCGGGTCGCCGCGATTGACGGCGAGCCCGTCGCCCATGAACTCCGCGTCGGCGACCATCGTGCGCAGCTTGTACATGTCGAACGGCTCGCCGTCCTTGCCGACCCGCCGCTGGCGGTAGATCGGCGACCCCGCGGACTCGATCCGGATCGCGATCATCGCGGCCAGGACGATCGGCGCCGTGACCACCAGCGCGACCAGCGCAATCAGCCGGCTCACCGGGTTCCCTCCGCCTTCTCCCACTCGGCCGGCGTCCCCCGCCGCAGCCAGTCCCACAGCCCGGCGGCGAGCGAGGCCATCATCAGGACGTAGTAGCGCGCGATCCGAACTCCGACGAGCGCGCCCACGAGCAGCGCAACCTGAAGCGCGAGCGTGACCGCGTAGAGCGGGCCCTCGCCGAGGAGCGCGACGTTCGCGCCGAGGGCGACCAGATGCAGGAACGGCGAGACGTAGCGCAGCAGCCGGTGGCTGAAGATCTGCAGCGCGTACAGCGGGGCCGTATCCGCGCGGCGACAGAAGCCCGCCGCGCAGGACGATCAGCCATCCGTGTCCCATCATCCGCCGCTTGCGGGCGAACTCGCCCTCGATCGACGGCACCATCTTCTCCGTCGCGAGCGCGCGCGGCTCATAGACGGGGCGGCGTCCGCGCTTGACCATGTTGAACGGGAAGGAGAGGTCGTGGCCCATCCGCGGGTCGACCACGAGGTAGTCGCTGGCGGCGAACCGCGTAGATCGCGCCGTTGCCGCCCGTGACCCCCGCAAGCCTCGACTCGAGCGAGCGAATCCACAGCTCGTAGCGCCAGTAGAGCCCCTCCATGTTCGTCCCGGCCGCGTCCACGAATCGCAGCTGGCCGCAGACATAGCCGACGTCCGGGTCCGCGAATCGGGCGACGAGCGTGCGCAGCGCGTCCGGCGACCAGTACGCGTTGGCGTCGGAGAACGCGACGATGTCGCCCCCGGCGCGCTCGACGGCCGCGTCCTGCGCCCGCACCTTGCCTCCGCGCGGCAGGTCAAGCACGAGGTCGGCGCCGGCCGCGCGCGCCCGCTCGACGGTGGCGTCGGTCGAGCCGTCCGAGCTCACGATCAGCTCGAGACGGTCACGCGGGTAGTCGAGCTCGAACACGTTCCTGACGCGACGCTCGATCACGTCCTCCTCGTCGTGGGCCGCAATGACCAGCGAGACGCTCGGCAGCTCGGCCGGCGCGGGCGGCGTTCGTTCCCGCCGCGCCAGCAGCGCGAGCAGCAGCGGGTAGCCGACGTGCGTGTACACGAGCAGGCCGGCGGCAACCCAGAACACGAGCTCCAGCATCGGCTGGAGCCTACGGATGAGGCCGGGGGCCTAGACGCTCAGGAATCCGTCGCGGAGTACGCCTTCTCCGCGACCATCTCGCGAACCTGGTCGTCGCCGAGCTCCATGTCCGGATGATCCGAGGCGACGTGCTCGCGGACCGAGTCCGCCAGCTCGTCGTCATTCGCGGCCTGGAGCGTGACGCCGCAGTCGCAGTCGATTACTCGCATGCGCCGAGCCTAACTTGCCAGCGCGGTCTCGGGGGACACGTACTCGGCCCCGACGCCGGCGGCGACCGCGGCGTGCGTGACCTTGCCCTCGAAGACGTTCAGCCCGGCGCGCAGGCCGGCGTCGTCGCGCAGCGCGTCGAGGCCTCGGTCCGCCAGCGCGAGCGCGTACGGAAGCGTCGCGTTCGTGAGCGCGAACGTCGACGTCACGGGGACCGCCCCGGGCATGTTGGTGACGCAGTAGTGCGTGATCCCGTCCACCTCGTAGGTGGGATCCGAGTGGGTGGTCGGGCGTGAGGTCTCGAAGCAGCCTCCCTGGTCGATCGAGACGTCGACGAGGACGGCGCGCTGCTTCATGAGCTCGAGCTGCTCGCGCCGGACGACGTGGGGGGCGCGCGCGCCGTGGATCAGGACCGCGCCGATCACGAGATCGACCTGGGGCAGCATGTTCTCGATCGCGAGCGTGCTCGAGAACACGGTCGACGCGCGGCCGCCGAAGATCACGTCGAGCTCCCGCAGGCGGTCGATGTTCGTGTCGAACACGAAGACGTCGGCCTCCATGCCGATCGCGATGAACGCGGCGTTCATCCCCACCACGCCGCCGCCGATGACCATCACGTTCGCCGCGGGCACGCCGGGGACGCCCGCCCAGGAGGACGCCGCGGCCGCCGAGCGGGCGCTCCAGCATGAACGCCCCGGCCTGGGTGGCGATCTTGCCGGCGACCTCGCTCATCGGCGCGAGGAGCGGCAGCTGGCCGTCCGTCTCGACCGTCTCGTAAGCGATCGCCACGGCGCCGCTTTCGCAGAGCCGCCGCGTCAGCTCGGGCGCCGGCGCGAGGTGCAGGTACGTGAACAGCAACTGCCCCTCGCGCAGCAGGTCCACCTCGGAGTCCTGCGGCTCCTTGACCTTCAGGATCATGTCCGCCTCGGCGAAGACGGCCTTCGCGTCGGGGACGATCCGGGCGCCCTGTGCCTCGTACTCGGCGTCGGGGATCACGCTGCCGTCGCCCGCGCCCGCCTGCACGATCACCTCGTGGCCGTTCTCGGTCAGCTCGCGGGTGCCCGCGGGAGTGATGGCGACCCTGTATTCGTCGGGCTTGATCTCCGTGGGTACGCCGACCTTCACTCGGGCAAGCCTATGCGCTCCCTAGCATGCGCCCGATGCAACGCCGGATTCCCCGCTGGGGATATGTCGTGGGCGCCCTGGTCGCGCTGGCCGCAGCCGGCTTCGCCGGCTGGCTGATCTGGGGCCGCGCGCCCGAGGACGTGTCCAACCCGGACGCCGAGTTCACGGTCCCGGACGACGAGCCGAAGGAGAAGAAGCGCAAGCCGGAGGACTTCGTCTGGCCGATCTTCGGCTACACGCCCGATCGCGCGAAGGCCTTCCCCACCAAGGAAGTGAAGCCGCCGTTCAAGAAGGTCTGGCGGCGACGCGCGGACAGCCTGCTCGAGTTCCCGCCCGTCCTGGCGGACAAGACCCTCTTCACGGTCACGAACAAGGGCACCGCGGTCGCCCGGAACGCGGTCAACGGACACCTGCGCTGGCGCCGCAGCGTCGGGACGCTGAGCGCGGCGTCCCCGGCCTGGTGGAAGGGGCGCGTGTACACGGTGACGCTCGACGGCCGGGTCACGGCCCTGCGCGCGAAGAACGGCAAGGTGCTGTGGAGGAAGGACATCCCGAGCCGGACGGAGTCGTCGCCCTACGTGCGGAACGGGCGCATCTTCTTCGGCTCCGAGGACGGCACCATCTACGCGCTGAACGCCAAGAACGGGCGCACGATCTGGACCTACGGAGCGAGCGGCGCCGTAAAGGCGGCGCTCGCCTACTCCGACGGCAAGCTCTACTTCGGCGCCTACGGCGGGCGCGCGTACGCGATCCGCGCGAGCAACGGCAGGGAGGTCTGGAGCACGTCGACCGCCGGGCTGTCGCTCGGCCGCAGCGGCAACTTCTACTCCACGCCGGCCGTTGCCTTCGGGCGCGTGTACATGGGGAACACGGACGGGCGCGTGTACTCCTTCACCGCCAGCAGCGGCGAGACCGCCTGGACCAAGTCGACCGGGTCCTACGTCTACTCGGGACCGGCGGCGGCGTCCGTGCGCGGCCGCGGGCCGACGGTCTTCATCGGCTCCTACACGGGCGTGTTCTACGCGCTCGACGCGCGCTCGGGGGCGGAGCGGTGGACGTTCCAGTCGCCGGGCCGCATCTCGGGCGCGGTCAGCGTCATCGGGCCCGTCGTGTACCTCGCCAACCTCGCCACGCGCGAGACGCACGGTCTCGACGTGCGCACCGGCAAGGAGGTCTTCCGGCACAAGGGAGGCGGCTTTGCGCCGCCGATTTCGGACGGCGAGATCCTCTACCTGACGGGCTACGCCACCCAGCTCGCGTTCAAGCCGCGGGCAGCTCGAAAAGCTTCCCGTTCGGGACGTCGAGCTCGTGAAAAGAATCGAGACCGCGGGAGTTCCTGAGCGCGAACGCGCACCGGATCGTCCCGCCGTGACAGACACACAGCGCCGGCAGCTCCCCGCGGCGCACGTCGGCTAGCGCGGCCTTGACGCGCTCCGCGTGCTCGCCCAGCGACTCGCCGCCCGGGAAGCGGAAGTCGGCGCCGCCCCGGCGCCAGGCCGCCCACAGCTCGGGCTCCTCGCGCTCGATCTCCTCGAGCAGCCGCCCCTCCCAGCTCCCCCGGTTCGACTCCGCGAGCCGCTCGTCGATGAGCGGCTCGAGGCCCAGCGCATCGGCCACGATCTCGGCGGTCTCGCGCGCGCGCGCGAGGTGGCTCGAGTAGACCGCGGCGGGGTTGTGCGGCCGCGCCGCCTCCGCGAGCTCGCGCGCCTGGGCGCGGCCGGCGTCGTTCAGAGGGGTGTCGATCCAGCCCTGGACCCGAGGCGGGGGAACGTTGTCGTCCGTCTCCCCGTGGCGGGCGAGGAGGATCACTTCTCGTGGAAGAGCTTCAGCGTGTCGGCGCGCAGGCCGAGCCGGAGCGTCTCGAGCGAGAGCGCGTCCTCCGGGAGCACGTTGCCGAGGTTGACCTGCGGCCCGAGGACCTCGATGAAGCGCACCTGCTGGTGCTTGCGCGGCGCCTCGAAGATCAGCTTCGACTGGTCGATCTCGTGGGCGATCTCGTCGATCAGCCCGGTCCGCGGCTCGCCGTCGGGCCGGTACATGCCCGCGTCGCCCGTGACGCGGCCCTCGCACACGACCTGCGTGGCGCCCGCCTCCAGCGCCTCGCGGATCAGCGCCACCCAGCGGTACGGCGCGAGCAGCGCCTGCGGGTCCTTCTCGCCGACCTCGGCGAAGACCGTGAAGTCGCGCGGCGAGCTTCTCGATCAGGGCCGCCTTCTCGGCTGACGGGATCTGGACGGTGCCGCTCGACACCTCGACGTGCTCGATGCCCAGCTCCTTCAGCCACGCGCCGAACTCGTCCACGCGCCCCTGAGTCCAGGCGAGCTCCGTGAGCGTCCCGCCCAGCAGCACCGGGACGCCGCGCGACCGGTAGGCGTCGAGCTTCGCCTCGAGGTCGTTGGTCACGTAGGCGGTGCCCCAGCCCAGCCGGATGAAGTCGACGTACTCGCCCGCGGTCTCCGCGAAGCTCGCGGCCTCGGCCGCCGACAGGCCGGTGTCGATCACGTGCGTGATCCCCTCGGAGCGCGGTTTGGCCTGCCGCTCGGGCAGGTTCAGGAAATCCGGCACGGGCGGCAGGTTACGGGCATGCAAGGTGTGACCCAGATCACTGTGGGGCGGCTGGAGCGCTCCCGTACACTCGAATTTCGGGCCATGGAGCAGACTTGCAACACCTGCGGAACGGCTAATCCCGCAGCGGCGAAGTTCTGCATGTCGTGCGGCGCGCAGCTCGAACGCCGCTGTCCGTCCTGCGGCACGCCCGCGCCTCCCGAGGCGAAGTTCTGCATGTCGTGCGGCTCCGCGCTCGACCCGGCCGCGCCGGCGCCGACACCGGCCGCCGCGCCGCCCCCGGCCGCGCGCGCCACGCCGGCCGACGAACGCCGCCAGGTAACCGTGCTGTTCGCCGACCTCTCCGGCTACACCGCCGTGTCCGAGCGGATGGACCCCGAGAGCGTCAAGGGCCTGGTCGAGCGATCGCCTCCGCCGGCTCGGCGAGGAGGTCACGCGCCACGGCGGGACGGTGGACAAGTACATCGGCGACAACGTCATGGCCATCTTCGGCGCGCCGGTCGCGCACGAGGACGACGAGGAGCGCGCCGTCCGTGCGGCGCTCGGCATGCAGGGCGCGATGGAGGAGATCAACGCCGAGCTGACCGCTCGGCACGGCGCAAGCTTCCAGCTGCGCGTCGGGATCAACACCGGCGAGGTGCTTGCCGGCGCCGTGGGCGACGGCTACACCGTGATCGGCGACACCGTGAACGTGGCCGCGCGGCTCCAGGCGGCCGGCCGGCCCGGCACGGTGACGGTCGGCGAGCGCACGTACCGCGCGACCCAGGACGTGGTCGAGTGGCGCGAGCTCGCGCCACTGCACCTGAAGGGGAAGACGGAGCCCGTGCCCGCGTGGGAGGCCGTCGGCTCCCTCGCCGCGCAGCCGACGCGCCGAGCCCGCGCAGCCACGCCGCTCGTGGGCCGCGACGACGAGCTCTCGCTGCATGGAGTCCCTGTACGGCCGGGTCACGCGCGAGCGGCGGCCGCACCTGGTCACGCTCGTCGGCCAGGCGGGCGTGGGCAAGTCCCGCCTGCTCCACGAGTTCCGCCAGCGCGTCGAGCACCTCGCCGAGGAGGCGCCCGCCTTCCGCGAGGGCCGCTGCCTCCCGTACGGCTCCGGCGTCGTCTACTGGGCGCTCGAGCGAGGTGATCCGCGCCGACGCGGGGATCCTCGACGAGGACAGCGCCGACCAGGCGTGGGAGAAGATCAAGGACTACGCGTGCGGCCTCCTGCTGAGCGACGAGGGCGAGCGCGAGGCCGTCGAGCGGCGCGCGGCGCTCGTGGCCCGCCTGCTCGGCATCGAGGTGCCGGACGACGCAGTGCCCATCGAGCTCGAGGACCCGCAGAAGCTGCGCGAGGCGTTCTTCTCGGCGGTGCGCGCGGCGATGGAGGCCCGCAGCGAGGAGCAGCCGCTCGTGCTGGCGTTCGAGGACATCCACTGGGCCGACCACGGCATGCTCGACCTGATCGAGTACCTCGCGCAGTGGGTGCGCGGGCCGCTGCTCCTGCTCTGCCTCGCGCGCGACGAGCTGCTCGAGCACCGGCCGGCGTGGGGCGGCGGCCGCCGCGGCGCCACGTCGATCTTCCTCGACCCGCTCAGCGCCGACGAGACGCGCGAGCTCGTCACCGCGCTGCTGCCCGGCAGCGCGCACGCCGAGAAGGCGGCCGACATGGTCGCCACGCGCGCCGGCGGCAACCCGTTCTTCGCCGAGGAGATGGCGCGGATGCTGGCCGAGGAGGGGACGATCGAGACGGCCGAGCTGCCCGGCACGGTCCAGGCGCTGCTCGCGGCGCGGCTGGACTCGCTCGAGCCGCACGAGCGCCAGCTCCTGCAGCAGGCATCGGTCGTCGGCCGCACCTTCTGGGAGGGGTCGCTCGCCGGGGTGGCGCGCGATGCCGGGTTCGACCTGCACGACGCGCTCATGTCGCTTCAGGAGAAGGACCTCGTCGTCGCGTCCACGGGCAGCCAGCTCGCCGGCGAGCAGGAGTACGCCTTCAAGCACGTGCTGATCCGCGACGTCGCCTACGGGATGCTCCCGAAGTCGGTGCGCAGCACCAAGCACTTCGAGGTCGGCCGCTTCATCGAGGACCGCATGGGCGACCGCACCGACGAGGTGGTCACGGTGCTCGCCGAGCACTACGGCCGCGCGGCCCACCTGGCGGAGGAGTCCGGTGCGGCGGAGAGCGACCTCGAGCCGATCCACCAAAAGGCGATCCACTTCCTCGAGGCGGCGGGCGACGCCGCCGCGATGCTGTACTCGAACCCCGAGGCCTTCAAGCACTACAAGGCGGCCCGCGACATCCGCTGCGCCCACGACCCGGAGACGCTCGCGCGGGTCAACGAGAAGCAGGGCGACGTCGCGCTGCGCATGGGGCGCGTGGACGCCGCGATCGAGGTCTGGGAGGAGTGCCTCGAGTTCCACCGCTCGCAGGAGGACCTGCGCCGGATGGGCGACCTGCACCGCAAGATCGGCGCCGGCGCTATGGCACAAGGGCGAGCGCAAGCAGGCGCTCGACCACTACCAGAAGGGCACGAACCTGCTGAAGGACGGGCCGCCGTGCCTCGAGCTCGTTCGCCTCTACGAGGAGGCGGCGTGGCTCTACATGCACGCCGGCGACAACATGCTTGCCATCTACGCGTCCGAGAAGGCGCTGCGGCTGGCCGAGCGGCTCGGTGAGACGCGCGCGGCGAGCCGCGCGCACGGCATCTTCGGCCGCGTGTTCGGCCGGATCGGCGACTCGGCGAAGGCGCGCGAGAACCTCGAGCGCTCGGTCGAGCTCGCGCGCGGGTCGGACGAGGGCGAGACGATCCGGGCGCTGCTCGCGCTGGGCAACCACCTCGAGATCTCCGACGCCGACTACGACGCGGCGGGAGCGTCCTACACCGAGGCGCTCGCGCTCTCGCAGCGGGTGGGCGACCTGCCCGCACAGGTCGAGCTGCACGCGGCGCTCGCACAGCTCGCCGTATATCGCGCGGACTGGGACGCCGTCGAGGTCGTTCACGGAGGACAGCGCCGAGCTGGCGGAGCGCGAGGGCCTCGTCGGGAAGCTGTGCCTGCCGTACGCGTCGCGCGGCCTGCTCCGGTGGCGCAGCGGCGAATGGGACGCGGCCGAGGCGTCGTTCCGGCGGGCGGCCGAGCTTGCCGACCAGGTCGGCTGGTCGGAGGTCAGCTTCGGGGCCCTCCTCGGTCTGGCGACCGTCCTGCGCGATCGCGGCGACTTCGCCGACGCCGAGACGGTCCTCGCCCAGGCGCTCGACGTCTGCGAGCGCGCGGGGCTGATCGCGCAGTCGATCCAGGCGATGTCCTCGCGCGCGCTGATCCTCGCGCGTCGCCGGGCGGATGGAGCAGGCGCAGGACGCCGCATCGGAGGCCGCGGACCTCGCCGACCGCCTGCACTATCCCGTTGGCCAGGCGGCAGCGCTCGAGGCCCAGGGGATCACGGACGGGGACCTCGAGAAGGGCAACGAGCTCCTCGAGCAGGCGGCCGCCGCCTGGACCGACCTCGGCCGCCCGCTGGACGCGGCGCGCTGCCGGCTCGCGCTGGGCAAGCGGCTTGCAAAGCACGGCGACTCCCGCGCGAAGGAGATGCTCGAGGGCGTCAGCGAGGAGCTGGAGGACCTGGGCGTGCCGCACCTCGCGGCCGTCGCCCGCGAGGCCGTCGAGCGAAGCCGTCCGCTAGGACGTCTGGTCCGCGCCGACGATCACGACGACGGAGGCGTTCCCGCCGAGCGCCTGTGAGTCCGGATCGACCGGCTCGACGGTGCTTATGCCAAGCCTGCGCGCCACGAGCTTCGCCTCGCGGTCCGCGCCTTCCGCGTACAGCACCACCGAGGTGGTCCGCTGCTGGTCGAGCGCGTTCGCGACGTTGCCGCGCTGGAAGCCCGCCGACTCGACCTCGTCGCCGATCTGCGCGGCGAGCCCCGGGACGGTCGTCCCGTTCAGCACGGAGACCGTGACGGTGGAGGGGTTGACGGGCGCCTGCGGCGCCTCGTCCCCGTTCTCGGCGCCGGCCGAAGATGTCTCGTCGTCGCCGCCGAGCTGCGAGATGCCGAATGCGACGCCGCCGCCGATGACGATGACGCCCGCCACGATCAGCGCGATGTAGCGCCCGCTGAGGCCGTTCCCCGCGTCGCGGACACGGCCTGCGCGGCTGGACGGGCGGAGGCGGGAAGGACCGCGGTGGACTGCGCGGTGGAGGAGGCGGCTGCGGGCGAGCGGACGGGCGGCGCGGGACGCGCGCGGAAGCACCGGCGGCGGCTTCGGCCGCGCGGGCGGCGCGCCCGGGAACCGGAGGGGCGGCGGGCTTCGCGCCGGGGCTGCGGCTTCTCCGCGGTCTCGGGCTCCTTCTCCTCTCCTTGTCCCCGTCCTTCGCGGTGTCCGGCTTCGCGGGCGTGCCCGCCGGGGTGGCCGGCGCCGGCCCGGGCTTCGTCGCAGGGCCGTCTGTCGTCGCGGCCTCGTCGGCCTTCGCGTCGCCGTCGGCGGTCGCGGCGCCGCCGCACCGGGCTTCGCCGCTGCGGCTGCCGCCGTGGCCGGAACGGGAGCGGCGCCCGGCGCCGGCTTGTCGCCCCCGGCTTGCCGCCCGGGGTGGCCGGCGCCGGCTTGCCGGGCGGCACGCCCGGCTTTGCTCCTGCGGGCTTCACCGCGGGAATGGGCTTGACCGCCCCGGTCGGCCGGCCTGCCGGCCTCCTGGGCTGCCTGTTCGGGCACGGTCCCCTGTACCGCCTGCTCGGCGGCCCGCTCGGGCGCCCGGCCGGCCCACTCGCGCAGGCGGCGAACATCACGCGCCTGAGAGAAATAGAGGGCGGAGAGCACCGCCAGGCCTACGACAGCCGCGAACCCCGCGTAGGCGCCGACGTCCTGGATTACATCCACGGCTGCGGAACCTTAACGGCGCGGCCGACCGTTACCCGGGCTCGGAGACGGCGCGCTCGGCGAGCGCGGACCGCTCGGCGGCAAGCTCCTGGACGATCGCGGTCACAGACACCGGGTCGTCGGAGTAGACGCGGTCCTCCACGCGGACGAAGGCCGACTCGACCCATTCGGGGTCGAGCCTCTGCCGGAGGGCGACCATGATCTTCTCCGCGTGGGTCGCCCGCGGGCGTTCGTCGGGGTTGAACAGCTCCTCGTGGATCTTCTCTCCGGGGCGCCGGCCGACGACCTCGATGACGATGTCGCGGCCCGGCTCCTGGCCCGACAGCTTGATCATGTTCTGCGCCAGATCGATGATCCGAACCGGATCGCCCATCTCGAGCACGAAGATCTCGCCGCCCTCCGCGAGCGCTCCCGAGCGGATGATGAGCTGCACCGCCTCGGGAATCGTCATGAAGTAGCGGGTCATCCGCTCATCGGTGACGGTCACGGGGCCGCCGGCCGCGATCTGGCGGCGGAAGATCGGGACGACCGAGCCGGACGAGCCGAGCACGTTCCCGAACCGCACCGTCGAGTAGCGCGTCTCGGTGAAGCGATGCTGCGCGGCCTCGATCGCCCACTCCGCCAGCGCCTTCGACGCCCCCATCACGGTCTCCGGCGAGACGGCCTTGTCGGTGGACACCAGCACGAAGCGCTTGGCGCCCGCCTCGCCCGCGGCCGCCGCGACGATGCGCGTGGCCACGGCGTTGTTGCGCACGGCCTCGATCGGGTTCTCCTCCATCAGCGGCACGTGCTTGTAAGCGGCGGCGTGGAAGACGACGCCCGGGCGGTGCTCCTGGAAGACCTCGCTCATGCGCACGGCGTCGCGCGCGTCCGCGAGCACCGCGGCGGCGCGCGTGAAGTGACGCTGCTCCTCGAGCTCGCGGCGGATCTCGAACAGCGCGTTCTCGGCGTTCTCGACGAGGATCAGGCGGCGCGGCGAAACGCGCGCGATCTGGCGGCAGAGCTCCGCGCCGATCGACCCGCCCGCGCCCGTGACGAGGACGGTCTCGCCGGTCAGGTACGCGCCGACGCGGTCGATCTCGACCCGCACCGGCTCGCGGCCGAGGACGTCCTCGACCTGCACCTCGCGCACCTGGCGGACCAGGTCCACACCGCCGCGCAGGAGCTCGAACGTGGTGGGCAGCGTGCGGACCGGGATCCCGCGGCCACGGCAGGCGGTGACGACCTTCTGGCGCAGCACACCGGGCGCCGAGGGGATCGCGATCATCACCTCGTCCGGGCCGGAGGCATCCAGCACGCGGTCCAGGTCGTCGGTCGATCCGAGCACCTTCAGCCCGCCGATCCGCTGACCCTGCTTGCGCGGGTCGTCGTCCACGAAGCCGATCGGGACGTTCCTGAGCTGCGGGTTGCGGCGCATCTCGGTGAGCACCTGCTGGCCGCCGTTGCCGGCTCCCACGATCAGCACCTCGCGCGTGTCGGGCCCGGTGATGACCGACGCCGCGCCGGGCCGCTCGACGATCGCGCGCGCGAGGAAGCGCGAGCCGGCGATGAACAGCAGCGTCAGCAGGCAGTCGATCGCGATCACGCCGCGCGGCGGGTCCGTGCCGCTCGGCGAGATCAGGAAGAGCGCGCCCACCAGCACGAGCGTGGTGACGACGACCGCCTTGACGATCGACTCGAAGTCGCGCTGGTCGACGAAGCGCCACAGCCGGTTGTACAGGCCGAACGCGGCGAAGAACGCGACCTTCCCGACAACGACGAAGAGGATCGTCTCCTCGAGCAGCTCCTGGTAACGGTCAGGGAAGGCCTGGTCGAAGCGCAGCTGGAACGCCAGGTACCAAGCCAGCCCCACCAGCAGGGCGTCGATCCCGATCTCCGCCACGCGGCGAGCGTTGACGGAGGACTTGAGGCGTGTGCGCATGGCGACGGGTCAGTGTAGGCCTGAGAGCATGAGCCGGGCTAGGTCTCCCGGGTCGCGACGCACACGATCTTGCAACGCCCGCGTGCGCTTCTCGACCACGACCTCTTCGGCACTGGACAGCTTACGGAGCCGGCCCTCGCTGAGAAGCCGCTCGTCCACGGCGCCCAGCCTGCCCTCGAAGGTGGTGAAGACGGGCGTGCCGAGCGCCACCGCCTCGCGGTTCATCGTGCCGCCCGCCGAGACGACCAGGTCGGCGTGCCAGACGAGGCTCTGGGCGTCGACCGCGCGCTCGCGGCACCACGTAGCCGCCGGCCTCGGCCACCTCCTGCCGCTGCTCCTGCGTCCGCGGCAGCACCACGGTCTGGGCCTGCTCGCGGAGGCGCTCGAGCACCTGCTTGAACAGCGGGTTCTCGAACCGGTGGTAGAGCGAGACGTCCGGCGGCGTGCGGACGACGGCGATCGGCTGCGACCGGTCGAGGCCGAGCTCGTCGAGCACATCCTGGCTCGGCTCGAAGTCCGCGAGGTAGTACTCCTCCTTCAGCCCCGGGTACGGCCGCACCTTTCCGCGCGCTCCGTAGCGGTACAGGCGCTCCGGTGGAATCGCGTCCGGGACAACGACGTTCCTGGCGAGCCTGCAGTTGACGTTGTGCTGGACGGTCGCCCACTCGTAGTCGAACGCCGTGGCGCTGGGGATGCGAAGGAGCTTCGCCGCGACGGTGATGTCGTTCGAGCCGTGACCCAGCGCGGCGTCGAACCGCCGCCCGCGCGCCCAGCGCAGCGAGCGCGGTCGAACGCGACAGCAGGCCCAGCGCCTTGCTGCCGCGCCGCCCGCCGCGGTGCCGGCCGACCGCGGTGTGCGCGACGCCGAGGCGATCGCAGAGCTCGAGCGTCTGCGCGAAGTCCCTGGCCGTGACCTCGACCTCGTGCCCGTCCGCCTCGAGGGCGCGCACGACCGGCCGCATGACCAGGACGTGCGGGCTGTTGGTCAGGTCGACCCAGACGCGCATGCTCGGACCACTTCCTCGATCTGCTCCTCGGTCAGGTCCTTGCCCATGGGAAGCGCGACGTTCGTGAGCGCCGCCTCGCGCGTCCCGGGGAGCTCCAGCCCGTCCGCTCCCCACTCCCTCATGGCCGGCTGGAGATGGCAGGGCACGCGGTAGTAGCCCGTGCCGATGCCCTCCAGCCGCTCGTTGCGCACGACGTACAGGTGGTAGACGTGCTCCGCGCCGTCGACCGGCACCGGCAGCTCGGCGTGCTCGCCGAGCCCGAGCCGCTCGTATGTGGCGGCGGCAGCACGCCGGCGCTCGTTCCAGCCGTCGAGCTCCGGCAGGAGCAGGCTGAGGACGGCCGCCTGCATCTCGTCGAGGCGCGAGTTGTAGCCGACCTCCGTGAACGTCCGCTTGTCCTCGGAGCCGTGAAAGCGCAGCCGCCGCGCTAGCGCCGCCACGTCGTCGTCGTCGGTGACGATCGCGCCGCCGTCGCCGAGGCACGGAAGGTTCTTCGAGGGGAAGAAGGAGAACGTCGCTGCGGCGCCGAGCGCGCCCGCGCGGCGGCCCCGATACGAGGCGCCCACAGCCTGCGCTGCGTCCTCGACGAGCGGGATGCCGAACCGCTCGAGGTCGTCCATCGGCGCGACGTTGCCGAAAAGGTGGACCGGCACGATCGCCTTCGTCCGTGAGGTGAGGGCGGCCTCGACGGTCTCCGCCGTCACGCAGAAGGTGGCTGGATCGATGTCGCAGAAAACGGGCCGCGCGCCCGGCGGCCACGACGGCCTCCGGGGTCGCGTAGAACGTGAACGAGGGGACCACGACGTCGTCGCCGGGCTTCACCCCGACGGCCCGCAGCGCGATCGTCAGCGCGTCGGTCCCGTTGGCGACACCGACGCAATGGCGCACGCCGAGATAGCGCGCGAATGCGGCCTCGAATGCCTCCACCTCCGGCCCGAGGATGTAGCGCCCGCTGCGGGCGACCTCGGCGAGCTTCTCGGCAATTCGCGGCTGGTACTCGTCGAGCGAGCTGGCGAAGAGCGGTACCGGCAAGCCCGGTACCCTACCCCGCCGCTTGGCGCTGCCGATCGCCTCACTCACAGATCCGATCGTCGACTTCGCAGTGGACGTCGTGGACGCCCTCGGGCTCCCCGGGATTTTCGTGCTCATGCTGCTCGAGAGCGCGTGCATCCCCGTCCCGAGCGAGGCCACGATGCTGTTCGCCGGCTTCCGCGTGGCCGAGGGGGAGTACTCGCTGTTCGCCGCGGTGATGGTCGGGTCGACTCGCGAACCTGGTCGGCTCGTGGCTTGCCTACTGGCTGGGCTACATCGGCCGCGTGGACATCCTCGAGAAGCACGGCAAGAAGCTGCACATCAAGAAGAGCCACCTGGAGTGGGCTGACCGCTGGTTCGAGCGCCACGGCGACGCGACCGTCTTCTTCAGCCGGATGCTTCCGATCATCCGCACCTTCATCTCGCTTCCGGCCGGTGTCGCGCGGATGCCGTTCTGGCGGTTCACCGTCCTCACGTTCCTGGGCTGCATCCCGTGGGTCCTGATGCTCACGTTCATCGGCCAGGAGGCCGGCGAGCGCTGGGACGACTGGAAGGACTCGCTGCACTACTTCGACTACGCCGTCGCGGCCGCGATCGTGATCGGCATCGTCTACCTGCTCATCCGCCGCCGCCGGGGCGGGCAGCCCGCTCCGGAATCGACCTGACCCTCCGGCGGGCTGTCCTGCTCGGGGCTCGTCCAGGGCCCGACGGAGATCCTGCCTGTCTCGAGCTCGGGCCACCTCGTGCTGCTGGGGTCGCACGACAAGGCGTTCGACGTGTTTGCCCATGCGGGCACGGCCGCGGCGATGATGATCGCGCTGCCCATCCGGCGCCCGCGGCCGCTCACCTTCCTGCCGGCCGCCGTCGCGGGGCTCGCTCTGGAGGGGCCGGTCGAGAGGCGGCTCGGCAGGCGCGCAGTGGCGGTCGGGCAGGTGCTCGGCGGTATCGGGCTGCTGCTGGCCGACCGCGCGCCCGAGCGGCGCTCGGACTCGGACGTGCGTGTACGTGACGACCTCGTGATCGGGCTCGCGCAGGCGTGCGCCCTCGTCCCCGGCGTGTCGCGGAACGGCGCGACCATCAGCGCCGCGCGCATGCTCGGCTTCCGCCGCGACGCCGCCGGCCGAATCTCGCGGGACGCCGCGCTGCCGGTGATCGCCGGGGCGACCGCGCTCAAGCTCGTCCGCCTGCGCGGCGAGCGGCCGCGCGCGGAGCACCTGGCGGGCTTCGGAGCCGCGCTCGCCTCGGGCCTCGCCGCCGCCCGGCTCGCCCCGCGCGTCGACCGTGCTGCGTTCCCATGCGCCGTTCGCGCTCTACCGCATCGCGCTCGGCGTGTTCGCTTTCCGCTTCATGAGGTTGAATGGCCGAGGATGGCTGAGGGCGCATACGCCGAGTCCGGCGTCGACACAGCCCAATCGGACGCGGCCGTCCAGGCGCTGGTGTCCGTTCTGGGGACGATCGACACCGGACGGCCGTCCCGCGCGGTCATGGGGTCGGGGCATTACGCCAACGTCCTGCGGCTCGACGACTCGACCGGGCTCGCGCTCTCCACGGATGGCGTCGGCACGAAGGTGATCGTCGCCGAGCAGCTCGGCCGGTTCGACACGGTCGGGATCGATTGCATCGCGATGAACGTGAACGACCTCATCTGCGTCGGCGCGGAGCCGATCGCGCTGGTCGACTACATCGCCGTCGAGCAGGCGGACCCCGAGATGCTTCGCCAGATCGCCGAGGGGCTGAAGGCCGGCGCCGAGACGGCCGGCATCGAGATCCCAGGCGGCGAGCTCGCGCAGCTGCCCGAGGTCATCAAGGGCCACCCGTCGCCCACCGGCTTCGACCTGGTGGGGGCGTGCATCGGCCTCGTGAAGCTGGACCAGATCGTCACGGGAGACCGGATCGAGCCCGGCGACGCGATCGTCGGGGTCCCGTCGAGCGGTCTTCACTCGAACGGCTACACGCTCGCACGGCGCGCGCTTCCCGACCTGGACGAGCCGTTCGGCGACGTCGACGGTCGGCGACGCTCTGATCGAGCCGACGCGAATCTACGTGCGCGAGGTGGTCGAACTCCTAAAGTCGGATGTCGACGTGCGCGGCCTGGCGCACATCACCGGCGACGGATTCCTGAACCTCGGGCGGCTCGAGGCCGACGTCGGCTACCGGATCTCGGATCCGCTTCCGCCTCAGCCGATCTTCGCGCTGATCGCCGAGCGCACGAGCACGCCGCCCGAGGAGATGTACGAGGTCTTCAACATGGGCTGCGGCCTGTGCTGCGTGGTCCCGCCGGGCGACGCCGAGCGCGCCGCGCAGGAGCTCGGCGGGCCGCGTCATCGGCGAGGTGACCGACCGCGCCGGGATCATCGAGGTCGCCGGCCTCGAGGGCAGCCGCGGCAAGGGCTTCGCCCCCGCTCCCGGCGCTTCCTCGTGAGCACGATGATCGGCACCCTGCTGGGCGGCCGCTTCCGGCTCGAGGAGAAGATCGGCTCGGGCGGGATGTCCACCGTCTACCGGGCGTTCGACGAGACGCTCGAGCGATGGGTCGCGATCAAGCTGATGCATCGCGAGATCTCGTCCGACTCGGACCAGCTCGAGCGCTTCCGCCGCGAGGCGCGCGCGGTCGCCAGCCTGAACCACCCGCACGTCGTCACCGTGATCGACTTCGGCGAGGACGACGACCATCCCTACATCGTCTTCGAGTACGTCGAGGGCGAGAACCTGAAGGACAGGCTGCGGCGGGTCGGGAGGCTGCCCGTCCCCGAGGCGGTCGCGTACGCGATCGAGATCGGCCGCGCGCTCGAGTGCGCGCACTCCAACAAGCTCGTCCACCGCGACGTCAAGCCGCAGAACGTCCTGATCGACCCCGAGGGCCGCGCCAAGGTCACCGACTTCGGCATCGCCCGCTCGCTCGAGGCGGAGGGGCTCACCGCCACCGGCCGCGTGCTCGGGACGACCGACTACGTCGCGCCGGAGCAGGCGCTCGGCGAGGAGACGACCGCCCAGTCCGACGTCTACTCGCTCGGGATCTGCCTGTTCGAGATGCTCACAGGCGACGTCCCGTTCAAGGCCGACAGCCAGGTGGCGGTCGCGATGAAGCACGTGAAGGACCCGCTGCCCGACATCCGGATGCGCCGGCCTGAGATCTCGGCGGCGCTCGCCTCGGTCGTCGAAATGGCGTGCGCGAAGGAGACGGCGAACCGCTACGAGAGCGCGAGCGAGATGGTCCACGAGCTCGAGCAGGCGCTCGTGATCGAGACATCTCGGTCGGGCGAGGCCGGCGGCGAGGCCACGACCGTGCTGCGCTCGCTGCCCGACGACACCGCCGAGTTCGGCGTGCTCAGCCGGCTGCGCCACCCGCGCCGGAGGGTGCTCGTGGGCATCCTGGCCGCGCTGCTCGTGGCGGGCGGCGTCGTGTTCGTGATCGACCGCGCGCAGCGCGGCAGCACCGGCGGCGCCGAAGTTCAGGGAGTGCCGGGGCTGACGGCCGTGAAGCTCGACACCTCGGGCTCCGACGACTTCGACCCCGAGGGCGACGCGACCGAGCATCCGGAGGAGGTCACGCTCGCGACCGATGGCAACGTCGCGACCCTCTGGGAGACCGAGACCTACACCGACGACTTCGCCGCGCAGAAGAGCGGCGTCGGCCTGATCGTGAACCCCCGCGCACCGGTCGCGGCGCGTGCGCTCGACATCGTCACGCCCATCCCGGGATGGACTGCCGAGGTGTACGCGTCGACCGATAGGCCCGACGACCTCGCGAGCTGGACGCGCATCAGCAGCGCGACCACGATCGAGGAGGAGCAGCGGATCGAGCTCGACACCGCCGGCCAGGAGTTCTCCTACTACCTCCTCTGGATCACGGCGCTGCCCGAGGGCGAGCGCGGCGAGCGGAGAAGGCGCAAGCGCGGCGGTCAGGCTCCGGAGCTGCTACCCTGCGGCGCTAGATGCCCGCGGAGCTAGAACCGGTAGCGCGCTCGCGCTCGTGGCGCTCGATCGCGAGCTCCACCAGGCGGCTCAGCAGGTCGGGGAACGCCAGGCCCGACTCTTCGAACAGCTTCGGGAAGACGCTCGTCTGCGTGAAGCCGGGCATCGTGTTGAGCTCGTTGACGAGCACGCGGCTCCCGTCCTCGACGAAGAAGTCCACCCGCGCGAGGCCACTGCAGCCCGCGCGCTTGAACACCTCGACCGCCAGCTCGCGCACACGCTCGCGCGTGGCGTCGTCGAGGCGGGCGGGCACCACCAGGTCCATCCCGCCCGGCTGGTACTTCGCCTCGTAGTCGTACCACTCGGCATTCACCACGAGCTCGCCCGGCTCGCGACGCGATCGGGTCGTCGTTTCCGATCACCGAGCACTCCACCTCCATGCCGCGCGACAGCGCCTCGACGATCGCGAGCGGGTCGTGGCGCCACGCCTCCTCGAGCGCGGCGCGCAGCTCCTCGGCCGTCCCGGCCTTCGAGATGCCGACCGAGGAGCCGAGCCGGGCCGGCTTGACGAAGACCGGCAGGCCGAGCGCCTCGAGCTTGCCGAGGTCGTCGCCCTTGCGCGGCGCGGCGGTACGCGACCTGCGGGATCGAAGCGTGCGCCATCACGTCCTTGAAGAGTGACCTTGTCCATGCAGAGGGCGGACGCGAGCACGCCCGCGCCCACGTAGGGCACGTCGGCGAGCTCCAGGAGGCCCTGGACCGTGCCGTCCTCGCCGAACGGGCCGTGGAGCGCCGGGAAGACGACGTCGGCGTCGAGCAGGCCGCCGACGGCTCGACGGCGACGGTCTCGCCGTCGCACGACCAGCGGCCGTCCTGGGCGATCTCGACGGGCACGGGCTCGTGACCTGCCTCCTCCAGGCCGGCGCGGATCGCAGCCGCGGACGCGAGCGAGATCTCGTGCTCGCTCGAGCGGCCGCCGGCCGAGAACCGCGACCTTCACTCGATCAGCAGCCCTTCGCTCGTGCCGGGAGGCAGGATCTCATCGCCCTCGTCGCTCCACCGGCGCGACGCCCACGACTATCTCCACCTCGCTGCGCGGATCGACGTCGGCGCCGGGGCCGGGGCTCTGCCTGAGCACCTGGTCGACCGCGGCCGGGTCGTCGGTCTCCTCCTCGACGATCACGGGCTGCAGGCCGGCGTCGCGCAGCGCGTCCTCGGCGGTCGCGCGCGAGAACCCGACGACGTTCGGGACGTCAACCGTCTCGGGCTCCTTGGCGACCGTCAGCGTCACGCGCGACCCCTTGTCCACACCGTGCCGCCCACCGGGTCCTGGGCGATCACCGTGCCCGGATCCTGGTCGGAGTCCTGCTCCCTGATCGTGAAGCCGAGCCCCGCGCGGTTCAGGGTCGGCCTCGGCCGACTCGCGCGCGAGGTCGATGACGTCGGGGACCTCGACCTGCCTCGGGCCCGTCGAGACGAAGAGCAGCACGCGCGACCCGACCTCGGCGCTGGTGCCGCCCTGCGGGGTCGTCCTGATGGCGTCGCCCTCGTCGATCCGGTCGGACGCCTCCTGCCTGACCTCGACCTTGAAGCCGCAGAGGTTCGTGTCCTCGCGCTGGCCGCAGCCTGCGCGGCTCAGCTCGCGCACGGCGCGTTCCTCCGCGAATCCTTCGACGGTCGGGATCGTCACCTCCCCGGCCCGCTCGACACGATGAGCTGAACAGTGGAGCCCTCGTCGGCCTCTGTGCCGCCCGCGGGATCCTGGTGGATGACCTCACCCACCGGCGCAAGATCGGGCTGCCGGTCGACCTCGACCTCGAAGCCGTCGTCCTCCAGGCGGTCGACCGCCACGGCCTCGAGCTGGCCGACCACGCGCTCGACCTCGACCTTGTCGCCGCCGGTGAGCAGAAGCAGCGCCAGCGCGATCAGGAGCGCCGTGACCCCCAGGGCGATCCACGGCCACGCGCAGCTTTCGCTCGTCCTCGTCCTCCTCCGGTGGCACGCGGCGGAACGGCGGCGAACGCGGCCGTGTCCTGGCCAAGCGGCTGCTCCGCCAAGCCGGCACGCGCGCCCCTCGAGCGCGCGGATGAACTCGTCGGCATCGGCCCAGCGCGCCGCAGGGTCCTTCGCCAGCGCGCGCATTACTGCGGCCTCGAGCTCCGGAGCGACGTCGGGGCGCAGCGTGCGGATCGGCGGGGGGTCGTCGTTCAGGTGCTGCACGGCGATCGCCACGGCGCTCTCGCCGTCGAACGGCAGCTGGCCGGTGAGCAGCTCGTAGAGGATGATCCCGACCGAGTAGAGGTCGGACTGGGCCGTCGCGGCATGGCCCTGGGCCTGCTCGGGCGAGAGGTACTGCGCCGTGCCCATGATCGAACCCGCCTCGGTCATTTCCGAAGCGCCCGCGCGCGCGATTCCGAAGTCCGTGACCTTTGCGATGCCGGCATCGTCGAGCATCACGTTGTGCGGCTTGAGGTCGCGGTGCACGACGCCGCGCCTGTGCGCGAAGCTCGCCGCGCGCAGGATCTGCACGCCGATGTCGATCACCGCCTCCTGCTCGAGCGGCCCTGCTCGACGATCACGTCCTTCAGCGTGCTCCCCGGCAGGTACTCCATCGCGATGTAGTAGGTGCCGTCGTGCTCGCCGCGGTCGTAGACGTTCACGACGTTCGGGTGCGTCAGGCCGGCGGCGGACGCGCCTCGCGCTTGAATCGCTCGACGAACTCGGCGTCCTGCGCGAACCGGCGGTAGAGCACCTTCAGCGCGACCTGCCGCCCGAGGTGGGTGTCCTCGGCGCAGTACACGTCCGCCATTCCGCCGGCGCCGAGGCTGCTCAGCACGCGGTAGCGGCCGTCGACGATGGTCTCGGGGGCCACCTCAGCCAAGGAGCGACTCCATCACCCGTTTCGCGATCGGGGCCGCCACCTGGCCGCCCTGCCCGGTCGTGCTCTCGACCACGACCGCGATCGCGACCTCCGGGTCGTCGGCCGGCGCGAAGGCAATGAACCAAGCGTTGTTCGTCCCGTCGCCGCGCTCCGCCGTGCCGGTCTTGCCCGCCACGGCCACGCCGGGAATCTGGGCGGCTGTGGCGGTGCCCGACTGCACCACGCTCTCCATCATCGCCTGGAGCTGGTCGGCCGACTCGGTCTTCAGCACACGCTCTTCCTCCGACGGGTCGATCGTGTCTCGCACGCGGCCATCCTTGTCAACGATCCGGTCGGTGAGCCGCGGCCTCATGCGGACGCCGTCGTTGCCGACCGTCGCGGCCACAGTCGCCATCTGCAGCGGGGTGGTCTGCGTCTGGCCCTCCTCGCCGCCCTGCCCGATCGCCACGCGGCCGACGTCGAAGCCGTCGTTCTCGTCGGCGAGGTCGCCGCCCTTCTTCACCACGCCGCTCTCGACCATCTGGTCATGCGGGTAGTCGAGTGGCGGGTCGCTGTTGAAGCCGAACTTCTCCATGTAGTCGAGCATCGTCCCGGCGCCGAGCTCCTCGCCGACCTCGGCCCAGACGGTGTTGACCGACTGCGTCAGCGCCTGCGGTCAGTGACAGCGGGCCGTAGTCGCCCGAGCCCTCCGCGCAGCAGTTCGAGAGCGGCGCGCCGCCGATCACCTTCGGCGATTCGCCGCTGACGATCGAATCGGGCGTGTACTCCCCGCTGTCGATCGCGGCCGCCGCGGTGACCACCTTCATCGTCGAGCCCGGCGGGTATCGCGACTGCGTCGCGCGGTTGACGATCGGGGCGCCCTCGTCCTGGTTCAGCTCGCGCGACTGCTCCTCCCATTGGTTCGGGTCGAAGGTCGGCGACGCTCGCCATCACCCGCACCCGTCCGGTCGCCGGCTCCATTGCGACGACGGCGCCCGTGTTGCTGCCAAGCGCTTCGATCGCCACCTGCTGCGCCTCGGGGTCGAGGTTCGTGTGGACGTCGTCGCCCTCACGGTCGTTGCCGACGAGCTCTTCGAACAGCGTGACGAACTCGTTCTTCTCTCCGGTCAGCTCGTCGTTGCGCGACTGCTCGAGGCCGACGCGCTGGTCGATGAACGAGTAGCCGATCGCATGCGAGAACAGGCTCCCCTCTGGGTAGTCGCGGACGTAGATCCTCCGTTCGCCGCTGCCCTCCGGGTGCTGTGCGCGAGCACCGTTCCGTTCGAAGCCAGGATGTCGCCGCGGGGCACACGGAGGTCCTCGAGGATCGGGCGGCGGTTTGCCGTGTTCTCCTCGAGCCCGTCCGCTCCCCACACCGTCCACCAGGACGTCGCGAAGACGAGGATCCCGAAGAGGATGCAGAGGAGCGTGTAGAGCTGGACGATCTGGCGGTTCACGACCTGACCAGGCCTCCCTCGCGCGGGGCCTCCCGCCGCGCGCTGTCCGACACGATCAGGAGCAATGCGATCAGTACGAAGTTCGCGACGATCGAGCTACCTCCGTACGAGACGAAGGGCAACGTCACGCCGGTGAGCGGGATCGTCTTCGTCACGCCGCCGACGATCACGAAGACCTGGAGCCCGAAGACCGCGGTCAAGCCCACGGCGAGCAGCTTCGAGAAGCCGTCCTTCGCGACCATCGCCGTCTTGAAGCCGCGCGCCGTGAACAGCAGGTAGGCCACGATCAGCGCGACGGCGCCGAACAGGCCGAGCTCGTTCGTGAACACGGCGTAGATCAGGTCCGTGTGGGGTGCGGGCAGGATCGACTGTCCGCTCGGGAGCTGGAGAAGCGACTCCCCGAACCCCGTTCCAAAGAGTCCGCCGTCGGCCTGCGCGAAGAGCCCTTGGGCAACCTGGTAGCCCTCCCGGTCCACCACGTCGCTCGCGAAGGGATCGCGCCAGATGTCCACGCGCTCATGGACGTGGCTGATGTTGTTGGCAAGGACGCTCGCCCCTGCGAGGAACAGCCCGAAGCCGGCGACGACCAGCGACAGCCGGGCTGTCGCGACGTAGAGGAGGGCGAGGAAGCCGCCGAAGAACATCAGCGAGCTACCCAGGTCGCGGATGAAGACGAGCATCAGCATCGCCGCGCCCCAGACGAGGAGGAGCGGCCCGAAGTGCTTCATGCTCAGCCGCGGGATCCGCCCCTTCACGAGCACCTCACGCGTGTCGTTGAGGTAGCTCGCGAGGAAGATGATGATCGCGATCTTCGCGAACTCCGCGGGCTGGAACTGGATCGACCCGATCTTCACCGCGAGGAACGCGCCGTTCACCTGCTCGCCGATCCCGGGTAGGCGCGGCATGAACAGGAGCGCGAGCCCAGCGGCCGCGATCGTGTACCGGTAGCGCTCGAGCAAGCGGTGGTCGCGCAGGAAGACGATCGTGATCACGAAGAACAGGAGGCCGACGACGAACCACTGAGCCTGCTCGCGGGCCAGCTCCTCGTCGATCCGGTAGATCATCACCAGGCCGATCCCGGCGAGCACGGCGGCGAGCGGGAAGAGATAGGGGTCGGCGTCGGGAAGCCGCGCGCGGATGAAGATGTGCGCGAAGACGCAGCAGCCGAGGAAGAAGAGGCCGTACGTCGTCGTCACCTCGTTCGTGGACTCGGAGCGCGTGATCAGCACGGCGGTGAAGCCCGCCGTCACCAGAAGCGACACGGGAATCAGGCCGAACAGCTCTCGCCAGCGGGCGGGAAGCATCAATCCTCGATCTCGCCACGCTCGACCTGCTTGATCAGGTCGACGGCGTCTCCCTTTCCTCGCAGGCGGTGGTCGAGCACGCGGTCGCGCCGGCTCTCCGGCAAGAAGCGCGCCGGGACGCCGGTCGAGTACTCGCGCTCCCAGAGGTCGAGGCCGAGCGGCAGCTCGTAGGGCAGCCCGCGGTAGAGCGCGACCAGGCCCCGATCGTCGGTGCCGACGAAGTAGAACTGGCGGCTACCGACCCAGAAGCCGACCACGACGGCGCCCACCACGAGGAGGGCGACTAGCGCGGTGACCCAGCGGCGAAGGCGCGGGCTGCGCCGCCCGCGCGCCGGTGGCCTGGCGCCGGCCTGCGCCTCGCGGACGCGGCGCTTCTGCTCCTCGTCGAAGACCATCGTCGCGTCGCCGGCCTCAGAGGGGTCGGGCCCCTCCCGCTCGGCGGCCTGCGCGACCGCTGCGCGCACTTCCTCGGTGCGCAGCGCGTCGGGGTCGCCGGCGACCATCGTCGCCTGGTCGTCCGCCTCGCCCTCGCCCTCAGCGCCCAGGCGGAAGAGGACGACCGTGATGTTGTCCCGCCCGCCGGCCTCGTTTGCGGCCTGGACGAGATCCTCCCCGGCCTGCCGCAGCGACGAGCGCGCGCGCAGGATCGCCGCGATGCCGTCCTCGGGGACCATCGTCGTGAGCCCGTCGGAGCAGATCAGGTACACGTCGCCGCTGCGCGCCGGATACGTCATGCGCTCCACCTCGACCTCCGGCTCCGGGCCAAGCGCGCGCGTGATGATCGACCGCTGCGGATGGACCTCGGCCTCCTCGGGCGTCAGCCGGCCGGCCCGCACCATCTCGTCCACGAGCGAGTGGTCGTGAGTGAGGCGCTCCAGCTCGCCGTCGCGCAGCCGGTACGCCCGGCTGTCGCCGACATGTGCGATCGCGATCTCGCCGTCGCCGACGGCGAGCGTGGTCATCGTCGTGCCCATTCCGGCGAGCGACTCGTCGCCCACCGAAAGCTCGTGGATGCGCTTGTTCGCCTGCTCGACGACCGACGCCAGGTCGCGCTCGCCGACCGCGTCCGAGCTCTCGAGGCCGGCAATCTCGTCCACAGCGGTCTTCGCCGCCACCTCGCCGGCCCGCGCGCCGCCCATCCCGTCGGCCACCGCGAACAGCGACGCGCCGCCGGCCTCGAAGAGGGCGTCCTCGTTTGCGTTCCGCTGGCGCCCCACATCGGTGAGGCTGAATTGCTCGACCACGCGCAGCACGGCCTACTCCCGGTAGCTGTACTCGGAGTCGCCGATCCGGATCTTGTCCGCGGGCTTCAGCTGCTCGGCCTTTCGCAGCTGGCGGCCGTTGAGGTAGGTCCCGTTCGTGGAGCCCATGTCCTCCACGTGCATGAACCCGTTGCGGGTGAAGATGCGAGCGTGGACCGACGACGCGAACGGATCCTCGACATGGATGTCCGCGGATCCGGCGCGGCCGAGCGTCGCGCCCTCCGCGACGTCGATGACCGTCCCCGGCTCGTAGCCCATCGCCGCCACGACCTCGAGGCGCGGCTCGACTCCGGCGCTCAGGTCGGGGCCACTGCTCCGGCGCCGGTCGCGTGCTTCGTCGTGCTCATGCGTCTCGTCGACCAGGCCCGGCTCTTGCCCGCGTACGAGGTCGCGCCGCGCGCTGCGCGCGACCCACAGGAGGAACAGGTACAGGATCGCGAGGAACCCGAACTGGAGCGCCACCGCAAGCGGCTCGTCCGACATCGTTACTCCTGCTCGAAGGTGAGCCGGGAAATGCCGAGTGTGATCTCGTCGCCGGGGTTTAGGCGGGCGCCGCGCGAGCGGTGGCCGTTGAGCTTGATCCCGTTGGTCGAGCCGAGGTCGCGCACCGCCCAGCCGCCGTCCTCACGCCGGAGCTCGGCGTGGCGGCGCGAGACGTTCGGGTCGTCGAGCACAAGGTCGCATTCCCGCGATCGCCCGATCACGAACGGATCCCCCGACACAACCGTGCGCTTGTCGTCGCTGACGAGCAGGGCACGAGAATCCTTGCGCGGTGACTCGACGCGGCGGGCGCCGGTGGTCGAGTAGACCATCGTGTGGCCGAAATCGCCCTCGACGGCTTCCGCCTCGGCGTCCGCCTCGGCGGGCTGCACGAGCTTGGCCTGGATGCCGAACTCTCCCAGGCTGAGGCGCTCGTCGGTCTCGAGCTCGACCGTCGGGCGGGTCAGGAGCGCCAGCCCATTGGTGCGCGCATGCTCGAGCAGGTAGTCCGACAGCTCCTTCTTCAGCCCGTCCTCGTAGGTCTCGAACTGCGCCCGGTCCTGCGGTGACAGGTAGACCCAGAACTGATTCGGAACGTAGGTACGCGAGAGCGAGACGCTCTTGGCGTCCTCCATCTCCTTCGCCAGCTTGCGGGCAAGCTCGACAGGCTGCACCTCCGAGCGGAACGCGCGGCTGAAGGCTCCCTCCACGAGGCCCTCCAGCTTCGCCTCGAGGTTTCTGAGCACGCTCACCGGACGGGCATCCTACGGAAGAGGCTCCGGTTCGACGGGCCTCGCGGCGAGGCCCACGGCAGCGGCCGCGACGGCCACCACGACGGCCAGGATCGCGCCTCCGACGGCCCCTCGCGCCTGGTCGAGCTCGACCGACGCGGCGACGAGGTCGGCCACCGCCGCGTGTGCCGCGACCAGGCCGGCGCCCCATGCCGATGGCGCCCAGCAGATCGAGGGTCAGGGACCTGCCGCGGACGACAAACGGCAGGGCCACCGCGAACGCCACCCAGATCACGATCGGCGCGGTCGCGGGCGACGACAGCAGCGGGTAGAGCGCGTCGCTCGCGGCGGACCCGAACGACGCCTCCCAGTCGGCCCGCGGCGCAGTCCCGTCAGGGATCCCGAACAGGAGCGCATCGCCGGACATCACCTCGGCGACGAGAAGCCACCAGAAGCCCGCGGCAGCCAGCCCGGCGCGCCGCCAGCCGGTTGAGCACAGGCCCGCGATGGCGACGAACAGCGGCGCGAGGGCGACCACGCCGAGGAGGGGCGCGAGCGCCGGCGCGGACCAGAGGACACCGGCGCGCGGAAGCAGGAACGGGACAGGCGCCAGGCCGGCGGCCAGGACGAGCGCCGTGCCCTCGCGGTCGGCACCCGGCGACGCCAGCCAGCCCACCAGGAGCGCCGCGGCCGCCAGCCATCCCAGCCGAGGCAGCAACGCCGTGGCCACGACGGTCGCGGCGGCCGCGCCGAGGCTCGACACCGGCGGCTCGGGGCCGAGGCTCTCGAGCGCCGCAAGCATCAGCGCGCCGGCGCCCGCTCCGGCGGCGAGACGCGCGGGCACTGTGCTTCGCGTGTGCGCGATGCGCTGCACCAGCGTGCGGTCGCTCGCGCTCGTCAGGCCGAAGCGCACGAGCGTCGCCGGCTCGACCAAGCCGCCCTCGTCGGATAGCTCCGGCTCAGCGCCCTCTAGCGCGCGGCGCAAGTGCTTGATGCCCGGGCGCCGGTTCGGGTTGGGGTCGAGGCAGCCGTCGACCACGTCGCACAGCTCGTACGGCAGGTCACGCCGGCGGTCCGCGAGGCGCGGGAGGCGGCGGCCGAGCCTCCGCGCCGTGCTGGCAGGCCCGTGGCCGCGGACCGGGTTCTCCCCCGTCCACGCCTCGTACAGACACAACGCGAGCGAGTAGATGTCGGCCGCGGGCGTCACGCGCAGGCCCTCTGCCTGCTCCGGCGCCATGTAGGCGAGCGTGCCCACCACGTCACCGGTGCGCGTGAGGAGGTCCCCGAGGCGAGATGCGCGACCCCGAAGTCGGCGAGCTTCGCGAACCCGGCGCCGGCCGCCGGCTCGGCCAGGACCATCACGTTCTGGGGTTTCACGTCGCGGTGGATCACGCCGCGCTCGTGGGCGTGGTGGAGCGCGTCGCAGAGCGCCAGGCCGATGCGCGCGACATCGCTGTCGGAGAGCGCGCCCGCCCGCGACAGCTCGGCGAAGGTTCGGCCCCGAACCAACTCCGAGACGAGGTATGTGGAGTGCTCGTCGTGATCCAGCTCGTAGAGGCCGACGACGCCTGGGTGGTTGAGCCGCGCCGCGGCGTGAGCCTCGCGTTCGGCCCGCGTGGGCCCCGCCCCACTCTCCTCGCGCGGGATGACCTTCACGGCCACGTCGCGCTCGAGCCGCTCGTCGTGCGCAAGCCAGACCACGCCGAATCCGCCCGCGCCGAGCATCCGCTCCAGGCGGTACCGGTCCAGCACGAGACCGGCGTCGGGACCCTCGGGCAGGGTCTCCGCGCTCAGCCGGTGCGTGCGCTCCGTTTCGAGCAGCTCCTGAGTCGTCACAGGTCGTTCCATCGCAGGTTTGAGGTTCGTCCCCGCCTCGCCCCTCCCTGCCCAGGATGTCAGGTAGTCCGCAAGAAGCGGCATACTTGCGCGCGGCTTGTCCTTCCTCGACGAACGCGACGACCAACCGCGCCAGCCCAGGCAACGCCGCCCGCCTCCGCCGCCACGAGGCCCTGGGGCTGACCCCCAGACCCTGCTTGTCCGCCGCGCGATCGCGGTCGGGGGCGGATTGATCCTTCTCCTGCTGCTCTTCCTCGGCATCCGCGGCTGTCAGGCGTCGCAGAAGGAGCAGGGCTTCAAGGACTACGTCGGCGACGCCGAGGAGCTGGTCGCCGAGTCGGAGCAGCAGAGCACGGCGCTGTTCGAGCTGCTCGAGGACCCGGGCGGCAGCGAGGTCGACTTCACCAGCAACGTGAACGGCATCAAGGTGCAGGCGGAGCAGCTGGTGGATCGCGCGAACGGCCTCGACGTCCCGGGCGAGCTGGACGGCGCGCACGACTACCTGGTCGAGACGCTCGAGTTCCGCCGCGACGGGCTCGACGGAGTCGCGCGCGAGGCGGCCGGGGCCAGCGCTGACGAGACCGAGACCGGCGGACGACGAGACCGATCCGAACGAGCGGATCGCCGCCCAGATGCAGTACTTCCTGACCAGCGACGTGATCTATTCGCAGCGCTTCCTTCCCAGGCTGCTCGGCGAGATCGAGGACGAGAACCTCGAGGACGACGTCCCGGTTCCCGACTCGCTCCGCGACCCGGAGACGATCGCCTTCCTTCCCGACATCAGCTGGCTGCGGCCGCAGAAGGTCGCCGACCGGCTCGCCGGGATCGGCACCGGCCGGCCAGGATGCCGCGGAGCCCGGCCTCCACGGGACCGGGCTCGGGCAGCGTCACCGTGACGCCGGCCGGGACCGCGCTCGTCGAAGGCTCAACCGCCCAGATCCCCGCCACCGAGGACGTCGCGTTCGACATCGAGATCGCGAACCAGGGCGAGCACCCCGAGGAGGACATCGTCGTGGTCGTCGAGATCGCGGGCGCCGACGGCGAGCCGATCACGCTCGAAGAGACGCTCGACACGATCAACCCGGGCGAGAGCAAGGTCGTGAACGTCCCGCTGGCCGAGACCCCGCCGATCGGCGAGCCGGTCGACATCAACGTCCAGATCGAGCCGGTCGCGGGCGAGGAGAAGACCGACAACAACGAGGCCAGCTTCACCGCGATCTTCTCGCGCTAGTCTCAGCGCGCGGTGGACGAGCTCACCTCGACGACAGGAATCGTGGCGCTGGCGGCCGCTGCCGTCGCGCTGGCGGCTCTGCTCTTCGCGATCGTGGTCGCGGTCCGGCTGCGCAGGCTGCGCGTCCGCACAGAGCGCGGTTCTCGGCGCCCACGGAAACCAGGATCTCGTCACGTACGTGCAGAGCGTCGGCGACGGCTTCACCGACCTGCGCGAATGGGTCGAGGGCGCTCTCAGCCAGGTCGACGAGCGGCTCTCGGAGGCCTCCGAGCGCATCGACGGCTCCATCGCCTACCGGTCGCTGATCCGCTACGACGCCTACGGCGAGATGTCGGGCCACCAGTCCAGCTCGCTCGCCCTCCTCGACGCGCACAAGTCCGGCGTCGTCATCTCGTCGATCCTGCACCGCGACTCGGCGCGCGTATACGTCAAGCAATTGACGGAAGGCGTCCCCACGCTGGAGCTCTCACCGGAGGAGCAGGAGGCGGTCGACACCGCGCTCGCCGGGGGCGTCCAGACTCCCGCCTAGCGTGCGCGTCGCCTTCCTCGGGCCCGCCGGGACGTTCACCGAGGAGGCGCTGCTCGCGTCGGCGCCCGACGGCTCCGAGCCCATCGCGTACCCGACCGTGTACGAGACCGTCATGGCGGTCCACGACGGCGAGACCGACCGCGCGCTCGTCCCGATCGAGAACTCGCTCGAGGGCGGCGTTGCGGCCACGCTCGACGCGCTCGCGACGGAGGCGTCCGACGTGCGAATCGTCGCCGAGCACATCCATCCGATCCATCACTGCCTGATCGCCCGCCGGCCGATCGAGGTCGCGGACGTGACGCGCGTGATCTCGCATCCGCAGGCGATGGCCCAGTGCGCGGCGCTGCTGCGCGGCCCGCTCGCGAGCGCGGAGCACGTCTCGAGCCGGCTCGACCGCCGAGGCCGCGCGCGCGGTGGCCGAGTCCGACGAGCCGTGGGCCGCGATCTCGTCGCGGCCTCGCCGCCGAGCTCTACGACTGCGTGATCCTGCGCGCGGACGTCGAGGACTCCGGCGACAACGAGACCCGCTTCGTGTGGCTCGCCCCGGCCGACGACGCCCCGGCGCGGGCGGCGACAAGACCTCGATCGTCTTCTGGGGCTTCAACGACGAGTCGCCGGGCGCGCTCGTCAACGTCCTGCGCGAGCTCTCGGACCGCGAGATCAACCTCACCCGGATCGAGTCGCGTCCGCGGCGCGTGGGGCTCGGGCACTACATGTTCTTCGCCGACCTCGTGGGCGGGGCCGGCGAGCCGCGCGTCGCCGAGGCGCTCGACGCGCTCCGAGGGCGAGTGGAGGAGCTCCGCGTGCTCGGCTCCTACGCGTCTGCCTGACGTCGGGCGCGCAACGCGCGGCTATTCTTCCCGCCAAGTTGGTAGGACCACGTAGGACGACCGGTCGCGTGCTCGTACTGAATGCTTCGTACGAGGCCATCAACGTATGCACCGTGCGCCGCGCGACCGTCCTCGTGCTGAAGGACCGGGCGGAGATCCTCGAGCACGGCGAGTGGGCGCTCCACTCGGAGAACCTCACGTTCCCGCGTCCCGTCGTGATCCGGCTCGTCACCTACGTCAGGGTGCCGCGCGACGCGCACCGCCGGAAGATCACGCGACGGGCCGTCTTCGCGCGCGACCGGTGGGCGTGCCAGTACTGCGGCGAAGAGCGCAGCTCCCTCACCGTCGACCACGTCATACCGCGATCCAAGGGCGGCCTCTCCACCTGGGACAACATCGTGACCTGCTGCGCGCCGTGCAACCGGCGGAAGGGCGATCGCCTCCCCAAGCAGGCCAACATGCACCCACGGCGGGCACCTCGCGCCCCCTCAGCGACTATCTTCGTGCACGTGGCGGAGCCGAAGATCCCTCTGGTCTGGCAGCAATACCTACCTCAGGCGGCCTGACGTGTCGGGCCCTCCCGTTCCGCCGGCCACCCCACGGCCGCCAGAAGAGACGGCTGAGCTGACCGCCGAGGAGAGGCACGAGCGGCGCCAGAACCGCTGGCTGATCCTGGTCACGGTGCTGGCACTGCTGGCAGCCGGAGGCGCCGGCTACGCGATCTCCGAGATCGAGGACACGAAGGACGAGAACCGCGAGGGCAAGGCGGGCGTCAACTCGCTGCGCGCCGACCTCGAGGTCTTCAGGGAGCAGACGACGGAGAGGCTCGACGGCCTCGAGGACCGCGTGGAGGGCACCGCCGACGCATCCGAGGTGCGGAAGCTCCAGGACGACATCGACGCCGTCGAGAAGCAGGTCGACCAGCTCGACCAGCAGGTCGGACGGCGGCGGCGACAACCTCCAGCAGCAGCTCGACGACCTCGAGCAGCGCGTCGAGGACCTGGAGCAGGACTCGAACTAAGACGAAGGGCGCCCACAGGGGACGCCCTTCGCACGACTTAACTGGATTTTGATCGGAGGGGGTCGCTGCGGACGCCTGCGGCGCCGCGGCCGGAGGGACGAATCCCGGCCTCCTTCTCCGACGGTGTCCCGGTTGGACTCCGCTAACGGGGTCCAGCGAACCGGCTAGCGGCCGGTCACCTCCAGGGTCCCGAAAAGACTGTCACTCAGTAGGACCACCTCCTTTCCCTGGTGAGCCGAATGTAGCGGACGGTCGGGATGCCCGAGTACCTTCTGGCCGCTCGCGGACTCAGGACGACGAAGGCGACCGAGGCGACGATCACGGCCGTGCCGGCCACGACGAACGGCGTGATCTCCTCGCGACAGGATCGCCCACCCGAGGAAGACCGCGATCACCGGGTTCACGAACGCGTAGGTGGCGACGGTCGAGATGCGCGACGTGCTGCAGCAGCCAGTTGTAGGCGGTGAAGGCCGCGATCGAGCCGATGAAGACGAGGAAGACGAAGGCGGCCCAGGAGTCGAGCGAGATCTCGCCGAGGTGCAGCTCGCCGGCCTCGCCGAGCGGCCAGGCCCACGACCACCATCGCCGCGCCGCCGATGAGCATCTGCCACGACGGTCGCCGTGAGCACGTCGCTCGGCCGCTCGACCCGGTTCGCCGCGAACGAGCCGCTGGCCCAGAGGACCGCCGCCGCCACGACGAGGAGCGACCACCCGAGCGGCGCGCCCTCGGGGCGGTCGCCCGGGCAGCACGAGCAGAGCGACGCCGACGAACCCGACCGCGACGCTCATGAGCGTCGTCGCCGGGCACGCGCTCGCGGCCGATAGCTCGCGCGGAGCACGATCACCCACAGCGGCACGGACGCGATCAGGAGCGCGGCCAGCCCGGACGGCACCTCCTGCTCGGCCACGGTCACGAGGCCGTTGCCGCCGAACATCAGGAGGAGCCCGACGAGCGCTGCCCCAGCGAGCTGCCGGCCGGTGATCGCGCGGGCGCTCCGCGGGCGGCGCCAGGCGACCCACGCGTAGAGGATCGCGCCCGCGATCAAGAACCGGACGCCCGCGCCCGAGCAGCGGCGGGATGTCCTCGACCATGACGCGGATCGCCAGGTACGTCGAGCCCCAGACGACGTAGATCGTCCCCAGGGCGAGCGGCCCGAGCCAGCGCGGCTCGTGGCCGAACAGGCCGGACGGGCTACTCAGACTCTTCCGGCTCGGGCTCGGGCTCGCCGGCGCGTCGCCGTCGGCTGATGCCTCGAGCTCCGGGGTGGCCTCCGTCCTCTTCGACCTTCGCCGCCGTCTCCGCCTGGCCCTCCATCACGAGCGCGACGGCGCTGACGACGTCGTCCTCGCGCAGGTTCATCACGTTCACGCCCTGCGACGCGCGGCCGTAGAGCGAGATGCCCTTGACGGCGGTGCGCTGGACCATGCCGTTCTGCGAGATGAAGACGAGCTCGTCGTGCTCGCGGACGATCAGCGCGCCGGCGAGCGCGCCCTTCTTGTCCGTGAGCTTGATCGTCTGCACGCCCATCGTCCCGCGGCCCTTGACCGGGTAGTCCGTGATCGCCGAGCGCTTGCCGAAGCCGTTCTCCGTGACGACGAGCAGCTCCGTGTCGTCGCGCGCGATGTCCATCGCGAGGACGTAGTTGCCCTTCTGGGCGACGTTCATCCCCTTGACGCCCGAGGTGTCGCGACCCATCGGGCGCACCTGGTCCGTGTTGAAGCGCGCCGCCTTGCCCGAGCGAGCCACCATGATGATGTCCGACTCGCCCTCGGTCCGGCGAACCTCGACGAGCTCGTCGCCGTCGCGGATCTTGATCGCGATGATCCCGTCCGCCTTGATCGGCGTGTTGTAGGCCTTGAACTCGGTCTTCTTGATCATGCCCTTGCGCGTGGCGAAGACGAGGTACTTGCCCTCGGAGAAGTCGCGCGTGGCCTGCACGGCGCTGACGAACTCGCCCTCGCGCAGCGGCAGCACGTTCACGAGCGCGCGCCCCTTCGACGTGCGGCTGGCCTCGGGCAGGTCGTAGACCTTCTGGCGGTAGACCTTGCCGCGGTTCGTGAAGAACAGGAGGAAGTCGTGCGTCGAGGTCACGAAGAGGTGCTCGATGTAGTCCTCCTCCTTCATCTCCATGCCGCGCACGCCGATCCCGCCGCGCTTCTGCTGCCGGTACGTGGCCAGCGGCAGCGACTTGATGTAGCCCGACTTCGTGATCGAGATGACCATCTGCTGGTCGGCGATCAGGTCCTCGATGTCGATGTCGCCCTCGGCGTGGGTGATCTCCGTGCGGCGCTCGTCGCCGTAGCGGTCCTTGATCTCGAGCAGCTCCTCCTTGATCAGGCCCATCACGCGCGACTCGTCGCCGAGGATCTCGCGCAGCTCGGCGATGCGCTCGACCAGGTCGGCGTGCTCGCGCTTGATCGTGTCCGACTCCATCGCGGTGAGGCGCTGGAGGCGCAGGTCGAGAATGGCCTGCGCCTGCTCGCGGGAGAGCGAGAACTTCTCCATCAGGCCGTCGCGCGCCGCGTCCGGGTCGCGCGAGCCGCGGATCAGCTCGATCACGGCGTCGAGGTTGTCGAGCGCGATCAGGAGGCCCTCGAGGATGTGCGCGCGGGCCTCGGCGCGGCTCAGCTCGTACTTCGTGCGGCGCACGATCACGTCGCGCTGGTGGTCGACGTAGTTCTTGATCAGCGGGACGAGCCCGAGCGTGCGCGGCACGCCGTCGACCAGCGCGACCATGTTCACGCCGAAGGTCGTCTGGAGCGGCGTGAACTTGTAGAGGTTGTTCAGCACGACCTTCGGGATCGCGTCGCGCTTCAGCTCGATGACCAGACGGATGCCGCGCTTGTCCGACTCGTCGCGGAGGTCGGAGATCTGCGGGATCTTGCCGGTCTGGACGACCTCCGCGATCTTCTTGATCAGGCCCGAGCCGTCGTTGCGCCCGTCGCCCTTCGACACCTGGTAGGGCATCTCGGTGACGATGATCGCCTCCTTGCCCTGGCGCAGCGGCTCGATGTGCGCCTTGCCGCGCAGGACCACGCGGCCACGCCCGGTCTCGTACGCCTCCTTGATCCCCGTGCGGCCGACGATCGTGCCGCCGGTCGGGAAGTCCGGCCCGGGGATGTGCTGCATCAGGCCGGGCGCGTCCATCGACGGGTCGTCGATGTAGGCCACCGTCGCGTCGATGACCTCGCCGAGGTTGTGCGGCGGGATGTTCGTGGCCATCCCGACGGCGATGCCCGACGAGCCGTTGACGAGCAGGTTCGGGTAGCGCGCCGGCAGGACGAGCGGCTCGTTCTCGGACCCGTCGTAGTTGGGGCCGAAGTCGACCGTGTCCGCGTCGATGTCGCGGAGCATCTCGGTGGCGAGGCGCGCGAGGCGAGCCTCGGTGTACCTCATGGCCGCTGCTGGGTCGTTGTCGATCGATCCGAAGTTGCCCTGCCCGTCGACCAGCACGTAGCGCTGCGCGAAATCCTGCGCGAGTCGCACGAGCGTGTCGTAGATCGCCGAGTCGCCGTGCGGGTGGAACGAGCCCATGACGTCGCCGACCACGCGCGCGCACTTGCGGTACGGCCGGTTCGGCTGGAGGCCGTCGCGGTGCATCGAGTAGAGGACCCGGCGGTGGACCGGCTTGAGCCCGTCGCGCGCGTCCGGCAGCGCGCGGCCCACGATCACGCTCATCGCGTAGTCGAGGTAGCTCGACCGCATCTCCTCCTCGAGCCCGCGCGGCTCGATGTTCCCGCCGGTGAGCTGGTCGACCGCCATCAGACGTCCAGGGTCGCGTCGCGGGCGTGGGCCTCGATGAACTCCCGACGCGGCTCGACCTTGTCGCCCATCAGCATCGAGAAGATCTGGTCGGCGCCCGACGCATCGTCGACGGTCACCTGCTGGAGCGTTCGCCGGCCGGGGTCCATCGCGGTGTCGAAGAGCTGGTCGGCGTTCATCTCGCCGAGCCCCTTGAAGCGCTGGAGCTTCACGCCCTCCTGGGCGACCGCCATCACCTCGTGCCGGAGCGCCTCGAACGACAGCGCCTCGCGCTCGTGCTTGTCGAGCCGCACGTCGAACGGAGGCGTGCCGGACAGCGACTTGAGCTCGTCGTGCACGCGGACGAAGTTCCGGTAGTCGGGGCTGGAGAACATGTCCCGCTTCAGCCGGTGCGTCCGCGCGAGGCCGGTCTTTCGCTCGACCACCTTCACGACGATCTCCATCGGGTCCTCGTCGACCAGCTCGGTCGTGTAGGGCTCCTCCGCCGGGTCGTCTCCCCGCAGCAGCGCCAGGACGGCTTCGCCGTCGAGCGCTCCCTCGTCGAGGATCGTCGACTCCTCGAGGAAGGTCACGATCTCGTGGCCCCACTCGGCGCGAAGCGACGACGCCCAGCCCTCGTACTGCTTCAGCAGCCGGCCGTACTTCTGCCAGCGTGCGTGCGTGAGCTTGAACTGCGTGCCGGCGCGGTCGAAGGCCTGGATCCGCTCGAGCTTGTCGCGCAGCAGGAGCTCCTCGAGCTCCGACTCCTTCTCGATGTAGATCTCCTGCGAGCCGGTCTTGACCCTGTAGAGCGGCGGCTTCGCGATGTAGACGTAGCCGGCCTCGATCAGCTCGGGCATCTCGCGGAAGAGGAACGTCAGGACGAGCGTGCGGATGTGCGCGCCGTCCACGTCGGCGTCGGTCATGACGATGACCTTGTGGTACCGGGCCTTCTCGAGCTCGAACTCCTCGCGGATGCCCGTGCCGATCGCCGTGATCAGCGCCTGGATCTCGGTGTTCGAGAGGACCTTGTCGATCCGGTTCTTCTCGACGTTGATGATCTTGCCGCGCAGCGGCAGGATGGCCTGCGTGTTGCGGTCGCGGCCCTGCTTGGCCGAGCCGCCCGCCGAGTCGCCCTCGACGACGAACAGCTCGGCGAGCGCGGGGTCGCGCACCGAGCAGTCGGCGAGCTTGCCGGGCAGCGTCGAGTTCTCGAGCGCCGACTTGCGGCGCGTGAGGTCGCGCGCCTTGCGGGCCGCCGCCCGCGCCTGGGCGGCCTGGACGGCCTTCTTGATGATCTGGTTGCCCTCGGCGGGGTTCTCCTCGAGGAACTCGCCGAGCCCCTTGTTGACCGCGGCCTGGACGAAGCCCTCGACGGGCGGGTTGCCGAGCTTCGTCTTCGTCTGGCCCTCGAACTGCGGATCCTGGACCTTCACCGAGATGATCGCCGTGAGCCCCTCGCGCACGTCCTCGCCGGAGAGGTTCTCCTCCTTCTCCTTGATGAAGCCCTTCTGCCGCGCGTACGCGTTCAGCGTGCGCGTGAGCGCGGACCGGAAGCCCGAGAGGTGCGCGCCGCCCTCGTGCGTGTTGATGTTGTTGGCGAACGAGAGCAGGTTCTCCTGGTAGGAGTTGTTCCACTGGAGCGCGACCTCGACCTCGCCGACGTCGCCGGACTCCTCCATGTAGACGACCTTCTTCTGGATCGGGTCGCGCGTGCCCTGGGAGTGGAGGTACTTGACGAAGTCGACGATGCCGCCGTCGTACTTGAAGGACGTCTTGAAGCCCTCGCCGCGCTTGTCCTCGAAGTCGATCGCGAGGCCCTTCGTGAGGAAGGCCATCTCGCGGAAGCGCGTCTCGAGGATCGAGTTGTCGTATTCGATCGTGTCGAAGATCTCGAGGTCCGGCATGAACGTGATCGACGTGCCGCGCTGCTTCGTCTTCGCGCCCTTCTTCAGGTCCGCCTTCGGGACGCCGCGCTCATACGACTGGGTCCACTCGTGCCCGTCGCGCCAGACGGTCAGGTGGAGCTGCTCGGAAAGCGCGTTGACCACGGACACGCCGACGCCGTGGAGCCCGCCGGACACCTTGTAGCCGCCGCCGTCGCCGAACTTGCCGCCGGCGTGGAGCACCGTGAGCACGACCTCGGCCGCCGGCCGGTTCTCCTTCTCGTGCAGGTCGACCGGGATGCCGCGGCCGTTGTCCGTGACCGTGACCGAGTTGTCCGGGTGGATCGACGATCTCGACGTGGTCGGCCTCGCCGGCGAGTGCCTCGTCGACCGAGTTGTCCATGACCTCGTAGATGAGGTGGTGAAGCCCGCGCTGGCCGGTCGAGCCGATGTACATGCCCGGGCGCTTGCGGACGGCCTCGAGGCCCTCGAGGACGGTGATGTCCTGGGCTCCGTAGCTTCCGTTCGAGCGCTTCTTGGCGGTCTTTTTCGCAGGCTTGTCAGCCAATTCCCGGCCTTCCGTAGTACTTACATGAGAAGCCCCGACCCAGTGCCTCCTGAGATGCGGGTCGGGGCGGTTCTGGCGGCCTCAAGAGGATAGCAGCTTAGCCCCGTCCGCGGACGCCCCGGAGCGTTACGAAATACCTGCAAAACGCACGTTTTTCGGCACTCGCGCGACTTGCGCGTTTCCCGGCGTTACGCCGACCGCGTCACGAACCGCAAATCGGTGACCGGGGCGGCCCTCGAGAGCGCCGTTCAGACGGTCCGTCAGGTCCCTCGCCATGAGGGTCAGCTCGCCCGCCCAGACGGACGAGCGGCACGCGAATGTGACCGTCCCGGCGCGCTCGGAGACCGGGGTCGCCTCGCGGGCCGCGGCGCCCGCGATTGCCGGCCAGACCTCCTGCACGCGCGCGAGCGTCGTGGCCGGCGCAAGGTCGCGCTTGAGCGGGCGTGAGCGCCTCCGACAGCGGCCGCGGCGCCGAGCCGCCTCACGCCACCGGCTCCTGCGCGAGCTGGCCGGACATGACGGCGATGCGCGGCCACGCCGTCTCCCGTCGCGCCCGGCACGTGCTCGAGGTCCGTCGTCGTGATCACGGCCTGCCCGCCGGTGGCGAGCAGCTCGACCAGCCGCTCGCGGCGAGCGAAGTCGAGCTCGGACATCACGTCGTCGAGGAGCATCAGCGGCGGCCGGCCGCGCGCGTCGAGCAGGACGTCGCGCTCGGCGAAGAGGAGCGCGAGGAGGCCGAGCCGCTGCTGGCCCTGGGACCCGTACGCGCGCAGCGGACGACCCGCGTGCGCGAGCGACTACCTCGTCGCGATGCGGCCCGTGCGCGGAGAAGCCGCGCTGCAGGTCGTCGTCGCGGCGCTCGCGGAGCTCCTCTCGAAGCGCTTCCGCGTCCGCGGCCCGGCTGCGCGGCCGGTAGGACAGCGTCGCCTCCTCGGGCAGTCCCAGGTCGCCGGCGCGCTCGCTGAACCGCGGCGCCACCAGCGCGCAGGCCTCCGTGCGATCGGCCATCAGCGTGGCGCCGGCGCGCGCCAGCTCCGAGTCCCATGTGTCGAGAAGGGTCGGGTCCGCTCCTCCCGCGCGCACGCGCGCGATCAGGGCGTTTCGCTGCGACAGCGCGCGGTTGTACGCCGCGCGGTTCTCGGCGCGGGCCGGCCAGAGCGCGGCGACGAGCTGGTCTAGATGGGCGCGCCGAAGCGCCGGCGCGCCCTTCACCAGGTCGAGCCGGTCCGGCATGAAGACGCTGACCAGCGGACGGACCTCGGAGCCGGCGGGCCCCGCCAGGTCGGCGCCGTCCAACCTGACCCGCTTGGCCTCGCCCGGCTCGAGCCCCACGTCGAGGCGGTGACCGCCGTCCTCGGCCTCCAGCTCGACCTCGACGCGCGCGACCTTCGTCCCGAACCGGACCAGCTCCCGCTCGTTGGACGTCCGGCACGAGCGCGCGGTGCACCCGAAGTAGAGCGCCTCGAGCAGGTTCGTCTTGCCGGCGCCGTTCGGGCCATGGACGACCGTGACGGCTTCGCCGAGCGTCGCGTCGACACGCTCCAGGTTGCGGAAGTCGCGCGCGCTTACGCGTGTGACGCGCACGAGCTACCTCGCAGGCGCGCGGAATGCCGCTAGGGGCCGTGAGGCACGTTCAGGCGGATCGGCATGACGAGATACGTGAAGCCACCCTCGTCGCCCGACTGGACCAGGCCCGGGCGCAGCGGGCTGATCAGCTTGAGCACGAGCTCGTCCGACTCCGCGCTCTCGAGACCGTCGCGCAGGAACTCCGGGTTGAAGCCGATCTCGAGCGGCTCGCCCTTGAACGGCACGGGCAGCGACTCGCTGGCCTCGCCGACATCGGGGGTCTGCGCCGACACCTCCAGTGCGCCGTCGCTGAAGGCCAGCCGCAGCGGCGCGTTCTTCTGCGCCAGCAGGCTGATGCGGCGCACGACCTCGAGCAGCTCCGCGGTCGACAGGCGTAGTTCATGCTCGAACGTCTCGGGGAGGAGCTGGCGATAGTTCGGGAATCGACCTTCTACGAGGCGCGATGACAGGACCGTTTCACCCACGCGGAAGATCACCTGGTTCTCGAGCGCGGCGATCTCGATCTCGCCCTCCGTCGTCGGTGCCCGCGACACGGCCGAGCTCCTGCAGCGTGCGCGCCGGCACGTTCGCCTCGAGCTCGCCTTCGAGCGGCTGCTCGAGCGACGTCTCCTTGACCGACAGCCGATACGAGTCCGTGGCGACCATGCGCAGCTCCTTGCCCGACGCCGACACGAGCACGCCGGTCAGGTGAGGGCGCGTCTCGTCCCGCGAGGCCGAGCGGGCGACGCGGTTGATCGTCTCCACGAAGGCGCCGCGAAGGGACGCGCATCGTCGAGCCGTTGGGCTCGGGCAGCTTCGGAAAGTCCTCGAGCGGCAGCGTGCGCAGGTGGAACTTCGCCGTGCCCGAGACCACCTCCACGTCCTGCTGCGACGACCGGTACTCCAGCGACATCTCGTCCTTGGGCAGCGAGCGGACCACGTCGAGAAGGAGCCGCCCCGGCACCACGGCCTCGCCCTCCCGCTCGGTCTGGGCGGAAGTGGACACGCGAATGCCGAGCTCCATGTCGGTGGCCAGCAGCTCGACCTGGCCGTCCTCGGCGCGCACGAGGACGCCGGACAGCGTCTGGATGGCGCTGCGCGTGGAAACGCCGCGGGCCGCGACGCCGAGGCTGGCGACGAACTGATCACACGGAATCGAAAACTTCATCTCCGGTCCTGTCTAGAAGAAGTGGGTGGTGTGTAGATGTGGACAGCCGCACGAATTCCGCTCGGGGATTGGGGATGGGGCTGTCCACGGGAGGAGAGCAAGTTGTTGATTCTGTCAGTGGGAACGGTCGTCACCGCTTGTCGCCCTCGAGCCGGCGGCGGATACCCACGACCGTTTCACGTTTTTCACCAGGCTTGTCCACAAGCTCGCTGACGCGCTTCCAGGCGTGCAGGACGGTGCTGTGGTTGCGACCGCCGAAGTCACGGCCGAGCGCGGGGAGGCCCTGGTCGGTGAGCTCGCGCGCGAGGTACATGGCGACCTGGCGGGCGAATGCGACGGTCGGGGTGCGGTCGCGCGCGAGGAGGGCCTCGGGCGTGATGCCGAACTCGGCGGCGGTCGCCTCCTGGATCCGGCGCACGGAGCAGGGCTGGGCCGGCCCGTGGCGGTAGAGGCGCCCGAGCACCTCCATCGCGAGCTCGGGGGTGGGGGGCTCGTCGGATAGCGAGGCGTAGGCCACCACCCGGATCAGCGCGCCCTCGAGGACGCGCACGCTTGCGCCGACGGCGCGGGCAACGGCCTCGAGCGTCTCGTCGGGGATGTTCTGGAGGCCGTCCTGGCGCACGCGGTTGCGGAGAATGGCGAGGCGGACGTTCGCGTCGGGGGGCACGACCTCGGCGACGAGCCCGCACTCGAAGCGCTCCTTCAGGCGGTCTTCGAAGGCCTCGAGGTCGGTCGGGCTGCGGTCGCTGGTGAAGACGAGCTGCCGCCCTGACTCATACAGCGCGTTGAAGGTGTGGAAGAGCTCCTCCTTCGTGCGGACCTTGTCGGCGAGAAACTGGACGTCGTCGAGGAGGAGGACGTCGACGTCGCGGAACCGCTCGCGAAAGCCGTCGGTGCTGCGCCGGCGGATGGCCTGGACGAACTCGGCCATGAAGTCCTCGACCGTGGCGTAGCGGACGCGGAGGCCCTCGCCATAGCGGCTCACGTAGTTCCCGATCGCGTGAAGGAGGTGCGTCTTCCCGAGCCCTGGGGGCCCGTGGATGAAGAGCGGGTTCCAGGCCTGGGCGGGGAGCTCCGCCACGGCCAGCGCGGCGGCGTGCGCAAGGCGGTTGCCGTCGCCGATCACGAACTGCTCGAAGGTGTACTTGGGATTGAGCCCGTCGCACGCGCTCTGAGGGAAGCCGGCGGGCGAGCTGACCTCGGCGGGCGCCACTCCAGGCGCCGTCGACCAGCTCGACGGCGTTCATCCCGGCGCGGCGCGCGGCTGCGACGAGGACTGACGTGTACCGATCACGGACCCAGCTGCGGATGTGCGACGGCGCCCTGACGTAGAGGGTGCCCTGTTCCACCGCAGCCGGCTCGAGTGGCTCGAGCCAAATGTGGAAGGCGAAGTCCGTTACGTCACGACGTAGCTCGCGTCGAACGGCATCCCAAATCGTCTCGAGCTCGTCGGGCACGGGCTTGCGAACGGCCTCCGGCGGGGTCGCTTGATGTTCATCATCTTGGAGTTCTCGACGCGATCCGCACGGCGCTCGAGCCCTCGGAGAGGCCGAGTCTACACCCGGTACGGCGACGGGTTCGGAGCGCTTTTTCGACTGTCCGCAAATCGCGAGAAAAGGGTGTTCACAGCTTGTCAACACGTCCGACGCGCTACCCTCCGCGCCTCCCGTGAAGCGCACCTACCAGCCGAAGAAGCGCAAGCGAGCCCGCACTCACGGGTTCCGCGCGCGCATGCGCACGCGAGGAGGCCGGGCGATCCTCGAGCGCCGGCGTCGCAAGGGCCGCAAGCGGCTCACGCCCTGAGCATGGCCGAGAAGAAGGGCCGGCGCCGCAGGCTCTCTCGCAGCGCCGAGTTCGAGCGCGTCTATCGCGAGGGCCGCTCGCACGCCAGCCGGCATCTGGTCCTGCATTCCTTCCCTCGCACGACCGACGCCGACGGGCCGCGCCTCGGGATCTCGGTCGGTCGCAAGGTCGGCGGCGCGGTCGAGCGCAACCGGATGAAGCGGCTGCTGCGCGAGGCGTTCTGGTCCGCCGCCGGGGACCTGCCGGCCGGGCACGACTTCGTCCTCGTCGCCCGCCCCGACGCCGCGGAGCTTGCGGAACGCGGCGAGCCGGCCGTCGAGGAGGCGCTTCGCGAGCTGCTCGGGCAGGCGAACCTGCTCGGCGGGGAAGCGACAGAGTGACGGCCCGGGCCATCGCCGGCCTGCCGATTCGGCTCTACCAGCGGGTCATCTCGCCCGCTCTGCCCCGGCGCTGCAAGTACCACCCGTCCTGCTCGGCGTACGCCCTGCAGGCCATCAGGACCTACGGCATACTGCGCGGCGTCGTGCTGGCCGCCTGGCGGCTCCTGCGGTGCAATCCCTGGAGCCACGGCGGCTTCGACCCCGTCGAACAGCAACGCCTCTTCCGCCCGCGCGCGGCCCCCCGCTCATGATCCTGATCGCAAACGTCCTCCAGCCGCTGATCGATGTCGCGAACTCGATCCTCCAGTTCTGGCACGACCGGCGGGGTTCAGCTGGGGCGCCTCGATCATCATGCTGACGGTCTGCGTCCGTCTCGCGATCCTGCCGCTGACCTTCAAGCAGGTCCGCTCGATGCAGGACCTCCAGCGGCTTCAGCCCGAGATGAAGCGGATCCAGGAGCGGTACAAGGACGACCGCCAGCGGATGAACCAGGAGATGATGAAGCTCTACCAGGAGCACAAGGTCAATCCGCTTGGCTCGTGCCTCCCGATCCTCCTTCAGCTCCCGTTCTTCATCGCGCTCTTCTACCTGCTGCGCGGCGACGAGTTCCAGCAGGAGATCGAGGGCGCGGAGTCGTTCCTCTTCATCGACAACCTCGCCGAGCCGGCGACCGGCGCGACGCTGGTCGTCCTGATCGTCCTCTACGTGTCGACGCAGCTCATCTCGGGGCTCGTCTCGACCGTCACCGCGGACCCGATGCAGCGCCGGATCATGCTCGCGCTGCCGTTCGTCTTCGTCATCTTCATCATCAACTTCGAGGCCGGCCTGATCGTCTACTGGATCACGACGAACGTCTGGACGATCGGCCAGCAGTTCCTGGTGCGGAAGCTGTTCCCGAAGCCCGAGCCGATCGCGGCGAAACCCGACGCGGGATCGAAACCGGCCAGGGGGAAGGCCCCCGCCACGGCCGCCGCCGCGGTCGCCAGCAGGCAAGGGCTCGAAGAGCGGCGAAGGGCGACACGGACGGCGGCCCGAAGAAGACTCCGCCGCCCGGTCCGCGCAAGAAGAAGAAGCGCACGGGCAGGAGGCGGTAGCCGTGGCCGACGACGACCCGCGTGCGGAGGCCGAGGGCGCGACGGTCGGCGAGGCGAAGCGCGCGGCGTTCAAGGAGCTCGAGCGCGACTATCCGGGGCTGACGCAGGACGCCGTCGAGTTCGACGTGCTCAGCGAGCCCGACGAGGAGGAGGGCGAGCCCGCCCGCGTGGCCGCCACCGTCGACCTCGACCGGTGGGAGGAGGACCACGACGAGCTGCCGGAGGAGCCGGCCGAGCGGGTGCGCGCCGTGGTGGCGCGGGTCGTGCTGGCGCTCGAGCTCGAGGGCACGGTGGACATCGAGGAGTCCGCCGAGGAGATCCGCGCGACCGTGAACGGGCCGGAGCTCGGCCTCCTGATCGGCCGCCACGGGTCGACGATCGACGCGCTCCAGGACGTGGCGTCGCGGGCCGCGTACGCGCAGGCGCCCGGCGACCGCAAGCGAGTGGTGGTGGATGCCGCGGGCTATCGCGAGCGGCGCGAGGCGGCGCTCCGCCGGCAGGCGGACCGGGCGGTGGCGGATGCGCTCGACTTCGGCCGCGCGGTGGAGCTCGAGCCGATGAGCCCGCACGAGCGGAAGGTCGTCCACACCTACCTCGCCGAGCGCGGCGACGTGGAGACGCACTCGGAGGGGGACGAGCCCGAGCGGCGCCTGGTCGTGACGCCCGTCACGGCGCGCTAGGGCGTAACACGTGAAACGCGTCCGCGAGCTGGCGGCGCGGTATGGGGTGGAGCCGGATCCGCTCGATTGCCCTGCTGGAGGCGCTTGCGGCGGAGCCGGATCCCCCCGACGACCGTCTCCGATCCGGTCGACGAGCATCTGGCGGACTCGCTCTCGGCGGTGCCGCATGCTCGGGTCGCCCGCTTCGATCGCCGACATCGGCTCGGGTGCGGGGTTCCCGGGGCTCGTGCTCGCCGCCGCGCTGCCGTCTGCCCACGTGACTCTCATCGAGTCGCAGCGCCGCCATGCGGCCGTCGCGGAGAGGCTGGGTAGGGCGGCCGGGCTTCGCAACGTGGCCGTTCTGCCGCTGCGCGCGGAGGAGGTGCGCGAGCGCTTCGATCTCGTCACGGCCCGCGCGGTTCGCCTCCTTGGCCGTGCTCGTCGAGTACGCGGCGCCGCTCTTGGTGGATGGCGGCCAGCTCGTCGCGTGGAAGGGGGCGCGCGATGCCGCCGAGGAGCTGGGTGGGGAGGAGGCGGGTCGCATCGTCGGCCTCTCGCTCGATCGCGTCGTGCCGGTCGAGCCGTTCCCGGCCGCGCATTCGCGCCACCTCCACCTCTACGCGAAGACCGCGCCCACGCCCGACCGCTTTCCCCGCCGCCCGGCATGGCGCGCAAGCGCCCGCTCGCCTGATCAGCGTGCCGAACGGTGCGCCCGCGGAAGGAGGTGACGGTTCGGTGCCGAACTGTTACGGCATGCCGCCGAGTTCCGACCGCCTCCGCCACTAACTTCGCGCGCGTATGGGAACCGTCTACGCGATCGCGAACCAGAAGGGCGGAGTCGGCAAGACGACCACCGCCGTCAACCTCGGCGCCTGCGTGGCCGAGGCCGGCTACCGCACGCTGCTGGTCGACCTCGACCCGCAGTGCAACGCCACCGTCGCGCTCGGCGTGGGCAAGGACGCCCATCCGAACGTGTACGACTGCCTCACCGACGGCTCGGCCCTCGACCCCGCGGTCGTGGCCACCTCGGTCGAGAACCTGTACCTCGTGCCGTCCAGCCCCGAGCTCGCCGGCGCGAACGTCGAGCTGCCGCGGATGCCGGGGTCCGAGCAGCGGCTCAGCGAGAGCATGCGCTCCATGCGCGGCGGCTACTTCCTGACGCTGCTCGACTGCCCGCCGTCGCTCGGCCCGCTCACCGTCAACGCGCTCGTCGCCGCGGACAAGGTCATCGTCCCGGTGCAGACGGAGTACTTCGCGCTCGAGGGGCTGGCCGGCCTGCTCGACACGCTCGGCCTCATCCAGCGCGAGCTCAACCCAAGGTTGAGTGTTGCCGGAATGATCCTCACGATGCACGACGCGCGCACGCGGCTCGCCCAGGACGTCGAGCGCGAGGTGCGCGAGCACTTCCCCGAGCTCGTGTTCGAGACCGTCATCCCGCGCAACGTCCGCATCGGCGAGGCGCCCAGCCACGGCGTGCCGATCACGCAGCACGACCCGCTGTGCCCGGGTTCGGTCGCATATCTGAAACTCGCCAAGGAGGTGGCCGCACGTGCCTGAGAATCCACGCGGCATCGGCCGCGGGCTGGCCGCGATCCTGCCTCAGTCGCACCGCGACGAGGCCGGGCTGCGCCAGATGTCCGTCGACCTGATCCGGCCGAACGCCCAGCAGCCGCGCAAGGAGTTCGGCGGCGAGGCGCTGATCGCGCTCGCGGAGTCGATCAAGGCGCGCGGCATCCTCCAGCCGCTCGTCGTCCGGCCGCTGCCCGGCGGCGAGTACGAGCTGATCGCCGGCGAGCGCCGCCTGCGCGCGGCGAAGATGGCGGGGCTCGAGCAGGTGCCGGCGCTCGTGCGCGACACAGAGGAGTCGGACCGGCTCGAGCTGGCGCTGATCGAGAACATGGCCCGCGAGGACCTCAACCCCGTCGAGGAGGCGCGCGCTTGCGCGACGCTGGTCGAGGACCTCGGCATCACGAAGGAGGAGCTCGGGCCGCCGGCTCGGCCGCAGCCGCGTGGCGATCTCGAACCTGATCAGGCTGCTCGTCGCTGCCCGACGAGGCGCTCGCCTTCATCGAGTCAGGCGAGCTCAGCGAGGGCCACGGCCGCGCGATCCTCATGTGCAAGGACCACTCGGCGCAGCGGCAGCTCGCCCGCTCGGCGGTCGCGCAGGGCTGGTCGGTGCGCGAGACCGAGCGGCGTGCGAAGGAGTGGGGCAAGAAGCCGGGAAGAAGAAGGCGCCGGTCGTGCTTCACCCGGACCTCGCGGAAGCGATCGGCCTCGCCGAGGACGCGCTCACCGCGGCGCTCGGCCGGCCGGTGCGCGTCAAGAAGACCGGCTCCGGGTTCCGCGCCGAGTTCGAGTTCGACGAGCCGCGCGAAGGCGTCGAGCTTGCCGAACGCGTCCTCAGGGATCTCGCGGCTTAGGCTTCGGACTGATCAGAGCGACCGGTAGGCCGAGCCCGGCCTCCTTCCGCATCGTCGCGATCCGGCGGCCCGGCTGGACGGCGTCCTTCACGCGTCCGAGCTTGTCGCCGAGCAGCTCGCGCCGCCGCGTCGAGGTCGTCGGTCGTGAACGTGATCCCCCAGAGACGCTCCGGCGGTCGTCGGCTTCGACCACCTCGAGGATCGGCCGGCCGAGGCGGAAGAACGCCTGGCGGTAGGTCCCCATGCCGGTCTCGCCCTCGCGGATGCCGGCGCAGCTCGATGCCCTCGTTCCTCCAGCTCGGCGATCTTCTCGCTCGAGGTTCGGCGCGAGCATCACGACGTGGTCGATCTCGGTGACGCCGTTCGGCGTGCGTGGTCGGCTGGCGCGTCCGCCGCTCGGCTCGGCGAGGGTCCAGTCGACGATGCCTCCGTCGCCCTCGACGAACTCGATCGATGACGTCACCCACGACGATCCTCCGCGCCGTCCACCGAGAAGCCCGCGGCGCGCCCACTTCGCCGGGTCCGCGGCGACCCTGATCGCGGTGAGGACGGGCGCAGACACGGCGCCATCATCGCCTGCTCGCGGCGGGCGGATCCTGAGCGTCAGCCGGTCTAGAGCGCGTTGCTCTGATGCAAGCGGAGAGCGACGACACGAGGTGACGAGGTCCTGGAGCGCCGCATTGCAGCGCCTGAGGCGCCGGTTACACGGTCGAGCCGGTGGACGCGCAGGGCTCCCAGCGACAGTCGGCAGCTTCGCCCTCGACCCCGACTCAGCTTGAGCAGGGCTACACGATGACTCGGCAAGAACCCGTATCAGCCGGACCTCACGCGAGTCGAGAGCGTCGTCACGGCGCAGCTCGTACGACGGCGGCGACAGACGCGATGACGGCCTTCGACGACTGGGCGGCGAGACCGACGGAACCGCAAGTTCGCCGGCACGGATCGCATGTACGGCGGCGGCGTGGACGGCACTCCGTCGCCAGAGCTGCAACGGTCATCGACGCCGCGGAGGGCTGAGGACGGGCGCTGGCACGGCGCTATCATCGCGCTCTCGCAGCGGCGATTAGCTCAGCCGGTTAGAGCGCTTCTCTGATAAGGAAGAGGTCCCAGGTTCGAGTCCTGGATCGCCCACTCGCCGAGCGCCTAGCCACGCTGTCGGCGGGCGGTCGCTGCCGGCCTACACTCCGCTTTGCCCATGCAGGAGATGGTCATCTACGGCGTGAGCTTCGACATGGTCGGCAAGCAGCCGATCGTGCTCCTGAAGACCCGCGACGGGAACAAGTTCCTGCCGATCTGGATCGGCCACCCGGAGGCGGCGGCGATCCTGATGAAGCTCCAGGGCGCGAACACCCCGCGCCCGATGACCCACGACCTGATCAACGACATGCTCACCGAGATGGAGGTGACCGTGCAGCCGCGTCTCCGTCACCGAGCTGCGCGAGAACACCTTCTACGCGTCGATCACGCTCCAGGTGAACGGGCGCGAGGTCGAGATCGACTCGCGCCCGTCCGACGCGCTCGCGCTCGCGGTCCGGACCAGCGCGCCGATCTTCGCCGCCGAGGACGTGATCGCGGAGTCCGCGATCGAGTTCGAGCACGAGGACGAGAGCGAGGAGCAGGTCGTGGACAAGTTCAAGGAGTTCCTCGACAACGTCACGCCCGAGGACTTCATGGAAGAGGGCGGAGGCCCGACTACCTCCTGACGGCGATCGCGACCATGCGGTCGCGGAAGTCAGGCGCCCAGATCCGATCCGCCACGCCGGCGGCGTTCGCGCCGGCGACCAGCGCGCGCGACAGCGGCGGCGAGTAACCGCCGATCCGCTCGAGGTAGTAGCGGACGGTGAACGCCTTGGGCGTCGTGCCGACATGGCGCAGCTCGAAGCCGTGGCCGCTCGAGCAGCCGCCGGAGGCTCGCGCGCGTGAAGTAGTGCACGTGTGTCGGGATGACCGACCACCAGCGCGCTCCCATCACCCGCGCCAGCCGGCTGCCGGCATCGGGGAGCATCAGCATCACTGCGCCGCCGGGCGTGAGCAGGTCACGGATCCGGTCGAGCGCGTCGCCCGGCGTCGGGAGGTGCTCGATCACGTCGCCGAGCACGACGGCCTGGTGCGCGCCCGGCGGGAGATCGGCGGTCATCAGGTCGTCGGTCCGGACGTCAAGCCCCAGCCGGTCGCGCGCGTAGCCCGGACGCGAACGTGCTCGGCTCGACGCCGGTGACCGGATCCCAGCCGCGCGTACGCGCCTCGTCGAGCAGGAAGCCGACCCAGCAGCCGAGGTCGACCAGCGGCGCCCTTCTCCACGTGCCGCTCGAGCCGCTCGAGCAGCTCGCGCGCGGTTGCCCGCTGCCCGGCCTCCTCCTCGACGTAGTCGTCGGAGGCGGCCTCGCCGTATGCCTGCTCCAGCTCGGCCTCGGTCGGGATGTCGCGCAGCTGCATGTGTCCGCAGTCCGCGCAGCGCACGATGTCCGACAGCGCGGTCCCGAACTTGTCCGTGGTCGGGATGAGCCCCTCCGGGCCCTGCTCGCCCGCGACGGCGAGGTGCTCGACCAGACGGGTCCCTCCGCAGACGACGCAGCGCGCGCTCACGCGCGTCGAGGCTAGCCTGTCGGCCGTGACCCTGGCCTCGAGGGAGCTTTCGCTGCTCAGCGTGGTGGCGCCCGTGTTCAACGAGGAGGACAACGTCCGGCCGTTCTGCGAGCGGACGATCGCGGCGCTCGGCGCGATGCCGTTCGAGATCATCCTGGTCGACGACGGCTCGAGCCGACGGAACGCCGGCGGCGCTCGACCGAGCTCGCCGCAGCCGACCGCCGCATCCGCGTGGTCACGCTCTCGCGCAACTTCGGTCACCAGACCGCGCTCACCGCTGGGCTCGAGCACGCGAAGGGCGACGCGGTCGTGATGATCGACGCCGACCTGCAGGATCCGCCCGAGCTGATCCCCCAGCTGGTCGACTGGTGGCGGAAGGGCTCGGACGTCGTCGTCGCGGCGCGCGAGCAGCGCGAGGGCGAGACGCGCTTCAAGCTGATGACGGCGTCCTGGTTCTACCGGCTGCTCGGCCGCGTCGCCCAGATCGAGGTGGAGCAGAACGCCGGCGACTTCAGGCTGCTGTCGCGGCGCGCGCTCGACGCGCTGCTCGCGATGCCGGAGCGCAACCGCTACATCCGCGGGATGACCGCGTGGGTCGGCTTCACGCACACGAGCGTGCCGTACAAGCGCGAGGCCCGCCACGCCGGCGAGACGAAGTTCTCGTTCCTCAAGATGCTGCGCTTCTCGTTCGACGCGATCGCCTCGTTCTCGTACGTGCCGCTGCAGCTGGCGACCCTGCTCGGCTTCTTCTTCGCCGGCCTTGCGTTCCTGGGCATCCCGGTGGCGATCGCGTTCAGGATCGCCGGCGAGTTCGTCCCCGGCGTCACGACCACCGTGATCGCGGTGCTGCTCCTCGGCGGCATGCAGCTGATGGCGATCGGGATCATCGGCGAGTACCTGGCGCGCGTGTACGACGAGGTGAAGCGAAGGCCGCTGTACCTCGTGCGAGTCGAAGGCGAACTTCGACCGCGGCGACGGCCCGTGAGAGTCGCGGTGATCGGGGCCGGCGTGGCCGGCCTCGTGGCGGGCCACCGGCTGGCCGAGGCCGGACACGTCGCCGACGTCTACGAGCGCTGGCCGGGGCTCGGCGGGCAGGCGGCGACGCTCGACGTCGGCCAGGGCCACCTGCTCGAGCGCTACTACCACCACCTCTTCACGAGCGACCGCCACATCGCCGACCTCTACGACGAGCTCGGGATGCCCGACGAGCTCGAGTGGCGGACCTCGAACGGTCGCGTTCTTCGTCGACGGGAAGTCGTGGCCGTTCAACGGCCCGCTCGACCTGCTGCGCTTCAGGCCGCTGTCGCCGGCCTCGCGGCTGCGCATGGGCATCGCCGTGGTGCTGCTGCAGCGGCGCGGGCGCGACGTCCGCCCGTTCGAGGGCGAGACCGCGCGCGAGTGGGTGCAACCGCGCGATGGGCCGCCAGGCGTGGCAGAAGGTGTGGGGGCCGCTCCTGCAGGGCAAGTTCGGCGACCGCGCGACGGACATCTCGATGGCGTGGCTGTGGAGCAAGCTCACCGTCCGCCGCCAGATCAAGGGCGAGGAGGCTCGCAAGGAGCTGCTCGGCTACCCCCGCGGCAGCTGGGAGACGCTCTACGAGCGGCTGAAGGAGTCGATCGAGTCGAACGGCGGGCGCGTGATGATCGACCGTCCCGCCCGGCGGCTGGCCCGGGACGACGGGGGCTTCCTGGTGGCGCCGGGGGCGCCGGACGCGTTCCGCACGGGACACGATCCGCGCCGGTTCGCGTCGGGCGGCGACGCGGAGCGCTACGACGCGGTGATCGCCACCGTCCCGAACGACATCTTCACGCAGCTGCTCGACGGCGATCTCGCGCAGGCGATCGGCCCCGACTATCTCGGGCGGCTCGGGTCGATCGAGTACCACACCGCGCTCTGCCTGCTGCTCGAGCTCGACCGGCAGTTCACGCCCTTCTACTGGACCAACATCGCCGACGACGAGCTGCCGTTCGTCGGCCTGATCGAGCACACCAACTTCATCGAGCCGGAGCGCTACGGCGGCCGCCGCTTCCTCTACGTCGCGAACTACCTCGAGGCCGGCCACGAGATGCTCGGGCTCGACGTCGAGCAGCTGCTCGACCTGTACGAGCCGGGGCTGAGGAAGGTCAACCCGGCCTTCTCACGCGACTGGATCAAGGAGCGGTGGCTCTTCCGCGAGCCGGCCGCACAGCCGATCGTGACGCTCGGCTACCGGGAGCGAATGCCTCCGCTCGACACCGGCGTGCCCGGCCTGATCCTGGCGAACACGACCCAGATCTATCCCGAGGACCGCGGGACGAACTACAGCGTCAGGCTGGCCGATCAGGCCGTCGAGGCGCTGATGCGATCGAGCGCGAGCTCGAGCGCGCGCTCGACGAACTGATCGAAGCCGATGTCGGCGGCCTCGCAGGCCATCGGCAGGAGCGAGGTCTCGGTCAGTCCCGGGGTGACGTTCACCTCGAGGACCTGCGGCTCGCCGCCCTCGGGGAGCATGATGTCCGCGCGCGCGAAGCCCTGGCAGCCGAGCGCCGTCCAGGTGGCGCGCGCGGCGTCCTCGACCGCGGCGGTCTCCGCGTCCTGAGAGCTCCGGCGGGCAGCGGTACTCGGTTCGCCCGATCTCGTAGCGGGCCTCGAAGTCGAAGAAGTCCTCGTCACGGGGCAGGGCCTCGACGATCGGCAGCGCCTGCGGCTCGCCGTTCCGCTCGATCATCGAGACCGCCAGCTCGCGACCGTCGATGTGGCGCTCGAGCAGCACCTTGTCGTCGTAGGAGAAGGCGTTCACGAGCGCGGACGGGACGTCGTCGGCCGTGCGGGCGAACTTGATCCCGAGCGCCGACCCCTGCGCCGCCGGCTTGACGACGATCGGAAATGCCAGCCGCTCCTCGATCTGGGGCAGCGCCTCAGCCGGCGCCCAGCTCGCGGAAGGCGAGCTCGCTGAAGGCGAAGAACTCCGGCGTTGGCACGCCCGCCTCGACGAGCAGGTGCTTCGCCAGCACCTTGTCCATGCAGCGGATGCACGCGAGGACGCCCGAGCCCGGTGTACGGGATGCCGAGGATCTCGAGCAGCTCCTGGACGGTGCCGTCCTCGCCGTTGCGGCCGTGCAGGGCGAGAAACGCGACGTCGGGCTCGTCGCTTCGCAGCCGCGCGATCAGGTCCGTCCCGACGTCGACGGGCAGCGCCTCATGGCCGAGACGCTCGAGCGCCTCCTCGACGCGGCCGCCGGATCGAAGCGACACCTGCCGCTCGAGCGAGCTGCCGCCCTTGAGGACGGCGACCCTCACTGAGCCTTCCGCCTTCGCAGCGGGACGACCTCGGCCTCGCCGGGAGTGGCCGGTCTCCGCTCCGGCACGGCGGGCGGGGTGGCGGCGGGCTGCTGCCCGGTGAGCGTTCCGTAGAGCGCGACCTGCTCCCGGACCACCTTTCCGATCCGCCGCACGCCCTCGCGGATCGCATCCTCGTCCGAGGCGGAGAAGTTGAGCCGCATCGCGTTGCGGCCGCGCCCGTCGAGGTACGCGGCCTCGCCCGGCACGAACGCGACGTTGTCGCGCAGCGCGCGGGCGAGCAGGTCGGTCGTGTCGATGAAGTCGGGCAGCGTCGCCCAGATGAAGAGGCCGCCGGCGGGACGGGTCCACTCGGCCTCGGGCGGGAAGAACTCGGCAAGCGCGTCGAGCATGGTGTCGCGCCGTGCGCGGTAGATCTCGGTCAGCGACTCCACGTAGTCGTGCCAGCGCGCCTCCTCGAAGTACGCCTGCACCATCAGCTGGGAGAGCGTCGAGGTGCAGAGGTCGGCCGCCTGCTTGCCGAGGTTGATCTTCTCGAGCACCGGCGCGGGCGCGACGACCCAGCCGAGCCTGATGCCCGGCGAGAGGATCTTCGAGAACGTGCCCAGGTACATCACGTAGACGCCGCCGTCGAGCGCGTAGAGCGGCGGGAGCGGCTGGCCCTCGTAGCGCAGCAGCCCGTACGGGTTGTCCTCGAGCACGAGGATCTCGCGCTCGGCCGCGAGCTCGACCAAACGCTGGCGCCGCTCGAGCGACATCGTCACGCCGGCGGGGTTCTGGAAGCTCGGGACCGTGTAGATGAACTTCGGCCGGCGGCCCTCGCGCTCGAGCTCGGCGAGCCGTTCCTCGAGCAGGTCGATCCTCATCCCGTCGGCATCCATGTCGATCTGGACGACGTCCGCCTCGTACGAGGAGAAGGTGGGCACCGCCCCCGGGTACGTCGGCGCCTCGGCGATGATCACGTCGCCCGGGTCGATCAGCGTCTTCGTCACGAGGTCGATCACCTGTTGCCCGCCGGTCGTGACGATCAGATGGTCGGGGTCGACTTTCATCCCGCCGTCGGCGTGCATGACCTGCGCGATGCAGTCCTTGGTCTCGGCGAGTCCCTCGGTCGGCCCGTACTGGAGGGCTTTCGCACACGACTCGTGCGCGATCCGATTGGCCACGGCCGCGAACGTCTCGGGTGGGAAGCTGCTGGTGTCGGGCAGCCCGCCCGCCAGCGAGATCACCTCGGGCCGCGCGGTCACGGCCATCAGGTCGCGCATCGCCGACGACTTCATGACCTTCGTTCGCGAGGCGAAGAGCCCGGCGTACCGTTCGAGGTCGCGCTTGGTAGAGCGCGGCCGGCCGCGGCGCGGTCCGTCGTCTACAGTCACCGCGCTTCAGGGTACCGAGCGCGGAACTGGAGCCCTTGACGCTATGAGCCTCTTTTTGGACATAGGCCAGGGCACCGGACTTGCTTCGGCAAGCGGCGTCCGCCCCTTCCTGCCGCCGGTCCTCGCGGGCTCGCTCGGCCGTGCGGACCTCGGCGTCAACTTCTCCGGCGGCGACTTCGCCTTCCTCGAGTCGATCCCGTTCATCGCCGTCATGGTGCGTCTTGGCGGTGGCCGCCACCTGGTGACCACGCCGCCGCCTGTGCTCGCCGCGTGCGCGCGTCGCGCTCGGGTGCACTGCTCTTCGCAGGCTCGCTGACCGAGGGCGGCCGTGAGGGCTGGATCGGGCTTCCGCTGGGCGCCGCCTGCGCCGGCCTCGCCTGGTACGCGAGCGCACGGCTTCTTCTCGCGCGCACGCGCGCGACTCGACCCCGGCGGCGGCCTGCTCGACCGCGTACGGCGACCTGATCGCGCTGAGCATCGCGCTCGTCTCGATCGCGCTCCCGCCACTTGCGTTCGTCGCGCTCGCCGCCTTCCTGCTGCTGCTCATGCGCGGCCGGGCGGCGGAGGAGCGCAAGTACGAGGGCCTGCGCATATTGCGGTGAAGAAGCTCGTCCTCGCGGTCATCGACTCGCTCAAGCCCGAGCTGCTCGACCGCGCGATCGACTCCGGACGGGCGCCGGCGCTGAAGGCGCTGGTCGAGCGCGGCGTCTACATCCGCGACTGCGTGTCGAGCTTCCCGTCGGTCACGCCGGTCGCGTCGTCCAGCATCACCACCGGGCTGGGGCCGGACCGCCATCACATCCCGTCGATGAACTGGTACCACCGCGGCGAGGAGCGCTACGTGGAGTACGGCTCGTCGTTCGCGGCGACGCGCACGTTCGGAATCGTGCGCTCGCTCTACGACACCGTCTACAACATGAACCTCGCGCACCTGAACCGTGCGGAGCGGACGGTGTTCGAGATCGTCGAGGACGCCGGGCTGCGCGCAGCCTGCACGACCTACCTGATCTATCGCGGCCGTCACCGGCATGAGGCGGACGAGGCGGGCCCGTACACGCGGATCGCGAAGGCGGCCCAGTTCCGGCACGCGGTCTGGGGCCCGAAGGAGCTCTTCTACGCCGACCTGTTCGCGTCGCGGAAGACGGACTGCCGCTCGACACTCGGGATGCCGGGGCAGCGCGACCGCCACTCGGGCTGCGTCGCCGCGCACATGGTGGAGCACGACCTGTTCGACTTCATGCTGCTCTCGCTGCCCGACAACGACACGCACTCGCACCGGTACGGGCCATACGCGCAGGCGAGCTCGATCGTCGAGGCCGACCGCGCGATCGAGCGGATGATGCACGCGGGCGGCGGCATCGACGCGTTTCTCGAGGACCACGCGGTGATCGTCCTCTCGGACCATTCGCAGACCCCGATCGAGCAGCGCGTGAACCTGGCCGCGGAGCTCGACCACCGCGAGGTGCTGATGCCCGACGGGCAGCCGGAGGACGCGGAGATAGCCGTCTCACCGGCGGCGCGGTCGGCGATGGTCTACGTGCTCGACCCTGACGATCGCGAAGCGATCGTGCCCGTTCTCAGCCGGGAGTTGGCTGGCGTCGAAGGCGTCGATCTCGTCGCGCATATGCAGGACGGCGAGGCCGTCGTCCGGTCCGCCAAGGGCGGCGAGCTGCGCTTTGCGGCCGGCGGCGACGTGGTGGATCTGCGCGGCGGCCACTGGAGCCTCGAGGGCGACCTCGACACGCTCGCGCTCGCCGTCTCCGACGGGCGCGCCTGGAGCCGCACGTACCCCGACGCCCTGAGCAGGCTCTGGTCCGCGCTGCACTGCCCCCGGGCAGGCGACGTCCTCGTCTCGGCGACGCCCGGCTACGAGTTCGTCGACTGGGGCGGCGCCGACCACGTGGGCGGCGGCAGCCACGGCGCGCTTCACCGCGGCGACTCGCTCGGCGTCCTCGTCATGTGCGGGACCGGCCCGGGATCGGCGTCGGAGCGGGTCCAGTGGACGATCCGCGACGCCGTTCCGGCGATCGTCGACCATTTCGGCATCCACTAGCCTGCGCGCGATGCAGGACGTTGCGCCGACGCGCACACACTCGCGTCCGGCACGGTCTCAGGCGCCCGCACAACTGGTACCAGCTGGTCAAGTTCTGCGTGGTCGGCGGGTCCGGCTACGTGGTCAACCTCTGCGTGTTCGCGCTCTGCGTGAACCTGTTCTCGATGCACCACCTGGTGGCGGCGACCTGCGCGTTCGTCGTCGCGGTCGCCAACAACTTCTGGTGGAACCGTCACTGGACCTTCGGCGCAGGGCGACGGCCACGCGGGCTTCCAGGCGGCGCGGTTCTTCACCGTGAGCGTCATCGCGTTCCTCTTCGCCGCCGCCGTGCTCGAGCTACTCGTGAGCGCCGCCGGCATCCAGGAGCTGCCGGCGCAGGCCATCGCGATCGTCGCCGCCACGCCGCTCAACTTCCTCGGGAACAAAATGTGGAGCTTCGCGCGCTCGCCGCAGCGGGCGTAGTCCTGGCCGCGGCTGGCGGCCGCGCCCTCCGCCCAGGCGCAGGAGCTGGAGCACCCGGCGCGCGAGGACGTCGCGCCTCCGGGCTACACGCTGACCGCCCAGCCAGGTCACCGAGATCGCGGGACGCGACGCCAAGGTGCAGAGCGAGCGCGACGATCACCCTGCGCTGCGCCCCACCGCCTACACGCGCGGGCCCGGGCGCTGGCAGGTGTCGTGGTTCGTCGACGGGGACGAGCTCGTGCAGGTGCACGTCGACGACGGCACGCGGGCGATCCTCGAGTCCTGGTCGGGCGACCAGGTCGCGTGGCGGATGGCCCGCGGCTACGAGGGTGCGTTCGGCCGCAAGTGGAACTCGCCGTGGCTCCTGATCCCGCTCGGGCCTGCTGTTCCTCCTGCCCTTCGTCGACTTCCGGCGTCCGCTGCGCCTGCTCCACCTGGACCTGCTCGTCCTGCTCGGCTTCGGCATCTCGCACGTCTTCTTCAACCGCGGCGAGATCGGGGTGTCGGTGCCGCTCGCCTATCCCGTGCTGCTGTACGTGATGGGCCGCATGCTGTGGGAGGGATGGCGCCGCCGCGAGCGGGTCGGCGAGCTGGTGCCGCATGCCCCGATGGGCCTGCTGCTGGCCGGCCTCGTCTTCCTCATCGGCTTCCGGATCGGGCTGAACGTGATCGACTCGAACGTGATCGACGTGGGCTACTCGGGCGTGATCGGCGCTGACCGGATCGCCGATGGCGACTCCCTCTACGACGGCGAGTTCGCGCCTGACAACCAGAGCGGCAACGTGTACGGCCCCGTGGCCTATCTGGCGTACCTGCCGTGGGAGCAGATCTTCCCGTGGGACGGCACCTGGGGCGACCTGCCTGCCGCGCACGCTGCGGCGATCACGTTCGACCTGCTGACCATCTTGGGCCTGTACGTGCTCGGGGCTGCGGCTGCGAGGAAGGGCGCTCGGGCTCGCACTCGCATACGCCTGGGTCGCGTACCCGTACACCCTCTTCGCGCTCGAGACCAACACGAACGACACGCTCGTCGCGGCGCTGCTCGTGTGGGCGCTCGTCGCCCTCTCGACCCCGACGGCTCGCGGCGCGCTGATCGGGCTCGCGTCCGCCGCCAAGTTCGCGGGGCTGGCGCTCGTGCCGCTCTTCGCGGCCGCCGGCCGGCCGGTGCGGTTCGCGCTCGCGTTCCTCGTCGTCGTCGCGGCCGCCGTCCTCCCGTTCCTGCCCGATGGCGGCCTGCGCGACTTCTACGACACGACGCTCGGCTTCCACGCCGGGCCGGGAGTCGCCCTTCAGCGTCTGGGGCCAGGAGCCGGGGCTCGACTGGCTCCACACCGTCATGAAGGTCGCCGTCGTCGGCCTCGGGGTGGCGGTCGCCTTCGTGCCGCGCGGCCCGCGGGACACCGTCCAGGTGGCAGCTCTCGGGGCAGCCGTGCTCATCGCGCTCCAGCTCGTGACCGTGCACTGGTTCTACCTGTACGTCGTGTGGTTCACCCCGTTCGTCCTGGCGGCGCTGTTCGCCGCGCACAAGCCGCGGCCTGAGCCGGTGAGCGCGTGATCTGGGTCCGTGCCGGCGCGGTCGTGCTTCTGGCCGCGGCCTGGTGCCTCACCTTCCTCGTGGACCCCTGGCAGGACGAGCTCGTCAGCGACATCCCGCTGTACCGGGCGTACGCCGACGTGTTCCTCGACGGGGTGCTGCCCTACCGGGAGATCGGCTTCGAGTACCCGCCGCTCGCGGCTCCGCTGATCGCGATACCCGGCCTCGTCTCACTCGACCCGGAGACGTACCGGTACGCGTTCGCGGTGCTCACGTTCGCGCTTGCCGCCGGCGTCCTGCTCGCAACCGGGCGGCTCGCGGCGCTCGGCGGCGGACGCGAGTGGGTGGCCCTGCTCGTGGTGGCGCTCGCGCCGGTCGCGGCGGGCGCGATGATCCGCACGCACTTCGACCTGGCCCCGGTCCTGTGCCTCGTCGCGGGCCTCGCCGCGGTCGCCGCCGGCCGTTCCCGCACGGGCTTTCTCCTGTTCGGCGTGGGCGGCGCGCTGAAGCTGTTCCCGCTGGCGGCGGCGCCGGTCGCGGCTGCGTGGCTGCTCGGACGCGGCCGTCGCGGCGATGCCGTGACGGGCCTCGCGATAGCCGCGGTTCGTGGCCGGCCTGGCCGTCGCAGCGGCCGTTGCCGTCTCCGCTGATGGGTCATGGGAGGCGGTCGAGTACCACGTCGAGCGCCCGGTTCAGATCGAGAGCCTGCCCGCGAGCATCCTCAACGGCATCGAGGCGGTCGGCGGGGAGGCTCCCGACCCCGTGCACAGCCACCGCTCGGACGGGCTCGAGCATTCCGCGGCGGATCGCGATCAGCGCCGGCTTCATCGCGCTCCTGCTCGCGGCCGTGGTGGCGCTGACGCTGAGCGCGCGCAGGCTCGACGACGTCCGCGGGCTGGCGATCGCCGGGCTGGCCTCGGCGGCGGCGTTCGCCTCGCTCGGGAAAGGTGCTCTCGCCCCAGTTCATGCTGTGGCTCATCCCGCTCGCGGCCGTGGCGCTCGCGTGGCGGATGTACGCGCTGGGCATCGTGACGACAGCCGCCGTGGCGGCGACGCTCGCCTGGTTCCCCGACCGCTACTTCGACCTCGTCGCTCGCGAGGACACGCCGCTCATCGCGGTTGCGGTGCGGAACGGGCTCCTGCTCTTGATGCTCGCGCTGATCGCGCGGCAGGTCCGGCGGCTGGTCAGGGAGTCACGAGCAGAAGCTCGATCGACGTCGCCAGCCCGTCCGGACGCCCTTCAATCAGCACCGCATTGACCCACGGCGCTCTCGTCGGCCGTGTCGAAGCGCACGGGCATCTGGGTGCGGAACGACTCGAGCGCCTGCTCCACGCGCACGCCGATGACGCTGTCCCGTGCGCCGGTCATGCCAACGTCCGAGATGTAGGCGGTGCCGCCGGGCAGGACGCGCGCGTCGGAGGTCGGCACGTGCGTGTGCGTCCCGACGCACGCCATGACGCGCCCGTCCACGTGCCAGCCCATCGCGACCTTCTCGCTGGTGGCCTCCGCGTGGAAGTCGAGGAGGACGTGGTCGGCGCGCCCGTCCAGCTCTTCCAGGATCCCGTCGATCTCCGTGAAGGGCGAGCGCGCCGCCTTCATGAAGACCGTCCCCGACAGGTTCACGACCGCCAGCCGCGCGCCGTCCTTCTCGACGATGGTGTGGCCGCGGCCGGGGTTTCCCTTGACGTAGTTGGCCGGCCGCACGATCCGCGGCTCCTCGTCGAGGTACGTATAGGCGTCGCGGTGGCGGTAGGCGTGGTTGCCGAGCGTGATGGCGTCGGCGCCCATGTCGAAGAACGCCCGCGCGGTTTTCGCCGTGACCCCGAGGCCTCCGGCCGAGTTCTCTCCGTTGACCACGAGCCAGTCGGGCTGGTGCTCCTCTCGGAGAGCGGGAAGCGTCGCCTCGAGGACCTTCCTTCCCGGGCTGCCCACGACGTCGCCGACGAACAGGAGCTTCATTCCGTGGGATTCTCCCAACCTCTAGCTTTCGGCCCTTGCCGCTCCTCGAGGCGACAGGGCTCGTAAAGCGCTACGGGACGCGCGAAGCGCTGCGCGACGTGTCGGTCGCGGCGACCGAGGGCGAGCGCGTTGCGGTGATCGGGCCGAACGGCGCCGGCAAGACGACGCTGCTCTCGATCCTCGCCGGGATCCAGCGCCCCGACGGCGGCAGCGTCAGCGTGCCGGGCACGACGGGATGGGTTCCCCAGCAGCCGGCGCTCTACGGAAAGCTGACCGTGACCGAGAACCTGCGCCTGTTCGCGCGGCTCGAGCGGTGCGTGGACGTCGAGGGAGCGGTGGCGCGGATGCTTGCCCAGGCAGGGCTCGAAGACCGCGCCGACGACCAGGTGGGAGTCCTGTCGGGCGGCAACCGCCAGCGCGTGAACATCGCGATAGGACTCCTCGCCGAGCCGGCGGTCCTCTTGCTCGACGAGCCGAGCTCGGCGCTCGACCCGCGCCAGCGCGAGCGACTGTGGGAGTTCCTGCTCGCGCTCGAGGAGCAGGGCACCGCGGTCGTGTACTCGACGCACGACGTGCAGGAGGCCGAGCGGCACGCACACCGGGTGGTGGTGCTCGCCGACGGCGAGCTCCTCTTCGCCGGCACCCCCAAGGAGCTCGAGGACTTGGTGGGCTCGCCGGGCCACGACTTCGAGGGCGCGTTCGTCGCGTTCCTGCGGCAGCGGGGCCACTGATGCGCTGGCTCCTCGTCAAGGACGTGCAGATCCTGCGCCGCTCGCCGCTGCTCGTCGCACTGCTCGTGATCTACCCCGTGGTGATCGCCGTGCTGATTGGCTTCGCGCTCTCGCGCGGCCCCGACAAGCCGCGCGTTGCGTTCGTCAACCTCGTGCCGGCAAACCAAAGCCAGCTCGACCTCGGCGGCGAGGAAGTCGACCTCTCTGACTACGCGGACACGCTCTTCGAGAGCATCGACCCGGTCCGCATCGACTGCACGGACCGGATTCCGGAGGAGTGCGAGGAAGAGGCGCTCGACATGGTCCGCGATGGCGACGTGCTCGCGGCGCTCGTCATCCCCGAGGACGTAACGCAGAAGCTGCAGGCGCTCCAGAGCCTTCAGGCCGTCGAGCCGCCCACCGTGAAGGTGTACTTCAACGCCGAGGACCCGGTCAAGGCGCGCTACGTCGAGGACACGATCAAGGCGAAGGCGCAGGACGCCAATGCCGCGCTCACGAAGAAGCTCACCGAAGTGGCCGTCAGCTACCTCGACCTGATCGTCGAAGGGGGCGACATCTCGCTGCCGCTCTTGGGAGGCGACATCGAGGTACTCGGGCTCGAGCGCTCGAACGCGATCGTTCGTGCGGCGCAGGCTCAGCTCCCGCCCGGGTCGGAGGGCCGCGAGCAGCTCGACCGCGTGATCCGCTTCAGCGAGCTGGCGAAGGAGAATCTCGACCTCTCCGACGAAATCCTGAGCACGATCGGGAGCCCGATCAAGATCGACACCGAGGTCCTCGAGGGCGGCACCACGCCGCTGTCGTCCTTCGCGGTGGCTGTCGCTGTCTCGATATCGCTGATGTTCGTGACGGTCCTGCTCGCCGCCGGCACGCTCGCGCTCGAGCGGGAGGAGAACGCGTTCCGGCGGCTCGTCCGCGGCCTCGTCTCGCCGACTGGCCTGCTGGCGGAGAAGGCCATGCTGGCCGCCGCATGCTCTGACCGTCGTCTGCGTCGTGATGCTCTGCGGGCTGGCGCTATTCGTGGACCTCGACTGGGGCCGTTTCCCGCTCTGGGTCGTGGGCGTTGCCGCCGGCTCGGTCGCGTTTCGCGGCGTTCGGCCTGGCGATCGGCGCGCTGGCCCGCGAGGTGCGCGCGGCCTCGCTCCTCGCGTTCATGCTCGCGCTCCCGATCGCGTTCCTCGCGCTCGTGCCCTCGGGCGCGGTGTCGCGCGCGCTGTACGACGTGATCCAGCGTGATCTCCGCGCTCTTCCCGTTCGAGCCCAACGCTGGACGCGATGGATGCCGCGCTGAACGATGCCGGCGACATGGCCGGACCGTTGGCGCACCTCGCCGTGCTCACGCTCGCGTTCGGGGCGCTCGCGCGGCTCGGCCTGCGCCGTTTCGATTAGTGGCACCCTGGAACATTCCGTGCGATACCGGAGCGAACCCACCGAAAGGACCCGCAATGAAGAAGATCCTTCTCACCCTCGCGGCCGTCGCCTTCGCCGTGCCCGCGCTCGCGCTCGCCGCCGATGCCGGACTCGCGAGCACCGAGTTCTCGTGAGTCCGAGCAGGGCGACTCCGTTCACTTCAAGACGAACAAGAGCGGTTCGAAGCTCAAGCAGGTCTACCATGTACAACAAGTGCGCCAGGGCTGCCGGCCGAAAGCGGCTATCCCGAGGATCCCGTCAACGACGAGGGCAAGTTCCAAGAAGAGCGGAACGTCGACGACGTCATCGGCCAGGAGTTGACCTACGAGATCAAGGGCAAGTTCCGGAAGCCGGGCAAGGCGGTCGGCACCTACGAGATCGATTCGCAAAAGGGCGCGAAGAAGCTGCGACTCCGACCGCGAGGAGTTCGTCGCCAAGCGCGTCCAGCAGTAGCCGGGCGCCGCGGCTGGACGGCGGAAGGCCATGCGCTCCTTACACTGGGGCGCATGGCCTTTCCAGCCACGCGCCTGAGGCGCCTCCGCAAGACGGGCGTCCTGCGCGACATGGTCCGCGAGACCGAGCTCTCGGCCTCGCACCTCGTCTACCCGATGTTCGTGCAGCTCGGGACGGACAGCCGTACCCCGATCGAGGCGATGCCCGGCGTCGACCGGCTGTCGATCGCCCACGCCGTGGACGAGGCCGGCGAGGCGCACTCGCTCGGCATTCCCGCGGTGCTCCTGTTCGGCCTGCCCGCCGAGAAGGACGAGCAGGGATCGGGCGCCTGGGACGACGAGGGCGTCGTTCAGCTCGCCACGCGCGCGATCAAGGAGGCCCATCCGGATCTCGTCGTGATCACAGATCTCTGCCTCTGCGAGTACACCTCGCACGGGCACTGCGGCGTATTGACTTCAGATGGCACCGTCGACAACGACGCCACGCTCGAGCTGCTCGCTCGCACGGGTGCTTCGCAGGCTGCCGCGGGCGCCGACGTGATCGCGCCGAGCGACATGATGGACGGGCGCGTCGGCGTGCTCCGCAAGCGTCTGGACGACGAGGGCTGGGCCGACCTGCCGATCCTCGCCTACTCCGCGAAGTTCGCCTCCGCCTTCTACGGGCCGTTCCGCGAGGCCGCCGACTCCACGCCCGCGTTCGGGGACCGGCGCGGCTACCAGATGGATCCGGCCAACGCCGACGAGGCGGTGCGCGAGGCGCTGCTCGACATCGAGGAGGGCGCCGACGTCGTGATGGTGAAGCCGGCGCTGCCGTATCTCGACGTCATCCGCCGCGTGAAGGACGCGACGCGCGTTCCCGTGGCGGCGTACAACGTGAGCGGTGAGTACGCGATGGTGAAGGCGGCGGCCGCGGCGGGCTGGCTCGACGAGCGCGCGGCCGTGCTCGAAGCGCTCACGGGCATCCGCCGTGCCGGGCGCCGACATCGTGATCAGCTACCACGCGAAGGACGTAGCCCGGTGGCTGGAGCAGTAGGCGCGCAGCCCAAACTGCGCTCGCGCAAGTACGGCGCCGCGATCCCGCTCGACGAGCTGGACAAGACGGTCATGAACCTGATGCAGGGCAAGTTCCCGCTGGAGCGGCGGCCCTACGCGCGCGTCGCGAAGCTGGCCGACACGTCCGAGGACGAAGTGCTCGCGCCGAGTTCAACACCTGATCGACCATCGCATCATCCGCCAGGTCACGCCGATCTTCGACACGCGCGCGCTGGGCTACAGCTCGATGCTCGTGGCGGCGAAGGTCGATCCGGAGCATCCGCACCGGCCCGCTCAGATCATCAACTCGCATCCCGGCGTCTCGCACAACTACCTGCGCAACCACGAGTTCAACCTCTGGTTCACGATCGCGACGGAGCCGGACTCGAAGCTCGGCGTGGAGGGGACGCTCGAGGTGCTGCAGCGCCTGACCGGCGCGGAGTCGATCCGCCAGCTGCCCACGCTGACGCTGTTCAAGATCAACATGGACCTCGAGATGGTGGGCGACACAGACGCGCTCGCCACCGCCGCCGTTGCGGCTCCGCCGCGCGAGCTCGACCCGGTCGAGCTGTCCGACCTCGACATGGCGGTGATCCGCGAGCTCCAGGGCGACCTGCCGGTGGTTCCCGAGCCCTACCAGCCGACCGCGGACGCGCTGGGGATGCCGGTCGAGGGCCTGCTCGAGCACCTGGAGGGGATGCGCGAGCGCGGCGCCCTCCGGCGCGTGGCGGCGATCCTCTTCCACCGCCGCGCCGGCTTCTCGGCGAACGGCATGGGCGTCTGGAAGGTGCCCGAGGACCGGATCGACGAGATCGGCCCGCGGATGGCCTCCTACCGGGGCATCTCGCACTGCTACCGCCGGCCGACCTACCCCGACTGGCCCTACTCGGTCTTCACGATGGCCCACGGCCGCTCCAAGGAGGAATGCGACGCGATCCTCGACCGGATCGCCGAGGAGACGGGCATCGAAGAGCGCGCGGTCCTCTACTCCTCGACCGAGTTCAAGAAGATCCGCCTCCTGTACTTCACCGACGAGCACAAGCGGTGGGAAGCGGAGCACGCGTAGCCGCGGAGCTCTTCGCCCGCGCGCAAGAGCTACTTCCCGGCGGGGTGAACTCGCCGGTGCGGGCGATGAAGGCGATCGGGCGCGACCCGATCTTCGTCGAGCAAGGCGAGGGCGCGGAGCTGATCGACGTCGACGGCAACCGCTACGTCGACTGGATGCAGTCCTGGGGCCCGCTCATCGCGGGCCATGCGCATCCCGAGGTGGTCGCGGCGGTGAAGCGCGCGGCCGAGCGCGGGCACGAGCTTCGGCGCACCGACGGAGGCGGAGGTGGAGCTCGCGCGCCGAGGTGGTCGAGCGCGTGCCGAGCGCCGAGATGGTGCGGATGACTTCCTCCGGGACGGAGGCGACGATGAGCGCGCTGCGGCTCGCGCGCGCGGCTGACCGGCCGCGACAAGGTCCTCAAGTTCGCCGGCGCCTACCACGGCCACGTCGACGGGCTGCTCGCCGAGGCGGGCTCGGGCCTCGCGACGCAGGGCATCCCCTCGAGCCCGGGTGTCACCGCGGCGCAGGCGCAGGACACGGTGATCGTGCCGTGGAACGACCGCGCCGCGGTCGAGGCCGGAGTCGACGGGGTCGCCGCGATCGTGTGCGAGCCGTACCCGGCGAACATGGGCCTGGTCGTCCGCCGAGCCCGGCTTCCTCGAGTTCCTGCGCGAGCGGGCGAGCGCGGCCGGCGCGCTCCTCGTCTTCGACGAGGTGATCTCCGGCTTCCGGGTCGCCCGCGGCGGCGTCCAGGAGCGCGAGGGCGTCACCCCGGACCTGACGATTCTCGGCAAGGTGATCGGCGGCGGGCTGCCGGCGGCGGCGTACGCGGGCTCGCGCGAGCTGATGGAGCGCATCGCCCCGGCGGGCGACGTCTACCAGGCAGGCACGCTCTCCGGCAATCCGCTCGCCACCGCCGCCGGGCTGGCAACGCTGCGGCTGCTCGAGGGCGATGCCTACGAGCGGCTCGAGCGCACGACGGCCGCGTTGGCCGAGGGACTGATCGACCTCGGGCTGACGGTGAGCTGGGTGACCGGCCTCCTCACCGTCTTCTTCCGCGACGGGATCCCGCGAGAACCTCGACGAGGTGAAGGAGTGCGACTTCGACCGCTACGGCGCGTTCTGCCGCGGGATGCTCGACCGCGGCGTCTACCTGCCGCCGTCGCAGTACGAGGCGTGGTTCCCCTCGCTCGCGCACACCGACGAGCACGTCGAGCGCACGCTCGACGCCGCCCGCGACACGCTGGCGGAGCTGTGAGCAACCTCGACGACGTCATCGCGGCGGCCGGCCACGACCTGGCCGCGCACGCGAACCCGCAGCCGGCGCCGGATCGCTTCGTCTCGGAGCGCGGCGACTCGCGCGCGTACGTCCTCGAGGCGGTCTACGAGGGGTATCTGCTCCATTACGGCGAGCCGCGCGCCTTCGTCGGCATGGACGCGGACCTGCGGCTCCTGGCGGGGGACGCCCTGTACGCCCAGGGGCTCGCCCGCCTGGCCGAGGTCGGCGACATGGAGGCCGTCTCGGAGCTGGCCGACCTGATCTCGCTTGTGCGCGTGGGCGGAGTCCGCCGGCCGCCGCGACCTGGCCGATGCGCTGTGGGAGGCGAGCGCCCGCCACCTGCTCGACGGGACGGGACTGGGCGCCCGCGCGGAGGTCGCCGCCGACTTGGCGCGGGAGCGCGACTAGGCGCATTGGACACACCGTTCTCGTGGGCCGTATCCGCCCTAGGAGCGGTAGAGTCCGCCGCCGCGACCGCATGGCCGAACCCAAGAAGAACCCCAGACAGAGGAAGTCTCGCTACACCGCCGACCGCGGCATCGCGGGCGCGTGGGAGGGCGAGACCGTCACCCGCCGCCGTGCCTTCGAGGTCGGCGCGCAGGGCGCGGGCGGCATCGCGGTGGCCGCGTTCGCGCTGCCCTCGCTCGGGTTCGCGCTAGGGCCGCTGTTCGAGGACCAGCTGCCCGACCGCTTCCAGGACGTAGGCCCGGAGGACGACTTCAACCTCGAGACGTACGTCCCGAAGGTGATCACGATCGTCCCGGAGGTGGGCGAGGCCGGTAAGAGCACGATCTACGTGCGCAAGACCGACCCGTCGCGCGACGAGAAGAACGCCGATCAGCCGTACGTGGCGATCTCCACCCGCTGCGCGCACCTCGGCTGCCCGGTCCGCTACGTCACCGCCTCGCAGCGCTTCATCTGCCCGTGCCACGGCGGCGTCTACGGGTTCCAGGGCGAGGTCACGGGCGGCCCGCCCGTGCGCCCGCTCGATCGCTTCTACACGAAGGTCGAGCGCGGCCGGGTGCTCGTCGGCCCGCGCTTCTCGCTGAACTCCGACCTCGAGCGGTTCGCGCCGCGTGACCCGTCGAACCACCTCGACGGCCTCTGGCAGTACCTCTACCCGTCGAGGCCGAGCACATGACCCCGCCGCTCCCGCGCAGCCTGCGACGGCGCCCCGCGCGCCCCGGCGGAAACGGCACCGGCCCGAACGGGAACGCCGGCGAAGTCGCTCCCAAGCCGACCGCCAAGGATCACGCCGCCGAAGGCGCGGCATCTCGACCGTCGGCTGGCTCGACGAGCGGACCGGCGCGAGCCCGTTCCTGCGCGGCTTCCTCTACCGCAAGGTCCCCAAGGGCACGAACTGGTTCTACACGCTCGGGTCCGCGTCGATGTTCGCGTTCCTGTCGCAGGCCGTGACGGGCGTCTTCCTGGCGATGTACTACGAGCCCGACCCGTCGCGCGCGTACGAGTCGGCCCAGCGGATCACGAACGAGCTCTTCCTCGGCGAGCTCGTCCGCGGCATGCACCGGTGGGGCTCGACGGTGATGCTGCTGCTCGTCTTCCTGCACCTGGGCAGGACGTTCTTCTTCGGCGCCTACAAGTACCCGCGCGAGCTGAACTGGATCATCGGCGTGATCCTGCTCGTGCTCACGCTGCTCATGGGCTTCACGGGCTACCTGCTCCCGTTCGACCAGCGCTCGTTCTGGGCCACGGTCGTGGGCGTGAACCTGAACTCATCCGGGCCGATGGTCGGGCCCATACCTCGCGGACTTCCTGCGCGGCGGGCCCGAGTTCGGCGCCTACACGCTCAGCCGCTTCTACGCGATGCACATGCTGCTGATCCCTGGGCTGATCGCGGCGCTGATCGGCGCCCACCTCTACCTGGTGGCCAAGCTCGGCACCACCGCACCGCCGTGGCTGAAGGCGGAGAAGTCGAAGGCGCTCTCCAAGGAACAGGTCTGAGGTGGCCGGGTGAACGCGCGCGAGAAGGAGCAGTACCTCCGCGAGTACGAGATCCTGAAGAAGCAGGGCAAGCCGTTCTTCCCGTACGCGGTCTTCAAGGACTCCGCGATGGCCGCGATCACGCTCGGCGTGATCATCGTGATGGCGATCGTGCTCGGCGCCGAGCTCGGCCCGAAGGCCGACCCGACGAGCACCACCTACGTGCCGCGCCCCGAGTGGTACTTCTTCTTCCTCTTCGAGCTCCTGCGCGTCGTCAAGCCGCCCGAGCTCGTCTTCCTGGCGACGATCGGCATCCCGACGATCTGCCTGATCCTGCTGCTCCTGCTCCCGTTCATCGACCGGAACCCGGAGCGCAACCCAGCCAAGCGGCCGATCGCGACGCTCGCCGGCATCACCACGATCGGCGCGATGGCGTACCTGTCGATCCTCGGCGCCACGGCCGGCTCGCCGACGGAGATCGAGCTGGACGTCGCGCCCCAGTACGAGAAGGGCCGTGATGTCGCCGCCTCCTCGGGCTGCCTCGCGTGCCATGCGTTCGGCGAGAACGGCAACCACGGGCCGGGCCCCGAGCTGTCGGAGATCGGCGCGCGCCTGCCCGCTCCGGCGATCGAGCGCACGCTCGTGAACCCGACGGCGCCGATGCCCTCGTACGAGTCGCTACGCGAGAACCAGCCGCAGAAGTTCCAGGAGCTGGTTGAGTTCCTGGCATCACTGAAGTAACGGGAACGCTCCCCGACACCCAGGTCCGCGCGATGTTCGATCGCATCGCGGGCGTCTACGACCTCATGAACGCGGTCATGACCGCGGGCATGCACCAGCGCTGGCGCGAGCGCGCGGTGGAGCTCGCCCGCGTGGGCCCGGGCTCGCGCGCCCTCGACGTGGCGACGGGCACCGGCGATCTGGCCGTCGCGCTGCGCGAGGCGGGGGCCGACGTCGTGGGCTGCGACTTCTCCGAGGAGATGCTCGAGCGGGCGCGCCAGAAGGCGCCCTCGGTGCAGTTCGAGTGGGCCGACGCCCTGCAGCTTCCCTACGAGGACGACTCCTTCGATGCCGCGACCGTCGGCTTCGGTGCGCGCAACTTCTCCGACCTGGGCCGCGGCCTCAGCGAGATGGCACGCGTCGTCCGCCCGGGCGGCAGGGTCGTCGTGCTCGAGATCACGACGCCGCAGAAGCCGCCGCTCTCGCACTTCTTCTCGTTCTGGTTCGATCGCGCTGTGCCGGCGCTCGGCCGGATCGCCGGGGACTCGGACGCCTACTCGTACCTGCCGAACTCCGTGAAGCGCTTTCCCGAGCCGGAGGCGCTGGCGGCCGAGCTTGCGGGCGCCGGGCTCGAGGACATCCGCTGGGTCCTGACGGCCGGCGGGATCATCGCGATCCACGCGGGCACGGTCGCCCGGTGACGACCGGGAACACGTCGGCCGTCCTCGCGAGCGTCCTGGAGGCGGGCGGCCCGGAGCTGTCGCGCAACCTGATGCGGACCGAGGCGCGACTGCAGGAGGTGGCCGAGAGCCACGGCGAGGAGCTCGCCCGGCACGCCGCCGGGACGCTGTCCGCCGGAGGCAAGCGGCTGCGTCCGATGCTCGTCTTCCTCTGCGCGGACAACGGTGACGACAGCCCGCTCGTCAGCGCGGCGGCGGCGGTCGAGCTGCTGCACATGGCGACCCTGGTGCACGACGACGTGCTCGACCGGGCGTCGCTGCGCCGCGGCCGCCCGACGGTGTTCGCCGACGGCGGTCGAGAGGCCGCCACCGCAACGGGCGACCTGCTCTTCTCGCAGGGCGTTCTCCGAGCTCGTCGCCGACGGCGGCCCCGAGGCGGTCGCCGCTCTCTCGCGGGCCTCGTCGTCGCTTGCCCGCGGCGAGCTGATGCAGCGGGCCGACGCCTGGTCGGACGACGTGCCGCGCGAGCGCTACCTCGAGCGCTGCGAGCTGAAGACCGCCCGGCTCTTCGAGGCGGCATGCCGGCTGGGAGCCCTGCTCGGGGCGCCCGGGCCGGAGTGCGCGGACGCGCTCGGCCAGTTCGGCACGAGGATCGGTCTCGCGTTCCAGATCTTCGACGACGTGCTCGACGTCTCGGGCCCGATCGAGCGGACCGGGAAGCCGCGCGGCACCGACCTGCTCGACGGCACGGTCACGCTGCCGCTGATCATCGCCCGCGAGCGCGACGGCGACCTGCGCGGGCTCGACCTGCGCGAGGTCGTGACGAGTTCCGAGCAGGCGGACGCGTTCTGCGACCGGATCGCGATGACCGGGGCGCTGGGCGAGGCCCGCGAGCAGGCGCTCCACTTCGTCGCGGAGGCGAAGGCGTCGCTGCACGATCTGCCGCTGTCGGAGCGCCAGCAGAAGGCACTCGACCTGGTCGCCGACGGCGTGGTCGAGCGGTACGCCTAGGGCGGGGCCTAGAAGTCTTCGGGGAGGAGAGCTTCGGCCTCGAGGGCCGCGACGAAACGCTCGATCTCCTCGCTCATGTTCGCGTGCATGAGCTGCTTGAGGTCGGAGACGAGCTGCTCGGTGCCCTCGTCGAGGCACTCGTCGAAGTCGTCGACGAGCTCCTGGCCGAAGATGCCGGTGACGGTCCACTCGCAGTTCGGGCAGCGGAGCGAGACGCGCCAGTTCTCGGGGCCCGCCTCCTCCCACTCGGTGGGGTAGACGAGCTCGGGAGTCACACTCGGCGCAGATGTGGAGATCCGTGCGCGGAGCCGCCGTTCCCGGCTGCTCTTGCACGGCCTGCGCGGACTCGAAGTAGACGACCTCGATCGTCTTCCCGCTCGGCAGCGTCACGCGCTTGACGTAGTGGCCTTCGGGTGTGGGTGTCCCAGCTGCCATTTGCTGATCTTTTCGGCACGCAGAAGGCGGAACTTGAGGGTCAAAACCGCTTTTCGGCCAACTATTTGGCCGTGGGCTGAGCTACGCTGCGCCGCCCGTGGTTCTGAGCGACAGGACGATCCGCGAAGAGATCGAGTCGGGGCGGATCGTGATCGATCCGTTCGAGTCCTCGAACGTGCAGCCGTCGAGCGTCGACGTGCGCGTGGACCGCCAGTTCCGGGTCTTCCACAACGCGCGCTACCCCTACATCGACGTGCGGCAGCCGATGGACGACCTGACCGAGCTCGTCGAGATCTCCGGCGAGGAGCCGTTCATCCTGCATCCGGGCGAATTCGTCCTGGGGCAGACGCTCGAGCGGGTGACGCTGCCGGACGACCTGGTGGCGCGGCTCGAGGGCAAGAGCTCGCTGGGCCGGCTCGGGCTTCTCATCCACTCGACCGCGGGCTTCGTGGACAGCGGCTTCTCCGGCAACCTGACGCTCGAGCTGTCGAACGTGGCGAACCTGCCGATCACGATCTACCACGGCATGCCGATCGGCCAGATCTCCTTCATGCGCATGGATGGGCCGGTCGAGCGTCCCTACGGCTCGGGCGAGGCGGGCTCGAAGTACCAGGGCCAGGCGGAGCCCACTCCCAGCCGCTTCTATCTGAACTTCAACAAGTCCTGAGCCGGAAGCCGTAACCTTCGTTCCATGCCAACTCCAGGCCCGCTCGAGATCATCATCCTGCTCGTGATCGTGCTGCTGATCTTCGGCCCGAAGCGGCTGCCCGACCTGGGCCGCTCGCTCGGGCGCGGCATGCGTGAGTTCAAGGACTCGGTGACCGGCAAGGACTCGGACGACGACGAACCGCCGCGGCTCGCCCAGACCGAGCCCGCGCCCGCCGAGTCCAAGCCCCGCCGAGCGGCAGACCACCGACTAGCGGCCAGCGGGTTCTCCGATGGCGCGCGTCCGGCCGGTCGGCTACGAGGACAGGCTGACCCTCGTCGACCACCTCGACGAGCTCCGCACGCGACTCATCATCTCGATCGTCGTGCTGGTGATCGCGTCCGGCCTGTGCTGGTGGCAGAACGACCTGGTACTCGACATCGTCAACGCGCCGCTCGACGACCTCGACCAGGAGCTGCTCGGGCCGGGCGGCAAGCCGCTCAGCCTCGGCGTCACGGAGCAGTTCACCACCACGCTGATGGTGTCGGCCTACGCGGGCCTGCTCCTGGCGCTGCCGATCGTCCTCTACCAGCTGTACGCGTTCGTCCTGCCGGCGTTCAGCCCGACCGAGCGCAAGGTCGCGGTGCCGCTGCTGCTGATGGTGCCGGTGCTCTTCATCTGCGGCGTCCTCTTCTGCTACTTCGTCGTGCTCGAGCCGGCGACCGAGTTCTTGCTCGGGTTCAACGCCGACGAGTACACGACCGCTGTGCGGGCACGCGACTACTACAGCTTCGTCGCGCTCACCACGCTCGCCATGGGCCTCCTGTTCCAGGTGCCCATAGTCATCCTGGCGCTCACCCGCCTCGGCATCACGACGCCGGAGCAGCTCGCCGCGAACCGCCGCTTCGCGATCCTCGGCTGCGCCGTCCTGGCGGCGCTGCTGCCCACGATCGACCCGCTCACGATGATCCTCGAGATGATCCCGCTGATCATCCTCTTCGAGCTCAGCATCGTGCTGGCGCGGCTGATCGGACGGCCGCCGCCGGGCATGGACACCGAGGACGAATAGCTAGGCTGCGCGCGTGCTCTTCGACCTGAAAGGAAGGCGCCGGCGGGTGGTCCAGGCGGTCTACCTCATGCTGGCGGTCCTGATGGGCGGCGGCCTCGTCTTCTTCGGCATCGGCGGGGACGTGTCCGGTGGCCTTTTCGACGCGTTCAGCGACCGCTCGAGCTCCGGGAACGCAGCTCGTCGACGACCGGATCGAGGAGAACGAGGACAAGCTCGAGGAGAACCCGAAGGACAAGGCCGCGCTGGAGGCGCTCGTTCGCGACTGGTTCCAGCTCGCGAACGACGAGGCGGATCCGAACACGCGCCAGTACACCGAGGAGGGCCTGGAGAACCTGGCCGAGGCGGACGTCGCCTGGCAGAAGTACGTCCAGGCCGTGAAGAAGCCGGAGCCGTCGCTCGCGGCGCTCATGGTCCAGGTGTACGGGCCGACCGGCCTGAACAAGCCGGCGGAGGGCGCCGAGGCGGCGGAGATCGTGGCCGTGGCCGACCCGAACGCCCAGGCCTACCTGCAGCTCGTTCAGTACGCGGCCCTTGCCGGCCAGGACCGAAAGGCCGACCTGGCGGGGAAGAAGGCGATAGAGCTTGCCCCGAAGGATCAACGTAGTACCGTCAAGACGCTCGTCGAGCAGGCGAAGCAGCCGCCGCCCGCCTCGACGACGACGCAACCGGTTGAATAGCCTGCTCCTGACACGACCGCGAGGGATTTCTTGAACTTTCAGATCTCAGACAGCGCCATCGACGACACCACCCACGTCATCGAGCTCGGCGGCGAAGTGGACCTCTACACGGCGCCCGAGTTCAAGGAGCGGATGGTCCAGGTCATCGAAGACGGGAAGAAGCACGTCATCGTCGACCTCTCGAAGGCCACCTTCATCGACTCGACAACGCTCGGCGTCCTGGTGGGCGGCGTGAAGCGCCTGCGCCCGGCCGGCGGGTCGCTGACTCTCGTCTGCACGGACCCCAACATCTGCAAGATCTTCGAGATCACCGGCCTCGACCGCGTCTTCTCGATTCACGACAGCCGCGACGACGCGCTGTCGACGCTCGCGTCGGAAGGCGCGAGCTAAGCGAGCTTCTAGAATCGCTCGCCGCCCGCCCCGTTAGCTCAATTGGTAGAGCAGGGGACTCTTAATCCCAAGGTTCTAGGTTCGAGTCCTAGACGGGGCACTACTTCCTGAGATCACCCGTCCGGCTGGATGCGGAGGGTGTTGATCGTCTTGGCCAGCATCTCGTAGTGGCCGACCAGCAGGACGAGCTCGATCAGCTCGCGCGTGTCGAGCAGGCCGTCGAGCCGGGACCAGGTCTCGTCGGCGACGTCACCGTTCGCCAGCAGCTCGTCCGCCGCCTGGAGGGCGGCCTGCTCTCGCGGCGCCCAGCCCTCGGCCGCCGGCCCATCGGCGACCCGGGCGATCTCCGCGTCGCTCAGCCCGGCCCGGCGGCCAAGCCGCACGTGGTGCTCGTACTCGTACCGGCAGTCGCGCACGTGTGCGACGCGGAGGATCACGAGCTCGGTCTCGCGCCGGGGCAGCTTTCCGCGCGGCATGAGCTTGCCCGCGAAGCGGAGCCAGCCGCGGAACAGGCCCGGGTGGCGCCCGAGGGTGAGAAAGAGGTTGGGTGGGTTGCCTCCGGTGACGCGTCCGGCGACCTGGGCGATCGTCCACGAGACGGGGCCGAGGTCGCGTCGCGTGCCCGGCCCGATCCGGGGTGTGGCGCTCATTCCTGGATCGTCGTGAGCGGCGCGTGCTCCTGGCGCGCGATCTCGAGCGCCTTGCGCAGGTTGCGCTGGACGGCGCGGTCCACGATCGGCTGCACGGCCATCCGCAGCGGAAGGAGCGGCGCCGCGCTCCGCGGGGCCACGACTCGGCGCGCTCGTTTGGTGATGCCGCGTTCCAGCGCGTCGATCGCCACGTGCAGCGGAGCGACGCGCATGAACGGCCTGAAGCCGGTGGTGAGCACGCCCGCGGCCTCGGTGCCGAAGCCGCGGCTCGTCATGTCGGTGTCGATCTCGGCGAAGTACGCGACGCCGACGCGCGCACCGGTCGGCATGAGCTCGACCCGCAGCGAGTTCCCGAGCGCCTCGACGCCGGCCTTCGACGCGCAGTAGGCGCCCATGAGCGGCAGATGGAGCGCCGCCGCCACGGAGGCGATCGGCAACGCGTAGCCGCCTGGGTGGCTGATGTGCGGGCCGGCCGCGCGCAGCGTGTAGTAGACGCCGAGCACGTTCACCGCCAGGGTGCGCTCCATGACCTCCGGATCGCCGCCGACGATCGGCAGCTGAGCCGCTACGCCGGCGTTCGCGACGACCACGTCCAGGCCGCCCAGCTCGCCGACCGCGCTCTCCACGGCCTCCTCGACCGCCTCGCGGTCCGTCACGTCGCACCGGCTCCACCAGCCGTCGCCGCAGCGCGCGGCGACCGATTCGAGCAGCTCCTCCTCGAGGCCCATGACCGCCACGCGGGCGCCGCGCTCGTGCAGGCGCTCGGCGAGCGCCGCCCCGATTCCCCGGGCGGCCCCTGTGATCAGGACGCGTCGACCCTCCAGCCCGCTCATGCCTTGCGGAACAGTGTCACACCGTCGCGGATGGGCAGCATCACGACCACGCCGCGCGGATCGCCGACCAGCGCGTCGTTCAGCTCGCGGAACGCCTTCGTCTGGTCGCTGCCGTCGTCATAGCCCGGCACCACGCGGCCGCTCCAGAGCGTGTTGTCGAACACGATCAGGCCGCGCTCGGCCAGCAGCGGCAGGGTCGCGTGGAAGTAGTTGACGTAGTTCTCCTTGTCCGCGTCGATGAAGACGAGGTCGAACGGCCCGTCGAGCGTCTCGATCGTCTCGAGCGCGGGGCCCAGGCGGAAGTCGATCTTCGACCCGTGCGGCGACTCGGCGGCGTAGCGCCGCGCCATCTCGTTCGCCTCCTCCCAGACGTCGCAGGTGATCAGCTCGCCGTCGTCGGGCAGGGCGGCCGCCATGGAGAGGGCGGAGTAGCCGCTGTAGGTGCCGATCTCGAGCACGCGCTTCGCCCCGCTGGCCCACACGAGCATCTCGAGGAAGCGGCCCTCCAGCGGGCCGGTGAGCATCTGCGGGGCGGACAGCTTCTCGTGCGTCTCGTCGTAGAGCCGCTCGAGCAGCTCGTCCGGCCGCGTCGTGTGTGCTCGCGCGTACTCGTCGATCTCCTCCGGTTCCGGCATGCCGGGTAGCTTGTCATGCCATGCCCGACGAGCTCGCATCGCTGGACGGCGCCATCGCGCCGGCCGCCGAGACCGTGATCCCCGTCACCGACGAGGGGTTTCTCCGCGGCGACGGGGTCTTCGAGGTCATCCGCGTGTACGACGGCGTCCCCTTCGCGCTGGCCGATCACCTGACGCGGCTCGAGCGCTCGACCACGAACCTGCGCCTCGGCTGGAGCGCTCGCCGCGACCAGCTCGAGCAGGAGATCGAACGGGTGCTGGATGCGCGCGGCGGATCCGCGTTCGACGGCTGCCTGCGGATCGTGCTCACGCGCGGCGGACGGCGTTTGCTCATCACCGAGCAGCTCCCGCCCATGCCCGAGCACGCGCGGCTCGCGTTCGTGACGTTCGCGCCCACGCGGCTCCTTGACGGCGTCAAGTCGCTCTCCTACGCCGCCAACATGCTCGCGGGGCGGTGCGCGAAGGAGCGCGGCTTCGACGAGGCGCTCCTCGTCACTCCACACGGCCGGGTGCTCGAGGCGCCCACGTCGTCGCTCTTCTGGTGCACGGGGGACGGCGTGCTGGCCACGCCGCCGCTGGAGGACCACATCCTGGCGTCGATCACGCGCGCCTTCGTCATGGAGGTCACCGGGGCCGAGGAGCGCGTCTGCACCGAGGACGACCTGCGGCAGGCCACCGAGGCGTTCCTGGCCTCGACAACGCGCGAGGTGCAGCCGGTCAGCGCGATCGAGGACATCGAGTTCGAGGCTCCGGGGAAGCGCACCCAGGAGGCGGCAGCGGGCCTGCGGAGCTCGGATCCAGGAGGCGCTCGAGGCCGGCGCTAGCGCGACGAGTCGCGCATCTGGTGGCGCACGTACCAGGCAAGGTGCCGAGCCAGGTTGCCCGCAACGCTCACAGCGTTGAGCGCACTACCGACGATTTTCGACAGCGGAGCCATGGGAATCCGAATCACAAGCGTTATCGGCAACCGGCCGCAGTTCATAAAGGCCGCCGCCGTTTCGCGCCTGCTTGCGCGAGCACCACGACGAGACGCTTGTGCACACCGGCCAGCACTACGACGACGAGATGTCGCGAGTGTTCTTCGAGGAGCTGGCCGTCCCGGCTCCCGACGTCGAGCTGGGGGTTGGCTCGGGCACGAACACCGCGCAGACGGCGCGAATGCTCACGGCGCTCGAGCCGGTGCTCGCCAACCGGCCGGACATGGTGCTCGTCTACGGCGACACGAACTCCACTCTCGCGGGCGCGCTCGCGGCGGCCCAGGCTCAGGTGCCGCTGGCACACGTGGAGGCCGGCATGCGCTCGTTCGACCGCGCGATGCCGGAGGAGCTCAACCGCGTCCTCACGGACCACGCGAGCGACATCCTCTTCTGCTCGACGGAGACGGCGGTGGCGAACCTGGAGAAGGAATCGGTGGTGGGCGCGATCCACCTCGTGGGCGACGTGATGGCCGACGTGTCGCTGGCATTCGCGCCGATCGCGGCCGAGCGCTCCCGGGCGCTCGAGGAGCTGGGGCTCGACCCGGGCGACTACCTGCTCGTGACGGCTCATCGTGCCGGCAACGTGGACCTGCCGGACCGGCTCGAGGCGCTCGTGGCGCTGATCGAGGCGCTTCCCGGCAAGGTCGTCTTCCCGCTGCACCCGCGCACCGCGAAGCGCCTCGACGAGACCGGGCTTCGCGACCGGCTCGCCGCGGCGGCGATCCTCACTCCGCCGCTCGGCTACCTCGACTTCCTCGAGCTCGCACGGAATGCTCGCGCCGTCCTGACCGATTCGGGCGGCGTGCAGAAGGAGGCGTACCTGCTCGAGACGCCGTGCATCACGCTCCGCGACACCACCGAGTGGGTCGAGACCGTGGACGCGGGCTGGAACGTGCTGGTCGATCTGGACGCCGACGCGGCCATCGCAGCCCTGGCGCGCCCCGTCGCCCCACGGGTGAACGCCCGAGCCTCTACGGCGGCGGCACAGCGGCGGAGCGCATCCGCGACGTACTCGATTCGTACACTCCGCGGCCATGAAGATCGGCGTTATCGGCCTTGGCTACGTCGGCCTGCCCCTCGCGGTGGAGTTCCTCGAGGCGGGCCACGAGGTGGTGGGCGTGGACGTGGACCAGCGGCGCGTCCAGGCGATCGGCCAGGGCATCTCGGACATCGAGGACATCCCGTCGGAGCGCCTGGGGGCGGTCGTCGAGCGGCTGACCGCCTCCACCCGGTACGCGGAGCTCGCCGGGGTCGAGGCGGCGATCATCGCGGTTCCCACTCCGCTGTCGCGGAACCGCGAGCCCGACCTCGGACCGCTGGTGTCGGCGGGCCGCTCGCTCGCCGAGGTCCTCCAGCGCGGCCAGCTCGTCGTGCTCGAGTCGACGACGTACCCCGGCACCACCCGCGAACGGCTTGTGCCGCTGCTCGAGGAGTCCGGCCTGGCCGCGGGGGTCGACTTCAACGTGGCCTTCTCGCCCGAGCGGGTCGACCCGGGCCGCACGGACTACACGCTCCGGAACACGCCGAAGGTGGTGGGCGGCCTGACGGACGCCTGCCTGGAGCGTGCGCTCGCTGTGTACGGGGAGGTCTGTGACCACCTCGTCCCGGTCTCCACACCCGATGCGGCCGAGATGACGAAGCTGCTGGAGAACATCTTCCGGTCGGTGAACATCGCGCTCGTCAACGAGCTGGCGATGCTGGCGGACCGGATGGGCATGGACATCTGGGAGGTCGTGGACGCGGCGGCTACCAAGCCGTTCGGCTTCATGCGCTTCGACCCGGGCCCGGGCATGGGCGGGCATTGCCTGCCGGTCGATCCCTTCTACCTGACGTGGCGCGCGCGCGAGTTCGACATGCCCACCGAGTTCATCGAGCTCGCGGGGGAGGTCAACCAGGCGATGCCGTACTTCTGCGTGGAGAAGATCGCCGGCGCGCTCAACGACCACTCGAAGCCGGTGCGGGGCTCGCGGGTGCTGATCATCGGCGTGTCGTACAAGCCCGGGGTGGGCGACCTGCGCGAGTCGCCGGCCCTCAAGATCATCCGCCTGCTGCGGGAACGCGGCGCCGAGATCTCCTACAGCGATCCCGTACGTGCCGGATCTGCCGGAGCACGACCTGGCCACCCGCCCGCTCGAGCAGGAGCTCGAGGCCTGCGACTGCGCGGTGATCGTCACCCACCACCCGGGGCTCGACTTCGACAAGGTGCTCGCCACGGCGCCGCTCGTCGTCGACTTCCGCGGCGTCACGCGCGGGAAGAGCGCGCCCAACCTGGTGCGTCTGTGACGCCGCCCGTCAGGGTCGGCGTCGTCGGCCTCGGCTACTGGGGCCCGAACCTCGCCCGCAACTTCGACGCGCTGGCCGGCGCGGAGCTCGCCTGGCTGTGCGACGGCTCCCAGGAGGCGATCGACCGCTGGCGGGCCACCTTCCCGAGTGCGCGCACCGCGACCGACCTGGGCGAGCTGCTCGCGGACGACGCACTCGACGCGATCGTCGTGGCCACCCCTGTGCCCACGCACGCGGAGCTCGCGCTGCAGGTGCTCGAGGCGGGCAAGCACTGCTTCGTCGAGAAGCCGCTGGCCCAGTCGGCCGCCGACGCCGAGCAGGTCGCGGCCGCGGCGGAGAGCGCGGGCAGGGTCCTGATGGTGGGCCACCTGCTCGAGTACCACCCGGGGCTTACGAAGCTGAAGGAGATCGCGGACGGCGGGGAGCTGGGCGACATCCACTACATCTACGGGAACCGCCTCAACCTCGGCAAGCTGCGCGCGGACGAGAACGCGCTGTGGTCGCTCGGCGCGCACGACGTGTCGGTCGTGCTCAGCCTCGTCGGCGAGGAGCCGTCGGAGGTCAACGCGTTCGGCGAGAGCTACATGCGGCCGGGGATCGAGGACGTCGTCTTCTGCTTCCTCCGCTTCCCGTCGGGCGTCGCCGCGCATCTGCACCTCTCGTGGCTCGACCCGCACAAGGAGCGGCGCTTCACGGTGGTCGGCTCGAAGCGGATGGCGACGTTCGACGACATGTCGATCGAGCGGAAGATCGAGATCTACGACAAGGGCTTCGACCAGGACTTCTCGTCCTACGGCGAGTACATCGCCCGCTCCGGCGACATCCACAGCCCGCGGATCTCGAACGAGGAGCCGCTCCGGATCGAGTGCCGCCATTTCATCGAGTGCATCGCAGAGGGCCACACGCCGCGGTCCGGCGCCGAGAGCGGAGTACGCGTCGTGCGGGTGCTCGAGGCCCTGCAGGACTCCCTCGCCCGGACGGGCCGTGCTGCAACCGTCTGACCGCGCTCCCGGGCTGCTGCTCGGCGACGGCGTCGCGCTGCCCGACGACGCGGAGGTCGGTGCCTACGTCGTCGTCCACGCCGGCACCGTGCTCGGCGCCGGATGCCGCCTGCAGGATCACGCGGTGATCGGCAAGCCCGTCGCCCTCGGCCCGCGTTCGACCGCTTCGCGCGAGGCGCCGCCGCCAGCGCAGATCGGAGCGGGTGCGACCGTGGCAGCCGGGGCGATCGTCAACGCCGGCGCCGAGATAGGCGAGCGGGCTGTGGTGGGCGACCAGGCGCACGTGCGCGAGCGGTCGCGCGTGGGGGCGGGCACCGTGGTCGGCCGCGGCAGCCAGATCGACAACGACGTCGTGGTGGGCACGGGCTGCCGGATCCAGACGGGCTGCTACGTCACCGCCTTCTCGGTGCTCGAGGACGACGTCTTCCTCGGCCCGGGCGTGTTCACCTACAACGACAACACGATGGCGCGGCACGATCCCGACTACGCGATCGTCGGCCCGACGATCAGGCGCGCGGCACGCGTGGGCGGTGGCGCGCGGATCCTGCCGGGCATCGAGATCGGCGAGGAGGCGTTCGTCGCCACCGGCGCCGTCGTCACACGCGATGTGCCGGCTCGCGCGCTCGTGATGGGCGTCCCCGCCCGCAAGGTCGGCGAGGTGGGCGACGAGGAGCTGATCGAGCGGTGGGCCTGAGACGCCGCCGGCGCGGCGGCTTCGCCGCAATCGAGCGCAAGACGATCGCTCTCGGCGTGGCCGCGTACGCCGTCACGGGCGGCCGCGCTGCTCGCCGAGTTCGGCCGCATCTGGCGGCGCGGCTCGGCGCCGCTCCCCGGCGAGACGGACCGCGTGCTCGACGCCGCCGCCGAGGCGGCCGGCGAGACGGTCGCGGTCGCGGTGTCCGGCTACCGCGAGACGCCGCGGCGCGAGAACGCCCTGTTCAACCTGCTCGCGTCCTTCGTGGTCTCGTTCTCGCTCGCGCGCGGCATCAGCTATCTGCTGCGGCGCCGGTCGCGGTTCGGCCCGTTCCGCAACCTGCGGATCGGCGAGCGCCACATCCACCACTTCGTGCCCGGCATCCTGCTGGCGTTCGGCTCGGGCGCGGCGGCGATCCTGACCGACAACGAGCAGATCGAGCCGCAGCTCGCGATCGTGTTCGGGAGCGGGATGGGATTGACCCTCGACGAGTCCGCGCTCCTGCTCGAGCTGGATGACGTCTACTGGTCGCGTGAGGGTGTCCTGTCGGTTCAGATCACGCTCGCGGCGATGGCGCTCATCTCCGCCACAGCGCTCGGCCTGCGCTTCCTGCGCCGCGGCGAGGCGGTCGTGCTCGAGGGGGCGCCGGCGTGAGCGGCTATCCGGCAGAGCCAGGTGCCGCCGGGCGGCTGGGATCGCCCCGTGGGCGGGCCGCCGCCGCTCTCCGTCCCGTACGCCGGCTGGTGGAGCCGCGTCGGCGCGGCGCTGTTCGACTTCCTCGTGATCAGCATCCCGGCCGCCCTGCTCGCGTTCGCCGTCTTCGGCAGCGTGGGCGCCGCGTTCACCGCCGGCGACGGCTTCGGGATCTTCACCCTGATCGTCGGGCTGATCTCGTACGTGCTCCTGCTGTTCGCGGCGCTGATCCTCTACGGGCCGCTCCTGATGCGGCGCCCGGGCGAGCGGAACGGGCAGACCTGGGGGAAGCAGCTCGTGGGCATCCGCGTCGTGCGGACGAACGGCGTGCCGATGGACTTCATCCACTCGGCGATCCGCGAGGCGCTCGTCAAGGGCCTCGGCCTGGGAGTCGCCTCGTCGATCATCCCGTTCATCCCGTACCTGCTCGACGTGCTCTGGCCGCTGTGGGACGACGAGAACCGCGCGATCCACGACATCATCGTGGGCACGTGGGTGGTGGAGGCGTAGGGGGCTAGGCGGCGGCGAGCGGCTCGAACCGCTTGCCCGCCTCGGTCCAGATGATCTGGTCCCGGCCGGGCCCGACGCCGATGCAGACGATCGGCACGCCGACGAAGTCGGAGATGTAGTCGAGGTAGTCGCGCGCGGCCTGCGGGAGGTCGTCGAGGCTGCGCGCCTGCGAGATGTCCTCCTGCCAGCCCGGCACCTCCTCGACGTCGGCGGTCGCGCGGTGCAGGATCGACTGGTGGTAGGGGAACTCCTCGAAGCGGGCGCCCTCCGGCCCGAGGTAGCGAACGGCCGCGCCGATCGGGTCGATCCCGGTGAGCACGTCGAGCTTCGTGACGACGAGGCCTGTCAGGCCGTTGATGCGCGCTGCGTACCTGAGCGCGACCAGGTCGATCCAGCCGCACCGGCGCGGCCGGCCGGTGGTGGTGCCGAACTCGGCGCCCGCCTCGCGCATCCGCTCGCCGAGCTCGTCGTCGAGCTCGCTCGGGAACGGCCCCGAGCCGACGCGCGTCGAGTAGGCCTTGGCGATGCCCCAGACCTCGTCGATGTCGCGCGGGCCCGACGCCCGCGCCCGACGCAGGCGGCGCTCCGGCGACCGGGTTCGACGAGGTGACGAACGGATACGTGCCGTGGTCGATGTCCAGCAGCGTGCCCTGCGCGCCCTCGAAGATCACGAGCCGGTCACGGTCGAGCGCGTCCCAGACGAGCCGCGCGGTGTCCGCGATGTGCGGCTCGAGCCGGTGCCCGTAGCCCGCGTACTCCTCGGTCATCGTGTGCAGGTCGAGCTGGGGGTCCTTCGCCCACGGGCGCAGGAGCTGCCGCTTCGGCTCCATCGCCGCGGCGATCTTCTTGCGGAGGATCTTCTCGTCGAGCAGGTCCTGCACGCGGATCCCGAGCCGCGCTGCCTTGTCCTCGTACGCGGGGCCGATCCCGCGCCGTGTCGTGCCGATCTGGAGCTTGCCGAGCCGTGCCTCGCTGCCCTGGTCGAGCAGCAGGTGGTAGGGCATGATCAGGTGCGCGTTGGCCGAGATCCGCAGCCCGCGCGACGAGATCCCGCGCCTGCGCAGCCCCTCGAGCTCCTCGAGCAGCACGCGCGGGTCGACCACGACGCCGTTGCCGATCACCGAGAGCTTGCCGGGGTAGAGGATCCCGGACGGGATGAGGTGGAACTTGAACACCTCGTCGTCGCGGACGATCGTGTGGCCGGCGTTGTTGCCGCCCTGGAAGCGGATGACCACGTCGGCCCGCTCGGCGAGGAGGTCGGTGACCTTTCCCTTCCCCTCGTCCCCCCACTGGGCCCCGACGACGACGACGCCGGGCATGGCTATCCCGCCCCGTTCGCGCCCGGCGGCGCAGGCACGTCGCCGCCATGGTCGCGCCATAGGTTCGCGAACTTCGGATAGCGGGCCATGAACGCCAGGTTCGCCTTGCCGACCGGGCCGTTGCGGTGCTTGGAAACGATGATCTCGGCCTCGCCCGGGGCCTCGGTGTCGTCGTTGTAGTACTCGTCGCGGTAGATGAACATGACGACGTCGGCGTCCTGCTCGATCGAGCCGGACTCGCGCAGGTCGGACAGCAGCGGGCGCTTGTCCGGGCGCGACTCGACCGCGCGGGAGAGCTGCGAGACCGCGATGACGGGCACGTGCAGCTCGCGCGCCAGGATCTTGAGACCGCGGCTCATGTGCCCGATCTGCTCGACGCGCCCGACACTGGTGTCCTCGGGGCGCATGAGCTGCAGGTAGTCCACGATGATGAGCCCGAGTTCGTGCCGGCTGTGGAGGCGACGGCATTTTGCGCGCAGCTCCATCACGCCCAGGTCGCTCGAGTCGTCCACGAACAGCTGCGCTCGCGACAGCTGCTCGGTGGCGCGGATCACCTTCGGCCAGCGGTCCGGCTTGACGCGGCCCTTGCGCAGCTCGTCGCCGTCGAGCTTCGCCTGCGACGCGATGAAGCGCTGCGCGAGCTCCGTCTCGGACATCTCCAGCGAGAACAGCGCAACCGCCTTGTTGTGATCGACCGCGGCGTTCTCGGCGATGTTCACCACCAGCGCGCTCTTCCCCATCGCCGGACGCGCCGCAAGCACGATCAGGTTGCCGCCCTGGAAGCCACCCGTGATGTCGTCGATGTCCCGGAAGCCGGACGGCGTGCCGAGCAGGGCGACACCCTCGCGCGAGATCTGCTCGAGCTTGTCGAGCTCGTCGTGGAGGACCGCGGCGATCGAGCGGATCTCGCTGGCGTGCTCGTCGTGGGCGATCTTGTACATCGCCTGCTCTGCCTGCTCGACGAGCTCGCTGGGCTCGCCCTTGACCGCGAGCGCCTTCTCCTGGATCTCGCGCGTCGTGTCGAGGAGGCGCCGCAGGAGCGCGTGCTCCTTGACGATCTTCGCGTAGTGCCTGGCGTTGCCGGCCGCCGGGACGAGGTTGGGGAGCGAGTGCACGTACGCGGTGCCGCCGGCCTCCTCCAGCTCGCCCGAGCGCGTGAGCTCCTCGGAGACCGTGAGAGCGTCGACCGGCTCCGGGACGGTCTTCTCCTTGAGCCGCAGCATCGCCCGGAAGACCAGGCGGTGGCGCTCGCGGTAGAAATCCTCCGGGCTCAGCTTGACGTCGATGAGGACGCCGTCGAGAGCCTGCTCGGCAAGCAGGATCGCGCCGAGGACCGATGTCTCCGCCTCGAGGTTGTGCGGCGGGACGCTGCCTGCGGCTTCCGATGGAACGGAGACAGCCACAGCGCCTAGGGCGTCAGCCCGGGGTGACGATGGTCTTGATCTGCGTGGTGACGCCGTCGTGGACTTCGACGGTGACCATGTGCGTGCCCGCGCTCTTGATCGGCTCGTCGAGGTGGACGCGGCGCTTGTCGATCTTCAGCCCGCGTGCCTGCTTGATCGCGTCGACGATGTCCTGCGACGTCACCGAGCCGAACAGGCGGCCGTCGGCGCCGGCTGCCTGGCGCAGCGTCAGCACCGTCTTGCCGAGGATCTCTGCGTTCTCCGCCGCCTTCTCGGCAGCCTCGCGCACGGCGCGCTCGGCTGCTTCCTGGCGCCGCTGGGCATCCGCCACGGCCGCCGAGGTCGCCGGCTGGGCCAGCTTGCGCGGCACGAGGTAGTTGCGCAGGTACCCGGGGGAGACGTCCACGATCTCACCGGGCTCGCCCAGCGTCTCGACCGGCTTCAGCAGAATCGCCTGCGCCATCGCTACCTGTCTGAGACGTAGGGCAGGAGCCCGACCTCGCGGGCGCGCTTGACCGCGATCGCGAGCTGGCGCTGGTGGCGCCTGCAGCAGCCCGTGATCCGCGCCGAGCGCATCTTGCCCTTCTCGCTCATCGCGCGGCGCAGCGTGCCGAAGTCCTTGTAGTCCACGACGTCGATCTTGTCGCGGCAGAACGGGCAGGACTTGCGCCGGCCACCGAAGCCGGGGCCCTTCTTGCCGTCACGGCGCCGGGCACTGGGCCGCGGTCCACCACGCTGCTTTGCCACGCGAAAAAGCTCCTACCTGTTTGCTGTCCCTAGAAGGGGATGTCGTCGTCCGACTGACCGGATCCCACGGGCGCCGCCTTGAAGTCCGCCGTGTCGGCGGGGACGTCGCTCTGCGGAGTGAACCGGCCTCCGTTGCCATTCCCGTCGCCGGCGGGCGAACCCAGGAACTGAACGGAATCGGCAATGATATCGACCGCCTGGCGCTTGTTGCCCTGCTGGTCCTCCCACTCGCGCCACTCGAGCCGGCCGTCGACCGCCACGGGACGTCCCTTCGAGAGGTACTGGGCGCAGTTCTCGCCCTGTGCGCCCCAGACCGTCACGTCGAAGTAGTTGGGCTTGTCGACCCACTGCCCGGAGGCGTCCTTCCGGCGCGTGTTGCAGGCGATGCGCAGGCCGCAGACCGACGTGCCGCTCGGGGTGGTGCGGAGCTCGGGGTCGCGGGTCAGGTTCCCCGTGAGGACTACGCGGTTGATGTTCGTGGCTGCCATGAGCAGGCTCCTTTGGTTCTCCTCGAGTAGTAGGTCGAGACTAGAGATAGAACCTGACGCGGTGCACGTTCTCGCCCCCTGAAATCGGCCGAGAGAGCGGGATAGACGTCGTCAGGCCTCTTCAGGCTGCTCTGGCCCGCCTCGTCGGCGGGGGCGGGCTCGGCGGCTGGGGCGGGCGGTGGGGCGTCCGCCGCGGCCCGGGCGGCGACGGCGCCGCCCGCGTCCTCAGGCTCGCGCGCAGCGCGCGGCGCCTCAGGGCGCGGGGTCGGGGGCGGCGGGGTGCCGGGCTTGACCTTGATGATCCGATGCCGCAGCACGCCGTCCGTGATCTTCAGCGTGTTGTTGAGCTGCTCGAGCAGCTCGTTCTCGGCCTCGAACTGGAAGAGGTGGTAGGCGGCCTCCCCGCGGTGGTCGATCTCGAACGCCATCCGGCGCATGCCCCAGTCGTGCTGGCCGACCAGGTTGCCCTTGCCCTCGATCGCCGAGTTGACGTTCCCGAGGATCTCCCGGTGCCGGTCGTCGGGCACGTTCGGGTCCAGCATGAGCATGAGGTCGTAAAGACGCATGAGCGGCGCGCCACGATAGCAACGGTGAGGGGGCGAGCCGGGCCGCAGCAGCGCTTTCTCGGGGCGTGTCGAGGGTGCGGTGGGGGAACGTCGCGAGGCTGTTCGGGGTGCTTGGCGTCGCGGGGGTGATCGCGTTCGGATGGCCGAGCGGGTGCGGGGAGGAGCCGGAGGTGATCCCGCTGGATGCGCTGCCGGGGGAGCCCGTGGAGACCGCCGGGCCACCTCCCGCGCCGCCTCGAGCGCGCCCTCGTCCCGCCGGGCCTCGGCCGCCGCGCGATCAGCGCAGGCGGCGGCCGCGTCCGCCGCGGCGACGGACAACGGCAAGGCTGGGTGGGGAGGCGGTTGCTGCCGTTGCCGTCGGTCGCGCGCGGCCGTCCGCTCGCACCCGCCGGCGGCTCCGGCCGCAGGCTCCGCATCCCCGAAGCCGCGCGCGAATTCAGCTTCGATCGGTGAGAAGTGTGCGGTTGGGGTCCCTATAGGGGCCCGAAGTGCACAGTTGTCCGCTGAAGTAGGCGAAGGCGCCGCGGCGGTCGATCGTCACGTCGAGGCCGGCGGCGCTCATCCACTCCGAGAGCTCTTTCACCGTCGCCATCGGGCCGAAGCCGCCGCAGTTCGGCCGGATCATGAGTCGTGCACGGCCGGCCGTCGGCACGACCGCGCTGCCCACGAGGCGCCCGCCCGGGCGCAGCACGCGCGCGATCTCCTCGATCGCTGCGCGCGGGTCGGCGAAGCAGTGGAGGCCGAAGTTCGACAGGAACAGATCCGCACTTGTGTTCTCGACCGGCAGCGCCGTGGCGTCGGCCTGGACGCACTCGACCTGGCGGTAGCCGCGCGCCGCTGTCCGCTCGAGCATCCGGCGCGAGATGTCCACCGCCAGGTAGCGCACATTCTTCTCGGGCGGAAGGCCGCGCAGCGCGATCCCCGAGCCGCAGGGCGCGTCCACGACGACGCCCCCGTCAGGCACGTCGGCGAGCGCGTCGAAGCTCGCGTACAGGGGGCGCACGTCGCCCGCCCAGATCGCAGCGCGAGATCGGCCGAGCCAGCCACTCGCGCTCCATGTAGAACGAGTACACGGTCCCGAACGGGCCGTCGAAGAAGGTCACTCCAGGGATACGTGCGAGCCGCTAGGTGTGGCGCCACGGGGTGGGCGCCGGCTGACTTCGCCTCGATATCGGCGACCTGGTCGTCCACCCAATCGCCGGGGTGGCGCTGGGTCACGATCTTCTTCAGGCCCTCCGCGCGCCACGAGCGCTCCTCGGCGGACATCGTCAGCGCGCGGTGCATCGCGTCGGCCTGCTCCTGGACGTCGAACGGGTTGACCGACAGCGAGAACTCGCCCAGCTCCTCGTGCGCGCCGGTGTTCTCCGACAGGAGCGACACGCCGTGGCGCTCGTTGACGAGCGGGCCCTCCTTTGCCACGAGGTTCATGCCGTCGAACATCGCGTTGACGATCAGCAGGTCGTAGTGCTTGTAGTAGGCGATCGCCTGGTCGAGGTTCTCCTCGATCCGCAGGTCGATCGGCATCCAGTCGGTGGTCCCGTGCCGGTGGTTCACGACCGCGACCAGCGCCTCGATCCTCTCGAGGTACTCCGCATACTCCGGCACGTCCTGCCGTGAGGGCATCAGCTGGGCGATGAACGTGACGCGCTCGCGGAACTCCGGGTGTTGCTCCAGGAACAGGTCGAACGCCGTGAACCCGCGCAGCACGTTCTTCGAGAGGTCGGCGCGGTCCACGCGCAGGATCAGGTGGTCCCGGCGACGGCGCAGGATCTCGTTCTCGTAGTCATGCACCTCCTTCCGCTGGGCCTTGCGCATGAAGCTGTCCGCGGAGATCGGGAGCGGATAGGCGCGGACCCACACCTCGCGATCCTCGTAGTGCACTACGCCCGTCTCCTCGTCCACCGGCAGGTCGAACAGCTCGCGGCAGCAGAGGAGGAAGTTGCGCCGGTAGGCGCGCGTGTGGAAGCCGACGATGTCGTTCGACAGGAGCCCCTCGAAAATGTCCTCGCGCATGTCGCGCGGCAGCACTCGCCACGCATCTGGCTGAGTCCACGGAATGTGAATGAAGTGATGAAGGAACAGGTCGGGCCGCTTCTGGCGGATCACCCGCGGCGCCGTGTACAGGTGGTAGTCGTGCAGCATCACGACGGCCTCACCGTCACCGACCTCCTCGAGCACGGCGTTCGCGAGGTCCGCGTTCACCACGCAGTAGCCGTTCTCGTAAGCCTCCACCTCCTCCCGGCGCACGTCCGGGGCGTTCGAGAGGTCCCACAGGTAGTGCTGGATGAACCACAGCATCGGGTTCGCCACGACGTTGTAGAACTGGTCGTAGGCGACCGCGTCGCTCTCGACCAGGCGGATTCGGTACGTCGTGTCGTCCACCTGGCAGTCGAACGACCCGCCGCCGTGTGAGCGGCTCGCCTCGACGTCCGCGGGGCCCATCGCAGACGCCACCCACACCGCCTCGCGGTGCTCCACAAGGCCGGTCAGCGCGGTGACGAGCCCTCCGCCGCCGCGGCTCACCGTGAGCTCGCCTGACTCGTCTCGCTCGAAGATCGCGGGGCCGCGGTTCGAGACGAGGACGAGCGGGCGTTCTTCAGTCATGACAGGTCTTTGAAGATACGCAGCCAGTCCCGCAGGAGCCGGGGCGTGAGGAAGTGCGAGCGCACGTGCTCCTTGCCCGCCCGGCCGAGGCGCCGGCCGAGCTCCGGGTCCCGCAGGTAGTCCAGCGCGCGCTCAGCGCACTGCTCGGGAGAGGACACGAGGAAGCCGGTCTCGCCCTCCGTCACCTGGAGCGGGATCCCGCCCACGTCGCCGCCGATGAACGGCCGCGCCTTCCAGAGGGCTTCGGAGACCGTCAGGCCGAACCCCTCGCGCGTCGACTTCTGGATCACCACGTCCGCCTGCGACTGGAACGCGTTCACCTCGATGGCGCCGACGTTGTTCAGGTTGTTGAGGATCTTGATGTCGGGATCGCCCTGTGCGTGCTCCATCGTGGAGTTGAAGAAGTCCCAGCCCTCGGGGTCGTCGGTCGCCATCGAGCCGATCAGCGCGAGCTGGACGTCCGGCATCTCGGCAGTGACGGCCCGGTAGGCGTCGATCACGCCGATCGGGTCCTTCCAGGGGTCGAAGCGCGACACCTGGCAGATGAGCGGGCGGTCCACGTCGATGCCGAACTGGTCGCAGACGAACGCGGCGTCCTCGGGCGAGAGCGCCATGTTCTTCGGCGAGAGGGGATCGATCGCCGGCGGGACGATGTACGGCGGGCGCTTGCCGTTCAGCCCGGCCGGCACGTACTGGTCCATGTGGAACAGGAACGCGTCGTGCTCCTGGACGAGCGGGACGAGGCGCGCGATCGTCCCGGGGTTCGGCGTCGAGAGGTCGATGTGGCAGCGCCACACCCAGCTGTCCGCCTTCTCGGGGACGTGCTGGTGCACGCCGGCGGGCTGCGGGTCGTGGACGATGATCACGTCCCAGCCCGCCTGCCAGCTGCTTCGCGTTCATCTCGTTGTAGCGCTCCCAGGTGTCCCATTCCTCCGAGGACAGGTCCTGCGGGTTCCCCTGCAGCGCGTTGTGCATCAGCTTCGTCGCGTTGAAGAACTCCTCGCGCCCGAAGATGATCTGCCAGTCGGCGTCGAGCCCGACGTCGCGCATGAGCGGCACGAGCGTGTAGAGGATCTCCGACACCCCGCCCCCGAACGCGGTCGCCGACAGGTGCAGCACCTTCAGCCCGCGCAGCTCCTCCGCCATCTCGCGGATCTCCTCGATCAGCGGGCGGCCTGCGAGGTGCGTGTAGTCGGCAAGCGACTTGTGACCGACCCCGACCGGCTGAAGCACGCCCCTGCGGCCTCCTACGCCTCTGGCTCGCTCGGGCTATCGGGCAGCCGCTTCACCAGGCGGACCGAGGATTTCTCGTACGTCACCTCGTCCACGGTCGCCTCCACGATCGCCCTGCTCAGGGCGTCCTCGCTGCCCGCCGGCGCTGCGTCCGCCTGGAGGTCGACGACGATCCGGTCGTCCTCGAGCTCGAAGAGGAGTCGAACCGACTCCCCGGATGCGCCCGACAGCCGCTCGGTAGCCACCTCGCTGACGGCGAGCTTCAGGTCGGCGACGTCGTCGGGCTGGAGCGGCGTCAGGCGGCAGATTGCCGACAGCGCGAGACGTGCCAGGACGATGTAGTCAGGCTTGGGAGGGATCGCCAATGAGACGCTGCGTGCTGAAGCCTCGGTCACCGCGGCGGAAGCCTACTCCCGGGCCGCCCGCAGCCGCTCGATCCCCGCGCCAACCTGCTCGAGGATCGCCTCGTGCAGCACCTGGTTCGCCGAAGCCACGTACGACGTTTGGTGCTCGGCGCCCGATCCGAGCAGCGGCTTGTCGTCGAGCGACTCGCCGCGCGCGTCGGTCACCACGGCGCCGGCCTCCCGCAGCAACGCCCAGCTCCCGGCGAGGTCGTACGGCGGGTTCGTCAGCACGGCACCGCCGCCGATCCGCTCGAACTCCTGCCGGAGGTCTTGGATCTCCTCGTAGATCAGCGTGCTCGGCTCGATCACCGCGTCGAGCTGCCCCGTGATCACGCGCGTCATGTTGAAAGCCGACGAGCCGAGGTCGAACACGGCGCCGCCCACCGAGGACGCGTCGATCAGGTCGGCGAGCACCTCGGTCAGCTCGCGCGCGGGCCGGCCGCGGAAGCCGAATGCCCAGAACATCCGGTCGATCCGCTCGTTCGGGGACAGCTGTGGCTCGAGCTCGCCTGTGAGGAAGACACGGCCGGTCTTGATCTCCACCACGCAGCCGTGCGAAACATCGCGGAAGCGCGGCTCGCCGTCGAGCGGGGCCGCCGCGATCGAGACGCAGCATGACTCGAGTCCCGCCAGCGCAGGGCGCGTGCCGTCGATGGGGTCGACCACGAGCACGCTGTGGGCGCCATCCGCGCCGACGAGGCCCGCGGTCCTCTGAGTAGAAGGCAACGCCGGGCGCGCGCTCGGTCACGAACCGCTCGAGGAGCTCCTCCGCCGCGGCGTCGATCGCGAACGTCACGTCGCCGCCCTCGGACGCGCCCGCGTGCGCGCGCTGCGCGTGAGCGCCGAGCAGGGGCAGCACCCGCTCCCGCAGCGCGAGCGCGAGCTCGCGCACCAGTTCGAGCATCACTCCTGAGCGAGTCGCCGCGGCCGCTCGCCGAGCTCGACCTCGACCGTCCGCTTGTCGCCGTCCCTCAGGACGCCGAGCGTCACCTCTTCGCCAGGCTCGAGCAGGCTGACCACGTCCGCGAGGTCGGCGGTGCGCTGTGAGCTCTTGGCCGTTCACCTCGACGATCACGTCGCCGTCCACGGCGATGTCGGTCTGTCCCTGGAACTCGATCCGGCGGTCGCCGGCGCTCAGGCCGGCCTCGTCCGCGGGGCTGTCCTCCACGACCTCGGACACGAGCGCGCCCGCGTCGACGTCGATCCCGAGGCGGTCGGCGAGCTGCGGGTAGAGCGCCTGCGTCGAGACACCCGAGGTACCCGTACTCCGCCTCGCCGTCGTCGCGCAGCGAATCGAGAGAGCGCTTCACGGTGTCGACCGGAATCGCGAAGCCGACTCCTGCGCCCTCGCCGGTCTCCGTCCTGATCTGCGCGTTGATCCCGATCACGCGCCCCTGTGCATCGAGCAGCGGCCCGCCTGAGTTGCCGCGGTTGATCGCGGCGTCCGTCTGGATCGCGTCGCCGATGCCGAAGTCCGTGAGCGACGCGATGTTGCGGTCGAGCGCCGAGATCACCCCGATCGACAGCGACTGCTCCTCGCCGAACGGGCTGCCGATCGCCGCGACGGGATCGCCGACCTGGAGGCCCTGCTCCTCCCCGAGCTCGAGCGGCGTGAGCGACAGCCCCTTGGGGTCGATCTTCAGCAGCGCGACGTCCGCGTTCGGGTCGACGCCCGCGATCCGCGCCGGCACGCGGTTGCCGTCGGCGAAGTCCACGTACACCTGCCGCGCGCGGTCGAGGCTCTGCCCGTTCGTCACGACATGCGTGTTCGTGGCGATGTAGCCGTCGCCGTCCAGCACGAAGCCGGACCCCAGGCCGCCGTTCTGGTTGCCGAGCGGCGTGTCCTCGTCGCCGAACAGTGAGATGACCGTCACGACTCCCGGCGCGAGCCGGTCGTAGATCTCGCGCGGGTCGAAGCCGCCCTCCTTGCCGATGCCCTCGACGACCTGGACGCGCGTTGTCTCGACGCGCTCGGGTGAGTCCGAGCTCGCGGGCTGGTCCTCCTCGTCGTCGCCGATCGCGCAGCCCGCGCCCACAAGCGCAAATGCGCAGAGCGCCCCCGCGAGGTGCGCTCTCACTCCTCGCTCACCGGCAGATCCAGGCGGAAGACCGTGTGGCCGGGCCGCGACGTCATGGTGATGTCGCCGTCCATGCGCTCCGCAAGCTCCTTGGCGATGGCGAGCCCGAGGCCGGAGCCGCTTGCGCCGTCCGCCGTGAAGAACCGCTCGAAGGCGTGCAACTGGGTGTGCTCCTCGAGGCCTGGGCCGGTGTCCGCCACGGCGAGCTGCGCGCGCCCGTTCTCGCGTCCTGCACTGATCTCGACGTCGGTGCCGGGCGGCGTGTGGCGAAGTGCGTTGTCGAGCAGGATGCGCATGATCTGGGCAACCCGGTCAGGATCGCAGACGGCCTCCACGTGGCCGGCCTCGATCTCGACCGCCAGTTCCGATCCGTGCTGGTCGAGCGCCGGTCCGAACTCGCGCGAGATCGATTCGGCCAGCTCCGCCAGGTCGACGTGCTCGGCGGTGAGGTCGAGCGAGCCCGCGTCAAGACGCGAGAGGTCGAGCAGGTCCGTGGCCAGCTTCTGGAGCCGGTCGACCTGCTCGGCGATCGCCTGCAGGAACTCGGCGCGCGTCGCCGCGTCGAGATCCTCGTCGCGCAGGAGCTCGACGAAGCCGCCGAGCGAGAAGATCGGCGTGCGCAGCTCGTGCGACGCGTTCGCGATGAACTCGCTCCGCGCGCGGTCCACCCGCTCGAGCTTCTTCTCCATCTCGTTGAACGCGCGCGTGAGCTGGCCGAGCTCGTCCTCGGAGTCGATCGGCAGCGGCGGGACGAATCGCCCGGCCGCGACTTCCTCTGCGGCGTGCTCGAGCCGCTGTACGCGGCGCGCGAGCCGCCCGGCGACGAGGTAGCCGCCGGCAAGGGCGATCAGCAGGGCGAGCGCGCCGGCGGCGAGGACGCGCCGCCGGATCAGGTCGACCGTGTCCGTGACGTCGTCGAGGCTTCGCGTGTAGACCGCGATCCACGGGCGCAGGCCCGGCAGCGTGCGCGCCACCTGCGCGGACTCGATGCCCGCGAAGTCCAACGTCATACGCACCGGCCTGCGGGTCTCGAACGCGTCGGCCGCGGCTTCCTCGGGCAGCTCCTGGAGCCGCTGCGCCTTCGAGTCGGAGATCGGATAGAAGAGGACGTCGTCGCCCTCCTGCACGCCGAGCAGAGTCACCTGGGCGCCGGCCGCGTCCGAGACCGCGCGCACGAGCTCGTCCAGCTCCGCCGCCGGGATCGCCCGCTCCTGTGCCTGCTCGAGCTGTGCCACCGTCGCGCGGGACGCGCGCTCGAGGTCGTCGAGCTGCTGGTCCTCCAGGCTCGACTGAAGCTGGGGAACGACAAGGAAGAAGACGAGCCCGAACGCCAGGGCGACGATCCCGAAGAACAGGAGCGCCAGCTTGTTGCGGAGCGACCGGAGCCGCGGTCGGTTCATTCTTCGCGGAAGTGGTAGCCGACACCGCGATCGGTGAGCAGGTACTCCGGCTCGCGTGGATCGGTCTCGATCTTCTCCCTGAGGTGGCGGATGTGCACGTCGATCGTGCGGAGGTCGCGATAGGCGGAGCTGTCCCAGAGGTGTTCGAGGAGCTCCTCGCGCCGGAATACCTGCCCCGGGGTCTCGGCGAGGCAGAAGAGGATCTCGAACTCGACCTTCGTCAGCCGGATCGGCGTCGCCGTTCTTGGTGACCGTGCGCTTCGAGCTGTCCATGTGGAGCTCGCCGGCGTCGATCACGCGTTGGCTGCGGCCGCCGGTACGGCGGAGCAGCGCGCGGATTCGGCTTCGGAGCTCGAGCGGGGAGAAGGGCTTCGTGATGTAGTCGTCCGCGCCGAGCTCGAGGCCGTAGATCTTGTCCGCCTCGTCGGCCTTCGCGGTGAGCATGATGATCGGGACGCTGCTCGACTCGCGCAGCTCACGGCAGACATCGAGCCCGTTCTTCTTCGGCAGCATCAGGTCGAGCAGGATCAGGTCGAACTCCGCGTGCTGGAAGCGCTCGAGCGCCTCCTCGCCGTCGAAGGCGGGCACGACCTGGAACTCCTTCTCGAGGTGAGCCACGAGCATCTTGACCACGGACGGTTCGTCGTCGACGAGCAGGATGCGCGGTCTTGTCGCGGCCATCTCCATATGGGTAACCCACGCCGCTCTTGAAAAGGGCGCTTGGCACTTAAATTGTAGGTTGGCCCGGTGATCGAGCCCCGTATCTACCGCGCCGCCTTCATTCCCGCCGTGCTGGCGGTGGTGCTCGTGATGTTCTCGCTCGAGAACCGCCCGAGGCCGGTGCCGCAGGGCCTGGCCGCCGACGTCCTCTTCGACGGCGACGTGGCTCATCGCGAGCTCCGCCAGATCGTCAGGGAGCGCCCCGACCGGCGTCCCGGGCGTCTGGCCAGCGAGCTGGCGGCGCGCGACCTCGCCGAGCGCTTCCGGGCGCTCGAGGGCGAGGGCTTCCAGACGGTCGTGGATTCGTGGAGCGAGAACGGCGAGCGGCTCGTGAACGTCGTGGCGCGGAGGCCGGGGGAGAGCCGGGACCAGATCGTGATCATGGCTGCGCGCGACACGCTGTCCGTGCCGGACGCCACCGGCAGCGCCGCCGATACAGCCGCGCTGCTCGAGCTCGCGCGCGTGATCAAGGGGCGGCCGTCGAAGAAGACGCTCGTGCTGGCGTCGGTTGACGGGAGCACGATGGGCGACGCCGGTGCGCGCAGGTTCGCCCGCAAGGCGGAGGATCGCGACCGGATCGAGGCGGTGATCGTGCTGTCGCACCTCGGCGCGAGCTCGGCGCGCGGGCCGGTCCTCACCGCTTGGTCCAACGACGACCGCCGCGGCAGCATCGGCCTGCAGCGGACGGCGGCCGCGTCCGTGCGCGAGGAGCTCGGCGAAGAGCCGTCCGAGGAAGGGACGCTCGGCCAGTTCGTCCGGCTGGCGTACCCGCTCGGCCTCGGCGCGCAGGGCCCGCTGCTCGCGGAGGGCATCGAGGCGATCCGGATCTCGGGCAGCGGCGAGCTGCCGCCCCCGGAGGACCAGCGCGGGCTCGAGGACGTGAGCGCCGACCGTCTCGGCCAGCTCGGCCGCGCGACGCTGCGGCTGGTCAGTGCGCTCGACTCGTCGGCCGAGCCGCCCGAGCACGGCCCGGACTCATACCTCGTTGATCAACCGCAAGGTGCTTCCCGGCTGGGTGCTCACCCTCCTCGCCGCGACGCTGCTGCTGCCGGCGCTCGTCGCGTCGATCGACGCGTACGCGCGCGCCCGTCGCCGGCGCGAGGAGGCGCCGGGCTGGTGGCGGACGATCGCGCTCTGGTCGCTGCCCTTCCTCGCCGCGTTCGGGATGGCGGAGCTGCTCGTGCTGCTCGATCAGGCGCCCGACGCCGGAGCGGCGCCGAGCGCGCCCGGGGTGCATCCGCTGGACGGCTCGGCGGCCGCCGCGCTGGGCGCGTGCGCCGCGACGGCGCTGCTCGTCTGGCTCCTCGTGCGCCCGCGGCTGAGGCGCCTCGGCCGGGCCGCCGAATCGGGAGGCGCCGCAACGGTGACGGCGCTCGCGCTCGTGGTGACCGCTCTCGCCGTGTGGCTGCTCAACCCCTTCGCCGCGCTCGTGCTTCTGCCGGCGGTGCATCTGTGGATGCTCGCGATGCTGTCCGGCATCCGGCTCAGCCGACGCGGTGCGGTGGCCGTGGTGGTTGCGGGCGTCATCCCTCCGCTGGTCGCGGCGGTGGTCTATCTCGACAGGCTCGACCTGAATCCGCTCGACGGGCTCTGGTACCTGTGGGTGCTCGTGACCGGGCACGCCGTCAGCCCTGTGACGACGCTCCTGGCGTGCCTGCTGGCTGCGATCACGGCCGTCAGCGTGGACGGTGATCGCCGCTCGCGTCGGGGCTCCGGAGCCCCTGGAGCCGGAGGCGCCGCGCGTTCGCGGCCCGGGCGGCTATGCCGGGCCGGGTTCGCTCGGCGGCACGCCCTCGACGCTCAGTCGTCGATAGCGCCGACGCCGCTGTACACGTCGCGGACCGTCATCCACGCGATCTTCAGGTCGAGCCGCAGCGACCAGTTCTCGACGTACCAGTCGTCCCACCGGACGCGCTCGGCCAGCGGAGGCGACACCGGAAAGCTCGTTGAGCTGCGACCACCCCGTGATGCCCGGACGGACACGCCGCGGCTGGTCGTGGCGGCGAAGGTTCCCGCCGAACAGCTCGACGAACTCGGGACGTTCCGGACGCGGGCCCACGAAGCTCATCTCGCCCTTCAGCACGTTCACGAGCTGAGGAAGCTGGTCGATGCGACCAGCGACGCAGGAAGTCGGGACCGCCGAAGCTGAGCATCTCGGAACGACCGCCCGTCGCGTGCGATGCGGCGCTCGCGCACCAACACCGACTCCGACGAGCTCAGCTTGGCCGCGACGGCGGCCACGATGAGAAGCGGCAGCGCGAGCACGAGCGCGACCGCTGCGCCGGCGCGGTCGAGGAAATGCTTGAGCCGAAGGCCGCGCGGGCGTGCGGGAGCCGGAGCGACGGGCGTCTGCTGGGCCGGCTCAAGCTGGGGTACGGGTGGCGTGCGGTCTGGATCGCGCATCCTTCGCGATGTCGGCAGACTCCACGCTGAGGTTTAAGGTGCGGGGGAGTGGTGCGGACGCTCGTCAGGCAGCTCTCGACGATCCTGATCCTCGCCGGGCTGATGCTCCTCGCCGACGTCGGCCTGACGCTCGTGTGGCAGGAGCCGGTGTCGGCTCTCTACGCCGCAGTGGCGCCAGGACGCCCTCGCCGACGACCTCGAGAAGCTGAGCGACCCGGACCTGGCGCCCGCCGAGCGTCGCGGCGCTCGACCGGCTCCCGCTCGACGCCGACCGCACCGCATTTCTGGCGCGCGCGCTCAAGCGGCGCACGGACGCCGGCGATCCGGTCGGACGCATCCGGATTCCCGAGATCGACGTCAACAAGGTGATCGTCGAGGGGACGGACGGCGGTTCCCTCCGCAAGGGGCCAGGCCATTACCCGGAGACGCCGCTGCCCGGCATCCGCGGCACGGTTGCGATAGCGGGGCATCGAACCACGTACGGCGCGCCGTTCAGGGATCTCGACAAGCTCGAGAAGCTCGACGAGATCGTCGTCGAGATGCCCTACGGCCGCTTCGTCTACCGCGTCGAGAAGTCGCAGATCGTCGATCCGAGCGCCACGTACGTCACGCGGCGCGTCGGCTACGACAGGCTCGTGCTGACCGCCTGCCATCCGAAGTACAGCGCTGCGGAGCGGATCGTGATCTTCGCGCGGTTCCGGCGCGCGGAGCAGCTCGCCTGGACATCAGTACGAACCTGAGCCTTGCCGCTCCGGGGCGGTGCGATGTCGCCCGATCTTGTCCGCAGTGAAGCGGGAGAACGACCTCGCGGCGCAGGTTGCGCGCGGCGAATACGTAATCGAGCCCGTGCGCGTGGCGGAGGCGATGCTGCGCCGCCGCGGACGCGGCCTACTGATGCTCGTACCCCCGCAGCTCGAGCCTCCGCCCGCCGGCCCGGATGACGATCCCGGCCCCAGCCTGAGCGCGGCCTAGGCACGTAAGCGGCACGCCGGCTTCCTGCGCCGCCCCTTCCAGATCGGAGCGCGCCGTCTCGGGCGCTGTGACGAGCAACTCGTAGTCGTCACCCGACGCGCCGGCGAACTCGATCGGATCGAGCCCGGCCTTGCTCGCGACGGCGTCGACGCCGGGCGCTAGCGGAAGTCGGTCGAGCTCGATCTCGAGCATGCACCCGCTGCGCGTCGGCAATGTGCCGCGCGTCCGCGGCGAGCCCGTCGCTCACGTCGATCATCGCGCTCGCGCCGGCGCGGGCGAGCGCTGTGCCGGCTGCGAGCCGCGGCTCTGGCCGGCGGTGGCGCGCGACCAGGTCGGGGGCCTCCGGAACGGGCGCCGCTCCGTCCAGCAGGAGGAGTCCCGCGGCCGAGCCGCCGAACTCGCCGGTGACCCAGACCTCGTCGCCGGGACGCGCGCCGTCGCGGCCGACGAGTGCGCCCTCGTCGTCGGCCCATCCGGTAACGGAGACCGTGACCGTCAGGCAGTCCGAGCTGATCACGTCACCGCCCGCGATGGTGACTCCGTGCCGTCCGGCCAGATCCTCCATCGCCGCGACGAGCGACCGCGCGGAGCCGGCGTCGAAGCCGCGCGGCAGCGCGAGCGCCACGTGCGCCTCGCCCGCCTCGGCGCCCATCGCGGCGAGGTCCGACAGCGCGGTGGCGAGCGCCTTGTGACCGACGTCGGCGGGCGAATGCGTGTCGAGCGAGAAGTGGGTGCCCTCGGTGATCGCGTCGATCGAGGTCACGGCGAAGCCGCGCGCCCGCACGACCGACGCATCGTCGCCCGGGACCGCGAACGAGGCGTTCGCCACGCGGCTCGAGAAGTGCTTCGAACGAGGCGATCAGGTCCCATTCGCCCACAGGTACAGTCTGAACAGATGCGGCAAGAGCCCTCGCAGACGCTGCTCGAGCGCGCGGGGTCGACGGCGGCCGGGCTGGGGAGCATCGGCGAGGGACGGCCGCGGCTGCGGCGTGGGCTCGAGGTCGGCATCGTCGTTCTCGTCGCGATCTTCCTCGTCGCGTTCATCGCCACCCAGTGGGGCCGTCTGCCGGACTACGACTGGGAGTTCCGCCCGGCGTGGCTGATCGTCTCGGCGGTCGGCGTCGCGCTCTTCTACGCGATCCAATGCGAGGCCTGGCGGGCGATCCTCAGGTCCCTCGGCGAGGACCTCGACGCGCGCACGGCGAGGGCCATCTGGGGCAAGTCGCTGATCGCCCGGTACGTCCCGACGAACGCGCTGATGGTGGTGGGGCGCGTGGTGATGGCGGAGAAGCACGGCGTCAGCAAGCGCGGCTGCCTGGCCAGCATCGTCTACGAGGCCGGCCTCGCGGTCGTGACGGCCGTGCTCGTGGGCGCGTACTTCGTGATCGACTTGCCGCGGCTCGACGACCAGCCCGCGCGGTACGCGATCCTCGTCGTCGTTCCGCTCGCGCTGGTCGTCCTTCATCCGCGCGTTTTTCGACCGGTTGCCGACTTCGCCTTGCGCAAGCTCGGCCGGCAGCCGCTTCCGGCGACGCTACCGTTCGCGCGCGTGCTGGAGCTGGCGCTTGTCTACCTGGTCGCCTGGGTGGTGATGGGGATCGGCGTCGTGGGCTTCGCCGCCGCGCTGCATCCACTGGACGCGGAGGACCTGGCGTATGCGGCGGCGGCGTACCCCGTCGCGTTCTGCGCGGCTGTCGTGACCTTCATCGCGCCGGGCGGGCTGGGCACGCGCGACGCCGCGCTTGCGGTCGCCCTGGCCGCGGTGCTGCCCGGCGCCGTCGCAACGGCGATCGCTGTCGGCTTCCGAATCTTTCAGACAGTCGTCGAGTTGTTGTGGGTTGCGGCGGTCGCGGCGCTTGCGCGCGGCCGATAGAACGATGCGGATCTCAGTGCACGCGAACAAGCCTTCTGACTGTCGTGACGGCCGTTGCCGCCTTCGGCGCTTTTCCCGCCCAGGCGATGGGCGCCGACACGGACGACCCGTTCGAGGTGGTCGCCACGATTACCGCGTGCGGGGGCGAGAGCCTGACCATCGCGGCTCAGGTCGAGCCGGCGTCCGATGAAGCCGCGCGTACGGTGCAGAGGGCGCACCTGCGGCTTCGCTTCGAAGCAGCGCCGCTGTTCGGCCGCTCGCGGCGCAAGCGCGAGATCGATCTCGGCCCGGGGGCAAGCGGCCGCCGGTCGGAGCGCTTCTCGAACCTCCGCGCCCAGAGCTACAGCGGCATCGTCCGCTACCGGTGGGTGCGCGGGTCGCGCACAGTGGAACGCGGGGTGGTGCGCACGCGCAACATGAAGAGCGGGCGCCGGCGCGGCAAGGCCTTCTGCTCGTTGAACGTGGGTCGCACGCCGCCCGACACGACGCCCCCCGAGATCACTCCGGTTCCCGCCGACTCCGGCTGGAAGCGCGGGCCGCTGACCGTGAACTTCCGCGTGTTCGACGACTTCTCCGGCGTTGCACTCGTGGTCTCGCGGGTGGACGGCGGGCCATTCGTGCGCGGCCGCTCCACGCGCATCGATGGCGAGGGCACGCACTCGCTCCAGTACGTCGCGCGCGATGCCGCCGGCAACCAGAGCCGGCCGGCCACGGTGACGCTGCGGGTGGATCAGAACGCTCCCACGGTCCCGGCGGTGACCGGACCCAGCGGCGCGACCACCGACACCACCCCGGACATCACCTGGAACGCGTCCAGCGACAGCGCCTCCGGTGTCGCCGGCTACGTCGTCCTCGTGCGGGACGCGAACGGCGCGATCGTCTGGTCGCAGAACGTGCCGGCGGGCGCTCCGACGGCGATCACCGTCGGGCAGGCGCTCGGGTCGGGCAGCTACACCGCCGAGGTGGTCGCCTACGACGGCGCGGCGCCGCAGCCGTTCACCGCCACGGGCGCGAGCCGTTCACGGTCGTCGCATCCGGCGCGACCCACCCCGCCGCCGCCCCGCCGCCGGATGCCGACGGCGACGGCGTCGCGGATGCGAGCGACAACTGCCCCAGCGTCGCGAACTCGAATCAGGCGAACTCGACGGCGATGGCGCGGGCGACGCTGCGACGAGACGACGACAACGACGGCGCGCCGACGGCAGCGACAACTGTCCGACGACGTCGAACGGCGACCAGGCGAACTTCGACGGCGATGCGCAGGGCGATGCCTGCGACTCGACGATGACAACGATGGGCTCCCGACGCTCAGGATCCGAACGACAACAACGTCGATTCGGACGGGGACGGCATCGACGACGGCGTCGATCCCTGTCCGGCCGAGCCCGAGCCGGGCTCGACTCGAACGCCGACGGCTGTCCCCTAGAGCGGGACGGCGATCACCAGCATCCACGCGCACAGCGCGCCGGTCGCCAGCTCGAGCCGGCGGTCCGCGGCGAGCGCGGCCAGCGGAAGCAGCCACAGCGCGTACCACGGCACGAGCCATGCCGACGCGACGAGCAGGGCCAGCGTCGCCCACCCGGCCATCCTGATCGGGTCGGCGCCGCGCCAGGTCTTCACGAGCAGCCAGACGGCGGTCGGCCGCGAACGCGATCGCGTACGCCGCGCGGACAACGTCGCGGTAGTCGAGGCGGTCCCCGGGGAGGACGGCGCCCAGGAGCTGCGCCGTCTTGTACGGGAACGACCAGCGCGAGCTGCGCTCCTGGTTGTCGGAGAGCAGGCCGAGCGCATCGAGCGCGTCGGCTCCGAAGCCCGCGTAGGCGGCAACCACGATCGCCAGCGCGCCGGCGGCCGCGCCCGCCAGCACGCGCCGCGCCGGCCCGGCGGCGACGAGGAACGGCACGACGAGCCCTGCCGACGCCTTGATGCCCGCTCCGAATGTCGCCGCGGCACCGGCGGCTGCGCCGCGGCCGGCGACCCATGCGAACACGCCGGCCATCGTGAACAGGACGACGTACGCCTCGTTGTGGGCGCCGCCGACGACGTGCACGAGCGTGAGCGGATTGAGCCCGAGGAAGAGGGCCGGCGCGCGCGGGTCGCGGCCCAGCCGCTCGGCGGTTCGCCACACGACCGCCACCAGCGCGAGCGACGCAAGTGCCGCGACGACCTTGAGGATCCAGAACGCCGTCGGCACCCCAATCCCGGCGAGTGGATAGGTGGCCAGCGTGAAGAGCGGGCCGTACGCGGACGTGGCCGTCTTCGAGCCCGCGTACGGGTAGACGGCATCGCCGGGCGCGTCGGCGGGCGCGTGCTCGTACGGGTTCAGGTCGTGCTCGACGCCGAGCCGCGCGTAGGCGATGTACGAGAAGACGTCCTGGGAGAGAAGCGGAGGCGCAAGCAGGAACACGACGTGCATGGCGACGAGCGCACCGATGACGGTGCTCCGCTTGAGCGCACCGGCCCGGACCACGACCACCGCCCATAGCGCGAGGGCGAGCCAGAGGCCTGCAGTAGAAGAGCGGCCCGCCCAGCGGCCCGTCGGTCCAGTCGCCGCCCAAGACCCGGAAGGGACCGAGCAGCCAGTCGGGCGACCCGCCTGCCGTGGCCAGGACGAGGTTCGAGCCATCGGCGGCCGGAACGACCGCGAGCGCGACGTAGAGGAGGCAGAGGGCGACCAGCGCCGCGAGCGCGGCGCCATCACGACTACCCCGGACCGCTGGCCGTTTCCCTGCCCGTTTGCGTTGCCCTGTCCGTTGCCCGGTGGGCTTATGCCGCCGCCGTCCGGCTCGGGCGCGGGCGTCCCGGCGCCTCCTGCGGCGGCGATTCGTACAGGTCCGGGTCGTAGTCCTCGCCGCCCGTGTCGTCCTCGGGCTGCGCCGGTGCCGGCGCGGTTGAGTAGCCGTAGTCGTAGGTCGTGTCGGAGCTCGTCCCGGTCGAGGAGTACTCGCCGTAGAACGGCGTGAACTCGGGGCTGTCCACCGACGGGCGGAACGAGTCGCAATCCGCTCCCTTCGCGACGGACATGAACGAGTTCCAGATCTGGGCCGGGAACGTGCCGCCCGCGACGCTGATCCCGTGAACGCTGGTCATCTCTACGAGCGCGTTCGGGTAGCCGACCCAGACCGACGCCGCGAGATGGGGCGTGTAGCCGACGAACCAGGCGTCGTTGAAGTTGTCGGTCGTGCCGGTCTTGCCCGCGGCATCACAGCCGATCTGCGCCGCCGTGCCCGTGCCGCCGAGCACGTTCTGCTCGAGGATCTTCGTGGCCTCGTAGGCAACCCACTCGGGGAAGACGCGCTCACGCTTCGGCTTGCCGAGCTCCTCGGTCTTGCCGTCGGGGAACTCGACCTTCGTGATCGCGATCGGCTCGTTGTGGATTCCGTACGACGCCAAGGTCGCGTACGCGTTCGCCATCTCGAGCGGGGAGACGCCCAGGCGCAAGCCGCCGAGCCCCTCGGCGGGGAGCCCGTCGAGCGGCGTGGTGATCCCCATCATCTCCGCCGTCTCGCGGACGTTCTTCGGGCCGAGGTCGATGTCGAGCTGCGCGTAGACCGTGTTGTCGGAGCGCAGCGTCGCCTGCACCAGGTCCATCGTGCCGCCGTAGCTGTCGTCGTAGGTCGAGACCTCCCACGGCCCGTAGCCCGGAACGACGAGGTCGAGCGGCTTCGAGGTGTAGGTGGTCGAGTTCGGGTCGACGCCCTGCCGCAGGGCGGTGACGAGCACGAACGTCTTGAACGCCGAGCCCGGCTGGCGGTGACCCTGCGCCGCGAGGTTGAAGTTGCGGTCCTTGTAGGTGCCGCTCGAGGCCATCGCCTTGATGTAGCCCGTGGCCGGGTCGATCGCGACGATCGCCGAGCTGGGGTCGGTCGAATACGGAAGCTGCGACCGGATCGCGGCGCGCCCCGCATCCTGCAGCTCGGGATCGATCGTCGTATGGATCTTCAGGCCGCCGCGGCGGTAGACGCCGACGCCGTATTTCTCGATCAGCTGCTCCTCGACGTAGTCGAAGAAGTAGGGCTCGCGACGAGTCGTGTAGCGCCGGATGCCGGCCTTCAGGCCGAGCGGCTGGGTCGAGGCCTCGTTCGCCTCGGCGACGGTGATGAAGCCGTTGTCGGCCATCTTCTCCAGCACCTCGTTGCGCCGTTCGAGCGCCGCGGTCGGGTTGCGGAACGGGTTGTACTGCGAGGGAGCCTGCGGAAGGCCGGCGAGCATCGCGGACTCGTGCAGCTCGAGGTTCTTGGCGTGCTTCGAGAAGTAGGTGACGGCGGCCGCCTCGACCCCGATCGAGGTCCGCCCCTCGTTGGTGCCGTACGGGACGGAGTTCAGGTACTCGCGCAGGATCCAGTTCTTGCCCGCCCGGCCGGGGTGCTCGTCCTCCAGCTCCTGGGCCAGCTTGGCCTCGCGGATCTTTCGCTCGAAGTCGCGCTTCGGGTTCTCGATGTAGAGCGCGCGGACCAGCTGCTGGGTGATCGTCGACCCGCCCTGCACGGCGTCGCCGGACTCGAGGTTCTTGATGCCGGCGCGGATGATCGCCGAGAAGTCGACGCCCTCGTGCTCGTAGAAGCGCTCGTCCTCGATCGCGACCGTGGCCTCGCGCACGGCCGGCGGCATGTCGCTCCACGGGATGGGCGTGCGGACCTCGTCCGAGCGCACGTACCCGAGGCGCGAGCCGTCGGCTGCGTAGACGACGGACGTGGCTCCCTTGTCGCGCGGCTTGAGCTCGGAGAGCGGTGGCGTGTCGGCGGCGATCGCGATCACGTAGCCGACCACGGACAGCAGCGCGATACCCACGATGAGCAGCGGCACGAAGACGACGAGCAGCGCCGGATTGCGCCGAGCGCCCCGTCGTCCCCTGCGACGGGCTTTCCTCTGGCGGTAGGTCATTCAGGAGTGAAGGCTAGACCTTCACTCCTGAGCTTTTCGAGGATGGTGGCGCGGACCCTTGCGGCCACGCTGCTGCGCTCGCGTGCGGTCTGCGCCCATGTGGACGCCACGAGCTTGATGCCGTCCTTCTCCACCTCCGCGATCTCGACCTCGAGATCGTCCTCCTGCGAGAGGACGGCGAGCGCGCGCGGAGGCGTCCGCCCATGGAGGCAGCCAGATGTCCACTTCGACGCGCACGCGCGGGTCGACGATGGTGTGGTTCGCGATCGTGCTCTGGGCGAGGCGCTCGTTCGGCACGATCACTCGCGTGTCATTCCCCTTGCGGATGAACGTGTAGGTGAGTCGCACGTCCTCGACGGTTCCCGTCTCGCCCTCGAACGTGACGAGGTCGCCGATTCGGATGGGCTGGGTGATCGCGAGCAGGATCCCGGCGATCCCGTTCGCGAGCGTCTGCCGCGCGGCGAAGCCCACGACCAGGCCGAGCACGGCGGACGAGGCGAGCAGGCCGGTGCCGATGCGCTTGATGTCCTCGAACTGGCTCAGCGCGAGCATCACGCCGATCAGCACGATCGCGGCGAAGATCAGCCGCCGGACCAGGCGCAGGCGCGTGTTCGCGACGGGCGAGAGCCCCTCGGTCAGCTTCGTGCCGCGGCGCGCGAGCGTGCGGTCGACGACTCTCCGCGATCACGATCGCCACGACGACCATGACGATGGCGGTGACAACATCCCCACTCACTTGACGCGGCAGGCTACAGCGGCGTTCCTGACGTCACGCTCTCTCGTCTACGCCGTGGCGCTGTTCGCGTCACTGCGACTCGGCGCGGACGAGCAGCGCGAACGCGGCCAAGTTCGACGATTCGTCGCTCACGCATCCGCTCGGCGGCTTCGGCGACGTGCTCTTCTCGCCGCTCGCCCGCTGGGACGCCGTTTGGTACCTCGGGATCGCCGGCGACGGCTACGACGGCGGGCCTGACGCCGCGTTCTTCCCGCTCTACCCGTTGCTCGTGCGCACGCTCGTATTGCCGTCGCCGTCCGAGGGCGCCCTGCTCGTCTCGGCGTACGTCGTCTCGCTCGCCTGCTTCCTCGGGGCTCTCTGGCTGCTCGAGCGGCTCGTCTCGCTCGAGCTCGGCCGCTCCGTCGCCGGCGCGACGGTGTGGCTGGTCGCGCTGTTCCCGGCCTCCGTCTATTTCGGCGCTCCGTACTCGGAGAGCCTCTTCCTGCTGGTGTCCGTCGGCGCCTTCTACGCCGCCCGCACAGGCCGGTGGGCGTGGGCCGGAGCGCTGGGCGCAGCCGCCACCGCGACGCGCAGCGCGGGGATCGTGCTTCTCGTGCCGCTGTTCCTGCTGTGGCTCGGCTCCCGTCCGCGGCGCAGCCGCGATCTCGCGTGGCTCGGGCTCGTGCCGCTCGGGCTGGCCGCCTACGCGCTCCACCTCGAGATCGCACATGGCGACGCGCTCGCGTTCGTCGACGCGCAGGACGTATGGCTGCGCGACTTCGCCGGCCCGTTCGTCGGCGTCTGGGACGGCACGGCCGCGGCGTGGGACGCCGTCGGCAGCTCGTGAGCGGGTCGCGCGAGACGGTCTACTTCGAGCTCGCCGCCGGCGACCCGTTCCAGGTCGCGGCGATCAACCTGCTGCTCTTCGCGTTCCTGGTGTTCGCGGCGGTGGCGGTCGTCGGCGCGTTCCGCAGGCTGCCGCTCGCATACGGTGCCTACGCACTCGCTGCGCTCGCGTTGCCGCTGTCGTATCCCGGTGGATCCGCAGCCCCTGATGTCCCTGCCTCGCTTCATCGCCGTGCTGTTCCCGCTGTTCATCTGGCTCGCCGTCGTCTGCGAGGAGCGCGGCCGGACGCAGCAGGTGGCGAGCGCATTCGCGGTCGGCCTGGGTCTGTTCACCGCGCAGTTCGCGGCATGGGAGTGGATCTCATGAAGGCGGTGCTGCTCGACGTGCTCGGAACGCTCGTGGAGCTCGAGTCGCCGGGGCCCGCGTTGCGGGAGGAGATCGAACGGCGCACAGGAGTGGACGTGGGCGACGAGCGCGCGAACGCCGCGTTCGCCGCGGAGATCACCTACTACCTCGCGCACCACATGGAGGGGCGCGACATGGACGCGGTCGAGCGACCTGCGCGACCGCTGCGCGGAGGAGATCCGCCGCACGCTCGCGCTCGACGGGCTCGATCATGCGACCGCGCGCGAGGCCATGCTGGCGGCGCTGCGCTTCCGGGCGTTCCCCGACGCCGTGCCGCTGCTGCGCCTCCTGAAGGAGCGCGGAGCTCGCGTCGTCGCCGCCAGCAACTGGGACGCCTCGCTCCCGGACGGGCTGACGCAGGCCGGGCTACTTCCCTATCTCGACGGCGCGGTCTCCTCCGCCGTCGTCGGGAGCGCGAAGCCGGACCCGGCCGTCTTCTACGCCGCGCTCGAGCTGGCGGAGTGCGAGCCGGATGAGGCGTTCCACGTGGGCGATTCGCCCGACGGCGACGTCGAGGGCGCCCGCGCAGCAGGGATCCGGGTTGCGCTGCTCGACCGGCACGGCGTGTTCGCCGAACCGCCGCCCGGCGTGGCCAAGATCTCGTCGCTGGACATGGTCCCGTCCGTAATCTGGCCCACTTGAGCCCGTACAAGGAGAACTGGGTGGTGCCGCACGGCGGCCGGCCGCCGGAACCGCCCGAGCTCCCGGCGGGCGCGGACCCCGCTCCCAGGTGGCCCCTCTGGTACGCGCCGGTCGGCTTCCTCGCCGGGTTCGCGATCGTGCTCGTCGTGTCGGCGATCGCCGGGATCATCGCGGCGGCCGCCGGCGCGGACATCGACGAAACCCCGCCGGAGCTCATCGTCGTGCTGACGCTTCTCCAGGCGGTGATCCTCTCCGGGACGGCGATCTGGCTTGCGAGTCGCATCCGGAAGCCGCGGCCATGGCACTTCGGCCTGCGCCGCGCACCGCTTCTGGCCGTCGCTCGGGTGGGCCGCGCTCGGCGTCGTCTGCTTCTTCGTGTTCGTGATCCTCTACTCGGCGCTCCTCACGCCCGGAGGGCGACCAGAGCGTGACCGAGGACCTCGGCGCCGACGAGAGCACACTCGCGCTGGTGGCGGCGGGGTTCGTCGTGATCGTGGTCGCGCCGATCGCTGAGGAGTTCTTCTTCCGCGGGTTCTTCTACCGCGCGCTCCGCACGCGGCTCGGCATCCTCGCGGCGGCCGCGATCGACGGCCTCGTCTTCGGCCTCATCCACTTCACGGGCCCCGACACGCTGGAGCTCCTGCCGATCCTTGGCGCGCTCGGCTTCATGTTCTGCCTCGTCTATGAACGGACGGGGACGCTCTACACGGTGATCGGCATCCACGCGCTGAACAACTCGATCGCCTACGGCGCGGAGACGGAGACCGCCACGGTCTCCGTGGTGCTCGGCTCGCTCATGCTCCTCGGGTGCATGGTCGGGCCGCGCTTCTTCCACCGGTCGCGCGTCCTCGCGACTGCCTGAGCGGCCTGTGACATGTCGCGCGTCGCGGCTATCCTGCGCCTGCCGATGCGCCGCCTCCCGTTCCTGATCGCGCTCCTCGCGCTGCTCGCATTCGCTCCCGCCGCGGGCGCTCAGGTCCTCGAGGACGACCCGCCCGAGGTCTGCTGCGCGCCCGACGATGCGGCGCCCAAGCCGAAGCCGGGCAAGCTGACGCTCAGCTTCCGCAACGGCCTGCGCAGGGAGGGCCGCGTCTACCTGACGAAGGGCCAGCGGGTGAAGATCCGCGGCCGCGCCGGCCGTTCGTGCGCGGCCAGCGCGTGCGGATCAACCTTCGCCGCAACGGCAAGACCGTGAATACGGAGGTCAGGCGCCTGCGCAAGCACGGCCGCCGCGGCCAGTTCGTCGTGCGCTTCGAGCCGCGTGTGACCGGCGCCTACTCGATCCGCGCGCGGCACAAGCGGACCGCGAAGCAGCGCCGCTTCAAGGCGCGCACGGGCGCCCGCCTCGTGGACAACACCGCCGGCATCGGCTCGCGCGGGATCCGCGTGCGGATGCTCCAGCGCGGCCTGAAGCAGCTCGGCTACGCGGGCTTCACGCCGACCGGCTACTTCGGCCCCGGGACGGCCCGCGCGGTGCTCGCCTTCCGCAAGGTCAATCACATGAGCCGGATCGGCTACGCGAGCACTGACGTGTTCCAGAAGGTGTTCGAGCGGCGCGGCACGTTCCGGCTGAAGTACCCGCGGGCCGGCAAGCACGTCGAGGCGGACCTGTCGCGGCAGGTGCTCGTCCTCGCGCGCAACGGCAGGGCGGAGCGGATCTACCACACGTCGTCGGGCAAGGCGTCCACGCCGACCGTGCTCGGCTCGTTCCGCGTGTACCGCAAGAGCCCGGGCACGAACTCGCACGGCATGGTGCACTCCAGCTACTTCATCGGCGGGTACGCGATCCACGGCTACCACTCGGTGCCCACCTACCCGGCCAGCCACGGCTGCCTGCGGGTGCCGATCCCGAGCGCGTGGAACATCTATTCCTGGGTTGACTTCGGCGACCGCGTCTTCGTCTACCGCTAATCGCGCGATGGATGCGCGGGCGCGGCTGATCGCCGAGCTGCGCGAGCACGCGCTCGTGATCGGCGAGGTCACGCTGACGAGCGGCGCGACCGCTCAGTACTACGTCGACGCCAAGCGGGCGATTCTGCTGCCCGCCGGTTTCCGAGCGCTCGGCGAGCTCGTGGCGGAGGAGGCGCGCGAGCGCGGCGCGACGGCCGTCGGCGGCATGACGATGGGCGCGGATCCGGTCGCGTGCTCGGCGCTCGGCGCGGACGCCGACGTGAAGGCGTTCTTCGTCCGCAAGGAGCGCAAGGAGCATGGCCTCCAGCGATGGGTCGAGGGGCCGCTGCTCGATCCGGGCGAGCGCTGCCTCGTCGTCGAGGACGTCGTCACGACCGGCGGCTCGACGATCAAGGCGATCGAGCGGATCAGGGAGGAGGGCTTCGAGGTCGCGGGCGTGGTCAGCGTGCTCGACCGGCTGGCCGGCGGCGGCGAGGCGATCGAGAGGGCCGCCGGGGCGCCATATCGCCCTCTCACCACGATCGACGACGTCTACCCGGAGCGCCCCGACCGCTAGAGCCTGGGCCGCTGCGCCCGCAGGCTCGCGAGCATCGTCCGGAGCGCCCCGGCGTGTACCGGGACGCCGCCGACGCGGGCCGAGAAAGCGACGATCGTGTAGGTGGCCCGCCGCGGGCGGTGGTAGGCGGCGACCGTGATCCGCTGCCGCTGGCGCCGGTCGGTGAGCGTCCCGCCACCGTCCACACGCGCGCTCCGGTAGGGGCTGCCGCGTGACGCGCCGGACCGGCGTCGACCGCAGCTTCCGGAATCCCGGCAGCGCCCGGAACGTCCTGCGGGCGTACTGGCGCGGGCGCGTCGCGCGGCCCGCCTCGCTGCGGTCGGCGGCCACGGTCACGGCTACCAGGCGATCGTCCGAGCGGACGAGCGTCGCGCCCTTCCGCGTGCGCGACGCCCAGCCCGGCGGCACGGAGAGCGTGAACCCGGCGCGCCGGTTGGCGATGGTGCGCCACCCCGGCGGCGGGTCCGCGGGCCGGTCGCTGCGCTCCTTCGAGGGGTCGGGCGAGCCGGTGAACTCGTCCTCCTCGTCGCAGCCCGTCACGGCGAGCGCGGCGGTCGCCGCCAGAAGCACTGCGATCGCACGCACGGCAGCGAGGTTAATGGCGCGTCCAGAGCCGCCGTTCCCGCGCTACAGCGCCCCGCAAAGGCCGCCGATACCCCGAACTGGCAAGCCCGACCCCCCGGGACACGAAAATGACCCTCACCCACCGCATTCGCCGACAGGACGGCTTCACCCTCTTGGAGATGCTGGCCGTCTGCGCGATCCTCGGGATCGTCGCCGCGGTCTCCTACACGGTCTTCCTCGGGCCAGGACCGGTCCGCCATGGACGCGGAGGCGAAGTCGAACGCACGCAGCCTCATGTGGAAGGTGCAGACGTGCTTCACCGCCACCTCGGACTTCACGCTCTGCGACGAGCCGACCGAGCAGGAGCCGCCCGCCGGGCGTTCACTGGGGTCCCGATCCCGGTGAGGTCGAGGTCGTCCGCGGCCCCGAGACCACTCGCTACCGGGTGACGGTTCGCGCGAAGTCGCGGTCCGTGACCGACGGCAAGAACCACGTCTTCACGATCGTGAAGGACGTGGGCACGGACAGAGACGACCGCACTTGCACGACCGATGCGTCGAACGATTCAGGCGGTTGCTCGCAGGGCAACTGGTAGCGCCCCCGGCGTGATTCGAACACGCGACACCAGGTTTAGGAAACCTGTGCTCTATCCCCTGAGCTACGGGGGCGGGCCGGCCAAGCGTAGACCGCGTCAGTCCTCTTCGTAGAGCGACTCGGCCGCCAGCTGCGCGCCGCCCTCGCCGTACAGCCTGACCTCGATGTAGTCGCCCGTGTAGTTGTCGAGCGACACGAGCGTGAAGCGGCCCTCGACCAGCACGCACTGGTCGGTCGTCGTCGGCCCGAGCTCCGTGGTCGCCACCGCCCCGTTCGGCACCAGGGCGACGCCCCAGACCAGCGTGATCTCGCCGCGCCGGCCCTCGGGACCCCGCCACGGCCCGAGCTCCTCGTCGGAGATGTCGAGACTCCAGTCCGGGTTCGCCTCGGCGGTCTCGTCGGTGTAGTCGGCCACGGCGTAGAACTCGGTGGCCTCGGCTCCCTCGTGCTCGCGCGAGAACGAGACGTAGCCGAAGACCTCGAACCCCGTGGTCGTGGTCGCGCTTGCCGGGATGTAGGTGCGGCCCTCCCAGCTGCGGTCCGGAAACCAGCGCACGTCGCCGAGCTCGCCCAGGTCCTCGTCGGAGGAGATCTCGCGCGAACGCCGCCCGGAACCGCTCGGCGAGGGCCTCGCCCCAGCGCCCGTACGGCAGCGCCTCCTGCGGGGGCTCGGCGATGTAGCTCGGGATGGGCCTTTCAGCGGGCGGCAAGGCGGGCAAGCTACACGGCGGCGTCCCGGAGCCGCTCAGCGGCGATCTCGGGCGGGACGATGTTCAGGTTGAGCCCGGCGCCGAGCTCGAGGCCGGCGAGCTGGGCGAGCCGCGGGAGCAGGTCGATCCGCCAGCAGAAGCTCGTCGCGCCCCTCGGCGCGGTCCGCACCCAGAGGTTGAACGGCGGCACGCCGCCGAGCACGGCCTCGAGCCGACGCAGGACGTCGAGCAGCATCGCGGCGCCGAGCGGCCCGTCGTCGTCGAACCGCGCCCGCGGCCGCCGCGGGACGATCTGGACCTGGAACGGCACCCGCGCCGCGTAGGGCGAGAGGGCGACGGCCTCGCTGTCCACGGCGATGACGCGCTCGCGCAGGCGGACCTCCTCCTGCAGCAGGTCCTCGAGCAGGTTCCGGCCCTGGGTGCGCTCGTACCAGGCCGTGAACCGCTCCCGCTCGCGCGCCACGGCCGCGGGCACGAACGCGAGGGCGTACAGCTGGGCGTGCGTGTGCGGAAGCGACGCGCCCGCCTCGCGCCCCTCGTTGACGATCAGGTGCACGTACTCCGAGGCCTCGGCGTGCTCGCGCATGCGCTCCCTCCACACGCCCATCGCGGTCTCGAGCTCATCGACGTCGAGCTCGGCCAGGGAGCCGAGCGGCTTCGGCGTGTTGACGATCACCTCGTGCGCTCCGGTGGCGGGCCGCGCCGAGAAGAGGTCCGGCTGACCGCGGCCGCTCGCGAGCGGATCCGGCAGCCCGGCCGAGTCGCCGTCGCCGAGCGCCGGATAGAGGTTCGGGACCACGCGCACGAGCCAGCCGGGCGAGTCCGGAGCGCCGCCGTCAGGGCGCAGCGCGTGCACCTCGGGCGGAGTGCGGTCCTCGTGGCCCTCGAGGAACGGATCGCGGTCGGGGTCGACCGGCGGCCGCGCCTCCACCTTGAACTCGCCCCCGGGCCTGCCCGGCGCGCTCGCCGGCGACGATCGTGCGCAGACCGGAGAGGGGGTCGAGCCTCAGCTCAGGCAAGGCGCTTCTCCATCGACACGTGCGGGATCCCCTCCTCGACGAAGGGCTCGCCGTAGGGCGCGTAGCCCGCAGCTCGGTACATGTCCTCGACGTAGCGTTGCGCGTGTAGCCGCATCAGACGGGCGCCGGCGTCGCGTGCTGAGCGCTCGGCGGCGGCCAGTATCGCCGCTCCGAGCCCGCGGCCGCGCGAAGGGGCCTCCACGGCCATCCGGCCGAGGCGGCCGACGCCGTCGTCCACCAGCACCCGGCACGTGCCGATCACGTCGCCCCGCCTCGATCGCGACGATCTGGATGGCCTGGTCGTCGAGCCCGTCACGGTCCGCGGCCAGCTCGACGCCCTGCTCCACGCAGAAGACCTGCTCGCGCAGCGCGAGCGCCTGGTCCACCTCGCGGCTGTCGCGCGCCGGCCGGACTTCCACTAGCGCGCGTAGCGCTCGATGTCCGCGACCAGGTCGGCCTCCTCGCGGTACCCACCCTGCTTCACGTAGGCGAGCTCGCCCTTCGAGTCGTAGAAGGCCGTCGTCGGGAACGCGATCTGGCCCTTGAACACCTGCGCCACCTCGAGCGACGGGTCCTTGTAGCTGGGATAGGGCACGGGGTACTCCTCGAGGAAGTCCTGCGCGTCGCCGTCGTTGTCGTTCGAATCCACGCCGACGAAGGCGACCTTCTTCGCGAGGCGCGCGGACTGCTTCTGGAAGAACGGGAACTCGGACCGGCACGGCGGGCACCACGACGCCCACTTGTTCACGACCACCGGATACCCCTTGAGCTCCGCGAGCCGAGCCTTGAATGCGTCCGCCCCGCCGTCGAGGAGCTCGTTTGCCTGATCGTGGAGCGCGGCGAGCGGCGGCGGCGCTCCCTTCGAGCTGCGCCGGCTTGGCGGGAGTGCTCTCCGGATCGTCCGAGCCACAGCCCGCGAGGGCGGCCAGGACCACCAGAACTGCGGCGAACCAGCGGGACACGGGCAAAGGGTGGCACGACCGCCGCTGTACCCATCCGGTAGCCCCGTTCGCTGGTTTGGGTGCTATTCTGGCCGTGCCTTCGGCTTCTGAGGCAGGTCGATGGCCCCGCCACCATCTCGCTTCGGGACGGTGACATGTACGGGACGCGAGCTGCCGGTTTGGCCGGTTCGCCGCCTGGCCAGCGAGCGTTCCCTTCTCCTCAAGACCCATAGCCGCATGGCTGATGACACTTCCGTAGCCCTGCCACCGTCGGTCACCGACGAGGACCTCCGCCGCGCGGAGGAGTTCACCCTGGAGCCGTTCGTGCACGAGGGTGAGGATCCGGCGCTCGCGCTGGCCGAGGGCACGGCTCGCCGGCGCGCCCTGGACGACGCGCTCGCCGAGATCGACTCGGGCCGCGACGAGCCCTCGATCGAGTGGCGGCGCGAGTACTCGCTGATGCTCGGCCTGGAGCGGCTCCTCTCTGACGACGAGCCGCACCTGGCCGACGGCACGACGCTGAACGCGCACCAGGTGGACGCCCTGTCCGGCACGCTGATCGCGCTCCTCGCCGAGATCCAGAACGGCAAGGGCTCCGGCGCAACGGCAACGGCAAGGTCGCCGTCGAGGAGCTGCCCTCCGACGAGGAGGAGCTCGAGGGCGACGAGGAGATCCCCGAGGACGAGGAGCCCGTCGACTGGGACCCGTCCGACGAGGAGGAGGAGGACGGACGAGGAGGAGCAGCTCGCCGAGCAGCCCGAGGACCCGGGCGCGTCGCGCCGGTTCTGGTTCGAGCACGCGACGGGCGCCGGCAAGACCGTGGCCGCGATGGGCTTCGTCGAGGCCTCGCGCACCGGCGGCATCCTGATCCTCACGCACCGCCGCAACCTCGTCGACCAGTTCAACGGCGAGCTCAACGACCGCGGCTACAAGAAGCGCGGCAGCGCTCCGCTCCTTCGCGACGGCAAGGAGCCGAAGGCGAAGGGCCAGGTCACGATCGAGACCTACCAGTGGTTCGTCCGCAATGCCGGGCAACGTCTCGGACGCGTACACGATCGTCATCTGCGACGAGGCGCACACCGCGCTCGGCGAGAAGACGAGCGCGGCCATCCGCAACTGGCAGGGCCCCGTCTTCGTCGGCATGACGGCGACCGGCGCCCTGATCGCGCGGCACGTCACCGACCTCTTCCCGACCCAGACCTCGCGCTTCGACCTCGCGCAGGCCGCGCGCCGCGGCGTGATCGCGCCGCTCCGGTGCGTCCGGATTCCGCCCGGGGTCGGCGTGCGCACGATCGCGAAGGTGCCGCTTGCGCAAGGGCGAGGTGGACCAGGACTTCGACCAGGAAGAGCTGGCCGCCCTCCTCGACCAGGGCCCATTCAACGCGGCCGTGGCCGACCTCTACCGGGTCCGGTTCAAGGACCTTCCGGGCGTCGTCTACTCCGCCGGCGTGAAGCACGCCCACAACGTCGCCAAGGCATTCCAGGACGCCGGGATCAAGGCGAAGGCCGTCTCAGGCGAGACGCCCAAGCGCGAGCTGACCCGCATCCTCGCCGCCTACGAGCGCGGCGAGATCGACGTGCTGGTCAACGCGCAGCTGCTCGCCGAGGGCTGGAACTCACCGCGCGCGACCGTCTGCATGCACCTCGCGCCGACCGCCTCGAAGCGCATCTACCAGCAGCGCGTCGGCCGCGTCACGCGCCGGAACCCGGGCAAGGAGGCGGGCATCGTCGTCGACTTCGTCCATCCCGCGACGACGCACGACGACCCCGTGGTGACGCTCCACTCCCTGCTTCACCGCGACGTCTACCGCGGCGGGGCGATCGTGGTCGGCCCGGTCAGGCGTGGCCGCGGCCGCCGGCTGCGCGTGGAGCGCCGCGTGCTCCCCGTCTCGGACGATCTCGAGCGGCGGCGGCTCGTCTTCGAGCGCGAGCTCTGGCGGATCGCGGTCGAGAACCTGCACTGGGGCGAGCAGCACGTCTGGGCGCAGCTCGCCGGCGCACGCGTCGCGTCGAACAACTGGCGCCGCGCGAAGGCGATGCTCCACTTCGACTCCACCGGCGAGCTGCGGCGCGCGTTCCTCGTCACGTGCCTGCAGCGCAACCGCAACTCGCAGCTGCGCATCCGCGCGCTCAGGAGATCGCCGGCTCGCGCGACGCCGAGGCGTTCGACGAGGCGGTCGAGATCGTCGGCGGCTGGTCGCGCGACGAGCGCCGCGAGGGCGTGAAGGTCCTGCTGCAGGCGCTGGCGGAGAAGCCGATCGGCCGCCGCGACCAGGCGGCGAACTGGATCTGGCACCTGGCCGAGTACACGCGCGAGGTGCACGAGGAGTACGCGGTGCAGCGCTGGCCGGAGACGAAGCGGCTGCTCGGCCTGCTCGTCAACTCGTCCGGCGGCGCGCACGCGCGCAACGCCCGCCGGCTCGTCCACGCCGCCCGCAAGCACGACCGCCGGCTGGCGACCGCGCTGCTCGCGGCCGCGCTCGCGCACACGCCCGAGGCGGCCGACGTGCTGAACGGCGCGCGGACGCGCATGGCGCGCAAGCCGTCGGCGATCGCCCGCGAGCTGCTCAGGAACTTCCCGAAGGGCCGCCGTCGCCGCGGTGGCCGCCGGCGCGGGCGCAAGCAGGGAGGCGGCGCGGATCCGAATGGCAAGCCGCAGGAGGTCAAGGCGACCGAGTCGGCCGAGCAGGCCGAGCCTGAAACGGACGAGCAGGCCGAGAAGGACAAGGAGTCCGAAGCCGCCTGAGGCTGGGTGAGGGGCCGCGCAGCTAGCGGCCCAGATGGACCTCGCCGGCGTCCAGCTCGACGATGCCGGCGTCGGTCTCGACCCGCAACGCGCCGGCATCCGTGATGCCCGCTCCCCTACCCCGCCCTCCGTTCCAGGACGACCGGGGCGCCGAGAAGAGCGTCGCGCTCGCGCCATGCCGCGAGGACGTCGGCGGCGTCGGCGGCTAAGCCAGCGATCGAGCGCAGCTCAGCAGCGCATCGAGCACCTCCTCTCGCGACAGCGAGAGCCCGGCCAGCGCCAGGGAGGTCGCGATCTCGGACAGCTCGTCAGGGAACGAGCGCGTCGACACGTTCAGCCCGATCCCGAGGACGGCCCAACCCTCCTGCGGCCGCCCCTCCACGAGGATCCCCGAGACCTTCTTGCCCTCGAGCCACACGTCGTTGGGCCACTTGATCTGAGCGGGCGACGGGATGCTCTCGGCCACGGCGACGGCGGCCCGAAGCGGCAGGAGCTCATCGACCGAGCGGAGCACGAGGGACATCAGCAGCGCCTCGCCCGGCTCCGCGCTCCACGTTCGCCCCTGCCGCCCGCGCCCCGCGCTCTGCTCATCCGCGGTGACCAAGGTCCCGTGAACCGCGCCCGCCGCAGCGAGCTGCTTCGCGCGCTCGTTCGTCGAATCCGTCGCGCGGTGGTGGACGCGCGGCAGCCCGATCATCGCGGCCGCAGGACGACCGTGGCATCGGGCGCGAGCTTGAGCGCGGCGGCGGCATCGCCACGGTTCACCGCGACCGCGAGCATGCGGTAGGAGTCCTCGTACAGGATCACCTCGCCCGCGCGGACGTCGGCGAACGTCTGGACGAACATCGCGATGAAGCGCTCGCCCCGCGACCTCGATCTCGACGGGCCTGCCGAGTCGCCAGCCCGGAGCCGGCCAGGTCGGCGTGCGCTACGTCGAGCGACGCGTTTCCGAACCGGTCGACGAGCAGCACGTGCGCCACGACCTCTCCCTCGCTGACCTTCGGCTCGGGCAGCGCCAGCACCTGGAGCTCATCCGGCTCGACGTGCTGGCCCGCATCCGCCAGCTCGGCGCCCGCCGCCAGGTGCGCCGCGACGGGCGCGAAGATGTCGCGGCCGTGGAACGTGGCCGAGACGGGCTCGAGCCGGTGCGGCGAGCGGCTGATGTCAACGGCCTCGACAACGCCGCCGCACTGCTCCCACGCCAGGCTCAGCAGCCCGTTGTCCGGCCCAACGAGCGCGCGCCCGTCCCCGGTCCGCACGGCCACGCCGCGCCGCTCGGTTCCGACCTGCGGGTCGACGATCGCCACGTGCACGCCGACCGGCACATAAGGGAGCGAGTTGCGCAGCACGATCGCGCCCTGGCGCACGCCGTAGCGGGAGATGCCGTGGGTCAGGTCGACGATCGGCACGTCCGGGGCGATGCCGCGTATGACCGCGTGGCACACGCCGACGAACTCGTCCTCGTGGCCGTAGTCGGTCAGCAGCGAGACGATCATCGTGCGGCGGCGTCGGCACACCAGCGCCTCGACGAGGCCGTCGATGTCGTGGCGCTCGGCCTCGACGTGCACCTCGAGCCCGCGCTCGCGCGCGGTGGCGCTGGTCACCGGCCCGATCGAGACGACGCGGGCGCCGTTCGGCACGCCGTCCCCGGCGGCCTCGAGGAAGCGCGTGACGGTCGAGCTCGAGGTGAACGTGACGTAGTCGGCGCCCTCGAGCGCCTCGACGACCCCGGCCTCGAGCGGCTCGCCGACGGTGTCGTACAGCGGCACGACGTCGACGTCGGCGCCTCGCTCGCGCAGGCCGTCCGGCAGCACGTCGCGCGCCTCGGCGGCGCGCGGGATCAGCACGCGCTTGCCCTCCACGTCGAGCCCGCCCAGCTCCTCGAGCAGCGCCTCGGCGACGCTTCGCTCCGGGACGAAATCGGCCCGGATCCCGCGCGCGGCGAGCTCACGCGCCGTCCCCGGCCCGATCGCGGCCACCTGCGTCCCGGCGAGCGAACGCGCGTCCTGGCCGCGCCCGGCGAGCGCGTCGAAGAACAGGTCCACGCCGTTGGGGCTCGTGAAGCAGACAAGGTCGTAGCCCAGGAGCTCCGCCTCGACCGACCTGGGCTCGATCCGGATCGCGGGCGCCTCGACCACCTCTGCGCCCAGGCCGCGCAGCGTCGCCGCGAGCCCGCTCGCCTGCGGCCGCGCGCGTGTGACGACGACCCGCCGGCCGTGCAGCGGCCGCCGCTCGATCCAGGCAAGCCCCTCGCGCAGGCGCGCAACCGGCCCGACCAGCGTCACGGCGGGCGGCTTCACCCCGGCGGCCGCGTCGGCGATCTCCGCAAGCGGAGCGGTGACCGTCCGCTGGCCCGGCAGGGTCCCGCGCTCGACCACGGCGGCCGGCTCGGTCGCCGGCCGGCCCGCCTCGATCAGCCGCGCGGAGATCTCCGGCAGCCGGCGCACGCCCATGTAGAAGACGAGCGTGCCGGGAAAGGCCGCGAGCGCGTTCCAGTCGATCGCGCTCTCGTCCTTCGCCGGGTCCTCGTGCCCGGTGACGAAGGCGACCGCGGACGCCTCGTCGCGGTGGGTCACGGGGATGCCGGCATACGCCGGCGCCGCGATCCCGGCGGTGACGCCGGGCACGACCTCGAACGGGACACCCGCCTCGGCCAGCGCCTCGGCCTCCTCGCCTCCGCGCCCGAAGACGAACGGGTCGCCGCCCTTCAGCCGGACGACGGTGGCACCCGTGCGGCCGTGCTCGACGAGCAGCGCGTTGATGTCCTCCTGCGAGACGGACGCCGCGCCGGGTGACTTGCCGACGTAATGCAGCTCCGCATCGGGCCGCGCGCCGTCGAGCGCGCCGGCCGGCACGAGCCGGTCGTAGAGGATCACGTCCGCGCGCGCGATCAGCTCGAGCGCGCGCTGCGTCATCAGTCCCGGGTCGCCCGGGCCGGCTCCTACGAGATGGACCACGCCGAAAAGGCTACGGCGCAAGGGATACTTGGCAGCGCGTGCTGCGCCTGATCACCATCCCGATCAGCCACTACTGCGAGAAGGCGCGCTGGGCGCTGGACCGCGCGGGGATCCCCTACCGCGAGAAGCGCCACATCCAGGGCGTGCACCAGATCGCCGCACGCCGCGCAGGGGGCGGGAAGACCGTGCCCGTCCTCGTGACCGCCGGACGAGGTGCTCTCCGAGTCCGCCGACATCCTCGCCTGGGTGGACGAGCGCACGCCGCCCGACCGGCGCCTGTTTCCCGCCGACGCCGAGGAGCGCGCGGAGGTCGAGGCGCTCTGCGATCGCTTCGACGAGAAGCTCGGCCCGCACGGCCGCCGGCTCATGTACGTCCACGTGCTGAAGGACAAGGAGCTGGTGCTGAGCTTCAACAACGCCGGGCGTGCCGCGCTGGGAGGACCGCGCGATGCGAACCGGCTGGCCGGTGGTCAAGCGCTTCGCGGCGCGCGAGCTCGGCATCGAGCCGGGGATCGAGCGCCACGACGAGGCGACCGTCTGGCGCGAGTTCGACTTCGTGGCCGAGCGTGCTCGAGGACGGCCGTCAGTTCCTCGTCGGCGATCGCTTCTCCGCGGCCGACCTGACCTTCGCGGCGCTCGCCGGACCGGCGATCGTGCCGCCCGAGTACACCGTGGCGCTACCGCAGCCGGGCCCCGACATGCCGCCGGAGCCGCTGCGCATCGTCGAGCGCGCGCGCGACCATCCCGCCGGCCGTGCACGCCCTGAGGATGTTCAGGGAGCACCGGCGAGAGCTCGCCGGCGTTCCGAGCTGAGCCACGGCGGCGAGCCTGCCGCGACGTTGGAGAGCGCGTGCTCTCTGTTCGAGGTGGCCGGGATCGCCACATGGACCCGCTCGTCGGAGAGCGTCCACTTGAGCAGCTCCGCCGGGTCGAAGCCGGCCGCACGAGCGACCCGCCGCCGAGCGGGCGCATCGCGATCACGCCCAGGTCGAGCTCGGCCGCCAGCGGCAGGATCCGCGCCTCGGCCTCCCGCTCGAGCGGGTTGTACGGGATCTGGATGGCGTCGATCCGTCCCGTCTTCCATGATGCGCTCGAGCTCGTCGAACGCGCCGCTGTCGTAGTGAGTCGCGCCGATCAGGTCGATCCGGCCGGCGTCACGCTCCTCCTCGAGCCACGGGAAGGTGCTCCTCCCACGCGACCAGGTTGTGGATCTGCTCCAGCTCGACGCGGCCGTACAGGTCGAGCTGCGCCTCGAACTGCGCAGCGACCGTCGTCGACGGAGGACGTCCAGATCTTCGTCGCGACGAGGGAGTCGTCGCGGAAGCCGTCGAGGGCGCGGCCCAGCACCGCCTCGGCCCGCCCGTACATCGGAGACGTGTCGAACAGGCGGGTGCCTCGCTTCGAACACGGTCTCGACGACCGCGCGAGCCCGCTCCGTGCCCTCCGGCCCGACGTCGAACGTCTGCCACGTGCCCAGCCCGATGACGGGCACCTCGCAGACCGGAGCGCCCGAACCGCCGCCGCTCCATCAGCCGGCTTCGGCCTGGGCGAGCAGCGCGCCGGCCCCGGCGGCCAGCATCCGATCGCCGAGCTCGCGGCCTAGCGCGGACGGCTCGGCGGCGTCGCCCTCGACGCGGTCCCGGATCCACGCGGAGCCGTCCGGCAGCCCGGCGTAGCCCTCGACGATCAGCGTGGCGTCCGTCGAGGCGCGCGTGCGCGCCCACCGGCGTGTGGCACGTCGCGCCGAGCGTCGTGACCACCGCCCGCTCGGCGGTCAGCTCCACGAGCGCGCGCCGGTCGGTGATCGCGCCGGCCAGCTCGCCGATCTCGTCGTCGCCGGTCCGCGCTTCGAGCGCAAGGCTCCCCTGGCCGGGCGCGGGCGTCAGCATCTCCACGTCGACCGGCTCGCCCTCGTCGACCCCGAGCCGGTCGAGCCCCGCGCGCGCCAGCACGATCGCGTCGTACTCGCGCTCGCGCAGCTTCCGCAGGCGCGTGTCGACGTTGCCTCGCATCGCCTCGACGGTCAGATCGGGCCGCAACGCGAGCAGCTGCGAGCGGCGGCGCAGGCTGCTCGTTCCCACGACGGCGCCCTCGGGGATCGCGGCGAGCCCGTCGCGCCGCAGACCGCGTCGCGCGCGTCGGCCCGCTCGGGCACGCCGACGATCGACAGCCCGTCGGGCAGCTCACCCGGGACGTCCTTGGCGGAGTGCACGGCGAGGTCGGCGCGCCCGTCCAGCAGGGCCTCCTCGAGCTCCTTCACCCAGCGCGTCTTGTCGCCGCCGCGGACGCCGCGGTCGCCCGACGTCTTCAGCTCGACCAGCTCGACCTCGACGGAGTCGAGCAGCCCGGCGACGATCCGCGCCTGAGCGAGCGCCAGCGCGCTTCCGCGGGTGGCCAGGCGAAGCGGGCGGTTCAGCCCGATCGCTTGTCCCGCTCCGCGCGGTGCTCGTCGAGCGACCTGACCTGCGCCTCGCCCTCGGCGAGCGCGCCGGTGTCGAGCCCGAAGAGCTCGCGCAGTGCCTGGAGGTGCACGTACGCGGCGTCCTCGTCGGCCGGCCGCTTCAGCCGCGTGGTCGGCTCGTGGAGCAGGCGGCTGACCACGCGCGCGCGCCATCAGCTCGAGCCGCTCGCGGTCGGCATCCGACAGCGACTCCCAGCGGCCCTCGTTCTCGCGCAGCACCTGCTGCACGACTTCCTCGCCGCGCTCGCGGAGCGCGGCGATCGTGGGCACGACGTCGAGCGTCGAGAGCCAGCGGTCGAAGCGCTGCAGCTCCTCCTCGATGACGGTCCGGGCGCGAGTCGCCTCGGCCTCCTGGACGTCGAGGTTGCGCGCGACGGTGCGCTGGAGGTCGTCCATGTCGTAGAGCGTGATGCCCGGCAGCTCGCGGACGCGCGGGTCGATGTCGCGCGGCACGGCGATGTCGATCAGGAGCAGCGGGCGGCCGGCGCGCTGCTCCGTGACGACGCGCGAGCTCATCGGCGCCGACGATCAGGTGCGGCGACGACGTGCAGCCCACGACGATGTCCGCGTCCACGATCTCCGTGGGCAGGTCGTCGAAGCGGACGGCCTCGCCGCCGAAGCGCTGCGCCAGGCCGATGGCGCGGTCATAGCGCCGGTTCGCGACGAACACCGTGCGCACGCCGCGGTCGGCGAGCGCCTTGGCGGTGAGCTCGCCGTTCTCGCCGGCGCCGATCACGAGCACGCGCCGGGTCTCCAGGTCGCCCAGCACGTCGCGCGCGAGGTCGACGGCAACCGACGACACCGATACGCGCGAGCGGCCGAGCGCGGTCTCCGTGCGCACGCGCTTGCCGGCGCCGAGCGCGTCGCGGAAGAGCCGGTTCGAGATCGGCCCGGTGCGCGCCTTCCACGAGCGCGAGCTCGTACGCGCGCTTCACCTGGCCCTGGACCTCGGCCTCGCCGACGATCATCGACTCGAGCCCGGCGGCGACGGAGAACAGGTGCCGGACGGCGTCGTCGCCACGCAGCGAGTAGAGCCGCCCGAGCAGCTCGGTGGGGCGGATGCCCGCCTGCCGCGACAGCTCGGCGAGCGCGAGGTTCTCGGCCTCGACCGGATCCGCGGCGACGAGGTAGAGCTCGGTGCGGTTGCAGGTGGAGATCGCGACGGCCTCGTGGATCTCGGGCCGGGACGTCAGGTCGCCGATGATCCGCGCGGCGCGACCCTCGGGCAACGCGAGCCGCTCGCGCAGCGCGACCGGCGCGGTCTTGTGCGACACGCCGAGTGCCAGCAGCGACTCGTTCACTTCGGCCTCTTGTCGACCAGCTCGTTCAGCGTCTCGAGCTCCTTCTCCATACGACTCAGCTTGGTGGCAATGATGGCGATGTACACCACGATCAGCGTCAGGAAGACGATGTAGGCGGCGGCGACGTAGTCGCCACCCTCTGCGATGACGAGCATCAGGCCTGCGCTTCCAGCCGCCGCCGCAGCCGCTTGAGCTGCTCGGACGTGTGCTTGTTCGTCAGCTCGAGCTTCCACAGCGTGATGAAGAGCAGGGCCATCGCGGCGATGCAGACGAAGAACGTGAAGCGCATGTCGCCGGGCATGTCGCCGCCCGTCTCGGAGAGGACGCGCGGGTGCGTGTACTGCTCGGCGAGCCGCACCGCGATGAAGTTGAGCGGAACGAACGCGCCGGCGGTGATCGCGAACACGGACGCGTAGCGCGACTGGCGCTCCGGGTCGGCGATCGAGAAGCGCAGCGGCTGGTAGCAGCAGTAGAGAAGGAACACGATCAGGTACGAGACGAGCACCGGCTCGTCCCACACCCACCAGTGGCCCCACGCGGTCTTCGCCCAGATCGCCCCCGTGAGCAGCACGCCGACGCCGAGCATGATCGACAGGTGGATCGCCACGTACGAGCGCACGTCCCAGCTGCGGTCGCCGGTGCGCAGGTGCTTGATGGCGAAGATGCCCGCCGCGATGAAGCCGCACAGGGTCACGATCGCCATCGGCACGTGCACGTAGAAGATCTTCTGGCGGAAGCCCTGGTCGGCGTCCTCGGGCGCGTAGAAGAAGACCATCAGCATCGCGGCCACCAGGAGGCCCGCGGTCACCCACGCGAAAGTGCCCAGCCGTTTGCCGAAGAGGACGCTACTCATCGAAGAGAAAGTCGAAAACCGCCACTGAGACCAGCACGAACACCACATCGTAGAGAGCGAGGAATCCCAGCCATTTCGCCAGATCGTCGGGTGACTGGCCGGCTGCGAGCAGCGGCTCGGTGGCCTGCGCGGCCGCGATGATCACGGGGACGAGCATTGGGAGCAGGAGCAGCGGGACGATCAGGTCACGCGCGCGCGTCTCGATCGCGAGTGCCGAGACCAGCGCGCCGACGGCGGCGAGGCCCAGGTTCGCGAAGCAGCAGGATGGGGAGGAGCTCGGGCAGCGCGCCGTCCAGGCCGGGGCCGAGCAGGAGGAGGTCGAAGGCGGGCAGGGCCACGATCTCGAGCACGACGAGGTAGAGGAACAGCGCGGAGGCCTTCGCCAGCCACAGCGCCGTCAGGTCGATCGGCGCCAGCCGCATCCCGGTGAAGCCGCCCTGGTCGCGCTCGGCGACGTAGAGGCGGTTGATCCCGAGCAGCGCCGCGAGCAGGAGGGTCACCCAGATGACGCCGGTGGCCAGGTCGCCCTCGAGCGTGTCGCGGTCGAGCCCGAAGTGGAACAGGACGAAGACGGTGACGGAGAAGAGCACCATCGCCGGCACGGACTCGCGCGTGCGCAGCTCGACCTTCAGGTCCTTGCGGAGGATCGCGACGGCGGTGGCGATCACCGGTAGAGCTCCCGGATCGCGGCCTCGTCGGCGACCGGCACGGCCTCGCCCGCCTTCAGCCCGAGCGTCACGTCGGCCTCCTCGAGCCCGCCCGCGACGTCATGGGTCACCACGACGCGCGTCTTTCCGCTCGCGCGCCCGATCACCGGCGCGAGCAGCTCGACCGCGGCGGGATCGAGACCCGCCCACGGCTCGTCGAGCAGGAGCAGCGGCGGGTCGTGGAGCACCGCGCGCGCGGCGGCCACGCGCTGCACCATCCCGCGCGACAGCTCGGCGAGCGGGTCGTCGGCGCGATCGGCCATCCCGACGGCGTCGAGCACGGCGTCCACGCGCGCTTCGGGGACCGCGTGCAGCCGCGCGTGGAAGCGCAGGTTCTCGCGCGGGGTCAGGTCGCGATAGAGCAGCGGCTCGTGCGCGACCAGGCCGACCTTCCCGCGCAGCTTCCAGGCTTCGCCAGGGAGTGATGCTTCGAGTACGCGCGCCTCGCCCGCATGCGGGTCGCAGCAGCCCGGCGAGCACGCGCAGGAGCGTCGTCTTGCCTGCGCCGTTCGGGCCGAGCACGACGAGCGTCTGGCCCTCCTCGACCCGGACGCTGACGCCGCTGAGCGCGACGCGCTCGCCGAAGCGGCGCTCGACCGCCTCCAGCTCGATCATCGCTCGAGCGTCTCGGCGGCGTGCCGAAGCGTCGGCTCGACGATCGGCCACGACTGGCCGATCGCCTTCGGCGACCCGGGGAAGTTCACGATCAACGTACGGCCGCGGACGCCCGATATGCCGCGCGTGAGGATCCCGAGCGGCGTGTGCTCGCGCGAGTCGGCGCGGATCGACTCGGCGTACCCGGGCGCCTCGCGGTCGATCACGTCGCGCGTGGCCTCCGGGGTGACGTCGTCGTCGGTCAGGCCGGTGCCGCCCGTGGTGAAGACGAACCGCACGCCGTCCTCGTCTGCGAGCCGGCGCAGCGCGGCGGCGATCGCCTCGCGGTCGTCGGAGACCGTCTCGTGCGTGACCTCGAGCCCGGCACGCTCACAGCACGCCGACGAGCTCCGGTCCCGAGACGTCCTCGCCCTCGCCACGCGCGAGCGAGCTCGAGATCGTCAGGACCGCCGCTTTCAGCGGTGCCAGTCCTCCTTGCCCCCGGTCTTCTCGAGCAGCCTGATCCCGAGGATCTCGACTCCGCGCTCGAGGCCCTTCACCATGTCGTAGACGGTGAGCGCCGCGGCGGAGGCTGCCGTGAGGGCCTCCATCTCGACGCCGGTCTGACCGCGCGTGCGGGCTTCTGCCTCGATCGCGACCTTCGTCTCGCCGACGTCGATGCGGACGTCGACGAACGACAGCGGCAGCGGGTGGCAGAGCGGGATCAGCTCGGCGGTGCGCTTCGCCGCCTGGATGCCCGCGAGCCGCGCCGTGCCCAGCACGTCGCCCTTCGGCGCATCGCCATCGCGGATCGCGCGGCTCGTGTCCGGCGAGACCTGCACGACGGCGGCGGCGACGGCGCGCCTGTCGGTCATGTCCTTGTCGCCCACGTCGACCATCCGCGCGCGGCCTTCGTCGTCGAGGTGTGAGAGCTCGGCTATGCCGGAGTCGCCGTGCGCTGCGCCGCCGCGATCAGGTCGCGCACGGCCTGCTCGTCGCCCTGGCGGAGCAGCTCGACGGGGTCGGGGTCACCGTTGACGATTCCTTCGAAGAACTCCTTGCGGTCCTGGTAGGTCGGCAGCTGATCCTTGGCCCAGCCACGAGCCTCGTTCAGGAGCTCCGCGAGCCGCGCGTACGGCTCGCCGTAGGTCTCGCCGATCTCGCGCTTGAGCCGCTTGGCCAGCGCCGGGCTCGCGCCGGCGGTCGAGATGGCGATCGCGAGCGGCCCGCTGCGGTGGATCGCGGGCAGGATGAAGTTGCACAGCGGCGGCACGTCCACGACGTTCACGAGCATCGCGCGCCGCTCGGCGTCCTCGAACACGCGGATGTTCACGTCGGTGTCGCTCGTTGCCGCGATCGCGATGAACGTGCCCTCGAGGTCGCCGGTCTCGTACTCGCGCTGCTCCCAGCGGATCGAACCCTCGTCAGCGAGCTCGCGTAGCGGGGCGATCGCATCCGGCGCGACGAGCACGACCTCGCCGTCACACGCGAGCAGGCCCTCGACCTTTTCGAGTCCCACGTCGCCGCCGCCCGACGACGACGCACCGGCGCCCCGTAAGCCGCAGGCACGCGATGTAGAAGGGCGTCTCGAGCATGCCGCGGACGCAGCTCTGGTCGCAGATCCCCTTCTTGAGCTGGCAGACGCACTCCTTGCCGGCGTAGGCCTGTGCAGGCATTGGAAAGAGGATACGTAGGCGCGCCTAGCGCCTGCCGGCGCCGCGAAGCATCTTGCGCCCGACCCGCAGGAGCGGCACTGCTCCGCGCTTCAGGGCGCCGAGCTTGTCGTCGTCGCGGCCGTAGAGCAGCTGGGCGGCGGAGTGGATGCCCGTGCCGAGCGACTCGTCGTAGGGGTGCCACCAGAAGTTCTTCGTCAGCGAGGGCTCCCAGGCGATCTGCTTCACGTCGACGCACTCGTAGAAACCGAACTTCGAGTGCGCGCGCCCTTGCCCGGAGTCCTTCACCCCGCCCCAGGCGCACTGCATCGCTCCGTGCGTGTACATGTGGTCGTTGATCCAGACCATTCCGGACTGGATCCGGCGCGCGATCCGCTCGCCCTTCGCGCGATCGGTCGTCCACACCGAGGCGCCGAGGCCGAACTCGGAGTCGTTCGCCAGCCGGATCGCCTCCTCCTCGGAGTCCACCGGCACGATCGGCACCACCGGGCCGAAGATCTCCTCGCGCATGATCCGCATGTCGTGCGTGACGTCCGTGAGCACGGTCGGTGCGAACCACGGGCCGTCGTCCACAGGCCCGCCGCATTCGAGCTTCGCGCCGTTCGCGACGGCGTCATCCACGAGCTCGCGTACCAGGTCGAACTGGTCCTTCGAGACCATCGGGCCGATCTCGGTGTTCCAGTCGAGCGGATCGCCGACGCGGAGCTTCTTCGCTCCCTCGACCACCCCGGCGGTGAACCGGTCGGCCACCTCGCGCATGACGTACACGCGCTCGATCCCGGAGCACGTCTGGCCCGCGTTCGCGAACCCGCCCCAGAGGCAGCCGGCGATCGCGTTCGGCAGGTTCGCGTCCTCGAGCACGAGCTGCGGGTCCTTCCCGCCCAGCTCGAGCACACAGCCCTTCATCCGCTCGGCGCAGCCCTGTCCGACACCGCGCCCTACCTCGACCGACCCCGTGAAGAAGATCTTCGCGGCGCTCGACTCGACCAGCGCCTGGCCGACCTTGCCGCCGCCGTGGACGGTGCGGACGAGCCCCTCGGGCAGGCCCGCGCGCTCGAACACCTCGCGGATGCGCTCGCCGATCACGGCCGTGAGCGAGGCCGGCTTGAGCACCACGCCGTTGCCCGCCATCAGCGCCATCGCGACCTCGCCGAACGGGATCGACCACGGGTAGTTCCACGGCGCGATCACGCCGACGACGCCGAGCGGCTCGTAGAAGAACCGGTGGCGCTTCTGCAGGAGGAAGAGCTGCGGCGTCTTCACCTTCTCGTCGGCGAGCACCTTCGGCCCCTCGTCCGCCATCCAGTGGAGCGCGTCGATCGTCGGGACGAGCTCCATCACGTACGCCTCGTTGCGCGGCTTGCCCTGCTCGCGCGCGAGCAGCGCTGACAGCTCGTCGAGGCGGTCGATGATCACCTGGGCGGCGCGGCGCATGTAGCGCCCGCGCTCTTCGAGCGGCAGCTGCGCCCAGAAGGGCTGGACGGTGGCGACGTCGTCGACGACCGCCTGCACCTGCTCGGGCGAGACGGTCGGCACCGAGCCGACGGGCTCACCGGTCCCCGGGTTGAAGGACTGGAGGACGTGGCCGTTGGTCTGAGCGGCGGACTGCTTTCCGGTGGCGGCTTCCATGCCGCGCATTGTCGCCTACCGGGGGGTTAGGCAGCCCAGCGGGCGCGGGCGGGCAGCTCCGCGTAGGCGACCGAGCGGCCGTCCTCGAACGCGCTGACCGTCCGGCCGATCGACGCGAGCACCTTCATGACGGCCGGGCTCGAGTCGAGCATCTCGGCCTTGAGGCGGACCGCACCGCGCGAGACCGCGATCGAGGCGATCGCCTCGGCGATCAGCCGGCCGATACCGCGGCTCTGATGCATCTCCTCGACCACCAGGCCGATCTCGGCGACGCCGGTCGTCAGGAACGACACGTCGCCCAGGCCGACGATCTCCTCGCCGCCGATCCCCGGCGTGGTGGCGGCGATCACGAGCCGCTCGCGCGGGTCGTAGAAGGTGAAGTGGTCCACGACCGCCTGCGAGACGTGCGGCATCGGCGACAGGAAGCGCCGCTGGCGGGTCTCGGGCGAGAGCCGCTCGAGGAAGTCGCGCACACGTGTGGCGTCGCTCGGCCGCGTCAGGCGCAGCTTCACGCGCAACCCGCCGTCGAGGCGGTGCGTCGTCGCGAGCAGCGTGCCTGAATCGGCGAGTCTGTTGTCGGGAGCGTTGCGAGTCATTTGCAGGGAAGAGGCTTGCCGTTTGTCTTCAAGCCTTTGTGAAGAGATCGGCAACTCCCGCTCGTTGCGACCCGCTATGTGACCCACGTCACTCTTTGCGCCGCCGTGCACGGCGGATTGCATCGAGGCGCTCCTTGAGCGCCCGCTCCTCGCCGTGCTCGGACAGCTCCAGGAAGCGCTCGCCCTCCGCCTCGGGCGGCATCAGCTCCTGGGGTGAGACGCCCTCCGGCCGGTCGTGCGGGTAGTCGTAGCCCTCGCCGTGGCCCAGGTAGCGCCGCGGCAGGTCGTACCCGGCGCTGCGCAGATGGTCCGGCGGCAGCGGCGCGCCGTGCTCGCGCACCCACGCGCGCGCCGCCTTGAGCGCCTTGTACGAGGCGTTCGACTTCGGCGCGAGCGCCAGGTAGACCGCCGCCTGCGCGAGGTTGTGCGCGCACTCCGGCATGCCGACGTGCTCGACCGCCTGCGCTGCGGCGACCGCGACCTCGAGCGCGCGCGGGTCGGCGTTGCCGATGTCCTCGCTGGCGAGGATCACCATCCGGCGGGCGATGAAGCGCGGGTCCTCGCCGCCCTCGAGCATGATCGCCAGATAGAGCAGCGAGGCGTCCGGGTCGGAACCCCTCGTCGCCTTGATCCAGGCCGAGATCGTGTCGTAGTGGCGGTCGCCTCCCTTGTCGTAGAGCACGGCCTTGCGCTGCATGGCGTCCTCGGCGACGGCGACCGTCACCGTGCCGTCGCCGACCGTCTCGACGGCAACGTCGAGCGCGGCGAGCGCTGCGCGCGCATCTCCGCCCGAGCGCGCGGCCAGGAACTCGAGCGCATCCTCCTCGACGGTGCCCGCGCCGCCCAGGCCGCGCTCGTCCTCGAGCGCGCGGCGCAGCAGCGCGAGCACGTCGTCGTCACCGAGCTTGCGGAACTCGTACACCTGCACGCGCGAGACGAGCGCGGAGTTCACCTCGAAGTAGGGGTTCTCGGTGGTCGCGCCGACCAGCGCCACCAGGCCTTCCTCGACGGCCGGGCAGCAGCGCGTCCTGCTGCGCCTTGTTGAAGCGGTGGATCTCGTCGAGGAAGAAGACGGTGGCCTCGCCGCTCGCCCTACGCCGGTGCTCGGCGCGCTCGAGCACGTCGCGCACCTCCTGCTTTCCGGCGTTGACGGCCGACGCCTCCTCGAACGCCGCGCGCGCGTTGCGGGCAAGCAGGCGCGCGAGCGTCGTCTTGCCGGTGCCGGGCGGCCCGTACAGCACCATCGAGTGCGGCCGGCCCTCCTCGATGGCGGAGCGCAGCGACGAGCCCTCGCCGAGCAGGTGCTCCTGGCCGACGAACTCGTCGAGCGTCTGCGGCCGCATCCGCGCGGCGAGCGGCTGGTCCGCGGTGGGCACCCTCGTCTGCCCGCGCGGCGCGTCGTCGCCCGTATCGAAGAGCTGGTCGGTCATCGTGCAGGTTCTACTCTCTCGTGCGTGCCCGAGCCAGCGCAGCTCGAACGCCGCACCACCGAGCTGCTGCAGCGGCTGATCCGGTTCAACACGGTCAACCCGCCCGGCAACGAGCAGGCGGCTCAGGAGTTCCTGCGCGACACGCTCGCCGCGGCCGGGTTCGAGTGCGAGCTGCTCGCGGCGGTCGAGGGGCGGCCGAATCTCGTCGCGCGTCTGCGCGGAACGGGCGACGGGCCGACGCTCTGCCTCTGCGGCCACGTGGACACCGTGCTGGCGGACCCGAGCGACTGGTCGCTCGACCCGTGGTCGGGCGAGCTGAAGGACGGCTTCGTCTGGGGCCGCGGCGCGCTCGACATGAAGAGCCAGGTCGCGGCCGAGGTCGTGGCGGCGGCGGCGCTCGCGCGAGGAGGGCTGGCGGCCGGTCGGGCGAGCTGCTCGTGGTGATCACGGCCGACGAGGAGGTGGGCGGCGAGGCGGGCGCGCAGTGGCTCTGCAGCGAGCACGCGGACAAGGTCCGCTGCGACTTCATGGTCAACGAGGGCGCCGGCGAGGTCATGCACTTCGACGGCCGCCGCGTGTACGGCGTGTGCGTGGCCGAGAAGGGCGTCTTCCGCTTCACGCTCACCACGCACGGCGAGGCGGGGCACGCCTCGATCCCGCGGATCGGAGACAACGCGCTCACGAAGCTCGCGCCGCTGCTCCAGGCGATGCGCGACCGCCAGCCTTCGCTCGAGCTGAGCCCGGAGCCCGAGTCGCTCCTGACCGCGCTCGGCCTCGACCCGTCGGACCCCGAGGCCGCGATCCACGCGGCGGCGGAGACCGACCCGCGCGTCGCGGTGATCGTCGAGCCGCTGCTCGGCGTCACACTCACGCCGACGATGGTGCGCGCCTCCGACAAGATCAACGTGATCCCGGCGCAGGCGTCGCTCAAGGTGGACTGCCGCGTGCCGCCGGGCCTCGGCCGCGAGCACGCGCTCGAGAAGATCAAGGAGGTGCTCGGCGAGGACGGCTGGTCGATCGAGTTCGACGAGCAGGTCGTGGGCAACCGCTCGCCGATCGAGACGCCGCTGATGGACACGATCCGGAACTGGGTCGGCAGCGTCGACCCCGAGGCGAGGGTGGCCGCCACCGGCCTGCCGGGGTTCACCGACTCGCGCTGGTGGCGCGAGGCGTTCCCCGACTGCGTGGCGTACGGGTTCTTCCCGCAGCGCGAGATGGACCTGTTCGAGGCGGCGCCGCTCGTGCACGGCGCCGACGAGCGCGTGCCCGTCGCCGACCTCGGGTTCGCCGCCGACGCGTATGTCCACATCTGCAGGGAGCTGCTCTCGTGAGCGAGGAGAAGCTCCGCCTCGGCGGGATGGCGCTGCGGAACGGGCTGCTCGTCCACGGGCCGACTCACTGGGCCGCGGCGGTGCGCACGAAGCAGGGCGAGGTGAAGGTCGCCTCCGGCCGCAAGCCGACCTTCGGCAGCACGTTCGACCGCGTGCCGGGGCTGCGCGGCGTCGCGCGGCTCGGGGAGGCGTTCGCCGTCATCCCGCTGGTCAAGCGCGCGCTGCCGGAGGCGCGGCTGCCCATGCAGGACGTGCGCACGCTCGGCGCGATGGCGGGCGCCGGCGTTGCGGGGCGGGCGCTGCGCCGGAGCGGGCCGCGCACCCTGGCCCGCGAGACCGGCGTCGCGCTGATCAGCCTGGCGCCGGCGATCCTCGCCCTCCGCCAGGGCGACCTCGCCTCGTGGCACGGCGTCGAGCACAAGGCGATCGCGGCGTACGAGCAGGACGGCGAGACGGCGGACGCGGCGAAGGAGCACGACCGCTGCGGCTCGAACCTCGTCGCCCCGATGCTGGCCGCGACGGCCGCCGGAAGCGTGGCCGTCCGGAAGGCCGGGCTGAGCGGCCCGGCCGCCGAGGGCGTCGTCGCGCTGGGCAGCATGGCCGTCGCGGTGGAGGTGTTCGGATGGTCCGAGCGCCACTCCGAAACCGCGCTCGCCAAGGCCCTCCGGCGCCCCGGATACGAGATTCAGCGGCTGGTCGGGACCCGTGAGCCCACAGAGGCCCAGATCGAGGTTGGCCAGGCCGCTCTAGCCGAAATCCTGCGCAGAGAGCACCGGAGAGGTAAGGCCTTTCGCCGTCTGGACGTTTGTCGAGCCGAATAAGGCCGACATGATCAGTGACGTACGTCATCGCTTTGTCGTGGGATGGCATCCAGCAGTGGATGCTCACTTGGCTGCCCCTGATCTTCATGGGGCTGATCGCCGGCGTCCTGCTCGGGATGTTGCGATTCATGCCGCGCACGAAGCCCGAGGAGATCAAGCCGGACTCGAAGTCCTCGGTCAAGTGGGAGGACGTCGCGGGCGTCGAGGAGGCCAAGGAGGAGCTGCGCGAGATCGTGGACTTCCTGCGCGACCCCGAGCGGTTCCGCAAGCTCGGCGCGAAGGTCCCGAAGGGCGTCCTGCTCCACGGCCCGCCCGGCACCGGCAAGACACTGCTCGCGAAGGCGGTCGCCGCGGAGGCTGGCGCGAAGTTCTACGCGCAGTCCGCGGCGTCGTTCGTCGAGATGTTCGTCGGCCTCGGCGCCGCGCGTATCCGCCGCCTCTTCCGCCAGGCGCGCAAGTCGCGGCCGGCGATCATCTTCATCGACGAGCTCGATGCCGTCGGCGCGACGCGCGGCAACGACATCTCGGGCGAGAAGGACCAGACCCTCAACCAGCTGCTCGTCGAGATGGACGGCTTCGGCGGCAGCGACGACCTCGTCGTCATCGCCGCGTCGAACCTGCTCGAGAAGCTCGACCCGGCGCTGCTGCGGCCGGGCCGCTTCGACCGCCAGATCTTCGTCTCGCCGCCCGACCTGAGCGGCCGCGTGGAGATTCTCAAGGTGCACTCCGCGAACAAGCCGGTCGGCGACGTCGACCTGGAGATCGTCGCGCGCCAGACCGCCGGCCTGACGGGCGCCGACCTGGCCAACATCTGCAACGAGGCCGCGATCTTCGCCGGCCGCAAGGGCCGCGAGGTCGTCCTCACCGAGGACTTCAACTCCGCGCTCGAGCGCGTCGTGGCCGGCATGGAGTCGCGCCGCCTGATGAACGACCACGAGAAGCGAGTCGTCGCCTACCACGAGGCCGGTCACGCCCTCTGCTCGGAGCTGCTGCCGTCCGTGGAGAAGGTCCACAAGATCTCGATCGTGCCGCGCGGGCGCGCGCTCGGCTACACGCTGAACCTGCCCGAGGAGGACCGCTACCTGAAGTCGAAGGAGGAGCTGACCGAGTACCTGGTCGTCCTGCTCGGCGGCCGCGTTGCGGAGCAGGTCGTCTTCGGCTCGGTCACGACGGGCGCCTCCGACGACCTCAAGAAGGTCAACGAGATCAGCCGCGCGATGATCGCCGAGTACGGCATGGGCAACTCGATGAGCTCGCGCCGGCTTGCGATCGAGGAGTACCAGATCTCCGACAACACGCGCCGGCTTGTGGACGACGAGCAGGCGGACATCACCGACGTCGCGTACCGGCACGCGCATCACCTGATCACCGAGCACCGCGAGATGCTCGAGGAGTTCGCGACGACTCTGCTGGCGCAGGAGGTCCTCGAGCGCGATGACATCGAGCGGATCGTCGGCAAGACCCGTGTGCCGCTCGAGCTCACCGAGCCCGGTCCGGCGCAGATCGCCGCCGCCGAACGCGGCAACGGCGCGTAGCGGAGCTATTCTCCGGCGCCTGTGTTCGGGCGCATCGACCACATAGGCGTCGCCGTCTCCTCCATCGACGAGTCGATCGGGCTCTACCGCGACTCGTTCCAGATGGCCGAGCAGCACCGTGAGACCGTCGAGGAGCAGGGCGTGAAGGCCGTGCTGCTCGAGGTCGGCGAGGGCCACGTCGAGCTGATCGAGCCGCTTTCGCCGGAGTCGGGCGTCGCGAAGTTCATCGAGCGCTACGGCGAGGGGATGCATCACGTCGCCTACCAGACGGACGACATCGACGCGGCCCTCGAGAAGGTGCGCGCGGCCGGCCTGCGCCTGATCGACGAGGAGCCGCGCAGGGGCATCCGCGGGAGCCGGGTGGCGTTCCTGCACCCGAAGGCGACCGGTGGCGTGCTGACCGAGATCGTGGAGCCCGCGCACTGATGGCTGACGAGCGGGCACGCGTGGACGTCGGCTTCACGGGCGGGCAGGTGCTCGCGGGCTTGCGCTTGGAGAAGGGCACGTTCGAGGACCTGCGCAAGGCGATCGAGGGCGATGCGCGCTTCTATGACGTGGATGCGGGCGACTCGACCGTCACGCTCGACCTGTCGCAGGTGGTCTACCTGCGCGTCGAGACGGAAGATCACCGCGTCGGGTTCTGACAGCTAGTCGTTGCTCGTTGCTCGTTTCTCGTTGCTCGGGGAGCACGGGGCGGTTTGGTTCGCCATCGCGGCCGCGTCGCGGCGATGGGACGCCGCTCGCACGGTTGCGATCGCCTACGGCGCCAATCAGCTGATCAAGGTGATCGTGCGGCGCAGGCGCCCGCCGCAAGAGGGACGCCGCACGCAGCACGCTCTCCGACCTGTCATATCCGTCCGCCCACGCCGCGACGTCCGTGGCCGGCGCTTCCAGGCTGTCCGAGACGCTGCCGCCCGCGCCGCTGTGGATCCTCGCGGCCGCGCTGGCCGGCTCGCGCCTCTACCTGGGCGTCCACTACCCGAGCGACACGTCGCGGGCGCGGCGCTCGGCGGGGCGATCGCGGAGCTCACGCGATGAAGGTCGGCATCGTCGGGCTGCCGAACGCCGGCAAGTCGTCGCTCTTCAATGCGCTGACGAAGGCGGGCGCCGAGGCGGGGAACTACCCGTTCACGACGGTCGAGCCGAACGTGGCGATCGTCCCGGTGCCGGACGAGCGGCTCGACCGCGTTGCCGAGACCGTCGGCGCGCGCCCGGTGGTGCCCGAGACGATCGCCTTCCACGACATCGCGGGCCTCGTCCGCGGCGCGCACTCGGGCGAGGGGCTCGGAAACAAGTTCCTCGCGAACATCCGCGAGACCGACGCGATCCTCCACGTCGTCCGCGCGCACGACGACCCGCAGGTCGTGCACCCGGAGGGCCGCGTCGATCCCGCTGGCCGACGTCGAGACGATCGAGACCGAGCTCCTGTACGCCGGACCTCGAGCAGGCGGAGCGCAGGCTCGAGCGCGTGGCGAAGCAGGCGAAGTCGCTCGACAAGGCGCTGGTCGCCGAGGAGGCTGGCTGCGGGAGTTGATCGCCGGGCTGCAGGAGGGACGGCCGGCGCGCGACTTCCCGCCGCCCGCGGACGCTCCCGACGCGGTCCAGAACCTCCAGCCCCTGACGGCGAAGCCGGTGCTGTACGTGGCGAACGTCGGCGAGGACGCGACGCTCGAGGCGCCTCCGGAGCTGGCCGCGCGCGGGGCCGCGCTGGCGGTGAGCGCCCGGATCGAGTCCGAGCTGGCGGAGCTCGACGAGGAGGAGGCCGCCGCGATGCGCGAGGACCTCGGCGTGACTCGAGTCGGGGCTCGACGCGGATCATCAAGGGCGCCTTCGAGCTGCTCCGGCTGATCTCTTTCTTCACCGCGGGCGAGGGCAAGGAGGCGCGCGCGCATGCCATTCCGGCCGGCACGACCGCATGGCAGGCCGCCGGGAAGATCCACTCGGACATCCAGCGCGGCTTCGTGCGCGCCGAGGTCGTCCCGTGGGACGCGCTGGTGGACGCGGGCGGCTACGCGGGCGCGCGCGACAAGGGCGCTGCTGCGGCTCGAGGGCCGCGACTACCGGATGACGGACGGCGACGTCATCACGATCAAGTTCACGCCGTAGTCGCGACTACTCGTCCGCGGCCTCAGCAGGCCGCGCATCGCCAAGCGTCCCGAAGAGCACGCGCGAGGCAGCGCCAGCGCCAGCGAGTCGCCTTCCACGTGTGCGCCCAGTCCACCCCGTAGACCGACATCTGCCGGACGCCCTCGACTATGAAGCGCACCGGGTTGTAGCGCGCGATCTCCTGGTACCAGCCCGTGAGCAGGTCGAGCGGCGCGTAGGCCGTCGTGAACAGCACCATCATGAACGCGCCGGCCTGCATGAGCGGGGCCGCCTGCTGCGTGCGGAAGTAGAGCGCGAGGATGATGGCGTAGCAGGCGACCGTCGCTGCGAACGCGGCCGCGAGCGCGATCGCCAGGAGCAGCGCGTCCACGCCCTGGATGCCGACGCCGAAGGCGACGGCGATCGTGATCACCACCGTGATCGGCATGAGCGCGCGCAGGCTCGCGGAGAAGACGTGGCCGGCCAGCAGCGAGCTCCGCGACAGCGGCGAGACGTACAGGCGGTCGAACCAGCCCTGCTCGATGTCGCGCGCGAGGTTCACGCCGGTGGCGGCTCCCGAGAACGTCGCGCTCTGCATCACGCTGATCGGCAGGATGAAGGCCATGAAGTCGCTGGTCGAGAAACCGGGGAGCAGCGTCAGCTTTCCGAACACGGCTGTGAGCCCGAGCAGGAACAGCGTGGGCGCCGCGATGCCCGGGACCGCGGCCCCCGGGACGCGGATCACCTCGTTTATCGCGCGCCGCATGAGCAGCCATGTGCCGCGCATCAGCTGGCGAGCCTCTTCCTGAGACCCCACACGCTGAGTCCCGCGCCCAGCGCCATAACGCCGGCGATCGCAGCGATCGCCTCGAGCACCGGCTGCGCTGAGATGTCCGAAATGATCGGGTTGCGGATCCCCTCGGCGATGAAGCTCATCGGGTTCCAGTCGGAGATCGACCGCGCCGGCTCGAGCAGCAGGTTCGCCGGGAAGAACGCCGACGACAGGAAGATGATCACGAACACGATCGGGAAGATCCCCTGTACGACGCTGACCGTCCCGCTGCGCAGCGCCAGCGCGGCGCCAAAGCCGCCCCACGCCGCCGCGCACGCGGCCGCGAACACGATCACCAACAGCACCCCGGGCAGGCCGCCCTGTATCTCGGCGCCGAAGATCAGGCCGATCGAGACGAACCAGACCGCGGAGATGACGCCCATCACGGCCGTGGTCGCTAGCCGGCCCACCACGATCGCGGTGCGCGAGATCGGCGCGACAATCAGCCGGTCCATGAAGCCCGACTCGATGTCGAGCGCGAGCGCGATGCCGCCGCTGACGGCAGACAGCATCGTCGACTGGACGATCGCGCCGGCGAGCTCGAAGTCGAGGAAGCCGGCGACGTCGGGGAAGGCGGGGATGTCGGTGGCGCGCCCGGCTCCGCCCACGTTCACAGCGAGGAAGAGCGACGGGAAGATGATGATCGGCATGAGGAACTGAGGCCGGCGGAACGCCTGCCGCAATGAGCGCATCGACAGCGCGCCGACGACGCGCGCGTGTGGCGCTCAAGCCGGCTCCGGCTCGGGCGCCGGCTGCTCCCTCGGCGTCCGCTCCCTCGAGGTGGCGGCCCGTCTTCTCGAGGAACACGTCGTCGAGCGTCGGCTGCACGAGGTGCAGGTCCTGCACGGCGATCCCGGCCTCGTCGAGCGCGCGGATGATCGGCGCGATTCCCGCGGCGCCCTCCTCGAGCGCCACGACGACCACGCCGTCCTTCGGCGGCAGCGGCTCACCGAATCTGCCGAGCACGCGCTCGCACGCCTCCTGGCTGCCCTCGGCGAGGTTGAGCTCGAGCCGCGGCTTGCCGACCTGCGCCTTCAGCTCGCGCGGCGTGCCCTCGGCGGCCATCAGCCCTTCGTCGATGATCCCGACGCGGTCGGCGAGCTGGTCGGCCTCCTCGAGGTACTGGGTGGTCAGGAACACAGTGGTGCCCTCGTCGTTCAGCTTTCGGACCTCTTCCCAGATCGCCGCGCGGCTGGCGGGGTCGAGGCCGGTCGTCGGCTCGTCGAGGAAGAGGACGCTCGGTTCGTGCACGAGCGCCGTGCCGAGGTCGAGCCGCCTACGCATCCCGCCCGAGTAGGTGCCAACGCGCCGGTCCGCGGCGTTCGACAGCCCCACGCGCGCGATCAGCGCGTCGCCGCGCCGCTTCGCCTCCGCCTTGGGAAGCCCGTGCAGCGTCGCCTGGAGTTGCATCAGCTCCCGTCCGGTCATCAGCGGGTCGAGTGCGGCCTCCTGCAGCGCGACGCCGATCGCCCGCCGCACCTTCGACGCATCCTTGATGACGTCGAAGCCGGCAACGGTCGCGCTGCCCGCGGTCGGCCTCAGCAGCGTCGTGAGCATGCGGACGGTCGTCGTCTTGCCCGCGCCGTTCGGGCCGAGGAAGGCGTAGATCTCGCCCTCGGCGACCTCGAGGTCAACGCCCTGCACGGCCTTGATGCCGCCGGAGAAGGTGCGCTCGAGCGCCTGGGTCTCTATCGCCGGTTGGGGCAAGTCGTAGATGCTACGGAGCGGAGGGAGCTCGGCTCTGTGAGCGACGTCATCACCTACATAGGGCACGCCACGACTCTGCTCGAGATCGGAGGCAGGCGTTTCCTCACGGATCCGATGCTCGCGGACCGCCTGCTGCACATCCGGCGCGTCGCGCCATCACCGGACATCGCGGCGCTGCAGGGACTGGACGCGGTGCTCGTGTCGCACGCTCACTTCGATCACCTCCATCTGCCCTCGTTGCGGCTCGGTCGCAACGGCGTGCCCAGTCGTCGTGCCGCGCGGCTGCGGCCAGCTCGTGCGGCGCGGAGGCGATGAGCGACGTCACGGAGATCGACGCCGGCGAGCGGATCGAGATCGGCGGCGTCGAGATCGCCGCTACCCCCGCGCTCCACGACGGACGGCGCTGGCCGCTCGGCAGGCGCACGCCGACGTCTGGGATTCGTCCTCGACGGGACGACCCGCGTCTACTTCGCCGGCGACACCGACCTGTTCGAGGGCATGCGCGATCTGGCGGGGTCGATCGACGTCGCGCTGGTCCCGGTGGCCGGGTGGGGTGCGTACCTGCCCGCCGGCCACCTCGATCCGCCTCGCGCGGCCGAGGCGAGTCAGGCGGCTCGAGCCAAGGATCGCGATGCCGATCCACTGGGGCACACTCGCGTCCCGCGCGTTGCGCCAGCTCGGCGACCTCGGGGCGGCTCCCCGCGAGTTCGCCGAGCTCGCCGCGGACGCCGGGCCCGCCGTCGACGTGCACGTGTTGCAGCCCGGGGAGTCACTGCACGTGTAGGCACGCCCTCGCAACGAGCGGGTGCGCCCCATTGCCGGAAGTTGGCGCGGAGAGCAATCTCCACGCGTGGCGGTAACGGTCGTGACCGTCGACGACCAGGCTGTGTTTCGCGCGGCGGCGCGCGACGTGATCGAGGCTACGCCGGGGTTCGAGTCCGCGGGAGAGGCGGGTTCGTGCGAGGAAGCCCTCGACATGATCAACCGAGTCGAGCCGCGCCTGGCCCTCGTCGACGTGCGTATGCCAGGCCTCGACGGCGTCGAGACCGCCATGAGGATCAGGGAGCGCCATCCGGAGGTCGTCGTCGTGCTGATCTCGATCGAGGAGATCTCGGGCCTTCCTTCGAGCGCGGCCGATTCGGGCGCTGCCGCCCTGGTTCGCAAGCAGGACTTCGGGCCCGCCATGCTGCGTGGGCTCTGGGACGAGCACGGCTCCCGTAACTGACGGCGGTATGGTCGCCCTGTGGCGATTCGTGTCGTTGTCGCAGAGGACTCGCTGATCGTCCGTGAGGGGCTGCAGCAGCTGCTGAGCTCGTCCCCGAGCGTGGAGATCGTCGCCGCGTGCGAGGACGTCGAGACACTGTTGGAGGCGATCGATCGCGAGCGTCCGGACGTGTTGGTCACCGACATCCGCATGCCCCCGACGGGCACCGACGAGGGGATACAGGTGGCGGCCCGGCTCCGCGAGAGCCACCCGGACATCGGCGTCGTCGTGATCAGCCAGTACGCCGAGCCGTCGTACGTGCTCGACCTGCTCGACTCGGGCTCGGACGGCCGCGGCTATCTGCTGAAGGAACGCGTGCACCGGCGCAGCGAGCTCCTGGCGGCGATCGAGAACGTGGCGCAGGGGGGTTCGGTGATCGATCCGAAGATCGTGGACGTGCTCGTGTGCCGCGAAGGCGCGCGCGGAGCGCTCGCCCCTCTCCCAGCTCACGGGCCGCGAGCGCGAGGTGCTCGCCGAGATCGCGTCGGGCAAGAGCAACATGGCGATCGCCGACTCGCTCGTGCTCACAAAGCGCGCGGTGGAGAAGCACATCAACTCGATCTTCATGAAGCTCGGGCTGGCCGCCTCCGACGACGTCAGCAAGCGGGTCAAGGCGACGCTGCTGTTCCTCGCCGAGGCGGAGCCGGGCGACGGGGAGGCTGGCCTCTCCTAGCCACACCGGCACACGCCATTGCCACGGGTAGGGAGCGGCGTTTGGCTATTCCACATGCGGCGTGTGCTGCCCAGCGTGCTGGTCGTCCTCGCGACCTTGCTCGCATTCCTGGCGATCTTCGCGCTGTGGGCGAACCGCCAGCTGCTCGACACGGACAACTGGACCGAGACGAGCACGAGCGTCCTCGAGAACCAGGATGTCCAGGAGCAGCTCTCGATCTTCCTCGTCGATGAGCTCTACACCAACGTCGACGTACAGGCCCGCATACAGGAGGCGCTGCCGCCACGCGCCGACGTCCTCGCCGGGCCGGCCGCCGGCGGGCTCAAGGGCCTGCTCGAAGACGCCGTCGACGCGCTGCTCGACAGGCCGCTTGCACAGGAGGCATGGGAGAACGCCAACCGTGCTGCTCACGAGCGCTTCCTCCAGATCGTCGAGGATGAAGGAGAGGCGGTATCGACCGCGGGCGGTGACGTCGTGCTCGACCTGAAGGTCCTCCTCCAGCAGACGGAGGAGCGTGCGGGCATCGGTGGCCGTCTCGAGGAGAAGATCCCGGAGGGCGCGGCTCAGCTCACGATCATGAAATCCGACCAGCTGGAGCTGGCCCAGGACATCGTCGGAGCGATGAAGACGATCGCGGTGGTGCTCCTGATTCTCGCCTTCGGCCTGTTCGCACTCGCGGTCTTCCTGGCGCGAGGCCGGCGCCGGGAAACCATGCGGGCCGTAGGCATCGGGTTCATCGTGGCCGGCGCGGGTGCGCTCCTGGCGCGATCGCTCGCGGGGAACTTCGTCGTCGAGGAGCTCGTCAAGACGGAGTCCGTGAAGCCCGCCGTGGAGGCGACGTGGGGCATCGCTACATCCCTGCTCGTCGAGGCCGCGACCGCGTCGATCATGTACGGCGTCGTCTTCGTGCTTCGCCGCCTGGATCGCCGGGCCCACTGCCTGGGCGGTCAAAGCGCGCACGCTTCATGGCGCCGTATCTCCGCGAGCCGCGCTACGCCTACGGTGCGTTCGGCCTGATCGCGTTCGTGCTGATCGCATGGGGGCCCACGCCCGCCCTGCGCAAGCCGCTCTCGGCGCTGATTCTGCTCGCACTGCTGGCTGGAGGCGTGGAGCTGTTGCGCCGACAGACCGCCCGCGAGCACCCGGACGCCAGTCTCGAAGGCTCGGCGCCCGCTGCCCCGAGCGGCTGAGCCGTGGGTCGCCGCCCCGGCCGCACCGCGCTCGCGCTGGCGCTGCCCATCCTCGCCTTTCTGCTGTTCGGGATGGCGCGCGTGGTCGCGCCGGTCAGCGGCCTCGGCCTGCTGTTCGACGAGCCGGCCGGGTTCGCGATCGTCGCCCTCGTGCTGTCGGTTGCCGGCGCGGTCCTCATGTTCGTTCGGCCGGTCGAGCTAAGGATCGCGAGCGTCCTCGCGGGTCAGACCGCGGAGCTCTCACAGGAGCAGGCTGCGCGGCTCGACAAGCTCCTCCGCCGCGTGGGTGAGCGCGCGCGGATCGACATCGACCGCCTCATCGTGCGGGTGCAGGACGACACCGACGTCAACGCGAGCGCCGGCGCGGCGCATCTCCTGTTCGTGACGAAGGGCGCGCTCGCCCTGCCGGACGAGGAGCTCGAGGGGGTCCTCGCCCACGAGTTGGGGCACCATCGCGGCCTCCACCCGGTGATCACCGCCGTGGTGTGGTGGCTGCGGATCCCCGGCGCGGTGCTTGCGGGCGTCTACCGCATCCTGCGGCGGCTCGTCGGCGCGATCGCCTCCCGGCTGGGGGCGGTCGGGCGCGTGCTCGCGATCCCCGTGTTGCTGCTCATGGTGGTCTGGCAGGTGACCGTCATGTGGATCTTCTACATCGGCGAGCTCCTGGCGATGCGGGCGGCCAGGGTGTCGGAGTTCGAAGCGGACGCCGCCGCCGCCCGCTGGGGCTACGGGTCCGCGCTCGCAACCACCTACAGGGACCTCGCCGCGCGCAAGCTCGAGGCCCCAGGGAGGCTCGCTCGCCTGATGTCCGACCATCCCCCGCTGCCGGATCGGATCGCGCGGCTCGAGCGGGCCGAGAACGCCTGCGGTAGGCGCGCACCCGTAGCGACTCGGGTGTGCGCCACATTGCCGCGCCGCGCGCTTCCCGCGACGATCAGCGCACCTGGCGAAAAAAGGAGATCTCAAGGTGGCAATCGCGGCTGACTATCCGTTCCTCGACATCCTCGGGTCGATGCTGTTCTTCTTCGGCTTCGTGATCTGGTTCTGGCTCCTGATCACGGTCTTCGGCGATGTCTTCCGCAGGCACGACATCGGCGGCTTCGGCAAGTTCGCGTGGTGCCTCTTCGTGATCCTCGTGCCGCTGCTCGGCGTGCTCGTCTACATGATCGCCGAGGGCAGGGAGATGGCCCAGCGCAACCTGGACGCAGCCCAGGCCCAGAAGGCGGAGTTCGACCAGTACGTCCGCGAGACGGCTGGGGGACCCGGCGCCGAGATCGCGCACGCCAGGAGCTGCTGGACAGCGGCACGATCACCCAGGCCGAGTTCGACCAGATCAAGCAGAAGGCGCTCGCCTAGGAACCCGTCTCGACGGACGACTCGTCGATCGAGCCCGAGTCGTCGGTGAACTGGAAGCTGATGGTCGCCGCGCCGCCCTGGGCGCCGGCGACGGGACAGGTGACGGTTGTGCCGGCCTTGACCTTGACGGGATCGGGGCAGTTGACCGTCGCGTTCGGGATGCCGCTTGCGGCCAGGTCCTGCTCCAGTTCCTTGTCGACGGTTGACCCGCGAGCTGCACGGTGCCGGGTTTGAAGCTGTAGCTGAACTGGTTCGGTCCATCCTGGGTGACCGCGACCTTGGCCGAACCGCCGCTGTCAAGCTTCGCGCTGCAGGTGAACTTGGCGCCCGTCTCGCTCTCCACGTCGTCGGGACACGACACCGACTTGATCTGTGTCGTGGCGCTCGAAAGGCTCTGCTCGATCTGCTGCTCGATCTGAGTCGCGTCGACGGTGTCGGGGTCGTCGTCCCCGCAGCCCGCCATTGCGGCCACTACAAACACGCCCATGAGGAGCAGCCGGTTCGTCACTGAATCGCCATGGCACGCTCAGCCGGGAGCCGGCTCCGGCTCGGCCGCCGCCCCTGCCTCCCTCTTCGCTCGGGCGCGAGCCAGGTCCGCGGAGATGTGGGTCACGGCGGAAGTGAGCGGGGCCGCCAGGATCAGCCCGATCGCACCGAACAGCGCGCCGCCCGCGATCGTCACGATCAGGACGGCGAGCGGGTGGATCCCGAGCGCCGCGCCCATCGCGATCGGCTGGACCATCTGCTGAAGCATTCCGTTCGCGAGGATCTGGATCACGATCATGCCGACCGCCGCATCCGTGCCGGCGCCGCCGAGCGCGACCAGGACCGAGAAAGCGCCGGCGGTCCACGCACCCAGATACGGCACGTACGCGCCGAGGAACGTGACCAGCGCGATCGTCCCCGCGAGGGGGATGCCGAGGATGACCGCGCCCAGGCCCACCACGATCGCGTTGAACGCGGCCACGATCGTGACGCCGAGGAAGTATCCGCGCAGCGACTGCAGCGTGCGGCCCGTGACCATGTGTCCCACGTCTGTCGGCACGCCCAGATGCCGCTCGACCCACGCGCGGATCTTCGGGCCATCGGCGAGCAGGAAGATCAGGCTCAGCACCGTCATGGCCAGGAAGAAGAGGAGCGAGCCCAGCTTGTCGATCCCCTCCGCCGCTCCGTGCAGGAGCTTGCTGACGCTGTCGGTGGCCGAGGAGCTCGCCTCGCTCCCGGCATTGCCTGCGCTGTTCGGGTCGACGCCGAGGTCGTCGAGCCAGCCCTCGATCTTGTCGACGGCGTCGCCGAGGTGGTCCCTGCAGGCCGTCGGTCTCGCTGGTGATCCCCGACAGGACGACGTACACGACCAGCACGCCGAGGGCGACGAGCGCGAGGAGCACCAGGATCGCGCCGGCCACGCGGGGCACACGGTGGCGCGCCAGCCAGGAGACGACGGGACTGAAGACAGAGGCGATCACGGCAGCCGCAATCACCGGGCCGACGATCACGTAGGTGATCGAGAGGAGCCACACGGTGCCGAACAGGAACAGCCCCACGCCGACCAGGAGCCAGGCGGTGAAGCCGACGTCGCGCAGCCAGCTCGGTGTCGCGAAGACCCCCGTCAGCTCGGCGGCGTCGATCTCGATGAACTCGTCCGTGGCGGTCGCCCGCTCGGTGCCGCCGCCTTCCCGGCGCCTCAGCCGCCAGCGCATCAGGCCGTCGTCTCCTCGCGCTCGCGCATGTCGCGATACGAGTCATGGCCCAGGTCGGCCAGCCAGCGGCGGAAGTGCGCGTGCATCGCCTCGGCGCCGATCACCGGCTCGCCGGGCTGCTGCCACTCGGCGGGGACGAGCGCGAACGGGAACGACTGCGCGCCGCCCATGCCTCCGTGGGACCCGACGAGCTCCTCGAACGCGGCCACCTCGTCCGTGTCGGGCCAGTACGCGCTGTTCAGCACGATGTCCGGGCAGTGGGGGAAGCCGTCGGTGCGCTTGACGTGCCGCGCCGCGTTGGGACCGAAGGGCGCCAGCGGGTCCTCTCCCTCCACGCGATCCTCGTCGAGGTAGTTGACGCCCCGGGGTCCGGCGACGACCGCCCCGTGGCGGTCCGAGCGCACAAGCAGGAAGCCGATCCCCGGATGTTCGCGCAGCGTCCGGATGAGTCGCGGCCAGCGTGTCTCGATCCGCTCCAGCGTCACGCGGCCCTCCTCGCGCGGGAAGGTGATGAGCCCCAGGCAGCCCGACGCCATGACCGACAGCTCGGGCAGGTCGGCGTCCGCTCCCTCCTCCCGCTGGTCCTCGCCGAACTGGACGGCGCCGTCCACCTTGCTCCTCCGCGTCGCCGCCTTGACGGCGCGGCCGGACGCCGAGTCGGCGGTCCCGGCCTCCGTCAGCGAGGCGCTCAGATAGCCGAGGGCCTCGTCGGAGTGGGCGTGCTCGACCTCGACGTCCTCGGCCTCGCATGCCTCCTGAACGAGGTCCTCGAGCGTCACGCCGTAGCGCTGGAGGAACGTCGCGCCCTGAGACTGGCCGTGGTCGGACAGGATGACGAACCGGTAGGGGCGCGCGGCGTCCTCGGCGGCGGCCGCGATGCGGCCGATCTGGCGGTCGACGCGCCGCAGGACGGCCAGCGCGTCGGTGCGTTCGACGCCGGAATGGTGCGCGACCTCGTCGTAGGCGAGGAACGTCGAGTAGCCCACCGGGCGGCCCGCGTACAGGTCCGCGATCACGGCCTGCACCTGGAGGTCGGTCTGGACGACCGTGCCCCATGCACGGACCAGCGCGTACTTGCGATCGCGGTGACCCCGCGGGCGGACGTCCTGCCGGCGCTGCTGGGCGGCGAAACGGCGCTCCTGCGCGATGTCGGCGATCACGAGCGCGATCGTCCGCGTGACGCTGTACGGGTTCGCGAAGTAGGCGAAGTAGTCCTGGCCGATCCGTCCGGGGCGATCCCGGTCCAGGACCGTGCTCATCGTGAGGAGCGTGTAGACGGCGTCGCCGGACACGATGTTCGCCCGGCTGGCGCCGTCCGCGTGCAGCAGGCCGCGCCCGTTCGAGTGGCGCCGCTCGATCTCGGCGGCATCGCGTGGGTGGTTGGTCACGATCGGCTTGCCGCGGTCCTTCTCCCACCAGCGGAAGGCAGGGATGTCGTCGTTGTCGCCGTGCAACAGCCCCGCCTGGCATGCGCCCGTCTGCGACGACCAGTCGGTCTCCCAAGGCATCAGTTGGTGGCTGCCGTCGTGCACCCAGCGCGCCAGGTTCGGCGCATTGCCGTCACGGATCGCGCGCCGCAGGACCTCGTGCGCGAGCCCGTCGATCTCGAGGAAGTAGACGCCCGGCACGCTCATGTCTCCCTCGGGCCGGAGGTGGCGGACCCGCCGCTTGACGACGTTCCGGTACCAGAAGTCGTCGTCGTCGATCGCGAGCAGCGAGGTGACGGCTGTGTTCACCACAGTCAGGCCAATTGCGACGGCAACCCCCGTGCCGAGCCCGTCGATCGTCACGCCGGGATCCACCGACGAGACGAAAAGAACGACGCCGCCGTTCAGGACCAGCACGCCGAGACCCAGCGTGAGGACCGTGAACGGCAGCGCGATCCGAATCAGGACCGGCCACACGAGCGCGTTGATGAGGCCGATCAGTGCGGCCGACGCGAGCGCCGACTCGGCATTGTCGACGTCGAACCGGGCGAGCAGCGCGCTCATGAGCATGAGCGCGCCCGCCGTGATGACCCAGACGATCAGGACACGGGCAATCGCACGCGGCCCTGCCCGGCGTCTAGGCACGTTGCTCCCTTCGGTTCAGACCCCCGTGGTGTTCGGACCGGTCGCCCAGCCCTCCGTATGCAGCGAGGCCGTAGATGATCAGGAGGTCGACTCCGAACACCGCCAGCGACCAGAGCGGGAAGCCCGGCATCGACATGAGCGCCGCGACCGCGCTGAACGACGCGCTGATGATGCCGATCCAACGGCCGAAGCCGCCGCCGCTCCAGATCGAGAACGCCGCGAACAGCTGCACGACGCCGACGATCAGGATGATCCAGCCCCACAGGCTGAGGTCTTCGATGATGTACCGCTCGTCCTCGATGAAGAACGACGCTGAGTCGATGGCTGCGATGCCCCAGATCGTGTTCAGGATCCCGACGATCAGGACCATGATCCCGGCGAAGAGCAGCCAGCCCTCGCCCTTCATGGTGTCGTTCATATGGCTCCTTTTTCTCGTAGACCAGGAGGCGCCCCGGCGCGATCAATGGTCCGCTTGGGCACGACCAGGCGCAATGAGGCATTCCTGCCACCCACCGGGCAGCCCACCCCACCCGCGGCGGGGGTGCTGGCACCCGCTCAGGCGATCTGCAGAGGGACCGTCCCGGTTACGACCGTTCCCCGGCCGACCGCCGACCTGATCTCGAGCTCACCTCCGACGGCCGCGAGCCGGTCGCGCATGTTCGTCATTCCCGCTCCCTCGGCGACCTCGCCGTCGAACCCGCCGCCGTCGTCGCGGACCTCGAACCGCAGCGCGTCGCCGTCCGACAGCGTGATCGCCACAACGGTCGCGTCCGCCGCGTGCTTCGTCGCGTTCTGAACGGCTTCGAGGCAGCAGAAGTACACGGCGCTCTCGACCTCCGCCGGATACCGGCCGATACCTGCGGCGCGGAGCCGCCCCTCGACAGGGAGCCGATGCGACACGCCGCGGAGTGCCTCGGCGAGGCCGCGGTCGGCCAGGAGCGAGGGGTAGACGCCGTGCGCCAGCTCTCTGATCTGGTCAAGCGTCTCGCCGACGTCCTCGCCGAGGGCATGCAGCTTCGCGATGCCGCGCTCCGGGTCGCGCGCCACGAGCTCCTCGGCGAGCTCGAGCTGGATCCGGAGCGCGACCAGCCTCTGCTGCGCGCCATCGTGCAGGTCGCGCTCCAGGCGCCGCCGCTCGCGATCCGCGGAAGCAAGGATCCGCGCGCGTGACTGGCGCACCTCGCGCAGCGAGGACTCCACCTTCGCTGTGAGGCGGCGGTTCTCCAACGCCACGAGCGCATACGAGCTCACCGCCTGGACGAACTCGCGCTGGCCCGAGAGCGCAGCGTCGTGGACGATGCCGGCGACGAGACGGTTGCCGTCGCGGATCTCGCTGAGAGCGCGCCCCGACTCCGGCGTGGGAGGGAGCAACCGGGTTCCCGGCGGCGTCGACCCATCGGTCCTGCTTTCCGTTGACCGGGTAGACGATCTGCAGGTACGGGTCCTGAAGCGCATCGGCGAGGGCGGCCCGCATCTCCTCGGGCGTGGTCTTTCCCGTGACCTGCGTGGCCAGCTTCTGCAACGCATCCGCCGCGTAAAGCCTGCGTTGGAACAGCCCGACGAAGAACGCCGCGGCCATCGCGGGAAGCGCCAGGGCGATGACCAGGCTGCTCGCCTCCGCGAAGGTCGAGTCGGAATCGACCCACCGTCCGCCGACTCCGATGGCGACGAGCACCAGACGCATGCCCGCCACCAACAGCACCGGTGTAAGCGTGCGGCGCATGAGCGGGCTCGCACCTGTGACGCGCTGCGCGACCCGACCCGTGACGGCGAGGAAGATCACGAGCGTCAACACCTCGCGGGTGGGCACTAAGAACCCGTCCAGGATCGCCGGTTCGGAACTGAAGACGGAGAAGGCGTTGTCCGGGCAGCCCTCGTTGCAACTCGTGTATGGCGCGGGCGCTGGGTAGGCGTCCGCAAGCAGGGCCGTCGGGAGGTAGAGCACAGCCACGAGCGCCGCAGTCGCCTGCACGAGCATCCGGTCGACGCGAGCCGTGAGCCGGCCCGAGGGGAACGAAAGGATCAGCCAGACCAGCCCGATCTCGACGACCCAGCCGGAGACCCGCCCGACGCTGTAGACGAGCGAGTCGTCGGATTCCGCGAGCGTCGTCAGGAACCAGCCGAAGCCGGCAGCCACAAGCAGCGGTCCGAACCGCTCGCCGGGGCGTCTGTGCCAGGCGTACAGGCCCACCGCGATCGGCATGGCGACCATCAGGCCGCGCGCGATCGCCGCCGCCGTCGGGTTCGCCGGGAGATCGCTTTGGGTCGCGATCGCAGCGGCGACGGCGGTGAGCGCGACGCCCGCGAACCCCACGGCGGTGAGGTTGAACGTCAGCCGGCTCCGGGCGCGGCGAGTGAGGCCAGAATCGACCGGGCCTACCCGAAGGGCGCCCACCGAGGTGGACGCATCCACTTGCGAATCCATTTTGTGAGTCCAGCGCCGCGCTCGATTGGCTCGACGACGCTGTCCTCATTCCGCTTATAGCACGGGGATTACGCGCTCGCCAGGGTCAGTCTCAGAACTGGCACGCGGCGGATACCGGCCGTCTTCTGCTCGTAGATGCCGTAACCCTCGTAGACCCGCTTCGCCTTCTCGTACAGAGCCTCCCGCTCGGGTCCCTCGACCTCGGCGGCGCGATAGCGCTCGGAACTCCCGCCGGCCGTCAGCGTGACCTCCCGAGCGGCCATCACGTTGTGGTACCAGGCGGGCAGCTTGGGCCGCCCGAAGCTCGACGCCATCAGGATCACGTCGTCGCCCTCGGAGAAGTAGACGAGCGGCACCGTGCGCTCGACGCCGCTCTTGCGGCCCGCGCACGGTCAGCAGCACGGTAGGAAGTGCGCCCGCGAGCAGGTTCAGGCGCCCGTTGCTCAACCGCATCAACTTCGGGTCGACCTTTGCCGCGACGTTGATCCCGTACCAGAGCCCCGGCTTCGACAGCGCGAACGGCATGAGCAGCCGCTTCATGCGCGTGGGCGGCCGGTCGGGATCGACCTTCGGTATCGGCACGCGCCTAGCGTACGCGCAGAGTGGGGCCGGTATCGCCGCCGGTCAGGACGCGGTAGAGCCCGGCGCCCTCGACGGCGATCCGGTACCGCCCGGACTCGCCGAGCCGGCCCTTGGCCTCGCGCTGCCAGCGGCCGTCGATGCGGCGCTGGACGACGATCGCCGTGCCCTTCCGGGCGGGCGAAACCGATCCGAAGATGTCACGCGCGAGCGCGCGGGAGCTGAGGCCGGCGACCGCGGCCCTGGCGGTCGAGCCACTCGCCGTGATCCGCTTGATCGTGCTGGGGATGTCGCGCAGCCCGAGGCGCCCCCTGAGGCCGCTCCAGCCGTCGACGCGGTTGCGGCCGGCGCTTCCGCGGAAAGTCGCGCGGACGATGCGGCCGGACACGCCGCGCCTGTTGACGCGCACGGAACGCAGGCGGCCCACGCCCATCGCGCCGCCCAGGCGGCGCGCGCTGTATGTGAGCCGCCAGTGGTGGTAGGGGGAGGCCTTGTCCCACGGGTCCCTGACGCCGCGGATGTACGGAAGCGGCGTGCTCCCCATGAAGACGTTTTCGTTGTTCTCGGTGTAGCCGCCCGACGTCGAGTGGAAGTAGGCGACGATCACCTCGCCGTTGTAGCGAAGGACCTCGCCCCTCGTGCGCGCGACCGCGCGGTTGGTCTTCGCCTGCTCGCTGCTGTAGCCGCCGTAGACCTGTGACGCGACGGTGTCGTAGTGGTCGAACACGGCGTTGCCGCTGTTCGTCCCGAGCGCGTACGAGCGCGCGGCCACCGCCTGCGCCTTGAGCGCCTCGATCGGCCAGCTGCCGGGCGACTCGTTCGGCACGACGCCGCGGATGTAGTTCTCGAGCTCGACGCTGATTCACCGCGGTGACGCCGCCGGACAGCCCGGGGCGGTACTGGATGACGTCGCGATAGACGCCCTTGCCCGCGACCGTCACCAGGCCGTTCGCGCCCGTCACGCGGATGACGCCCGTGCTGCGCGCCACGCGCTTCCCGCGCGAGTTCCGCACGACGATGTGGCTGCCCACCCGGCGCACGGTGTAGTTGCGGCCGGGATTCACGCTGTGGTTGCCCACGCGGTCCGCGCCGCCGAACGTGCTCGAGCCGACGCTCGCAAGCAGCAGGACGCGGACGTGCCCGCCCGCCTGCCCGAAGGTGGTGTTGCGGTAGTAGTGGTGAAGGATCTTGCGGTAGCCGCGGCCGGCGAGCGCCTGGCCGTAGGCGCCGTACTGGCTCATGCCGAGGCCGTGGCCCCAGCCGCCGCCCTTGACCACCCAGCGGGTCGCGCCATCGGCCGTGGCGGGCACGGACATGGCGAGGAGGGCTGTTAGGACCAGCAGTCGTCGCATGGGAACGGGAGGGCCCCTGCCTCGGGAGTGGGAAGCCCTCCACGGAACCTATCGGCAAGGGTTGCAGAACCTTTGAGCTAGGTAAGTTGCGGCTAAATGGCGAAGCGCAAGGCTTCCGACGTCTTTGTCGAGTGCCTCGAGGCCGAGGGCGTCACGCACGTCTTCGGTATCCCGGGCGAGGAGACGCTCGACCTGAACGAATCGCTGGCCGATTCCTCGGTCGAGTTCGTGCCGGTCCGCCATGAGCAGGGCGGCGCCTACATGGCCGACGTGTACGGGCGCCTGACCGGGCGCGCGGGCGTCTGCCTGGGCACGCTGGGCCCCGGCGCGTTGAACCTGGTGACGGCGGTGGCGGACGCGTACCTCGACCGCGCGCCGCTCGTCGCGCTGACCGGCCAGGGCGACCTCGAGCGGATGCACAAGGAGTCGCACCAGTACGTGGACCTGCTGCGCGTGATGCGGCCGATCACCAAGTGGAACGCGCGCCTGTCCGACCCGAACATCATCCCCGAGGTCGTCCGGAAGGCGTTCAAGACGGCCGAGTCCGAGAAGCCCGGCGCCACGCACATCGAGCTGCCCGAGGACGTCATGGCCGCCGACCTCGACGCCGAGCCGCTGCCGCGGCGCAAGCCCGTCCAGCCCGAGCCCGCGGCGCGCGAGCTGCTGAAGGCGGCGGACCTCGTGCGCGGCGCGCTCAACCCGGTCGCGCTGGCCGGCAACGGCGTCGTGCGCGGCGGGGCCGCGCCCGCGCTGCGCGAGTTCTGCCGCGCGACCGGGATCTCCGTCGCGGAGACGTTCATGGGCGAAGGGCCTGCTCTCGCACGACGACCCCGAACTGGCTCGGGTCGGTCGGCCTGCAGTCGGGCGACTACAAGATGGCCGGCTTCGAGGACGCCGATCTCGTGCTCGCGATCGGATACGACCTCGTCGAGCACTCGCCGGAGCACTGGAACCCCGGCCGCGACAAGACGATCATCTGCATCGACTCGCTTCCGGCCGAGATCGACGAGTACTTCCTGCCCGAGGTCGAGCTCGTCGGCGACATCTACCACATCCTCACGCGCCTCTCCGAGGAGTGCCGGCACGTTCCGCACTCGGGTGGGTCGAGTCGCCTGCGCGACGTGGTCCAGGGCCGGTTCGAGGCCGCCAAGGACGACAACGAGTTCCCGATGCATCCGCCGCGCGTCCTGTACGAGATCCGCAAAGCGCTCGCTCGCGAAGACATCCTCATCTCGGACGTCGGCCTCCACAAGCTCTGGATCGGCCGGATGTTCCCCGCGTACGAGCCGAACACGGTGCTGATCGCAAACGGGCTGGCCGGGATGGGGTTCGCGATTCCCGCGGCGATCGCGGCCAAGTGCGTCCATCCGGATCGCAACGTGGTCACCGTCAATGGCGACGGCGGCTTCCTCATGAACTGCCAGGAGCTCGAGACCGCCAAGCGCTTCGGCACGCCGTTCGTGAACGTGATCTGGGAGAACGAGCAGTACGGCTCGATCGTGTGGAAGCAGGACAAGAAGTTCGGCCGTCATTTCGGCACCGACTTCACCAACCCCGACTTCGTCAAGCTGGCCGAGTCGTTCGGGCTCCCGGCGTGGCGGTGCGAGTCCGTCGAGGACTTCCCGGCCCGGCTCACGCATGCGCTCGGGCTCGACGTGCCGTCGGTGATCGTCGTGCCGATCGACTACTCGCTCGACGTTGCGATCGATCGCGAGCTGGGTACCGAGACGGTGGCAACATGAGCGACGAGAGCGCCGCACTCGAGAAGGTCCCGAAGCAGCTGTTGATCGGCGGCAAGTGGGTTGACGGGTCAAATGGCACCCTGCCCGTCGAGGATCCCGCAACCGAGCAGACGCTGACCGAGGTGGCCGACGCGTCGCCGGAGGACGCGGTTAAGGCGCTCGACGCGGCGGTCGAGACGCAGAAGGAGTGGCAGCACACGCCGCCGCGCGAGCGCGGCGAGATCCTGCGGCGCGCGTGGGAGGAGATCACCGAGCGGGCGGACGAGCTCGCGCTCCTGATGACGCTCGAGATGGGCAAGTCGCTCGCCGAGTCGAAGGCGGAGGTCACGTACGGGTCGGAGTTCCTGCGCTGGTTCGCGGAGGAGGCGGTGCGGATCGACGGCCGCTACGCCGTTGCGCCGAACGGCCAGGGGCGGCTGCTCACGATGAAGCAGCCCGTCGGGCCGTCGCTGATGATCACGCCGTGGAACTTCCCGCTCGCGATGGGCACGCGCAAGATCGGGCCGGCCGTGGCGGCGGGCTGCACGATGGTGATCAAGCCGGCGAAGCAGACGCCGCTCTCGATGCTGGCGCTGGCCGAGATCCTCATGAACGCCGGGCTGCCGGAGGGTGTCCTGAACGTGGTGACGAGCTCGTCGTCGGGCTCGGTGATGGAGCCGCTGATCAAGGATCCGCGGCTGCGGAAGCTTTCGTTCACCGGGTCGACGGAGGTCGGGAAGAAGCTGATGGAGCAGGCCTCCGATCAGCTCCTGCGCCTGTCGATGGAGCTCGGCGGTAACGCGCCGTTCCTCGTCTTCGACGACGCCGACCTCGACGACGTCGTCGAGGGGGCGATGATCGCCAAGATGCGCAACATCGGCGAGGCGTGCACGGCGGCGAACCGTTTCCACGTGGCGGATTCGCTGGCGGACGAGTTCGCGGAGAAGCTCGCTTCCCGCATGGCCGACGCTCAAGCTCGGCCGAGGCACCGAGGAGGGTGTCGATGTCGGGCCCGCTCATCGACGGCGATCAGCGGTCGAAGGTCCAGGAGCTCGTCGACGACGCGGTCGGGAAGGGCGCGAAGGTCGTGGTCGGCGGGTCGGCCCGGGAGGGCCAGGGCTACTTCTACGAGCCGACCGTCCTGGCCGACATCCCCGAGGACGCGAAGCTCCTCAAGGAGGAGATCTTCGGCCCGGTGGCGCCGATCCGCTCGTTCGCGTCCGAGGAAGAGGCGATCGCGGCGGCCAACGACACGGAGTTCGGCCTCGTCGCCTACCTCTACACGCGCGATGTGAAGCGCGCGCTGCGAGTGAGCGAGGCGCTCGAGTACGGCATGGTCGGCCTGAACCAGGGCATGGTCTCGAACCCCGCGGCGCCCTTCGGCGGCATCAAGCAGTCCGGCTTCGGCCGCGAGGGTGGCTACGAGGGGATCGAGGAGTACCTCGAGACCAAATACGTGGCCGTCAACCTCTGAGCGGGGTCAACCGATCGGTTGACTGAAATACAGCCGGTAGGGGGCTAAAGATCGGCGCCGCAGATGCCCGACAATTGAGGCAGGCAACCCCCCTGCCTCAGGCTTTTCTGGCCTGTGCCGGCCGCGTAGGTCGAGACCCCTAGTTCCTCCCGGTCTCGATCACCGCGGCCGGCCTTTTTTATGCTCGCGTCTGTGGATCTGGTCGAACGAACGCGCGCCATGCTCGATGCCTGGAACGAGGGCGGGCCCGATGGGATGGGTGCGTTCGCTCGCGACGACGTCGTGCTGGTCGAGCGCGAGGACGTGCTGGAGCGCGACACGATCCTCGGCAGCGAGGCCGTGGTCGAGCGGTTCCGCGATCGGCTCGCCCTTGTCGGTCCCTCGAAGGCCGCGGTTCGTTCGATAGATCAGCTTGACGCCGAGCGGGTGCTCATCGACATGGAGCTGCACTTCGAGGGGCGCGTCAGCGGCGTGGAGGGCGACCTTCGGATGGTGCACGTGTACACGTGGGACGGCGATCTCCTGGCGCGTATCGAGGAGTTCACCGACGTGACGTCTGCGCGCGGGCTCGTGGGCACGTGGGAGCTGGTCGAATGGACCGCAGCCGAAGAGCATCCGCTCGGTCCCGACGCGATCGGCCGGCTGATCTACTCGGATGACGGGTTCATGGCGGCTTTCCTCGCACGCGGGGACGGTTTCTCCGACGCGCTCGCCTACTCCGGGGCGTGGGAGTTGCGGGGTGGCGAGGAGGTCGTCCATCACGTCTCTGTCTCCACGCGCGAGTCGTTCGTCGGGAAGGACCTGGTCCGAGCCGTGTCGTGGGACGGCGCCGACCTGGTGCTGACTACGCCGCCGACGCGCGACGGCGTGGTGAACGTGCTGCGCTGGCGTCGAGAAGGCGCCTGAGGTCCCCGACCGCGGCCTCGTTCGTGATCCGGACAACTCGCCATCCGGCTATGGCGAGCTTCCGGTCCCGCTCGCGGTCGCGCTCGAAGGCGGCGCGCGTTCCGTGGGTCACGTAGGTGTCGAGCTCCGCGATGACGCGGTGCTCCCTCCAGACGAAGTCGACCTCGTAGCCCTGGACTGACACGTTGACCTCCGGCCGCGGCAGCCCGGCACGCTCGATGGCCTCGAGCATGGTCGCCTCGAGATCGCTGCGGGTCATGGGCTGGGGCGTGGCGACGATCTTCGCTTCAGCTTCGGCACGCCGGCGTCTGCGCGGGTAGCGGTCGAGCAGCTCCGCGAGGTTGCCCCACGGCGCCGCTTCGACCATCCGCGCGAGGACGGGGCTGGGTAGGAGGGGCGCGAGGTCGAGCAGCGTTCTCGCCGGCGTGGTGGTCGGGATGCCCTGCTCTTCGGTCATCTCGTCTGCTCGCAGTTTCGCGTGGTGGAAAGTGATGGTTCCTAGCTTTCGGCGCCGCCGCGGCGATGTCACGTGACTGCGTGGACCGCGGCCCTGGCGCATCCGCCAGAGCGTGGCCGCCGACCAGTGGCTGAGCGCTGCTCCCTCCCCAGCAGCCAGCACGGCGGCCATCCACACGCCCATAGGCGACACCGCTCCGTGGCCGACCGCGTACACGCCGCGGTACACGACGTGCAGCCGGCGTCCTCGGACGCGCCTCTCGATCTGCCGCGAGCTAACGCCGGCCGCCAATAGCTGGGTACGGGAGACCACCCCGTGCTGACCTGCCGCCAGCGCCGCGATCACCGCATCGGCCGACTCGATGCGCTGTGGACCACCTATACGGTGGTCTGGAGCGCGGTCGGTTGACATGCGGCGGAGTTTCCCGCCGCGGTGTTGCACGTGGCGGACGAGTGTTACGTCTTGGCGTGGTCGTGCGGGCGGGCCATCGCCGTCAGGTCGAGCGCCTTGTCCAGCGTCTCGTCGTCGACGCCCTTCTCGCGCGCGACCTCGCGGATCGTCCGCTTCGAGGCGACCGCCTCCTTCACGATCTCCGTGGCCTTGTCGTAGCCGATGTAGGGGTTGAGGGCCGTCGCGATCGCCGGGGTGGACTCGGCGTGGCGGAGCGCTTCCTCCTCGTTCGCCTCGATCCCGTCGACGCACTTCTCTCGCAGCAGCGTCGCCGCGGCCGTGAGCAGCTTGATCTGGTCGAGCAGGTTCCGCGCGATCAGCGGGATGCGCACGTTGAGCTCGAAGTTGCCCTGCGTGCCGGCGACCGTGATCGCCGTGTCGTTGCCGATCACCTGGGCCGCCACCTGCAGCACGACCTCCGGGATCACCGGGTTGACCTTGCCCGGCATGATCGACGAGCCCTTCTGCAGCTCGGGCAGGAGCAGCTCGCCCAGGCCGGTGCGCGGGCCGGAGCCCATCCACGCGAGGTCGTTCGCGATCTTCGTCATCGAGACCGCCACGACCTTCAGCGCGCCTGAGAGCTCGACCAGGGCGTCGCGGTTTCCCTGCGCCTCGAACGGATCGGCGGGAGCCGAGACGTCGAGACCCGTCGCGTCGGACAGCAGCGAGCGCACACGCGCTGCGAACTCGGGATGCGTGTTCAACCCGGTGCCGGTGGCAGTGCCACCGAGAGGAATCTGAGCGACACGACCAAGCGTGCCCTCCACCCGCTCCCTACCCAGCCTCATCTGCGCGGCATAGCCCGAGAACTCCTGACCGAGAGTCACCGGCACCGCGTCCATCAGGTGCGTGCGGCCGGCCTTGACGATGTCGGCGAAGGCGGAGGCCTTGGCGGAGAGGGAGTCCGAGAGAGCAGCTGAGGGCGGGCAGAAGCTGATCGGTCGCCTCGCCGAGCGCCGCCAGATGCACCGCCGACGGGAACACGTCGTTCGACGACTGCCCCATGTTCACGTGATCGTTCGGGTGCACGCCCTCGCCCGCGAGCGCCGCGATCACCTCGTTCGCGTTCATGTTCGACGACGTGCCCGAGCCCGTCTGGAAGACGTCGATGGGGAACTGGTCGTCGTGCTCGCCGGCCGCGATGGCGTCGCCGGCGGCGGCAATCCGCTCGGCGAGGTCCGCGTCGAGGAGGCCGAGCTCGGCGTTGGTCCGCGCGGCGGCGGCCTTGATCCGCCCGAGCCAGCGGACGACCGGGACGGGGACCGTCTCACCAGATACGGGGAAGTTGTCGACGGCCTTGTTCGTTTCGCCGCCCCAGAGAGGTTCGCTCATGGCAGGGACCTAACCAGAAGTACGCGCGACGGAGCGAGCAGAGCCCAACGAAAAACCTGTGAGAAAGCTGCGCGTACAAACTTTCAGCAGGTTTCGCCGGGAGGTTGGCTCGCGCAATCCGCTGCATTCCTGACCACCCTGCGGACGGCCCTCGGGCACGGTGATTTCATCGCTCCCATGACGGGCATCGCCCAGATCCCCGGAGTTCGTCCCACGCCGCCCCCACGGGTCGAGCGGACGCGGTTCTGCACCCGTTGCGCCGCGACCGCGGAGGACCCCGACGCTCAGGCCGTCCCGTTCGGCTTCGACCGGGTCTGCGGCCGGTGCGGCATGGGCGTGATGCTGACCGCTCCCCGGCAAGGCCCTGCCAGGGACGGGCGCCGCGTTCGTCGTGGTCACCCGCGAGGGACGGATCTCCGCCGTGAGCGAGGCGGCAGAGCCGCTCGTGGGCGAAGAGGCCGGCCTGCTGGGCATGCCGATCGGCAGTGCCGTCACGAGTGAGGAAGGCGACGACCGGCTCGTGCGCCAGCTCGCGCGCGCGGCCGGCGGCGGCCGCGACGTGACCGAGGCATCGCTCGCCCCGGTGCCGCAGGGCAGCCGGCCCGCTCGCCTCAGCGCGCGGATCTCGAGCTGCGGGCCGCCTCGCGCCGCCCTCCTCGTGCTCGAGCGCGCCTCGGGCTAGGCGGCGCGCGTCACGCGTGGCTCTTGCGCAATCTCGCTCACCCACCCCGTGCAAGAACGGCTGCATAGCTTGCGGAAACCGCCTCAACCGGAGAAAACATGCAAAGACTTCTTCGGAGGAGGCCTAAGCGCGTGAGCGGAATTCGAACCAATGCAGCAGCCGAGCTTCTCGGCGTCAGCCCCAACACTCTTCGGAGCTGGGAGCGCCGCTTCGGGTACCCCAGCCCGCGCCGCACGGCCGGCGGCCACCGCCAGTACGAGCTGTCCGAGCTCGAGGCGCTGCGCCGCGCTCTGCTCGAGACCCACAACATCTCCTCCGCGATCCAGGTTGCGCGCCAGCGCGGCGAGGGGCCCAGCTCCGCCGCCCGCCTGGTGGACGCGTTCGACCGCTTCGACGAGACGACCGCCGACCGCGTGATGGAGGAGAGCCTGGCCGTCCGCTCGGTCGAGCGGACCGTCGAGGACCTCCTGATCCCCGCGCTCGAGTTCGCGCACGACCGCAACGGCCGCGAGGCCGAGTACGAGCTCGCCTGCCGCTGGGCGACCGGCTGGATGCACGCGGTCAAGCGCGTCGTCCCGGCCGCCACGCGTGACGAGGGCGTCTTCCTGTTCGACTCGAGCCCCCTGCTCGACGTCGAGTCTCTCCACGTCCAGGCGCTCGAGCTGGCGCTGCGGCGCTCCGGCTTCCGCGTCCTGATGCTCTCGATCGGCCTCCCGCAGGAGCGCGTCGCGCGCGCCATGCGCGCGCTCGAGCCGTCGGCGCTCGTGCTCTGCGGCAACGGCGCCACGCTCGACGTGGTCGGCAGGCTCGTCTACACGGCCCGCCAGACCGGTAGCGGCGCTCCGGTCTTCGAGTACCGCGACGCGATGCCGGTGACCGGCAAGCACTCGATCCGCTCGCTCGGCGCCCGCCCGACGGAGGCCGCGGACAACCTGAAGGCCGTCTGTGACGGCGGCACCTTCGAGACGGTCGTCGAGAAGGCGGGCCGTCGAGGAGACGCCCGCCGACGACCTGGCCGCGCAGGCCCTCTAGGCCCCGTTCACCATCCGGCGCCGATCCTACGATCGGCGCATGTCCTCGCTCGAGGTCGGCGACCCGCTGGCCCACCGCGCGCTGCAGGCCCTCCTTCGCGCGGAGTCGACCGTCCGCCGCTCGGTGGCCGCGGAGCTCGAGCGTGCCGGCATCTCGGCGGCCGGCTTCTCGGCCATGGTCGTCCTCCGGATCGCGGGCGGCAGGCTCGAGCTGAGAACGCTGCGCCGCCGGCTCGACTGGAGCAAGGCGAACGCCACCGAGGTGACGCTGACGCTGGAACAGCACGGGATGGTCACCCGGCGCCGCTCGCACTCCGATCGCCGCTCGCTGATCATCGAGCTCACGGCGACTGGCGCCGAGATGGTGGAGGGGCTCTTCCCCGATCACTCGGAGCGCGTGAGCAGGGCTTTCGCCTCGCTCGACGAGCACGAGAAGCGCTCGCTCGCGGACATCTGCCGCAAGCTCGCCGCTTGACGGGTGCGCAACTTCCTCGTCCCGGGTATGTCTAGGCTCCCGATCCCCTGAACGCTTCTCCCGGGAGGTTCCGACACCCATGTTCCGCAGTCCCCGTCTTGCAGTCCTGATCGCCGCCGCCGCGCTCCTCGTGGCCGCGGCGCCGGCTTCCGCGCCGGCCACCAGCGACGGCCCGACCGCCACCGCGTCCAAGGAGTGCGGAGTTGGCGACGGCCGTGGGTTCGGCCCGACCTACGTCATCTGGATCCGCGCTCGCAACGTCAGCTGCCGGAAGGCGAAGGAGCGCGTCCGCGCTTTCCATGACTGCCGTCCCGGCGCGAGCGGCCACTGCCCGAACCTGGGCGCGTGGAACTGCAGCGAGAATCGCGGTCCGTCGACCTCGTACACCTACTACAGCACCGCGAAATGCACGAAGGGCGGCAAGCGGGTCAGGCACCGCTACCAGCAGAACCGGTAGCCGCTTAGCGGCTCAGGTCGCCGAAGTCACCTTCCAGGGCGTCGAGCACCGCGTCAGCGGCCAGCTCGGCGCCCTCGTCGTTCAGGTGGATCCCGTCCGCGTCGCGGACGATCCGTTCCTCGCCGTCGACCTCCATCGAGTCGCGGTAGTCGCCACCGGGTGTGAAGAGCTCGGCCATGTCGAGCACGCGAACGTGCACGCGGAAGGGCTGCGCCCCCACCGCGATCGCCTCGTTCACGACTCGCGCGATCTCCTGGCGCTTCTCCTCTCGCGGCATGGGGAGGGTCAGCCAGTAGACGCGGGCCTCACCGCCCTGGCGGTAGGTGTCCATCATGCGCCGCACCCGTGAGGCGTAGACGGCGGCCCAGTCCGCGCCGCAGCACTCCACGTCCCCGCCGCCGGGCTGCGGCATCGGGAAGCCCTCGTTCGCGCCGATGAAGATCACGACCGCGTCGGGCTCCTCCTCGCGCGTCTGCCGCACCGAGATCGACCCCCAGTCCCCGACCTCCGCGACGGAGATCCCGGTGCCGATCTGCGGATCGCGGATCACCTCGATGTCCTCTCCCTCGAGCTTGCGCGCGACCTCCGCGTCGAGCGGCATCGACATCGAGTCGCCGGTCACCAGCACGGTGTCGAGCTCGCGCGGCGCGGGCGGGTCATCGCCGATCGCGCGCGGGTCGAAGTAGTCCGGCGTGATCGGCGAGATCCGCCCGCCGGTGGCCGTCGTCCTGAGCGATCGCCTCGAACGATCCGGGACCGCCGCTGTCGTCGTCGGGCGACAGCCACCCCGTCAGCTCGTCGCCCAGCTCGGGCAGCGGGATCACGTCGCCGATCTGGTCCGCTGGCTTGCCGACGGCGAGCACGACCTCCTTCCACAGGCCGTCGTCCATCCGCTCGCCGCTGTTGCGAATCGACGGGCCCTCGACCAGCACCAGCACGAGCGCGGCGACGCCGATCGCGATCAGGGCATCGCGCGCGCTGAAGCGCCGCGGCTCCCGCGGCGGCTTCGGAGGCTCGGGTGTGCGCACATTGGTCACGTCAGAAGGCGAAGTAGATGAAGGGTGGCACGCCCTGCGTCGGAACCGTCGCCGCCACGAACATCACGACGACGGCGAGCGCGGCGCCCATGGCGGCAGGGTGGAGCTGCTCGACGCGGAGCCGCAGCTCGCCGGTCTCGCGCTCGGGCAGGAGCTGGAATCCGATCGTCGCGACGACGAGCGCCGCGGCGGTCCAGGTGATCACGCTCGCGGAGCCCCACTCCGTCAGCTGCGAGAACATCTCGCCGGCCAGACTCAGGTCGGCCGCCCGGAACACGATCCACGCCAGCACGACGATGTGGAACGTGATGAACCACTTGAGCCACTCGGGCAGGCCGAGCTCCCGGCCGCGGAACTGGTGCTCGACCACGAGCGCGGTCCCGTGGATGCCGCCCCAGAGGATGAACCCCCACGCGGCCCCGTGCCACAGGCCGCCGAGCAGCATCGTGATCATCAGGTTGCGCGCCGTGCGCAGCCGCCCGCCGCGGTTTCCGCCGAGCGGGATGTACAGGTAGTCGCGCAGGAACCGCGACAGCGTCATGTGCCACCGGCGCCAGAACTCGCCGAAGCTGCGCGACCGGTACGGGCGGTTGAAGTTCTGCGGGAAGACGATCCCGAGCAGCAGCGCCAGCCCGATCGCCATGTCCGTGTAGCCGGAGAAGTCGCAGTAGATCTGCGCCGCGTACGCGTACGAGCCGAAGATCACGTCCGGCGCCGCGTGCGCCTCGGGCACGGCGAAGACGGGGTCGACCACCTCGCGCGCGAGGTAGTCCGCGATCGCCACCTTCTTCACGAGCCCGACCGCGATCAGGAACAGGCCGGCGCCGACGGCCACGTTGGCGGGGTCGCGCGGCCTGTTGATCTGCGGCAGGAACTCCGAGGCGCGCACGATCGGACCGGCGACGAGGTGCGAGAAGAAGCTGAGGTAGACCGCGACGTCGAGCAGCGGCGCGGGGTCGACATGGCCGCGGTAGGTGTCGACCACGTAGGTGATCGCCTGGAAGGTGAAGAAGCTGATCCCGACCGGCAGCGCGATCGTGAGCAGCGGGAGCGGGATCCCGAGCGCGATCGAGTTCAGCGCCTGGTCCACGTCCTCGACGAAGAAGGCGTAGTACTTGAAGACGCCGAGCGTCAGCAGGTCGATGCGTGAGGATCGGCGGCGAGGAACTGCTTCTTCCGGCGCGCGTCCGGCGCGCCGGCGATCAGGCGCGCGAACACGTAGCTGGCGAGCGATGACCCCGCCGAGGAGGAAGCAGAACTTCCAGTTCGCCGTGCCGTAGAAGACGAAGCTCGCTACGACGATGAAGATCTTCCACCACTGCAGCTGCGGCATGAGGATCCACGAGATCGCGAGGACGACCGGGAAGTAGATTGCGAATTCGACGGTGGGGAACAGCACTACCGTTGCCCCCGCCGATGCGACGCTTGCCCCGATCCTGCTTCTGGCTGCCCTTCTGGTGGCCGCTCCCGCCGCCAACGCCGCGCTGCGGCGGCGTGCAGGCCGCCGCGTCGAAGCGCAACCTGACGAAGGGCCCCGAGCCGCTTGCGATCGGCGACTCGGTGATGCTGCTCGCGGTCAAGCCGCTCGCGCGCGTGGGCTTCAACGTGAACGCGCAGGGATGCCGTCAGTGGCACCAGGGCCACGCGATCCTGCAAGCGCAAGAAGCGCCGGCACCGCCTGCCCCGGCTCGTCGTGATGGCGCTCGGCACGAACTGGTTCATCACGCGGGACGAGATCGGCCGCACGCGGCGGATGCTCGGCAAGAAGCACGTGCTCGCCATCGTGACCCCGCGCGAGCCCGGCGGACATGACCCGCAGACGATCCGCGCCGCGGGGCGCGCCCACCCGCGGCGGATCAAGGTGATCGACTGGGTCAGGTTCAGCCGCGGGCACGGGGGTTGGTTCGGGGGCGATGGGATTCACTTGACCTACACGGGGGTGGAGAACTACGTGCGCTGCATCCGGCGCTCCCTGCGGTTCGCCGCCGGGCCGCGCGCCTCCGCCAGCGCAGGGCGGCATCCTTGCGCATCCTGGCGACGATGACGCCTCAGGAAAGGCGCTTGCCCAGCAGGGACGCGTGTGCGGACACGGACTGCGCGAACTTGCCGAAGTCGCGCGCGTAGAGCTGCTGCGGCCCGTCGCACAGAGCGGCCTCGGGATCCTCGGCCACCTCGACGATGATCCCGTCCGCGCCGATCGCGGCGGCCGCGCGTGACAGCGGCTCGACCAGCCGCCGGTCGCCGGCCGCGTGCGAGGGGTCGACGATCACCGGCAGGTGCGTGTGCAGCTTCAGGTAGGCGACGCCGGCCAGGTCGAGCGTGAAGCGCGTGGCGGTCTCGAAGGTCCTGATGCCGCGCTCGCACAGCATGAGCTGGTCGTTGCCCTCCTTGAGGATGTAGTCCGCCGCCTGCAGCAGCTCGTCCACCGTCGACGAGAGGCCGCGCTTCAGGAGCACCGGCTTGCCGAGCTTGCCGACCACCTCGAGCAGCCGGTAGTTCTGCATGTTGCGCGCGCCCACCTGGATCACGTCTGCGACCTCGGCGAGCGCCTCGGCGTTGGACGACGTCGGTCAGCTCGGTGACGACGGGAAGCCCCGTCGCCTCGCGCGCCTCGGCCAGGATCGCGAGCGCGTCCAGCCCGAGCCCCTGGAAGGCGAACGGCGACGTGCGGGGCTTGAAGGCGCCGCCGCGCATCATCGAGGCGTTTCCCTTCTTCACCGCGTCGGCGACCGCGAGCGTCTGCTCGCGCGTCTCGACGGTGCAGGGCCCGGCGATCAGGCAGAACGTCTCGCCGCCGCCCACCCGCCGTCCGTCCACGTCGAAGGCCGTCGGCTCGAAGTGCGACAGCTCGCTCGACGCGAGCTTGTACGGGCGCGAGATCGGGATGACCTGGTCCACGCCGGGCATCCCCTCGAGGCCCATCTCGCGCACGCCCTCGGGGTCGCCGATCGCGCCGATGGCGGTGGTCAGCTCACCCGGCATCACCTTGGCGTGGACGCCGCGCGCCTCCAGCTTCTCGACGACGGCGGCGATCTCGGCCTCGGTGGCCTGGGGTGTCATCACGACCATCACGGGAGGAGCCCGACCTCCCGGAACGAGTTCTCGGTCCGCGCCATGCCTTCCTCCAGTGTGACGCGCGGCTCCCACCCGAGCACCTCGCGCGCGCGGGCGTTCGGGTAGACGGCGCGCCGCATGAGGAACTGGAGGTCGTCCGGCGTCCACTCCGGGCGTGAGCCGCATGAGCGGGCGCAGCAGCGCGGTCGGCGCCGTGCGCACGCCCTTCTTGCCGAGCATGCGCGCGTAGTTGTCGAAGAACTCCTTCGACGGTCACCGGCCGGCCGTCCCAGGCGGTGAACACGCCGCCCTCGCCCTCCGGCATCGTCAGCGCGCGGTAGATGCAGTCCACGAGGTCGTCGACGTAGACGAGCGTGATGATCCCGCGCCCCTTCATCGGCAGCGCGAACCGGCCCGGACTTGATCAGCTCGAAGCGGCATCACCGCCCACGGCTGCGAGCCCGGGCCGTACACGTCACCGGGCTTCACGACCGTCGCGCCGTGCTTGCGTGCGATCAGCTCGGAGGCGGCCTTCGTGGCGATGTACGGATGCGGCGAATGCGTCGCGAGCGGCTGGTCCTCGGTGATGTCGGTCTTGAAGTCGTAGCCCCACGCCGCGACCGAGGAGAGGTGCACCAGCCGCTTCACGCCGGCATCCCGCGCCGCGATGCACACGTTCTCCGTGCCGCCGACGTTGACCCTGACCGCATCCGCCATCGACGCGTTGCCCGGCAGGAGCGCCGCCGTGTGCACGACGAGGTCCGCTCCCTGGAGCGCGCCGCGCACGGCTCCGCGGTCGGAAGTGTCGGCGCGGCGGAACTGCGCGCCGGTCTCCGTCACGCGTGCGGCGGCCGCCGGATCGACGTCGATGCCGATCACCTCGTGGCCCTCGGCGAGGAGGCGGCGGGACATCGCGCCGCCGATGAATCCGCCCGCGCCCGTGACAGCCACCGCGCTCATCGCAGCTGATCCTAGAATCCGGCGCCCCGTGGCCCGCTACCGGTCGGTTGACCCTTCCCCGTCGTTTCCGCAGCTCGAGGAGCAGATCCTCGAGCGCTGGCGCGAGCGCGACGTCTTCCACGAGTCGGTCCGGCGCCGGGAGGGATGTCCCGGAGTTCGTCTTCTACGAGGGTCCGCCCGACCGCGAACGGCCCGCCGGGCTCCCACCACGTCCTGAGCCGCGTCTTCAAGGACGTCTTCCCGCGCTTCAAGACGATGCGCGGGCATCAGGTCCACCGCAAGGCCGGCTGGGACTGCCACGGGCTGCCGGTCGAGCTGCAGATCGAGCGCAAGCTCGGCTTTCACCACAAGGACGACATCGAGCGCTACGGCGTCGCCGAGTTCAACCAGCAATGCCGCGAGTCGGTGCTCGAGTACATCGACGAGTGGGCGCGGCTGACCGAGCGGATCGCCTTCTGGGTCGACACCGACGACGCCTACTTCACGCTCGACGACGACTACATCGAGTCCGTCTGGTGGTCGCTGAAGGAGGTCTGGAAGAAGGACCTGCTCTACGAGGGCCACAAGGTCGTGCCGTACTGCACGCGTTGCGGGACGGGGCTCTCGATCACACGAGGTCTCGCACGGGTACCACGAGGTCGAGGACCCGTCGCTCTACGTCCGCTTCCCGATCAAGGGGCAGGAGGGCGTGTCGTTCCTCGCCTGGACGACGATGCCGTGGACGCTCCTGCCGCACGCCGCGCTCGTCGTGCGATCCGGCCGCCGACTACGTCGCGCGTGCGCCGTGACGGCGAGGAGCTGATCATCGCCGCCACGGCTCTCGCCGAGCGGGTGCTGGGCGAGGGAGCCGAGGTCGGGGCCGAGATGAAGGGCGCAGGAGCTGCTGGGCCTGCGCTACGAGCCGCCGTTCGACTACATCTCACGACTACGGCGAGCGGGGCCACACCGTGCTCGCCGGCGACTTCGTCAGCCTCGAGGACGGCACGGGCGTCGTCCACACCGGCGCGGCGTTCGGCGAGGACGACTTCCGGGTGGCGACGCGAGAACGGTGTGACGATCCACAACCCGGTCCGCCCGGACGGCACCTTCGACGAGCGCATGGGGGAGTTCGCAGGCCGTCTACGTGACGCGAGGCGGACGCGCGACGTCGATCGAGTCGCTCGACGAGTCGCGGGCGCGTGTTCCGCTCCGAGAACGTACCTGCACGCCTACCCGCACTGCTGGCGGTGCGACACGCCGCTCATCTACTACGCGAAGCAGTCCTGGTACGTGAAGACGACGGCGGTCAGGGACCAGCTGCTCGCGAACAACGAGGCGATCAACTGGTACCCGGACCACATCAAGCACGGCCGCATGGGGAAGTGGCTCGAGGGCAACGTCGACTGGGCCCTGTCACGTGATCGCTACTGGGGCACGCCGCTGCCGGTCTGGCGCTGCACGGCCGACGCGGAGCACGTGCACTGCGTCGGGTCGCGCGCCGAGCTGGCCGAGCTCGGCGCCACGCCGCCGGAGGACCTGCACAGGCCGTACGTCGACGACGTCGCGTTCCCGTGCCCCGACTGCGGCTCCGAGATGCGCCGCGTGCCCGAGCTGATCGACGTCTGGTGGGACTCGGGCTCGCATGCCGTTCGCGCAGTGGCATGCCCCGTTCGAGAACCAGGAGGTCTTCGAGCAGCGGTTCCCCGCCGACTACATCTGCGAGGCGCTCGACCAGACGCGCGGCTGGTTCTACTCGCTGCTCGCGATCTCGACGCTGCTCTTCGACGAGCCGGCGTACAGGACCGTGCTGTGCCTCGGCCTGATCCTCGACCCCGAGGGCCAGAAGATGTCGAAGTCGCGGGGCAACATCGTCGACCCGTGGGACGTGCTCAACGCCCACGGGGCGGACGCGTTCCGTTGGTACTACTTCACCTCGAAGCAGCCGTGGGACGGCTACCGCTTCTCGGTCGACACGGTCGGCGAGTCGGTGCGCCTGTTCATGCTCACGCTCTGGAACACGTACGGCTTCTACACGCTGTACGCGAACGTGAACGACGTCGAGCCGACGCGCCGACGACGAGCCTCGACCGAGCTGGACCGCTGGGCGCTGTCACGCCTGCATGCGACGACGGAGACCGTCATCGAGCGGATGGAGGACTACGACACGACCTCCGCCGGCCGCGCCGTCGCACAACTCGTCGACGACCTCTCGAACTGGTACGTCCGCCGGTCGCGGCGCCGGTTCTGGGACGGCGACCCGGGAGCCTTCTGGACGCTGCGCGAGTGCCTCGTGACCGTCTCGAAGCTGCTCGCGCCGCTGACGCCGTTCATCGCCGACGAGATCTACGACAACCTCGACGGCTCCGAGCCGTCGGTGCACCTGTGCGACTTCCCGGAGCCGGGCGAGCGCGATGCCGAGCTCGAGTGGGAGATGCAGGTGGCGCGCGACGCCGTCGAGCTCGGCCGCGCGGCGCGCGCCCACGGAAAGCTGAAGGTGCGCCAGCCGCTCGGCGAGGCGGTGATCGTGGCGGCGGAGCGCGAGCGCGGCGGCGATCGAGCGCTTCGGCGATCTCGTGCGCGACGAGCTCAACGTGAAGGAGCTGCGCTTCGTCGAGGAGGCCGAGGAGCTCGGCCGCTGGGAGCTGAAGCCGAACTACCGCTCGCTCGGCCCGCGCTTCGGCAAGCACATGCCGCAGGTCGCGGCCGCGGTCGCGGCGCTCGACGCCGGCGCGCGTCGCGGAGACCCTGCGCGAGGGCGGGTCGGTCGGGCTGTCGGTGGACGGCGAGGAGCACACGCTCGGGCCCGACGACGTCCAGATGGTCCTCCAGCCGCTCGAGGGCTACCAGGTCGAGCGCGCGGGCACGCATGCCGTCGCGCTCAACCTGGAGCTGACCGACGAGCTACGCCGCGAGGGCCTGGCGCGCGAGGTCGTGCACGCGGTGCAGGCCGCGCGCAAGAGCGCCGGCCTGAACGTGGAGGACAGGATCGCGCTGCGCCTCGGCGGCGACGGCGACGCTGATCGAGGCCGTGCGCGCCCACGAGGGCTACGTCTCGGCCGAGACGCTCGCCACGTCGCTCGAGACGGACGGCGCCGACGGCGAGCCGGTCGACCATCGAGGGCCGCGAGCTCCTGATCAGCGTCGAGAAGAGCTAGGCGAGCGCGGGCTCGAGCTCCTGCTCGAGCCGCTTCTTCGGCAGCGCGCCGATGATCTTCTTGGCCTCCTGGCCGCCCTTGAAGAGGATCAGCGTCGGGATCGACATGACCCCGTACTGCGCGGCCGTCTGCGGGTTGTCATCGACGTTCAGCTTCACGACGCGGAGATCCTGGCGCTCGTTGTTGAGCTCCTCGAGGTGCGGCGCGACGATCCGGCACGGCCCGCACCAGGGCGCCCAGAAGTCCACGAGCACGGGTTCGCGCGACTCGAGCACCTCGGCCGCGAAGTTGTTGTCGGTCACTTCGATGATGTCGCCGGCCATCCGCTGGTCTCCTTCGTCTAGTCGCTATACAAAATATAGCGACCTCTCGGTCGGGCGCCGGAGGCTAGCTCAGCAGCCTGGCCTGATGTTGAGCGCGGCCGGGTTCGGCGAGGCCTGCGGGCAGAAGTCGATCCGGTTGTTCGCGGTGTCGGGGTTCTCGTTGTAGGTCGTGTCGCCGCCGTTCGACAGGTTGTCACGCGCCGCGCTCGACCCCACCGTGCTGTTCGTGTACTCCTGGCCCTCGACGCCGGGGCACGAGCGCAGGTTGTCGAGCGGGGTGCTGAAGCCCTGGGCGGTCGTCGTCCATCCGAACGCGTCCGCGGAGCCGGTGCACGGCGGGATGTTCGGCGGGTTCGGCTGGAGCAGCTGGAGGCCGCGCGGGCCGGCGGCGCAGGGCGGGACGGCGCAGTCCGGCCACGCCGGCGAGTTCAGGTCGAGCAGGTCCCAGACCACGTCGGACTGGCTCACCTGCGTCACCCCGGACACGCCATCGGCGATCACGTAGGTCCCGTTCGAGCGCGGGCTTGCGGTCGCGCCGAGGACGAAGTCCGCGGTGCCGTCGCCCGTGAGCCCGTTGACGCCGCGCAGGACCCAGCTGCCCAGGAGCTCCGAGCTGGCCGTGGCGGGGATGTTCCCGGCGATCTCGACGAAAGCCCGGCCGTCGGAGGCGCCTGAGGTCGACGCCGGCCGCCAGAGCACCTCGTTGATGCGGTACTCGTCGCAACCGTCGCCGACGGCGCCCTTGCTGTTCGCGGCGAACGTCCGGCACCAGTTCTTGTCGACGTCGTTGTTCGCGTCGGCGTCCTCGACGAGGTCGTCCTCCACGAACTGCAGGGAGTGGTGAGCTGCGACCGCCGAGTCGATGACGCCGGCGAAGTCCACGACGTCGATGGCGCCGTTGGCGCTCAGCTCGAGCCGCTCGCCGCCCGACGCGAGTGACGGGATCTCATCGCAGCCGAACGCGGTCGCCGACGCGGTCTCCTGCACGATCAGGTGCTCGTCCGGATCGATGGTGGTCTGTCCGGGGCCGGTCGGCATGTCGAGCGTGCACTCGCGCCGCTCCGTCGCCGAGGACCAGCTCGGCGCCCGCGCCCTCCATGTCGACGGGGACGTCGAAGTCGTTCTTGATCTCCACGAACTTGTCGTTGCCGAATCCGACCTCGGTGAACACGACCTGGCCGACCAGCGGGCCGCAGCCTGCCTCGACATGTCGCGTCATCGGAGAACACCACGCAGTAGGGGCCCTCCTGCGGCGTGGGGACCTCGTTCGCGGTCACGCGGACCCAGTACGCGGTGGTGGCCGAGAGCCCCGTGTACTTGCGCCGGTCCACCTGGCCGGCGGCGCCGGTCTCGACTACCTCCGAGGGCGGGATCAGGGTGCCGGTCGAGTTGAACAGGTCGAAGTCGAGGTCGACGCCCGTCGCGGGTCGCGTGAGCAGCTCGAGGAAGCCCGTCGCGTTGGTCTGCAGCATGTACCAGTCGTCGTCGAAGGCGCACTTGCGCTGGAACGACGGCGACGTGGTGTCGAGCTCGGGGTTGCCCACGTCGCGCGAGTCGTTCAGCTCGAGGCCGGTGTCCTTGCAGGCCGGCTCGGCCGTCTTCGTGCCGCTCAAGGCCTCGTTCGGGACGCCCGCGTCGTCGACGACCGGCGTGTCGACGCTGCCGTCGTAGGAGACGGTCGTGGCCGAGCGGTCGCGGTCCTTGCTGGCGGCGGCCGTGAGCGGTATCTCGAGCGTCGCCGACGGGCCAAGCTGCCCAATGCCGCCGGCCTCGATCGCCCAGCCGCTCGAGGAGACCGAGAACGGCGCGCTTGCGTCCGCGTCGTGCTGGACCTCCTCCGACCACGTCGTGAGGACGCAGTCCACCTCGCCGTCGATGCCGGTGACGGCGTTCTTCGTGCACGCGCCGCCGGGCCGCTCGCCGAGCTGCGCCGACATCAGCACGGGGCTGACCTCGTCGGTCGTGCCCGCAAAGGTCATCGGAAGCGCCTCGTTCGGCGCGGCCGCGCGGTCCTTGATCCGGTCCGCGACCGGCCCCACCGCCTGGACCGACACGTTCGGCGTGAGCCCGCCATCCGGGGACGCCGCCTCGGTCACGCGCACGTACAGGGTGCGGTCGGTCGCTCCGGTGTCACCCTCGACGTCCACCTCGTTCCTGCTCGCCACGTTCAGCGAGAACGGGCCCAGGCCGTCGGGCGAGTGGGCGATCGGCTCCGAGAAGGTGGTGAGCACGGCGTCGATGGTCCCGTTCTGGCTCGGGACGTTCGGCGGCGTCGTCAGGTCCGCGGTCTTCGCGGCCACCAGGATCGGCGGCGCCTTGTCGAGCGGGGTCTCCGTGGCGATGCTCGGCGCGTCCTCGGTCGTGTCGCCGGTTCCCTCGGCGATGTCGTGCAGGTCGCCGGGTCCGGCGTCGTAGCTCACGGCCGGCGTGGCATCGGTGTCCGGCTGGCCGGGGTCCTCGACGAAGGGCACGCGCGTCGTCGCGCCGGCAAAGATCGCGTTCCCGCCCAGCGTCCTGCCGGTCACGGCGTAGGGCGCGGTCGCGGTCGCCCCGGTCACCTGCTCGCTCCACTCGATGTCGATCGCGTCGATCTTGCCGTCGGCGTCTGCGTCGGCGGTGCCGGTCGCGACGCGGCGCGGCGGGAGCGCATCGCGCGTCAGGCCCGAGTAGGCCTTCTGCGCGGGCTCGAGCCCGGAGATGTCACGGATCGGATCGGCGCCGCTGGCGTAGGTCACGTCGGGCGCCGAGCCGGTGTCGGGAGCTGCCGGCTCCGCCAGATCGATGTTGAGCGACTGTCCCGCGGCGGCGTGGACGCGAGCGACCGCGAGCTGCTCGACCGAGACCGGGAAGGGGGCGGCGCTGTCGTCGGGATGGTCGAGCGGCTCCGACCAGCTCGTGCTGACGCGGTCGAGGCGGCCGTCGTTGTCGACGTCCGCGGTGGCCGACGAGAGCAGGACCGGGCGCGCCCCGTCGGTGGCCTGTGCGATCGACGCGGCCGGCGCGAAGTTGCCTGAGGCGTCGCGCACGTCCTCCTGCCCGTCCGGGGCGTAGGTCAGGGGCGGCCGGGCGCCCGAGTCGCCTGTGCCCGACTGCTGAAGCTTCAGCTCGACGGCCGACGCCGGAGGCGGCCTCGGCGCTCAGGATCGTGAATGGCGCCGCCGTGAACGAGCCCGGCGAGGCCTCCTGACGCGTGAACGACAGGCTCGGAGAATCCGACGGCGATCGAGTCGATCTCGCCGTCCGCGTCGGTGTCGCCGGTGTCCGCCGACACGAGGCGCGGGGCGAGCGCGTCGACGGTGAGGTTCGACCAGGTCTGCTTCGTGGGCTCGAGACCGTTCGCGTCGAGGATGCGATCCGCGCCGCCCGCATACGTGAGCGCCGGCTTCGAGCCGGTGTCGAAGGACGACGGCTCGACCAGGTCGACCGCAAGGCTCGCGCCGTCGGCCGCCCGCACGCGGGCCACCGAGAAGCCGGAGGCCGAGACCGGGAACGGCGCCGCGCTGTCGTCGGCATGGTTCAGCGGCTCGGACCAGGTCGAGGCGAGCCGGTCGATCCGGCCGTTCGAGTCCACGTCCGCGGTCTGGACCGAGAGCAGCACCGGGCGCGCACCGTCCGCCGCCTGCGCGAGCGACGAGTCGGGCGTCGAGTTGCCAGCCGCGTCGCGAACGTCCTCGACGCCGTCGCGCGCGTAGCTCACCGCGGGGGTCGCACCGGAATCCGGGCCGGCGGACTCCGCAAGGGTCAGCGGGATGTCGGCGCCGCTGGCGGCCCCGACGGCCGTGACCGGGTAGCCGGCGACCGTGAACGAGGAGCCTCCGCCCTCTGCGCCGTGCTGGACGCTTTCCGAGAAGCGAAGTAGGGAGCTGTCGATCCGGCCGTCCGCGTCGCCGTCGCCAGTGCTCGCGGACAGGAGAACAGGCGCGACGCCGTCGGCGGAGCTCACGAAGCCCTCGGCCGCCTGGTTGCCCGCGGCGTCGGCCACAGGGAAGCCCGCGCCCGGCAGGTACCTCACGCTCGGGCGTTCGCCGGTGTCGGCCGCATTCGCCTCGGCGATGCGCACCTGGACGGTCCGGCCGCTCGCCGGCTCGACCGAGGTGACGCGCCGGTCCGAGAGCAGGAAGGGGTACGCGCCGCCTGCGTCACGCGTGTGCGCGACCGGCTCGGAGAAGCCGACCGTCACCGCGTCGATGCGGCCGGCGACGCCGTTCACGTCCTCGGTGATGGCGCCGACCATCACCGGCGCGGCGGCGTCCGAGGGAGTCACGCTGCCGGCCCGTGCGACGTTGCCCGAGCGATCCATCACGCCCGAGCCGTCGATCCACGCGCCCGGGCGGGCGTCGCCGCGCGCCGTGCCCTCGGTGAGGGTGAGTGCGACCGAGGCGCCGTTCGCGCGGGCCGTCCTGACGGTCATGCCGAGCACGTTGAAGGCCCCGGGCCCCTCGGCCACGACGGGCTCGGAGAAGCGGAGCGTCATCGCATCGAGGAGGCCGTCGTGGTCGTTGTCGCCCGTCTCGCCGGTCACGAGCTGCGGCGCGACGCCGTCGCGCGTGGACTGGTAGGTCCCGGGGAACGCGTCGCCGCGCTTGCCGGACCGGATCGCGAATTCGCGCTGGCTCCTGCGCGAGGGCTGGCTGTAGCCGACCGCCGGGGTGGCATCGGAGTCCACCGCGTCGCGCTCGGCGACGGCGATCTTGAGGAAGCGGCCGCGGGCGGCGTTCACGCGTGGTGACCCGGTAGCCCGCCACGGAGAAGAGGAAGCGGCCGCTCGTCTGCTTTCGGCTGCGGACCTCGCGGGAGTAGGTCACGCGCACTCCGTCCACGCGTCCGTCCGCGTCGCGGTCGAGAGTCACGGCGCACGTGATGCGCGGGACCGGGATGTCGAACCGGCGCATGTCGAGCTTGTGCGAGCGCGCCGCCCGCTTGCCCCGGGCTGTCTTGACCGGGACCTGTCCGTCGCGCTTCGTGCCGAACGCGAGGCGCACCGAGCCGCCCGTGTCGCATTCCTTGCGCTCCGCCACGTGCACCCGCTGCGTCTTGCCGACCGCCGCGTCGATCCTGGTCACCCGGTAGCCGCGGACCGAGACCGCGAAGGGGGCCTGCGCGTCGAAGCCGCCGCGAACCCTCGTGGACCACTTGAGCGAGACGCCGTCCACATGGCCGTCGTGGTCGCCGTCCACCGCGTAGGCGGCCTTGATCTTTGGCGCCTTCGCGGCATGGGCGGGCGCGGCTGCGAGCAGGCCGAGGAACGCCGCGAATACGGCGCAAAGACAGCGCTTGTGCAAGGTGGGCAGCACCCCGCAGAATCCATCGGTAGCTGCCCTCCCGGCGCTTAGTTTCGGACGCCGCTTCTAGACGCTCTCCGGAGCCTCAAAAGCGGCACCTTCCAGACCGCCTCGACGGCGATCCGGGCGGTCATCTTCGAGAGGCCCGCCTGACGCTCGCGGAACACGATCGGGATCTCCTTCACCCGAAAGCCCGCCCGGACGGCCCAATAGGTCAGCTCGATCTGGAATCCGTACCCCTCGGCGTGCACCGAGTCGAGGTCGAGGGCCTCGAGCACCTCGCGCCGGAAGCACTTGAAGCCACCCGTCAAATCGGCCACCTTGACGCCCAGGATCATTCGCGCGTACCAGGATCCGCCGCGGCTGAGGACCCGCCTCAGGACGCCCCAGTCGCTGACGCCGCCGCCCGGCACGTAGCGCGATCCGAGCACGAGGTCGGCGTCCTCCGCGGCCTTGATCAGCCGCGGCACGTCCGCCGGCGAATGGCTGAAGTCGGAGTCCATCTCGAGGATCAGGTCCGCGCCCGGCGTCCAGCGCGCGGCGGAAGCCGGCGAGATACGCGACGCCGAGACCCTGCTTCTCCGGCCGGTGCAGCACCTCGACCGCCTCGTTTCGGCTGGCCAGGCGATCGGCGATCCGGCCGGTCCCGTCGGGCGAGTTGTCGTCCACGATCAGGATGCGGTGATCCGGCGACGCCTCTGCGAGCTCCGGCAGCACGGCGCGCACGAACGGCTCGAGGTTCACCGCCTCGTTGTAGGTCGGCAGGATCAGCCAGGCCCCGGCCACGGGCGCCTACCCTAGAGCGCGATGCGCAACGCCGAGCTCGCTCTCCACTTCGACGAGCTCGCCGACCTCTACGAGCTCGACGGCGCGATCGTCCACCGCGTCCTCGCGTATCGAAATGCGGCGAAGGCGATCCGCGAGGCGGGCGCATCGGTTGCCGACATGACCCGGGCGGGCACGGTCACCGAGCTCCCGGGGATCGGAAAGACGATCGAGGAGAAGCTGACGACGCTGCTCGACACGGGTCAGATCCCGTCGGCGGAGAAGCTCAAGGCCAAGTATCCGCCCGGGCTCGTCGAGATAACGCGCCTGCCCGGCCTCGGCCCGAAACGGGCGCGGAAGCTCTTCGACGAGATGGGGATCGCGTCGCTCGACGAGCTGAAGAAGGCGGCCGAGGCGCGAGCAGCTGCGCACCCTGCGCGGGTTCGGCCCGAAGGCGGAGGAGAGCATCCTGCATGCACTCGCGGCCGGGGAGGACGGCCGCTCCAAGCCGAAGCTGCTCCTGTCGAAGGCGCTTCAGATCGCCGAGGCGCTGCGCGACGCACTCCGGGAGCATCGCCGCGGCCGAGCGGGTGGAGATCGCGGGCAGCGCCAGGCGGTGGACCGATACGTGCAAGGACATCGACCTCGTCGCTACCGCTTCGGACGCACGCGCGCTCGCGGACGCGTTCTGCTCGATGCCGCTCATCGCCGAGGCCAACTCGCCCGGCGAGGCCGGCGCTCGCGGGGTCACGCACAACGGCATCAGCGTCGACCTGCGGATCGTCGCGCCCGAGAACTTCGGCAACCTGCTCCAGCACCTGACCGGGTCGAAGCAGCACAACGAGGCGCTGCGCACGGCGGCGGTCAAGCGCGGCTTCCACGTCTCCGAGTACGGGGTCACCGACGACTCCACGGAGACCACGCACGCCTGCGCGACCGAGGAGGAGGTCTACGAGCTGCTCGGCATGGACTGGATCCCGCCCGAGCTGCGCGAGAACCAGGCGAGCTGGAGGCCGCCCTCAAGCATGCGCTGCCCGAGCTGGTCGCGCTGGGCGACATTCGCGGCGAGCTTCACTGCCATTCGACGGCGTCCGACGGCCGCAACACGATCGAGCAGATGGCCGAGGCCGCGCGCGAGGCCGGCTACTCGTACATCGCGATCACCGACCACTCCGCCTCGCACGGGTTCGGCAACGACGTGCAGCCCGACGAGCTGCGCGCGCAGATCGAGCACATCCGCGGCCTGGAGATCGAGGGCATCACGGTGCTCGCCGGGTCCGAGGTGAACATCCACACGGACGGCTCGCTCGACTACGACGACGACCTGCTGGAGGAGCTCGACTGGGTCATGGCGAGCATGCACACGTCGTTCCGGATCTCCGAGAAGGAGATGACGAAGCGGATGATCACCGCGATGGAGCACCCACTGGTCGATGCGATCGGCCACCCGACCGGGAGGCTGATCGACCGCCGCGAGCCCTACGGGCTGGACGTGGAGAAGGTCGTGGACGCGGCGATCCGCACGGGCACGTTTCTCGAGATCAACGCGAACCCGGACCGGCGCGACCTGAACGAGTGGAACGCGCGGCTCGCGGCGGAGCGCGGGGCGATGCTCGGTGATCGACTCCGACGCGCACGGCACGAACACGCTGTCGAACATGCGCTACGGCGTAGCTACGGCCAGGCGCGGGTGGGTGGGTCCTGATCGCGTGGCGAACACGCGCGAGTGGCCCGAGCTCGATCGTCTGCGGAAGCGCTCCCCGCTGACCGGCTCGACGCGCCGGAATCCCGGAGTGCGGATCAGGCTGGTCGGCTTGAACGGCGAGGTGTGCTCGACGTAGAAGCGCACCCCGTCGCGGCCCTCGATCGCCTCGACGGCCGCCGACTGCTTGCGCCACGCGAGCGCCGCGGCGATCACGTATCCGGCAGCGATCGCGGGGATCTGCGGGATCGAGGAACGCGACCGCCCCGGAGCCGACCGTGAACAGCGCGAGCGCCCACAGCCGGTTGAAGAGGATCGCTCCGGGCTCGAGCTCCGGCAGGGCGGACTGAGTACGTGCGCCGGCGAGCGCGCGGCCGATGCCCTGCGTGACCTCGGGCCGGCGGCCGAGCCACAGGCCCCCGACGGCGGCGATGGCCCACCAGCCGAGCGCGACGTAGAGAAGCGTGCGGTCGTCCTTGGCGGCGGCGCCGGCGATCGCCACCGCCGCGAGCGCGGTGGCCGCCCCGGCGAAGAGCAGACACGCTCGTGCGCAGGAAGTCGGGGAACCTCATTCGCCGAGCAGCGCTTCCAGAACCGCGACGAAGCCGTCCGTGCCGTCGACGACCTGATCGGCCTGCTCGACGATCCCGGCCGGGCCCTCCGCCGAGCGGACGCCGATCTTGACCGCCGCGTCGAGCTTGCCTTCGGCTACCAGCGAGTCGAGCGCGGCGAACGCATCGAGGTCGGTCGCATCGTCGCCGCCGAAGAGCGCCGATCCTCACGCCGCTGCGCTCGACGAGCTCGCGCACGGCCTGGCCCTTGTCCACCGGCACCGGTGGACGGACCTCGAGCACCTTGCGGCCCCAGTGGAAGTCGAGTCCCGCGGCCTCCGCCTCGCGGGCGATCCCCTCGACGCGCGTCCTGGCGGCGTCCTCGTCCGGCACGCCGCGCCAGTGGAAGGCCACGATCGGGCCCTTGCGCTCGATCCGGATGCGCAGCCGCCGCAGCTCGGGGTCGTCGCGATCGGCCACGAAATCCGCGACGCGCCCGGCCCAGCTCTCGAACGCGGGGGAGATCCGCGCTCGGGTGGCGCCCGGCTCGAGCAGCTCGGCGCCGTGCGACCCCGCGTAGGCGATTCCGCCGACGCCCACGAGGCGGCGGGCGTCCGCGGCGGCGCGGCCCGAGATGCAGGCGACGAGCCCATACCGCCGGGCGGCGCGGCCGAGCAGGCGCGACGCCTTGTCGGGCACGTGCGCCTCCTCCGCGCGCGTCACGATCGGTGCGAGCGTGCCGTCGATGTCGCAGAGGATCGCGGCGCGCGCCGGGTCCGTCGTGACCGGTCGCAGGGCGGCAGCGAGCGTCTCGGCCGTGGGAGCGGGCACGGTCCTTAGTATGCCCGCCATGTCCGCGAGGCTCTCTCGGCTGGCGGCGATCGGCACGCTCGCGGGAGTCTTCAGCGCGCTCTTCGGCGTTGGCGGCGGCACCGTGATCGTGCCGCTCCTGATCCTCTGGCTCGGCTACGAGGAGCGCGAGGCGACGGCGACTTCGCTCGGAGCGATCGTCCTGATCGCCGCCCTTGGCGCCGTCGGCCATGGCGCGTTCGGGAACGTCGATCTGGCCAAGGGCCTGCTGATCGCGCCGCCCGCCGTCGCCGGTGTGATCGTGGGCACCGCCGTCCAGCAACGCGTGTCGCAGCGCGCCGTGAGCGGCGTATTCGCCGTGCTGCTGGTGCTGTCGGCCGCGGTGCTCATCTTCTGATGGATGTCGTCGGACTGCTTCTCGTTGCGTTCGCCGGCGGCATGCTCGGCGGGATCGTCGGCGTCGGCGGCGGGGTGCTGTTCGTGCCCGCGCTGGTCGTATTCATGGACCTGAGCCAGCTCGAGGCCGAGGCAACGTCGCTGGTTGCCGTGGTGGCGGTGGGCGCGGTCGGGCGCGTGGCGCCAGCACGGCTACGGCAACCTGCGGCCGCGCGACGCGCTCGTGATCGGGCTTGCTCTCGCCGGTCGGCGTCGCGATCGGCGTGGTCGCCGCCAACGAGGTCTCGGAGCGCGTGCTGGAGCTGCTCTTCGCTGCGCTCTGCCTCTACTTCGCCGGCGGCCTCGCGCTCAGGGCACTTCGAGGTCCCGAGCAGCCATCCCCCGCTCAACCTCGGCGATGACCGTCTCGATCACCTTGACGCGGGCGTAGCGCTTCGAGTCCGCCTCGACGACGTGCCAGCGGGCGTGCTGGTGGTCGGTCTGCTCGAGCATGTCGGCAAGCGCCTTCTCGTATTCCGGGCGCTTCTCCCGGTTTCGCCAGTCCTCGTCGGTGAGCTTCCAGCTCTTCAGCGGGTCCTTCTCGCGCGCCTTGAAGCGCTTGAGCTGCTCCTCGTCGGAGACGTGCATCCAGAACTTCACGAGCAGCATGCCCTCGAGCGCGAGCGTGCGCTCGAACCCGACGATCTCCGTGTAGGCGCGCGACCACTGCTCGACCGTCGCGAAGCCCTCCACCCGCTCGACGAGGACGCGCCCGTACCACGAGCGGTCGAGCACGGCCATGCCGCCCCAGCCGGGCAGCGCCGGCCCGAAGCGCCAGCAGGAAGTGGTGCCGCTTCTCGTCGTGGGTCGGCGCGGAGAACTGCGCAACGCGGACGTGGCGCGAGTCCAGCTCGGCGACCAGCCGCTTGATCGCGCCTCCCTTGCCCGACGCGTCGAACCCCTCGAACAGGACGCACAGAGGCGGCCCCAACCTGCCGTCCTTCCGCGTCAGTCCTGCCATGTCGAGCCTCAGCTCGAGCAGCCGCTCCTGCGCCGCTTCCAGGCGCTCTTCGTACTCCTTCTTCGACAGGTCGAGCGACATGTCGAGCTCGTCGAGGACGGTCACGTTCCCTCGACCCAGTCGAACTTCTCCAGCACGCCGGTCAGCTCGAAGAGCTCCTTGATGTGCCTGGGGCCCTGAACGAGCGCCAGCCGGCGTCCCACCTTGGCGGCACGCAGGCCGTACGCGAGCAGGATGCCCAGGCCGATCGAGTCCATGAAGGTCACGCGCCTGAGATCGACGACCACGCGTCTCGGCGCTCCTCGCGCTCGATCAGCTCGAGTCGGAGCTTGAGCGGGCCTGCCGTGCTCAGGTCGAGCTCGCCGACGAGCTCGAGGTACGGCACGCCCTCTTGGTCGCTTCCGCTCTACCCGGAGGAGCGGCTGGGGCGGAGGTCCCTCTCCCTCCATGCGCTCAGCCTATTCCCCGCGCGATCCAGCCACCAGACCGCGAGGCCGGCGGCCAGGCCGACCGCGAGGTTGACCCAGAAGCCGAGCGCCGCGACGAGCAGCGCGAGCGAGACCTCGCGCACGCCCTGGAGGTCGCGCGCGAGACCGATGTGGAGCAGGCCGGCGGCGGAGAGGAGCGCGGCGAGGATGGGGAGCGGGAAAGCCGTGAGCACCGCGGCCAGGCCGCTGCCGGCCGCGATCGCCAGCACGATCAGGGCACTGCCGACCGCGAGGGGCGCGCCGCCCGTGCGAGCGCCGAACGCGTGATGGGCGGTCAGCCCGCCCGCGCCGTGGCAAACCGGCATCCCGCTCATCGCGCCGGCCACGATGTTCGCCGAGCCGAGCGAGGTCGCGAGCCGGCCCGGCCGGATGGCCGCCGCGCGATCGCCGAAGTACGTGCGCGCCGCGTCGGCGGTGGCGAGGCACGAGTTGGCGAACGACAGAGGCAGCTGCGGGATGACGAGGACGGTGAGCGCGGTCAGCAGCACTTCCGCATCGAAGTCCGGCAGCGTGAGCGCCGACGGGCCGAATGCGAGCTCATCGCCCGACTGCACGAGCATCAGGATCGTGCCGAGCCCGACGAGCGCCAGCGAGATCGCGACCTTCCGCAGGGTGATCAGCAGCACAAGCCCGAGCACCGCCAGCGCCGTCGCGGCCACCGTGGTTAGGCCGGGATCGTCGAACGAAGCCGGCGGGTCCGACACGAGGCCCCAGGCGATCTTCAGGAACAGCAGCCCCACGGTGATCTGCACTCCCCGGATCAGTGGCTTGGGGAAGGCCTTCGCGGCCAGGTCGATCAGGCCCGTCCGGCCCAGCACGATGAAGATGACTCCCATCAACAGCGCGCCCGCCGCGATCTCGTCCGAGCCAAGGTCCTTGGCGATCGCGATCGCCCCGAACGCCTTCAGCGGCTGGACCGGGATCGGAAGCGAATAGACGAGCGCCACGGTCACGTACAGGAGCCCGGCGGGTAGCAGCACCGCGGTTGCGGAGAGCCCGTTGGAGACGATGAGCGCGACCGCGATGGGCAGGAGCACGCCGAGGTCGGCCACGGCTCCCGCCATCTCCCGCGTGCCGAACTGGATGCCGTTCCCGCGCATTGCGGCCATCGGCAGCGAGTCTTCCAGCACCGCTGTCCGTGACGCGCATCTAGGTTGGCCACATGCGCCTGATCGTCGCCCGCTGCGAGGTCGTCTACACGGGCCGCCTGAGCGCGCGCCTGCCCGAGGCGCTGCGGCTTCTCATGATCAAGTCGGACGGGTCGGTCATGGTCCACGCGGACACCGGCGGGTACAAGCCGCAGAACTGGATGACGCCGCCCACGGTGATCGAGGAGGAGCCGGATCGGATCGTGGTGCGCAAGCGTGGCGGAGAGGATCAGCTCGACATTCGCGTCGTCGAGGTGATCTCCGACGTCACGCACGACATGGGCGAGGCCGCGGCGCTCGAGAAGGACGGCGTCGAGGCGCACCTGCAGGAGCTGCTCGGCGAGCAGCCCGAGTGGTGCGGCGAGGGCTTCCGGCTCGTCAAGCGCGAGTGGCCCACCGACATCGGCCCGGTCGACCTGATGTGCCGCGACTCAGACGACGGCTGGGTCGCGGTCGAGATCAAGCGACGTGGGGACGATCGACGCGGTCGAGCAGCTCAGCCGCTACCTCGAGCGGATCCGGATCGACCCGTCGCGCGCCGACTGCCGCGGCGTGCTCGCGGCCGAGCAGATCAAGCCGCAGGCGCGCGTGCTGGCGGAGGCGCGTGGGATCGACTGCGTCGAGGTGGACCTGGCCGTGCTGCGCGGTGACCGCGAGCCCGCGCTCACGCTCTTCGCTTGATGCCGTTCTCGCAGTCGTCGAGCCTGCGGATCTCGACGCGCGGGCCCGTGCGGTCGTAGCGCGCGTCGTAGTAGAGGTGTGACATGTCGAAGTCGAACTCGACCGGGTCGCCCGGGTCGTCGTAGGGATCGGCGGTGAACAGGGGCTTCGACTCGCGCTCGAGCCGCTCGTAGTAGGCGATCGCCGGCTCGAAGTCGGCTATCTCCGCGCGCTCGCGTAGCCAGCTCATCGTGATGACCGTGCAGTAGCCGGCGTCGCGGTAGCGGTCGATCCTCTCCGGCGAGAGGTCCCGATGAAGCGCTCCGTCCGCACGGGGTCGGGCGGGTAGACGTTGTCCTTCTTCGGCGGCGCGCCGAAGCGGGGGAAGAACTCGGGCTGGTCGGGCGTACGCTCGATCCCGAGCAGCGGGACGTCGTATGGCTGCCGGATCGCCACCGCGTCGACCACGATCTTCGTGCGCGACGGCAGCTCCTCGAGCATGTAGTTGCGCGCGAGCTCGCGGGTATCGGCCTTGCCCATCACCTCGCCCGTGCGCACGATTCGCGACGATCGGCTGGGCCATGATCACCGCGATCAGCAGCGCGACGACCGCCGCGCGGACGGCGCCGCGCGTCGATATCGACCGGGCTACGCCCGCGACCGCGACTCCGGCGAACAGCGCGAGGATCGGGTACGCGGGCATCATCCAGCGCGCGAAGTAGCGCTCGGCGTCGCTGCCGAGGTAGAAGAAGAGCAGCAGCGGGAACAGCGCCAGCAGGATCGCGCGCACGCGGTCTCGCCTGAGCTCCCAGACGAGCCCGACGGCGGCGGCGGCGAGCGCGCCCCAGCCGATCCCCCAGGTGAGGCTTCCGAGGTAGAAGCCGAACGGGTTCTCGTCCGATCTGCCCCAGCTTCTCCTCGTTTGCCGAGAAGCGCTGCGAGCGGAGCTCGTCGAGCGCCTCGTCGAGGTCGAGCACGAAGTACGGGTTGGTCAGGAAGAACACGAGCACGGACACGCCGGCCACGATCCCGGCGCCGATGGCGAGCTCGCGCACCGTTCGCTCGTCCTTGAGCGCGCGCAGCACGATCGCCACCAGGATCGGGACGAGGATCAGCCCGGCCGTGAACTTGAACGCGACGGTCAGCCCGAGTCCCAGGCCGGCGAACACGTAGTAGCGCCGCGCGCCGTCCTCGTGGATGCGCACCATCGCGTAAGCCGCGAGCGCGATCGCGAACAGGACGCCGACGTCGGTGAGCGCGTAGCGCGAGTAGGCGACCGGCAGGAACGCGAACGCGAGCACCGCCGCGGCGACGACGCCCTCGAAGGCTCCCCACAGCCGCCGCCCGACCGAGTACACGGCGGCGATGCCGACGAGCGAAAGGGCGACGGCGACGAAGCGGGCGATCTCGTAGATCTCGGTGGGGTCCGAGAGGTACTGGCTCGCGATGTCCTCGAAGCCGTGGAGCTTCAGCGCGAGGTAGACGAGATAGGTGTAGGTGGCCGGGTTCTGGAAGTAGTGCGGGATTGAGGTCCCCGTCGAACATCTGCGACGGCGTAGCTCGTGAAGTGCTGCGACTCGTCCGAGTGGTAGATGAACGGCAGCCCGTGCTCGAGGCCGTACAGCCGCAGCGCCAGCGCGCCGGCCAGGATCCCCGCTAGCGCCAGGAGGCCGGGCGTCAGGTGCTTTCGCACGGATGCGTCAGGCGATTTCGCGGGCCAGCTTGAGCGAGGGCTTCCCGGCTGCCGCCCGCTCGCGGTTCCAGGCCGACCGGCACGGGATCTTGTCGCGGTCGCAGCGGTGCGCGTACTTGTGCGCGATCTCGCTCAGCTCGGTCAGGAGCCCCTCCTCGAGCGTGATCGGCTCGAGCCCGAGCTCGAGCAGCTGGTTGTTCTCGGCGAAGAGGTCGTTGGCACTCGCCTCGTTGCGCGGGTTCTCGAGGTGGTCGATCTCGGCGCCGGTGAGGCGGGAGACGAGCTCGGCCAGGTCGATCACGCGGTGCGTCTCGGTCATCTGGTTGAAGATCCGCACGCGCTCGCGCGCCGCGGGCGGGTTCTCGACGGCGAGCGCGATGCAGCGCACCGTGTCGTGGATGTTGATGAAGGCGCGCGTCTGGCCGCCGGTCCCGTGGACCGTCAGCGGGTAGCCGATCGCGGCCTGCATCACGAAGCGGTTGAGCACCGTCCCGTAGTCGCCGTCGTAGTCGAAGCGGTTGATGAGGCGCTCGTCGCGACGCGTCTCCTCGGTCTCCGTCCCCCAGACGATGCCCTGGTGGAGGTCGGTGATCCGGATCCCGTCGTTCTTGTTGTAGAAGGCGAACAGGAGCTGGTCCTGGGTCTTCGTCATGTGGTAGACGCTGCCCGGGTTCGCGGGGTAGAGGATCTCCTGCTCGACGTCCGTGCCGTCCTCGGCCTCGATCTTCACGCGCAGGTAGCCCTCGGGGATCTTGATCCCGGCGGCGCCGTAGCCGTAGACGCCCATCGTCCCCAGGTGGACGACGTGGGTGTCGAGCTCGGAGTCGACGATCGCCGCCAGCACGTTGTGCGTGGCGTTCATGTTGTTGTCCACCGTGTAGCGCTTGTGCCAGGAGCTCTTCATCGAGTACGGCGCGGCGCGCTGCTCGGCGAAGTGGACGATCGCCTCGGGCTTGAACGATCCGAGCAGGTCGAGGAGCTCGCGGTAGTCGTGCGCGACGTCGAGCCGCTCGAAGCCGATCTCGCGCCCCGACACCTCGCGCCACGCGTCGCAGCCGGGTGCCCAGCGGCGAGATCGGCGTGAGCGACTCGGCCTCCAGCTCCACGTCGGCGTTGCGGCGGGCGAAGTTGTCGACGATGAAGACGTCGTGTCCGCGCTCGGACAGATGGAGGGCCGAAGGCCACCCGCAGAATCCGTCGCCGCCAAGTACCAGTACTCGCAAAAGAACCTCCGTTGCCCGCTATTCGCGCTTCTCGTGGGGCGCCGTACGCCCGGTCAGCGCGGCAAAACCGAGCGCGCCGGCAGGGGGCAAGAGCACGAGCAAGGGTAACTGGTAGCGCCACGTGAACTGGCTGACGGCCACGCTGGGCAGGTAGATCGCGAGTGCCATGAAGGTGAAGAGGAACGTCGCGGACCGCAGCCCGGAGCGCCGCGCGCGGCCGACACCGAACGCGCCGAGCAGCCCGACGACGAGCGCGATCGCGAGCAGCGGGCCCCACGTGTAGATGAACCTCTGGTAGGTGCGCAGGAACGGCGCGAGCGTGCCGTCTGCGACCCCGTGGTCGTAACCGTCGGCGCGCAGGATCTCGGTGGTGTCCGGCTCGCGGAACACGGGGTAGTCCTCTTGGAACTGCCACCGCGACACCGGCAGGTCGCGGTCGCGGCGGCTCTTGACCGGCGAGAACCCGAACAGGAAGTCCTTGGCCACCACCTCGGCGTAGTCGAAGCGGCTGGTGCAGGATGACCCGGCGCGCGAAGTCGCCGCCCACCTCGGACCGCCGCTCGCCGGGCTCGAGCTCGACGTCGTAGAGCGGCGAGATCTCGTTGTCCCACATGTACTGGTCGATAGTCGGCCGGTCGTCCGCGGGGCGTGTCCTCGCACAGCACGAGCTGGCGCGGCGGAAGCTTGAGGCCATCGCAGTCGGCGAACTGCGCGACGCGCGCGTACAGGAACTGGCCGCCGTAGCCGTTCAGTCCGTAGTAGCCGTTGGCCGACTCGTACCAGGTCGCATACGCGGCAACGGGCACCACGAACGCCGCGGCGAGCGCGACGGCGCGCGTCCAGCGTGCGCCGAGGAAGACGAGTGCGAGCACCGCCGGGATCAGTACGAGGATCGCGTTCGCGCGCGTCAGCAGCGCGGCCGCGAGCAGCAGGCCGGCCGCGACGCAGAACGCGAGGTCGGGCGGCCGTCTCCAGAGGATCAGGAAGCACGCTCCGACCAGGAGCAGCTCGAACAGCGCCTCGGCCAGGATGTACTGCTCGATGTTCAGCTGGTAGCCGTCGAGCAGCACGGGCGCGGTGGCGAGCGCGCTCCAGGTCTTCGGCACGCCCAGCCGCACCAGGAGCGTGTAGATGAGCAGGGCGATCAGGATCCCGAACAGGTGCTGCACCGCCGGGACGACGGCGAGCTCCCAGTCGGTGGGCAGCAGCTTCAGGAACGCGGGGTAGCCGATCGGCCGGAGCGGGCTCGGCTCGAGGTCGTGCACCCGGTCGAGGTAGCGCGTCGAGTCGTAGTAGATGAGCGCGGGCCGGTACGCGAAGAACGTGACGACACGCAGAAGGACGCCCGCGATCAGGAGGCCGGTGAAGACCGGGTGCGCGGCGGCGCGGGCTCTCATCCGTGTGCGGGATCGGGGACCGGGCGCGCCGCCACCAGCAGGACTCCGACCTCCGCGAAGACGGTGAGCACACGCAACGCGACGGCAGCTGCTGCGAGGTCGCTCTCGTTCATCGTGCCGGCGAGCAGGCCGACGTAGGCGGCCTCACGCACGCCGACGCCGCCGGGGGCGATCACCACGACGAGCCCGGCGCCCCACGCGACGAGCGCCGCGCCCGCCACGGCGAGCGGGTCGTCGAAGCCGGAGACGGCGCCTTGCACGAGCACGGCGGCGACCGCGTAGGCGGCGAACGCGGCTGCGTACACCGCCGTCGCGGGGACCGCGCGCTCGGGGGCGACGCGCGTGCGTGACGCCAGGTAGCGCGACGCGAGCGCCGGTACGGCGATCGCCAGCGCCAGCGCGAGCCACGCGGGCCGGCCGGAGGCGGTGAGCGCAACGCCGCCGAGCGCGAGCGCCGCGCACAGCGCGATGACGTTCTCCGCGCCCACCGTCGCGAACTTGTCGAGCAGGCTGCCGCGCACGATGACGACGCGCGACGCAGGCGCCCACAGGCCGCCCGGGAGGTAGCGGAGCGCCTGCGTCCGGCACCAGCTGCCCACGTCCGCACGCTGGACGCGGCCTGCCACGAGGATCCCCCAGCCCGCCGCCAGCAGGAGCCACCAGACGGCCACGAGCACGAGCGCGAGCGGCAGCGGCCACAGGTCGAGCTCCGCCGGGTCGAGGTCGTCCCCGGCCTGCACCGCGACCGCCGCGACGATCGCCAGCGAGCCCGCGTAGCCCACGACGCGCAGCACGGGCACGAAGCGCCGCAGGCGGCCTAGCCGGTCTCGACTAGCGCTTTCCTGTACCACTCGGCCGTCTGCGCGAGCCCCTCGCGCAGCTCGATCGCCGGCTGGAAGCCGAGCAGGCGCTGCGCCTTCGAGATGTCCACGCAGCTCTTGTAGACCTCGCCCGCCCGGCGCTCCTCGAAGTCGATCTCGGTCGCGGCGTCCGTGACCTCCTGGATCAGGCGCGCGAGCTCGGTGACCGAGGTCTCGACCGAAGTGCCGAGCTGGAAGATCTCGCCGCCGATGCCGTCGGCTGTCACCCCGCCGATGATCCCGTCGCAGAGGTCGTGGACGTGAATGAAGTCGCGCGTCTGCGAGCCGTCGCCGTAGATCTCGAGCCGCTCGCCACGCAGGCAGCGCTTGATGAAGTTCGGGATCGCGTTGTCCTTGTGCAGCGAGTACGGGCCGTAGACGTTCGAGAACCGCAGCGCGACCGTGCTCATGCCGAACGAGCCGGCGTAGCCCTGCACGTACGCCTCGCCGGCCAGCTTGGCGGCGCCGTAGGGCGACAGCGGCCGCGGGACGATGTTCTCGTGGATCGGCGGCGTGACGTCGCCGACGGACGCTCCGGACGAGGCGAACACGACGCGCGCGATTCCGCGCTGCCGGCAGGCCTCGAGCACGCGGAACGTGGGCAGCGTGTTGCCCTCGAAGTCACGCGCGGGATCTTCCACGGACGGCAGGACGCCGGTCTGGCTCGCCAGGTGCACGACGGCATCGACGCCGTCGAGGGCCGGCTCGAGCACGGCGGGGTCGGCGACGTCGCCGATCAGCACCTCGGCGAGCTCCGCCGGCACGTACGACTCGCGCCCCGTGCGCAGGTCGTCGACCACGCGAACCTCCCAGCCGGGACCCGACCGGATGCGCCGTACGAGGTTCGCCCCTATGAACCCGCAGCCCCCGGTGACCAGGACCCGCCGCGTCGTGGACATACACTTACCTTACGGTCCACCGTTCCAGGGAGGCTCGTTGATCCTGCTCCGCATCCTCGGCCTGGTGGTCGCGGTCATATTGCTCGTCCTCGTGGTGAGCCGCTTTCGCCGCCGTTCGCTGACGCTCGGCGACGCGCTCATCATGGGCTCCGTCGCGCTCGGCCTCACGGTCGTCGCGATCGTGCCGTCGGCGATCGATCCGCTGCTGACCGAGCTCGGGTTCCCGCCCGGCGACGAGCGGCGCGTCATCGGCGTGCTCGTCCTGTCGAACATCCTGCTGTTCGTCCTTCTGTTCCGGTCGTTCGCCAAGACCGATCAGCTCGAGCACCGGCTGGGCGACTACGCCGACCGAATCGCCTCGCGGATGTTCGCCACGGCATACGAGCCGGAGGGCTCCGGCAAGGCGGTGATCGTGATCCCTGCCTTCAACGAGGAGTCGAGCCTGCCGCAGGTGATGGCGGCGATGCCGAAGAAGCTGCACGGCCTGGACGTCGAGACCATCGTCGTCTCGGACGGCTCGGACGACGCGACCGAGGAGGTGGCGCACCAGTACGGCGCGCTCGTGGTCGGGCGCGACCTGCGCCGCGGCCAGGGTGCGGCCGTCCGCCTCGGCTACCGGGTGGCGCTCGCGCGCGGCCCGTCCGTCGTAGCGACCGTGGACTCGGACGGCCAGTACGACCCGCTCGAGCTGCCGCAGCTCGTGGCGCCGATCCTGGCCGGGGAGGCCGACGTCGTCCACGGCTCGCGGTCGCTCGGCAGCTACGAGACGCCCGATCGCCGGCCGTTCGCACGGGGTCAAGTTCTTCGCGTGGCTGATGACACGGATCACCGGCACGCCGATCACCGACCCCGCCAGCGGCTTCCGTGCGTTCGCGCCGGGCGCGCTGCACGCGCTCGAGTTGCGCGAGAACCAGTTCCACGCCAGCGAGGTCACGATCGCCGCCGCGAAGCTCGGGCTGCGCGTACGCGAGGTGCCTTGCACGTTCCGTGAGCGGATCGAGGGATCCAGCAAGAAGCCGCCCTTCCTCCGCTACGGCTATGGCTACACGCGTACGCTGCTGCGCACGTGGCTCTCCTAGGTCGCAAGAACAAGAACAAGCGCCCGCAGTGGATGGTTGACGAGAAGGCGGTCTTCGAAGACCTCCAGCGCGTCCAGCTACCGGCAGTGTTCGAGATGTACGGCGTCGACCTGGTGATCGACGTCGGCGCGCACGAGGGCGAGTACGCCGAGAGGCTGCGCGCGGGCGGCTACAAGGGCGAGATCGTCTCGTTCGAGCCGGTCCCGCGGGCGTTCGCCGAGCTCGAGCGCAAGGCGGAGTCGCGACCCGGGCTGGACCGTCCATCAGCTGGCGCTCGGGCGTGAGGACGGGACGACCACGATGAACGTCGTGCACGGCACGCTCAGCTCGATCCTGCCGGCCACGAAGTTCGGCGCGGGCCGCTACCCGAGGCTCCAGGAGCCGGAGCAGGTGGAGGTCCAGGTCCGTCGGCTCGATGGCGTGCTGAAGGCGTCCCTCGACGGCCGGCGCCCGTTCCTGAAGCTCGACACGCAGGGATTCGACCTCGACGTCTTCGCCGGCGCGAGCGACGTGATCGAGCGGTTCGTGGGCATGCAGTCCGAGCTCGCGCTGATGGGGATCTACAAGGGGATGCCGCGCATGCGGCGGTCGCTTCGCGCCTACGAGAAGGCCGGCTTCGAGATCGCTGCTCTGTACCCGGTCAGCCGGCAGACGCGCACCGCGCGCGTGCTCGAGTACGACTGCGTGATGGTGCGCGCGTCGGTGCTGAAGAAGCGGAAGAAGGGGAGCTAGCCGCTCAGACGCGCGGGCACTCGAGCGGCTTGCGCTTCTCCTTGCCCCACGCGTGGCAGATCACCGGCGCGCCGAGCGGGTTCCTCAGTGTCACGACGTCCCTCCTGTCCGCCAAGAGCCCGGTCTTGAAGCCCCAGTTCTCGGTGAGGTCGCCCCTTCTCGAACGAGGGCCGTTCCCGATGTAGAGCACCATCCGCTGGTTCGGCTGCAGGATCGTGCCGCGCTTGAACTCGTAGAACCAGGGCACGCTCTCGATCTCGTAGTAGGTGAGATCGACCGGGGTGGACGAGATGTTGCGAAGGGTCACGTACTCCATTCCGCGGAAGGTCGCCCGGATGCTCACGCGGTCCTTCAGCGGCTCCCGGCAGCCGACCTGGCACGGGAACTGCACGAACGCGCGGACGTCGCCCTGCGGGTCGAACAGGTAGCCGCCGTCGCCCATCGCGTGCCTCCCCCCGGAGACGTTCTCCCAAGGCGCCTCGCCGAGGCCCCAGTAGAAGGAGTCGGCGTCGTTCCGCCCACGGCCGGCGTGCACCTTGATCGACTCGCCGGGCGGGATGACCGCTCCGGCCGGGAAGGTCAGCCGGGGACGCAGGTGCGAGTCACGGAACCACCACCGGTGTAGCGACAGCGGCCGGGTGGGGTCGAGGTTCGAGATCCGCGCCCATTCGCCGTTGACGTTCTTCGCGTCAGAGCCCTCGGCGTCCCACTTCAGCTTCATCGACAGCGGGATGCCCGCGTCCGGGCCCGCGCCGCAGGAGTCCGGGTTCCAGACCCCGATGCCCTGGGCCGCCATCTCGGCCGCCATCTTGGAGTACTTCTTGTTCCAGGCCCACTCCTGGCCGTTCGGGAACCAGAGGACGAGCCCCTGCTTGAGCAGTTCGTAGGCCGGGTCGACCCAGCGGCCGCCGATCTTCACCTGGACCGAGCGGCGCAGGCGCCCGCGGTCGCCCTCGGTGATCGCGTTGCGCTGCTGCGAGACGAGCCGGACCTTCTCGTGGCGGATCATCTTGTCGAGCGCCTCCGCCGCCTCGACCGCGTTGCACTCGCCTACGCGGCCCTTGCGCCTGCCGTACACCTTGAGCTCCATCGCCTGGATGCCCGTCATGCGCACGATCTCGAACTTCTTGGAGCCCCCGATCTTCGCCTGGAAGGTGTCGCCGTCGCCGACCGGCCCGACCTTGGCGGGCACGACGAAGCACTTGGGCTTCTTCTGACCCAGGACGCAGGGCCCCTTGCGCACGGCGGAAGCCTCAGCCGTGAAGGCAAAGAGAGAGGCTGCTGCAGCCAGGGGCAGCAGGAGTCGGGCGGGCCAGCGTCCGTGCATCTGCATCAGAGGTAACACGGATATGGCAACCCCGCAACCGGAGGAATGTCTATGCACGAATTGGATGCTCTCGGCGGGCTTTGCCGAGGTTGGCGCGTCGGCCAAGGAAGCGAAGCTGGGCCAGAGCGACAGGTCCAGATCGGGCACCAGCTCGTGGAGCCGCGCACGTCCGCCTCGAGCTCCGCAAGCAGCGGGATCTCGATATCGGGCCAGAGCTTGGGCGGCTGTGAGCGCTCGCTCGCCGCTCAGGCGCTTCCTTCGCGAACCGCCTGCGCGCCAGGCCGAGCATGCGCCGCAGCCGCTGGAGCGGGCCCGTCGCGGAACCGGTCGGGCTGGAAGCTCTCGTCCACGCCCAGGAAGCGCAGCGTGCGCGCGTATTCCCCGGCCGGGTCCTTGACGCACCGCTCGTACTGGAGAACGAGAACCTGGTCGCGCGGGAAGTGCCGGTAGAGCCCCTCGATCTGGTCGGTGTAGCGGCCGCGCGGGACGCTGTTCGAGAGGAAGTCGGTCTCGGCGGCGCGGTTGTTCGTGCGCTCCTCCGCGCTCCGCCTGCGCCAGGAGTCGGCGATCATCATCCGGAAGCGCGCGACCGGGTCGACCAGCATGACGAGGAGCTTCGCGTCGGGCGCCGCGCGCCGCAGGAGCATCGGCGCCCAGATGCCGTACATGTAGTCGGCCGACCATTCGCCGACGAGCTTGTCCTCCGGCCGCGCGAAGCGCGCGTGGTACGCGGCAGATGTCCTCGTCGGTCATCGCGCGCTTGCAGAACTGGTCGAAGAAGTCGAGGCTGCGACCGCGCACGGGCGGCGCGACCTGAGGGTGCTGGAGCAGCAGCCGGTGCCACCAGTCGAAACCGGAGTCCGAGGTGCCGACGCCGATGAAGTCGGGCGGGCGTCCCTCGGTGGCTGGTGAGCTGCGGACCTCGATCCGAGGCCGCTCCTCCTCGCGGCGCCGGCGCCTCGCCGGTGACGAGGTGCTTGAAGTTCGGCCACAGCTCGAGGTCGATCTCCGGGAGGAGCTCGTTCAGCTCCGCCACGTCGTCCTCGAGCTCGCGCACCAGCGCATCCTTGAAGTCGTCCCAGAACGGCTCCTTCTTCGCGCTCTGCGGCGTGCCGCGGGTCCTCGTCAGGTCCTCCGGGACGTGCTCCGGGGGCAGCCCGATGAACTCGAGCGTGCGGTGGTACTGCTCGAGCGGCTCGGCCAGCCCGCGCTCGAACTGGAGGACGAGCACCTGGTCGCGGTCGAAGTAGTCGTAGACACGCTTGAGCTGGAGCGCGTACCGGCCGCGCTCGACCGCGTCGGTGGCGAGGTACGTCGCGGCCCGCCCGCCCCTGTCGCGCGAGCATGTGGAGCACGCCGGAGCGATAGCGCTCGACCGGGTCGCGGAAGATCACGAGGATCTTCGCGTCGGGCGCGGCGCGCGGGATCAGCCGCGGCGTCCAGACGTCGCGCATGTAGCGCGGCGTCCAGTCACCCGCGATGTCGCCGGGCGGGCGCGGGAACTGCTCGTGGTAGCGCGCCACGTCGGCGTCGGTCATCTCGGTCTTGCCGAACCAGTCGAAGAAGTGCTGCTCCTTGCGCTGGTCGCGCGGCAGGCGGATGCGCGGGTGGTCTCTGAGGAGCCGCTGCATCCAGGTCGTGCCCGACCGTTGGGTGCCGACCCCGATGAAGTCCGGCGGGCCGGTGATGACCCCGCTCTCAGGCATGAGCGGGCAGCCTAGAGGACGCTCTGAGGCCTAGACGTTCGGGCAGTTCGCGCTGCCCCAGGCGTCACAGGCGCCCGGAACAGGCATGCCCAGCGGGTTGCGCAGCAGCACCGCGTCGGCGCCGTCGTTGAGGAGCGCGACCGCGTGGTTCCAGCTCTTGAAGCCACCGGACTGGACTCCCTCGAACGGGAACACGCCGGGCACCGCGGACAGGAGGACGCGCGAGCCGTTGGAGGCGGGGACCGCGTGCGGCTTGCCCACCCACACCACCATCGAGCTGCCGGGCTGCAGGACGTCGCTCGCCCCGAACTCGAAGAACCACGGCGAGTTCTCGAGCTCGTACTGGTTCAGGCTGATCGGCGCGGCCGAGGTGTTGGTCAGCGTGACCCACTCGTGCTCGAGGCCCTGGTAGCGCGCCTTGACCGACACGTCGCCGCTCGAGCGGCTCGTTGCAGCTCGTCCGGCACGGGTACTGGGCGTACGCGCGCAGCTCACCGTTGGGGTCGAAGAGGTAGGCGCCGTCGCCGGCCTGCTTCTTGTCGTTCGAGGCGTTCTCGAAGATGGTCTCCTTCTCCGAGAAGCCCCAGTAGAAGGTGTTCGGCGGTGTTCGACCCGCGGCCGACGTTGACGGTGATCGAGCCGCCCGCGGGGATGACCGCGCTGGACGGGAACTTGTAGCCCGGCTGGTGCTTGTCACCGCGGAGGTGCGAGTCGCGCACCGCCCAGCCCGGCCAGCGGCACCGGGTTGACGGGGTCGTGGTTCGTGATCCGGATCCACTCGCCGCTCGCCCTGTCCTTGTTCTCGCCGTCCCACTTCGGCTTGATGCTCAGCGGGCTCGACTGCGACGGGCCCGGCTTCCCGCACGCGACGGGGTTCCAGATGCCGACGCCCTTCGCCGCGGCCTCCTCGGCGAGGCGGCCGTAGCGGCCGTTCCACGCCCACTCCTGGCCGTTCGGGAACCAGAGCGCGAGGCCCTTCTTCAGGAGCTCGGCGGCCGGATCGATCCACTTGCCGCCGCGCTTGATCTGAAGCGAACGCCGCAGCCGGACGCGCGTGTCGCCGATCGAGCGGCTGTTCGCCTTCTGGGCGACCAGCCGGCCGGTGCGTGTTGTGCACCAGGTGCTCGAGGGTCTCGGCGGCCTCGACGCCCAGGCAGGCGCCGCGGCGGCTCTTGCGGCTGTAGTTGAAGAGCTCGGGGGCCTGGATCCCGGTCAGGCGGACGCGCTCGGGCTGGCCGAACTTCTTGCCCTTGAGGATCCGAGCCTTGACCGTGTCGCCGTCGTCCGCGAGATGGAACTTCGCGGTCCAGACGAGGCACTTCGGGCTGTTCTCGCCGAGCACGCACGGAACGCGCTTCGCGTGCGCCGCAGGGGCGAACACGAGCGTGCGTCAGGACGGCAGCGAGAATTGCAATGTGCGGCTTGCGCATCGGGTACCCCAATCGGGCGAGGGACCCGAAAAGCGCAGCGTGCTCACGGTTTTCTGGCCGTCTGTTCGGTTGGGAGCGCGCCAAGCACGGGCGCGTGGGCGCCGCTGGTACCGTGCGCGCTCGTGCAGCGGCCAGAGCGACTCCCGCGCCGCGGTGGCCGGGAACCGTCCGTCCGCCGCTTCCAGCTCCTCCTTGACGGGAGGCTTCGCGCGCGCGTGGATCTGGAGCCGGAGCAGCTGGCCGCCGGCGCCGAGCTCGTTGCGCGCTGCCAGGGCTCAGGCGAGGAGCGGCGCGCCGGCTTCGAGCGCTACGACGAGGATCCGGGCGCCGCGCAGGCGTTCGTGGACATCTACGACCTCGTGCCGGGCAGCGACGGCGACGACGTGTGGACGCTCAGCATCGCCATGGGCGGCGGCGAGCCGCAGCCGCTGGCCGCCCGGAAGGGCGTCGGCGGCCGCGATCCGCGCGTGGCGGGCGATGCGCGCGGCCTCTACCGGATGCGCACCCGCGTGAGCGATGACGGCGTCCCGGTCGTGCGCTGCAAGCGGCTGCCTTGGCATGCCGAGGTCGAACGTGTCGACGTCGCCGACGACTCGATCACGGTTACGGGGACGATGCCCCCGCGTGAGGCGGAGGTCACGCTCGTCGCGGCCAGCCGCCGTGACAAGACCGAGCTCACGTGGCCGGTGGAGCGCGAGCGGTGACTCGTTCACGGCGCCGGATCGAGACCTCCGCGCTCGTGCGGCCGGGCGATCCGGACGTCTGGGACCTGCGCCTCCTCGCCGGGGACGAGCGGCTGCGGCTGGGCGGCCACTTCGACGGGGTTCTCGACAAGCGCGCCGTGATCACGTACCCGGCGCGGCGCGTGCGTCGACGGGCGACGCCGCTCGCCGGCTCCGCCCCTACTACACGCGCGAGAACCGACTCTCGGTGCGCTCGACGCCGATCTCGGTGGAGGAGGCGCAGGCGCGAGCCGCCCGCCGCCCCGGCAGCGCCCCGAGGGCCCGAGCCGCCCGACTCACGAGAACCCGCCGCTGCGCCGCCGCATCGAGCTGACGGGGATGGGCGCGCTGCAGAGGACCGCCTCGCTGTTCCTGCGGCTCGCGATCGGCCGCCGCAAGCGCCGCGGCCCGGTCCGCGACCCGCGGAAGGTGCACATCCTCCTGATGAACGCCTACGGCATGGGCGGCACCATCCGCACCACGCTCAACCTCGTCGAGGAGCTCAAGCGGACGCACGAGGTGGAGCTCATCAGCGTCATCCGCCGGCGAGAGCAAGCCGCTGTTCGAGTTCCCCGCGGGCATCGAGGTGAGCACGGTCGACGACAGGCGCCGGTCGGCGCAGGCCGCCAATCCGCCCGGCTGGTTCGCGCGGTGCCTGAGGCGGATGCGCAGCTTTCTCGTCCACCCCGAGGACTGGGCGTTCGCGGCCTCGAACGCCTGGAGCGACGTGCTCCTGATCCGCAAGCTCCGCTCCCTCGAGGGAGGCGTGCTGATCACCACCCGGCCCGCGTTCAACCTGATCGCCGCGAAGCTCGCGCCGGCGCGCGTCGTGACCGTGGCGCAGGAGCACCTCAACTACAACGCGCACCGCCCGCGGCTCGCGCGCGAGATCAAGCGGCACTACTCGAAGCTCGACGCCCTGGTCGTGCTGACCCACGACGACCGGCGCGACTACGGCGAGCTGCTCGAGCGGCTCTTCCGACGCGCGTCGTGCGGATCACGAACGCGCTACCGCGGCTGCGCGGCGAGCCCGCGCGCGAGCGCCGGAAGATGGTGGTCGCGGCGGGCAGGCTCACCTGGCAGAAGGGATTCGACCTGCTGATCGACGCATTCGTCCCGGTGGCCGCCAAGCACCCGGACTGGAAGCTGCGGATCTACGGCGACGGCGTGCGCCGCAAGAAGCTCAAGCGACGGATCATCAGGCAGGGCGTGTACAACAACGTCTTCCTGATGGGCGCGACCCAGCGCCTCGGCGAGATGATGTCGAGGGCTTCCGTGTTCGCGCTGAGTTCGCGATACGAGGGGTTCGGCATGGTGATCGTCGAGGCGATGAGCAAGGGGCTGCCCGCGGTGAGCACCGACTGCCCGCGCGGCCCCTCGGAGATCATCGACGACGGGCGTGACGGGATCCTCGTGCCGAACGAGGACGTCGCCGGGCTGACGCGCGGGCTCCTCGAGCTGATCGAGGACGACGACCGGCGCGCGCGCTTCGGCGCCGCGGCCCTCGAGAAGGCGCACGAGTTCGACATCGGCGTGATCGGCGCGCAGTGGGTGGACCTCTTCGACGAGCTCGTCTCTCCGACCGAGCAGGCACATGACAACAGAGCTTCAGAGCCCGCCCACGCGTAGGCAGCCCGCCGAGCCGCCGGGCGGCATCGCCACGGCCATCCTGTTCGCCACGGCGCCCGCCGAGGATGGTCGCCCGGCGGCGACGCTGCCGTGGGAGGACCACACGCTCGTGGGCCGCCTTCTTCGGCAGCTCGCGGACATCGGCGTCCCGAACGCCTACGTGATCACCCGTCCCGAGTGGGAGGACGCGCTCCGAGGCGCGATCGAGGCAGTGCGGCGCTCCGGCGACGCTGCAGGTTTCCGCGGGGCCGAGCCAGGATCTCGCCGCGGCCGCCGAGCTCGCTCGCGAGCGGCGCGGCGGGCTGCGTGGTGGCCCTCGCCGACATCGTCACCCACCGGGGCGCGCTCGAGGGCCTGCTCGCCAGCCCGGGCGTGGTGACCGGCGTGCTGAGCACGGGCTCGAATGTCGGGCTCTCCGCGATGAGAACCCGGATGGCGCGCGGGCGTGTCGTGAGCGCGGCGTCCGCGTACCACGCGGTCGCGGCTCCGCGGGCGACGTTCCTGAGCGTGCTGAAGGTCGCCGGGGCCGACAACGAGGCCTTCGTCGAAGTGGCCGACCACCTTTCCGAGCTCATGGCTGACGGGCTGCCCGAGGGCTGGGAGCGCGAGCTCGAGCACAAGGAGGAGGAGTGGCGGCTCGGCCTCGCGCGGAGCCTGCTGCGAACGGAGCGGCGCGAGGCGCGTGACGCGCTCGAGGCCGCCGGGCGCTCGCGCGACGAGCTGCCCACGATGACCTGGCACGAGTACGGGGAGCAGAGGCGCGCGCTCGCCCGCTCGCTTCCGGCCGCAGCAGGAGGCCGAGCTCGCCCGCCATCTCGCGGCGGCGCGGCAGGACGTCGTCTCGCTCCTGCTCGTCGGCCTCATCCGGCGCGGCGTGCACATCGGCAACAACTTCCTCCGCCGCCTGTACTGGGCGCGGCCGCTCTCGCCCGCGGACGCCGAGCAGTCTGCGGTCGAGATCCAGGACTACGACGAGGATCGTGTGCTGCTCGACTCCGCCGTGAAGGGGTCGGACGGCTTCTTCACGACCTTCTTCGTCAGCACCTGGTCGCGCTACGTCGCTCGCTGGGCCGCGCGCGTCGGGCTGACGCCCAACCAGGTCACCTTCATCGCGCTCTGCATCGGCCTGCTCGGCGCAACCGCGTTCGCCACAGGAGAGCGCGCCGGCTACATCGCCGGGGCCGTGCTCGTCTACCTCTCGTTCGTGGCGGACTGCGTCGACGGCCAGCTCGCGCGCTACACGCGCAGCTTCTCCAAGTTCGGCGCCTGGCTCGACTCCGTCTTCGACCGCTCGAAGGAGTACGCGGCGTTCGCCGGGCTTGCGATCGGCGCCGGCACGCCGGAGGTCTGGGCGCTCGCCGCCGCCGCGCTCACGCTGCAGACCCTGCGCCACTCGTTCGACTTCTCGTACGGCGCGACCGACCGGCAGAACATCGCCGACACGCCTCAGCCCGCGATCGCGCAGTCCCCGGACGACGCCGCGGCACGCACGCGGATGAAGGCGCGCGGGACGCTCGACGCGAAGCTCGGAGCGTTGCGCTCGCGCCCGCAGCCCGGATACGGACGTCGGAGATGGAGTTCGACGACAACGGCGACGAGGGCGAGGAGACGCCAGCCGAAGGGCGCAGCGCCCGCTGTCGCGCCGCATCCTCGGCTTCTGGCGCGCCTTCGACCGGCGCATACCGGGGATCGTCTGGATCAAGAAGATGGCGGCGTTCCCGATCGGCGAGCGCTTCGCCGTCATCTGCATCACGGCCGCGCTGTGGACGCCGCGCACCACCTTCATCGTCCTGCTCTCTTGGGGCGGCTTCGCGCTTCTGTACACGTCCACCGGCCGCCTGCTGCGGACGATCGCGCAGTGGAGGACGTTGGGATGAGCGCGACGCTGGCAAACGCGGCGAGCCGCGTCGCGCGCGGGCGGCGAGGCGCTCGAGCGCTACCGCGACGACGGGCCGATCGCGCGCGTGCTCGCGACGCCCGGACGCTCGCTGCGGCTTCCCCCGGCGCTTCTGGTGGCCGCGGCTGTGGCCGGTCTGGTCGCGCTGGCGGCGGCGGAGGGTGACGGCGCGTCGAACGTGGAGGTCGCCTTCGGCGTCGGCCTGGGTCGTCGTGCTCGCCGGGCTGTCGAGCGGGCGGCCGCACACCGATCGCTTCGCGTGGGCGGTGCCCGGGCTTCTCCGCGTCGCCGAGTACGGCGGGCTGCTGTGGATCGCCGCGAACGCCGGCGACTCGAGCCACGCGGCGGCGTTCGCGCTGATCGCCGCGCTCGCCTTCCACCACTACGACCTCGTCTACCGCCCCCGCTTCCAGGGCATCGCCCCACCGGCGTGGCTCGGCCTTGCGCGCCGGCGGCTGGGAGGGCCGGCTCGTGCTCGCGTGCGTGCTGCTCGTGGTCGGTGGGCTGCCCGCGGGCATGTTCATCCTTGCGGGCGTGCTCGGGGTGACTTTCGTGGTGGAGTGCGCGCTCTCGTGGAGCCGCCTGTCGGTCGCGCCGCTGTCGGTCTACGAGGACGAGGAGGACGAGGGCCAGTGATCGGGATGGTGCTCGCCGCCGGTGCGGGCAGGCGGCTGCAGCCGCTGACGGATGACCTGCCGAAGACGCTGCTGCCGGTGGATGGCGACCGCACGATCCTCGACATCGCGCTCGCGAACCTGAAGCACGTCGGCCTCGACGAGATCGTCGTCGTGACGGGGTTCGCCGCTCACCGGATCACCGACGCGAAGCCGGAGCTCGAGCGCCGCCACGGCGTCCGGCTCGAGCTGATCTTCAACCCGAAGGCCGAGGAGTGGAACAACGCGTACTCGCTCTGGTGCGCGCGCGACGCGCTCGCCGAGGGAGCGGTGCTCGTGAACGGCGACACCGTTCACCCGGCGTCCGTGGAGGAGCGCGTGCTCGAGGCGCGCGGCCCCGACCTCGTGCTCGCGGTGGACGACGAGAAGACGCTCGGCGAGGAGGAGATGAAGCTCCATCTCACCGCCGACGGCTACATGGACCGGATCAACAAGTCGCTCGATCCCACGACTGCGCAGGGCGAGTACATCGGCGTGACGCTGATCGAGCCCGCCGCCGCCGCGCCACTCGCCGACGCGCTCGAGGCGACGTGGCGCCGCGATCCGGGCCTCTACTACGAGGACGGCTTCCAGGAGCACGCCGACCGCGGCGGGCGCGTCGGGAATCGCGCCGATCGGCCAGGTGGACTGGGTCGAGGTCGACGACCACGCCGACCTCGCCCGCGCCCGGGAGGTCGCATGCCGCTCCTGACGCGGATGGTCGCGACGCCGCTCGCGATCGACGTCCGCTCTGGCGCGGTGGAGGCGCTCGGCCCGCTGCTCGCCGACCGGCGGATCTCGAGCGAGGGGCACGTCGCCGTCGCGGTCGGCCAGGTGCTCGGAGAGGAGCTTGCGGACACGCTGCGGCCGAAGCTCGAGAACTGCGAGTTCTTCCAGGTCGAGGGCGGGACGCTCGACGCCGCGCGCGGCCTCGCCACGAAGCTGCGCGAGGGCTCCTTCGACGCGCTCGTGGGCATCGGCGGGGGCCGGACGCTCGACGTGGCCAAGTACGCGGCCACGCTCACGGGCCTGCCGATGGTCGCCGTGGCCACGAACCTCGCGCACGACGGGATCGCGTCGCCGGTCTCGTCGCTCGTGCACGACGGCCACAAGGGCTCCTACGGCGTGCAGATGCCGATGGCGATCGTGGTCGACCTCGACTACGTCCGGCGCAGCGAGGATCGGATGCGCCGCTCGGGCATCGGCGACACGCATCTCGAACCTGTCGGCGATCGCCGACTGGCGGCTGGCCGAGGAGGTTCGCGGCGAGCCCGTGGACGGGATCGCGGTCACCTTCGCGCATACGGCCGCGGCCGCCGTGCTGCATCGCGAGGACGGGATCGACGACGACGCCTTCCTCGTCGCGCTCGCGGAGTCGCTCGTCCTGTCCGGGCTCGCGATGGCGACCGCGGGCAGCAGCCGTCCGTGCAGCGGCGGCGAGCACGAGATCCTCCACGCGATCGACCAGCTCTACCCGGACAACGACGCCAACCACGGAGAGCTCGCCGGCGCGGCCAGCCTGTTCACGAGCTTCCTCCAGGGAAACGAGGCACAGGCCGCGCTGATCGACGGCTGCCTCAGCCGCCACGGCCTGCCGCGGACGCCGCGCGAGCTCGGCCTCGACGAGGGCCAGTTCGCGGAGGCGGTGCTGCGTGCGCCGAGCACGCGTCCGGACCGCTACACGATCCTCGAGCACCTCGATCTCGACGAGGAGGGCGTGCGTGGCCGAATCGGTGCGTACCTCGAAGCCTTCGATCGCTGAGCTGCGGGCGGCCACACAGCCGCCGGAGATATTCGCGCGCAACAGCGGCGAGCACTGGGCGGGCCGCCTGTACATCCGGCGCCTCTCGCCCTATGCGACACGCGCGTTCTTGCGCCTCGGGCTCTCGCCGAACGCGGTCACCTGGCTGTTCATCGCCGCCGGCCTGGCCGCCGCCGCGAGTGCTCGCCATCGAGGACCTCGGCATCGCGGGCGTCGTGGCCGCGGTCCTCTTGATCCAGCTCCAGATCCTGCTCGACTGCTCCGACGGCGAGGTCGCGCGCTGGCAGGAGCGCTACTCGGCGAAGGGGATCTACCTCGACCGCATCGGCCACTACCTCACCGAGTCCGCGCTGCCGATCGCGCTCGGGATCCGCGCCGACGAGGTGACGCTCGGGCTGGTGGTCGCCGTGCTCGTCCTGCTGATCAAGTCGGAGACCGCCCTGGTGCACGTCGCGCGAACGGAGGCCGGGCACCCGCCGGTGGTCGACCGCGCGGATGTCGCGGCGCCGCGCGGCGGGCTCCTGCGGCAGCTGCGGCACGCGTTGCGCGCCGTGCCGTTCTACCGAGCGTTCGTCGCGATGGAGTTCACGCTGCTCGCGCTCCTCGCAGAGGTACTCGACGCCACCGACACGCTGCTCGTCGTGCTCGTCCCCGTCGCGGCTGATAACGGCTATCGGACACCTCGTCGCCGATCCTGACCTCCGACCGGCTGCGATGACGGCACTCGGCTGCGTCGTGCTCACGACCGGGCGCCGCCCGGATGAGCTGCGGCGCGCGCTCGACTCGCTCCGGCAGCAGGAGGGCGTCGACACGGACATCGTCGTGGTCGGAAACGGCTGGGAGCCGACCGGGCTGCCGGACGGCGTTCGCGGCGTCGGGCTGGCCGAGGACCGGGGCATCCCCGCCGGGCGCAATGCCGGGGTCGCGCACACGAGCGGCGAGCTGCTCTTCTTCCTCGACGACGACGCCTCCCTCGCCGAGCCCGATGCGCTCGCCCGGGTTGCGGCTCGCTTCGCGTCTGATTCCGAGCTGGGCCTCGCACAGCTGCGCGTGATCGCACGCGACGGCGGCCGTGCGGCGCGCGACTGGGTGCCGCGGGTGCGCGTGGGCGACCCCGCACGCGGGAGCGAGGTCACGGCCATCTGGGAGGGGGCGGTCGCGATGCCCCGTGCCCTGTTCGAGCAGGTGGGCGGCTGGCCGGAGGAGTTCCGCTTCGTCCACGAAGGCGTGGACCTGGCCTGGCGCGTCATGGACGCGGGCTACCGCGTCGAGTACCTCGGTGCGCCTGCGGTGATGCACCCGGAACCTGCGGCGGTGCCCGCGCGTCATGGTTATTCCCTCTATTACGGGATGCGGAACAAGGTGTGGCTCGCGCGCCGCCATCTGCCGCTCCCGCTCGGGGTCCTCTACACGCTCTCCTTCGCTCTGCGCCGGGCCATCGGGGTCCGCTCGGCAGGGGACGCGCGCGCGCTGGCGAAGGGGCTTCGGGACGGAGTCCGGCAGCCGTGCGGCGAGCGAAAGCGGCTTCGCGCACGAACGCTCTGGCGCATGACGCGCGCCGGGCGGCCACCCGTCATCTGAGGCCCACTCACTAGATTCATCCGCGATGGCCGAGCAGACACTTGCAATGCCCAAAGAGGCCGTCGCGGTCGGTCGCGACGACGACGACTTCACCGGCAATTACCACGTCTACGAGCCGTACCAGGTCGGGCTCCCGCCGCTCCGGCCATACCTCCGCGAGCTGGTGCGGCGCCGCGAGTTTGCGCTGACCCTGTCGCGGACGAAGCTGCGCGCGAAGCACTTCGACACCGCGCTCGGCCAGGTCTGGCTCGTCCTGACTCCGCTCCTGATGGCCTGCGTGTACTTCATGCTCGTGATGGTCATCCGCGGCGGCAGCCGCGGGATCGAGTTCTTCGCCCACCTCACCGCCGCGCTCTTCCTCTTCCAGCTGTTCGCCGGCTCGGTGCGCGAGGCCACCAACTCGATCGTCGGCGGCGGACAGGCTGATCCTCAACACCGCCTTCCCGCGGGTGCTGCTGCCGCTGTCGTCGGTGGTCGGCGGCTTCCGGCGATTCCTGCCCACGATCCCGGTCTACCTCGTGATCCACGTGATCGCAGGCGTCGCATTCGGATGGGCGATGCTGCTCGCGGTCCCGATCGTCGGTCTCGTGGTCCTGATGGCGGCCGGCTTCGCCTGCATCGTGGCCGCCGCTCAGGTGTACTTCCGCGACCTCGCGGGCTTCATTCCGCACGTCCTGCGGATCTGGCTCTACTCGACGCCGATCCTCTACACGGCGCAGGAGGCGACGGACCGCGGGCTCGGGTTCCTCATGTGGCTGAACCCGATGGCGCCGCTGGTCCGCGCGTGGAGCTCCGTGATCGACGAGCAGGAGCTCCCGGACGCGGACGTGCTCGCGGCGGGCGCGGGCTGGGCGGTGCTCTTCTTCGTCGCCGGGATCCTGTACTTCATATCGAGGGAGCGCGAGCTTGCAGTCCGTATCTGAGCCACGCCCGGAGCAGAAGTACACCGTCGCCGACGACGAGTTCAGCATCGTCGTGCACGACGTCTCGGTCACCTACCGGACGTCGGTCGAGGGCAAGCCGACGCTTCGCAGCACGATCGGGCGGCTCGGCCGCCGCCAGCGCATCGTGCGCGAGGTCGAGGCACTGAAGGACGTGAACTTCCGGATCAAGCGCGGCGCCGTCTACGGCGTCGTGGGCGCGAACGGCGCCGGCAAGTCGACGCTGATGCGAACGGTCACCGGGATCCTTCCTCCCACCGAGGGGCGCGTCGAGGTGAAGGGACGCGTCAGCACGCTGCTCGCCCTCGGTGTCGGCTTCAACAGGGAGCTGACCGGCCGCGAGAACGTCGTGCTCGGCGGGCTCGCCGCCGGCCTGAGTCGCGACCAGATCGCCGAGAAGTACGAGGAGATCGTCGACTTCGCGGAGCTCGAGGACTTCATGGACATGCCCATGCGCACGTACTCGTCCGGCATGTACGGCCGGCTCGCCTTCGCGGTTGCGGTCAGCATGGAGCCGGACATCCTCGTGATCGACGAGGCGCTCTCCGTCGGCGACGCCCGCTTCAAGAAGAAGTCATTCGAGAAGATGAAGCAGCTCTGCGACGAGGACCGGACGATCCTCCTGGTCACGCACGCGATGGGGACGGTCAAGAAGCTGTGCGACCGGGCGATGTGGCTCCACAAGGGCGAGGTCGTGATGAAGGACCGCCCGAAGGAGGTCGTCCACCACTACACGCGCTTCCTTCAGGTCGCCGAGGACGACGAGCTCACGGCCGAAGAGCTCTGACGCGCGGCCAGCGCCGCGCCCGCCGCCAGCAACACCCACGTCAGCGGGTCCTCGAGGAAGGCGGCGTAGACCATCGTGTGCACCACGAGCGCCACGAACGCGGCGCCGATCGCCACGCGCGGCAGTGACCCGCGCACGCGGCTGAGAAGGGTCGTGAGCGCAACCACGACCAGCACGGCGTAGAGAGCCAGGCCGATCAAGCCCTGCTCGGCCGCCACCGTGATCGGGGTGGTGTGCGAGGCCGTGACCGCGTTCGGCCGCGAGAGGTTGCGCTTGCGCTTGTACTCCTCCTGGAACGAGCCGGAGCCGTACCCGTGCAGTGGCCGCTCGGTCCACAGCTCGAGCCCGCCGGTGACGAGCTTCGAGCGGCCGACGGTCGCCTTGTTCACCTCGCGCGGGCTCGGGAAGTCGCCGCGGACGGCCAGCGCGACAACTCCGCCGATCGCGCCGATCGCGATCGCCGCCGCCGTGATCATCGCGACGAGCCGCAGGCTCCAGCGGAATGCCGCCACGACCGCGAGCCCTGCCAGCAGTGCCGCGAACGACGACTGCGAGAACGTCAGGACGAGCGCCGCCCACAGAACCGCGAGCGCGATCGCGAGCAGCGCTATGTCGCGCCTCCGCGTCGTCCATGCCACCACGGCGGCGACCAGGATCATCACCTCGGCGAGAAAGCGTCCGTAGATGTTCGGATCGAAGAACAGCGAGTTGACGCGGAAGTACGAGCCGAACGCGTTCGACGCGATCACCTTCGGGTTCAGGAGCAGCGTGCGAGTCTCGTACTCGACGAACCCGATCACAGCGAACACGAGCGCCAGCCCGAGCACGATCCCGAAGCACCACTTCAGGAGCTGGCCCGTCCATTCGAGCCGGACCAGGAGCCCGAACAGCAGCGCGAACGGGACGAAGAAGAAGACGATCTGCTGCGCGGCCACGCTCACATCGTCCGCGTAGGTCGCCTGCAGCGCGTACAGCACGACGAACCCGAGCAGCACGGCCGCCAGCGCTCCGCGCGGCCGGTCATGCGTTCCCGCAGGGCGCCGGTCCGCGAACAGCGCAGGCAGCTGGGCGAGCGTGCCCGCTGCGATCACGCCATACAGCGGCACGAGCAGGTTCGCCGTCTGACCGGCCGCTTCGACGGGAATCCTGAACGGCAGCGCGGCGATCGCGAGCAGTGGAAGCATGAGCGGCCGGCGCGCCATCGCGAACGCGAGCACGACGAGCGCGACGAGCGCCGCGGCCACCACGGCGGCGGTGAACGCGGGCCGGTCGCGGAGCGTGCGGAACTGCTCGGTGTCGTAGATCTCCGCAATCAGCAGAACGGGCGTCAGCGCCAGCGCGCCGGCCATCGCGGCCGCGCGCAGGCGCGGCCGCTCGGCGAGCACCGCCGCTGCGGCGAGGATCGCGACGGCGATCAGCCCGAGCCGCCCAAGCGCGGTGTCTAGCGGCGCAGAAGCGTCCATATCCGTCGTGTGGTCGTTGCGGGCGGGGAGACGCTGTCATCGAGGGCCGCGCTCCAGCCGCGTACGCCGGGCCGGATGACGAGGCCTTGGCCGAGCCGGTAGGCGACGAACACGTCATCGCCGCCGCTCTCGATCGCTGTGGCCACGAGGCGTCCGGCGCCTACGTCGGTCGTCGCCTGCCACTCGTCCCACGTGCCCAGGCTGCCGGCGGTGCCCGTGAACAGGTTGATCTCGTCGGTCTGCGCCGTGAGCGCGGTGGTCTCCTCGACCGGCGCCGACACGGTCGCATCGAGGAAGTCGCGGTCGCTGCGGGGCGACGGCGAGCGCATCGTCCGAGCGCCGAGCGCCATGGTCTGGTTGAGCGAGTCGAAGCCCACGGAGAAGAGCCGCCCCCCGCCGCGGACGAACTCGCGCAGCCGGTCGCCGAGCTGCTGCGGCAGCCATTGCACGTCGCCCGCCAGGATCACGCCGTCGTGCTCGGAGAGCGGCTCACCGCCGGCGCGCGCCAGCGCGAGATCGGTGGTCAGTTCGTAGCGCAGCCGGTTGCGATCGAGGTAGCCGAGGAGCTTCGCCTCACCCGTCTTGAAGCCGGCGGGGAGCCGCCCGCCTGCGAACGGCCGCTGTACCCGCGCCTTCCGTTCCCGCTCGAGTGAGTCGGGGAGTCCATCGCCGTTGTCGTCGACGTCATTGCGCCCCTGCCACGTCAATGCCGGCAGGACGACGAGCACGGGGCGCGGACGCGGGGCGGCGACGGGGACGGCGGCGCGCGCGGTCTCTCCGTGAGTGCGCGCGGTCAGCACCAGCACGCCGGCCGGCCCGTCGGGGACAGGGAGAGAGATGCGCGCCGAGCGGGACCGGCCGCGGGCGACACGTTCGCCGTCGATCCGGCGCAGTGACCAGCTGTACCGGCGCCCGCCGGCGTCCACCTTGACCGCCGTGCGCGTTCCCGACCCGACCGGGGTGAGCGGCGGAGCGATCGAGATCGGACGCACCAGCACACCGACGCCTCCCGGTGCCTTGCCGGTGTCGGCCGGCGGCAGCACGACCGGAACGGTGCCCCGGTTGCCCGCGCGGTCGAGTGCGTCGGCCGTGATCATGTAGGTGCCCGGCGGGGCAAGCCGGCCGTCGATGCGTCCGTTCCAGTGCGCGCGGCGCTTCCCATCCGCCGGCAGTTGCTCGACGACGACGCGCGGATCGGTGACGTCCGTCCGCCAGACGGAGAAGCGCGGCTTCCTGGCCGGCCTGCGCACCTCGACGACGGCGACACCACGCTGCGCCCCATCGATCACCAGCGGCCGCCGGCCCGGATCGTCCACCGCCCTGATGCGCGGGCGAGGCGGGGTCAGGTCGAGCTGGATGCTCGTGCGGAAGGGTGTTCGCGCGGCCCTCGTCGCGCAGGGCGACGCGGACGCGGTATTCGTCTTCCGGGGCGAGCGTGCCCGCGTCGGTGAACCCGTCCCAGCTGACGCTCTGCTCGCCCTTCCCGAGCGGCTTGTTCGTCGCCACCTTGGCGACCTGCGCCACCGTCATCGTCGAGGATCGTCACCGTGACCTCGTCCGCCTCGGGCAGCTTGAAGCGGATCTTGGCCCTGTCCTTGATCTCGTCGCCGTTCGGCGAGAACGCCTCGGTGCTCGCGCGGTAGCGCAGGAGCGGCGCCTCATTCTTCAGGCGCTGGGCCGCGAAGAATGCGGCGATCGTTGCGCCGACCAGCAGGACGAATACGGCCGCTGCGAGCCGGCTTGGCTCAGATAGCGCCCGCACGCGCGGGATTCTAGGACGCGGGAATATGTGACCGATCCCACACGGCGACCCGTAACCCGGGTTAGCTTGCGCTGAGAGCCAGAGGAGGAGAGCCGATGTCCAGCACTGCCGCCAGGTCCGTCCGCGCCGTCCGTGATTCAGACGATGGCCTGGTGGAACCGGCCACTCGCCTATCTCGAGCGAAACCGCGACCGGTTCGGCAAGCGCTTCACGATCCGCCTGCTCGGCATCCCGCCGTTCGTGATGCTCTCGGACCCCGCCGAGATCAAGGAGGTCTTCACCGCACCGGCGGACGTCCTGCATCCCGGCGAGGGCGCGAGCATCCTCGAGCCGGTCGTCGGCAAGAACTCCGTGATCCTGCTCGACGAGAGCGCCCACCTCTCGCAGCGCAAGCTCATGCTGCCGGCGTTCCACGGCGAGAAGATGGAGAAGCTCTCCGATCTGGTCGCGGAGGTCACGCAGCGCGAGGTCGAGAGCTGGCCGCGCGGTACTCCGATCGAGCTGCACCGCCGCCTCCAGTCGCTGACGCTCGAGGTCATCCTCCGCGCGGTCTTCGGGCTCGATCCCGGCCCGCGGCTCGAGGCCATCCGCACGCGCCTGACGGAGGTGCTCGACATCGGGGCGAAGCCGCGCGAGCCTCATCCCGCAGCTACAGCGTGCGCCGCTCGGCATCGGGCCGTGGGGACGCTTCGACCGGCTCACCGCGGAGACCGATGCGCTGATCTACGAGCTGATCGAAGAGCGGCGAGCGGCCGACGAGGATCGCGACGACGTCCTCTCGATGCTCCTCGAGGCGCGGCACGAGGACGGCTCGCCGATGTCCGACATCGAGCTTCGCGACGAGCTCATGACGCTGCTCGTGGCGGGCCACGAGACGACTGCCTCCGCGCTCGCCTGGGCGCTCGAGCGGATCGCGCGCTCGCCCCACGTCGGCGAGCGCCTGGCCGAGGCCGCCGCGTCGGATGACGACGCCTACGTGCTGGCGACGATCCAGGAGACGCTCCGGCGCCGTCCGGTGATCCCGAACGCCGCTCCGCGGCTCGTGAAGAAGCCGGTCACGGTCGGCGGCTGGGACTACCCGCCGGACGTGATGCTGGTGGCGAGCGCGTACCTCGTCCAGCACGACCCCGAGATCTATCCCGACCCGTACGAGTTCCGGCCCGAGCGCTTCCTCGACGAGGGGCCCGGGACCTACACGTGGATCCCGTTCGGAGGCGGCCGCCGCCGTTGCCTCGGCGCGAGCTTCGCCCAGCTCGAGATGAAGCTCGTGCTGAAGGCCGTCTTCTCGCAGGCCGCCGTGCGGCCCGGCAGGACGGGATGGAGACTCCCCGGCGGCGAGCGATCACGATCAGCCCGCGGGCCGGCGCGACGATCGTGCTTACCCCGGTTGGACGAACGTCAGACCAGAAAATGGTGGCGACCGGCTGCGGCTTAGCCCTAGCTTGGCCGAATGACACGAATCCGCCGGACCTTCATCGCGACCCTGGTCGCCAGCGCAGTAACCGCCGCCACGTTCGGGGCGGCGCCGTCGTCAGCCGTCGATGCCACAGGCTTCGGCCTGCACCTACTCGATCTGGAAGATCACCAAGCGGGAGCACGTCACCTGCCGCAAGGCCAAGAAGGTCTTGAAGAACGACCCCCGGATCAGCGGCGAGGGGGAGAGGCTCCCCGGCTGGAGCTGCTCCTACGGGCGCTCGATCGTCCCCGAGGGCAAGTGCAGCAAGTCGGGCACGAACAAGAGCTTCAAGTACGCCCAGAAGTAGCTCTTAGGCGTTCGCGAGCGGCGCCTAGTAGCGCCGCTCGTGGACGACCTCTTCGGCGGGCGCGGCCTCGGCTCGGCTGCGCGTCCCGTACAGGACGAAGGCCGACCAAATGAAGCCGACGCCTCCGACGATCATGAGGATCAGTCCGACGGTGTCGATTTCGAGACCCGACACGGAGGCGTTGACGGCGAAGTAGAGAATCGCGCCAACGGCGATCAGGAAGAGTGAGATTCCGGTTGTCATGCAGAGGTTCTTCCCCGCGAGGCGTCCGGCGAACCCTGACCGGGTACGGTGCGGGGGATGGACGCCATCCGGTGGAAGAGCCGGCCAGAGCTGCGTGACCCGGTTCTCGTGTGCGCGTTCAACGGCTGGAACGACGCGGGTGAGGCAGCCTCGGCGGCGCTCGGGACTGATCCTCGGAGACTTCGGCGGGAACGAGGTCGCCGAGATCGATTCGGAGGAGTTCTTCGACTTCACAGCCGTGCGGCCGACCATCCGGCTCATCGAGGGCCGGACGCGAGTCATCGACTGGCCCGCGAACAAATTCCACGCCGCGCACGTCCCGGCGGCGGAGCGCGACCTGCTCCTGTTGAGCGGCACCGAGCCGTCGCTGCGCTGGCGCGCATTCAACGACTCGATCATCAAGGTCGCGGAGGAGGTCGGCGTCGGCCTCGTCGTCACCCTGGGTGCGCTGCTCGCGGACGTCCCCCACACGCGGCCGGTCGCGGTCACCGGCTTCGCGTCGGACGAGACGCTGATCGGCCACCTCGGCTTCCAGCGTTCGAGCTACGAGGGCCCGACCGGCGTGGTCGGCGCGCTTCACCACGCATGCCAGCAGCACGGCATGCCTTCGGCGAGCCTGTGGGCGTCGGTCCCGCACTACGTCGCCGCCGCGCCCGAACCCAAAGGCCGCGCTCGCGCTCATTCGCGGCTTCGAGGGCCTCGTCGGCCTGGCGGTCGACGCCGCGCCGCTCGAGGAGGCCGCGGCGGAGTACGAGCGCCAGGTCAACGACGCCGTCGCGAGCGACCCGGACGTGAAGGCGTTCGTCGAGCAGCTCGAGGAGCGCATGGACGACGTCCAGGACGACGGGTTGCCGGACCGGCTCCCATCGGCCGACTCGATCGCGCGCGACTTCCAGCGCTACCTGAAGCAGCGCGGCCCCGAAGGGTTAGCACCGCGGCATCCGCCCGCGTTCTGATGGCATCGCGGCATCCGGCCTTCGTGACGGCCGCTCGCGGCCTCTTACTTCTCGGCTGCAGGACAGATGATCCGGTAGTCGCAGAACGAGCAGAGCTCGTAGCTCGGCTTCGGCTCGAACTCCTGCTCGAGGATGCCGTCGGCGATCTCCTCGACGGTCGCCTTCACGCGCGCGAGCTCCTCGTCCGAGTGCGCGACGGGGACCTTCTCGTTGTCGAGGACGTAGTAGTAACTGCCGGCGCGCGCCTCGACCTCCCACGATTCGCGGGCGGCGAGCTGGTAGAGCGAAAGCTGCACGTCCTCGCGAAGGTCGTCCTCCGACTTCGGCCGGCCGGTCTTGTAGTCGATGAGCTCGAACGAGCCGTCGGGCAGCTCGTCCACCCGGTCCACCCGACCGCGCACCAGATGTGGGCCGAGCTTGAACGAGAAGCCGCGCTCGAACCACACGGGCTTTCCGGCTCGCTTGCGATCGAGCTCCCAGTACTGCGTCAGCGCCGCCACCGCCTTCTCGCGGAACTGGAGGTCGTCGTTCGAGTCGCCGAACCCGCTGCGTCGCCACGACGCCTCGAAGAGCTGCATCAGCGTGTCGAGCGAGCCGCCGCCGCCCGCGTGGAAGCGCTCGAGCACCTGGTGGACGACGATTCCGAAGCGCTGGTTGATCGTCGGCTCCTGCGGGATCCGGAAGACGCGCGCGAACTTGTACTTCAGCGGGCACAGCCGGTACGTCTCGATGTCGGAGGCCGAGAGCATCAGGCCGTCTCCCCGGCGCGGGATGAACGCGTCGAGCGACTGCTCGTCGGCGCCACCGATCGCCCGGGCGCGGCGCTGCGCGTCGGTCTCCTCGTCGCGGAGGTACTCGTCGAGCGCCGAGGTGATGAACAGCTCGCGCTCCTCGGGCGTCGCGGCCTGGAGGAGGATCTCGTTGATCTCGGGCAGCGCCTCGCCGACCGCCTGCCCTTCCTTGGTGCGCTCGACCAGCGCCGCGACCTTCAGGAGCTCGAGGAAGCGGACGCTTGCGGACGCGACGTCCATGTACGTGTCAAGGCGCATCTCACCGAGCCGCCCTGCCACGCGCGACACCGAGTCGAGCACCTCGTCGCGCATCATCCGGAACGTCGCGTGCAGGCCCTCGGCCGGGCCGAACAGCTGCTCCTCGTGGAACTCCTCGTTCGCGCCCGCCGCCAGCCGCGCCTCCTCGTAGAACGGGGACGGTCGCGCGCCCTGGGCGTCCTCGGCCCAGGAGAGGACGACGCTCCTGCGCGCGCGAGTCATCGCCACATGCAGCAGCCTGCGCATCAGCGCCTCGTGGATGTCTGGGCCGTCGCCGGGGAGGGTCTCGCGCAGGAGGGCGTCCGGTACGCCGTCCCCCCGGCGGCGTGCTGTGCCGGGGAGCGCGGCGGCGTCGAGCCCGGCCACGAAAGCGTGCGAGACCTCCATGTCGCGCGCGGCATGCATGGAGACGATCGCCACGGTGCTCGGCAGCCCTGCCGGTACGACCTCGTCCTCCGGCAGGCCCGCCTCGGCCACGGCGGTCAGGTAGCGCGCGAAGTCGCGCGGGGCTCCCTGCGGGTACCGCCGAACGTACGCGCTCGCCAGGTCGACCAGCTTCGAGATATTCGCCAGCCGTTCCACGGTGTCCGCCTGCGAGGCGAACAGCTGCTGGCGGCGAATCCCGATCCGCTCTATCAGGCGGTGCACGAACGCGTCCGGCTGCATGGACTCGAACGCGCGCGCCGCGCGCCGGTGGAGGCGCAGGAAGGCGATCGCGCGGTCGCGCCCCTCGGGCGAGAGCTGTGGCCCATCACAGGCGGCCGCGACCCCCGAGATCATGTCCAGCTTGCGCCGCCGTGTGAGCTGCGTGAGCCGCGCGATGTCCACCGACCGCAGCTCGATCGGAGGCCGCGACAGGGCCCTCACCACAGCGCCCGAGTCTCCGGGATCCGCGAGCAGGCGCAGCCACGCGAGCAGGTCGCGCACCTCGAGCCGCTGGAAGTACGCGGACGTGCCCGAGAGCCGCGCCGGGACGCCGCGCTCCTCCAGCGCGGCGGCCAGCACCGAGCCGTTGTCGCGCACGGACCGAACGAACACGCCGATCGCCTCGGGCTCCACGCCGTCCTGTGTCAGCCGCTCGACGGCGGCGGCGATCGCCTGCGCCTCGGCCCGCGGCGACTGGCAGCGCCAGAAGCTCAGCGTGCCGTCGGCAGGCCCGCGCAGCTCCTTCTCGATCCGCGGATGGCCGCCGCCCGCCACGACGGTCTGCGCGGCGGCCAGGATCGGCCCGGCGCACCGGTGGCTGGCCGACAGCTTGAAGAGGGTCGCATCGGCGTACTCGCGCCGGAAGTCCCTGAAGTTCTTCCGCGACGCCGCTCGGAACCGGTTGATGCCCTGGTCGTCGTCGCCGGCTGCCCACACGCGGCGGTGGTCCTGGCACAGGAGGCGCAGCACGAGCCCCTCGGCGAAGTTCAGGTCCTGGAAGTCGTCGACCAGCACGTGAGTGAAGCGCTCCGACGCACGCAGCCGGACGTCGGGACGCTCGTGCAGCAGGCCGAATGCGCGCAGCACGAGGTCGCCGATGTCGAGGCCGCCGCTCTCCCGAAGAAGTCGATCGTGGTCGGCGTAGAGGCCGGCGAACTCGCCCTCGCGCGCGGCGTTCGCGCGCGCGGCGTCGTCAGCCTGGCCCGTGGTCGCCGCCAGCTCGCGCGCGTACGCGACGTAATCGTCGGCCGCGATCATCTCGCTCTTCAGCGCGTCGATCCGCTCGAGGAACCCGACGAGCAGGGGGACCGGGTTGCCGCGGATCTCGTGGGTCCGCAGGGTCAGGTCGTCGATCCGGTCGAGTAGCAGCGCGAGTCGCTCGGCCCGGCTCACCCGAGAGAAGAACGGGTCCAGGCCGGCCTCGTGCGCCTCGTCGCGCAGAAGGCGGCAGCAGAAGTCGGGCAACGTCGTGATGTGGAGCTCCTCCCACGGCGGCTCGAGAAGCTCCTCTATCCGCGCCCGACGCTGGGCCGCGCCGGTCGGGCGACGGGCTCAGGGCGAGGATCGAATCGGGCTGCTGGCCCCCGGCCGCGAGCCACGCGAAGCGCCGCGCGAGCGCCTCGCTCTTGCCGGTCCCCGCCCCGCCGATCACGAGCGCCGGCCCTTCGAGGTGCGTGACGGCCTGTGCTTGCGCGTCGTTCAGGCCATCGAGCGGATCTGGCATCCGGCCCTAGGATAAGTCCGGATGATCGACTGGTCCCTTGCCAGGCAGATCGCGCGGTTCGCGGCCGGCGCGGACGACTCGGAGAAGCTCCGGTTCGACTTCGACCCGGCCTCGGAGGCCGCGCTCAAACAGGTGTCCGCCTACAGCGGGCTTCAGCTCAGCGGGCCGGCGCCGCCGGTGCACGAGGTGGAGCGGCGCGAATGGGCGGAGGCGAACCTCGCCGCGCTCTCCGATCTGCTCGACCCCGTCGGCCAGCGTCTTAACGACCGGCTCGGCGGTGCCGGGCCGCTCGCCGGAGCGCTGAAGGCCGCAACAGGGGCGACGCTAGCGGCCGAGGTCGGCCTCGTCATGGGCTACATGTCCCAGCGGGTTCTGGGCCAGTACGAGCTCTCGCTGCTCCAGCCGGAGGTGCCGCCGCGGCTGCTCTACGTCACACCCAACCTGAGGCGAGCGATCCGCGACCTCGAGGTGGACGAGGAGAGCTTCCTGCGCTGGGTGGTCCTCCACGAGGTCACGCACGTTCTTCAGTTCTCGGGCGTCACGTGGCTGCGCGAGCATCTCGGCGCGCTCCTGCGCGAGTATCTGACGACCGTCGAGGTGCGGATCGAGCGCGGCGCCGCCGGTGGTCTGCCGTCACTCCCGGACCCTTCGCAGATCGTCGAGCGCTTCCGCGAGGGCGGTCTCGCCGCGTTGGTTCAGACGCGCGAGCAACGCCGGATCATGGATCGCATCCAGTCGGCAATGGCGATCGTCGAGGGCTACTCGGAGCACGTCATGGACGCGGTCGGCGCCGACGTGCTGCCGCAGTACGAGGGCCTGCGGGACGCGATGGAGCGCCGCCGGCGCAGCAGGTCCGCCCCGGAGCGGCTTCTCATGCGGCTCCTGGGACTGGACCAGAAGATGAGGCAGTACGAGGACGGCAAGCGCTTCTGCGACGCGGTCGTCACCGAGGCGGGGATCGAGACGCTCAACCGCGTCTGGCACGCGCCCACCGCGCTACCGACCCCAGCGGAGCTCCGCTCCCCCGCCTGAGCCGATGGATCGGCCGCCTCGAGGCGCGATTCCCGTAGTCGGCCTCGAACCCCGAGCGTGTGACGGTAAGTCACGTAACCACAGGACCGCGGAAAACGCGTTTAGAACACCTGTTCGCTGGTACTCTTAACTATCGAACTTAGAACTAATAACTAAGTCAAAGGGAGTGAGCAACACACACATGGCCACCACCACTGAACAGCGCAACCGAGAGGTCGCAGGCAAGAAGGCTGCCGCGACTCGTAAGCGCAACGCTGCCAAGCGCAGCCAGGCTGCCCGCAAGGCTGCCGCCACCCGCGCAGACGCCGAGCGCACGTACATCGAGGGCTCTGGCCATTCAGGCCGAGCGCGCCGTCCTTATTCCGGTCGGTGCCGCTCTCGTCGCGCGTGACAGCGTCATCGAGACCGCCAAGGGCTTCCAGACCCGCGCCGGTGTCGAGCGCGAGCTCAAGCGTTTCGAGCGCCGTGGCAACACCGCTCGCAACCGCACGGTCCGCGAGGTCAAGCGCAGCCGCACCCGCGTGGAGCGCGAGATCCGCAAGCGCCGCACGCAGGCCACCCGTCTCGTGAAGCGCAACCGGCGTCAGGTCGAGCAGCAGGTCAAGCGCACGCGCCGTGATTTCGAGCGCAACGTGAACGAGCCTGCAGCACGACGCCGAGAAGCTCGTCGACCGCGTCCAGGAGCAGGTCACGACGCAGTCGTAAGCGACCCGCTTACCCCCGACCCGCACGGAGAGAGCGGGGCCCGGGGAAAGACTGCCGGCCTCATACCGCCGGTGGTACGCAGTATCTCTCCTCCCTCGAAACGCCGGGCCCTCGGGCCCGGCGTTTCTCTTTGCCAGACTGTCGAGCGATGCCCACGGAAGAACAGGTACGCGAAGCGCTCAAGTCGGTCATCGACCCCGAGCTGCACCAGAACATCGTCGACCTCGGCATGGTCCGCCGTGTCGACTTCTTCGACGCCGGCCGCGTCGACGTCGTGGTTTCGCTCACGACTCCCGGCTGCCCGATCCGCTCGCACTTCGAGAATGGAGTCGCGGAGGCGGTCGGCAAGCTCGAGGGCGTCCAGTCCGTCAACGTCGGCTTCGACGTCCTCTCGGATGATGAGAAGCAGGCGCTGCGCCAGCGCCTCGGCGGCGGCTCGCTGCCGTCGGGCTCGCTCGCACGTGTCGGCAACGTGATCTGCGTCGGCTCCGGCAAGGGCGGGGTCGGCAAGTCCACCGTGACCGCGAACCTCGCCGCCGCGCTGCACGCCGAGGGCCATCGCGCGGCTGCGCTCGACGCCGACGTCTGGGGTTACTCGATCCCGCGCATGATGGGCGTGCACGGCAAGCCGTCGGTCTCGGCCGCAGCGGAAGATCGTCCCGCTCGAGGTTCATGACGGCATCCGCGTGATGTCGATCGAGTTCTTCCTCGAGGGACGCGACCAGGCGATCACGTGGCGCGGCCCGATGCTCCACAAGGCGATCCGCCAGTTCCTCGAGGACGTCGAGTGGGGCGAGCTCGACTACCTGCTGATCGACCTGCCGCCAGGCACCGGCGACGTCTCGATGACGCTCGCCCAGCTCCTGCCGCAGTCGAAGTTCGTGGTTGTGACCACGCCGCAGCCGGCCGCGCAGAAGGTGGCTCAGCGAGCCGCCGAGACCGCGCGCAGGTTCAACCTCGAGATCGCCGGCGTCGTGGAGAACATGTCGGGCTTCACGACGCCGAGCGGCGAGCGCTTCACGATCTTCGGCGAGGGCGGGGGCCAGTAGCTCGCGGACGAGCTCGACGTGCCCCTGCTCGGCAAGATTCCGCTTCAGGAGGAGCTACGTCTCGGCGCCGACGAGGGGCGGCCGCTGGTTCTCTCTGATCCCGACGCGCCCGCCTCCCAGGCGCTCTTCCACACGGCCCGCGGGCTCATCTCGGTGGCCCCGCCGCAGCCGCTGCCCGCGGGTGAGCCGGAGCCGGCAGTGACCGGCACGCCGCTGCCGATGGCGCCCTAGGCGCCCGCGCCTTCCTTGTAGTAGTCGGCGTTGATCTGGATGTACTTGTTCCACTCCTCCGGGAGCTGGTCCTCGGCGAAGCAGGCGTCCACCGGGCAAGCCTCGACGCACGCGTCGCAGTCGATGCACTCCTCGGGGTCGATGTAGAGCATCTCGACCTTGTCGTAGTCAGCCTCGTCGGGAGTGGGGTGGATGCAGTCGACCGGGCACACCTCGACGCACGAGTTGTCCTTCTGGCCGATGCAGGGCTCTGCGATTACGTAAGCCATCTGGCGGGATGCAGCTCCTTAGGGGTGGTGAGAGAGGAGCCCGATTCTATAGTCAGCCCGGTGGCCATCACATCGCGAATGCTCGCTGCGCGTGGGCGCAAGCAGGCCGAGAAGCTCGGGATAGACCCGGCGCGCATTCCCCCGGGCCAGTACCTGACCGAGCGGTTCCCGGTCCTCACCGTGGGCCCGAATCCGAAGTACGACCTGAGCACGTGGGACTTCACCGTCTTCGGCGAGGTCGAGAACGAGCTCCGGCTCTCGTGGGACGAGCTGATGGCGCTGCCGCAGCGCGACGTGACGCTCGACATCCACTGCGTGACGCGTTGGTCCAAGCTCGACACGACGTGGACGGGCGTGGCGGTGAAGGAGGTGCTCGACCGCGCGGGTGTGAAGCCGACGGGCTCGCACCTGATGGCCTACTCCGACGGCGGCTACACCACCAACATGCCGCTCGAGGCGGTCCTCGACGACAACGCGCTGCTCGCGCACACCTACGAGGGCGAGCCGCTCGAGCACGACCACGGCGCTCCGCTCAGGCTGATCGTGCCCAAGCGCTACTTCTGGAAGTCGGCGAAGTTCCTGCGCAAGCTCGAGGTGATGAGCGCCGACCGGATGGGCTTCTGGGAGCTCAACGGCTACCACAACGACGCCGACCCATGGCAAGAGCAGAGGCACTGGTTCTGAGCCGATGATTCTCCTGACGGGCGCCACTGGCACGATCGGCACGCCGCTGCTGCGGCGCCTGGTCGCCGCCGGCGAGCCGGTGCGTTGCCTCGTGCGCGAACCGCGGCGGCTCGGCCCCGAACGCGTCCGCGTGCAGATCGCGCTCGGCGACCTGGGCAACCCGGCCTCGTTCCGCAACGCGATGCGCGGCGTCGACACCGTCGTGCACCTGGCAGCGGCGATCCGCGACCAGCCGGGCGGCTCGATCGAGGAGCTCGACGCCGTCGCGACGCTGCGCCTCGTGCGTGCGGCCGAGCGGGCGGGCGTGAAGCGGTTCCTCTTCTTCTCCGCCATCGGCGCGTCGCTTCATTCGCCCGCGCGTTTCTTCCGCGCGAAGGCCCTGGCCGAGGAGGCGGTTCAGGAGGCGGACTTGGAGGCGCACGATCTTCGCGCCCTCGATCACGTACTGCGCCGGGCGATCCATGGATAACGCTGCTCGACAGGCTGTCCCGCCTGCCTGTGGCGCCCGTGTCCGGTGGCGGCGACGCCCGCTACCAGCCGATCTGGGCGGACGACGTCGCCGACTGCGTGGTGTCGCGCGCTGCGCAACCCGAACGGCAAGGCTCGCTACGAGCTGGCCGGCCCGGACGAGCTGACCTACGACGGCATCGTGAAGACGGCGCTGCGCGCGTTCGGCCGCCGCCGCCGGCTGCTGCACGTGCCGCTGCCGGCCGTGCGCGCCGGCCTGAAGGTCGCGGAGGTCTTCGCCGGCCCGTCGGTGTTCGCGACCTGGGACGAGGCCGAGCTGATGGAGCTCTCGATGACGACGCCCGAGGGAACGGCGGACGCCGAGTCGCTCGGGCGTCAGGCCGCTGCCGATGGCGGCGGTGCTCGGCGCCTAGGGCAAAAAAAAGGCCCGGCGCGATGCCGGGCCCTTCTCACAGCGAAGCCGTGCGGCTCCTTACATCATTCCGTCCATGCCTCCGGGCATGCCGCCCATGCCGGCGCCGTCCTTCTCCGGCATCTCGGCGACGATCGCCTCGGTGGTGAGGATGTTCTTCGCGATCGACGCGGCGTTCTGCAGCGCCGAGCGCGTCACCATCGCGGGATCGATGATCCCGGCCTCGACGAGGTCCTCGATCTCGCCCGTCTCGGCGTTCAGGCCGTCGCCCTTCTTCGCCTTGCGGACGTCGTTGACCACGACCGAGCCCTCTAGCCCGGCGTTCTCGGCGAGCTGGCGGACGGGCTCCTCGAGCGCGCGGAGGATGATCCGCGCCCCGGTCTGCTCGTCCGCGTCGTCGAGAGCGTCGACCTTGATCGAGTCGGAAGCGCGCAGCAGCGCGGTGCCGCCGCCCGCGACGATGCCCTCCTCGAGGGCGGCGCGGGTGGCCTGCAGCGCGTCCTCGACGCGGTGCTTCTTCTCCTTCATCTCGGTCTCGGTGGCAGCGCCGACCTTGACCACCGCGACGCCGCCCGAGAGCTTCGCCAGGCGCTCCTGGAGCTTCTCACGGTCGAAGTCGGAGTCGGTGTTCTCGATCTCCTGCTTGATCTGGTTGATCCGGCCCTTGATCGCGTCGGCTTCGCCGGCACCGTCGATGACCGTCGAGGTGTCCTTCGTGACCACGACGCGGCGGGCCTGGCCGAGCTGCGAGAGCTGCGTGTTCTCGAGCTTGAGGCCCATCTCCTCGGTGATCACCTCGCCGCCCGTGAGGATCGCGATGTCCTCGAGCATGCGCTTGCGGCGATCGCCGAAGCCCGGCGCCTTGACCGCGACGGCCGTGAAGGTGCCGCGGAGCTTGTTCACGACGAGCGTGGCGAGCGCCTCGCCCTCGACGTCCTCGGCGACGATCACCAGCGGCTTGCCCGACTGGATGACCTGCTCGAGCACCGGCAGAAGGTCGCGGACCGAGCCGATCTTCTGGTTGGCGATCAGGATGTAGGGGTCCTCGAGGACGGCCTCCATCCGGTCCTGGTCGGTGACCATGTACGGCGAGATGTAGCCCTTGTCGAACTGCATGCCCTCGGTGAACTCGAGGTCCATGCCGAACGTCTGGCCCTCCTCGACGTTCACGACGCCGTCCTTGCCGACCTTCTCGATCGCGTCGGCGATGACCTCGCCGATCTCGTCGTCGCCGGCCGAGATGGCCGCCACGCGCGCGATCTGCTCCTTGCCCGAGATCTCCTTCGACTGCGAGCGGATGTCCTCGACCACCTGGTCGACGGCCTTCTCGATGCCGCGCCGCAGCGCGATCGGGTTGGCGCCCGCCGTGACGTTCTTCAGTCCCTGGCGGACGATCGTCTGCGCGAGGACCGTGGCGGTCGTCGTGCCGTCGCCGGCAACGTCGTTCGTCGCCGTGGCGACCTCGCGGACGAGCTGCGCGCCCTGGTTCTCGAAGACGTCCTCGACCTCGATCTCGCGAGCGATGGTCACGCCGTCGTTCGTGATGGTCGGGGCGCCGAACTTCTTGTCGAGGACGACGTAGCGTCCCTTCGGGCCAAGGGTTACCTTGACCGCGTTGGCGACACTGTCGACGCCGGCCTCGAGGGCCTGGCGCGCGGCGGTGTCGTACTTCAGCTCCTTGTGAGCCATTTCTAGGTTCCTCCGTCTTCAGTCTTGTGAGTTAGCCGACCTTGGCCAGCACGTCGGACTCGCGGAGGACGAGCAGGTCGTCGCCCTCGACGTTGATCTCCGTGCCGCCGTACTTGGAGTAGAGGACCTCGTCGCCCTCTGCGACGTCGAGCGGAATCCGCTTCTCGCCGTCCTCGTCCCACTTGCCCTCTCCAGCGGCAACGACCTTGCCCCGCTGGGGCTTCTCCTTCGCGGTGTCGGGAAGGACGATGCCGCTTGCGGTCGTCTCATCCTCATCGATTGCCTTGACGATCACGCGATCGCCGAGCGGCTTCAGCTTCATAGATAAATCCTCCGTTGGCACTCTACGTACGAGAGTGCCAGTTATAGCACTCAGGATCAGAGAGTGCCGAGGCTTAGTTCTGGTGCGACCCGGAGCCGCGCAGGCGCTCCGAGAACTCGCTCGGGGGAGGCGTCTCCTTGATCTCGGAGAAGCGCACAACGGTGACGATGTCGTCCTCGCTCACCGACCGGCCGTAGATCTGCTCGAGGAAGTGGATCGTCTCGTCGAGCCGCCGGAACTCCGGGTTGTCGTGCTCGATGTCGCGCGGGGAGAGCTCCTTCACGCGCTTCACCTCCACCTCGTCGATGACGGCCAGGAAGATCTTCTCCCGGGGCGAGTGCTGGAAGCCCACCGTGACCATCACGACGTTGCCCTTGCGGTACTTCGCGCTCTTGTCGCCGAGGCGGATCGTGGCCGTCTTCCTGTGCCTGCGTAGCTGGTCCACGAACACGGGCGAGTAGAAGTTCAGGACGAACACGCGCGGGAGCCTAGCCTTCTTCGGCGAGCTTCGACAGGGCGGCGCGGGCCATTTCCTTCTCGCCCCGGTAGGCCAGCCGCGACGCCGCCTCCTCGAGTGGCACCCATTCCGCGCCGTCCACCTCCGCGCGCTGGTAGTCGCGCACCGAGCCGGACCGGTAGCGGAGGAGGAAGAACGACACGACCTTCAGCACGCGCGCGCCGTCGCGCGTGTACCAGTAGCGGATGTCGTCCAGCTTCTCGACGAGCGTGCTTTCGATGCCCGCCTCCTCGCGCACCTCGCGGACGGCGGCCTCCGCGCCGCTCTCGCCCTGCTCGATATGGCCCTTCGGCAGCGCCAGGACCGTCCCGTCCTTGACGCGCACGGCCGCGATGTAGGGCCGGCCCCGCATCTGCCGCACGACGAGGCCGCCGGCAGAGAACTCGCGCAGGAGCGGGGGTTTCTCGTTCACTCGTCGCTGACCAGCGGGACGAACCGGACCGCGGCGAGGGTCTCCTCGACCCCGTCGCGCACCCGCACCAGGTGCTCGCCGCCCTGCCTGCGGACCGGGCAGACGAGCGTGCCTTTCGAGGAGAGCTGTTCGAGCAGCGCTTGCGGTGGGGCGCCCTCGGCCGTTGCGGTCACCGATATGCCGTCGAACGGAGCGCGGTCGGGTGCTCCCAGGGTGCCGTCGCCCGCGCGCACCTCGACATTGTCGCGGCCGAGGTCGCGCAGGAGCGCCTTCGCCTGGTCGGCGAGCGCGACGTGCCGCTCGATCGTGACGAGCTCGCGGCAGAGCAGCGACAGCACGGCCGCCGAGTAGCCCGGAGCCCGCGCCGACCTCGAGCACCCGCTCGTCGCCGCGGAGCTCCAGGGCCTGAGCCATCGCGGCCACGATCCACGGCTGCGAGATGGTCTGCCCGGATCCGATGGGAAGCGCCCCGTCGCGGTAGGCGCGGCGTCGTTCGCGCGGCGGCACGAAGCGCTCGCGCGGGACCGTGTTCATGGCGGCCAGCACGCGCTCGTCCTCGATGCCGCGCCGCCGCAGCTGGCGCTCGACCATGCGGGCGCGCGCCTCAGTAGATGTAGTTTCGGAGCGCCGCGGGGTCATGCACGGTCACCTTGGCACGTCCCGTGGAGACGACTCCGGCGCGTTCGAGCGTCGCCAGGAAGCGCGACGCCGACTCGCGCGACGACCCGGCAAGCTGGGCGATGTCCGCCTGGGTGGCGGAGATCACGATGTCCGTCGGATCCGCACCCTCGCGGATCCGAGCCTCGACCTGCCCCACGAGGACGGACGCCACGCGACCCGCGACGGTCTGGAACGACTGCCGGGTGATCCGCTCGTTCGCCGCCCGCAGGCGAGCGGCCAGCTCGCCGAGCAGCTTCACGGCGATCTCGGGCCGGGCGGCGAGCAGGCGGCGGACGTCCGCGGCCAGCAGCGCGACGGCCGTCGTGTCCTCTAGCGCTTCGATCGTCGCGGAGCGGGTCTCGCCCCCCCACATCGCGAGCTCGCCGAAGATGTCGCCGCGCCGCAGCTCCGCCAGCGTGATCGCGCGCCCGTCGGAGTGGTTTCGCGTGACGCGCGCAGCGCCGCTGCGCACCACGTAGCACGTGTCGCCCTCGTCGCCCTCGCGGAAGACGACCTCGCCGGCGCTCCAGCGCCGCGGGACACCGACATCGGCGAGCTGCGCGATGTCAGCGGGTGCCAGCCCGGCGAACAGCGGCACCTGGGCAAGCAGTTCGGCTGTGTCGGAGCCTTTGGGCAGAGGGAAAAGCCTAGGCCAGCGCGCGCTCGCGTGCGCGCCGTCGTGCGCGTGAGGCCACGAGCCAGCCCACCAGCCCCAGCAGAGCGAGGGGTAGGAGGATCGCTCCGGCCCGGATGAGGAAGTTGAGAATGTCCTCCAGCGACCCGACGGCGTCGTCGACCGCCTCGTCCGTCTCACCTGTGACGGCACCCGCGTCCTCGTCCACGAGGTCCACGACGATGGTCGCGTACTCGGTGCGCTCGCGCACCCCGCGCAGCTGGTCGCGCAGCGCCGTGATGCGATTGCCGACGATCGTGAGCCGCCGGCGGAGAGCCTGGGCGGCCGTGTCGGTCTCCGCCAGCTCGAGGCGGCGCAGGAGGCTCGTACGCAGCGCCCGAGCCGTGCGCAGGCGGTCGCGGATCGAGACGAACGATCCGGTCACGTCAGTGCCCGACTCGCTCCTCGCGCGCACGGTGGCGAGCCGTGACAGCTCGTTGAGCGCGGGCTGCAGCTGCGATGACGGCACACGCAGCTGGAAGAAGCCGGTGCTGAAGCCCTCCTCGCCCTGGGTGAAGGACGACTGGAGGACGAAGCCGTCGCGGCGGTCGGCCGTGCGGAAGATCGCGTCGGCGATGCTGTCGAACTCGTCCGGATCGGAGGCCAGGGTGAGCTGGGCGGAGCGCTCGATGCGCCGGACCTCCGCGCCTGGAGCGATGTCTTCGCCTCCGACGGGCGGCGGGATCGGCTGGGGCAGCGCGGTCCCGGGCTCGGCCGCACGGCTTGCGGTGTCGGCGCCCAGGCTCTCGGCCGCGGCCGGGGCGTCGGTCGCCGTAGGGGCGCTTGGCTCCTCGCCCGAATCCAGCACGGCGACGGCCACGAGTACGGCCAGGCCGGCGCTGGCCGCGAACGCCGCAATGGGTCGCGGGCGGAGGGCGGGGAGGCGACGCTTCCGCTCGTGCGGGAAGCCGCGCTTCATCCGCCACTCCATGTCGGCGACGAAGTCGGGGTCCGGCGTCGGCCGGATCTCCTCCAGGACGTCCTCAAGCGTCTTCATCACATTCCCTCCTCAGCTTCTCGAGCGTTCGGTGCAGCCGAGTCCCGGCGTTCGACGCCGATATCCCGAGCACGCGGGCGATCTCCTCGTGCGAGAGCCCGCCGGCGAACTTGAGCGCGACGATCTCGCGCTCGCGCGGGGCGAGCCGGCCCAGCGCGGCGCGTACGGCCTCGCGGCGAAGCGCTCCGTCCGCCAGCTCGTCGGCGGCGGGCGCGTGGACGTCCTCCGGATCGGCTTCGAGAACCGCACGGCGCTTCTGCCGGCGGAGCTCGTCGAGGGCCGCGTTGCGCGCGATCCCGAAGAGCCACGCCTCCTCGCTGCCGCGCGACGCCCTGAATGTGCGCCGCTTGCGGTACGCGCGCTCGAACGCCTGCGCCGTTACCTCCTCCGCGGCGGTGCGGTCGCGCAGCAGCGTCGCGACGTATCCGTACACGCGCGGGAAGGAGCGGCGGTACAGGGCCTCGAATGCCTCGGAAGGAGTGCTCGTGGCGCGCCGGAGCGGGCGGGCGATCCGTTCGGCGACTGCTTCGCTCATGCCTCAACTACGCTCCAGGCGGCCTTTCATCACGGTGGTTTTTCTTCTTCTCGCACTTGTTCTCGCACTGACCCTGCCGGGCCCGGCAGCGGCCAACCACACCGGCGACCTCTGGGCGACCGTGAACATCTGCGACACCCAGGAGAACCCGAACGTCCTCGGCGTGCGCGCCAGCATGCCCGGCAACGGGACGAAGCAGACGATGTGGATGCGCTTCCGTGCGAGCTACTACGACAGGGGCACGGAGGAGTGGTACGACGTGGGCGGCGACAGCATCTCGCCGTGGATCAAGGTGGGCAACGCGAAGTACCGCAGCCGCGAGTCCGGGCGCAAGTTCCACATCGACCCGCCCGTGCCGACGACGAGCCACGTGGTGCGCGGCCTCGTCGACTTCCGCTGGCGCCGCGACGGGGAGACGGTCCGGCGTACCACGCGCAAGACGCTGGCCGGCCACCCGACCGGCACTCACGGAGACCCGGACAACTACTCGGCCGGGCTGTGTGAGATTGCGTTCCCGTAGAGCCCGTCGAAGAGCCGCGGGTCGTTCGTGATGACCGCGTGCACGCCGATCGCCTCGAGGCGGGCGATCTTGTCGGCGTCGTCCACCGTCCAGACGTAGAGCTCGCCGCCCGCCGCGCGGACCTGCTGCGCCAGCCGTGGCGTGACCACGTAGTGGTGCGCCATCACCGCCTGGATCCGGCCGGCGCGGATGAAGCTGGCGGCGCGGGCGGGCAGCCGGCGCTTGATCACCTGTAGGACCCCGTACGCCGGGACCGCCCAGATGCTGCGCGTGTAGTCGCGCTGCGCGCGCGGCACCGACCAGCCACGCGGGATGTCCGGATCGAGCTCGCGCACCCGGTCGAGGCTCTCGAGGTACTGGCTCGAGATGAGCGACCTCGCCGACAGCCCTCGTGCGGCCAGGCCCTCGACCACCTCGCGCTCGTACCCCGGCAGCTTCAGATCGACGTCCAGCTCCACGCCCGCGTACGCCTCGCCCGCGAACAGGTCGAGTCCCTCGTCGAGCGTGAGCGGCGTCCGCTTCGCGGCGTCCTTGAAGTCGTGCGCGAGCACAAGCCGGCCGTCACGCAGCCGCAGGACGTCGAACTCGATCATGTCGACGCCGTGCTCGAGCGCCGCCTCGAAGCTCGCGCGCGTGTTGCCGGGGGCCACGTGGTCGGCGCCCTTGTGGCCGACTCGCTTCAGCGCTGACAACCGGGACACCAGTAGGTCGTACGGTTGTCGTCGCCCTGGCCGCGAGCTCGTATGCGGGTCGTGCAGCGTGGACATGGCCGCCCTGAACAGTCGTACAACTGCAGCCCGCGGATGTGACCTCCTCGTGAAACCGACTCCTGCATACGCCGGCGCGTGCAGCGGACGATCCGCAGCGCTTCGTCGTCCGTGACATCGCCGACCTTTCGCCACGGGTCGACGCACGCGTCGAAACAGCCCTCGCTCTTCCACACGTTGCCAATCCCCGCAATGTTGCGCTGGTCGAGCAGCGCGTCGCCAATGCCGCGGGTCGGGTCGTCCTCGCGCAGGCGCGTGAGGAAGCGACGCTCGTCGAGCTCCGGGCTGAGGATGTCCGGGCCGAGGGCGGCGAGGCGCGCGTCGAATCGCGTGCGGCTCTCCGTCATCAGCTCGAGCACGGGCCCGTCGAACTGGACGACCTCGGCGGCGTCGGTCCGGAGGACGAGCCACGCGCGGTGGCGCCCGCGCGACCACCGCTTGCCGGAGCGGATAGACGCCCCACATGCCGCCCATCCGCAGGTGCGAGTGGAGCGTGAGGTCGCCCTCGAAGCGGAGGAACAGGTGCTTGCCGTGCGCATCCACCGAATGGACGGGCCGTCCGGCCAGGCGCTCGGGCCAGCGGTCCATCGCATGCCGTGGCTGCGGCGTCTCGACAGCGACGATCTCGTTGCCGACCAGGGCGGCGCCGACCCGCCGGGCCGCCGCGTGGATCGTGTCTCCCTCAGGCACTGAGGGTCAGCTTCCGCGGCCCCTGACGGAAGCCGAGCTCGATGAGCAGTTCCTCGACCGGAGAGCCGACGATCGGCTCGCCGTCGAAGCGCTCCAGCGCGAGCCGCTTGAGCCGTCCGCGCCGGACGTGCTCGGCGAGTGCCTCGAGCGCGTCTCTGAGCCACGACTCGTCGGGCTCGCGGAGCGGGACGAGGCCCTTTCCTCCGCGCTCGACGTAGAGCACCGGCTCGGCGTCGAGCAGCACGACGTAGGCGCCCGCTACGCGCGCGGGGCGGCGGCGCTGGTCCTCGTCGCGCCGCGGCCATGGAAGCGAAGCGCCGTAGGGGTTCGCGGGATCCGTTGCCGCCAGCACCAGCGCTCCGGCCGGCTCGTCCGAGCGCAGGCTGCGCAGCCGCTCGACCGCCCCGGCGAGGGCGAACTGCGCTCCCCAAGCCCCTCGACGAAGTAGCCGCGGCGGGCGGTCCCCAGCGTCTCCAGGTTCGTCAGCTCTCCGTACAGGGTCGCGAATCCACCGGGCACGCCCTCGGCGAGGACCGTCTCGCGCGTGACGATGCCGTAGCGCTCGAGCAGGAGCTCCGCCTGCGCGCGCATGCGCGGCCCGTACGCCGGTTGATCCGCGAACAACGACGCGGTGAGCGACCAGCGGCCCTGCACCTGAGGCGCGCCGGGACGACGGTGCTTCGCAAAGCGCCGCCCGCGCTTGTGCTGCTGGTCGCGGGCGACCGTCAGCCGCGGAGCGCGCAGCGGCGCCCAGGCATCGTTAGTCACCTCGCCCGCCCAGACGAGGTCCCAGAGCCCCTCCTGGAGCTCCGCCGTCTCGATCTCGCCGAGGTCCACGAGCAGGTCCGACCAGAAAGCGGCGCCGGTGCCGAGCCGCTCGCGGATCGCGTCGTGCACAGGACCAGCGGGGGCGTCGCCGCGGTTCGTGGGCGGCCCCAGCCAGCGCACGTCATCGCGGAAGTAGAGCGCCACGCGGCCCGAGCTACGGCCCAGCGCGCCGGCGCCGATCCACACGACCTCGCCGCCGGAGCAGAGCTGGTCGAGCCAGGTGGGGGACCAGCTGCCGAGCCGGCGCGGGAGTACGTCACGCTCCCAAGTCTCGGGCGTCAGGGCGATGCCCTGGAGCGGGACGAGCACCTCGCGCAGTCGGTCGATGCCTGCGCCGCCGGGCGGTGCCGCGTCCACGCCCTGCCAGGCGGGAAGGAAGCGGGCGAGCTGCTTCTGCTCGACGGCCTCGACCTCCTTGCGGAGCGTGGCGAGCGAAGCCCGCCGGAGGCGGCGCAGCACGTCGGGGTCGCACCACTCGCGCTCGCGGCCGCCTGGTCGCAGCTCGCCGCGCACGAGCGCGCCGGTGCGCTCGAGCTCACGCAGGACCGGCCCAGGATCGATGCTGTAGCGGGCCGCGAGGTTTCCGGTCGGGAACGGCCCGTGCGTGCGCGCGTACCGCCGAACGAGCCGCTGCAGCGGCTCCTCGACCGGCTCGAGGAAGGTCTCGGGCAGGCCGCCCGGCGGCACGGCCCCGAGGGCGTCGCGATAGAGGCCCGCGTCCTCGGACGCGATGAAGCGCTCCTCGCCGCCGATCCGCATCGACACCGCGCGGCGCTCGGCGGCGAGCCCGTCAAGGATCCGCTTCGCCGACACGCCGCGGTGGCAGCGCGCCTGCACCTCGTCGAGGGTCAGGTCGCCGACCGCGCGCAGGATGTCGTGGGCGCCGTCGGCGTTCACCGGCCTGGGTGCGCTCGGAGAGGCGCTGGAGATCCGCCTCGACCTCCGCGAGCGCCTCGGCGTCGATCAGGTCGCGGAGCTCCTCCTGTCCGAGCAGTTCAGCGAGTAACTCGCGGTCAAGTGAAAGAGCGGCGGCCCGCCGCTCAGCGTTCGGCGTGTCGCCCTCGTACATGTACGTGGCGACGTAGTCGAAGAGCAGCGAGGAGGCGAACGGCGACGAGCGCGGCGTCTCGACCTCGACGAGCGACAGCTCGCGCGTGTGCAACCCGCGCAGCAGGTCCTTCAGCGCGGGCAGGTCGAACACGTCCTGGAGGCACTCGCGGTAGGTCTCGAGCACGATCGGGAACTGGCCGTAGCGCTTCGCGACCTCGAGCAGCGACTGGGCCTTCAGGCGCTGCTGCCACAGCGGCGTGCGCTTGCCGGGGTAGGCGCGCGGGAGCAGCAGCGCGCGGGCGGCGTTCTCGCGGAACCGGGAGCCGAAGAGCGCGGAGTTCCCGAGCTCGCGCACGACCAGGTCCTCGACCTCGTCGGGGTCGACCATCACGAGCTCGGATCCGGGCGGCTCGTCCGCATCGGGGAGGTGCACGACGATCCCGTCGTCGGACCAGATCGCGTCGGCCTCGAGCCCGAATTCGTCGCGGATGCGAGCAGCGAGTGCGAGGCCCCACGCCGCGTGCACCCGGCCGCCGTAGGGCGACAGCACGCACAGGCGCCAGTCGCCGATCTCGTCACGGAAGCGCTCGACCACGATCGTGCGGTCACTCGGCACGACGCGCGTGGCCTCCTGCTGCTCGCGCAGGTACATGACCAGGTTGCCTGCCGCGCGCTCGTCCAGCCCGTACTCGGCCGCAAGCGTCGCCGGCTCCTTGTCCACCGCGGTGCGGGAGAACTCGCCGAGCGCCTTGCCCAGCTCTGCCGGCCGGCCGACCATGTCGCCGCGCCAGAACGGGATCGCGCCCGGCGCGCCCGGGGCCGGCGTGACGAGCACGCGGTCGCGGGTGATCTCCTCGATCCGCCAGGTGGACGCTCCGAGCATGAACGTCTGGCCCGCGCGCGCCTCGTAGACCATCTCCTCGTCCAGCTCGCCCACCCGGCGCCCGTCCGGGAGGTGGACGCCGAACAGCCCGCGGTCGGGGATCGTGCCCGCGTTCGTGATCGCCAGCTGGCGTGCGCCCTGGCGTGCCCGGATGACGTCCTCGACTCGGTCCCAGACGATCCGCGGCTTGAGCTCGGCGAACTCCTCGGACGGGTAGCGCCCGTCGAGCATGTCGAGGACGTTGTCCAGCAGCTTGCGGTCCAGCTCCGCGAACGGGTACGCGCGCCTGACCAGGTCGTGCAGCTCGGGCACCTTCCACTCGTCGCCCGTTGCGACGCAGGCGACGATCTGCTGCGCGAGGACGTCGAGCGGGTTGCGCGGCACGACCGTCTCCTCGATCAGCGCCTCGCGCATCCGCTGAGCGACCACCGCCGACTCGAGCAGGTCGGAGCGGAACTTCGGGAAGATCCGGCCCTTCGACGTCTCGCCGACGCCGTGCCCGGCGCGGCCGATCCGCTGCAGGCCGCGCGTCACGGACTTGGGCGACTCGACCTGCAGCACGAGGTCGACGGCGCCCATGTCGATGCCGAGCTCGAGCGAGGAGGTCGCCACGAGGCACGGCAGCTCGCCGGACTTCAGCATCTCCTCGACGACCAGCCGCTCCTCGCGCGCGAGCGATCCGTGGTGGGCGCGCGCGATGTCGGCGGGCTTCCCGTCCTCGCCCGCCAGCTCGTTCAACCGCATCGCGAGCCGCTCCGCGCCGCGGCGGTTGTTCACGAAGACGATCGTCGACTTGTGCGACTGGACCAGTTCGAGCAGCTCGGGGTAGATCGCGGGCCAGATCGAACGGCGCGTGGCGCCGCCCGCCGGCGAGCGGGTCCAGGTCGTCCGTGCCCTCATCCGGCTCGCGCATGTCCTCGACCGGGACCTTGATCTCGAGGTCGAGCGGCTTCCGCAGGCCGGTGTCCACGACCTTGCACTCGCGCGTCGGGCCCACCAGGAAGCGGCCGACCTCGTCGAGCGGCCGCTGGGTCGCCGAGAGCCCGATGCGCTGCACCGGGTGCCCTGCCTCGTGCTCGAGGCGCTCGAGCGTCAGCGCAAGGTGTGCGCCGCGCTTGGACTGCGCTACGGCATGGATCTCGTCCACGATCACCCACTCCGCGTCGCGCAGGAACTCGCGCGCGCGCGAAGTCAGCATCAGGTAGAGCGACTCAGGCGTCGTGATAAGGATGTCCGGCGGCTTGCGAAGCATCGCCGCGCGCTCCTTCTGCGGCGTGTCGCCGGTGCGGATCGCCACCGAGATGTCGCCGCCAATGCCCTTGAGCGGTGCGCGCAGGTTGCGCTCGATGTCGTAGGAGAGCGCCTTCAGCGGGGATACGTAGACGAGCCGCGTCTTCCGCTCGTCCGCAGGCAGGGGCTCTGCGACCAGCCGGTCGAGGCCCCACAGGAAGGCCGCGAGCGTCTTGCCCGAGCCGGTCGGCGCGGACAGGAGGACGTGTTCGCCGCCTGCGATGGCCGGCCATGCCTGCTCCTGCGCCCGAGTGGGCTCTGCGAAGGCGCGCTTGAACCAGTCGCGAACCTGAGGAGTGAAGTTGGCCAGTGGGTCAGCTGAAGGCACGGAACCCTTCAGCGTATCGCCAGCTCGGACGCGCGTACAAACACGGCGTCCGTCATCTCCTCGGTCAGCCTGCCGGTGAACGTGTTCTGCTGCGACGGGTGGTACGAGCCGAGCAGGTGGCGCCCGCTCGGCAGCTCGAATTCCGCCATGTGACCGAACTTCGGGCGCGGCGGCGGGGGCGGGTCGAGCTTGAGCGCGGCGTCCCAGGCGAACCCGCCCAGGCAGACGATCACGCGCACGGATGGCATCAACTCGAGCTCTCCGGCCGCGTACGGCAGGCAGTTGTCGCGCTCGCTCGGCAGCGGCCGGTTGGCCGGCGGCGCACACCGGACGGCCGCCGCCACGAATGCGCCGTGCAGCTCGAGCCCGTCGCCGGCATGGAGCGAGGTCGGCTGGTTCGCGAAGCCGGTGCGGTGGAGCGAGGCGAACAGCCAGTCGCCTGAGCGGTCGCCCGTGAAAACGCGCCCGGTGCGGTTCCCGCCGTGGGCTGCCGGTGCGAGTCCGAGCACGTAGACGCTCGCCTCGGGGTCGCCAAAGCCCGGCACGGGCCGGCCCCAGTACTCCTCGCCGGCGTAGGCGGCGCGCTTCTCGCGTGCGACTCGCTCACGCCACTCCACGAGGCGCGGGCACCTGCGGCAGGCGATGACCTGTCGCTCGAGCTCGTCGAGGTTCAAAGGTTCGCGCGCACCAGCCGCACGAACACGTCGACCACCTCCGGGTCGAAGTGCTTGCCGGCTGCGTGCTCGAGCTCCTCGAGCGCCACCTCCGCCGGGATCGGCGGCCTGTAGGCGCGCGGTGACGTCATGCCCACGTAGGCGTCGAGGACCGCGATGATGCGGGCGCCCATCGGGATCTCCTCGCCCTCGAGATGGTCCGGGTAGCCGGTGCCGTCGAGCCGCTCGTGGTGGTGGCGCACCCACTGGCCCACGTCCTCCCCGTGGCCCTCTTCGCGCGCGTACGCCTCGCCGAGCTCGGGGTGCTTGCGCATCGCCTCCCATTCGGCCTTGGTCAGGGGCCCGGGCTTCTCGACGATCCGCTCGGAGATCATCTGCTTGCCCACGTCGTGCAGCGAGCCGGCCAGCTCGAGCATCTCGAGCGTCTCCGCGTCGAGCTCGAGGATCTCGCCGACGCGCCGCGCGTACTGCCCGACGCGGTTCTCCTCCTCGCTCACGCCTTGAGCCTCCTGCCGCTCGTGAAGAGATACTGCGAGAAGAGGTACGCCGGGATGGCGACGGCTGCGGTCACCCCCAGGGAGAGCACCACGCTCACGTCGCTCTCGCCCAGCATCCCGAACCGCATCGCCTGGACCAGGTAGAAGAGCGGGTTGAAGTGGGACAGCTCCTCCCACGGCGAGCCGAGCATGTCCACGGAGTAGAAGACGCCGCCGACGAAGGCGAGCGGGAGGATCACGATGTTCGAGATGAACGTGGTGTGGTCCCACTGCTCCGCGTAGATGCCGACGATCGTCCCAAGGGCGCCGAACCCGATCAAGGCGAGCAGCGCGGCCAGCAGGAGGACGTGCGGCTGCTCGACGGGCACGCCGGTGAGCGGGATCGCGAGCGCCAGCAGCCCGGCTCCGATCGCGAGCCCGCGCGCGACGCCGCCGAGGTTCCACCCGAGGTTCAGCTGCCACGGGTGCATCGGGGCCGCGAGGACGTCGTTCACGTAGCGGTCGGAGCGCGCCTGGTAGATCGACGAAGCGTTGTTGTTGTAGGCCTGCTGCACGATCGTCATGGCGATCAGGCCGGGCACGATGAACACCTCGTAGTCGAAACCCTCCACCTGCTTTATCCGCCCGCCGAGCGACAGGCCGAAGACCACGATGAAGAGCGTGGAGGACACAACGGGGGCCAGAACGGTCTGGGTCCACAGCTTCGAGACCCGCAGCGTCTCGCGCCTGGCCAACCATATGAGGCCTCCGTACCCATTCTCGACGCGTTCGTGCACCCAGCCGAGAGTAACGGTGGGCCCTAACCTGCCCCTGCGCGGATGCCTCGCTCACTCCTGACAATGCTCGCCCTCGCGGCAATCTCCGGCGCGCCTGCGCATGCCGCCATGTCCGAGCCGCCGATGACGCTCCCCGGCGACGCCCGCGCCGCCGGCGTGCTCGCCGACCGTGACACGTGGATCGTCGCCGCCCACGACACCCGTGCGGCAGCCTCGCTCGCGCGCCGCTACGGCGCGAAGCCAGTGGGGTCGGTCGGCGCTCACGTCGTGGCCCGCCGCCACGCGCGCGCCTTCGCCACGGCCCTGCGCCGCCGCGGGCTGCTCAAGTTCGCCGAGCCCAACATCCTCAGCCGCCCGCGGGCCTCGGGCGGCGACCCGTTCACCAGCAGCACGAGGTGGCGCCCGGCGGTGGTCGAAGAGGGGCTCGAGCCGCCCGCCGTCACGGCCTCAAGCCCGAAGCTCGCGCTGATCGACTCCAAGCTCGACGAGAGCCATCCGGAGTTCGCCGGCGGCCGCATCAACTCGGTCGGCTCAGGAGCGGTCCGCGACGAGCACGGCACGGCGACGGCGGCGGTCGCGGCCGCGCCAACCAACGGGCAGGGGATCGAGGGGATCTGGCCGGGCATGATCACCACCAACTTCCCCACCACCCTCTCGTGTGGCGACATCGTGCGCCGCATCAAGGCGGTCGTCCGGGGCGGATACGACGTGCTCAACATGAGCTACGGCTCGAGCCAGGAATGCTTCTCGGAATCCGCCGAGCTGCAGCGCGCCACCGGCGCCGGCGTTCTGCTGGTGGCCGCCGCCGGCAACGAGTTCGCCGAGGGCAACCCGCTCGAGTACCCGGCGTCGCTCCCGCACGTGGTCACGGTTGCCGCGGTCGACTTCGCGGGCGAGACCAGCTACTTCTCGAACGCGAACGCGGCGGTTGACGTCGCCGCGCCCGGCGAGCGGATCGGCACCGCGGTCCCGATGACGCACGACCCCGACGGGGACGGCAACGGCTACGCGTTTGTAGACGGCACCAGCTTCGCCGCGCCTATGGTCGCGGCGGTGGCCACGTGGGTCACGGCCGTGCGGCGCAACCTGACCGTTGACCAGGTGGCCCAGGTGGTGAAGCTCTCGGCGATCGACCTGGACCGCGAGGGATGGGACCCGAACACCGGCTACGGGCTCGTTCAGGTGGGGAACGCGCTGCGCGTACGCGCCGCCGGCGAACGACCCGCTCGAGCCGAACGAGAACATCTTCTGGGTCAACGGCGAGATCTTCCGCAACCCCGATCCGATCGTTTACGACGGGAAGCCGCGCCGGCGCAGGTTCAAGGCGCGCCTCGACCAGTTCGAGGATCCGTCCGACGTCTACCGCGTCCGCTTCCCCGCCAGGTCGCGCACGCGCATCGCCGTCGTGCCGAGCTTCGGCGATCCGGATCTGGCGGTGTTCCACGGCAACGCCGACAGCACCTCCGACCCGCCGCTCGGGTTGTCTCAGCGAGTCGGCAGCGCGCGGGACTTCCTTGTGATCCGAAACGGCAGCCGGCGGGCCGCGCGCGCCTTCGTCGAGGTCTACATCGATCCGTCGGCGCGCGGGCTGGACGCGGGCTACTCGCTCCGGTTCAAGCGGGCTCGCTGACGCCCACGCTCATCGCCTTCACGTAGACGTCCTCCAGCGAGGTCGCGCCGTAGTGCGCGCGCAGGCCGGCCGCCGTGTCGCGCGCGATCAGGCGGCCGTGCTGGATCAGGGCGATCTCCTCGCACAGCGCCTCCGCCTCGTCGAGGTAGTGCGTCGTCAGGAGGATCGTGGTGCCCTCCGCGTGCAGCCGGCGGATGTAGCTCCACAGCTCGGTGCGCAGCTCGAAGTCGACGCCAGCCGTCGGCTCGTCGAGGATCACCAGCCGCGGGCGGTGCATCAGCGCGCGCGCGAGGAGCACCCTGCGCCGCATGCCGCCCGACAACTTCGAGGTCCGCGTGTGCGCCTTCGCGCGAAGGTCGAACACGTCGATCATCTCGTCGGCGCGCCGGTTCGCCTCCGCTCCGCCCATCCCGAAGTAGCCGCCGTGGTAGACGAGCGTCTCCTGCACGGTGAGGAAGCGGTCGAGGTTGATGTCCTGCTCCGCGAGCCCGACGTCTCGCCGCGCCGCGCAGCGTGTGGGCCGGGCGCCCGAACACGAGCGCTTCGCCGCTCGTGATCCGGATCAGGTTGCAGACGGCGTTGATCGCGGTGGTCTTCCCGGCGCCGTTGGGCCCGAGCAGCCCGAAGAACGCGCCGTCTGGAATGGCCAGGTCGAAGTTCTCGAGCGCGAGCGTGCCGTCGTCGTAGCGCTTGGTCAGGCCGCGGAGCTCGAGGGCGGGAGTCACGCTTCCAGCCTAGGGGTCTGACCCCACCGGGGTCAGACCCCCTTTAGGAAAGGCTGCGGCCGTACTGGCGCTCGTAGTACTCGCGGTACTCGCCCGAGCGGATCGGCTCCCACCACCACTCGTTGTCGCGGTACCACTCGACCGTGCGCGCGAGGCCCTCGTCGAAGGAGACCTGAGCCTCCCAGCCGAGCGCGGCGACCTTCTCGGACGAGAGCGAGTAGCGGCGGTCGTGCCCCTTCCGGTCCTCGACGTGCTCGATCAGCGACCGGTCGCGCCCGGTCAGCTCGAGGATGCGCTCGACGACCGCGAGGTTCTCCTCCTCGTCCGGGCCGCCGACGTTGTACACGTCACCCGGCTTGCCCTCCCGCAGCACGAGGTCGATCGCGCGCGCGAAGTCCTCCATGTAGAGCCAGTTGCGCACCTGGCGCCCGTCCCCGTACACGGGCAGCGGGTCCTCGTGCAGGGCGTTCAGCGTGCAGAGCGGAATCAGCTTCTCCGGGTACTGGCGCGGGCCGTAGTTGTTCGAGCCGCGGCAGATCACGGCCTCGATGCCGTGCGTGTGGACGTGCGCCTGCACGAGCAGGTCGCCGGCCGCCTTGGTGGCCGAGTACGGCGAGGAGGGCTCGAGCGGGGACTCCTCGGTGAACGATCCGCGCTCGATCGAGCCGTACACCTCGTCGGTCGAGACCTGGAGGAAGCGCGCGACTCCGAGCTCGCGCACGGCGTCGAGCAAGACGCCCGTGCCGATCACGTGCGTCACCGCGAACGGGTCCTGACCCGCGATGGAGCGGTCCACGTGCGACTCGGCTGCGAAGTTCACGACGAGCTCGCAGCCCTGCATCGCATCGCGGACCACGGCCGGGTCCTCGATTGCGCCCTCGATGAACTCGATCCGGTCCTCGACCTCGGCGAGGTTCTCGCGCCGGCCCGCGTAGGTGAGCTTGTCGAGCACGACCACCTGGTCATCGGGGCGGGCGTCCAGGAGCACGCGGACGTATGCCGAGCCGATGAACCCGGCCGCGCCCGTCACAAGGGTCCTCATGTCGCTACCGCCCGCTCGGCCAGGTACGAGGACAGGCCCTCCTGCCAGTCGGGCAGGTGGATGGCCTCCGTGCGCTCGGTCGCAAGGACCGAGTACGGCGGCCGGGGCGCCGGCCGGTTGAGCTCGTCGGTCGTCATGGACATCATCCGGACGTCGAGCGCGCTCTGGCGGAAGATCTCCTCGGCGAACTCGAACCACGAGCACTCCCCGCCGCCGGCGATGTGGTGGATGCCGAATGCGCTGGTGGCGATGAGCCGGACGAGCGCGTCGGCGAGGTGGGCCGTGTAGGTCGGGCAGCCGACCTGGTCGCGGACGACGACCACCTCGCCCTGGTCGCGGCCGAGCAGGAGCATGGTCTCGACGAAGTTCCGCCCGGCCGTCCCGTACAGCCACGAGGTGCGCACGATGAAGTAGCGCTGGTTCGCCGCCGCCGTCTCGGCCTCGCCGGCAGCCTTCGTCTGTCCGTAGACCGATATCGGGCGGGTGGCGTCGGACTCGACGTAGGGCGCTCCCTTGAGCCCGTCGAACACGTAGTCGGTCGACGGGTAGACGATGCTCGCTCCCACCTCCGCCGCGCCGAGGGCCAGGTACCGCGCGCCCTCGACGTTCACGCGCGAGGCGGTCTCGAGGTTGTCCTCGCAGCCGTCCACGTCGGCGTACGCGGCGCAGTTCACGACGACGTCGGGCTTGTGCTCTGCGCAGGTGCGCCAGACCGCCTCGGAGTCCGTGATGTCGACCTCGGGCAGGTCGAAGCCCACGACATCGTGGTTCCAGTAGGTCGCGGCCCGGACGAAGTCCGTGCCGAGCATCCCGCGCGCTCCTGCGACAAGGATCTTCACGGCGTCACAGGATCGCGATCTCGGCGTTGTCGCCCACGACGAAGCGGAAGGCGCGCGGCAGCTCCGGGCTGCGGGCGATCGCCACGTTCTTGCCGATCAAGCTGGCCTCGATGCGGCCGTCCAGGTCCTGGATCGAGGATCCCTCCAGCACGATCGCGTGCTCGATCTCGGCGTTCGAGACCACCACGTGGGCCCCGATCGCCGTGTACGGCCCGATGTAGGCGTCGGTCAGGACGGCGCCGCGGCCGATGATCGCCGGGCCGCGCACGGTCGTGCGCTCGAGCCGCGCTCCGCTCTCGATCGCAACCCGCCCCTCGACGCGCGACTCGATCAGCTCGCCCTCGTGACGCTCCTCGATGTCGTCGAGGATCAGGCGGTTCGCCTCGAGCATGTCCTGGACCTGGCCGGTGTCCTTCCACCAGCCGCGCACGATGTGCGGGTCCACGCGCAGCCCGGAGTCGACGAGGTGCTGGATCGCGTCGGTGATCTCGAGCTCGCCGCGACCCGACGGCTTGATCGCGCGCGCGGCGTCGAAAACCGTCGGGGTGAACATGTAGACGCCGACGAGCGCCAGGTCGGTGTTGGGCTCGGCCGGCTTCTCGACGAGGCGGGATACGCGCCCGTCCCCGTCCAGCTCCGCCACGCCGTAGTGCTCGGGGTCGGGCACCGGCGTCAGAAGGATCAGCGCGTCGGGCTCGTCGGAGCGGAACGTCTCGACGAGCTCCGTGATGCCGTCGCGCAGCAGGTTGTCGCCCAGATACATCACGAACGGCGACTCGCCGAGGAAGTCCTCGGCCGTGAGCACCGCGTGAGCGAGGCCGAGCGGCTCGTCCTGCTCGATGTAGGTGATGTCGATGCCGAAAGCGGATCCGTCGCCGGCGACCTCGCGGATCTCCGCGCCCGTCTCCGGGGCGATGATGATCCCGACGTCGCGGATGCCCGCGGCGGCCATTGCCTCGATCCCGTAGAAGAGGACGGGCTTGTTCGCCACGGGGACGAGCTGTTTCGCGCTCGTGTAGGTGATCGGGCGCAGCCGCGTGCCGCGGCCACCGGACAGGATCAGCCCCTTCAGGCCCTCCATCAGTAGGTACCGCCCAACTTGGAGTGGTCCCACGAGACGATTCGCGTGGGCGTGAACCGGAGGCCGACGCGCTTCGGCGCCTGCTGCTCGACCATCGCGGTGACGGACTCGTCGAGGGTGCCCGCGTAGCGCTCGAAGAGGGCCAGGCCGTATCCCTTCGCGTCAGCGTCGAGGGTCACGTCGCACTCCATCATCACGCCACGCAGCTCGTGGTACTGGACACCGCTGCTCGACATGGATCGTCGCGCGCGGGTCGCGCTCCAGGTTCTTGGCCTTCTGCGACTTCGCATATGTCCAGCCTGTCATGCCGAGCCCATCCGGCACGTACCAGAGCGCCATCAGGTGGGGGCGGCCGCGCGGGCCGATCGTCCCCACCGTCATCACCTTCTGCTCGGCGAGGAACGCGCGCACCTCGTCGTCGGACATGCGGATTTGATCGCGCCGCGACATGTGCGGCGAAACCTACTCAGCTGTGCGCGAGCCCGGCGAGCGCTTCCGCGCCCTCGAGGACCGCGGCGCGGGCCTCCTCGGGCTCGAGCACCACCGCATCGCCGCTCAGGCTGAGGATCAGGTGCACGAGCCAGTCGGTGCCCTTGAAGGGCTGCTCCACGATCACGGCCCCGTCCTTCAGCTCCTGCACGACCCGCTTGTCCTCGCGCGCCCAGCGCGCCCGCTCGGGCGACCACCAGATCCGTGCGACCTGCGAGGCCTCGACCTCGCCGGTCTTCAGCCAGCCGCGCGTGTCGGCCTCGACGCCCTCGCGCGGCTCGAACTCCTCGTCGAGCACGCTGGCGGAGCGGATGCGGTCGAGCCGGAACGTGCGCGTATCGTCGCGCTCGAGGTCGAACGAGACGACGTACCAGCCCTCACGGCCGTTGGCGAGCTGGTACGGCTCGATCCGGCGAGTCGAGAAGTCGTCCTCGTTCTCCTTGTAGTACTCGAGCTCCACCAGGCGGTGCGACACGATGCCCTCGCTGAGCACCCGCGCGACATCGGAGTCGTCGCCCTTCGCGCGCGTGATCTGGAGGCCGTCCTGGGCGGGGTCCTGCCCGAGCGCCTTGGTGATCTTCTTGCGCGCGGACTCCAGCGAGCCCTCCGGGATGTGCTCGCCGATCAGGTCGATGGCGGCCACCAGCGCCTTCGCCTGCAGCGGGAGGAGGCGTGCCGGGCGGGCGAAGTTGTCGCCGTAGGGCTCGGGGTCCACCTCGATCGTGTCGCCGACGACCTCGGCGTACACGACGTAGCTGCCGCCCGCCGAAGTTGACGACGTTGAGCACGTCGATGTCCTCCTGCAGCTCCTGCTCGGTCACGTTCAGCCGCTCGCAGAGCGGAGCGAGGTCGAGCTTGATGCCCTCGCGCGCAGCCTCGATCAGGATGCTGGCGAGCGTGACGAGGCGGGCGAACCGCTCAGGGCGGATCGGTGACTCGCCCTTGCCCTCATCGTCATCCGGCGCCGGCCGCTCGGTCTGGCGTGCCTTCGGCTTCGCCGCCTCGAAGGCGCCGCGATGCCGCTCGACGATCAGCTCCAGCCGCTCGCCGGCGAGCTTGACCAGGTCGGGTGGGTCGAGCAGGCGCGCACGGTCGCCCAGCTCGAGCACCCAGTCGACGATCGCGCGCGGGTCCGCGTACTCGGTTTCGAAGACCGAGCCGTCCGACGGCGCGTCCTCGACGTCCGCGGCCGGCTGAATCGAGCCGGCGTGCCCGTAGTGGCGCTCGATCAGCCAGTCGACGCGCGGGGACAGCCAGATCCGGGCGGTGCCCTCCGCGTCACCGAGCTGCCAGTCCGTCCGGGTGGCGTACCAGCGGTGATCGAAGTCCTCCGGGCGGGCGAAGTCATGCTCGGCCTTCGACGAGTACGACACCTTGCCGCGGATGCGCGAGAGCCGGAATACCCGGATGTCCTGGCGCTCGTGCGAGTAGCCGATCAAATAGAACTGCCCGCGCTGGTAGAGGAGCTGGTACGGGTCGACCTTGCGCTTCTCCTCCGCGTCGCGGCCGATCGTGTAGTAGTCGAAGACGATCGTCTTGCGCCGGAAGATCGCGGTCTCGATCTTCGACAGCCGCTGCGACAGCTCACGCCCGCCGGCCTCCGCCGTCTGCGCGAGCGCCACCGCCTGGCTGTCGGCGGTTCCCAGGGGCGAGGGCTTGCCCCAGGAGAGCTGCTGGAGCGCGAGCCGGAGCGGCTCGGCGTAGGCGAACTCGCCGTCCAGCAGGCTGAGCGCCATCCGCAGCGCGCCCAGCTCGGCGTCCGAGAACCTGATCGCCGGCAGGTAGAAGTTCTCCGGCGGGAGCGTGTAGCTCTCCGCCTCGTACGAGCCGTCGGCGGGCTTGTCCACCTTCAGGTCGATGCCGAGCGACTCGAGCTCCGCGCGGTCGGCGTAGAAGCGGCGCGCGAAGGCGTCGTCGTTCATGCCCGAGTAGCCCTCCACCTCCTGCTTGATCTCGAGCGCGGTGACCGAGCGCCGCTCCGCCATGAGGAACGAGATCAGGGAGAGCTGCCGTATGAGCTTTTCGGTGTCTTTTGCCACTGGCGGCCCAGCATAAAGAGGGTTAAGCGACGCCGGAGCGCCGCTGTGCGACGAAGGCGTGCTCGCTTTTCCGCTCTTTGCGGGCTGGCTAGGCGGCGTCGCGGCGGGCGAAGTACGCCGAGCCGTCCAGTGCGCGGTCGAAGCGGGACCAGCGCTCGCCGTCGCCAAGCGACTTCTCGAGCCGGTCGAAGCTCCCGAGCTTGCCGCCGAGGTTGTCGATCGCGTGCACGAGGGTGGCCTCCCGCGTGCACGGCACGACCGGGCTGCCGTGCTCGAGCGAGCCGTGGTGGGAGAGGATGATGTGAAGGACGGCCTCCGCCGTCTCCGGCGGGAAGCCGGGGATCTCCTCGATCTCGCGCCGGACGGTGTAGTAGCCGAGCGGGATCTCGCCCTGGAGCTTGCCGGCGTCGCTCAGGTCGATGGCGTCGCCCTCCATCGAGTACGCCTCGATCTTCCCGATGTCGTGAAGCAACGCGCCGGTGACCGCGACGTCGCGGTCGAGCCCGGGAAACGTGGCCGCCATCGCGCTGACGCCCTGCGCGACCGACAGGCAGTGCTCGAGCAGCCCGTGCCGGTAGGCCTGGTGGTAGTGCTTGGCCGCCGGCCAGACGCTCCACTTCTCCCAGATCGGGCTGTCGGCGCCCAGGCAGCGGTCGAGCAGCCGCCGCAGGTGCGGGCACTGGACGGTGCCGATCAGCTCGCGCAGGTCGGCCTCCATCTGCGCAAGGGGCACCGGGGCGCACTCGTGCAGGTCGGCGGCCTCGTACTCCCCCTCGGCGGCGGCCCGCAGCGTGCGCACCGTGAGGTTGGACCCGAACCGCTCGTCAACGGAGTAGGTGGCCTGAACGATCACGACAGCGCCGGGGAGGGCCACCTCGGCGACGGCGTCGACGCCGTCCCAGCAGACCGCTTCGATCCGGCCGGTCACGTCGCCGAGCTGGAGCTTCAGGAAGGCATCGCCGTTGCGCTTGGAGCGCCGGCTGACCTCGCGCACCACGAACGCGGTCTCGACCTGCTGGCCGTCCACGAGGTCGCGCGCGAACACCTTCTCGGTGACGGTGGGGATCAGAATTGCCTGCTCCATCCGGCGGTCCAAGTTAGGGCCGTCGCCGGACGGCCTGGCGCCTAGAGTCTCCGCATGCACGCGGTTCTCGTGGCCGGCGGAACGGGCGCGCTCGGCGGCGCGGTAGTGGGCGATCTGCTCGCCGCGGGGCACCCGGTGACGGCGACGTGGGTCGTCGAAAAGGAGCGTGACCGGATGGTCGAGGCGGACGGCTTGTCGCTCGTCCAGGCCGACCTGATGGACCCCGACGCGGTGGCCTCGGCCGTCGACTCCGTCGACGATCTCGGGGCGGTGGTCAACCTGGTCGGCGGGTTCTCCTACGGGCCGCGCGTGCACGAGATGGACCCGGACGAATGGGAGCGACTGCTTCGGCTGAATCTGCGGCCCGGCTTCCTGCTCGCGCGCGCGGCGATGCCCCGGCTCGTCGAGCGGGGCGGTGGCGCATATGTGGGCGTCTCGGCTCGCGCCGCACTCCGCCCGTTCCCCGGCGCTTCCGCGTACGTCACCTCGAAAGCGGCTGTGATCGCGTTCGTGCAGACCCTCGACGCCGACTATCGCCAGGACGGGATCCGCGCGAACGCTGTGCTGCCGAGCGTGATCGACACGCCCGCGAACCGCGCCGCGGAGCCGGACGCCGACTACTCGAAGTGGGTGCAGCCGGCCGAGATAGCGAAGGTGATCCGCTTCCTCGTCTCGGGCGACTCAGCGGTGACCAGCGGCGGCGCGATCCCCGTCTACGGCCGCGCCTAGCCGCCGTAGAAGCGGAGCGCGCGGTGGCCGAGCTCGGCAACGGCGTTGCCGTTCTGGACGGCCATGATCGGCGAGGCGACGACCGGGATCAGCTTCCCGGCGGTCCACTTCGTGAAGTGCCCGCCGACCATCTCGGATCAGGCGGCCCTGGAGCGTCCCTTTCTCGTCCCCGCGGAGCTTGCCCTCGCCGTAGGCGACAGCGAAGTGGCGGCCCACGCCGTCGAGCGCTGCGCGCGCATCCTCCGCGGTCTCGTAGAGGCGCGTGAGCGTGAGCAGCTCGGCCGGGCGCATCGGGTGGCGCGGGTCGAATCCGAACGAGGCCGCGACGTGGAACACCATCCGGCTCTGAGCCAGGCGAGCGCAACGACGTCCGGGATGATTCCCCAGGCCCCCGCCAGCCCCGCGGTCGCGCCTTCCAGCCGCGAGATGCGCACGTGACGCTTCACGCGCGTGCCGCGCGAGCGTCGGCGGGTGGCTCGCCCGCGTGCTCGGCGGCCCACCGCTCGGCGCTCGGCGCGAACCGCTCGGACGCGGCGAGAGCGATCAACTCGGGAGCCCGGTCCGGCCGTGCGCGGATCTGGTCCCAGACCTCTTGGCGGAGTCGGTGGTCTCTGCTGCGGGGCTCTCAGCAGTGACCTCGGCCCTGCGCCCGACGCGCAGCCGCAGGCCGGAGGGGAAAGCGAAGTCGCGCGTCACGGTTGCGCCACTTCCTACCAGGCTGTCCTCGAGACGGTGTCCGATGTGCCGGATCACCGCGTGGTCGAGCACGATCGAGTGCTCAAGCTCGGCGCCCTCTAGGCGCACCTCGGACCCGACAGCGCTGTAGGGGCCGACGAAGGCGTCCTGGAGCACCGCGCGCGGCCCGATCACCGCTGGGCCGCGGATCGTGCTCCGCTCGATGACGGCGGTCGGGTGGATCTGAACCCGCCCTTCGATCCGCGCGTGCGACAGGTCGCATCCGGCGAGTTCCGAATCGATCTCGTCGAGCACCATCCGATTCGCCGCCAGCAGCCCGTCGACCTCGCCCGTGTACTTCCAGGAGCCGTTGACGATCCGGGTTTCGAGCCGGCCATCCGCCTCGCCGATCGCCCGGACGATCTCCGTGACTCCGGCTTCGTCCGGGAGCGCCAGCGCGGCGGCGACGGCCGCGGGGCCGAGGACGAAGACACCAGCCAGTGCCTGCTCGGCCGGTGGGACCGGCTTGTCCTCGACGAGCCGAAGCGGGCGGGCGTCGCTCTCCGGCCCTTGCCGGCCGAACTCGGCGGCGTTGCGGACGAGCATCAGCGCGTCGCTGCCGCTCGCGCTCGAGCTCCTCGAAGAGCGGCGGGAGGGGCTGTGAGACGAGCGCATCGCCCAGATGGACCATCACCGGGCGCTCGTCGAGGAAGTGGTCAGCCGCGCGGAGCGCCTGGACGAGGCCCTGCGGCTCGCCCGCGTCGATGCAGCCGATCCGCATCGCGCCGTCCGTGGCTGCCGAGAGCAGCATCTGCACGTCGGCCGACGTGCCCGGCGAGACGATCACCGCGACGTCCTCGATGCCCGACGCCTGCATCGCGGCGAGCCCGTAGGTGAGCAGCGGCTGGTTCGCCACGGGCAGCCGGTGGGCCGCGCGGGCGCCGGCGAGTGCGGTCAGCTCGTCGTCGCGGGTGGACGCGGCCAGAAGGAGCCCCTTGCCCGTACGGGTCATACACGACCTAACGAAGTGAGACCCGAGAACTGGCGTCAGACGGAGCGGGCGCGGGCGGCCGTCACGGTCAGGTCGGCCAGCTCGAAGTCCGGCTCCTCGCCGAACTCGCGCAGCATCCGCATCCGGAAGGACGTGTACCTGCGCGCCGCCTCGGTCCGCCGGCCAAGCCGCAGCCAGGCGGTGAGCAGCTGGCGGTGCACCTCGGCGTCGTACGGCTCGAGCTCGGCGAGCTGCTCGAGCACGGCTGCCGCGCCGTCCAGGTCGTCGCGCTTCGCGAGGATCGTGGCGAGCAGGCGGAGGCACTGCGTGGTCAGCCCGCGAAGCCGGTCGCGCTCCGCGTAGGCCCACTCGGCGTACGGCTCATCCGAGAGGAAGTCCCCGCGGTACAGCTCGAGCGCCTTCGATAGCTCGGCCTCGGCGTCCGCCGTGCGCGCCGCGGCGCGCCGCGTTGATGCCGTTCTTGGCCGCCTCCTCGAACTCGTCCGCGTCGATCTGCACACGCCGCCGGTCGATCGCGTAGCCGCCCTGTACCGCCGCGATGAAGGACGACGGAGCCCGCTTCGGCCGGTCCGGCTCGAGCTTGTCGCGCAGGGAATGGATGAAGTGGCGCACGTTGTTGAGCGCCGTCGGGCCGGCGCCGGGCCAGAGCGCCTCGGCGATCTCCTCGGCGTGGACCACGCGGTTGCGCTCGCAGACCAGGTACTTGAGGACGTGACCGGGCCGCTGCTGCAGCCACTTGCCGCCGAGCGGCCCCTCGGGGCTGTCGACGTGCATCCGGCCGAAGGCCGAGATTCGCAGCCGCGGGCCGCTGATCCAGTGCGGGTCGCTGCGCCGGCGGCGGTCGCGGGCGTCGCCGGGGCGGAGGTGCAGCAGTGCGCGGCCGTCGCCAAGCGGCGCGGCGGTCACCCACAGCGCGCTCACGCCGCCCGCGCGGTTCGTGTCGATCCGGATCTCCGGGAGGGCGGCCTCGGAGCCCGCGGCGCGCTCGGCCAGGCAGCCTTCGGCGCAGGGCCCGCCCGGGGCCATGCAGTCGAAGAGCTCCCCGCAGCGAAGCGAGGCGTCGCCCTCCAGGTCAGGCAGGTAGCCCTGCGCGCACGGGTTGCTCGCGCTCACATGGCCGCCGGGCTCGACGATCACGACGCCATAGGGCAGGCGTGAGAAGACGTTGTCTGCATGCGCGGGGCCAGTTTCCGCGCGCGGCGTCATGGAGCGAGATCCCATCCGCGTGCCCTTCTGTCGATCATAGCCCGCTTAGCCAAGAGCTGGTCCCCAATTCGGGTTACAACAAATTTGTTAGCTCGCTAATTGCTGACTAACAAGACACCTAATCGGCGCCAAAGGAGCGGTACTTAAGTTGCTCGGCATCGGATCAACCGGGGGGCGGGGGCCCAGGCTCACACAGGAGGAACGACGGATGAACCACCTGCTCGACCGTTACTCGGCCCTCAACGAGGGACGTTTCCACCGCAAGCAGAAGCTCGACGAGGATCGCTCTCCTCAGGAGCTCGCACGCGTGATCGTACGTGCGAAGCAGGGCGATTCCGAGGCGCTTCGCTACCTCTACCTGCGCTTCGCCGACAACGTGTACGGCTACGCCCGCAGCATCGTTCGCGACGATCACGAGGCCGAGGACGTGACCCAGCAGGTGTTCACCAGGCTGATGGGCTCGATCGAACGCTACGAGCAGCGCTCGGTGCCGTTTTCGTCGTGGCTCCTGCGAATCACGCACAACATGGCGATCGACCACATCCGCAAGCGCCGCGCCGTGCCGTGCGAGGACACCTACGCGGTGGACGAGGGGCACGACGAGCAGGGCGCAGCGCTGTCACTCACACTGCGCGATGCACTGGCCGAGCTTCCCGAGGAACAGCGCGAGGTTGTCGTGCTGCGCCACGTCGCCGGCTGGAGCCCGGGCGAGATCGCCGCTCATCTCGGCAAGTCCGAGGACTCGATCCACGGCCTGCACCACCGCGGACGCAGGGCGCTCCAGCAGGAGCTGGTCGCCCGCGAGGCCGCGCCCGTGGCTCTCTCCGCCTAGCGCGCGCGAACGATCTTCGTGCGGGCCCGCATGGCGCGCTCGCCCTTGCGGCCCGTGACGACCGCGCGGTAGCGGCCGGGCCGTTCGATCCGGAAGCGTGCGACCCAGCGGCGGCGTCGCGGTCGTGAGGCGCTTCGTCGCCACGGTCTCGCCGCGGCGCAGGAGGCGGACCTTGAGCTGTGAGCCCTTCGGCGCCCGGCCGCGCACGACCAGGCGCTCGCCGTCGTCGCTCTTCGCGAGCCGCGCCGAGAACCGTCGCCGCGGCTTGTCCTTGCCCTTCCCGCCCGGCGTCGGATTCCCGCCCTCGCCGCGCCGCGCCACCATCTCGGGCGGCAGCGGGAACGAGGCGGCGGTCCCGCCCTCGATCGTCTCCTCGGAGAGCTCGATCGGCGTGTTCGCGAGGTAGGCCTCGAGCCTGACCGATCGCTTCCCGTCGATGTGGTCGGGACGCGTGTAGCCGAGGAAGGGCAGCTCGAGCGTTGCGCTTCGTGACCGACACCGTCTGCTGAGTGGGCACGGCGGCGAGCCACCACTCGGAGTGCGCCGTGGAGACCATGACGCCGATCCGGTGTCCCGGCAGGATGCGCCAGTCGTTGCCGTACATCCGGAGCGTGTAGGTACCGCTCTCCGGAACCAGCCGGCCCTGACGCGAGATGAGCGTCGCGCGGTTCTCCGCGTCGATGTCGTAGACGGCCGCAGCGAGGTTCGCGTTCGGCGCGCTCGATTCGACGTCAACGGTCAGCTGCGGGACGCCGGCCATGTGCGCCTCGTAGGGGAGCGGCGGCGAGATCGTCCAGATCCCAACGCCCGGGGTCCCGGTCACGGATAGGCCGTCGTTGCTTGCCTTCGTGGCTGCGTCGTCCACGTACTCGCCAGCGTTGAGCGGCACCTCCACCGCGCGTGAGTCGGCGGGGGGCCACTGCTCCTCCGCTCGCCAGGTCCCGTCGCTCGTCTGGAGCGCGAGCGTCGGATCCTGGACCGTCGGCTCAACGCCCTTGAGCCACCGGTCGTAGAAGCGCAGGACCTCTTCGTTGAAGCCCTTGCGCCCCATTAGCAGCCGGTTGTCCTCGTTCACGTCGGTGCCGCGCACGTGGTCCCACATGCCGAACCAGGCGCGCTTCGGCGCGTCGACGGCGTTGAAGAAGTCCCAGGTCCCGTCGGGCTTCGTGTTGTTCTCGAGGAAGCCCTGGGTCAGGAAGAGGGGCGTCTTGCCGTCCGACGCCTTCGAGATCAGGTCGCGGTCAAGCCAGTACTGCGAGTCGTGGTTCGAGTCCTGCTGGTCGGCCCAGTTGAGCGCCTCGCAGCCGGGCCGCTCCGTCGTGTTGACGCTGCCGATGAAGTAGTCGGGCTCGTCCGCGACGCTGCCGGGCGTGGCCGCGATCGCGTCGTAAAGCGCGGGTGTCGCGAGGGAGTTCAGGAAGCGGATGCCGTCCGCGTACAGGTACCGGTACATGTCGTAGACCGGCTCCTGCGCGACGACGGCGGCCAGGCCCTTCGGGTTGAGGATCTCGCCCAGCAGGCCGGTGACGCCGTCGTACGACTTGCCGTACATCCCGACCTTGCCGGTCGACCACGGCTGCGAGGCCGCCCATTCGACGGCGGCGACGACGTCGGCCTGCTCGCCCGGGCCGCTCCAGTCGAGGCAGCCCGTGCTGCCGCCGAACCCGCGCAGGTCGACCTGGACCCACGTGTAGCCCTTGCGGATGACGTCCGCGCCGAGGATGAAGTCCGCGAACCGGTTGGACGGGCCGGGCGTCGCGAACGGGTCGTAGGAGGTCCCCTGCGTCGGGCCCGCCGGGCCGGTCTGGCCCGTGTGGTTGAAGTAGGGGCCGATCGAGAGGATGACCGGCGTCTTCTGGTCGGCCGGCATGCCTTCGGGGCGAAGGATGTCCGCGTGCAGCACCGTGCCGTCCGGCTCCTCGATGTAGGCCTGGAGCCACTCGGCGCCCGCCTGCTTGTACCAGTCGAACGTGCTCGCGTCCGGCGGCTCGGGGCCGTATTCCGCCGGGGTCTTCGCCTTGCGTGAGTGTCGCCGTCGCCTCGTAGGTGGCGGCGACCGAGAGGAGCGCTTCCGCGCGGACGATGTAGTCACCCGCCTCGACCGTGGCGAGGAGGGCGCCCTGGTTGTCGAAGGCGCCGGTGCCCGCGACCGCGTCGCCCTGCGCGTTCCCCTCAGCGTCGCTCTTGTAGAGCGACATGTTGAGCCAGCCCTGATCGCTGGGCGAGCTGGCCTTCCAAGCGATCTCGAGCTGGCCCCCGTCCCCGACGTGCAGCAGGACGTCCTCGCATTGGTGCGTCGTGCCGCACGGCTCTCCGGCCAGGTTGCCGCCGCTCAGCGGTCCGCCGGTCCAGGTGAACGTCGGCGAGGCGGCCGAGACCGAGCCCGTCTGGACCGGTGCCGCGGCCGCGAGGGCGGGGAGGACGAAGAGGAGCAGCAGTGGGAGGGCGCGCAGGCGCCGAAGGTAAGAAGTCATTACTCAGCCTCAACGCTCGACGCGGCGCGGAAACTTGCATCGTGGGGTACGGTTTCGTACCAGCTGGCGCAGGCAGGGGGCTTCGCGCCGCTAGACCGAGGGAGACAGATGAAGAAGCTGTTCGGTGCCGCGTTCGTCGCCTGCTTGCTGTGCGCGCCCGCTGCCCAGGCCGCCGTCGAGATCGACGTCCTGTCGAACCGCGCCGACCTCATCTCCGCCGGCGACGCGCTCGTCGAGGTCAAGCTTCCCGCCGGCACCGACCCCTCCGGCGTCGTCGTCACGGACGACGGCCGCGACGTGTCGAGCGCTTTCGCCGTGAACGGGGACGGGCGCTTCCTCGGCCTGGTCGAAGGTCTCGACGACGGCGACAACGTGCTTCAGGCGACCCTGCCGGACGGCTCGGGCGCGCGCATCACGATCACGAACCATCCGAACGGCGGGCCGGTCTTCTCGGGGCCGCAGGTGCAGCCGTGGGTCTGCCAGGAGACCGCCGTCGACGAGCAGTGCAACCAGCCCGTGTCGTACGAGTTCCAGTACCAGAACACGAACGGCCAGTTCGCCGCCTACGACCCGGAGAGCCCGCCGTCCGATGTGGCGACCACCACGACCGACGAGGGCAACGAGGTGCCCTACATCGTCCGGATCGAGACGGGCTACCAGGCGCGCGACCAGTACAAGATCGCGGTCCTCTACGACCCGTCGCAGCCGTTCACGGCGGCCAGCCCGCAGGACGGCTTCAACCACAAGCTTCTGATCACGCACGGCGCGAGCTGCGGGATCGAGCGCCAGGCCGGCTCGGCGCCCGACGTGATGAACGACACCGCGCTCTCGCGCGGCTTCGCGGTCATGTCAACCGCGCTCAACAACGCCGGGCACAACTGCAACATCATCACCCAGGCCGAGTCGATGGTGATGGCGAAGGAGCGGCTCGTCGAGCAGTACGGCGAGCTCCGCTACACGATCGGCACCGGCTGCTCGGGCGGCTCGCTGACGCAGCAGCAGGTGGCGAACGCCTACCCCGGCCTGTACCAGGGGATCCTCCCTGCTTGCTCGTTCCCGGACTCGTGGTCCACGGGGCAGCAGCTCGCTTCGTACAACCTTCTGCGGCGCTACCTCGAGGACCCGACGAAGTGGGCGCCGGGTGTCGTGTGGGAGCCGGCCTCGATCGGCGCGGTCGAGGGCCATCCCAACCACGTCAACTCGATCGTCTTCGACACGGTCTACTGGACCTCGCTCGGCGTGCCGGACGACGGCTGCCCGGGCGTCCCGCCGAGCAGAACTACAACGCGGAGACGAACCCCACCGGGGTCCGCTGCACGCTCGCGGACTACATGATCAACGTCTTCGGCCCGCGGCCGGAGGAGCTCTGGACGCCGCAGGAGCACGCGGCCGGCTACGGCTTCGCCGGGCTGCCGCTCGGCGACGAGGGCGTGCAGTTCGGGCTGAAGGCGCTCGAGAAGGGCCAGATCACCCCGGCGCAGTTCGTTGACCTGAACGCGAAGGTGGGCGGTGTCGACATCGACATCAACCCGATCCCCGAGCGCCTCCCCGCCACCCAGCCCGCGCTCGACCGCGCGTACAAGAGCGGCGCGATCAACCAGGGCAACAACCTCGATCAGGTCGCGATCATCGACCTGCGCGGTCCCGACCCGGGTGCGTTCCACGACGCGTACCGCTCGTGGGCGATCCGGGCGCGGCTCGAGCGCGAGCAGGGCCACTTCAAGCAACCACGTCATCTGGTTCGGCCACGTCCCGCTGTCGGGCGACTCGAACTTCGTCAGCGATGCCATCGTCGCGATGGACGGCTGGCTCGCCGCGGTCGAGGCCGACTCGAGCGACAAGTCGCTGGCGGACAAGATCGTGGACAACCGGCCCGCCGAGATCCAGGACAAGTGCTCGCAGATCCCCGGTGTCGAGCAGGTCGTCGTCCCGGGCATCGGGAAGGTCTGCGAGAACGAGCAGGTCCAGACCCGATACGGCACGCCGGTGACGGTTGCGGGCGAGAGCATCGCCACCGACACGAACCAGTGCCAGCTGAAGCCGCTGCAGCGCGAGCGACTACTACCCGATCGGCTTCACGGACGATCAGTGGGCGCAGCTCGAGGCGACGTTCCCGACGGGCGTCTGCGACTGGTCAGTTCCGGGGGTCAGCCAGCAGGACACGATCCCGTGGCAGACCTACCAGGAGAAGGACGGATCTGTCATCTACGGCGGGCGCCCGCTGGGCGACGCCCCGACTTCGGAGGCATTCGATGGTTCGACGGCTCGTGGCAGTGGTCGCGCTCGCGGTCGCGGTCCCCGCGGCGGCTAACGCGCCAGGTTCCCAATCCGACGGTCGAGGGCCCGATCGAGGGCGGCGTCCGCGGGTACCCGTGGAACAAGAGCCTGTTCGACCTCGAGAAGCCCGACTACTCGGAGAAGGAGTACTTCTTCGGCGGGGTAGCCACGAACCTATCGAGCGGGCTGACCGCGCCCTACAAGAGCCGGATGCTCGTGCGCCTGCCGCGCGACCCGAAGGACTTCAGCGGGACGGTGACGGTGGAGTGGCTGAACGTCACCGGCCAGAACGACCTGGAGACGAGCTGGCCGCCGGCGGGCGAGTACATGATGGAGCAGGGGGTCGGCTACGTCGGGGTCTCGGCGCAGCTCGCCGGCGTGTGCTGCGGGCCGACGACGCTGAAGGGGTGGGACGCGACGCGCTACGCGACGCTGGTCCACCCGGGCGACGAGTTCTCGTTCGACATCTTCTCCCAGGCGATCGAGGCGCTGAGCGACCCGGCTCACAACGCGACCACGCCCGGATCGCCGAAGCAGATCGACCCGATGCTGGGCTTGGAGGCCGAGCACATCGTCGCCAACGGCGCCTCGCAATCCGCCGGCCGGCTCACCACGCACGTGAACGACGGCTACAACCGCGGCGGCATCGACCTCTACACGATCACCCGCGGGGGCGGGCCGTACGACGACTTCTCGACGCCGATCTTCCAGCTGAACGAGGAGGGGCTCGGCGAGCTCCAGCCCGACAGCGACAGCTACCGCGCATGGGAGGAGGCGGGCACGGCGCACGCGCCCGCGGCGTGGTGGAACTACGTGTGGGCGGAGCTCCAGCGCGACCACGTCGGCGCACCGGCGCCGGACGCGTTGAACGTGGCGTGCGCGGTGAACCGCGGCTCGGTGGACTACAGCGCGCGGGCGCTCGCGTTCTGGACCGAGGAGTACTTCAAGAACGGCACCCTCCCGCCGTCGGTCCCGCGGATCGAGCGCGACGAGAACGGGGACGTCGTTCGCGACGAGCACGGCGCTGGCCGTCGGCGGAATCCGGCATCCGTTCATCGAGGTGCCGGTGGCCCACAACGCGGCCGAGGGCTGCCCGCTGTGGGGCACCTACAAGTCCTGGAGCTCGGAGAAGATCAAGTCCCTCTACCCGACGCACGACGAGTACGTCGACCAGGTCAAGGACTGGACGGGCCAGGAGGTCAAGCTCGGCTGGATGATCCCCGCGGATCGCGATGACGCGATCCGCAAGGCGGAGCAGTTCGACCTGCCCTGGACCGCCGGCTCCTGCTACGACACCTACAACCAGCAGGCGAACGAGACGGGGCCGCTGTCGGGGCCGATCGGCCAGGCCAGCTTCGAGCCGAGCCTCCCTGGCGGCAGCCAGGCTGCGCTTCGCGAGGCGAACTGCAACGCGGTGGTGCCGCTCGGCCTGTAGATCGTGAGAGGATCGCCCTGTGGACGCCCAGCTCGAAGACTGGCGGTCGCGGGGCGAGGCCTTCGACTACCTCGGCTTCGAGGTCTTCTACCGCCGTGAGGGCAGCGGCCCGGTGCTGCTTCTGGTCCACGGGTATCCGTTCAGCTCGTTCGACTGGAAGGAGATCTGGCCGGCGCTGACCGAGCGCTTCACGGTGATCGCGCCGGACATGCTGGGCATGGGCTTCTCGGCGAAGCCGGCGGAGTACGAGTACACGGTTCACGACCACGCCGACATGCACGAGGCGCTGCTCGAGCACCTCGGCATCACCGAGTGTCACGTGCTGGCACACGACATCGGTGACAGCGTCGTGCAGGAGATGCTCGCGCGACACGAGGAGCGCGACGAGGCGAGCCGGCCGTATGCGATCAGGTCGATCACCTGGCTGAACGGCGGCATGTTCATCGAGGCGTACCGGCCGCGCATGATCCAGACGCTCACCGCAAAGACGCCCGTCGGCGGCCTGTTCGCGATGTTTCCCTCGGTGTTCCTCTCCGACCGGGTCCTCCGTCCCGCGATCAACGAGGTGTTCGGGCCGAACACGAAGCCGTCGGACGAGCTGTGGCAGCAGCTGAGCGAGATCCTGAGCTACAACGACGGCCGCGTCGTCACGCACAAGGTCGGCCGCTTCGTCATCGACCGCGCGCACCACCGCAACCGTTGGGTCGCCGGCGATGCGCGCGACGAGTGTCCCTATGCGACTGATCGACGGGCCGTGCGACCCGAACTCAGGCCGCCACATGGCCGAGCGCTACGCGGAGCTGATGCCCGACGCCGACGTCGTTTTCCTCGACGAGGACATCGGGCACTGGCCGCAGATCGAGGATCCCGAGGGAGTGCTGAAGCACTTCCTCGAGTTCGTCGATCAGGTGGAGGCGACGTCCACCGTGATCAAGCCGCGGTAGCCGCGCCCTTCTCCGACAGCGTGAGCTCGAGATCCTCGCTGTAGAGGCTGTCGTTCTCGTTGAGCGTCGTGCGCCCCTCGTGCGAGGCATAGGGCTCTGCCTCGAAAACCTTCCCGCTGAATTCGTCATCGAAGCTGAACTGGGTCGTCAGCACGGTCTGCCTGTCGACATGGACCTTGGCGTGGATGTGAACCGTGCGGCCGGGGTACCAGCCCGGGTAGATCGTGGTGAATTCGGCAACGCCGTTCTTGTCGGTCACCTGGGCGCCGCGTAGATATGTCTCGCCCTCCGCGGAGTAGTTACCTGTCGCGTCGCAATGCCAGATGTCCACCACGGAGTCGGCAAGCGGGCTGCAATCCGCCGCGTCGCGGACCCGAATGCCCAGCCGGAGCTCCGCTCCCTCACGGTCCTCGCGAATGTCGCTGCGGATCTTGTCAACGTCGAAGTAGAAGGGGCCCTCGGTCAGCTCGGCTGTCTGCGTGCAGGTGGCCGCGGAGTCGAAGTCGTCTCCGCCGGTGGTCTCGCCGGCGTGACGGCTCCGTCGTCGTCATCGCCGCCGCAGGCGGCGAGCAGCGCGGCCAGGCTGACGCTCCCGAGGCCCGCGAGCGCCTGTCGTCTGCTGCACGCGGTTCACTCGGGGGAGACTAAGGCCCGCGGCGCGGGATGATGGAGGCAATGGCCCGCGCCGCCCATGCCACGACGGGACCGGGCGGCGATCGTCGCGATCGTCAACGCCGCCGCCGAGGCGTATCGCGACGTCATTCCGGCGGACCGCTGGCATGAGCCGTACATGCCGGCCGAGCGAGCTCGACGGGGAGATCGGGGCAGGCGTCAGGTTCTGGGGCTACGAGGCTGGCGGCGAGTTGATCGGCGTGATGGGGATCCAGGAAGTGGAGGACGTCACGCTGATTCGCCACGCCTACGTCGCGCCCGGTAGCCAGCGGCGCGGCGTCGGCGGCGCACTGCTCGAGCAGCTGCTCGCATCGACCGACCGGCCGATCCTCGTCGGCACCTGGGCGGCGGCCGAGTGGGCGATCCGCTTCTACGAGCGGCACGGCTTCGAACTCGTCTCGCCGGAGCGACCGCCGAGCTGCTCAAGCGCTACTGGTCGATCCCTGACCGCCAGATCGAGACGTCCGTCGTGCTCACTCGGTCGCGCTGACGACGAGCCGCGCAAACGCGTCGAGCCCGACGTCGTCATCCGGCACGTTCCAGCCCATCCGCGCGATCACGAGATCGTGGCTCGGGATCACGAGCGCCGCCTGGCCGAACGCCCCGGACGCGTAGTAGGTGTCGGGCGGCAGCGACGGGAATGCCTCCTGGCCGCTGTTGATCCACCAGAACCCGCCGTAATGCGTGGCGGTGGGGGCGGGCGTTCGCACGAACTTCGTCCACTTGCGCGAGAGCATGCGGCGGCCGTTCCAGCGCCCGTTCTGCAGGTGGACCAGGCCGAGCCGGGCGAGGTCGCGTGCCGTCGTGAAGGCGGTGCCGCTCGCGATGAACTGTCCGTACGGGTCGGTCTCGAGCGTCGTCGTGCGCATCCCGAGCGGCTCGAGCAGGTGGCGCTGCGCCCATGCCGAGAAGTTCCTTCCCCGGCGCGCGAGCACCCGCTTGGCGGAAGCCGCCGCGGACAGGACGTTCGCGTTCCGGTACTGCCAGCGCGTGTTCGGCGGCACCTCCAGCGGCGCTTCGAGCGCGTCCGCGTAGGTGTCGAAGCCGTCGAAGTAGATGAAGGCGTGCTCGCTCTCCGGCGTGAACGTCTGGAGGCTGTTGACGGTGCCCTCGTACTGGTTCTGCTTCAGGCCGCTCGACATGTTGAGCAGGTTGCGAAGAGTGATCTCGCGCCGCTCGTCGCCGTCCCACTCGTGCAGGAGCGGCGGCCGGCGGTCGAGGTCGAGCCTGCCGCGATCGACGAGCAGGCCGACGATCGACGCGGTGACGCTCTTCGCCGTGGACCAGCTGCGCTGCTGCACGAACGGTCCGAAGCCGGGCGCGTACTGCTCGCCGACCAGCTCGCCCTTGTGCACCACCACGAGCGCGCGCGTCCCCTCGCGCTTGATGTAGGTGTCGAGCGCGAGGTCGAGCGCGTTCTGGTCGATGTCGCTCTTGCCGTGCCAGACGCGCTCGCCCACAGGCCAGCGCTTGCTGCGCGGCGGGCCGCGCCACGGCAGCGAGCGCGGCTTGTAGTGAAGCTGCTCGGAGTAGCTCGGCAGGATCACGCAGCCCTGGTCCTTCGCGCGCACGGCGGTGCGCGGCGGCTGCCCGGGGTGCGAGACCGTGACGCGCTGCTGCTCGCGGTCGATGGCGATCTCCGCGCTGTCGATCACGAAGCCGGGGGCGAGGATGAACGCCCCGCGCAGGTCGTTCTTGATCGGCGCCGGGTCCTCCTTCGCTATCAGCGCGCGTGAGCAGATCTCCTTCGCGGCGAAAGCGGAGGCGTACTCGGCCGGGTCGCCCTCGAACTCGGGCCCGGGCGGGGTCGGGTGCTCCTCTGCTTCTTCGCGGACGCTCGCGCGGCGCGTCGTCCAGCTCCGCTTGACCTTGCAGCCCAGGATCGTCGGCAGCGTGCAGATCACCCCGCGTGGCAGGCGCGCGGCCTCGATCTGCTTCGGCCCGTCGCCGGTCTCGATCCGCCGGATCTCCTTCTCCCTCCTGATCGAGATCACCGACAGCGTGTCGGCGCGGGTGTTCGGCACGAAGCAGCGCCCGCCGCGCGGGCTGATCGCCGCCCAGCCGGGCGCGTCGTCCACCTCGATGATCGCGCGCGGCCGCAGCCGCCGCGTGGAGAGGAGCGCGACGTAGTCCGACGCGCGGCCGGCGCCGCACAGAGCGTGCGCTCGTCGGGCGTCATCGCGAGGCCGTGATGCGGCGCCTCGAAGTCGTAGTCGTCCTCGGTGACGCCGTCGTCGATCGGGAGCTTCCGCTCGCGCACGATGCGCCCCGTCTCGAGATCGAACTTCACGACTCCGTGGAACTCGGACAGCTGCGCGTACAGGCGGCGCTCGTCGTGCGTGATCACGTACGGCCTGATGCCGCGCTCGAAGTCGTATGCGCGCACCGGCTCGAGGGTCTGCGAGTCGACGACCGTCAGCCGGTACGGCGAGGCTCCGCCGGCGGCCGCCTCGCGGCTCTCCTCGGGCGCGACGATGTTGCCGATGCTGCCGTTGTAGATGCGCTCGCCGTCCGGGCTCAGGTGGTTGTCGTGCGGCCACTGTCCGGACGGGAACGTCGCGACGATCGCGTGGCTGCTCGGTGTCGATCACCTCGACCTCGTCCTCGGTGAGCGCGGAGACGTAGAGGCGGCTGCCGTCTTCTGAGATCGTCATGTGGTCCGAGCGGAAGCCCGGGATCGGCACCTTCCAGAGCAGCCTGCCCGCTCCTGATCGAGAACGCCGCCACGTCGCCGCGATGGCCGCGCGATACGTAGAGGGTGCGCCCGTCCGGCGACACGTCCAGGTCCTGCGCGAAGTTCTTGCCGCCGGCCGCTTCGACCATCTGCTGCCCGAAGATGCGCCTGCGTCGGGTTGTCCGTCAGCCCGGGCTCGGGCCCGTCGGGCAGGATGTCGATGCTCCTCAGCACCCGCGGGCGGCGCGCGTCCACGATGTCGACCGTCCCGCCCTCCGCGTTCGCGACGAGCATGACGTCGCGGGCGCCGATGGTGCCCTCCGGCACGCCGCCGACGTTGGCGGCAGCGGACGACGCGGTCGCAAGAACCGCCGCCATCGCCGCAACGCATACCCCCAGCCTCACGCCGCGCTTAGGGTACTTCGCGCGTGGTGCAATCCGCTGAACACGACGCGGCCGTCGCACCGTTCCCGGGTGGCCCGATCCGGCGGTTCATCTTCGCCCACCTCGCATCGCGCCAGGTCTCGCGCGTCATCTACGGCGCGATCATCGGGCTGGCGCTGATCGTTGCGCTGGAGACGCATTCGCCCGGCGTGGGATCGGTCATCGCCACGTTGCTGGGAACGGCGGTGGCCGTCGCGCTGGCGGAGCTCTACAGCGAGGTGATCGGGTTCGAGGCGATGGGGCGCAGGAAGGCCAGCCGTGCGGAGTTGCCGCATCTGGCAGGCGACATCGCGGCGGTCACGTTCGGGGTCGCGTTTCCGACTGTGTTCTTCGTCCTCGCCGCCGTTGACGTCCTCGACGAGGAGACGGCGTTCGAGGTCGCGAAGTGGGCGGGGCTCGGCCTCATCGGGCTGTACGGATTCGCGGGCGCGCGCCTCTCGGGCAACAGCCGCCTCAACTCGCTTCTGAAGGCGACGGGGGTGGCGTTGATCGGCGCGGCGTTGATCGGGCTGAAGGCGCTCGTGCACTGACTCAGTACACGATGCGGGCGCGCTGCCGTCGCGATGAGCAACGCTGCTGTGACTCGATGAGTTTGAATCACAGGAGCAGTCATACCGACATGAGCAAATTGAGAGCCCACATTTCAGTGTCCGCGGACGGCTACGTGGCCGGTCCGAATCAGAGCAAGGACGAGCCGCTCGGCGAGGGCGGCGAGAGCCTGCACGACTGGGTCGTCGCCCTAAAGGCGTGGCGCGAGCCCCACGGCAAGGAGGGCGGGGACGTGAACGCGAGCACCGCCGTCATGGAGGAGTCGCTCGCGAACGTCGGCGCCGAGATCATGGGCCGCGGGAAGTTCGGCGGCGGGCCAGGACCGTGGCCCGACGATCCGTGGAACGGATGGTGGGGCGACGACCCGCCGTTCCACATGCCGGTGTTCGTGCTCACGAATTACGAGCGCGAACCGCTCACGCTCTCGGACACGACGTTCACCTTCGTCACCGACGGCATCGAGTCGGCCTTGGAGCAGGCGAGGGCCGCAGCCGGTGGGAAGGACGTCATGATCGGCGGCGGAGCCGATGCGATCAATCAGTACCTGGCAGCGGGACTCCTCGACGAGCTCGACCTGCATGTGGCGCCGATCGTGCTTGGCGGCGGCGCGAGGCTGTTCGAAGGCGTCGGCCCTGAGATCAAGCTGGAGCTGGTCCGGGCGATCGAGGCGCCCGGCGTGACTCACGTGAAGTACCGCGTCGGGTAATGGCGAGGGCCGGAATCGAACCGGATGGGAGGCCGGAGGCCGAGCGACGTCGCCGGTCGTTCGGGGCCGAGCCTGGGATGGCGAGGGCCGGAATCGAACCGGCGACACCACGATTTTCAGTCGTGTGCTCTACCAACTGAGCTACCTCGCCGCGCGCGGGGAGATGGTAGCCGTGGTGGCGATCGCCGCCCGTGCGACCTGACTACTCGGTCGTCGGAGTCTCGGTCGCTTCCGGGGCCGGCACGTCCTCAGGCGGGCGAGTGGGTGGAAGCGTCGGGAGAGGCGCGTTGCTGCCTTGCGGTGGGACGGACTCGATCTCCGCTGGCGGAACGAAGGCCGGCGGCTCCTCTTCGGACTCGCCGGGGATGAAGATGTTCTCGGTCGGCGTCTCGATGCTCGGTGCCGGGCTGACGACGCTGGTCGCGGGGGCGCGCGGGTCCTCGGGCTTGTCGGGTTTCTCGGAATGCTCCGGGTGGTCGGGCTTGACGGGGTGGTCGGCCTTGTCGGCGGGCGGCTCGTTGGCGTCTGCGTCGTCGTGCGCTGCCGGCTGCTCGGGCTCTTGTTCGGGCTCGTCCTCGGCGGCCGGTGTGGTTGCCGACTCGTCCTGGCCGTCTCGAGCTCCGCCAGCTGCTCGTCCAGCTGGAGGCTGCTCGTCCGCCGGCGTCGTCGCGGACGGTCTCGACCTCGTCGGGCTGCTCGTCCAGCGGAGGCCACCTCGTCGGCTGCTCTCGTGGTCCTCCGGCGGCGGTCTTCGTCCGCGGAGGCTCCTGCTCGCTTCTCGCCGGCGGTCTTCGTCGTGTCCTCTGCCGCGGTCCGTCCTGCGGCTGGTCGTCCTGCGGCTGGTCGTCCTGCGGCTCTGTCTGGGTCTCGTCCTCGAACGACGGCTGCTCGTCCTTCTCCTTGTCCTTCTCCTGCCCAGGCGACCCCCCGTTCGGATGCTCGGGCTTCTTGTCGTCGTTCGAGGTGGGCTTGCGAGTCTCGTCAGGCACTGGGTCGGTGAACTCGGCGACCGGGAGGAGCTCGGGGGCAGTGGCCGTGACGGGCTGCAGTGACGGCGTCACCGGAGCGGCCGGCACGGGCACGGCAACGACGGGCGTCGCGGGCGCCGGCCACGCTGCCTGGGGCTCGGGCGTAGGAGGGCTCTCCGGTGCGACTGGGTGGCTGCGCCGCTCGGTGGCCAGGTCGAGCAGGCCCTCGCTGTCGAGGAGCGCGACCGTCGAGAAGCCGTCGTCGGACTGGCCGCGATAGGTCGGGACGTCATAGGCCACGTTGCGCAGGGCGGGGAACTCGAGGTCGGGCGTCAGCACCGCTACCGGGACGATCTCGGGTACCTCTTCGATTGGACGGAGCGAGAAGTCCTCGGCTGCCTCGGCTTCGGCGGTCTTGAGCGCGTTACCCGGCACCACCTTGTCCACCACGTCGCTCACGACATGACGGACGTCGTCCGACGCGGCGTACGCGGTACTGCCACCGCCGACCGCGAGGGCCGCGAGCAGCGCCGCCAGCCGGCGCGGTCGCGGCAGTGCCGCGCGGTTTGCACGGCGCACGTCGCGCGCCACGGCCACGAGCGCTTCGACGACGCGCGGGTCGAACTGCCTTCCGGCGCTCGCCTGGACCTCCTTGAGCGCTTCGTCTGCGGTCCGCCCGGCCCTGTACGGACGATCGGAGCGGATCGCATGGAAGGCGTCGGCGCACAGGATGATCCGGCTCGCGAGCGGGATCTCCTCGCCGGCGAGGCCGTCCGGATACCCGCTTCCGTCCCAGCTCTCGTGCGAGTGGCGGACCATGTTCGCCACGGCACCCATCTCCGGCACCGCGCGGAGCATGCGCTCCCCAATCACGGTGTGCTCGCGGATGATCTCCCACTCGTCGTCGTCGAGCGGGCCGGGCTTGTCCAGGATCTCGGTCGGCATCGCGAGCTTGCCGACGTCGTGCAGCTGGGCGGCGGCCAGCGAGCCGATCGAGCTGCTCGTCGGTCAGGCCGAGGCGCGAGCCGATCGATTCGCACAGCGTGACGACGTCTTCCGAGTGGGCGGCCGTCGCCCGGTCGCGCGCCTCGAGCGATGCGACTGCCACCGCGAGTGCCGCCCTGCGGGCGGTGCGCTCTCCGTCGTGATGCCCGTTGCCGTTCCCGTTGCCATTCCCATTCGTCTCGACGTGGCCGTTGCTCCGTTGCCGTTCTGGTCGTTACGGCCGAGCTCCGTCGTCAGCACGACGCGGTTGCCACCGGCGCGCTTGGCCGCCTGAAGAGCGGGGCCCGCCTTGGCGAGCGCGACGATGGGCTCCACGGGAGCGCGCAGCACCGCGACGCCGACGGAGACGGTGACCGCCGGCAGCTTCGTGTTCTGCGCGGCGATCCGGTCGCGCACGCGCTCGGCGACCTCGCCGCCGTCCTCCTCGTCGCCCGGCACGAGCAGCACCAGCTCGTCGTCGCGATACCTGAACGCCAGATTCGCCGACGGCGCCTCAGCCCTGGCTGCCTCCGCGCACACCCGCAGCACCTGGTCGCCGACCGAGCGGTTGTACCGCTCGTTCACCTCCTCGAAGCGGTCGAAGTCGAGCACCACTACCGCGAGGGGCGAGCTTTCGGAGCAGGCAACGGCCCGCTGGGCGAGCTCCTTCCAGAGCACGCGCTGATTCCTCAGGCCGGTGACCCTGTCGAGCGCCACGCCGAAGCCGTTGGAGCCAGGGGGCGTCGGGTGCCCGAAGCGTGGGTTAAGTACCTCTGCCGGGGGCGCCGCCGGTGGGGACGATTCGAGCACGCCCCCCGGCCATCGACAAATGCCGGAAATTGCGAGATCGAACATCCGTCGAGATGCGCCAACTTCGCTCAAGAAAGCGGATTGGCGCTGCCGCATACACCCCAGACGGGTGCGCGCCCATCGCCCGCCTCAGCGGCGCGCTACCTACAGTCGGTCAGCCGCAGCGGCCGCCGCGGAACGATTCCTCGGCGATGAGCGCGACGTTCCGTGACGAGCGGCCGATCACGACCTGGTAGCAGCCGCGCGCGATTCGCCAGCCGTCCGCGTCCACGTTCCAGTAGGAGATGTCGCGCGGGTCGATGCGGAAGCGGACGCGCTTGCGCTGCCCCGGCTCGAGCGTCAGCTTGCGGAAGTCCTTCAACTGCGCCGGTGGCTGTTCGACGTCAGTGGAGGGCAGCCCGAGGTAGAGCTGCGGCACCTCGATGCCGGCTCGGCGGCCAACGTTCTTGACCGTGAACGAGACGGTCGCCGCGTCCTGTCCGCGGCGACGGATCCGCAGCTTGCCGTAGCGGAACTTCGTGTACGAGCGCCCGAAGCCGAACGGGTAGGCCGGCTTGAGGCCCTCCGTGTCGAACCAGCGGTAGCCGACGAAGACGCCCTCCTTGTACTCGACCTGCTCCCCGACGCCCGGGTACGCCTCGGAGTCGCCGTGATACGGGTAGTCCTCCTCGCTCCGCGGGAACGTCGCCGGCAGCCGCCCTCCGGGATCGACGTCGCCGAACAGGACGCGCGCGAGCGCCGGCCCGCCGCCCGAGCCCGGGTACCAGGCCTCCAGGATCGCGGCGACCTTGCCACGCCAGGGAGTCAGGACGGGCCCGCCGGTCTCGAGCACGACGATCGTCCGATCGTTCTGGTCGGCGACCGCCTCGATCAGCGCGTCCTGGTCGCCGTTCCACGGGGGGCACTGGAGGCTGAGGCAGCGACGATCGATGAACTCCGTCTGGTAGTCGGCGGCGAAGACGATCGCCACGTCCGACGCGCGTGCGAGGGCGGCCGCGCGCTCGGGGTCGCTGCCGTCGTCGAAGCGCACATCGACGCCCTCGCCGGCGCGCTCCTCGATCGCCGCGCGCGGCGACTGGAACTCGAACGGGCGCACGTTCGCCGAGCCGCCGCCCGTCGTGAACTCGTCCGCGTTGCGCCCGATCAGCGCGATCGACTCGAGCTTGTTCGCCTTGAGCGGAAGCGTCTTGCGCTTGTTGCGCAGGAGCGTGATCGCGGCCTCCTCGATCAGCTGCGCGGCGCGCAGGTTCGCTTGCTTATCGATCTGGTTGTCGTCGTAGACGTACGCGTCGCGGTCGAAGAAGCCGTAGGCGAACAGCGTGCGCAGGATCGCGTGGACGTGCTCGTTCACGCGCTCGAAGTCCGCCTGGCCGCTCATGACCGCCGCGTTCACGTTCGCCGGGTTGTACGAGATGCCCGGCCACGGGTCGAAGTCCAGGCCGTTGTTCAGGGAGGGAGCCGTCGTTTTCGCCGCGCCGTAGTCGGCCAGCACGTAGCCCTTGAAGCCCCAGTCGTCGCGGAGGACGTCCTGGAGGAGGACGCCGTTCTCGCACGCGTACGCCCCGTTCACGCGCGGATACGCGCACATCACCGAGCCGACCTTCGCGTCCTTCACGGCCATCTCGAACTGCGGGAGGTAGATCTCGCGCAACGCCCGTTCGTCGACCACGACGTTCACGGTCAGGCGGTTGCCCTCGGTGGCGGGCGGGCCGACCGGCTGGCCGGGCCGGCTCTCGTCGGCCTGTGCGCCGGCGCCCTCCTGGTTGTTCGCCGCGTAGTGCTTGACGTTCCCGATCACGCCGGTGGACTGGGCGCCCCGGATCCAGCCGACGCCGATCCGTCCGCTGAGATACGGGTCCTCGCCGAACGTCTCGAAGGCGCGCCCCCAGAGGGGCGTGCGCAGGATGTTCACCGTCGGCGCGTAGACGACGTCGTTGCCTTTCGCGCGCGCCTCGGTCGCGATCGTCAGGCCGTGCAGGCGTGCGAGCTTCATGTCGAACGTCGCTGCGAGCCCCATCGGGATCGGCATCGCGGTCGCCTGCCCGGAGCGGACGCCGACCGGGCCGTCGGTGTAGTAGGTGGTCGGCAGGTCGACGCGCGGGATGCCGTCACTCGTGCCGGTGTGCGTGCCCTCGGCGCCGAGCACGCCCTGGAGATCGTCGCCGCCGAGCAGTGAGACCCGCTCGTCGTTCGTCAGCTCGGCGAGCAGGAGCGAGGCGCGCGCGTCAGGCGAGAGGTTGGTGTCGCACCAGACGTGGTCGCCGCAGCGGCCGACGGCCTGGGCGGCGAGGGGAAGTGCGAGCAGCTGCGGCGGCAACCGCGATGGCGAGCTTCACCACACACCAAGCTACACGTCGCGGTAGCGTCTTCTTTCATGTCCGAGCTGATCCACACCTGTTACCGCATCGGCGACATCGACCGTTCCGTGTCCTTCTACGAGAAGCTCGGCTTCGAGGAGACGGGGCGGTTTCCGATTCGCGACGAGGCGATCAACGTCTTCATGGGCCTGCCCGGCGACGGCGCACGGCTCGAGCTGACCTACAACCACGGCGTCGACTCGTACGAGCTCGGCACCGGCTACAACCACATCGCGCTGACGGTCGACGACATGGACGGGACGCTCGAGCGGCTCGCCGGAGTGGGCATCGAGCCCGAGAAGCCGCCGTACACGGTGCGCGAGGGCGGCTCGCGCCTGTGCTTCGTGCGCGATCCCGGACGGCTATCGAATCGAGCTGATTGAGAAGGGCTGAAGCTCGGGCTGCTCCGACAGCCCGCGGCTTCGATGGCGTCGCCGCGGTTCGAGTAGGCTTGCGCACGATCTTGCCGTCGCGCAGAGTGAACAGGTCTCGTTTTCGTGCTCGATAGGGCCACCGCTCTCATGCCACATGCAGTGTGCCCGGAGCACTGACGCGGCCCTCCCTGAGATCGATGATCGCTCGGCTTCGATGCGCAGGTCCGCCAAGGCCCGGAGGTACTCGCGCATCGCGGCCCTCATGCCGTCGAAGCGCGAGCCACCGCCCCTCCATGCCCGGCGTTGCAGAGCCGATGCGCGAATACTCGGCATCGGCGTCGAAGAAGTCCGTCGAGCTGAGATCGCCGTGATCCAGATGCTCATAGAGCCGAGCGCACGGTATCTCGACGTTCTCCTGCGACATCGCCCGCGCAGTATCGCCGGTATCCGGACGGCTATCGAATTGAGATAATCGAGAGGAAGAAGCTAGGGAGGGCGCTCCGGGCGGCTTCGTACGGCGCTTCGGCCTCAGACGGACGAACTACTCCACGCACGCCGTTCGGCCTCGAGAGCTTCGCTCTCCCGCGTACGACGGGCCATCGGATCACAATTCCATCCCGGAACTGATTCACGTGCAGACTGGCGGCATCGAGGGGGATGTCGCACCAGCGCCGTGGACCGCATCGACGGACGGGCCCTCCCAGATGCGGACTCCCAGTCGGTATCGTCCCGAATCGCAGCGTGAAGCAGGAGAGGTGCCGAGTCAACTGCGCAACCACCGCTTCTATCCCATCTGCTCAGCCTCTGGAACCCCTCCAGGCGGCTAGATCGCGATGGAGAGGCCTACGTGCATCATGAAAACTCGCCTGCCGGCATCTAGCTCGCGATCTAACGCCAAACTTGGCGGCGTCGAGCAACCCATGCCCTCAGTGCGACGGCTCCCAGGTGTATGGGCCATGCGGACGGCTATCGAATTGAGCTGATCGAGAAGGGCTGACGTCCCGGCGACCTACTCCGGCAGTCCGGCGGCTTCGAGGGCGTCTTGCTCGACGTTAAAGGTCCATGCTGGATCGCCTTGCGTGCCCTAAGTCGGCCAGACGTGCCAGATGGGACTCGGCCCGGCGTCGCTTCCCTCCACAACGTGAAGCTTTGCCCGAGCGTGACGATCACAAGTCGCCGAGGTAGCGAAGCTCCGGCACCAGTGGAGTATTCGCTGAGGGCGTCATAGACGTCAGGCCGCGCGAAAGCTCCCGCATCTCGTCGAAGCGGTATCGAGCGCGCCCCGGCCAGCCGAGGCGCATGTGAGAGCAAATAGTCTCGGGAACCAGGTCGCCAAGAGTCTCGATATCTCGGCGGTCGTACGCGTCAATGAAGGCGCACGGACAATCTCGACGTTCTCCTGCGACATCGCCCGCCCAGTATCGCGCGTGTTCCTAGTGCCAGGGGTTGCGTTAGCCCGGTACGGCGCTACTCGAGCAGCCCTACGGCTTCCAGGGCTTCATCGTGGTTCCAGAAGTACTCCTGCGTGATGACCTTGCCCTTACGGAAGGTGAGGATCACGCTGAACCCCATCGTCTGATCCGGGATCTCTCCCGACACATGCCATACAGCTCGCACGAGGACCCGGTTGCCGACATCGACGGGCTCACCGATCACTTCCAAGCTGTCCCGGCTCCAGGCTTCGCGAAGAATCTCCAACGAGCGCACCACCGCATCACGCCCAACGGACGGTCCAGCCTCTGGCCAGCCCTCCAGGTGGTGCATGACAACGGCCGGGTCGTACATCTCACGCATAGGGGCGAAGTCCCCCGCGTTGTACGCGTTCAAGACCCGCAGGGCGATCTCGACGTTCTCCTGCGACATCGCCCGCGCAGTATCGCGCGTGTTCCTAGTGCTAGGGGTTGCGTTAGCCCGGAAACGGCGAGCTACTCCGCAGCCCCACGGCTTCGAGGGCCTTCGCTGGCTCGACGTAGACGCGCAGCCGACGATCCCTTGCCGGCCCGGAGCTGCCCAAACAGGCGACGATCGTCTGCTGTACTTCCGCGCCGCTCTCCCTGCCCGTGCCGCGAACCTCCACGATGGCGACGACCTGATCGCCGGCGTCAGCATCTCCACGTGGTACGAAGCTGACGAAAGTCCTCGTCCAGACTCGAACACCTCGCGGGCGGACTGCGCCAGCCCCTCGATAACCGTCGAATGTTCCCCCGAGTTCAGCGATCGGACGCGGTCTGCCGGATTTCGACCTCTGGATCGACGAACTCCAGGATCTCAAGGCCTCAGCAACCGTCTCCGGCCTGGCCAGGAATTCTCGTAGAGCCGCGCGCAATGAAGTCTCCACGTTCTCCTGCGACATCGCCCGCGCAGTATCGCGCGTGTTCCTAGTGCCAGGGCTCCCAGCTGTTGCGCACATCCCGACGGCTACCGAATCGAGCTCATCGAGAAGGGCTGAACTCGCGCGAGATTCGCGGAGTTGCCTTACGCTGAACGCAGACGTTCAGATGCGCAAGAAGCGCAGACTCGCACTTCCACTAGTACTGGTCGCACCCATCCTCGTTGCCGGCCTGTTCGCCCCTGCCGCTGACGCAGCGCGCGGCGAGTGCCTTCCCGGCCAGAAGCAGCCGAAGTGTCAGCTGTCGACGGCGAAGGTCGTGGGCATCACCGACGGCGATACCGTCAGGGCGAAGATCAAGCAGGGGTCGAGCTGGTCGAAGCCCACGCAGGTCCGCCTCACCGCCGTGCAGGCGATGGAGCTGACCGCGTTCGGCCGCAAGTCGGGGCGGCAGGGTGAGTGCCATTCCGTCGAGGCCGCGGAGCGGCTCGAGGAGCTGATCAGGACGAAGACCGTCCGCCTTGCCGCCCTCAGGAGCGGGGGCCAGCTGCGCGGCATCGCCTTCAAACAGGGAGGCGGCTGGACGGACGTCGGCTCGATTCTGATCCGCGAGGGCCACGCGCTGTGGGATCCCCACCCCAGGGAGTGGGCGTGGAACAAGCGCTACGCGAAGCTGGCGGGTCAGGCGGCGAGCCGGGGCGCGCGACTGTGGGACACGGACTCGTGCGGAGCCGGCCCGGCGCAGGCGAGCGGACTCGAGCTCAAGGTGAAGTGGAACGCCGACGGAGCGGACGGGAGGAACGTGAACGGCGAGTTCGTTCGCATCAGCAACACCGACTCTTCCGATTCCGTCTCCCTCGCCGGCTGGTGGGTGCGCGACAGCTTCGATCGCCGCTACAAATTCCGCCAAGGGACCACCGTTCCCGCCGGTGGGTCGATCGAGGTCCACGTGGGGAGGGGACAGAACGACGCGAGCACCTTCTACTGGGGGTTGCGCGGTTCGGTCTTCGAGAACGTCGTCGGCGGCGCCAAGGGCATAGGCGACGGCGGGTACCTGTTCGACCCGGACGGTGACCCGCGTGCGTGGCAGCTGTACCCCTGCTACGTCGACTGCGCGGAGCCGCTCAAGGGCAAGGTGGACTTCACCGTGAACAAGACGAGCCCGGAGTCTGCGCAGATCGCGAACAAGTCGAGTGGGCCCATCGACCTGTCGGAGTACGAGGTGGAGAGCGCGCCCTACTTCTACGAGTTCGCACGCGGCACGGTCCTTCAGGCAGGCGAGGCGATCACGCTCGTCGTCGACCAGAACCCGAACGCGGATACGCAGTTCGTGAAGGGTTGGGGCTTCAACGGTTCCCTCTTCGCAGACAGGAAGGACGCCGTAACACTGCGGAATCCGCTCGGCGCGCCCGTAGTGTGTGACCGCTGGGGCGGCGCCCGCTGCCCGCGCGTCTAGCGCCGTCCCCTAACCTCCGCCGGCCAGATGCGCCGGACGCGCTTCCACGCACTCGCGGGCCTGCTGCTCGCGCTTCTGCTTCTTGCCCCTACGGCTGAGGCACGGCGCGGTCCCTGCATACCTGGGATCAAGCGGCCGACGTGCTACGTCTGGACCGGCAAGGTGATGCAGGTCGCGGACGGCGACACCGTCAACGTGCGCGTCAGACAGAACGGGCGCTGGTCGGAGCGGCGCGACGTTCGCATGACCGGGGTTCAGGCGATGGAGCTCACGAGCTACAGCCGCGTCGGCCGAGGCCGCCGCGGCGCCTGCCACGCGCGCGCCGCCGCCGAGCGGCTCGAGCGGCTGCTCAAGGGCCCGCGCAACAAGCGGCGCAAGATCCGGCTTGCGGCGCGGCGGCGCGACAGCATGACGCAGGGCCCGCGCGGCCGCCTGCGGCGCGCGATCGCGTTCCGCCAGGACGGGCGGTGGCACGACGCCGGCGCGGTCCTCATGCGCGAGGGCCACGGCCTCTGGGACCCGAACCGCAAGGAGTGGGCGTGGAACAAGCGCTACTCGAAGCTCGCCCAGCTCGCATCGCTTGCCGGCCGGCGGATCTGGAACACGAGCGCCTGCCGCACGGGGCCGCGCCAAGCCGCGCCGCTCACCGTCAGGGTCAGGTGGGATGCCAAGGGCTCTGACGGCGCCCATCCGAACGGCGAGTGGATCCGGATCAAGAACGGCGACCCCGTCAATCCGGTCGGGCTACGTGGATGGTGGGTCCGTGACTCGGCGCTGCGCCGGTACAGGTTCCGCCGAGGCGCGGTCATCCCGCCGGGCAGGTCGATTCGCGTGCGCATCGGTCCCGGCCGCGACAGGCCAAGGACGTTCCACTGGGGACTGCCCGATCCGATCTTCGAGAACGTGAAACGACGCCGCGGCATCGGCGACGGCGGATATCTGTTCGACCGGCACGGGGACCTGCGCGCGTGGCGCATGTACCCGTGCCGGGTCTTCTGTTAGCGGCGGCGGATTGCCAGTCCGTCGAACGACACGACACCGCGCAGCACTCGCAGCCTGAACCGCAGTGAGCGCTTGTCGGTGCGGTTGATGACCGCGACGACGCGCCGGTGGCGCACGCGCTTCGAGCGGAACGAGACGACTCGCCGCTCGCCGCCGCGAGCGCGGACGACCGCCTTGCCGCCGTTCGGCCCGGTGCGGCCGACCAGGTACACGCGGCCGCCGCCACGCGTCCTGAAGCGAAGCGTCGCGCCGCGTTCCGAGGTCTGCGTGTAGCCGCCACGCCACGCGCGCCGGCTCGTGACTCGCGTCCAGGCCGACGAGTACTGGCGCTTCTTGCCGCGGTCGTCGTACGGGAACACGATGCGCGCGTACTGCCAGTCGCTCGTGATGCCGCTCTTGCCGACCGCACGGATGCGCAGCAGATACGTCTCGCCGATCTTGCCCCGCTTGAACCTGATACTTCTTCACGCTCGGGCTCATCCGCGGCCGGAGATGCGTGAACGTCCGGTTCGTCCCGCGGCCGGTGCGCCGGTACTGGAGCTGCAGGTAGTCGATCTGGTTCCTCCCGTTCGCACGGATGCGAACCGGGACCCTGCGCCCGTTCCGCGTGCTCGTGCTCGCGAGCAGCGGCGTCTTCAGGCTCGCACCGAAGCCGACGTTCACCGGGCCGGGCGGAGCGGGCTCGTTCGGCAGCGCCGGGCGCGACTTGCGCTCGTATTGGCAGTCGACGAGGTTGCAGAACAGGATGTAGCCCGTGTAGGTGACCGCGTACGGCTCTAGGCCGAGCGGGTGGTCGTACTCGTCGCTCGGCTGCGGTAGAAGCGCGCCGAGGATCCGGATCTTGCCCTGGCCGACGGCGAGTTCGCCGAGCGTCGACCGCTCCGGAACGGCCGCCGCGTCGCGCGCGCCGGAGTTCGCTGAGCCGCCGACTGCACGGCCGCCGGCCCCCGTCCACGTCAGGCTGTGTGATGTCGAACTGGCGCGCGAATGACGCATCGCCGCCGTCGGCGCCCTGGATCGCAAAGCCAATCGGGGTCGATTCGTACGTCTGGCGTCTCATCCCCGTGTTGAAACGTGAGCCGAGCTGGTCCACGTTCTTCGCGAGCGGATCGTCGAGCGTCTCCTTCGTCTCGCACGTGCCGTCGTCGTTGAACGTGTCGCAAACCTGGAACGACGTTTGCCCGACGTAGACGACGCGCTCGTTGATCGCGCTGCCGGGGACGCTCGTCAGCTCTGCCACCGCCTTCAGTGCCCCGTCGGTGAGCACGAGGTTTCCGCCGCCCTCGACCCAGCTGCGCAGCTTGCGCCATCCACGCGTCCTTCTGCTCGACGGTGTACGTGCTCGCGGGCGGCGGCGGCTCGGGCTCGAAGGTCACCGTCCCTGTAAACGGGTCGGCGGCCGCGGCCGCGACGCAGTTGATCGCGACGATGACGTACTCGCCCGGGCGGGGGAGCTGGATCTGGAGCGTCTCTACGGTGCCCGGCGGGTTCGAGTCGGTGGAGCCCGCCAGCTCGCGCTTGCCGCCCTCGACGCGGAAAACGGCCAGCGCCCAGTCGTTGGTCGGCTGAGACCACTCGATCGTCGCAGTGAACGACCGGTTGAGCTCGTTCGGCCCGATCGTGAATGTGTGCTCGTCGGTGGCCTCGGCATTCGTGGCGGCCGGCGTGCAGCCGTCCGCCGTCTGCCCAGGCGTGGTCGGCTCATCGTTCGGGAACGTGAAGTCGGCGGTGGGGCCACCGGTGGGCGCGGCCTGGCCCTTGTACGCGCCGGTGTAGCCGGGCAGCGCCTCATCGGCCAGGACGATCGTCCGGAACGAGTCGAGCGACTGCTCGCCGGAGATGACCTTCGCCGGATCGATCGGGTCGAACTCGTCGTTCGCCGCCTGGGCGTCGCCGTTCAGGTCCCTGAAGAAGTCCGTGTTCGCCACGTCGTAGCCGGCGAGGAATGGCGGCTCATCGCCACCCGTTGCGCCGTCGGCGGTCGCCGGGTCGGAGGTGAAGTCGACGCTGAAGGACGGAATTCCACCCTCAGCGCTCACGACCGCGCGCCACTGGATCTGGTCATCGCCGAGGCGGCTCTTGGGCCGGTTGACCGCCGCCGTCAGGCCGGCCTGCGCGTAGCCGAGTCCCTGGTTGTAGTCCTCCGCGACCGTGATCCAGTCGTCGTCCTGCACGACGCCGACGTGGTCGTCGCAGTTCCTGCACTGGACCTCCAGCGTGGCGATGCCGCTGCCGATGCCCTGGACGTTGGACGCGGTGACATCCACCCGCATGCCGCCGTTGAAGGTGTCGGCGTCGCGCTCGACCTCGAACTCGAAGACGCTTCCTTCGGGTCCAGGCGTCCCTGGCGTGGACGGGATGTCGTCCTGCGCCGTCGTTCCGGGCGGCGGACCGGGCTGGACCTGCGACTCCGTGCGGGACAGGCGGGTGTTCGGCACGTAGCCGCTCTTCACCGGGGACCGAGTAGGCCGTTCCGGGCGGACGCAGGATGTCGGCGATGTGCGAATAGATGATCGCCTTGTTGCCCGCGACGTGCAGCTGCTCGCCGTGGGGCTCGAAGGCGATGTTGCGGTCGAGGTGCGAGAACGACATCTCGTTGTCGATCCCGTCCGCGCCCAGGCCGAGGCGCGAGTCGAACCAGCTGCCGACGTCGCCCGTGGTCGTGTAGTTGATCGTGTCGTAGACGGAGCCCCACGTCTGCGCGTAGATGGCGTCGCAAGTGGCGCCGAGGGTGTCCTCGCAGACCGTGGCCTCCTGGTCGTTCTCGATGATGTACGGCGACCACTTCGTCGCTTCGTACTGCGCACGGTTGATCAGCTTCGACGCCTCGCGGATCCGGTAGTCCTTGTCGATGTCGTGCCGTCCGTGCGGCATGAGCGTGTACGAGAGCGCGTCCGCGAACGGCTGTCCGTGAAGGTCGTCGCCGGCCGCGAACTGTCCGCCGCGCTCCTCGACCTGGCGGTAGAAGTTCATGAACGCGCGCGTCTCGGGCTCGGAGGCTCCGCTGTAGGGGCGGAACGTGTAGCCGATGTCCGGCCAGTCGCGGTTCGGGTCGATCCCGTTGCCGTTGTAGCGCTGGAAGAAGACCCCGGGGCCCTTCTCCGTGTCGCCGACCGACCCTCGCCGCCAGCCGTCCGGGTTCGGGAGCGTGAAGTAGACGATCGTGTTCGCGAGCGCCGCCTGCCACGAGGGTGCGTTCTCGCGCACCTCCTTCGGGAGGATCGGATCCTCGCCGCGTCCCTCCGCGGCCGCGGTGACCATCTCCTCCATCGCACGGATCCCGCCCTCCGCGCCGGCGCGTTCGATGCCGTGGATCGAAAGTGAGAGCGCGTACCGCTTCTTGTCTGCATCCGGGACGTTCTCATCAGTCACGCGGATGACGATCAGGTCTGACTTCTGTCGCCCGAGGTCCGTGGTTGGCAGCCCTGCGGACTGGTACTCCTCCTTGGGAGTCCACTCGAGCTTCGACAGGTTGTTGCCGGGCCACATGGCGTTGCCCGCCTCTGTGCCGCTTCCTTCGCCCTTCTTGCCGTCGAGCGGCAGCACCTCCATGTAGCGCCGCCAGTCCTCGTTCTGGTTCATGAACGTGATGGCGTCGTTGAACTCCTGCCACTGGATGTGGTTCGTGGCGTTGGTGCGCCCTCGCGAGGCCGGGTCGCAGTTCTGCTGGCAGACGGCGAGCGGATCGGGGAACACGGCGCCGTAGGCCTGGTACTGCGGCATCGACGTGGCGACCGGCCCGGCGGCTGCCGACGCCGGAACGATCAGCAGGACAGACGCAGCCAGGACGGCGAAAGTCAGACGCAAGGCAGCAACCCCCAGTTACCCCAAACCAGTTTTTCGAGAGCGCGATGGTAAAGGTCGAGGCGCCAAGACGCCTCAATTCCCCTTCACGCAGCGTCGCTAGGATCGCCGCCATGCTCTCTCCCAGGCTCTCCCATGCAGTCCCTGCCCTCGTCGCCGCGGCCGCGATCGCATTCGCCGGCTGCGGTGGGGACGACGACGCGGCCTCGCCGCTCGACGAGGCCCTCGGCTACCTGTCGGAGGACGCCGGCTTCGCCCTGGTCGCGTCCACGGACCTCCAGGACTACGACGACCTGCGCGAGATCCTCGACAAGTTCCCGTTCGCGGGCCGCGCCGAGGATCTGTTGAAGCAGAGCATCTCCCAGGCGGGATTCGACTTCGAGGAGGACGTGCAGCCGCTGCTCGGCAACGAGGTCGTCATCGGGACCGACGAGAACGCCAGCTTCATCGACAGCGGGTCGGATACCCCGTTCGTCATGGCGATCGAGACCGAGGACGCCGGCAAGCTCGAGGACCTCATGACCGAGGACGCCCGCGACGCGGGCGAGAGCGAGGGTTACGACGTCTTCCAGGGCCAGGAGGAGGACACCTGGTTCGCCCTCAAGGACGAGGTGCTCGTGCTGTCGGACAGCGAGGAGACGCTGAAGGACGCCCTGGCCCAGCGCGGCGAGGACGACCGGCTCACCGAGGACGACCTGGACGCGGCCTTCGAGGATCTCCCCGAGGACGCGCCGATCAAGGCGTACGCCAACGTCAAGGAATTGCTCGCCGCTTCGCCGGATTCGGAGAAGGCGCTCGAGGTCGAGTGGGTCGACCACATCGAGACGTTCGGGCTGAGCGCCGACGCCACCGATGACGGCGTCGCGCTCGACTGGTCCGTGCGCACCGATCCCGAGGGACTGGCCGATGAGGACCTTCCGCTTGCGAGCGGCAGCGAGGCGCCGCAGCTGCTCGAGCGTGACGAGGGCAGCGCCGAGATCGTGCTCGGGTTGCGCGACCCGGCGCAGATCGTGAACTTCGCGCTCGCCACGGCCGAGGTCGTCGATCCCGCGGGCTTCGCCGAGGTCGAGAGCGCGAAGCAACAGGCCGGGCGGCGGCTCGGCGTCGACATCGACCAGGACGTGATCGCCCAGCTCACCGGCGACGTGTCGGCCGTGGTCTCGATCGATGGCAAGTTCGGCGTGCGGGCGGAGCTCGACGACGCGGCTGCCTTCGAGCGCACGCTGGCGAAGATCATGGACGGGCTGCCCGAGTTCTCGGACGACGTCACGATCGCCAAGGCGGGTGGGCGCTACTACACCCTCTCCACGGAGGACGGTAAGCGCTACGCGCTCGGCGTTGCCGAGGAAGCGCTCATCGTGGCCAGCGACCTGCCGACCGCCACGCAGGTGGCCAGCAGGCCGGTCGTCGATGCCGAGGGCCAGGAGGGCGCCTTCGTCGCGTCCGCCGATGCCGAGCAGCTCGCGAACGCCGTGCTCGGCATGGCTGCCGGCGGGCTCCAGGGACTCGGCGGCAGCCTCTTCACGGGGCCGCTCGGCGACCTGCTTACGTCGGCTAGCGCCTCGACCGACGGCCTGACCGGCCGGCTGGAACTGAAGATCGAATAGCTGCTGAGGCGGCCGCTGGCTAGGACCAGCGGTCCCAGCGGCGGAGTGACGGGAACGGGTCGATCGGCTCGCCGCCGCCGTACCACGCTCCCTTCCAGATCTCGAAGTGGAGGTGGGCGCCGAAGGACGCGCCGGTGTTGCCGACGCTGCCGATCCACTGACCGGTCTTGACGCGCTGCCCCTCGTGCACGCGGACCGAGCCGGTCAGCATGTGCATGTAGACGTAGTCGCGGTTCTGGCCTGCGCCGTCGATCACCACGTAGTGGCCGGCGCCGGCAGCTTGATAGGCGACGGTCTTGACGATTCCACCGCGGGCCGCGCGGATCTGCGTCCCCTCGGGGGCGCTGATGTCCTGGCCCTGGTGGCTGTGGCCGCTGCGCGGGGCGCCGAAGCGCGAGCCCGGATCGCCGTAGGGGAAGTTGCCCTTCAGCGGGAAGCGGTAGGGGAAGACGCCGATCTCGTCGACCGCGCTTGTGTGGGCGCTCCGGACGAGTGAGTTGCCGGCGCCGTCCCGGGCGCGGACGCGGACCTGGTAGCGGCCCGCGGGCAGCGCACCTCCCTCGCGGCCGGTGAAGCGGTAGCTGTGCGCGACGCCCGTGGCCTGGTCGCCGAGCTCGATGATGCGAACCCGCTCGCCGGTCGTGACGGACACGACGACGAGCCGGACCGACACCGTGTCGGCGCGGTCGTTGATCTGAAAGCTGACCGAGGCGGCCTTGCCGTAGAGATACAGGCGCGGAGAGCCGACGCCGAACGTGGTGAGGAGGGGATGGCCGCCGCTCCCGGTGGCCTGCGGCGTGTTGTCCGCCCTTGGCTGCGGCTTGGGCTTCTGGATCGAGGTCGCCGGGTTGCGGTCGACCGCCTGGTCAGGCGCTCCCAGCTCGCCGTAGCCGGCGCCGCCGTAGGCGGGGGCCTCAGCCGTGCCATCGGCCGCCGACGCGGTGGGGACGGCGACCAGCAGCAGTGAAAGGACTAGGAAGTTTTGGAAGGTTCGGCGGAACACCCTCCCTGCGTCGGCATCCCGGCCGCCAGTCCTCTACGTCTGGCCCGGAGCTAGAACGTCTGTCCATACGTTCCCCCTGCAAATAGCTATGCAGCCTGCATGCGGGTCATCACTTCGAGCGCGCCGTTCTTGTTGAGCGGCTCGTTCAAATTGCCGCATTTCGGCGATTGGACGCACGACGGGCAGCCGAGCTTGCAGGGGCACTCGGCGATGAGGCGCCGCGCGTCATCCACGAGCGTCTCGAACATGCGGAAGCCGATCCGCGTGATCCCCACGCCGCCCGCGTGGCCGTCGTAGATGAAGACGGTGGGCCGTGCGGTCTGCGGGTGTGAGTTCGTCGAGAGCCCGCCGATGTCCCAGCGGTCGCACATGGCGATCAGCGGCAGGACGGCGATCTGGGTGTGCTCGGCAGCGTGCAGCGACCCCAGCAGCACCTCGAGCGGGAACTCCGAGCGCAGGAGCTCGTCGGGGACCTCGTACCAGAGGGCCTGGGTGACGAACTGCTGCTCGGGCAGGTCCACCGGGAGCAGGTCGAGCACCTCGTGGTCGGCCACCCGCTTCTTCTGGAACGCGACCACCTGCTCCGTTACCGAGACCACGCCGAACGAGAGCTCGACGCCGTAGATGGTGCGGCGGTCGAGCACCTCCTCGATCCACGTCTCCGTCTCCTTCTTCGGCTGCGTGTACCAGTCGCCGGAGAACGGCCGGACGAGCGCGCGGCTGCCGCGCAGGTCGAGCTCCTCCACCTCGTAGCTCTGGCCCATGTGGAGGTAGACCGCCCCCGGATGGATCGTCGTGTGGGCGCGGCCCAGCTCGACCGAGCCGATCAGCTCGCCGCCGTCCGCCTCGACGACGGCGATCGAATCGATCCCGGCCGAGCGCAGCGAGATCCGCCCGGCTGGGAACTCGTCTGTGCGCGGCGTGTAGCGCCCGGCTCGCTCACGCAGCCGCCCCTCGGCGACCAACCGCTCGGCGTACAGCTCCCAGCGCGGGCCGAGCGTGTCGGCATCGTCCGCGGTCAGCGGCAGCTCATATGCCGCCGCGACCAGGTGCTGGACGTGGATCTCCTCGGACTCGTGGTCGAGGATCGCGTGCTCGACGGACCGGTCGAGGAACTCGTCGGGATGGCGGCAGAAGAATTGGTCGAGCGCGTCGTCGCCGGCCACGTACAGCGCCAGCCCGGTTTGGCGGCGGCCGGCGCGGCCCCACATCTGGCGCAGGCTCGCCACCGTGCCCGGGAACGTCACGCATATGGCGGCGTCGAGGTCGCCGACGTCGATCCCGAGCTCGAGCGCGTCGGTGGCCACGACCGCGAGCAGCTCGCCCTCGGACAGCCGTCGCTCGATCTCGCGCCGCTGGGTCGGCGTGTAGCCGGCGCGGTACGGCGCGATCCGCTCGGCCAAGTCCGCTCGGCCGGCGTCCTCGAGGCGGAGCTTCGTGAACCGCTGGATCAGCTCGACCCCGCGGCGCGACTTGAGGAAGCAGATCGTGCGCACCTCGGCCTGCATCAGCTCCGCGAGGAGCTGCGCCGCCTCCGACAGCGCCGACCCGCGGATGCCCGCGTCCTCGTCGATGAGCGGCGGGTTCCACATGACGACCTGGCGCTCGGCGTGCGGCGCGCCGTCGCGGTCCACCAGCCCGAGGTCGAGGCCCGTCAGGCGCTCGCCGAGCTCGAGCGGGTTGCCGATCGTCGCACTGGTCAGCACGAACCGCGGCTCGCGTGCCATACGCGCGCGCGAGCCGGCGCAGGCGCCGGAGCACGTTGCCGACGTGCGAGCCGAACACGCCGCGATAGACGTGAGCCTCGTCCACCACGACCCAGGCGAGGTTCGCCAGCACGTCGCCCCAGTTGCGGTGATGGGGCAGCACCCCCACGTTCAGCATGTCCGGGTTCGTGAGGATCAGGTTCGACCGCCCGCGGATCGCGCGGCGCTCCTCCTTCGGCGTGTCGCCGTCGTAGATCGCGTGGCGCAGGAACGGCGCGCGCAGCTCGTGGAGCTTCCGCGCCTGGTCCTGCGCGAGCGCCTTCGTCGGGTAGAGGTAGAGCGCGCGTGCGCGTGGGTCGCGCGCGAGCGTGTCGAGCACGGGCAGGTTGAACGCGAGCGACTTGCCGCTCGCGGTGCCGGTCGTGACGATCACCGGTCCGGCCATCGCCGCCTCGAACGCCTCGGCCTGGTGCGAGTAGAGCTCGTCGATGCCCGCTCCGCCGAGCGACTCCCGCAGGGCGGGATGGAGCTCGTCAGGCAGCGCGGTGGTCTCGGCCGGCTTCGCGCCGTAGCGGGCCTGGCGCACGAGCTGCTCGCCGCGGCCCGCCTCGATCACGTCGCTCCAGGGCGTCTTCGCGGCGGTCGTTGGGCATCGGGGGTCAGGCTAAAGCCTGACCCCGGTAGCGAGGATTCGCCTACTGGCAGTTCGGGTCGTCGCCGTCGACCAGGCCCGGCTCGCCCTCGTTGTCGAGGCCGTCGTTGCAGATGTCGGTCGGGGGCGGCGGGGGCGGCGGCGGGTCGGCGCGGGCTCGGGCGCGTTGCCCTCCAGCTCGGCGCACTGCTCGGCCTCGAGCTGCGAGCGCGGCGGGTCGCACTGGAGGCCCTGGGGCTCGGGGGGCCGGCGCCGGCTCGGGCGCGGGTTCGGGCAGGGGCGCAGGCTCGGGTTCGGGCGGCGGTCCGTAGATGTTCACCGCGGTCACCACCGGCGGATCCGGATACGCCTTGTAACAGTCCTTGTACGGACCGGACTGCTGCTGCGAGATGTACACCTCGTCGTAGCCGCCGTTCGGGTAGTACGTCTTGCGGTAATAGGTCTTGTCGTAGCTCCGCCCGGGCTCGAACTTGCACTGCTTGGGCGGCTGGTAGTCGGGCGGGCAGCCGGTGCACTTCGGCCTCCGGCGTGAAGACGGCCGGGCCGAGCGGGTTGCCGCAGTAGCAGCGCACGACCGGCACGCCGTACTCGTCGACGAGCACGGCGGTTCCGGCCTGGAGGATCGCCTGGAACGGCACGGCCTGCCCGTTCGTGAACGCGTGGTTGGTGACCTGGGTGTCGCGGGTCAGCGTCACCGGGTGGAGCTTCGCGATGTACTTCTTCACCGCGCTGATCTGCGGCTCGATGCCGAGTACGCGCGCCCATTCGGCCATGCGCTCGGGGTTCGCCTCGAGGAACTCGATCAGCTTGTCGCGGTCGCAGACGCGGTTCGAGCCGCTGCCGCCGAACGGCTGCTGGACCTCGACGGTCTCGTCTCCCTCGACGTCCGCCGGCGGGGTGAACGGGTCCTCGCCCGGGTCCTCCGGCTCCTGGAAGCTGATCGTTTGCGTGTCGGCGGCCTCGGACGAGGCGTCGTCGTCATCGCCGCCGCAGGCCCCAATGGCGAGGCAGGCAGCCACCAGAGCGAGCCACCAGGTGTACCGCAGGAGCCAAGACACCTACGAACGAGTGTCTCAGCGCCAACGGACTGCGTCAACTAATTTCCGCCGCGATGGCGATTCGCTGCGTTTACACGGACCTGGACGGCACTCTCCTCGGCCGGGGAGCCTCACTCTTCCGCGATGCCGAAGGCAACTTCACGCTGCTGCCCGCGCGCGCTCTCGAGGCATGCCACCGCGCCGGCGTCGAGGTCGTCATCAAGTCGGGCCGGCGCAAGGCGCAGGTGATGGAGGACGCGCGGCTGCTCGGGCAGACGGCCTACATCTACGAGGTCGGCTGCGGCCTTCACCTCGACGGCGAGGACACCTACCTCGGCGAGCTGACGCCGCAGGAGGGCAAGACGGTCTGGCAGCAGATCGACGAGTCGGGCGCGCCTCGGCTACTGCTCGAGCGCTACGAGGGCCGGCTCGAGCCCCACGCTCCTTGGCATCGCGATCGTCAGTTCTCGCATCTGCTCCGCGGGCTGGTCGACGTCGACGAGGCGAACGCGCTTCTGCCGGACAACCTGCGGCTCGTGGACAACGGCGACATCTCGCCGAAGGAGACGCTGCTCGGGCTGGAGGGCCCGCCGCACGCCTATCACCTGATCCCACGCGGGGCATCGAAGGCCGAGGCGGTCGCGGCTCACATGCGCGCGCGCGGGTACGCGCGCGAGGAGTGCATGGCGGTCGGCGACTCGGTCGAGGACATGGGCGTGGCGGAGCACGTCGGCCGCTTCTTCCTGGTCGCGAACGCGAAGGTGCAGCCCGCAGGCGACAACGTCGAGGTGACCGAGGCCGCCAACGGCGAGGGGTTCTACGAGGCCGTTGTACGAGCGCTTGCAGAGTCCCGGTAGCTCGTAACCGTCGTCACAAGCTCGGTGTAGATAGGCCGCAACGCAGTTGGAACCCAAAGGAGGTTCTGATGTCACGCCTGTCTGACTCGCACCACTTCCGCAAGACCGTTGCGGGCGTGTGCATGATCGGCGCGCCGCTCCTGCTCCTCGTCGGGATGATCATCCACCCGGAGAGCAAGACCGACGTCGCTGACCAACTCGCCGTGATCTCGTCGAACATGGACGAGTGGTACGTGGCGCACCTGATCGTCGCCATCTCGCTCGTGCTCGCCGTGCCGGCCGTCCTCGGCCTGATGCACATGCTGCGCGAGCGTGAGGTCGCCTACGGCCATCTGGGTGGCGGCTTCGCCATGGTCGGGCTGCTCGCCATCATGGGCATCGTCGCGATGGAGGGCTTTGTCGGCTGGCAGGCTGCCGCCGCTGGCCCGGCCGATGCGCCCGCGATGACAGCCCTGTTCGAGCGCGTGACGGAGACGACGGGCGTGGTCCTGCCGTTCTTCGTCATGTCGTACGCGTTCACCGTCGGGATGCTGTTCCTGGCGGCAGGCCTCTACCGCGCTCGTGCGGTCCAGTCGTGGACCGCGGCGATGCTCGGTATCGGCGCGATCGTCTTTGCCGTGGGCACGTCCATGGCCGAGAACGTCGTGGCGATCATCGGGGCCGCCGTTCTGCTGGTCGGCTTCTTCCAGGTCGGCCGGACGGTGCTCACCGAGTCCGACGAGGACTGGGAGCACACCCCCGAGCACAGCGGCTTCCGCCCGCTGGCCGGGACCCGCTAAGCGAGCTCTTGACCCGCGCGCCGCAGGGCGCGCGGGTCTCTCGCTTCCCGCACGCTCGCGAGGTCGAGCACGCGGCGTCCGAACATGTCGAGCTCGTCCTCGCCGACGATCGCGTGGCACCAGACGCCCGCTTGGCGGCATCGCGTCGCCACCTCGGCAACGGCCTTGCCCGCGAGCGTCGACTCGTCCAGCTTCCCCTCGCCGGTGACGACGAACGGCGCCCGGCGCATGTGATCGTCGAAGCCGATCGCGTCGAGCACGTAAGACGGCCCGGCCACCAGCTCCGCGCCGAGCTCGGACCACAGCGCTCCTGAGATGCCACCGCCGCAGCCGGTCATCGGCACGCCGCGTGGGTCCTTCTTCATCGCGCGTGCCTGGCGGGCGAGCTTCGCGCTCAGGCGCTTGACCGCGTCCTTGTCGGCGCCCTTCTGCGGGCCGAAGTCGCTCGCCGCGCGATCCCAGGGTGTGCGCACGTCGCACACCGCCGTGAAGCGAGTGCCGCGCGGAACCTCGCCCAGCGCATCCAGCATCTCGCGGCCGCCGTCCACGGTCGCGGTCCCGCCGCACGCGACGATCACATGCCGTGCGCCCGCGTCGATCGCGGCGGCGATCAGCTCGCCCGTTCCGGCCGACGTGGCGGCAAGTGGGTCGAGCTCGTCCGTCGTGAGGCGCCACAGTCCGCTCGCGGCGGCGGCCTCGACGATCGCGGTTTCCTCACCGTCGTCGAGCCAGGCGAAGGAAGCCTCCACGGGGCGGCCGAGCGCGTCGTGGGCGGGTCGTCGGCACGGGCGTGCCGCCGAGTGCAGCGGCCGTTCCCTCGCCGCCGTCGGCCACGGGCAGCTCTACGGCCTCGCGCCCGGCCGCGCGCAGGCCGGAGGCGATCGCAGCCGCGACTTCGGCCGCGGTGAAGGTGCCCTTGAACTTGTCGGGCGCCACGAGGACCGCCGCGCCGCTCACCCGCCTCCGACGGCCTCCCGGAACGCGTCCTCGGCCTCTACGCCGTGGACGGCGAAGACGATCCGCTCGAGCCCGCCCTCGTGCGATCCGGCGACGCCGACCATGATCCGCGCCGCCTCGTCGAGCGGGAACCCGCCCACGCCGGTGCCGAAGGCGACGAGCGCGAGCGACCTGCAGTCGAGCTTCTCGGCGAGCCGCAGGGTCGAGCGCGTCGCGCGCTCGATGATCTCCGCGGAGGTCGGCCCGCCGAGTTCCATCGTCGCCGCGTGAATCACCCAGCGCGACGGCATCTCGCCCGCGGTCGTCTCGACAGCTTCACCCAGGCCGATCGGCGCCCGCTCCTGTGACTCGCGCTCGAGCTCCGGGCCCGCGGCCCGCTGGATCGCGCCCGCCACGCCGCCGCCGTGCAGCAGCTGCGTGTTCGCGGCGTTCGTGATCGCGTCCACGTCGAGCTGCGTGATGTCTGCCTGAATCACCTCGAGCGAGGCCATCCTGGGAAGCTTCCCGCAAATGCCTGCCTCGGGAGCAGTGACCGTGGACGCCGCCGAACGCGAGGTGCGCGTGTCGAGTCCCGACCGCGTGATCTTCCCCGCGACCGAGCGGACTGAGGAGGTCACGAAGCTCCAGGTGGTCGAGTACTACCTGGCCGTCGAGGACGGGATCATGCGCGCGCTTCGCGACCGGCCAACGGCACTCGAGCGATGGCCGAAGGGCGTCCAGCCCGGGTTCGTGCTCACCACGCGTGAGGGCAAGAAGGGCGACGCCTTCTACCAGAAGCGGGTCATGAAGGGTGCGCCCGACTACGTGCGTACGGCGCGGATCCAGTTCCCCTCCGGCCGGCACGCGGATGAGATCTGTCCGAGCGAGATCGCCGTCGTCGCGTGGTGCGCGCAGATGGGCACGATCACGTTCCATCCGTGGCCGGTGCGCTCAGGCGACGTGGACCATCCCGACGAGCTGCGCATCGACCTGGACCCCCAGCCGGGCACGGACTACGAGGACGCGGCGCGCGTCGCCGCGGAGGCGCGGAAGCTGCTGGACGATCTCGGCTACGCCGGGTTCCCCAAGACCTCAGGCGGGCGCGGCATCCACATCTACGTGCGCATCGAGCCACGCTGGACGTTCACCGACGTCCGCCACGCAGCGATCGCGTTCGGCCGCGAGCTCGAGCGGCGGATGCCGGGCGAGGTGACGACGAAGTGGTGGAAGGAGGAACGCGGTGAGCGCGTGTTCGTCGACTACAACCAGAACGCCCGCGACCGCACGATCGCGTCCGCCTACAGCGTGCGGCCGAAGCCGGGCGCGACGGTGTCCGCTCCGCTCGACTGGGACGAAGTGCCGGATGTCCGACCGGAGGACTTCACGGTCGCGACGATGCCGGCCCGCTTCGCCGAGGTCGGCGACCGCCACGCGGCGATCGACGACAAGGCCCACTCACTCGAGCCGCTGCTCGAGATGTGGCAAAGGGACGAGGAGGGCGGGCTGGAGGACATGCCCTACCCGCCCGACTACCCGAAGATGCCGGGCGAGCCCAAGCGCGTCCAGCCGAGCCGCGCGAAGAAGAACGACTAAGCGCGCAGCTGGTCCATCGTGCACTCGCGCGGGTCCTTGTCCTCGCGCCAGCGCATGAACTTCGCGCCGTGGCGGATGCGGTCGCCGGTGATGTGATCGAAGCCGATCTCACACACGAGCTCGGGGCGTAGCCCTTCCCACATGAGCTCCTCCTCCGACTTCCACCGGCTGGGCCCGCCGGACCCGTGCTCGCCCGTTCGGTAGGGCTCGAGCAGCGGCAGCAATTCCTTCTTCTGCTTCGCGCTGAAGCCCGACGTGTGCCCGACGACGTGCAGCTCGCCCTTCTTGTCGTAGAGCCCGAGGATCAACGAGCCGACGGTGTTCTCCGCCTTGCCGAAGCGGAACGCCGCGACGACCGCGTCGAGCGTTCGCACGCGCTTGATCTTGACCATGCCCTTGCGCTCGCCCGGGAGGTAGGGGGCGTCGGCCTCCTTCGCGACGACGCCCTCCGACTGGCCCTTCAGCCAGCCGCCGGCGCCCTTGCGGTCGTCGGTCATCGGCGTGAGCTGGACCGGGTCCTTGATCACCTTCTCCAGCCGCGCGCGACGCTTCGCGTACGGCAGGTCGAGCAGCGACTTGTCGGCCTCCGCGAGCAGGTCGAACGCCACGAAGAACGCGGGCGTCTTCTCGGCGAGCATGTCGACGCGCGACTTCGCCGGGTGGATCCGCTGTGAAAGCAGGTCGAACTCCTGGATGCCGTCCACTTCGATCACGAGCTCGCCGTCGAGCACCAGCTTCTTCTTCGGCAGGGCCAGGATGTGTGGGATGACCTCCGGGAAGTAGCGGTTCATCGGCTTGCCGTTGCGGCTCTGCAGGTGAACCTCGTCGCCGTCGCGGAAGACGATCGTCCGGAACCCGTCCCATTTCGGCTCGTACCGCCAGCCGTCGCCCTCGGGCAGCTCCTTCGCCGACTTGGCGAGCTGGGGCTTGACAGGAGGTTTCAGCGGGAGCGCGATGGAAGCGACCTTATCCCTCGGCTACCCGCCGGTACGATGCCCACATGTCCCAGGAGTCCGCCACCGCCGCCGAGGAGGAGTACCTCCAGACGATCTTCTGGCTGGAGGAGGCGGGGCTGCCCATCACCGCCGCCAACATCGCTCGGGCGATGCAGCTCTCGGCCCCCACCGTCCACGAGATGGTCGGGCGGCTCGAGACCGACGGTTACGTCACGCGCGCGGAGGACAAGTCGCTCTCGTTCACGGGCTCGGGGCGCACGCACGCCAGCCAGATAGTCCGCCGCCACCGCCTGATCGAGCGCTTCCTGACAGACGTCCTCAAGATCCCGTGGGACGAGGTCCACGAGGAGGCCGAGCGGCTGGAGCACGCGATGTCGCCCACGCTCGAGGAGCGGATGCTCGCCGCCATCGGCGACGCCAAGACCTGCCCCCACGGGCACCCGATCGTCGCGGGCACGCGTATCGAGGGCGTTCCCCTGGCCGACGTCGAGGAGGGCGCCAAGCTGCGCATCCTCCGGTTCGAGAACGAGGCCGAGGACCTCCTCCATTACCTCAAGGAGGCCGGGCTCCATCCCGGGCTCGAGGGAACGCTCACCGCGGCAGGCGAGGACGAGGTCGCGATCGAGTCGAACGGCTCGCGCCACGTGGTCACGCGAAGCGTGGCGGAGACCGTGTCGGTGACCGCCGATCCCTCTCCGCCGCCGCGTGTGGCACTCCCGGATCAGCTTGTCCTCGGAAAGGAGCGCTATGGCCGGTAAGCAGTCCGTCACCGTCTCGCGGGTGATCCCCGCGCCCAGCGACCAGGTATGGCGAATCGTCGACGACACGAGCCGCTACGCCGAGTGGGTCCCGCAGACCCTGGAGGTCACGCGCAACGACGGCGAGGCTGTCGTCGGCGCCACCTACGACGAGCGCAACCGGGTCGTGGGCCCGATCAAGGGCACGTCACGCTGGCGCGTCGTCGAACGCGACCCGGGGCGCTACTCGCTGCACGAGGGAGAGGGCCTCCCGCTCGTGGACAACATCTCGATCGAATTCCGTACGGAGGCCGCAGGCGAGTCCACCGAGGTCACCTCGACGCTCCGCTACGACACGACGCTGGGCCCGCTGGGAGCGCTGATCGACAAGGTCGCCCAGGGTCAGACGCGCGCCGAGCAGGAGAAGGCGCTGGCGAACCTGGAGAAGCTCGTCCTGAGCGAGAAGGGTCAGGCCGCGGCAGCCGCGACGCCGCGATAGGCCTCGGCCAGCCGGCCGATGCCGTCCTCGATCTGCTCCACCGTCACGCCCGAGTAGGCGAGCCGCAGGCTGTTCTCGCCGCCCTGGAGGAGGAAGTCGGTGCCCGGCACGAACACGACCCCGCGCTCCTTCGCGGCAGCGACCAGCTGTGCGACGTCGGCGCCCTCGGGTAGGTCCACCCACAGGAAGTAGCCGCCCTCGGGAGGTGTGAACGAGGCATCCGGCAGCTCGCGCTCGAGCGCCGCGCACAGCGCGTCGCGCCGCTCGCGCAGAGCGTTCTTCACCGTCTCGATCGATCCCTCGAGCGCGCCCGACCGGCAGAACTCGTTGACGATCGACTGCGACACCATGCTCGGCGAGATGTAGGTGTTCGTGGCCGTCTTCACCACGTCGGCGATCACCGAAGCCGGCCCCGCGAGGTACCCGACCCGGATCCCAGGACAGACGGTCTTCGAGAACGACGACGCGTAGACGACGCAGTCGGCGTCGTCCAGGGACAGCATCGTCGGCAGGGTCTCGCCCTCGAATCGAAGCTCGACGTACGGGTCGTCCTCGAAGATGACGAAGTCGTAGGTCTTCGCGAGGTCGAGTAGCCGGCGCCGCTTCTCGAGCGACAGCGTGCAGCCGCCCGGGTTGTGGAAGTTGGGGATGATGTGGGCGAGCCTGGGACGCGCACCGGCCTCGCATGTGCGCGCGATCGCCTCGACGTCGATTCCGTCCTCCTCGAGTGGGATCGCCATCAGCTCGGCGCCAAGCTCACGCAGGTTGAGGAGCGTGCGGTCGTAGCTCGGCGCCTCGACGATCACCAGGTCGCCCGGCTGGACGAGCTGGCGGAACAGGAACGCGTCCGCCTGCATCGACCCGTTGGTGACGACCACCTGGTCCGGCGCCACCTGCTGGTACTCGGCGATCCACTCGCGCAGGGGCACGTAGCCGATCGCGGTTCCGTACGCCGTGGTGCCGCCCGGATCGTTCTCGAAGGCGCGCTGCGCAGCCGCGCGCAGCTCGTCTACGGCGACGATGTCGAGCGAGGGTGCACCCCGGGCGAACGAGATGGGAGGCGGCGTCTCCATCAGGCTGACCGAGCGTACACGAGGATGTTGTCCCGGTACCCGCGGCCCTTCTTGAACGGGCCGCCGCAGGTGACGAGGACGAGAACCGGGTTGCGGGAATGGCCGTAGACCGCCTCGGTCGGGAAGCGCCGCTTCTGCACGCGCGTGACTCCGACCACCCGGTAGCTGTGGACCGCGCCGCGGTTGTCCGTGACGTCGATGCGGTCGCCGCGATCGAGCTCCGGCACGTGCTCGAAGACCCCTGCGCCCTCCTCCGTATCGAAGTGGCCGATCACCACGGCCCGCCCCGGCTCGCCCGGCCGCGCCCCGCCGGAGTACCAGCCGGCCCAGCCCGCAGGAGGCACCTCCAGGCCGTCGCGATGCGCCTGAACGGCCTCGATCCCGGCGTCAACGTCGGCCGCGGGGATCCGGATCCGGCCGGGCGGCGCAGGCCGGACACCGCCGATGAGCGGCTCGAGCTGCTCCACCCGCACGCTCATCCGTCCCTCCACCGGGACCACCGGGCTGAGCGGACGCGGCTGAGGCGGGATCACGAGCGGCGGCAGGTCGGCCAGCCGTGCGAGCGCGGGAGCTCCCGGCCCGACCGGGACGCTCGGGCGCCCGTCCCCTGCCGAAAGCAGGACGAGGCCGACGGCCACGGCCGCGGGGATCAGAGTCGCCGCGGCCCAGCCGCGCCGGCTGCGGCCCGGGTTAGGAGCCACCGCCGCGCGAGCGAGCGGTCAGCGCCATATAGATGCCGGCACCCATGAGGGCCCCGAGAAGGCCGGCGATCAGGGCCACCATGAGATCCGGGTCCTCGCCGGCAAGTCCGCCGAGCCCGGTGGCCACTGGGCCACCCGGAGCCGCCGCACGATCGGTTGCGACCACCGTGCGGATCGGCTCGCCACGCGTGCCGATCACGAACGCGGTCGACGACGTGCCCGCGGTGAGCGTGACCGCGCCCTCGGAGGCGATCGCACTGCCGTCGTCCGGGCGCATCACGCTCAGGGAGTAAGCGCCGGGCCCCACGTCCTGGTAGCCCGTGGCGTCGCCGGTGGCAAGCTCGTTCGCGACCGGCACGTCACCCAGCCTCACATCGACCTCGCCGAGCTCCGGCGCGGTGTTCATCACACGCAGGTGTGCCTGGCCACCGTTCGCCCGCCCGTCGCGAAGGATGGTGGGATCGCTGTCGTGCATGGCCACGACGGTGTAGTGCGCGCCGTTCTTCAGCTGCTCGCTCGCACTGGTCCCAGACCGCTCGCCGGGCTCGCCGATCTCGAACTCGACATCGCCGGCTGGAACCTTCTCGTAGTTACCGATTTCGCCGTACCCGAGCGGACGGCCGACGCGCTGGCTGATGCCGCCCTCGGCCGCGCTCAGCTCGAGGGCTCCGTTGCCCGGAACTGCCTGCACGAAGCGGACTTTCGCGTCTCCCCAGGCGGAAGCCGCTGGTCCCACAAGTAGCATCAGAATGGAGGCGATGAGTGCACGAACCCACCGACCCGCGGCAACTCCCGTGTGCATGGACCGAGCATGCTAACCGTGCCGGCCGACCGTCTGCCAGCTGCTATCGGCGATCTGGACCCCGGTAATCGGGCTCTGCTCGACCTCTCGCTGCGTCGCGGGGTGTCGGACGCGGAGATCGGAGAGCTGCTCCGCAAGGAGCCTGGGGAGGTCGCACGCGGGCGCGACGCCGTCCTCGAGCTGCTGGCGGACGCGCTCGATGTGGGCGGGCACGACCGCCGCGAGCGTGTACGTGAAGCCGTCGCGGGGCTACCGGACGAAGCCTGGGCTACGCCGGCGCCTGCCCCGCCTCCAACCGCTCCTCCACTTTCGGAGGAGCTGGAGCAACTCGAGGAATCAGAGGAGTTCGAGGACGAGAGCGAGGACGAGGAGGGGACGCCTTCTACGCCGCCCGTCGTGATGCAGCCGCCCCGCGACCCGGAGCGTGCCGCGGCCTCGCGCGTCCTCGACGAAGAGCACCGCTTCGAGCCCGCGCCGGCACGGGCGCGCTCGCGCAGGGGCGCCGTTCTGGCCATGCTCGGCGTGGTAGCCGTGATCGTCGCGCTCATCTTTCTCCTGACAGGAGACGACGACGAGTCCGACGACGGCGGCTCGAACGGCTCGCCGTCGGCGCAGAACGACGGGCCCGCGGGCGACACCCAGCAGCTCGCCCCGGTGAACGGCGGGCGGGGCTCGGGCACCGTGGAGGTCACGGACGAGGGCGCCACGGTCACCCTCCGCGGCCTCCCCGATCCCAAGAACGGGGTGTACGGGATCTGGCTGTACTCGAGCGTGGTCAGCGCCGAGCAGCTCGGGACGCTCCCGAAGGGGAGTGGTGAACTCGAGGTGCGACTGCCAGGGGACGCGAGCGACTATCGCTTCCTCGACGTCTCCCTGGAGCCCGAGGACGGGAACCCGAACCACTCGGGTGACAGCGTCTTGAGGGCACCGCTCGGCGAGCTGCTCGCAGAGTAGGAGCGATGCACGAACACACGAGGCGCGAGCTCATGCGGCTCGCCGCCGCGGCCGGGGCCGGGTCGCTGCTCGCCGGTCCGCTCGCGCGCAACGCCTTTGCCGCGGAGACCGAGGAGTACGACGACGGAAGCGACGCGGTTCCCGGCGGTGCCGCGGGCGACCCGGAGCGGGTCATCATCGTGGGCGCCGGCTGGGCCGGGTTGACCCTGGCCAACGCGCTCAGGAACGCAGGAGTCGAGTACGTGCTGCTGGAGGGGCGCTCGCGGATCGGCGGCCGCGCGCACACCGTCGACCTGGCGGGCGTTCCGATCGACCTCGGCTGCTCCTGGATTCACGAGCCGGGCGGCAATCCGCTCACGCAGTTCGCCGAGCAGTCCGGCGTTGGCCGCCGCAACGCCGACATCGAGCTCGACCTCGCGACGATCCGCGCATACGACGCCTTCGCGGACCGCGAGGCGACGCTGCCGGAGAAGGTCGCCGCGTTCGCGCACGCGGTCAACTTCGGCGACAACCAGGCGTCGAGTCTCTCGGACGAACTCGGCCCGGACGCGTCGGTGTACGACGGCGTGCAGGTCTACCTGGACAGCCAGGGGCTTCAGGGCACGGCTCGCCGCCATGCCGAGTTCGTGATCCACCTGATCGTGGAGAGCGGGGACAACCTCGAGTGGGAGCGCATCTCGCTGGACTACTGGGCGAACTACGAGTCGCCGTACACCGGGGTCGGCCAGGGCGAGTTTCCGGACGGCGGCTACCGCCGGCTGGTGCAGTCGATGGCCGGCGACACCGAGGTGCGCCTACGCCATCGCGTGGAGCGAATCGAGCACGACCGCCGTGGGGTAATCGTCCACTGCACCGGTGCTCGGAAGCGAAGCCGTATCCACGGCTCGCACGTCGTGGTCACGGTCCCGCTGGGCGTGCTCAAGTCGCGCACGATCGCGTTCGACCCGAAGCTCCCGAAGCGGAAGCGCGCGGCGATCCGGAGGGTCGGGTTCGGCGCGTTCGAGAAGGTCGCGATGGTGTTCGACGAGCCGTTCTGGAGCGACGCGACCCACACGCACATGCTGTTCATGTCCGACCACGCTCCGCTCGAGCTGCCGCTCTGGCTCGACCTCAACGAGATCAGCGGCGCGCCCGGCCTCGTCGCGATCGGCGGCGGCCGCTGCGCGCGACAGCTGTACGCGCTCGAGCCCGATGGCAGGTTGGCGCTCGTCCTCTCGCGGCTGACCGAGATTCTCGGCCGGGATGTACCCCAGCCGACCGCGTGGAGGTCGACGGATTGGCACGGCAGCCGCTTTACCCGCGGCGCCTACTCGACCATCCCCGTGGGCTCGAGCCTGGCTGACCTCGACGTCCTGGCACAGCCATTCGGAGGGCGCGTCCTCTTCGCCGGCGAGGCCACGCACCACCGGCTCGGTTACGCGGACGGCGCGATGAGCAGCGGCATCAGAGAGGCGAAGCGCCTGCTGCGCGACCGTCGTCCGTCGTGCTATTCGGCGGGTCTAGGCGCGCGCGCCGAGGGTCTCGACCGCGAGCTCGGCGACCTCGGTCGGGTTCCGGCCCACGCGCACGCCCTTCGCCTCGAGCGCTTCGGCCTTCGCCTGCGCGGTGCCCTTCGAGCCCGAGACGATCGCGCCGGCGTGGCCCATCGTCTTGCCGGGCGGGGCGGTGAAGCCCGCGATGTAGGCGACCACCGGCTTCGTGACGTTCTCGGCGATGTAGTCGGCGGTGCGCTCCTCCTCGTCGCCGCCGATCTCGCCGCACATCACGATCAGCTCGGTCTCGTCGTCCTGCTCGAACAGGCTGATGATGTCGATGAACGAGGAGCCGACGATCGGGTCGCCGCCGATGCCGACGATCGTCGAGTTGCCGAACCCGCGCTGGGCGATCTCGTTGCCGATCTGGTAGGTGAGCGTGCCCGAGCGCGACACGAGGCCGACGTTGCCCTCGGAGAAGAAGTGCGCGGGGATGATCCCGACGTTCGCCTTGCCGGGCGAGAGGATGCCGGGGCAGTTCGGGCCGATCAGGCGCGTGTTGCCGCGCTTCAGGTGCGTGTAGACGCGCAGCATGTCGTGCGCCGGGATGCCCTCGGTGATCGCAGATCACGAGGTCGATGCCGGCGTCGGCGGCCTCGAGGATCGAGTCGGCCGCGAAGCGCGGCGGCACGAAGATCATCGCGGTGTTCGCGCCGGTCTCGCCCACGGCGTCGTGCATCGTGTTGAAGACGGGCACGCCCTCCACGTCCTGGCCGCCCTTGCCGGGGGTGACGCCGGCCACCAGGTCGGTGCCGTAGTTCTTGTTGTTGAGGCCGTGGAAGCTGCCCTCGCGGCCGGTGAGGCCGGCGACCACGAGCTTCGTGTCCTTGCCGACGAGGATGCTCATCCGGCGAGCTCCACGACCCGGTCGGCGGCGCCGAGCATCGTCTTCTCGACGTGCACGTTCGGCAGGTCGGCCTCGGCGAGGATCTTGCGCCCCTCCTCGTCGTTCGTGCCGTCGAGGCGCACGACGAACGGCACCTTCACGTCGATCTGGTCGAACGCCTCGATCAGGCCGTCGCGCGACCTCGTCGCAGCGCGTGATGCCGCCGAAGATGTTGAACAGCACGGCCGTGACCTTCGGGTCGGAGAGGATCACCTCGACCGCGTCCACGATCGCCTCGGCCTTCGAGCCGCCGCCGGCGTCGAGGAAGTTCGCCGGGCTCGCCGCCCGCCTGCGCGACCACGTCGAGCGTGGACATCACGAGCCCGGCGCCGTTGCCGAGGATGCCGATGTTGCCGTCGAGCTTCACGTAGGTGAGGCCGCGCTCCTTGGCCATCTGCTCCTGCGGGTCCTCGGCGCCGGCGTTGCGCATCGCCGGCGGTGTCGGGGTGGCGGAAGAGCGCGTTGCCGTCGACCGTGACCTTGGCGTCGAGCGCGACGACCTCGCGGCTCGCCGTGACGAGCAGCGGGTTCACCTCGACGAGCATCGCGTCCTCGGCCACGAAGGTGTCGTAGAGCTTCGCGAGCATCGCGCCGACGGGCCGGATCACGTCGTCGGCGATGCCGGCCTCGTAGGCCAGCCGGCGGCCGTGGAAGTCCTGGAAGCCGACCAGCGGGTCGACGTGGAGGCGCGATCGCGTCCGGGTCCTTCTCGGCGATCGCCTCGACGTCCATGCCGCCCATCCGCGAGAGCATCGCCATCGGCTTCTTCGCGCTGCGGTCGAGCAGGATCGCGGCGTAGTACTCCTCCGCGATGTCGGAGGCCTTCTCGACGTAGAGCTCGTGGACCGTGAAGCCGCGGATGTCCATGCCGAGGATCGCCTCGGCGTGCTCCTCGGCCTCGGCGCGGTCCTTGGCGAGCTTGATGCCGCCGGCCTTGCCGCGGCCCGCCGATCAGCACCTGGGCCTTGATCACCACGGGGTAGCCGAGCTCCTCGGCGGCCTCGACCGCCTCCTGCGACGGTGCCGGCGGGCCGTCCGTCGGGCACGGGCACGCCGTGCTTGGCGAACAGCTGCTTGCCCTGGTATTCGAGGAGGTCCATGCTAGTGCGGCGCGGGCCCCGCCCGAGCGGCGGCGGACCGGGCGTGGCGCCGAGACACCTATCGAGCCCTCACTCGCAGATGCCGCTTCCCAAAGACGTCGGCTTCGTCACCTTCGACTGCTACGGCACCCTGATCGACTGGGAGACCGGCGCGTACGAGGCGTTCCAGAAGGAGGCCGAGCGCGACGGGTTCACGATCGACCGCGACGAGCTGATCCCGCTGTTCATCGAGATCCAGCGCGAGATCAGAACGGCTCCTACGAGCTCTACGCCGAGGTGCTGCGGCGCACGGCGGTGCGCGCGGCGAAGGAGCTGGGCTGGGACCTCGAGCCCTCGCGCTCCGGCTTCCTGCCCGACAGCGTGCCCGCGCTGGCCCGCGTTCCGCGAGACGAACGCCCAGCTCGAGCGGTTCGCGAAGAAGTTCGAGATCGGGATGCTCTCGAACATCGACGACAAGCTGCTCGGCGCCACGCGGCGCCACTTCCGCGTGGACTTCGACCTCGTGGTGACCGCGCAGCAGGTGCGCTCCTACAAGCCCGACCCGGCCCACTTCAAGGAGTGCGCGCGCCGGATCGGCGGCAAGAAGAGGGCTGGGTGCACATCGCGTCCGGCTACGAGACCGACGTCGAGCCGTGCCTCAAGTGAGGGTGCCCGTGATCTGGGTCAACCGCCACGGCGCGCAAGCTCGAGCAGGGCCAGAAGAAGCCGACCGAAGAGGTCAAGAACCTCCGCGAGGCGGCGAAGCTGCTCGGCGCCGTCTGAGCCGTGCGCGGCGCGTGCGCGCGGTCCGATCACGCGGATGTGCTCGTCGTCACGAGCCGGCTGTGGCAGACCAACCGCGCACGGCGCTCCGGCGCGGCGACGAGGCGATGCTGATCGACTCGCCGTACTTCCCGGACGAGCTCGAGCTGCTCCCGGCGCTGCTCGACCAGGCCGGGTTCGCGGTCGAACGGCGCTGCTCGCCACCCACGCCGACTGGGACCACCTGCTCGGCCGGCTCGCGTTCCCGGAGCTGCGCCCTGGGCGTGGGGGAGCCGACGCCGATGCGGCTGCGCGCGGAGCCGGGCGTCGCCCAGCGGGAGCTGCGCGACGCCGACGCCGAGCACTACGTCGAGCCGCGCCGGCCCGCTCGCGCTCGGCGCGACCAGGCGCTGCCGGTGCCGGGGAACGTCGAGCTGGGCGGGGAGGAGCTCGAGCTCCACCCGGCCGACGGCCACACGGCGGACGGCATCGGCGATGTTCGCGCGCTTGGCCGGCGTGCTGTGCGTGCGGCGACTACCTCTCGGACGTGGAGATCCCGATGATCTCCGCGGCGGCTCGCTCGCCGACTACCGCGCCACGCTCGCCCGGCTCGCGCCGCTCGTGGAGGCGGCGCGAGACGGTGGTGCCGGGGCACGGCTCGCCGCACGACCGCGAGACCGCGCTCGCGGATGCTCGATGAGGACCTCGCCTACCTGGACGGCTACGAAGGCGAAGCTCCCGCCGAAGCGAGACACGCAGCGCCAGCGCGCGATCCACGCGGAGAACGTGATGAATCACGGCTGAGAGGTATCTACAGAGGTATGACCCTTCACAAGCTCTCTCTTTTCCTCGTCTTCGCCCTTCTCCTGACTCCTGTCGCGTCCGCGAAGGACGGCGATGGCCGCGTCGAGCGCTCCGGCTCCTGCTCGGGCTCGAGCAACTGGGAGCTCACGGTGAAGCCGGACGACGGCCGCCTCGAGGTCGAGTTCGACGTCGATCAGAACCGGAACGGGGTCCAGTGGCACGTCGTGCTCAAGCTGAATGGCGAGAAGGTGCGCGAGGGGAATCGCACGCCCAGCCCCCGAGCGGCTCGTTCTCATTCAACAAGCGGATTCCGAACCCCGCTGGGACGGACAAGGTCGTCGCGAAGGCCACGCGCGCGCGAGTGGCGAGCGCTGCCGCGGCGTTGTCGAGATCTAGCCCGTCGGGTCGCTGACACCTGCGACGAGTGCCGCTGAGGCGGCCATTCCGGCCAGCAGCACGAAGCCGAGCGCGCTGAATCCGGAGA
>CAWIUV010000004.1:0-640614 GCA_963839405.1 uncultured Thermoleophilaceae bacterium
GCTCGATCGGCCGCGCCGAGCACGGCGCGGTCGCCGCGCTCGATGACAGGGCGCTGGAGCAGCGGCGGGTGCTCCGCCATCAGCTTGATGATCTCGTCGTCGGAGAGGTCGCGTCCCTCGACGTGCTCCTTGTACGCCGGCTCCCGCTTGCGCAGCAGGTCGGCCGCTGAGCCGCCCGTCTTGCGCACGAGCTCGCGGATCTTCTCCTCCGGCAGCGGATCGACGTGGTAGTTCACGCGCTCGAAGTCGATGCCGCGCTCCTCGAGCAGGGTGACCAGGTTCCGGCAGGTGGTGCAGGTGGGCTTCTCGTAGACGGTGATGTCGCTCATGAGCGCAGGTATGCAAGCACGGCGAGCACCCTGCGGTGGTCCTCAGGCGTATTCACGAGGTCGAGCTTGGAGAAGATGCTGGTCACGTGCTTCTCCACGGCGCGGTCGGTCACGACGAGCGCTTCGGCGATCGCGTGGTTAGAGCGGCCCTCGGCCATCAGCCCCAGCACCTCGCGCTCGCGCGCCGTCAGCTCGTCGAGCGGGTCGTCGCGCCGCTTGCGGCCGAGCAGCTGTGACACCACCTCCGGGTCGAGGGCGGAGCCGCCGTCGGCCACGCGCTTGACGGCGTCGAGGAACGCGTCCACGTCGCCCACGCGGTCCTTCAGCAGGTAGCCCATGCCGGCCGCGTTGTCGGCCAGCAGGTCGAGCGCGTAGCCCTCCTCGACGTATTGCGAGAGCACGAGCACGCCGACCTCGGGCAGCTCGCCGCGGATCTCGTGCGCAGCGCGCAGCCCCTCGTCGGTGTGGCTCGGGGGCATGCGGATGTCCGTGATGGCGACGTCCGGCTTGTGCGCGCGCACCTTGCGCAGCAGGTCCTCGGCGTCGCCGGCCTGGCCGACCACCTCGATCCCGGCCTCGTCGAGGATGCGCGCGATCCCCTCGCGCAGGAGGACCGAGTCCTCGGCAAGCACTACTCGCACGGGACCTCCGCGCGCACGACCGTTCCGCTGTCCCGGCGGGCTCTCGACGTCGAGCAGGCCGTCCAGCGCCGCGACCCGGTCGGCCAGCCCGCTCAGGCCGCTCCCGGCCGAGGGATCGGCGCCGCCGACGCCGTCGTCGCGGATCTCCACCACGACCCGGCCGTTCGATCGCGTCACGGTGACCTCGGCGTGCGTGGCGTTCGCGTACTTGGAGACGTTCGTCAGCGCCTCGGCGACCACGAAGTAAGCCGCCGACTCGACCGGCCCGGGAAGACGCATGTCCGGCACCGGGGCGACCTCGACCGGGATCGGGGCGCGGCTGGCGACCGCCTCGAGAGCGGGGCCGAGACCGCGGTCGGTCAGGAGCGCGGGGTGGATGCCGCGCGCGAGCTCGCGCAGCTCACTGGTGGCCTCGGCCAGCTCCTCGATGCTCGCGTCGAGCAGCTCCGCGGCCGCGCTGGGGTCCGTGTCGAGCTTGCCGCGCGCGAGCTTCAGGTCGAGCGCCAGCGCGACGAGTCGCTGCTGCGCGCCGTCGTGCAGGTCGCGCTCGAGTTGCCTGCGGGCGGTGTCACTTGCCTGCGACGATGCGCGCGCGCGAAGCGCGCAGCTCCTCGACACGCGCTTGCAGTGCCGCGTCGAGGCGCACGTTCTCGAGCGCGAGGCCGGCCGTCCGGCTGCGCAGCAGGCCCACGAGGAACCCGTAGGGGACCGCCGCCATCGCAGCGAGCGTCGCGAAGAAGAAGATCTGCACTGGCCCTTCTTGGCTCACGGCCCCGGCCGCGATCTGCACGGACGCGACCGCCAGCATCACGATCCCCGCCCAGATCATGGGCGTTAGCGCGATGCGCTCGGGACCCTCGGCGGCACGCCAGCGGCGAAGCGCTACACGGCCGACAAGGACGAACAGCACGATCGCCGGGATGATCTGCACCGCGCCGAGAATTTGCGCCGTCGTGACGCTGTCCTGCACCATCAGGGCGTTTTCCGGACAGCCGCAAAGCTCGTCGTCCGTCGTATCGGCGAAGAGCAGGAACGGGAGACCGAGGGGGACCGCCACGAAATACGACGCGGCGGCGAGGCGCTTGTGGTTGGGAGTTTCGAGCCTGCCCGACGGGAACGCGAGCAGCAGGTGCAGCAGCGTCGCGAAGAAAAGGTTGTTCACGACCAGTCCGATCGTGAAGACGAGCTCGGTGTTCGCGGTTACGAGCGAGCTGAGGAACCACGCGAACCCAACGGCGACCATGAGCGCTCCGGTCCCGTTCTCCGGCCTGCGGTCCCACGCATAGAGCCCGGTTCCAATGAAGGACCAGCCGAGCAGCAGGCCGACGGCAACGGCTGCGCCTCGCAGGTCGAGGTGGTCGCTGTTCGCCGCCAGCAGGGCGATGCCGACGCCGGCGGCGAAGCCGGCGATGCCGATCGCGATCAGTGCTCGTCTAAGGCTGCTCATCCAGGATCCGGCGGAGGGCCTCGCCGGACAGGTCGCTCTTCGGAATGAAGCCGCTGCCTTCGAGCACGGGGCCGAGATCGGAGGCGTCGTGGCTCGAGGTGAGGACGATTGCCGGAGCGGAGCCGTTCACACGCAAGCGTTCCGCAACCTCGAAGCCCTGTATGTCGGGCAGGTGTACGTCCAGGAGCACCAGCTCCGGCTTCCAGGTATCGGCCGCCAGAAGCGCCTCGGCGCCCGAGCCGGCCTCCGCGACGACCTCGAATCCGTCCGCCTCGAGCATCCGGCGCACGCTGGCCCGGAAGCCTTCGTGGTCATCGACGATCAGCACCTTCATGCAGTCAAGTCTGGCTTGTTGACGGGCGTTTCGCCATACGGGTAACCGCACCATCAGACGCCAGTTATCCGCATTGGAGCGGGCCCTCCGCGGGGCGAGTCTGTGGCCATGCAATCCACGACCCCCACAGGAGGGATCAACATGCAAGCCAAGGGAATCGCGGCCCGTGCGGGTCGCTGGAGCACAGAGAACCGCAAGAAGGCCATCTTCGGATGGCTCGCCTTCGTCGTGATCGCCTTCGTGATCGGTAGCGCCGTGGGCTCGAAGGAGCTCGAGGACGCCGACACCTACCAGGGCGAGTCGGGACGAGCCGAGCACGCTCTCGTGGACGCCGGACTCGATCCGCCCGCCGGCGAGACGGTGATGATCAAGAGCGAGACGCTCGAGGCCGGTGACCGGCAGTTCGACGCGGCGATCGCCGACGTCGAGAACCGGCTCGGCCAGGTCGCCGTGGCGGAGAACATCCAGTCCGACACGGTCTCGAAGGATCGGCACGCGGCGCTCGTCACGTTCGACGTGAAGGGCGACCCCGAGAGTGCCGACGACCATTACGACGCCGTCACGGCGCCGGTCAAGGCCGCCCAGGCGGCCAACCCGCAGTTCGAGATCAGGCAGTTCGGCGACGCCAGCTCGATGAAGGAGCTCGACGACGCGTTCATGAAGGACCTGCACAAGGCGGAGACCCTGTCTCTGCCGGTGACGCTGCTCATCCTGCTGGTCGCGTTCGGCGCGATCGTGGCGGCCGGCGTGCCGCTGCTGCTGGCGCTGTCGGCAATCGTGGCGACAATGGGCCTGGTGGCTCTGCCGAGCCACATCTTCCCGATCGATGACGGGACCGCGTCCGTGATCGTGCTGATCGGGATGGCCGTGGGCGTGGACTACGCGCTCTTCTACATGCGCCGCGAGCGTGAGGAGAGGGCTGCCGGGCACGACGTGAAGACCGCGGTGCAGCGCGCCGCGGCAACTTCGGGTCGCGCCGTGCTGATCTCGGGCCTGACTGTCATGACGGCGATGGCCGGCATGTTCTTCTCGGGCGACGCGGGGTTCATCGGCATCGGCCTCGGCGCGCTCATCGTCGTCGGCGTGGCGATGGTCGGCTCGCTGACCGTCCTCCCGGCGATGATGACCTGGCTGGGCGATCGCGTCGAGAAGGGCCGCGTGCCGTACTTCGGCCGCCGCCGGGCAGCGGTCCGCGAGTCGAAGATGTGGGGCGGGATCGTCGACCGGGTGCTCAGGCGCCCGGCCATCTCGGCCGCAATCGCAGCCGCGGTGCTGATCGCGTTGACGATCCCCGCGTTCGGGCTCAACACCGTTCAGTCGAGTCCGTCGGACTACCCGCAGGACCTGCCGGCGCTCCAGTCCTACAACGCCATCAACGAGGAGTTCCCCGGCAAGGAGATGTCGGCGACAGTGGTCATCGAGGACGGCGACGTCCGTAAAGGCGAGACCGCCCAGTCGATCGCGGAGATGAAAGAGCGTGCTCTCGCCACCGGCGAGATGTACGAGCCGATCGAGACGCGCATCTCGGACGACCACAACGTCGCCGAGGTCTCGATCCCGCTGGCGGGCGACGGGGGCGACCAGGCGTCGAAGGACGCGCTGTCGACCCTCCGCGACGAGATCATCCCGGCCACGGTCGGGCAGGTCGCAACCGTCAACGTCTCGGGCCAGACCGCCCAGAGCGAGGACGCGGACGCGCAGCTCGCGAAGAGCATGCCGATCGTGTTCGGGTTCGTCCTGATCCTCGCGTTCGGGCTGCTGCTCGTGACGTTCCGGTCGATCGTCGTGCCGATCAAGGCCATCGTGCTCAACCTGCTGTCGGTCGGGGCCGCGTACGGCGTGCTCAAGATCGTCTTCCAGGATGGGATGGGCGAGGGCCTCCTGGACTTCAACTCGAACGGAGGCATCACACCGTGGCTGCCGCTGTTCCTGTTCGTCGTCCTGTTCGGCCTCTCGATGGACTACCACGTGTTCATCCTGAGCCGCGTCCGCGAGGCAGTCGACCGCGGGATGTCGACCGACGAGGCCGTGTCCCACGGGATCAAGACGACCGCCGGCACGGTGACCAGCGCGGCGGTCGTGATGGTGGCGGTCTTCTCGATCTTCGCCACGCTCAGCATGATCGACTTCAAGCAGATGGGAGTCGGCCTTGCGGTGGCGGTCCTGATCGACGCGACCATCATCCGGGCGGTGCTGCTGCCCGCCACGATGAAGCTCCTGGGCGAGCACAACTGGTACCTGCCGAAGTTCCTCGGCTGGATGCCGCGCTTCGCCCACGAGCCGGCCGTGGAGCCCGCCAAGGCGTAGATCCGGCCACATCCACGACCACGCGGCGCCCGCCTCTCCGGCGGGCGTCGCCGCGTTGCGAAAGATTTGGCATCCTCTGTGCGTTCTCTAGGTACGAGAGCCTGCGCCAAGGGGGTTGCGCGCGGGCAGAGAACCAGAACTCGGGAGGGTCATCCAGTGCAGCGCAAGTTCTTCTCCGTCCTCGCGACCTCGGCCGTGCTCGCATGCGTGGCCGCTTCGCCATCGAGCGCCGTCGTCGGGCGGCTCCGACGCCGGGCCTGACGAGTTCCCCTCGGTCGCCGAGATCACCTTCGGCGCCTTCGGCTGCACCGGAACCCTGATCGACTCGACGCACGTGCTGAGCGCCGGCCATTGCGGCTCGGCCACCGGCGCTGTCTTCGCCAGCCCGGTCGGCTGGCCGACGCCGCTGATCGACGTCCGGATCGGCAGCAACAAGGTCGGCGAGGGCGAGCAGGTGCCCGTCTCGCAGCGTCACGATCAGCCCCGAGTACCTGGGCCTCACCAGCCGCAACGACCTCTCGATCCTCACGCTCGCCGAGCCGTCGACGAAGGCGCCCACCCAGGTCGCCGCCGGCAGCGAGCGCTCGATCTGGGATCCGGGCATGCTCGCGACGATCGCCGGCTGGGGCAGTCACCCGAGGAGGGCGAGCGAGTTCCCGGACACGCTCCAGAAGGCTCAGGTGCCGATCACGACCGACGAGTACTGCGAGTCGGCGCTACCCGGACGACGACGGCTGGGACTTCGATCCCGAGACGATGGTCTGCGCGGGCTACCCGGAGGGTGGCGTCGACACGTGCCAGGGCGACTCGGGCGGTCCGCTGTTCGCCGACGGCTCTGCCGGCCGCCGCGTCGTGGGTGTGACCAGCTGGGGCAACGGCTGCGCGCAGGAGGGCTTCCCGGGCGTCTACGCCCGCGTGGCCGACACGAAGCTGCGCACGTGGGTCGAGTCGGTGGCGCCGGACGGCGTGGCCGACGACGGCTCGGCCGCCACCACGACCACCAAGCAGCGCAAGGCGAAGAAGCAGCGGAAGACCCGCAAGGCCGCCCGCTTCGGGCGGGGCTAAGATCTGCCATTCTGCTGTCGTTCCGTAGGGGGAACGCCCTGCGCCAGGGGGTTGCGCGCGGGCCGATTCAAGAACTCGGGAGGTTCATCAGTGCAGCGCAAGCTCTTCACCGTCGTCGCGACCTGGGCCGTGCTCGCAAGCGTGGCCGCATCGCCCTCGAGCGCCGTTGTCGGCGGATCCGACGCCGCGCCGGGTGAGTTCCCTTCGGTCGCTGAGATCACCTTTGGCGCCTTCGGCTGCACGGGGACGCTGATCGACTCGACGCACGTCCTGAGCGCCGGGCACTGCGGCTCGGCCACGGGCGCCGCCGTGGCCAGCCCGGTCGGCTGGCCGACCGCACTGATCGACGTCCGGATCGGCAGCAACAAGCCCGGCCAGGGCGAGCGCGTGCCCGTGTCGCGGGTCACGGTCAGCCCCGCGTATCTGGGTCTCACCCAGCAGAACGACCTCTCGATCCTGACGCTCTCGCGCGCCTCGGTTAACGCGCCGACGAAGGTGGCAGGTGCGGCCGAGCGCTCGATCTGGAATCCGGGCGTGCTCGCGACGATCGCCGGATGGGGGCTCACCGAAGAAGGTGGCGATGCTCCCGACACCCTGCAGAAGGCGCAGGTGCCGATCACGACCGACGCGTACTGCGCACAGCAATACGGCAGCAGCTTCGACGCCGGGACGATGGTCTGCGCGGGCTACCCCCAGGGTGGGGTAGACACCTGCCAGGGCGATTCCGGCGGGCCGCTGTTCGGAGACGGTTCGGTGTGCGCCGCGTCGTCGGCGTGACCAGCTGGGGCGAGGGCTGCGCGCGGGAGGATCGGCCGGGCGTCTACGCGCGCGTGGCCGAGCCGGCCCTGCGCGAGTGGGTGCGCAGCGTCGCGCCGAACGGCGTCAACTGACGGGCTAGAGCGGCGCCTTATCCCGGCCGCGCCGGCCGAGGCTGGCGCTCTTGTTCGTCGCCTTGCGCGAGCTCGAGAACGGCTTCTGAAGCAGTCGTCCCAGCGGGCCCGGCGCCTTGGAGCCGGCCCGCTGTCCGACGCCCAGCGACTTGTCGACGCCCCGCTGGGGGCCGTGCGACAGGCGCGGAAGAAGGAAGGCGAGCACGAGCAGCAGTACGCAGATTCCGGCGATCACGATGATTGTCATGTGCCTTGTTGTGCCCCGTCGTGCCCGGGTTACAGTCGCGGCATGAGCGATTTGCGCGAGCGGCGCGAGGCGATCGTCCGCGAACACATGGAGTCGGAGAACCGCCACGACTTCGACACGACGATCGACACCTTCGACCATCCCCGCTACGAGATCATCCCGACGGGCGACGTCTACGACGGTGAGGAGGAGGTCCGCGGCTACTTCGCCACTACGCGTGCCGCGTTCCCGGACCAGAGCAACGAGATCGTCCAGCTGCACCACATGGACGACGGCGTGGCGGCCGAGTTCATCCTGAGGGGCACGCACGAGGGCGAGCTGCGCGGCATGCCGCCGACGGGCAAGTCGTTCGAGTGCCGGATGGTCGCGCTGTTCCTCTTCGAGCCGGACTCGGACCGGATCGTGTGCGAGCGCGTCTACTTCGACACCGCGACGATCCTGGCGCAACTCGCCTCCTAGCGAGGGTGTCCTACCAGCAGGGGTCTGACCCCTTCGGAACGGACTTGTTGCACGCCCGTGCGGCGGCGGTGGCCGATGTGACGTAGACGTCTGAAAGGGGTCAGACCCGTTTTTGGGGACTGCGGCGCGGGGCGGGCGGCTTCCATATTCTGCCGCGCGGGATGCGCCGTTTTCTCTGCTCTGGCCTGCTTGCGTTCGCGAGCCTCGCCGCGTCGGCGTCCGCTCAGGTGGGCGCCGACAACCCGTGGCTCGAGCGCGCGCCGCTCAACATCGCCCACCAGGGCGGGGAGCACGAGGTGCCCAGCGACACCCTGTACGGGTTCAAGACGGCGCTGCCGAAGGGCGTGGACGTTCTCGAGCTCGATATCCACCTGACCGCTGACGGCCACGTGGTCGCGCTCCACGACACGACGGTGGACCGGACCACGAACGGCTCCGGCACGGTCGAGCAGATGACCCTCGCCGAGATCAAGCAGCTCGATGCCGCGTACTGGTTCGTGCCGGACGAGGGGACGACCGATGGCCGCGCGCCCGCGGAGTACGCCTTCCGCGGCATCGCCACCGGCGAGCGCCCGCCGCCCGAGGGGTTCGAGCCAAGCGACTTCACGATCCCGACGCTCGACGAGATCCTCACCGCCTTCCCCGACACGCTGATCAACATCGAGCTGAAGCAGTCGAACTCGACCGGCCGTTTCGAGATGGCCGTCGCCGACCTCCTCCGCAAGCACGGCCGCGTCGACGACGTGATCGTCGTCTCCTTCCTCGACCACTCGCTCGAGGTCTTCAAGGCGCTGGCGCCCGACGTGCACACCGCGACGGCGACGGTGAACGCCGCCGCGTTCTGGGCGAGCTCGCAGGGCCCGCTGCCCGGCGCGCCGAACCCGCGCCACGTCGCGCTTCAGGTGCCCACGAACCTCGGCGGCATCCCGGTGGTGAGCAGCGACGACTTCGTGGAGAACGCGAACGCGAACGGCCTGGCCGTCCACGTCTGGACCATCAACGACCGCGCGACGATGGAGCAGCTTCTCGACTGGGGAGTGCAGGGCATCATGACCGACCGCCCGACGCTGCTGGAGGAGATCCTCCAGGAGCGCGGGGTGGCTCTGCCCGTAGGTGCGACTCGCGGTCGTCGGAGCGGGTCCGGCGGGCCTCGCGACGCTGCGCGCCCTGACCGCGCGCGGGTTCGACGCCGTCGCGTTCGAGCGCCGTCCGTGCGTCGGCGGCGTGTGGGCGCTCCACGACGACGAGCGCCCGACCGCGGCGTACCGCTCGCTGCATCTGATCACGAGCCGCGACCGCACCGATGTTCGCCGAGCTGCCGATGCCGGAGGGGACGCCGGACTATCCGAGCCGGGACGCCGTCGGCCGCTACCTCGAGGGCTACGCGGAGAAGTTCGGCCTCCTCGACAGGATCCGCCTGAACGAGGGCGTGGCGCGCGCCACCCGGACGGGCGAGGGCTGGGAGCTCGAGCTCGAGAGCGGCGAGCGCGAGCGCTTCGACATGCTCGTCGTGGCCAACGGCCACAACGAGGAGGCGAAGTGGCCCGACCCGCCGTATCCGGGCGAGTTCGAGGGCCGCCAGCTCCACGCGCTCGACTACGCCGACGCGGAGGAGTTCCGCGGCCAGAACGTGCTCGTCGTGGGCATGGGGAACAGCGCGATGGACATCGCCACCGACATCTCGCTCGTCGCCGACCGGACCTACCTCTCCGCGCGGCACGGCACCTGGGTGATCCCGAAGCGGCTGCTCGGCCAGCCCGCCGACCAGATCATCAAGCCGTGGGTGGCCGTCCACGTCCCATGGCGGATCCGCCAGCCGCTGTCGCAGTTCCTGCTGCGCCTGACCGTCGGCCCGCCGGAGCGCTACGGGCTGCCCGAGCCGAGCCGCGGGCTCTTCCAGGACCACCCGACGATCACCGACACCGTCCTCAGCCGGATCAGCCACGGGGAGCTCACGCCGAAGCCCGGCATCGAGAGCCTGGCGCCGGGCGCGGTCACGTTCACCGACGGCACCGAGGAGCCGGTGGACGCGATCGTGTGGTGCACCGGCTACCGCGTCTCGATGCCGTTCCTCGACGACGCGCTGACGGGGCCCGACCCGAAGGAGCTGCCGCTCTACAAGCGGATCTTCCACCTCGACTGCCCCGACCTCTTCTTCGTCGGGCTGATGCAGTCCACGGGCTCCGCGTTCCCGATCGTCGAGCGCCAGGCGCAGATCCTGGCCGAGCACCTGGCCGGCGAATGGCGCCTGCCCGCCGGCCGCCGATCAGCGCCGCGACTGCGAGCGCAAGCACCGCTACGCCCTCGCGCGCTGGGGTGAGCACGGGCGCCCGGCGATGCGGGTGGACTTCGACCGCTTCATGCACGAGCTCGGCCGCGAGCTCGAGCTGGGACGCGCGCGGGCCGCGGCGTGAGCCGGCGCGCCCTCGTGACCGGTGCGAGCGGCGCCTTCGGCACCGCGCTTCGCGACGAGCTGCGCGGGCGGGGGTGGTCCGTGGTCGGCCTCGACCTGGAGGCCGACGGGGACGAGGTGATGGCGTGCGACGTCACCGACGACGAGGCGGTCCCGCGCGCGGTCGCCGAGGCGGCGCAGCGGCTCGGCGGGCTGGACGCGCTCGTGAACAACGCCGGCATCGGCGGTCCCGCCAGCGCCGGCGATCCGCCGGGCGAGCACGTCAGGCGCATGATCGACGTGAACCTCCTGGGCGCGTGGCGCGTCACCGCCGCCGCGATCGACCACCTGGTCGAGAGCCGCGGGCGGGTCGTGCTGCTCGGCTCGCGCCAGTCGTTCATCGGGCTCCCGTTCGGCGCCGCCTACGGCATGTCGAAGCGCGCGCTGACCGCATACGCGGACGCGCTGCGAGCCGAGTACGGCACGCACGTGTCGGTGACGTGCATCCATCCGGCATTCGTGCGCACGCCGATCCACGATTCGACGCGTGCGGCGGGGCTCCAGCTCGAGGGCTTCTCGACCGAGGAGCCGATCGAGCAGGTCGTGGCGAGGATCGTGGAGGCGTGCGAGGGGCCCAGGCCGGGCCGCGACGTCGCGGTAACGCGAGCCGGCGCGCTGCAGATGGCCGTGGCCCGGCACATGCCGCGGGTGGTCGACCGCGTCGTGGCACGCAGGCTCGCGAAGCACATCGGGGCCGGGGAGCTGGACGAGGCGGACATCGCCGCGGGACTCCGTGCGCGCCACAAGCGCGGCTAGCTACCGTTCACCGGACGTGATTCGCGCTCTCCCGCTCGCGCTGGCCCTATTCGCGCTGCTCGCTGCGCCGGCCGGCGCAGCCACCGGGAACCCCTGGCTCGACCAGCGGTCGTTCATCAACATGGCCCACCAGGGCGGCGAGGACGAGTTCCCGTCGAACACGATGTACGCCTTCAGGGAGGCGCTCGCGGCGGGTGCCGACACGCTCGAGCTCGACGTCAACCGCACCAAGGACGACCAGTTCGTCGTCATGCACGACTGGAAGGTCGACCGCACGACCAACGGCACCGGCTACACGACCGACCTGACGCTGGCCGAGATCCAGCAGCTCGACGCCGCTTACAACTTCGTCCCCGGCGAGAACGCCGTGGCCGGCCGGCCCGAGTCCGATTACCCGTTCCGCGGAGTTCGCACGGGCGCGAAGGCGCCGCCGGCCGGATACACCGCCGAGGACTTCCGCGTGCCGACGCTCAGCGAGGTGCTGGCCGCGTTCCCGAACACCCCGATCAACATCGAGATCAAGGGGCAGGAGGACCAGGAGTCCGAGTTCGTCCGCAACGCCGAGCTCCTGGCAGCGCTACTGAACGGAACCGACCGGCGTGACCTGATCGTCGTCTCGTTCAACCAGGCCGCGGTCAACCGCTTCCACGAGCTGGCGCCCGACATCGACATCGCGCCAGGTCTGAACGGGCTGGTCGACTACTTCCTCAATGACATGCCGATGCCCAACGCCGACGACGTCGTGGCGATCCAGGTCCCCACGCAGTTCGGCGACATCGAGGTGCTCACACCTGAGCGGGTCCAGCAAGCGCACGAGGCGGGCTGGGCGGTGCACATCTGGCTGTCCGGCAACGAGGAGAACAAGCGCGTCTACAACAACATCCTCGACCACTGCGTCGACGGGATCATGCCCGCCCGGCCGGTGGAGCTCGAAGAGGTCCTGCGCAAGCGCGATGTCGTCCGCCCGGATGGAAAGGGCACCGATCCCTGCAGCGTCGAGGCGCGGCGAGCGAACCTGACCGACGACGGCGATGCGCGCATCCTGCTGCGACGCCGCGGCCTCGAGCCCGTCGCATACCGGGGCCGCGTCCAGCTCCGCACCAGGAAGGGCAAGGCGCTCGGTGCCGCGCCGTTCCGGATGAAGAAGGGCAAGGATCAGGCGCGCGCGACCGTCGACCTCGACGCGGAGGTCGGGCGCGTGGTCGCGATCGTCCGGACGAAGGGCGCTCGCGGCGAGCCGGTCCGCGACGTGCTCAGGCTGCGGGACTGAACTTGATCGGCAGCTCGTGCAGCCCGTGCACGCCGAGCGGCGTGTCGTAGACGGGCTCGCCCGCTAGCTCCAGGTCCTTCATCCGCGGCGCGAGGAACGCGAATGCCTCCTGCAGCTCGGCACGCGCGAGGTTCGCGCCGAGGCAGAAGTGCGGCCCGGCGCCGAACGTGAGCGGCTTCGCGCGGCCGCGGTCGGCCGTGATGTCGAAGTCCTCCGCGTCGGCGTAGGCCTCCGGATCGTGGTTGGCGGTCAGCGCGCACGCCAGCACGACCGTGTTCGCGGGGAAATTGATGTCGCGGTACTCGACGTCCTCGAGCGTGATCCGCGCGGTCAGCGCCGTGATCGGCTCATAGCGGAGCACCTCGTCCGCTGCCGCGCCGGCGAGCTCCTCCGGGTTCTTCGCCAGTAGCTCCCACTGCTCCGGATTGGACGCGAACAGGCGGATGCCGTGCGCGAGCTGCGCCTGCGTCGTGTCCACGCCGCCCACCAGGACGGCGCTCACGAGGTGTCCCATCTCCTCCTCGGTCAGCCGGTCGCCGTCCTCCTCGGCCTGGATCAGGTACGTGATCAGGTCGTCCTTGGGATCGCCCTTGCGCTTTTGGATCAGGTCGTCCACGTACTCGACGAACTCCGTCGAGGCCTGCTCGAGCGTGGGCAGCATCGTCGCGATCGCCACCGGGTCGAACTGCTTCTGGATCAGGTTCGCCCAGTGGCCGAGCTGCGGCGCGTCCTCGAGGGGCGAGCCCATCACGCCCGCGATCATGCGCGCCGGGTACGGCTTGGCGAACGCGTCCACGAAGTCGCATTGGCCGTCCGCCGCGACCGCGTCCCACATCTTCTCGAGCTCCTGACGCATGAGCGGCCGCAGCTTGTCCGCCTCCTTCGGCGTGAAGGCGTGCTGGACGAGCTTCCGCTGGCGGCGATGGTCGTCACCGCGAAGGTCGAGCAGGTTGCCCTTCATCCGCTCCCACATCGGGCCCTCGGTCACGCCCTGCACCTCGAGCATGAGGATGCCCGGAAAGTTGGCCTGCTTCGTGCGCATGAAGAACTCGACCGCCTCGTGGTCGAGCACGATCCACCCGACCGGATCGGCGCGTGCAATCCACGACTTCTCCGCCAGGCCCAGCATGACCTCGTGGAACTTGGGGCCGGTGATCGTCTCGTCGGTGTAGTCCCACTGGGGGACGTCAAGCTCAGCAAGCGCTCCCATGGGCGGGAACTATGACTGCTGAAAATGGTTTGCTAAGCTAATTAGCGATGCAAACTAAAGCGCCAGATGCGCTCGAGCTCCCCGCCAGGCTCCGGCTGGCCATCGCCCGGATGGCCCGTCGCCTGCGGCAGGAGGCCGGCGACGAGCTGAGCCCGTCGATGATGGCCGCGCTTGCGACGATCGAGAACCACGGTCCGCTCGCGCCCAGCCGGCTCGCGGAACTCGAGGGAATCCGGCGCCCGACGGCGACGCGTGTGCTCGGGCGGCTCGAGGAGGAGGGCCTCATCGAGCGCTCCGCCGACCCGAACGACGGGCGCGGCGCGGTCGTTTGCACGACAAAGGCGGGCTCCGCCCTGCTGAAGAAGCTGCGCTCGCGCAAGAACGCCTATCTCGCTAGGCGGCTGCGCGAGCTGCCGGAAGAGGACGTCGAAGCGCTCGACCGCGCCGCCGAGGTGCTGGAACGGCTGCTCGACGAAGAGCGCCGTTGACGGCCGCCCTTCGCCGCTCAGTCAGCTCGCTGGCCGTCCCGAACTACCGCCGCTACTTCGTAGGCCAGGTCGTCTCGGTCAGTGGCAACTGGATGCAGATCGTCGCCGAGGTGTGGCTGATCCTCCAGCTCACCGGCAGCGGATCCGCGGTCGGGCTCGTGGCTGCGCTCCAGTTCGCGCCGATCCTGCTCTTCGGCGCCTTCGGCGGCATGCTCGCCGACCGCGTGCCGAAGCGGAAGCTGCTCCAGCTCACGCAGGCCGCGATGGTGGTGCCCGCGCTGTCGCTGCTCGCCCTGTACGCGACGGGCGCCGTCGAGCCGTGGATGGTGTTCGTGCTCGTCTTCCTGCGCGGCTCGGTCAACGCGATCGACAACCCGACGCGGCAGAGCTTCGCGATCGAGATGGTCGGATCCGACCGGGTGGTCAACGCGGTGAGCCTGAACAGCGTGATCGTCCACGCCTCGCGCATCGCCGGCCCGGCGGTCGCGGGCGTCGTGATCTCGGTATGGGGCGTCGGGCCGTGCTTCGCGCTGAACGCGCTCTCGTTCGTGGCGATGATCGTGGCGCTCCGGGCGATGGATCCCGATGAGCTCGACAGCCCTCCCGTAATGGCCCGCGAGAAGGGCGCACTACGGGCGGCGCTTCGATACGTGCGGGCGACGCCGGGGCTGCGGGTGCCGCTTTTGATGATGGCGCTGGTCGGAACGCTCTCGTTCAACTTCCTCGTCACGCTGCCGCTGCTGGCGCGCTTCAGCTTCGACAAGCCAGCGTCGGGCTACGCGTCGCTGATGATCGCGATGGGCATCGGCTCGGTGATAGGGGCGCTCGTGGCAGGCGCCCGCGGCCGGGTGAGCAACCGGCTCCTGGTCATCTCGTCCGGCCTGTTCGGCGTCCTCATCCTGCTGCTGGCGATCTCCCCGACGATCGAGCTGGCGGCCGTCGTGCTCGTGCCGTTGGGCGCCGCGAGCGTGACGTTCGCCGCCGGGGTCAACTCGGCACTGCAGCTCGCCGTCGCTCCGGAGATGCGCGGCCGGGTGATGGCGCTCTACTCGATGGTCTTCCTCGGATCGACCCCGATCGGCGGCCCGCTGGCCGGCTGGCTCGCCGAGACGTGGTCGCCACGTGTCGCACTGCTGGTGGGTGCGGCGGGGGCGCTGATAGCCGCCGTTGGTGCGCGGGCGGTGTTCGCGCGGCGCGAGACGCCTACGTCAACAGCTGGATCGGGCAGCTCACGCCAGTGCCACCAACGCCGCAGTAGCCGTTCGGGTTCTTCTCGAGGTACTGCTGGTGGTAGTCCTCGGCGTAGTAGAAGGGCGGAGCCTCTGCGATCTCGGTCGTGATCTCGCCGTGCCCCGCTGCGTGTAGCTGCTCCTGGTACATCGTCCGCGAGGCCTCAGCGCGCTCGCGCTGCTGGTCCGAGTTCCAGTAGATCGCCGAGCGGTACTGCGTCCCGAGGTCGTTCCCCTGGCGCATGCCCTGGGTCGGGTCGTGGCCCTCCCAGAAGATCTTCAGCATCTCGTCGTACGAGGTCTTGTCCGGATCGAAGGCGACCAGCACGGCCTCGGTATGGCCGGTCGAGCCCGAGCAGACCTCCTCGTAGGTCGGGTTGGGCGTGTACCCGCCGGCGTAGCCGACCGCCGTGGTGTAGACGCCGTCCGCCTGCCAGAACATCCGCTCCGCGCCCCAGAAGCAGCCCATCCCGAAGACGGCGGTCTCGATGCCCTCCGGGAACGGCGGCTTGATCGGCGTGCCGAGCACGTCGTGCCGGTCCGGCACCGGCATCTCCGCGTCGCGCCCCGGCAGCGCGCGCTCGGCGATCGATCATCTTGGACTTGTCCTTGAAGAGGTTCAGCATGGTTCCAAGGTAGCGGTCACGCGACGTCCCTTCAGCGTTACACGGGCGACGCCGGTCTTCTCGTTGTACCTCACGCCGCAAGGTCGGAACGGGCGGTTCAGCGTGCGCATCGAGATCTGTGCCGAGTACGTGCGCCGGCGCTTCCCGCGGATGCGGAGCGTGAGCTTGCGATTGCCCTCGCGGGACTCGATCCGCTCGCCCTTGAAGAAGGTGCCCTTCCACCTGCCGCGCGGGAACGCGATCAGGTCGAGGCGCTCGCGGCGCTCGACCAGTGGGACGGTCGCCGGCCGCACCCCGTACGGGGCGAGCGTGTCGACGTCCGCCGGGAGCAGTGGCAGCACGGCGCCAGCGCGCACCATCAGCGGCAGCTCCTCGAGCGGCGCGGGCAGCGTGTCCTCGTGACCGCCTGCGATCACGCGCGCATTGCCCAGCCGGAGGGTGCCGCGCCCCGACCGGTACGAGATCGCGCGCCAGAAGTCGACCCAGCTGCCGGGCGGCACGTAGATGTCGCGCTCGGTCGCGCCCGGCTCGAACACCGGCGCCGCAAGCAGGTCGGGCCCGAACAGGTACTCGTCCTCGCGCACGAGCGAGCGCTCGTCAGTGGGGAACGCGAGCGCCAGGTGGCGCATGATCGGCATCCCTGTTCGGCGGTAGACGCGATCCGCCGCCTGGAGGTAGGGAAGGAGCCGCGTATGCAGCTTCGCGTAGCGGCGCCAGTTCTCGATCTGGTCGTCGTCCTCGACCTGCGGCCGCTCCTTCTCCGGGAAGGCGACGCCGTTGCGCTGGGTCCGCATGACGGGCGAGACGGCGCCGAACTGGACCCAGCGCTTGAGGAGCTCGTCGCTCAGCTCACGCGTGCCGAGGGCGAAGAAGCCGCCGATGTCAGAACCCCACGTGCTGATGCCCGAGAGGCCGATCGACAGCCCCGCCTTGATCTGCGACTCGAGCCCGTCGAAGTCCCAGCCGACGGTCGGGTCGCCGCTCCAGACGACCTGCGCACAGCGTGCCGCGCCGGTGAAGCCGGACCGCTGGAAGCGCACGATCGGCCGGTCCTGCTTGCGCACGAAGTCGTATGCGGCGCAGTGGTACTGCGTGGGGTAGAGGTTGTGCATCCGCGTGCCGTCCATGCCGTTCGCGTAGTGCGAGTCGAGAGGCGTGTACTCGCCGAAGTCCTCCATCCAGCCGTCGTGGCCGTCGGCGACTGCCTCCGCCAGGAGCTGCTCGTAGAACGAGCGGCCGGCCTCTGACGAGAAGTCGAACTGCCCGACGTCGAAGCGGCTGGTGGGCGAGCTCGAGTACTCGTAGGTGTAGGGGTTGCCGTTTGCGTCCTTGGCCAGCGCGCCGGCCGCGGCCGCCTCGTCGAAGCGGGGCTGGTAGTCGGCGCAGATCATCGGGTTGAAGTACGTGGTCACCGCGGTGCCGCGCTCGTGGAAGGCGTCGACGCGCTCGCGCTCTGCGTCCTGGCCGCCGACGTGGTCGCCGCACGGCAGGTAGTGGAGATACGTCTGCATCACCGACACCGGCACGTCCGCCTCGCGCAGCTTCTCGAGCTGTCCGATCTGCTCCTCCAGCGAACCGCCGGGCTGGAACCACGCGCCCCAGACCCAGGGTGCGGCGGGAGCGGGCTGGCGGCCGACGTGGCGAGTGAACCGGCGCAGCGTCGCCGCCGGCGAGCCGCCGCCGAAGACGCGCAGCCGCAGGCTCTCGGGCGCGTGCTGATCGGCGCCGGGGTCGTCGGGCGCGCTGGTCACCTCGACCGACCAGTAAGCGCTCGTTCTCGAAGTCGTGGTAGGCGGTCTCCTCGTTCTCCACCAGCACGCCGTATCCGAACGAAGAGAGCACCCACGGGATCGGGAAGTACGTCGCGTCGTCACGGTCGCGGTAGCCCTGCGGCGGGACGAAGGCGGAGAGCACGGCGCGCTCGGCGTCCGGGTAGTAGGGGCCGTCGGCGACGTAGGTCTCCACCCGGCTCGCGCTGAGGTGGTCGACGCGCTCGGGCCGCTCGCCGAGGCCGTAGAAGCGCTCGGTCGTGCCGGACGCAAAGCCCATCCCGAGCGCGGTTCCGCCCGAGCCGAGCGGGGTGACCTCGACCGTGATCGTGCTGCGCGCGCCCGGCGCCACCCGAACGCGGACCGGCTCACCGGCGACGGCGCCGAGCGGGGTCGTGGTCGCGGTGCCGACCTCGGCGACGACCGCGTCGCCGTCACGGGTGATCGAAGCCGCGCCCGTCGCGCCGAACCAGCCGGTCGAGGTGCGGTAGCCGGCCGGCATCGCGCGGCTCTCCGCGGCAACCTGGCGCCCGTCCTCGTCGACGAACGAGAGCGACCACGGATCGCTCTCGATCTGCGCACGCACGCCGCCGGAGCCGACCGTCACGGTCTCGGCGCGTGCGGCCGGCACGAACACGAGAAGCAATAAAGCGGCAGCGGCGAGGCACGCCGACAAGACGGGTTTTTGCCCCGCAAAGCGTGGGTATGCCGGGAGCATGGGGCTGCTCGACCTTCTCAAGCTGGCGCTCCTCGGCACGCCGGAGCCACCGGCGCGACCGGCGGTCGCCGCGATCACGATCATCTCGTCGGAGCCCGTCAAGTCGACCAGCGGAAGCCGGTCGGCGAAGGCGCGGGACTGAGCGGACTCTCCGGAAGACCCTCCGGGACGCGCGGGTCGTTGTAACCCGACGGCGCGACGTCGTTCGGCGCGTCGGCGTGGAAGAGCGACGCCAGGTACTGGATCTGGCCGCGCCCGCAGCCGAGCTCCCATTGCCCGCCGCCGTAGGCGGTGATCCCGCGCTCGGCGCACCAGTCGTAGCTGTCCATCAGCGAGCGCAGGCCGCCCACGCGTGACGGCTTGATGTTCACCATCTTCGGCGGGAACGGCAGCGCCTCGATGTCGGCGATCGAGTGGATCGGCGCGTCCCAGGTGATGCGGTCCCGGTGCGGCTCGAGGATCGGGTCCGTCTCGTCGGTCAGCGCCGGATCCTCGATCCATGCGTCCGGGAACGCCTCGACGACCTTCGCGTAGAGCTCCGGATCGGGCGGCTGGTCGACGACCGTGCCCTTGTACTGGCCCTTGAAGTCGACCGAGTCGATCGCGCCGGTCTCGACGAGCTCCGCGATCAGCTCGTCCGTCCAGGAGCTGGTCGGGTCGAGCTTGAAGCGCAGCGTGGGGTAGCGGGCGAGCCTGTTCGCGACAGGGTCGATCGTCGGCGGCTCTCCCAGCCGCAGCGACGCTACGAACGTGACGGGCTGCGCCTCGCGCCCGAGCGCCTCGGTCAGCGGGATCCCCTGCTGGCGCAGCGAGAGGTCGAGCGCCGCGCTCTCGAACGCCCAGCGGCGGTAGAGCCGCGAGACGTCGCGGACCGGCTCGGCGGGGAAGAGGTCGAGCCCGCCGACGAGCTCGCAGAAGGAGCCGATCGTGTGGCTGCCGGCGAGCGGCTGAACCGGGCCGGCGTCCTGCAGCGCGATGTGATCCAGCGCGTCGTAGGTGACGTCCTCGCCGATTCCCTCCTCGCCGGCGCCCTTGATCCGGATCGTCGTCGACGCACGGGTGAAGTCGGGGGAAGCCTCGAACTCCTGCCCCTCGAGCTCGTAGCCCTCGACCTCGAGCGGCAGGTCGGCGAGCTTGTCGAACGTGCTCAGCGCGGCACCTTTCGCGTGCCGCGCCGGTAGCCGCGCTTCTTCGCTACCGCTCGACCGTCCGCGACCTTCATCTTCGCGCGGCCCTTGCCGTTCGTGCGCTTCGTCCGACTCGCCGACCTTCACGCGCGCCCCGCGCACCGGCGCGATCACGCCGCCGCTGGGAGCGGTCGCGCGGAACACGACGCGCTTGCCGCGCCGCTTCGCGCGCAGCTTGATCTTCGGCCGCGTCTCCGCCGTCTGCGCGGGGGCGGTCTTGTCGCGCACCATGAGCAGCCCGCCGATCACGCCGACGTATGCGGCTCCGTCGGGCCCGATGCTCACGGGCGCGTAGTTGTTGTTGAAGCGCAGGCCCTCGCCCGTCTGGTGCTTCCACACCGTCTCGCCGGTGCGGAAGTCGAGCGCGGTCAGGAACCACGGGTCGGCCATGTCGCCCTCCGCGTCCTGCGTGTACACGTAGACGAGGCCGTTGCCGAGCGAGAGCTTCGGCACGAGCGACGGCGAGATCTCGTCGGAATGCCAGACCTTGCGGCACCCACGGCCGTCGGCGTCGATGTCCACACGCTCGATGCCCGGCTCGCGTGCGCGCGCCCAGCTCGGTCGCGGTCGGGCCCGTGTAGCCGTAGTTGTTCTCGACGATCATCGAGTGGCCGGCGCCGATCAGCGAGTTGTCGGTCGACCCCGCGCCCTGCTCGAACACGGGCTGGCGGCAGATCTCCGCGCCGTCCTTGCGGCGGTAGGCGACGACGTTCATCGGGTCGGCGTTGTCGGTGATCGACACCCAGCCGTCGCCGTGGAGCGTCGGCGTGGTGCCGGATCCCGGCGCTGACCTGGCCCGGGCTTGAGCTCGCCGGTGTTCTCGTACACCTTGCGCCACGTGACCGTCGGGCGCGCCGTCTCATCCGTGCCTCGAACCGGTACAGCGCCTTCTCCGAGACGATGTAGACGTCGCCCTCGTCGCCGACGGCGAACGAGTTCTGGATCGACCTCGCCGAGATCGTGGCTCTTCACCTCGCCGGTCGCCGGGTCGATCACGGCGACCAGGCCGGCCGTGGTGGCCAGCCAGATGCGCCCGGACCAGTCGGGCAGCGCGGAGATGATCTTCGCGCCGTCGGGAAGGGTGCTCGTGAGGTCGTAGTCCTCCTGGACGGCGAAGGCGTCGCCCTCCACTCCGATCACGAGCACGTGCCGCTCGGTCGTCGGGACGACCGCGCGGTCCTCGTGGTCGAGGTAGAAGTAGCCGCCGCCGGCGAAGTCCTGGAACGGGTTCGGGTTCGGCGCCCGCGGCGGGAGCTCGAACGAGGCGAGCTCCTCGAGCGTCTGCGCGTCGAAGAGCTTCAGGCGCACCGCGCGCAGCTGGAGGCAGGTGGTGACGATCTGACCCTGCGAGTTGAAGGTGACCGAGCCGCACACTCCGCCGGGGACCTCTTCGTGCATGAGCATCTCGGTCTCGCGGCCGAGCGGGCCGGACCAGACGTTCGTGTCCGTCTGGAATGCGTCCGAGTGGATGTTCGAGCGCTGGTTCGGCGCCATGAACGGATGGCGCGGCGCCGCCGGCGCGAATACGGGCTTCGGTGTCCACGGCTCGCCCGTGAACTGGGCGTGGGCGGCGGTCGGTGCCACGAGCAGCAGCACCAGGAGCGGGAGAAGCAGCATCGGAAATACTCTGCCATGTGAGCGATCGAACCGAGCTGGAGGCCGCCGCGTTCCGGCGGCTGGTCGAGCACCTGCGCGAGCGCTCGGACGTGCAGAACATCGACCTGATGGAGCTGGCCGGCTTCTGCCGCAACTGCCTCTCGCGCTGGTATCGCGAGGCGGCCGAGGAGCGCGGGATCGAGCTCGCCGACGCCGACGCGCGCGAGCTGGTCTACGGGATGCCGTACGAGGAGTGGAAGGCGAAGCACCAGCGCTGAGCCAAATCCGACCTAATCGCTAGGATTTGGTCCATGAACTTCTCGGCGAAGGCGGAGTACGGCGTCCGGCTCATGATCGAGCTCGGGCGGCGAGAGAGCGAGCGGCAGTGCCGCTCAAGGCGATCTCCGAGGCGGAGAACATGCCGCTTCCCTACCTGGAGCACGTCGTGGCGGACCTGAAGGCGGCCGGACTCGTCGAGTCGAGCCGCGGCGCCCACGGCGGCTACCGGCTCGCGCGCCCCGCGTCGGCGATCGACATGGCCGAGGTCGTGCAGGCGCTCGAGGGGCCGATCGCGCCGATGGACTGCTTCGGCGGCGACGCCGCCCGCCACGTAGCGTGCTCGCACGAGGCCGACCACGGCCACGGCTGCGCGACGAAGCTCCTGTGGACGCGGGTCCAGGGCGGGGTATTGAAAGCACTTCAGAAGACGACGCTCGCCGAGCTCGTCGAATTTTCGGAAAGGGAGGCCACCACCAGTTGGCTGATTTGGAGATCAAGAACCTGCACGTCAGCGCAGGCGACAAGGAGATCCTCAAGGGGCTCGACCTCGAGGTCTCGAAGGGCGAGATCCACGCCCTGATGGGCCCGAACGGGTCGGGCAAGTCCACGCTCGCGAACGTGATCATGGGCCACCCGAACCTCGAGGTGACCGAGGGGACGATCTGCTTCAAGGGCGAGGACATCACCGAGGCCGAGCCGGACGAGCGCTCTCGGATGGGGCTCTTCATGGCCTTCCAGTACCCGATCTCCGTACCGGGGGTGACGGTCACGAAGTACCTGCGCACCGTCATGAACGCGCACCGCGAGTCGAAGGGCGAGGACCCGATCAACCTGAAGGACTTCCGCAAGACGGTCGAGGAGGCGATGGCGCTGACCGAGGTGCCGAAGGAGTTCTCCTCGCGCTATCTGAACGAGGGCTTCTCGGGCGGCGAGAAGAAGCGCATGGAGATCCTCCAGCTCGCGCTCCAGCACCCCGAGATGGCGATCCTCGACGAGACCGACTCGGGCCTCGACATCGACGCCCTGCGGATCGTCGCGAACGGCGTGAACTCCGTGGCCGGCCCCGACATGGGCGTCCTGATCATCACCCACTACCAGCGCATCCTGCACCTGGTCCAGCCGACGCACGTGCACGTGCTGTTCGAGGGCCGGATCGTCAAGCAGGGCGGCTCGGAGATCGTCGAGCAGCTCGAGGCGAAGGGCTACGGCTGGATCCGCGAGGAGGTCGAGGCGGCGGCCTGATGGCTCTGACCGCGGTCACACCCGCCGAGTTCCCGACGCTGACGCGGGACGGCATCGCGTACCTCGACTCGAGCGCGACGTCGCAGACGCCGCAGCGCGTGATCGACGCGATGACGCGCTACTACACGGACTACAGGGCGAGCGTGCATCGCGGCATCTACCCGATCGCCGCCGAGGCGACCGACGAGTTCGAAGGTGCGCGCAAGCGGATCGCGCAGTGGCTGGGCTGGGACCACCGCGGCACGATCTTCACGCCGAACGCCACCGGCTCGATCAACCTCGTCGCGCGCACGAACGTCCGCGAGGGCGACCTCGTCGTGCTCACCGAGATGGAGCACCACTCGAACATCGTCCCGTGGCAGCTCGCGGGCGCGCGGCTCGAGTACGTGCGCATCGACGACGAGGGCATCCTCGACCTCGACCACCTCGACGAGCTGCTCGCCAAGGGTCCGAAGCTCGTCTCGGTCGCGCACGTGTCGAACGTCCTCGGCACGGTCAACCCGGTCGAGGAGATCGTCCGCCGCGCCCGCGACTGCCGGCGCGATCTCGGTGATCGACGGTGCCCAGGCGGTGCCGCAGATTCCCGTGGACTCTGGCCGCGATCGACGCCGACTTCTACGCCTGGACCGGCCACAAGGCCTACGGGCCGACCGGCATCGGCGTGCTGCACGGCCGGACCGAGCTGCTCGACGCGATGCCGCCGTTCATCGGCGGCGGCCACATGATCAAGACGGTCGAGCTCGACCAGTCCACCTGGATCGAGCTGCCGTGGAAGTTCGAGGCGGGCACGTCCGCAGATCGCCGAGGCGATCGGGCTCGGCGCGGCCGTCAACTGGCTGTCCGAGATCGGCATGGACGCCGTGCGCGAGCACGAGCAGGAGATCACGGCCTACGCGCTCGAGCGGCTCACCGCGTTCGATGACGTCGAAGATCCACGGGCCGCTCGGACGCCGAGCGCCGCGGCGCGCTCGTGTCGTTCGAGCTCGCCGGGCTGCACCCGCACGACGTGGCCGAGCTGCTCGGCCGCGACGGCGTCTGCATCCGCGCCGGCCACCACTGCGCGCAGCCGCTCATGCGCCGCCTCGGCGTCACCGCCACCTCCGCGCAAGCTTCGCGATCCACACGACCCGCGAGGACGTCGACCGCCTGTCGACGGCCTCGAGCGCGTGAGGAGCGTGTTCGCCTAGCCGTGGACGACCTCTACCGCGAGCAGATCCTCGACCACTACAAGAAGCCCCGCAACTGGGGCGAGCTGGACGATCCCGACTACGAGTTCGAGGACAACAACCCGCTGTGCGGCGACGTGCTGAAGGTGCAGCTCAAGGTGGACGACGGCGGAGTCGTCGAGGACCTGCGCTTCTCAGGCGCGGGCTGCGCGATCAGCCAGGCGGCCGCCTCGCTCGTGTCCGACGAGATCAAGGGAATGAAGGTGGACGACGTTGTCCGCCTCGACCGCGACGCCGTGCTGGAGCTGCTCGGGATCGACATCTCGGCGACGCGCATGAAGTGCGCGATGCTCTCGCTGAAGGTGCTGAAGAGCAGCGGCGCTCGGAAGCGCGGCGGAGTGGGAGACGGACGAGCCGTCGGCGGCCGAGCGCGGTCAGGCGCCGGACCCCTCCGCGCTCTGACCGTAGAAACGCAGGTGCGCGACGTACGCGAGCGCCAGCTCGCCGACCGCGTGCCGGTCTAGCACGCGTGCGAGCTCCGACAGGGTCTCCGCTTGCTCATCGTCTGGAAGCGATGCCACGGCGCTCCACGACCCGAACAGGGCCAGCAGGCCGTCGCGGTCAGTCGCGAACGTGAAAGGGATCTCCTCGTTCGGGCTCGGCGAAGCCCGAGCCCGCGGCACGGTTGGGACCGCGAAGCCCGTAGCGCGAAGCGGGTGGTCAGCGCGCTCCCAGAGCGGGCTGATGATCTTGCCGGTCTCGGCCCACGGCGTCGGCTCCCAGCGGGGCGCGAGACCGGACAAGCACAGCCGTCCCGCGGGGCGAAGCACGCGGTGAAACTCGGCTAAGGCGCGCTCGGCGTCAAGCCAATGGAACGAGTCAGCACAGACAACCAGGTCGACGCTGTCGTCCGGTAGCGGGAGATCCTCGGCACGGGCGTCCAACACGCGTACTCGACCGCCCGCCCTTCGCTCGAGCAACCTTCGCGTCTCCGCGCCCGGCTCGATCGCCGTGACAGCCGCCCCGGCTTCTGCCAATGCCGTCGCGAGCTGGCCCGTGCCCGCTCCAACGTCCACGACTTCCGCAGGCTCCGGGAGCTGCTCGGGATCGACATCTCCGCCACGCGCATGAAGTGCGCGATGCTCTCGCTGAAGGTGCTCAAGAGCGCGGCGCTCGGAAGCGCCGCAGATTGGGACACGGACGAGCCCTCGGCAGCCGAACGCGGCCGGGTGCCATCGCTAGACTCTAAATCCGAGCTATGAAGTCGGAAATAATCGACATCGGCACCCTCTCCGAGCTCCCGCCCGGCGCCATGAAGATGGTCGAGTGGGAGGACCTCGAGATCGGCGTCTTCAACTGCAATGGCGAGATCTACGCCATCGAGGACCGCTGCTCGCACGACAACGGCACGCTCGTCGAGGGCACGCTCGACCAGGAGAAGTGCACGGTCGAGTGCCCGCGCCACGGCTCCGAGTTCGACCTGAAGACGGGCAAGCCGATCACGCTGCCGGCCTACGTTCCCGTCGAGACGTTTCCGGTTCACATAGAGGGGGATCAGATCAAGGTGGAGGTCGAATAGATGGCGACTCCTGAGGTCATCGCTGAGCGCAAGGCGCTCCAGGGAATCGGCTCGGACTACGCCGAGAAGTACGGCTTCCACGATGCCGAGAACTACCTCTACAAGGCCCCGAAGGGCCTGACCCGCGAGCTCGTCGAGAAGATCTCCGAGTTCAAGGACGAGCCCGAGTGGATGCGCGAGTTCCGCCTGAAGGCGCTCGACCACTTCCTCGCCAGGCCGATGCCCACGTGGGGCAGCCCGTTCCTGGCCGAGGTCGACTTCGACAACATCCACTACTTCGTCCGCGCGTCCGAGCGCGCAGAGCGCTCATGGGACGACGTCCCCGAGGACGTCAAGAACACCTTCGACCGGCTCGGCATCCCCGAGGCCGAGCGACAGTTCCTGGCCGGCGTCGGCGCCCAGTACGAGTCCGAGGTCGTCTACCACCAGGTCAACGAGGCGCTCGAGAAGCAGGGCGTGATCTTCACGGACATGGACACGGCGCTGCGCGAGCACGAGGACCTCGTGCGCGAGTACTTCTCCACGATCATCCCGGCGAACGACAACAAGCTCGCCGCGCTCAACTCGGCCGTCTGGTCGGGCGGCTCGTTCGTCTACGTGCCGCCGGGCGTGCACGTCGAGATGCCGCTCCAGGCCTACTTCCGGATCAACACCGAGAACATGGGCCAGTTCGAGCGCACGCTGATCATCGCCGACGAGGGCTCGCACGTTCACTACGTCGAGGGCTGCACGGCGCCGACGTACTCGAGCGACTCGCTGCACTCGGCGGTCGTCGAGCTGATCGCCAAGCCGGGCGCGCGCATCCGCTACACGACCGTGCAGAACTGGTCGAACAACGTGTTCAACCTCGTCACCAAGCGCGCGGTCGCACAGGAGAGGGCGACCGTCGAGTGGGTCGACTGCAACCTCGGCTCGAAGCTGACGATGAAGTACCCGTCCGTCTACCTGATGGGCGAGGAGGCCCACGGCGAGATCCTCTCGATCGCGTTCGCCGGCGACGGCCAGCACCAGGACGCGGGCGGGAAGATCATCCACGCCGCTCCGCGGACGACCTCGAACATCTTCGCCAAGTCGATCTCGAAGGACGGCGGGCGGTCGAGCTACCGCGGCCTGCTCGAGGTCGCGAAGGGCGCGACCGAGGCGAAGTCCACGGTCGTCTGTGACGCGCTGCTGCTCGACGAGCAGTCGCGCTCGGACACCTACCCGACGATCCGCATCTCGGAGGACGACGTGAACGTCGGCCACGAGGCGACGGTCTCGAAGGTGGGTGACGACCAGATCTTCTACCTCCAGTCGCACGGCATCTCCGAGGAGGAGGCGGCCAAGCTGATCGTGAACGGCTTCATCGAGCCGATCACGAAGGAGCTGCCGATGGAGTACGCGGTCGAGATGAACCGCCTGATCGAGCTGCAGATGGAGGGCTCGATTGGTTAGCGCCACGCTCGAGCTGCCCCAGTTCAAGGGCACCCCGGGCTGGGAGTTCACCGACATCTCGAAGCTGGACCTCGACGCGTTCGAGCCGGGCGCGCCGGCCGACGCGCGTCCCGCGATCTTCGACATGGCGGCGAACGCCGAGTCGCTCGACGGCCACGACCTGCTCGGGACGGTCGTCACGAAGGAGGACGCGTTCACGGTTCGCAACCGCGAGAGCTGGTCGCACGGCGCGCTCGTGCACGTGCCCGCGGGCGAGCGGCTCGACGAGCCGGTCGTGATTCGCGCCGGCGTCGAGCGACGAGCTCGACTGGCGCACGCTGATCGTGCTCGAGCCCGGAGCCGAGGCCGAGGTCTGGGAGGAGTGGGTGTCGGGCGACGAGGAGACCGAGGGCCTCTTCAACGGCGTCACCGAGATCGTCGTGGGCGAGGGCGCGACGCTTCACTACGTCGGAGCGCAGGCGCTCAACGACTCCACCTGGGTGTTCGCGAACCAGCGCGCGGTCGTCGCGCGCGACGCGACGCTCGACTGGTCGGCGCTCGCGTTCGGCTCGGCGCGCGGGAAGGTCTGGATGGAGACGAAGCTCGACGGCCGCGGCTCGAGCGCGCGCGTCACCGGCGCCTACGTCTCTGACGGCCGCCAGCACCTCGACTTCGACACGCTGCAGGAGCACGCCGCGCCGGACACGGTCTCGGATCTCGCGTTCCGCGGCGTCCTCGGCGGCCGCTCGAGCGCGGTGTGGCGCGGCATGATCCAGGTGGACCCCGGCGCCCAGAAGACGGACGCGTTCCAGGAGTGCCGGAACCTGCTTCTGTCGAAGAAGGCGCACGCGGACGCGATCCCCGGGCTGGAGATCCAGGCCGACGACGTGCGCTGCACGCACGCCGCTGCGATCGCGCAGCTCGACAAGGAGCAGCTCTACTACCTGCAGTGCGCACGGGCTGCCCGAGGGGCCGGCCCAGCGGCTGATCATCGACGGCTTCCTGCAGGAGCTGGTGGCGCGACTCGCGGAAGGAAAGATCCGCGACATAGCCGCGGACGCGCTGGAAAGCCGCCTGGCCGAAGTACTGGCCTAGCGGCTAACGGAAGCGGCCGGGCCGGGTCTCGGCCCGACCGCCCCCGGAAACCGTTAGCGACGCCGCTTCTTCGCGGCTGGACGCTTCTTCGCGGCCTTCCGCTTCTTCGCGGCCGGACGCTTCTTCGCAGCCGGACGCCGCTTCTTGGCGGCAGTCCGCTTCTTCGCGGCCGGGCGCCGCTTCTTGGCAGCCGGACGCTTCTTCGCGGCCTTCCGCTTCTTCGCGGCCGGACGCTTCTTCGCGGCAGTACGCCGCTTCGCGGTCGTCCGCTTCTTCGCGGCCTTCCGCTTCTTCGCCGGGCGCTTCTTCGCGCTCGACTTGCGCTTGGCCGTGGCCTTGCGCTTCGCCGCGGTCTTCCGTGCCGGGCGCTTCTTCGCACTGACGTGCGGCGCTTCGCCGAAGTCGCCTTGCGCTTGGTCGCAGCCTTGCGCTTGGTCGCCTTCCGCTTGGTCGCCTTTCGCTTCGTGGTCTTTCTACCTGTTGTTGCCGCTTTCTGCACCCCCTCGAGGTCCTTCGCTAGGCGTTTGCTGACACTTCGGAATCCAGTCCCAGCGTCCTTCACGAACTTCTCGACATCGCGAAGCTGCGCGTCTTTCAACAACGTGCTGCCTCGCTTGCGCAACTCGTTGCGCAACTCCTTGATTGCTTTACCCGATGCATCGAGTGATGCACTTACGCGATCCGACGACGAGGCGCGCCGGCCACGGGAGGACGTACTTCTCCTCGTCGTGCGCTTACGAGCTTTACGGGTTGCTGCCATTCAACTCCCCTCCGTTTTAACGGCTGGTGCGTTGCGCAGCCTAACCGCAGAACCGGCGGGTAAGCGATTTAAGGCTTGTCGTCGTCCTTCGGCGTAGCCGCGCTTGTACCTTCGTTGCCCTGGGGCGGCGTCGCGCAAATCATCTTCGCCCTTGTTCACGTTCGGGAACTGTTCGCCGCCCCACATCTGCGGCGGCTGGATCAAGCACGGAGGTGCAGTTACGTTCGGCGGGAAGTCGATCGGGTCCGCGACTTCGCCCTCGCCCGTGTTGTCGCAGTCCCACGCTTCGAGCGTTCCGAGCGGCCTGAAGCGGTTGTAGAAGTTCGGTGACGGATACGCGTTGCCGCGCTCCCATACCTGGCGCTCGGTCTGGAGCCCGATGCCGCGCGCGTTCGTGACGCCGAACTGGCGGAGGTAGTGGCGCGGGCCCTCCTGGTCGTTCAGCGGCGCGAGGCTGCCGAACAGCGAGCCGACGCCGTTCGTGAAGAACGCTCCCACCTGCGCTTGGTAGTAGTTGAGGTAGGCGAGGATCGGGTTCAGCTCCTCGAGGTAGGGATAGAGCGACTCGAGCACGCCCGGCTGCCTGTTCCCCTGCGGATCCTCGTCGCACGGATCCGAGCCGTTCAGGCAGCGGAGGAACTTCTCCGCCTCCGGCAGCGTGTTCCCGGACTCGTCGATGACCGGCTCGAGCTTGCGGAACAGGTGCTCGAGGTCCGGCGCGAGGATCCCCAGGTCCCGCAGCGTCGGCCGCAGCTGGAGGGCGACCGGCTGCAGCTCGCGCACGAGCGGCCGGGTGTCGACCGCGAAGTCCCTGAGGCGGTCGAAGGTCTGGCGCGACTCGTCGAGGAACGTCGGGAAGATGCTGATCGTCTCGGCGAGCGCGTCGTTGCGGGACGCCAGCGCGCCGAAGAAGTCGTTCGCGTTGGTGACGAACTGGCCGAACTCGCCGTAGCGGCGGTTGATCGCGCCCAGCGTCACGCCGGTGTTCTTGATCAGCCGGCGAAGCGCGGGATCCTGCTCGTCGAGAATCTCGAGCACCGAGTTGCCGTCCTCGGTGAACGCGACGAAGTTGGCGAACGCGTCGCTCAGGTCCTCGCCGCGGCCGTTCTCGATCGCCTTCGCGAGCTCCTTGATCCAGCCGCGGTAGTTGTCGCGCGTCGGCTTGTCGAACGTCGAGATGAGCTCGTCGAAGTCGACGGTCTCCTCGACGTTCGCGTTCGACAGCTTGCCGCCGTCCTCGAGGTCCGGGCGCGTCCTTCGACCCGGGCGTGATCTCGATGTAGATCTGGCCGAGCAGCGACTTCTGCCGCAGCGTTACCCGGCTGTCCGACGGGATCGGGGCGAAGTCGCTTGTTCATCTCGATGACGACCGTCTGGCCGCCCTGCGTCTCGAGCGACTTCTCCTTCACCTTGCCCACGTCGAGGCCGGCCATGCGGACGGGCGCCTCGTTCACCAGCAGCGCGGACTCGGGCATCTGCACCTCGAAGCGGTAGCCCGTCGGCTTGAGCGGCGTGGGGCCGCCGAACGAGACCCACAGGTACAGCAGGATCCCGAAGCACGACAGCGCGAACAGCACCATCGCCATGACCCGTCCGAGTGTCGGCGCTTGCTTCTGCATCAGCTCGTGGGGCAGAGGCCGGGGTCGTTGAGCAGCGCGGTGACTCCGAGCAGGACCTCCAGCACAGGCTCGTCCTGGACGAGGCCGCGGATGGTCGAGCAGCTGGCGGAGACGGTGAAGCGGCGGAAGTTCCCCTGCGCGTCGCCCGTGGACATGATCGAGGTCGTGTTCTGGGCGACCCATCCGAGCCAGAACAGGAAGCCCTCGTCGCGCCGGCGGTTCGCGTTGTGCGCCTCGGCCGTGCCGCTCGTGTCGAGCTCCTCGTGCCCGCCGGGGTTGTAGGCGAGCATGTTGAAGAGCCGGTTGAGCTCGAAGAAGCTCGCGCGCAGGTCGGGGCTGGCCCGGTGCAGGTTCTCCACAGCCGGCTCGAGGTCCCGGATGTATGGCCGCGCCGTGCGGACGAACGGCCGCACGCGGTCGCGGATGATCGGCATCGCCTCTTCGGCGAACGGCCTGATCGCGTCGTTCGTCGGCTTGAGCTGGCGCGCGGCCGGGCGCAGCGCCTCGAACGCCGGGCCGGCGACCTGGCCGAGCTCGTCCACCTTGAGCAGCGTCCGCTCGGCCTGCGCGAGCGTCGTGGGCAGGCGCGAGACCGCCTCGGAGATGTTGCGGTCCTCGGCGGCGAGCGCGCCGAAGGTCTTCTCCGACGCCACGACGAGCCGTGACAGCTCCTTGTCCTTCGTCGCGAGCTCCTCGAACGTCTCGCCCGAGTTGTGGATGAGGCGTGCGAGCTCGCGGCGGCGCTCCTTCAGCTTCCCGTTCAGCTCGGCGAGGTGGCGGTGGAGAGGACCCAGCCGGCGGAAGACCTCGCGCAGGTCGCTGCCGCGGCGCTCCAGCCCGCCGCCCGCGCCGGTCAGCAGTAGTCGCAGGTAGTCGCGCGTGTCGTCGTCGAGCGCCGACAGCACCTCGTCGGCGTTCACGTCGGGCGCAGTGTTGAGCACCGAGATCGTCGTCGCCCTCCTCGAGCGCGGGAGAGGCCTTCGTGCCCGGATCGAGCTCGAGGAACATGTCCTTCAGGCCGGTGCGCGGCCGCAGGAGCGCCGTCGCGTCGGAGCGAACGAGGTCGTCGTACTCCGGATCGAGCTCGAGCTTCACGACCGCCACGCCGTTCTCGAGCGTCACCTCGCCCAGGTCGCCCACTCGCATCCCGGCGACGCGGACCGTCTGGCCCTGGCCCGGCATGACGCCCTGCGCGTTCCCGAGCTCGGCCTTCAGCTCGAACGGGTCCTCGCCGATCAGCGGGAATCGGAACCGCTGCTCGTTGAGGATGTAGGCGGCACACCCGATCGCGATCGCCGCGAGCGCGATGATCGCCGCGAAGTCGCGCAGGTGCTTGCGGATCGCGATGGCTCATTCGGTCACCTCCGCGGCCTTCGGCGCGTCGGCCAGCTTGCCGCTGTCGAGCCGGATCAGGTCGAGCTGCTCGAGCACCTCCTTCTCGAGCGCGCCCTTGTAGACCATCGGGTCGAGGGTCGGCTGCCCGAGCGCCGTGCGGCGCATGTGGTCGGTGAGCTTGGTCCACTCGAGCTGCGCCTTCGCGACGCGCGCCAGCGTCGCCGGGTCGTTGCGGACGTTCTGCGGGCTGATCTGCTCCTCGGCCGCGTCGCCGTCCTCGGCGTGGAGGTCGGGAACCTCCTGCATCTCACACGGCTGGTCCGGCCGGAACTTCGGCCGGTACTCGTCGGAGAGCGGGCTGATCGGCCGCACGCCCTCGATCGGGAAGAGCTGGCGCGAGAAGTAGTCCTGGCCCGCCTCGCCGGTCGTCACGAGCTGCGCCGGCCCGCCGCCTGCCTGCACCCGGAAGAAGGACGAGTTGGCGTCGAAGAGGCGGCTCTCGCCCGCCAGCCCGACGAACGCGCGCTGCTGCTGCTTGTACCACGGCTCGCCGGTGTTGTCGTCGTCCGGGTTGTCGCTCGCGAAGTCGGGATCAGGGATCGGCTCCTTCGCGAACGGGACGAGCACGTTGTTCTGGCACGAGGACAGCGCGCGCGTGTAGCGGAAGGTCTTCGTCGAGCCCTGGTTGAACTTGACGATGTCGGGGAGCGCGCGGCGCAGGTCGTTGGCCAGTCCCTGCAGCTCGTCTTCGGAGACGAGCTGTCGCAGCTGCCTGACGAGCGGGATCTGCGCGTCGAGCGCCGGCGAGGCGGCGCGGGTGCCGGGCAGGGCCTCGCGTGCGAACGCGCGCAGCGACGGGAGCGCGCTGTTGAGCGACTGGAGCGCCGGGCGGCCGACCTTCAGGACGTCCCGCAGCTGCGGGATCGTCGCCTTCAGGTTGTCCTCCTGGACGGCGAAGGCGGCCATCGTCCGGTTGAGGTTCGTCACGAAGCCCTTGAGCGCGTCCTCGTTGCGCGCCAGCGCGCCGAACACCTTCCCCTGGGTCCTGAGAAGGCGGGAGAGGTCGTGGTTCTCCGTGCCGAGATACGCCTCGGAGACCTGGGCGCTGTCGCGGTACGCGCGCTCCCAGTAGCGGATGGCCTCGTTGAAGCCGGCCGCGCCCGCGCCCTCGAGCGCGGTCGAGAGCTCGTCGAAGATGATCCGGAAGTCGTCCCGCTGGTCGCGGCGCAGCACGTCCTGGAGCACCTGGTGCTGCTGCGTCGGGAAGTCCGCCTGGTTCGGCGGAAGCGTCTCGCCGGACGGAAGCTCCTCGGCGGACGGGCTGCCCGGATGGAGCTCGACGAAGTAGTTCCCCTCGAGGAAGATCCGGTTGCGGATCTTGATCGTGGCGTCCTCCTTGATCGGAAGCGCCTCTTCGTCGTCGATCCGCATCTTGACGCGGGCGTACGACTCGTCGGCGTGCCCGGGCAGCAGGTCGCGGTCGTCGGAGGCGATCGGCTCGACCTCGGTGACCTTGCCCACCTCGACGCCCGCGACACGCACGGGCGAGCGCTGCTTCATCTCGTTCGCGGAGCGCACGACGAAGCTCAGCTCGTACGGATCGTCGAACGGGTTCGCCTTCGTGTAGGCGAAGTACGCGCCGATGAGGAGCACGACGACCGCGATCGCACCCGCCGCGAACGGCGACATGCCGCTCCTGCCCGGGCGCTGGCGCAGCATGTCGGTGAACACCTGCCGTGACGCCATCAGGGCACGTCCTTCAGGTTCTGCACGCCCGGCCAGCCGGCGGTTGTCGGCCCGGCCAGGCCGGGGATGTTCGAGTCGGCCACGATGTGGTTGCCGCCCAGCGGGCTCTCCGCGTCAGGCGGCTGCACGCCGTACCGGGAACCGGTGATCAGACGCTCGAGGTAGCCGCGCTGGCCGGTCTGGCAGTCGGCGTTGCCGGCTGAGTCGATCGCGGGGCCGTACGGATGCGTGTGGAGCGTCTCGAGTGGCAGGGTCCCCTCCTGGGCCCCGATCGCCGGTTCGTCCGACGGCAGGTCGACGGGCTTCTCGCCGGTCGAGTCGGACAGCCGGTTGTCCTGGCGCGGGTTGTCCGCCCGCAGCACGACGCGCTGGATCGTGCCGCCGCGCACCGGCTCGGAGACGTGCTCGCCGATCGACGTCCAGTAGTAGTTCCAGTAGTTGCAGACGGTCTGGTACGGCGCGATGTACTCGACGAGCGGCGCGGCGACCGAGAAGGCGTCGTCGAGGTCCTGGAGCGCCAGCAGCGTGCTCGGGTTCGCGGCCGCCTCGTACAGCGCGTCGAGGACGCCCTCGGTGCGCTGATAGAGCGCCGGCGCCTTGTCCAGTACCGGGATCCCGACCTCGAGCGCCTGCGCGAGCACCGGCGCGGAGCGGTCGAGCTCGTCCGCAACCGGCTGGAGCCGGCGGAACAGGATCTCGGCGTCGGCGAGGAACGGCTTCTGCACCGGGAAGCTCCGGATGCCGGCGTCAAGCGTGTCGGGCGAGCGCTCGATCGTCTGCCGCAGCGCCTCCGGGTCGCGCGAGAGCGCCTCGAAGGTCGTGGCCATGTTCTCGAACAGCGACGCGTACGTGGTCGCCACGGGCGCGATCTGGCCGGAGAAGCGGCGCAGCTCGATGAACAGCCGGTCGAGCCGCACGTCGGGGTCGGACAGGGTCCGGAAGACGGGCTCGGCGTGGGTGAGGAACGGGACGAGGTTCTGGATGATCTGGTTGATCGCCACCCCGCGGCCGGCGAAAGCCGTGCCGTAGCCCTCGAAAGCCGTGCGCTGGTTGTTGCGCGTCTCGGAGTCGAAGGTGCTGAAGAAGTCCTCGAGCTCGATCGACTCGGTCGAGTTCTTCAGCGGGATCGTGTCGCCCGCGGTGTAGCTCTCGGCGCTCTGGCCGAGCGTGAGCTCGACGTACTTGAGCCCGAGCGGCGAGCGCGGCCTGACCTTGACGAACGTGTCCACCGGCAGCGGCTCGACCTCCTTGTCGAGCTTCATGTCGATCACGGCGATCGTCTTGCCGGTCTCCTCGTCGATGGCGGGCTTGAGCTTCTCGATGAGCCCGATACGGCGCCCGCCGGCCTGCACGTCGTTGCCGGCCAGGAGATTCGACCCGCCGGGCAGCTCCGCGGAGACGTCGTAGGTGGGCACGAACGGGAGGCCCTGGTTCGCGTTGTACGCGAGGAAGACCGCGACGATCGCGATCAGCACGGTGACGGCCCCGACGAGGACGGGGCTGGCGACGATCGATGAGGCGGGGCGGCGGCTCATGGGGCGAGGAGGTAGTCGAGGAGCGTTTCCGGCGCCACGTCTTCCGTGTTGACCTCGGGCAGGTTCTGGACGGTGGGCTTCTGCGTCAGGCCGTCGAGCAGCTCCTGGATCTGCGGCGGCAGCGTGATCTGCGGCTTCGAGATGTCGGGCTGGCCCGGGAGCGGCGGCGCCTCGGGCTGACCGCGGCCCGCGCCTGCGGCTGAGGCCGCTGTCGTCGTCGGTGTTGGCGACCGCCGGCGCGCCGACGGCGGCGCCCTCACCCTCGAGCGCCTCGAGGGTGCAGAGGTCCTTGCCGTTGTGGATCAGGCTGTCCGGGCCCTCGGCCTTGCCCTCCACCCGGGCCTTGATGCACGGCTGGTACGGGCCGACGCCGGTCGAGCACAGCTCGATCAGTGCCTCGGTGGGGTTGTTCTGGTAGCCCGAGCAGTCGTTGCGCAGCAGGACGATCCGGAGGAAGTGGCTGACCTGGTCGAAGCCGTTGACGCCGAGGGTCTGCCAGTAGACGTAGTTGAGGAGCGCCTCCATGCCGGTGAAGCCCTCGCCCTCCTGCGCGGCCGTCTTGTCGGGCGCGGGCGGTGCGAGCTGCTTGTGCAGCGGGTCGTTCTCGACCGACCGCCCGCGGTCGTCGATCGTCTGGAGGAACTGCCTGAGCGGCTTGGCGAGCCGCGGCGCGTCCTCGGAGAGCTCGCGGAGCTCGGCGATCTCCTCCTTGGACTCCGAACAGCGCCTTCCGGCCGACCACGGCCATCTCCCCGAGGGCCCGCGTCGATCCGCGTGACACATTGGAGAACCCCTCCAGGGCGACGAGCAGGCGGTGGAAGTCGGGTGCCGCGGCGTGCATGCGCCGCAGGAACGGGATCTGCTCGGTGGCCGTCGCGTCGAGCTGTGCGAGCGTCGGGCGCAGCTCGCCGAGGAAGGTCGGCAGCTTGTTCCACTGGGCCTGGAGCCGGTCGGCGCGGGAGGCCTGGATCTCGGCGGTCTCCATCGCCTCCTGGACCCAGCGCGAGAGCTGGCGCTTCTTGGGCTCGACCGCGACGCTCACCCGGTCCGCGTCAGTGATGAAGTCGCGGATCGTCTCGTTCTGGCGGTCGAGGATCTCGAGGGTCTCGTTGACCTCCTTGAGGGCCGGATGCGCGCGCCGGATGACCTCGTTCAGGTCTTCCGGCCGGCCTGCCAGGCCGACGCCCAGCTCGGACAGGATCAGCCGGAACCGCTCCCTGTAGGGCCGCCGCATGACGCTTGCGATCAGGTCCGGCGGGATCGACGAGCTCGTCCGCTCGACCGGGACCGTGCCGCCCTCGGGAAGCTCCTCCTTCGCCGTGCCGACCTCGCAGTCGACGTAGTACTCGCCGATCAGCGACTGGTTCCGGACGCGGCACTCCGAGTCGGTGCGGAGCGCGTCGAAGCCCGGGCTCGCTGACCTCGACCTCGACGGCGACCTTGTACGGCTCGGTGTCGGTCAGCTCGAACGTGTTGACCGTGCCGGCGCGGACGCCGCCGATCTTCATGTCGCCGCCCTCGACCAGGCCGAAGGCGTTGTCGAACTCGACCCAGTACTTCTTGCCCTTCGCCTCGTCGTCGGATGCGCCCGTGAGGACCACGGCGGCGGCCACGGCGGCGACGACTACGAGGACCGAGAGCGCGCGCCTCATTCGGGAGCCACCACCGACCGGTCGGACTCGAGGCAGCCGAGCTCCTCACGCTCCTCGTCGGACCAGACGTTCGAGCCGTCCGGCGCGGGCGCCTCGGCGGCACCCGGGCAACGCTTGTACTGGTTGATGTTGGCGAGCTGCTTGAAGACCTCGCCCTGCTGGCTGAACGGAATCGGCGTGCCGGTGCTGAGCGTGAAGGCGTTCACGTACGTCTGCGACCGCGAGAAGCTTCCGAGCGCGTCGTAGGCGCCGGTCTGCGAGAAGTCGTCGAACCAGGACACGAAGTCCGGCGTGTACGGCCTGCCCTGCGCCACGATCGGAGCCGAGTCGCGGAACGCCTCCGCGGCCTCCGGGAAGGACCCGCGTTTGCGCCCGAGGTCCACGGGGCCGGTGCCGAAGTCGATCTGCCGCTGCTCCGTGTCCACCGCGATGTTCGCGAGCGGCGGGTAGGTCCGGTTCAGCTCGAGCAGGTCGTTGCCAGGACCCGGCGATCCCGTGAGCCGCGCGAGGTCGCGGATGGTCGGGATGGCCTCGTTCGCGAACGGCCGCAGCTCGTCCAGGTACGGGCCGAGCTTGCGCGCGACGGGCTTCGAGGCCTCGACCAGCGGGTCGACGTCGTCGAGCGCCGCGCGCAGGTTCACGTACGTCGAGTTGGCGGTGCGCATGAAGTCGGGCAGCCGCCCGACGAGCTCGGCGAGCGCCTCCTTCTCCGAGCCGAGCGCGCGCGTGGTCCGGTTCAGGTGGTTGACGAGCGGGCTGAGCTCGCCCTCCTTCTCGGCGAGCGCCGTGACCAGGCGCGAGGAGTCCTTGAGGAACCGCTCGAGCACCGGCGGGTCGTAGGTGAGCTCGCGGAAGAGGCGGCTCGCCGACGACAGGTTCGTCTTGAGATAGGGGAGGCCGCGGTTCGCGTCGTCGCCGACGCCCGCGTACTGGCGCCGCGCCGCCGCGGAAGAAGCCCTGGATCGACTCGCGGGTCTTCTTGTCGAACATGCTGAAGAACGTGTCGATCTCGACCACGGACGTCGTGCGATCCGACTGGATCACGGCGCCGTCCTCGAGCATGTCCTGATCGCCCTGCTCCGCGTCGGAGGCGCTGGCCGACGGCAGGTGGACCTCGATGAAGCGGTTGGCGACCGACGAGAGCGACCCCGGCCGGATCACCAAGCGCGACCCGACCGGCAGCGGGGCGTAGTCCTCCTCGACCTCGAACTCGACCTCGGCCTCGCCGTTGTCGGTCACCTCGAAGCCGGTGACCTGGCCGATCTGGACGCCGCCGAGCTCGACGAGGTTGCCCTTCACGAGCTGGCCGGCGTTGATGAAGCGGGCCTTCAGCGTGTAGCTGTCGCCGCCCCCGAAAAGGAGCACGCCGACGAGCACCGCAGCGGCGATGACGGCTGCCAGTGCGGCAAACCGGGTGATTCCACCTCTATGCGCCGCAGTGGCGCTATCCATGGACCTCCACGGGTGTTCCTCCGACCCCCCAAAAGGGCGGACGCGGAATCTACATTTCGGGGCGCGCTGACGCGCCAGTAACGGGCGCTCAGCGCCCGGCGGAGCCGCGCACGAGGAAGGTCATGCTGACCAGCACGGCGGCGAACCCGAGCGCGCGCGCGAACTCGACCATGTAGGCGAGGCCGTCGGGATGCTCCTCGACCACCTCGGCCAGGTGGGCGCCCGGGTACGTGAAGCCTGCGATCGCGAAGACCGTCGCTGCCGCGAGCGACGCGCGCGCGCAGAACGGCAGGCGGCGCCAGTCGAACGCCGCGAAGGCGCAGAAGACGAGCGCGAGCACGAAGAGCGGGCCGAAGGTCATGGACTCCACCATCGGCTCCTGCGGCGCTTTTCGCCATCCCCCGATCGTCCGGTAGTAGGGTCGGCCGGTGGGCGGTTCGATCCCCGAGCAGATCGTCGACGCGATCCACGACATCAACGGGCGCCATGACGGCACCCGTGCCGTCCACGCCAAGGGGGTCGTCTGCGCAGGAACCTTCACGGCGACCCGCGAGGCAGCTTCGCTCACGCGCGCAGCCCACATGCAGGGCGAGCCCGGTGCGCGCGACGGTGCGGTTCTCGAACGGCGGTGGCGACCCAGCCACGCCCGACCGCGCGAAGGACGGCCGCGGGCTCGCGGTCAAGCTCTACCTCGACGACGGCAGCCGGACGGACCTGGTGTCGATCACGCTGCCGAGCTTCTTCGTCAGGACCGCCGAGGACTTCCTCGCGTTCACGCGGGCCCGGAAGCCGGACCCGGAGACCGGGCAGCCCGACATGGCGAAGCTCGGCGCCTTCCTCGAGGCGCATCAGGAGGCGCTTCCCGCGATTCAGTACGCGCTCTCACAGCCGGCCCCGGCGAGCTACGCGCAGCTCGAATACCACGGGATCCACGCCTTCAAGTGGATCGCCCCGGACGGGACGGAGCGCTGGGTCCAGGTTCAGCTTCCGCCCGCTCGCCGGCGTGGCGGGACTCTCCGACGAGGAGGCGTCCGAGCGACCGGACGATTACCTCCAGGAGGAGATCCGCGACCGGCTCGCGCGCGAGCCCGTCGAGTTCGAGCTCGAGATAGCGATCGCCCAGGATGGCGACGATCCCGACGACCCGACCGCAGCCATGGCCCGACGACCGCGAGCGGGTCACCGTCGGGACGCTGCGCGTAGAGGAGCTCGACACGCACCCGGGAGCGCGACGGCGACGTGCTCGTGTTCGACCCGACGCGCGTCACGGACGGCATCGAGCTGTCGAGCGACCCCATCTTGCACGTGCGCCCAGATGCGTACGCAGTGTCGGTCGAGCGCCGCAGCGGGGCGCGGCGCGAGTGACCGACCTGCCGCGTCCACGCACTCCCGACGAGGAGATCATCGAGGCCGAGAGCGCGAGCGGTCGCCTCGCTGCTCACCGACGAGGCTCGCGTCGAGCGGATCGCGAGCGAGGTGCGGGCCGGCTTCCGGCTGCTGTCCGACCTCGGGCCCGCCGTGGTCGTTTTCGGATCCGCGCGCACCTCGCCGGAGGACCCGCGCTACGCGAAGGCGCGCGAGGTGGCGCGACGCCTGGGCGAGGCCGGCTTCGCCGTCATCACGGGCGGCGGGCCGGGCATCATGGAGGCCGCCAATCGGGGCGCGGTGGACGCCGGGGTGCCCTCGGTCGGGCTGAACATCGAGCTCCCGTTCGAGCAGGGGATGAACCAGTGGGTCACCCGCGGCATGGAGTTCGACTACTTCTTCACGCGGAAGCTGATGTTCGTCCGCTACGCGTCCGCATGGGTGGTCTTCCCGGGCGGCTACGGGACGCTGGACGAGCTGTTCGAGCTCTTGACCCTGATCCAGACCGGCAAGACGCACAACTGCCCCATCGTCGTGGTGGGTAGCGAGGACTGGCGGGGGCTGTGCGACTGGCTGCGCGACGTCGTGCTTGCGCACGGACGGATCGACCCCGCCGACCTCGAGCTGATTCAGCTGCGCGACGACCCGGCCGAGGTGGCCGAGATCATCGGGCCGCCGTCAGGGCGCTAGCAGCGGCTGGACCGTCTGGTTGCGCAGGAGGCGCGTCTCCGCCGAGCGCCGCTCCTCGGCGCGGCGGGCACGGGTCGGCTGCCGCTCGCCGGCATCGGCCGCCGGTTCCGCGCGGTCGGCTTCCGGCCGGGTCGGGGCCGCCGCTGGCCGCGATCGTGCCCGCGGCGCCTGCGAACAGCAACAGGACGAGCACCGCGGCGGTGGCTGCCGGCGACGGGCTTGGGGAACGCGAGGCGCGGGAGCAGCCGCCGCCAGCGCCGAGGCCGCGCCAGGCGCTGCTCGCGTCGGCGCTCGGGTCGCCCGGGCCGGCCTCGGGCTCGGCTTCCGGCTCGGCCGGCGGGGCGGTCCACAGGTGCGCGCTCCAGTCGTCGTCGAACTTGGCGCCTGCCTTTGCGACCGTCTCGCTCCGGAGCCAGCCCACGCCCACGAGCCGCGCGACGGCGCGCGCGTCGTCGGTGTCGACACCCGCCGACACGTGGGCTCGGTAGAGCCGCCGAGAGCCAGCGCGCACAGGAGCTCGTGGACGTCGCCGTCCGGCGCGCCAAGCGGAGGCGGCCAGCGCAGGACCCTCAGAAACGCCATCTGGGTAGCGTCGGCAGCCGCCTCGATCGACCCCGTGGCCTCGAGCGCGGCCGCGAAGACCTCGGTCGAGTAATGGTCGTAGAGGCGGACGAAAGCCGCTCCGTCGCCGCCTGCGGCACGCCGTGCAAGTTCCGCGTCCCGAGGCAGCAGATCCATGGCCACGACGCTCATGTCTCGAACATACCCCTACAGGGCACAGTACTCCCATCCCGCCGTGATTGCTGAGGTCGCCAACAAGAAGACGTCGCTTTGGCTCGACACGGCCCCTGAGAGCGCCTTTCCGCGGCTCGACCGCCCGCTGTCGGTCGACGTCGCGGTCCTCGGCGGCGGGATGGTCGGGGTCAGCCATCGCCCTGCTGCTCAAGCGCGCCGGCATGACGGTGGCCGTGGTGGAGGCGGATCGCGTCGGCGCCGGCGTGACGGGTCACACGACGGCGAAGCTCAGCTCGCTGCACGGCCTGACCTACGCGCGTCTCTCCCGAAGCTTCGGCGAGGACGGCGCGCGCGCCTACGGGGAGGCGAACCAGGCCGGGATCGAGCAGATCGCGCAGTGGGTGGAGGAGGAGGCGATCGAGTGCGACTTCCGGCGGAAGCCGAACTACACGTACACCACCTCGCGCGAGACCCTGCCCGACATCGAGCGGGAGGTCGAGGCGGCCCAGCGCGCCGGGCTGCCCGCCTCCTACACCGAGGAGGCCGACCTTCCCTACCCGATCGCCGGCGCGGTGCGGTTCGAGGACCAGGCGGAGTTCCATCCGCGGCGGTTCCTGCTCGCGCTCGCGGACCTGATCCCCGGGGAGGGCAGCCACGTCTTCGAGGGCACGAGGGCGACGGGGGTCTCCGAGGGGGCTCCGTGCCGAGTGGAGACCACCGGGGCGCCGCTCACCGCCGGTGCGGTCGTGGTGGCGACCCACTTCCCGATCCTCGACCGCGGCCTCTACTTCGCGCGCATCCACCCGGAGCGGTCATACGCCCTCGGCGTGCGCGTCCGCGGCGACAGCCCCGCAGGGCATGTACATCTCGGCCGACGCGCCGACCCGCTCGATCCGCAGCCACCCCGTCGGCGACGGCGAGATGCTGATCGTCGGGGGCGAGGGCCACAAGACCGGGCAGGGCGGCGACACGCTCCGCCGCTACCAGGCGCTCGAAGCGGTTCGCGCGCGAGCACTGGGACGTCGAGAGCATCGAATACCAGTGGGCGAGCCAGGACAACGAGACCGTCGATCACGTCCCATACATCGGCCGGCTCGCCCCGTTCTCGCGCCGCCTCTACACGGCGACAGGCTTCAGGAAGTGGGGGCTCGCGCAGGGCGTCGCCGCGGCGCTGATCCTCGAGGACCTGATCCTCGGGCGCGAGAACCCGTGGGCCTCCCTCTACGACCCGGGCCGGATGAAGCCGCTGGCGGCCGCCAAGGACCTCGTCAAGGAGAACGCCAACGTCGCCGTCCACTTCGTCGGCGACCGCATCACGAAACGCGGCGGGCGCGACGCTGCCGATCTCGCCCCCGGAGAGGCCGACATCGCCGACCTCGACGGGCGAGAAGGTGGCGGCGTTCCGCGACGAGGACGGCAGCGCTCCACGCGGTCTCGCCCGTCTGCACGCACCTGGGCTGCCAGCTCAACTGGAACTCAGGCGACCGCAGCTGGGATTGCCCGTGCCACGGATCGCGCTTCTCTCCGGACGGAGAGATCCTTCAGGGGCCGGCGGTCAGGCCTCTGGAGCGGCGCTGATCCGCCTGTCCGGCGCCGAACAGCGGGATCGTCTCGCACATCTCGAACAGCCGCGAGGCCGTGCGATGGCCGATGTGCTCGCCGAGCTTCTCGTGGCTGTCGATCTCGGCCGTGACGACGATCGAGCGCCGGTCCTCGTAGCGGCGGTTCACGATCGTGTAGAGCTGCTCGAGCGTCCAGTCCGTCTGGCTGGCCACCGCCATGTCGTCGAGCTGGAGCAGGTCGACGGCCGCCAGCCGCTCCATCAGCCCGACGTAGCTGTGCTGGGTGTTCTGCTCGTACGTGGAGCGGATCTGCGAGAGGAGCCAGGGGACGGGGTAGATCGCGACGGTACGGCGCGCCTTGAGCGCCTCCTGGGCGATCAGCATGGCCAGCGTGGTCTTGCCTGTGCCGCGGTCGCCGAAGAACAGGAAGCCCTTGCCGTCGTCCAGCTTGGAGCCGATCCGCTCGCAGAATCGGCGGATGTGGCGAACCGTGTGCTGTTCCATCTGGTTGACGGGCGCGCGGTCGAAGGCGACGTCGCGGTAGCGCTCCGGGATCGTGTCGTGCAGGCCGCGGGTGCGGTTGCGAGCGATCCGCTCCGCGCGGCAGCGGCACGGGGACGCGTCGCCCGACTCCTGCAGGACCAGGCCGTTGCCGTCGCACTCGCCGTAGGGGCACGATGAGCTTCCAAGCCCGCGCAGATGCGGGTTCGCGGCGCGCGCTTCGGCGGGCTCGAGCAGCTCCGGTTCGGTCACCCGGCCAGTCAAGCACGCCCTCCGGCGGACGGAACCGTCCGCGCCCGCTGTTTGCGCGATCTTCGCGCCCGATACCATGGCGACAGCACATGGGGGAGCCCAAGCCGCCTAGTCCCGGCGGGGGAGGAACGGGTCACGATCGAGAGCGAGCATCTCGCCGCGATCGTCCGTTCGTCGGACGACGCCATTCTCTCGAAGGATCGCAACGCGATCATCACGAGCTGGAACGAGGCGGCCGAGCGGCTGTACGGCTACACGTCCGAGGAGGTCGTCGGCCAGTCGGTCTCCATCCTGATCCCGCCCGAGCGCCAGGGCGAGGAGCTCGAGATCGTCGCGAGGATCGTCGCGGGCGAGCGGGTCGAGCACTACGAGACCGTGCGGGTCCGCAAGGACGGCACGCGCGTGGCGGTGTCGCTCACGGCGTCCCCGATCCACGACGCGCGCGGCGTGATCGTCGGCGTGTCCACGCAGGCGCGCGACATCTCGTCGATCGCGCGTGGCCCAGCACCGCATGAAGGGGGCCTTCGAGGGCGCTCCCATCGGCATCGCCGTCTTCAGCGTGGAGCCGGGCGTCTTCGGCCGGCTGCACCAGGTCAACGCCGAGATGTCGCGCCTCCTCGGCTACACCCAGGAAGAGCTGGAGGCCGATCTCGCCCGGAGAGCTGACGCACCCGGACGACGCCGAGCGCGAGCGCGTCCTGGTCGAGGAGCTCACCGCGGGCAGCGCGCAGCTCGTACGGGATCGAGAAGCGGAACCGGCACAAGGACGGGCGCTGGATCTGGGTCTGGCTGACGGTCTCGCTGCTGGACACCGAGGACCCGCCGCGCTCGGCAGTCGCCCACATGCTCGACATCAGCGAGCGCAAGTCCGCAGAGACGGAGCTGGAGCTGGCGCGGGCGAACCTCGAGCGCTCGAACGCGGAGCTCGACCAGTTCGCATACGTGGCCTCGCACGACCTCAAGGAGCCGCTGATCCTCCTGTCGGCGTACGCCCGCATGCTCGGCGAGCGGCATGGCGATGCGCTGGACGAGGAGGGGCTCACGTTCCTCGGGCACGTTCGCGACGAGGCCGGGCGGATGAAGGCGATGATCGACGACCTGCTCGACTACTCACGGCTCCAGACGCGAGTCGAGGACGACGTGCACGGTCGACCTCGCGGAGGCGCTCGACACCGCGCTGAAGACGCTGGCACCGCGGATCGAGGAGTCGCAGGCGCAGGGTGGACGTCGAGGGGTCGCTTCCATCCGTGGAGGGGAGCCCGCTCAGTTCGAGCGGCTGTTCCGGAACCTGATCTCGAACGCGCTCAAGTTCCGCAGCGACGAGCCCGCCGGTGGTGACCGTGTCGGCCGAGCACGGGGATGGCGAGTGGGTCGTTTCGGTGCGCGACAACGGGATCGGCATCGATCCGGCGAAGGCCGGGCGGATCTTCGACGTGTTCCATCGCCTCCACAGCCAGGAGCAGTACGCCGGGACCGGCATGGGCCTGGCGATCTCGCAAGCGGATCGTGGAGCGCCACGGCGGGCGGATCTGGGTGGAGCCGGCAGAGGGTGGGGGCAGCGTCTTCAAGTTCGCCCTACCGGAGTAACCAGCAGGTACGCTCGCTCCAAATGGGGGGAAATCGACGGACAACCGTCCTGATCGCGGACGACCATCCGCTGTTTCGCGAGGCGATCGCGCGCGTGATCGCGGAGCAGCGACGAGCTGGAGCTGGTGGCGGAGGCGGCTGACGGACGAGCCGCGCTCGAGAAGATCCGCGAGCTGACCCCGGACGTGGCGGTGATCGACGTGCGCATGCCGCAGCTCGACGGGAGCGACGTGCTCGCCGTCGCTGCGCGCCGAGGGGCTCCCCACGAACGTCGTGTTCCTGTCCGCCTTCCTCGACTCGAAGACCGTCTACGAGGCGGTCGCCGCCGGTGCGCACGCCTACCTCTCGAAGGAGGCGGACACCGACGAGATCGTGACTGCGATCCGCGCGGCGGCGCGTGGCGAGACGATCCTCGGCCCCGAGGTTCAGACCGGGCTGGCCGAGCAGATCCGGTTCCGCGAGGAGAACGAGTCGCGGCCGCGCCTGTCAGAGCGCGAGCAGGAGGTCCTCAGCCTGATCGCGCAGGGGCTCTCGGCTCCAGAGATAGGCGAGCGCATCCACCTCAGCACGGCCACGGTCAAGACCCACCTGCAGCACCTCTACGAGAAGCTCGGCGTGTCCGAGCGGGCGGCCGCGGTCGCGGAGGGCATGCGGCGCGGGCTGCTCGACTAGTCCGATCGGTGGATTGAAGAACCGCCCGGTTGGGAACCGATTGGCGGATCGCAAAATCGGCTCGGGGGCTCGATGATCACGCCGGAACCCATGGGATGCGGATGGTGAACATCTATCTGTGCGACGACGTGCCCGAACTTCGGCAACTGCTGCGGATCATCCTCGAGGAAGATCCGGAGCTGCGGGTTGTCGGCGAGAGCGGCAACGCCCAGATCGGGATCGAGGAGATCGCGGAGCTTCAGCCCAACGTCGTGCTGCTCGACCTCTCGATGCCGGGCATGGACGGGCTCGAGGCCCTGCCGCTCATCCGCCGCGCCGCACCGGACACGTCGGTGATCGTCTTTTCGGGCTTCACCGAGGCGCGAATGGCCTCTTTAGTGCTTGAGCGAGGTGCCGATCGCTATATAGAGAAGGGTGAGCCGCTCGAGCGTGTCCGAGAGGCGGTGCGTGAGCTCGCGATTAGTCGTTAGCCTGAACGGGCAACCACGATTCGACGACCTCACCGCAACTCGCTCCAGACTTTCTCGTTAGGGGGAAAATCGCTTTTATGAAGTCGCTCACCAGGATCATGCTCATCGCCGCGCTCACGGTGCTGCCGATGATGGCTGCAGCGCCCTCGCAGGCAGCGAAGAAGATGGAGGTCGCCGTTCAGGACGACGGCGTCTTCCTCTACCAGGAGCACTACAACCGCGAGGTGGCCTTTCAGCAGCTCCGAAACATGGGAGCTACGCACCTGCGGATGAACATTCTCTGGTGGCAGCCGATCCCGGAGGCCCAGCGAAACTCGACGGACGAAGCCGCGCGAACATCACCTACAACTGGAGCGTCTGGGATAACGCGATTGCTCGCGCGAAGGCGTACGGGATCAAGGTGCAGCTCGACCTCGCCGGCGATCCGCCGCGTTTCGCCTGTGGCAACAAGAAGGTCCCGTACGAGTGCGACGGCTACAAGCCGAACCTCAAGCTCTGGTCGCCAGTTCGTGCGCGCGGCCGTCTGCGCACTTCAAGGGCAAGGTGTCGCGCTTCTCGATGTGGAACGAGCCGAACTGGTACACGTGGATCAGCCCGCACAAGCAGTCGCCGATCCTCTACCGCAATCTCTACAAGGCGGGCTACAAGGCGGCCAAGGCGGCCAACCCGCAACGCCGAAGTCGTCATGGGCGAACTGGCGCCTCATTTCCAGAGGGGCATCTCGATGCCGCCGCTCCAGTTCATCCGCGAGATGGTGTGCGTGAACAAGAGAGCTGCAAGCGCACGAGGAACGCGAACAAGCAGTGCGGACGCAAGCCGCTGAAGCTCGACGCGTTCGCGACGCATCCGTACGACTTCGAGCACAAGCCGTCGAAGAAGCGCAGCAACAAGGACGAGCTGACGATGGCGAACCTCGGCGCCCTGCCGAAGCTGCTCGACAAGCTCCGCAAGAAGGGGCTGCTCAAGCCGAGCAAGAAGAAGTTCCCGATCTACCTGACCGAGCACGGCTACATGGTCACCGGGAACCCCGACGTCCGAAGGGAACGGCGCATTCCGGAGTCGCGCCGCGCGAAGTGGATCGTTCAGTCGTGGGACATCGCTGCAGGAGACCCCGCGCATCAAGCAGAACCTCCACTACATATTCGTGTCGCCGCCGCTGGGTTCGCCTAGCTCGTTCTTCGACATGGGCCTGATCGCCTCGAACGGGGTGCCGCGCAAGTCGTACACGTCGCTCTCGAACTGGATTCAGCAGGCGGTCTCCGCCGGACAGGTAGCGCGTCCCGGGCCGTGCTCCGCCTGCTAATAGCAGTCACCGCGAGCCTCGCCGTGCTCCCGATGGTCGCTCCATCGGGAGCACAGGCGGGCAAGCGCATGGAGGTCGCGCTGCAGGACGACGGCGTCTTCCTCTACCAGGAGCACTACGACCGCGACCTGGCGTACCGGCAGCTCCGGGCGCTGGGGGCGACGCACCTGCGGATGAACATCCTCTGGTGGCAGCCGATCCCAGCCGCCCAGCGCACGCAGACCACGGTGCCCTCGAACATCACCTACAACTGGGCCGTCTGGGACGACGCGATCGACCGCGCCAGGGACTTCGGGATCAAGGTGCAGCTCGACCTGACCGGTGATCCGCCGGCGTGGGCCTGCGGGAGCCTGCAAGCCGCCCTATGCGTGTGACGGCTTCAGGCCGAACCCCGCGTACTTCGCGCATTTCGTCGGGTCCGCGGTCGCTCACTTCAAGGGGAAGGTGAGCCGCTACTCGCTCTGGAACGAGCCGAACTGGTACACGTGGATCAGTCCGCACAAGGAGTCGCCGATCCTGTATCGCGAGCTCTACGAGGCGGGCTACGCCGCGGCGAAGGCGGCCGATCCGAACTCCGAGATCGTCATGGGTGAGCTGGCGCCGCACTTCCAGCGGAACATCTCGATGCCGCCGCTCGAGTTCGTGCGGAAGATGGTGTGCGTGAACAAGAAGCTGAAGCGGACGAAGAACGCGGACCAGAAGTGCGGCACCGAGCCGCTCAAGTTCGACGCCTTCTCGACTCATCCGTACGACTTCACGAACCGGCCGACGAGGCTGCGCAACAACCCGGACGAGCTCACGCTGGCCAACATCAACGAGCTGCCGAAGCTGCTCGAGCGGCTGCGCAAGAAGGGCCTGGTCGAGCCGAGCAAGCGGAAGTTCCCGATCTTCCTCACGGAGCACGGCTACTTCGTTAGCGGCCGGCGCGGGGTGCCCGAGAACAAGCGCAAGAACCGGATCGTGAAGGCCTGGCAGATGGCGCAGGAGAGCCCGCGCGTCAAGCAGATGCTCCACTACGTGTTCGTGTCACCACCGGCTGACTCGCCGAGCGCATACTTCGACATGGGCCTGATCTCGACGAACGGGACCTTCCGGTCGTCGTACGGAGCGCTCCGGAACTGGCTCCAGGGTGCGCTGGCCGCCGGCAAGGTCGCGAGTCCGGGGCCCTGCTCCGCCTGCTAGCCGGGGTCGCGGCCGCGACGGCGGCCGGCCTGAGCGCTGTCGCGCTGGGCGCAAACACGACCCTCTCGCCCGACGGCGCATGGACGTACTTCATCGAGCCGCGGGCGGTCAACTACGAAGGTGAGCACAAGCGCACCTACGTGGGCTGGATCGACTCCCGCGGGCAGGTCGTCGTCTCGAGCTATGACCACCGGACGCGCGTCCGCACGCGTGCCGTGCTGCGGACGGGCGAGCGGGTGGACGACCACAACAACCCGTCTTTGACCGTCAGGCCGGACGGTCGCCTGCTCGTCTTCTACTCGACGGAGCGGCGCCGCAATCTGGTCTCTCGGGTCTCGCGCCGGCCGGAGGACGTGACGCGCTGGCGAAAGCCGCGCAGGGTTCGCACGAACGTCCGAGGCCGCCACGGCTACACGTATCCGAACCCGGTCTGGCTGGCTGACGAGCCCAGGCCGCTCTTCCTCTTCTGGAGAGGGGGAAGCTTCGAGCCGACGTTCTCGACCTCGGCGAACGGGAGGTCCTGGGCGAGCGCCAAGCGCTTCATCGACGGCAACGGCCAGCGCCCCTACCTCGTGTTCGACTCGAACGGCCGCGACCGCATCCAGATGGCTTTCAGCGACGGCAACCCGAACGAGCTGCGGACGAGCATCTACTACATGGCCTACCGCGGCGGCCGCCTCCGAGGGGCCGGCGGGGGGCGGATAGGGCGCCTCGGCGGGGCACCGATCCAGCCGGGGGACGCGGACGTCGTCTACGCCGGCGGTGAGTCGCGTCCGCCTGCGTGGGCTTACGACGTGGGCGTGGACCGGGACGGGATGCCAGTCGTCCTGTACGGGACCTTCCCCTCCTCGACGGACCACCGCTACAACTACGCGCGCTGGAACGGGACCCGCTGGGTCAGCCACCAGATCACGCCCTCCGGTCCCACGATCGAGAAGGTGAAGGGCGACCAGTACTACGCGGGCGGGATGGTGCTGGACAGCCGAAACGCGTCGGTCGTCTACCTCTCACGCCAGGTGGAGGGCAGCTACCAGGTCGAGCGCTGGGTTACGGGCGACGGCGGCGAGAGCTGGCGCTCGCGCCCGGTCACGAGCGGGTCGGGCGGCAACTACCGCCCGGTGTCGGTGCGGGGACCGGGCTTCGGCAAGACCTACGACCTGTTCTGGATGCACGGGCGCTACGACACGTGGCTCGACTTCGGCACGTCCATCCGCACGCGCGCTTGGCCGCCGTCCCGGCCGCAGGCCGAATGCGGCGTTCCGCGTGTCCCGCGGGCGCGGTCCCACCGTCGCCTTCTCGGGAGCGGCCGCCGGGCACCGGACGTGGCGCTTCGGCGATGGAAGCGTTGCCATCGGCCGGCGGGTCAGCCACCGGTACCGGAAGAAGGGCCGCTACAGCGTCGTCTCGACGCTCTTCCGTGGAGGCCGCCGCGATGTCTTCGTCCGCGAGGTGAGAGTCAGGCGGTCAAGGCCTTAGGCCGCGCGACTTGGGCCCGTCGCCCGCCTCGTGGGCGACCAGCTCGTGCGCGCGCTCGGCCCAGTCGCACAGGATCGGCCGCGTGTCGCGCGGGTCGATGATCTCCTCCACGCCGAACCGCTCCGCCGTGCGGAAGGGCGACCGGACCGAGTCGAGCCGCTCCTGGATCTCCGCGCGGAGCGCCTCGGGATCCTCGGCCGCCTCGAGCTCGCGCCTGTAGGCGGCCTCGATCCCGCCCTCGACCGGCAGCGAGCCCCAGTCGCCGGACGGCCACGCATAGCGAAGGTTGAGCTTGGAGTGGTTGCCGTGCCCGGCGCCCGCAACCCCGAAGACCTTGCGGACGAGGATCGACACCCAGGGGACCGTCGCCTGGTAGCCGGCGTAAAGGGCGCGCGTGCCGCGCCTGATCGTCCCGGCCCGCTCGGCGGCCGTTCCGATCACGAAGCCCGGCTGGTCGACGAAGTTCACGACCGGAAGCCGGAACTGGTCGCAGATGTCGACGAAGCGGCCCATCTTGTCCGAGGCCTCGGCCGTCAGCCCGCCGCCGAAGTAGGCGGGATCGGACGCCAGCACGCCGACGGGGCGGCCGTCGAGGTGCGCGAGGGCGGTGACGAGCGAGCGGCCGAAGCGAGCGCCGAGCTCGAACACGGAACCGCGGTCGAACACTGCGTCGAGGATCTGCCGCACCTTGTACGGCTTTCGCCGCTCGCGCGGCACGATCGAGAGCAGATCTTCCTCGCGGCGGTCGGGCCGGTCGGCCGAGGTCGCGATCGGCGGCAGCTCCCACACGTTCTGCGGCAGGTAGGAGAGGAAACGGCGCAGCTGGTCGAGCGCGTCGTCCTCGTCGGCCGCCTCGTTGTCCACCGCGCCGGCCCCTGTCTGGGTCCGCGAGCCGCCGAGCTGCTCCTTGTCGGGCGCCTCGCCCATCGCCGCGGCGACCACCGGCGGCCCCGCGACGAACAGCTGGGACGTCCCGCGCACGATCACCGAGAAATGCGAGGCCGCAACGCGCGCCGCTCCCAGGCCGGCCACGGGGCCGAGTGCCGCCGCTACCACCGGCACCACCGACAGGTTCTCGACGACGAGCTCCCAACCCGGCACGAACGGCACATACGTGAAGCCCATCGTCTCGAGGTGCTTCACGCTTCCGCCGCCGCCCGTCCCGTCCACGAGCCGCACGAGCGGCAGGCGCAGGTCGTGCGCCATCTGCTCCGCGAAGACCATCTTCTGCCAGATCGCGGCGTCGGCGGCGCCGCCACGCACCGTGAAGTCGTCGCCCTGGAGCACCGCTCGGCGTCCGTCGATCCGGCCCTGCCCGACGATCATGTTCGCCGGAAGGAAGTCGGTGAGCTCGCCGTGCTCGTCGTAGGTCCCCTTGCCGGCGATCGCGCCCGTCTCGTGGAAGGTGTCCGCGTCGAAGAGCCGCTCAGCCCGTTCGCGGACGGTGAGCCTGCCCGTCTCGTGCTGGCGGGCGACGCGATCCTCGCCACCCATCCGCCGCGCGAGCTCCTCGCGGCGGCGGAGCTCCTCGAGCTCGGGCTCCCAGGTCACGGCGCGCGAGTCTACGCTGAGGCTGCGGCGCGGACTTCGGCCAGTGGCGGGCGCTCGTGGCGCTTCGCCGTGCCACCGCTCAGCCGCCCCTCCTCCACGAGCCGGACCGAGAGGCTCTCGAGGATCGCGTCGGACATCGGGCCGAGCTCCTCGAGCGGGCGGTGCCGGTTCTGGCGCGAGTGGAGGTCCACCTGGCGGATCGCCGCGGCGCCGACCCTGCGGTAGATGTCGATCAAGAGCCCTATCTCGAGGCCGTAGCCGGTCGTGAACGGGACGGACTCGAACAGCGACCGGCGCGCCGCCATCTCGCCCGCGAGCGGCTGCTGGAGCCAGGCGAGCTCCGGATAGAAGCGGCGGAGCATAGGGCGCGCGAGGAGCGTCGTGACGCGCCCTCCGCCCGTCGGCTTGACCACGTCGCCCTCGCTGCCACGGGCGCCGGTAGAAGCCCTTCACGTACTGCACCTGCGGCTGCTCGAGGAGCGGCTCGACCAGCCGGTGCACGAAGTGGGGGCCGAAGTCGGCCGAGTCCGCGTCGACGAAGCAGACGATGTCCCCCCACGCGGCGGTCAGCCCGCGCCAGAGGTTGTCGCCCTTGCCGGCCACCGGCCCGAGCTCGGGGAACACGCCGCTCGTGCGGATCACCTCGGCGCCGAGCCGCTTGGCCGCTTCGCCCGTCCCGTCGCTCGAGTCGTGTTCGGCGACCAGGACCTGGTCGATCAGGCCCTCCTCCCGGAGCGCGACGAGGTCGCGCACGATCGGCGCGATCGTGGCCGCCTCGTCGCGGGCGGGCACGAGCACCGTGACGGACGCACGGCGCCCAGGCATCTAGAGCTCCTGGACTGCCCCGAGCACCGACGTGATGGATTCCTTTGCGTCGCCGAAGAGCATCGAGGTCTTGGGGTCGTAGAAGAGCGGATTGTCTATACCCGCAAAACCCGAAGCCATGCTTCGCTTCAGCACGATCACCGCTCCCGACTCGTCCACGTTCAGGATCGGCATCCCGTAGATGGGGCTGTCCGACTGGGTGCGGGCGGCCGGGTTGGTCACGTCGTTGGCGCCGATCACCAGCGAGACGTCGGTGCGCGAGAACTCGCTGTTGATCTCGTCCATCTCCTTCAGCTGCTCGTACGGGCACGTCGGCCTCGGCGAGCAGGACGTTCATGTGCCCCGGCATCCGGCCGGCCACGGGGTGGATGGCGAACTTCACCTCGACGCCGCGCTTCTCGAGCTCCTCCGACAGCTCGCGCACGGCGTGCTGTGCCTGCGCCACGGCCATCCCGTAGCCCGGCACCACGACGACCTGGCTCGCGTAGGAGAGCTGGATCGCGACGTCGTCGGCGCTCGTCGACGTCACGGTGCGGCCCTCCTCGTCGGCAGCGCCGGCCGGTGCGGCCACCGCCCCTCCGAAGCCGCCCATGGCGATGTTCCCGATCGAGCGGTTCATCGCCTTCGCCATCAGGTTCGTGAGGATCGAGCCCGACGCGCCCACGAGCATCCCGCCCACGATCAGAGCGGTGTTGTCGAGCGCCATGCCGGCGGCGGCCGCCGAAAGGCCGGTGAAGGCGTTCAGCATCGAGATGACGACCGGCATGTCGGCGCCGCCGATCGGCAGCACGACCATGTTCCCGAGGAGGGCGGCCGAGACGAGGATCGCGATGAAGAGCGCCTCCGACTCCTCGCCGGCCGCGATCGCCACGGCGCAGCCGACGGCGACGAGCAGGAGCAGCGCGTTCAGGATCGTCTGCCCGGGCAGCATGATCGGCCGCCCGGGGATGATCTCCTGGAGCTTCCCGAACGCGATGTTCGAGCCCCAGAACGAGACCGAGCCGATGATCGCCGAGAAGAGGACGGGGATCATCTCCTCGAGCGGGATGTCGCCGCCCGCCTGGCGGAACTCGGCCCACGCGACCAGCGCCACCGCGCCGCCGCCGACGCCGTTGAACAGCGCCACCATCTGCGGCATCGCGGTCATCTTCACGTTGCGCGCGGCCGGGATGCCCACCGCGGTCCCGATGACGACTCCGAGGACGATCAGCTCCCAGTCGCCGATCTCCTCCTGGAGCAGCGTGGCCGCGACAGCGACGGCCATGCCGACCGCTGCGATCTTGTTGCCCTGGCGCGCGGTGGACGGGTGCGTCAGGCGGCGCAGGCCGATGATGAACAGCGAGAACGAGACGATGTACGCGCTCTGAATGAAGTCGGGATCGCGCAGGAAGGAGTCGGCGATGACCATCAGTCGTCCGCGTCCTTCTTGGCGGCGTCGGCTTCTTCTTGAACATCTCGAGCATCCGGTCGGTCACCAGGAAGCCGCCGACCACGTTGATCGTGCCGAACGCGATCGCGATCACGAGGATCAGCCTCGTTGAACACGCCCGTCGCCGAGCCGATCACGAGCAGGCCGCCCAGCACGACGATCCCGTGGATCGCGTTCGTCGCCGACATGAGCGGCGTGTGCAGCGTGTTCGGGATCTTCGAGATCACCTCGAAGCCCACGAACGCGGCGAGGACCAGGATCGTCAGCTCAGTTATGAGATCCACTGACGAGTCGCTCCCTTCACGATTTCGTCCTCCGGGTCGATCTTCAGCTCGCCCTCCTCGGTGATCAGCTCGAGCAGCGACTGGATGTTGCGCGCGTAGAGCTGCGAGGCGTGGTCGGGCATCGTCGACGGCAGGTTGAGCGGCGCCGCGATCGTCACGTCCTCGCGCACCACCGTCTGGCCGGGCTCGCTCAGCTCGCAGTTGCCGCCCGCCTCGCCGGCCAGGTCGATGATCGCCGAGCCGGGCTTCATGTTCTTCACGGCCTGGGCGTTCAGCAGGAGCGGCGCCGGCTTGCCCGGGATGAGCGCGGTCGTGATCGCGGCGTCGATATCGGTGACCGCCTCGGCGAGCGCGTCCTGCTGGCGCTGCTGCTGCTCCTCGGCGAGCGCCTTCGCGTAGCCGCCCTCGCCCTCCGCGTCGGCCTCGAGGTCGAGCTCCAGGAACTTCGCGCCGAGCGACTCGACCTGCTCCTTCACCGCCGCGCGCACGTCGTAGCCCTGCACCTGGGCGCCGAGCCGTCGCGAGGTGGCGATCGCCTGGAGGCCGGCGACGCCCGCGCCCGAGCACCAGCACCTTCGCCGGCTTGACGGTCCCCGCCGCCGTGGTGAGCATCGGGAAGAAGCGGGTCAGGCTCTCGGCCGCGATCAGGGCCGCCCGATAGCCGGCGACGGTCGCCTGCGACGAGAGCGCGTCCATCGACTGGGCGCGCGTGATCCGCGGGATCGACTCCATCGCGAACGCCTTGACGCCCGCTGAATCGAGCGCCTGAATCGTCTCCGGCGAGGTCAGCGGCGCCAGGAAGCCGATGTAGACGGCGCCGCGCTTCAGGCGCCCGATCTCCTCGGAGCTCGGGAGCGCCCACCTTCGACGATCACGTCGCCGCCCCACGCCTCGTCGGCGGAGACGATCGTGGCGCCGGCCTCCTCGAACACCGAGTCCGGCAGGAGCGCGGCCTCGCCCGCTCCGCGCTCGAGCGCAACCTCGATGCCGCGCGGCTTCAGGCGCGTGACCACTTCTGGCACGATCGCCACCCGGCGCTCGCCGTCGGCCGTCTCCTTGGGGACGCTGACCTTCACAGGGTCGGCGCAGGGTATAGATCGCGCATGGAAGTAGAAGTCCAGGGCCGGCAGCTCAAGCTCTCCAACCTGGACAAGGTCATGTACCCCGCGGTCGGCTTCACCAAGGGCCACGTGATCGACTACTACACGCGCGTCGCGCCGGCGATGCTGGGGCACCTGCGCGACCGGCCGCTCACCCGGATTCGCTATCCGAACGGCGTCGACGAGAAGTTCTTCTACGAGAAGAACTGCCCCGACCACCGGCCCGAGTGGGTCGAGGTCGCTCGCATCCTGACCCGCGGCACAGGCCGCTGGGGCGGCGAGGGCCGCGGGCCGCGCGAGGTGGACTTCTGCCTGGCCAATGACCTGCCGACGCTGATCTGGCTCGCGAACCTGGCGGCGCTCGAGCTGCACACGTCGCTCGGGACCGCGGCGGCGTACGACCGCCCGACGATGGTCGCGTTCGACCTCGACCCCGGGCCGCCGGCGACGATCGTCGAGTGCTGCCGCGTCGCGCTGCTGCTGCGCGAGATGTTCGAACAGGCTCGGGATGAGCTGCTTCCCGAAGACCTCCGGGTCGAAGGGGATGCAGGTCTATCTCCCACTGAACACGCCGGTCACGTACGAGGAGACGACGCCGTTCGCGCGCGCTGTCGCCGAGCTGCTCGAGCAGGAGCACCGGGACCTCGTCGTCTCGCAGCAGAGCAAGGAGCTCCGCAAGGGCAAGGTGCTCGTCGACTGGAGCCAGAACGTCGACTTCAAGACCACCGTGTGCGTCTACTCGCTGCGAGCGCGTGAGCGGCCGACCGTGTCGACTCCGCTCACATGGGAGGAGGTCGAGGCCGCCCGCGACCCCGAGGACCTCCGCTTCGAGTCGCACGAGGTCCTGGAGCGCATCGAGCAGCACGGCGACCTGTACGAGCCCGTGCTGGAGCTCGAGCAACGTTTGCCCGCCGGTTTGGGCGGTTAATCCGAGGTGATGCCCACGAATGCGACCGTGAGCGAGAGCGTCAACGGCTCCCCCGCCGATACGCCCACCGAGCCCGAGGACTACGCGGCGCTGAACGCCGTCTTCGCGGCGCTCCTGGCGGGCGTCGTGGTCGCCGCGCGCGAGCGCACCCGCGAGAGCGAGCCGCTCACCTCGCGCGACCTGGCCGTGACCGGCGCGGCAACGTTCGCCCTCGCCAAGGTGATCTGCGCGGGAGCGCATCGGCAGTGGGTGCGCGAGCCGTTCGTGGACGAGGAGCACGGTCGACGGCCGCGCGGCACGCGGCTGCGCCATGCCGTGGGCGAGCTGCTCACGTGCACCCGCTGCGTCGGCGCCTGGAGCGCGCTCGGGCTGGTGGGGCTCAGGCTGGTGTCGCCGCCGACCGGCCGCGTCGTCAACGACGTGCTCGCCGTGTCGGCGATGAACGACTGGCTCCAGGCCTGGCTTCAAGCTGCTCTGCGCGAAGACGAACGAGGCCGCCGGCCGCTAGTGGCGCTCGCCGCGATCCTCGACATCGACGGCACGCTCGTCGACACGAACTACCAGCACGCGATCGCCTGGTACCGGGCGTTCCGCCAGCACGGCAAGATGCTGCCCGTATGGCGGATCCACCGCCACATCGGCATGGGCGGCGACCAGCTCGTGGCGGCGCTCGCGGGCGAGGAGTGGGACGAGGAGCACGGGGACGACGTCCGCACCGCGGAGAAGGCCCTGTACCTGGCGTTGATCGAGGAGGTCGAGCCGCTCGACGGGCGCGCGCGAGCTGATGGAGGACCTGAAAGGGCGCGGTCACAGCGTCGTGCTCGCCAGCTCGGCGAAGGCGAACGAGGTCGACCACTACCTCGACCTGCTGGACGCGCGCGAGCTCGCCGACGACTGGACCACATCGGCGGACGTCGAGCGCGACGAAGCCGGAGCCGGACCTCGTGCAGGCCGCCATGGAGAAGGCGGGCGCCGACGAGGCCGTGATGGTGGGCGACACGACCTGGGACGTCGAGGCGGCGAAGCGAGCCGGCATCGAGACGATCGCTGTGCTCACCGGCGGGTTCAGCGCGGCGGAGCTGCGCGAGGCCGGCGCCGGCTGGACGTTCGAGTCGATCGAGGCGCTGCGGGAGAGCTCGGCGAGACCCCTTCGGCTAGCTGACTTCGCTCGCCACTTCGTAGACGCGCCGGTTGTTCGAGCGCGCCTCCGAGCGCAGCATCTCGAACGCCTCCTTGTCCGAGATGCCGTGGCGCTCCATCAGGATGCCCTTCGCGCGCTCGATCGTCGCGCGCCGTGCGATCGCGTGCTCGAGCTCGCCCGACCGCTTCACCCAGCTCGTTCAGCTCCGCGAACCGGCGCACGGCGACCTCGAGCGAGCTCTTGATGCTCTCCTCGTCGACCGGCTGCGCGTACGCGATGATCCCGCGCTCGGCCGCGCGGCGCCACGAAATCCGGGTCCTCGCGGTCGAGCAGCGCCACGACCGGGCAGCCGCCGACGTCGATCAGCTCCTCGATCAGATCGAGCGCGTGCTCGTCGTCGCTGTGCAGCTTGACCATCGCGACGTCGGGCTTCTCCTCGTCGATCGCCTCCGCCACGCCGTCCGCCGAGGTCGCACGGCCCACGACGTCGTGCCCGAGCGCCCGCAGAGCTCGCGGCGACTCCGTCCAGGGCGCGCTTGTCCTCGTCTGCGACGAGCACCCGCAAGCCCGCCGTCGAGCCGCTCGACGAGCGAGTCAGCTGCCAAGTCGCCGCCCAGTCCCGTTGCTAGCCTTCATGCTCCGCGCAGGCCTAGCCCCCCGCTCGCGCGCTCACTAAACGCGTGTGACGGAGAGGCCTCTGCTTGCTGGTTGACCATCATGGTTCTCGGTCCGGGGAACTCCGCTTCCCCCGACGGTCCGGAGCCCGAAAAGTACAGGCTCTCCGGCGCCAAGCGAAACGATGAGGAGCGGCGGCTCTTCAAGGCGTACCTGGAGGGTGGCGACCTCGGTGCGCGCGAACGCCTGGTCGAGCGCTTCCTTCCTCTGGCGCGACAGCTCGCGCGGCGCTACGGGACCGCGGGCGAGCCGATGGACGACCTGGTCCAGGTGGCGAGCCTCGGGCTCGTGAAGGCGATCGACCGGTATGAGCTCGACCGGGGGACGGCGTTCTCGAGCTTCGCGGTGCCGACGATCCTCGGCGAGATCAAGCGCTACTTCCGCGACACGGGCTGGACCATCCGCGTGCCGCGCGCGATCCAGGAGCGCCGGATGAAGGTGAACCGCGCGATCCCCGTGCTCACCGGGAAGCTCGGGCGCTCGCCCACGACCGCCGAGATCGCGAAGCACATCGAGGCCACGAGCGAGGAGGTGCTCGAGGCCCTCGAAGCCGCGGTCGCGTACGAGCCGGTGTCGCTGGACACCACGCCAGGGTCGGAGGAGGACGACGAGAGCTGGGCGCAGTCGGTGGGCTCCGAGGACCCGTCCTACGAGCTCGTGGAGCAGAACGTGACGCTCGCGCCGGCAATGAGGGCGCTGCCCGACCGCGAGCGGATCATCCTCCACATGCGATTCGTCCAGGACATGACGCAGTCGCAGATCGCCGAACGCATCGGCATCTCGCAGATGCACGTGTCGCGCCTGATCAGGAAGGCGCTTGAAGCCGTGCGGTCAGAAGCGCAGCTCTGACCCGGGAGCTACTCGACCAGCGTCTGCTTGTCGCGGGCGGTGAACTCGACGGGCTCTGCTTCGCCTTCCTCGCGGAGCGTCTGCATGCTCCGGCTCTCGGCTGAGCGGCGGCGGTATTCACCGGCGCCGAGCACCACTACGAGGATGAGGACGATCGGCAGCGCGAAGATCGGTGCACCAGGCACGAGCGCCGCGCCGATCAGCAGGCCGACGATGGCCGCGCCTACGACGAGGGTGAAAGCAGGCATTTCCTAGCGCCTCCCCAGCCCGTAACCACCACTCGGGATGCCCGTGAGGAGCACCAGGATCGCCGCCACGATGCCGACGATCGACGGCAGGCCGAGCGCCACGCACAAGGCGTAAACAAGCGCTGCGACTAGCACTGCAATGACAAGGCCGATCATTGGGTTCCTCCTGCCTGGATCGGTAAGAAGGGGTACCCGGGCCTGCGGTGAGCCCAAACTCAGGCCGCGCGGCGCGCCCGCTGCTTGCGGTCGACGCGCTCCAGCTCGCGCCTCAGCTCCTGGCGCAGCTCTGCGACCTCATCGGCGCCAAGCGCGTCCGCCAGCTCCGAGTTAGCGTCCTCGAGCTCACGCTCGGCGGTCCCGTCGTCCACCTTGCCGCGCACTTCGAGCGCCCGCTCCTTCACGTTCCCCGCGAGCGTCTCGAGGCGCTCGCGTTCGGCCGGCGCGAGGCCCTCCCAGCGGCGATAGAGCACGCGCGCGATTCGCACCGCGACGGCGGTTCCGAATCTGTTCGCCATGACCCCATGGTGGCCGTGCGGGAGGACGTAACCTCGGATCGTGCGCGCGATGGTCCTCAGCGCAAGCGGCCGGCCGCTCGAAGAGCAGGAGCTGACCCGAGCCGGAGCCGTCGGAGGGGCAGGTGCTGGTGCGAGTCGAGGCGTGTGGCGTCTGCCGCACGGACCTGCACATCGTGGACGGGGAGCTCACCGAGCCGAAGCTCCCGCTCGTCCCTGGCCATCAGATCGTCGGAACGGTGCTGCGCGGTGGCGAGCGGTTCGCGCCGGGGGAGCGGATCGGGATCCCGTGGCTGGGCGAGACGTGCGGGCGCTGTCGCTACTGCCTGTCGGACCGCGAGAACCTTTGCGATGCGCCGACGTTCACGGGATACGGGCGCGACGGCGGCTACGCCGAGCTCGCGGTCGCGGCCGAGGCGTTCGCCCTGCCGCTGCCGGAAGGGATGTCCGACCTCGAGATCGCGCCGCTCCTGTGCGCGGGGCTGATCGGCTATCGCGCGCTGCGGATGACGGGCGACGCGGAGCGGCTCGGCCTGTACGGCTTCGGGGCGGCCGCCCACATCGTCTGCCAGGTGGCACGCCACGAGGGCAGGCGGGTGTTCGCCTTCACCCGCTCCGGCGACGACGACGGCCAGGCGTTCGCACGCTCGCTCGGCGCGGAGTGGGCGGGGGACGCCGCCGGGCCGGCGCCGGAGGAGCTCGACGCGGCGATTCTGTTCGCGCCCGTCGGCGAGCACGTGCCGGCGGCGCTCCGCGCGAGCGCGAAGGGCGCAACGGTCGTATGCGCCGGGATCCACATGAGCGACATCCCGTCGTTCCCGTATGAGCTCCTGTGGGGCGAGCGATCCGTCCGCAGCGTGGCGAACCTCACCCGCCGGGACGGCGAGGAGTTCCTCGCGCTCGCGCCGCAGGTGCCCGTGCGGACGCACGTGACCGAGTACCCGCTGGAGAGGGCCAACGAAGCCCTCGACGACCTCCGGCGGGCCGCATTGACCGGATCCGCCGTATTGTCCGTCGCATGAAGCTCTACATCTGCTACGGGCTCTTCGGGAGCCCGCGCCCGGGAGGGCATCCCTGCAAGAACGCCCACGACGCGCTCAAGGAGGCGGGCTACGAGCCGGAGGTCGTGAAGTCGTACGGGCTCGGGATCCTGCCCGACTTCATGAACCAGACCTCGGGGCGCAAGGAGGTGAAGCGGCTTACGGGCAACAACTGGGTGCCGGCGCTCGTGACGGACGACAACGAGGTCATCCAGGGGTCCGACAAGATCGCCGCCTGGGCGAAGAAGAACCCGGCGGCTACGCAGCCCGCCTGATCCGCCCACGGCGGGCGGCGGCCTGGCGGCGGCGCGGCCTTCTGCGCGGCCTGACGGCGCGCCTCCGACTTGCGCAGCCGCTCGAGCTCGTCGGCGACCGCGCGCCACGAGCGCGGGTGCATGCCCATGCCGAGGTGGCTGGCGCGGATCTCGAGGTGCTCGGCGTGCGGGTCGAGGCAGGAGCGCCAGCGCACGACGCCGTCGCTCTTCGAGTAGACCGACAGGAAGCGGACGCCCTTGGGGAACGGCGCTTCGGCGTCGGCCCAGAAGTCCGTGCAGCAGTCCCCCCACAGGCAGGAGTGGCGGAAGAGGCCTCGGATGCCCACCGTGCCCAGCGCGCCGACGGCGTAGACCTGCGCCCGAACGAGCGGATGGATGGCGAGCGGCTCGGTGAGCGGGGAGCCGAGCGTGACGATGCCGCCGACGAGGTCGGGCCGGCGCTTCGCCAGAACGCGGGCGAAGTGGCCGCCGCGGCTCTGGCCGACGATGGCCGCGCGCTGGCCCTGGCGCTCCACGAGCACCTCCACCTTCTCCTCGAGGCGCCGGACGGCAGCCTCCGAGCAGTCCACGTTCATCCGGATCCCGGCGCGCTTCGCGTAGTGGTTCGTGCCGCGGAGCCAGCGCGTCATGAGCGCGAGCGAGTCATCACCCGCGAGGAACCCGGGTATGAGGAGAACGGGCTGTCCGCGGCCGTCCTTGACGCCATCGCCGCGGAACACGGGGTCGCGAAGAAGTGTCGCTAGCTCGAGCCCTACGCGTGACTCACGCCAGAGCGGCGGCCGGGAGAGGAGAGAGAGCGCGGTCATCCGTCCTGAAGCTGACAGTACCCGCTTCGGGGAGATGGGAAGACTCCGGCGGCAGTGATGGCGCGCAAACGCGCCCCGCAGTTTCCGGAAATAGGATGCCGCCATGCGCGCCGTAACCCTTAAGGAAGGGGAGCTGGCCGTTCAGGAGCACGCCGATCCGGTTCCCGGGGCAGGCGAGGTGCTGGTACGGGTTCACGCGGCCGGGCTGAACGGCGCCGACATGATGCAGCGGCGGGGGCTGTACCCCGCGCCGCCCGGCGCGCCGCAGGACATCCCCGGGCTGGAGCTGGCCGGCGAGGTCGCCGCCCTGGGGCCGGGCGCCACCCGCTTCGGCGAGGGGGACCGCGTGATGGCGATCGTCGCCGGCGGCGGCCAGGCGGAGCTCGCCGTCGTGCACGAGCGTGTGCTGATGCCCGTTCCCGAGGGCGTGGACTGGCCTCAGGCCGGCGGCATTCCCGAGGTCTTCACCACGGCGCATGACGCGCTCTTCACCCAGGCGGGGCTTCGATCCGGGGAGCGCCTCCTGGTACACGGCGCGGCGGGTGGCGTGGGCACGGCGGCCGTCCAGCTGGGGCGGGCTGTGGGCGCCGAGGTCATCGGCACCGTGCGCAACGAGGAGCTTCGCCCGCGGGTGGAGGAGCTCGGCGCACGGGCGATCGCGCCGGACGGCTTCGAGGAGCACGGCCCGTTCGACGTCGTGCTCGAGCTCGTCGGCGGGCCGAACCTCGCGGCCAACGTGGGGGCGCTCGCCACAGGCGGGCGGATCGTCGTGATCGGCGTGGGAGGCGGAGCGAAGGCCGAGCTCAACCTGCTCGGCCTCATGGGTAAGCGCGGGCGGATCATGGCCTCGACGCTGCGCGCCCGTCCGCTGGAGGAGAAGGCGGACACGGCGCGCCGGGTCGAGAAGCACGTGCTCCCGCTGATCGAGTCGGGAGCCGTGAAGGTTCCCGTGGCCGAGACGTTCCCGCTCGACGAGGCCGAGGCGGCCTACGACCGCTTCGCGGAGGGCGGCAAGTTCGGCAAGATCGTGCTGACGGCATGAGCACGCGGCGGACCGAGCAGAAGCGCGAGAACCGGGACAAGCTGCTGGCCGCGGCGCGGAAGGTGTTCGCCGAGAAGGGGCTCGGGGTGGCGACCGCGCGCGACATCGTCCGCGAGACCGACCTCGCGACCGGGCACCTTCTACAACTACTTCGACGACAAGGAGGACGCGTTCCGAGCCGTCCTCGAGGAGTTCACCGCGCAGGCGCGCGCGCAGGCTCGCGAGATGCGGCGCCAGCCGGGCGTCGGCCTCGAGGAGCGGATCTTCAACGCCTACTGCGCGTACTTCAAGCTGGTCGTCGCCGACCGCGCAGATGTTCGAGATCCTGCGCCGGAACGCGGACGCGGTCGCGATGCTGGGCGGGGACGTGTTCGAGGACGCCGTGCGGGAGCTCGTCGAGGACATGGGGGCGTGGGTCGCCGAGGGCGAGCTCCCGCCGGAGATCCAGCCGTGGCTCCTGTACGTCGCGCGACTCGCTCGCCGGCGGCGGCTTCCAGATCGCCGCCCACATGGCCGACCAGGGCGAGTCAGACGTGGACGCCACCGCGCGCTTCTGCACCCGGCTGATGCTCGACGGGATGCGCGGCTTCGCCTGAGCCCGGCGGGGCGCCGTCCGGCGGTGGAAGGCCGTGCCTGGCCTCCATCGGCTTCACCCACAGCTCGTCAACCAGGATCACGATCGCCGTCGAGGATCGGCACCGACACGATCAGGCCGACCGCGCCGAAGAGCTGGCCGACCACGATCACGCCGATCGCGATCACCGCGGGATGCAGCTTCACCGCGCGCGACATCACGATCGGCACGGTGATGTAGCTCTCGAACTGCTGCACCGCGAGGTAGATCGCGAGCGTCGCCAGCGCCTTGCCGGGGCTGTCCGCGAGCGCGAACAGGACGGCGGGCAGGGCTGAGGCGAAGGCGCCGTAGTACGGGACGACCGTGAACAGCGCCGCCAGGACCGCCCACAGGATCGCGAAGTCGAGGTCGATCAGCGAGAACCCGATGTAGAGCAGCACGCCGGTGACGGTCATGTCGATCGAGGAGGCCCTGCATCCAGCCGATCCATGAGGTGCGCAGCCGCTCGCCGATCTGGCGTGCGCGCGGGCGGTGCGGAGGCGGGACCAGGCTGATCGCGGCGTCCACGAGCGGGCGCGGGTTCGCGGCCATGAAGAGCGCCGTCACGAGCATCAGCACCACGGCCGCAAGCACGCCCGCCAGCCCGAGCCCGATCGAGGTGATCGGGCCGATCAGCTTCTCCGGGTCGTCGACGAAGCCCTGGAGGAAGTCCTGGATCTCGTCGCCGATCTCGCTGACTGTCGGCGCCGGTCAGGTCGTGGAGGTCCTCGCCGAGGTCGTCCACGATCTCGGGGACGTCGTCGACGAAGCTCTCGACCTCGTCGACGAACGGCGGGATCAGGAGCGCCAGCAACCCGGCCACGGCGCGCGACGAACCCGACCAGCCCGATGATCGCTCCGAAGACGCGCGGGACACCCTGTCGCTCGAGCCGCGTGGCGAAAGCGCTGAGCGGGATCGCGATGAGCACGGTGATCAGGACCGCGACCATCAGCGTCACGAGCTGCTGGAAGAGCAGCCCTAGAACGAGGAGGCCCGCCGCAAGCAGTACGGCGCGGTAGGCGACCGCGGTGCTTGAGCGGACCTCCTCCATGTCTTCAGGCTAGCCCGGCACGGCTCAGATCAATCCAGACTCCCTGAGGTACTCCTCCGCGACCTGCTCCGGCGTCTTCTTGTCGAGGTCGACGCGCGCGTTCAGCTCCTGCATCACCACGTCGGTCAGGCCCTCCTGGACCTTCGCGATCGTGTCCTCCAGCTCGGCACCGGCCTCGTCCGCAATCTCCTGGCGGACGACGAACGTCGAGTTGTAGGGCGGGAACATGCCCTTGTCGTCCTCGAGCAGCACGAAGCCCTCGCGCTGGATCTGCGGATCGGTGGTGAACACGATCGAGCAGTCGGCCTTGCCGTCGATCAGCACCTGATGGCGCAGGTCGATCGCGACCGGCACGAACTCCTTGAAGTCGAGCCCGTAGACCTGCTGGAGGCCCAGCAGGCAATCCGTGCGCTGGCGGCACTCGGGTGAGCCGTAGAGCGTCAGGTCCTGGTCGTGGTCGGCCAGGTCCGAGATCGTCGCGACCCCGAGCTCCTCGGCCTTCTCCTGCGTGAGCCCGACCTCGTTCGAGCTCGTGAACGGCGTGGGCGGGTAGGCGACCAGCCCCTCGTCCGCGAAGCCGGCCTTTGCGTCCTCGAACGCCGTCGCCGGGTCCTTCGGGATCTCGTTCGCCTTGACGCCGAAGAACGAGAGCAGCGCCGTGCCCGTGTACTCCGGGTAGGCGTCGATCTCGCCGCTCTTGACCGCCTTGAGCGCGGTCTTCTCGTCGCCCAGGTTGAGCTCCTTGTCGACGGTGAAGCCCGCCGCCTCGAGACCCTGCGCGTAGATCTCACCGAGCACCTTCTGCTCGGTGAAGTTCTTCGAGCCGACGGTGATCTCGATACCCGAGTTCGCGTCGTTGCGCTCGATCTTGGCGGCGGTGTCGCCTCCTGTCGTGCTTGCGCCGTCGTCATCGTCGTCGTCCCCGCACGCGCCCAAGGCGAGCGCTGCGAGCAGGACGGCGATGAGCGCGGTTGCGTATCTCAACTGCTTCATCGGTTTTCTCCTTCGTCGTATGCCTTTCGGCGTGCTGGCGCGCTGAAGGGCCGCGAGCGACAACTCAGTCGCCACAGCCAGGAAGGCTACGAGGATGGCCGCGCCGAGCCGTCCGTCGTCGCCATAAGTGCTTACGTTGATGATCGGGTCGCCCAGTGAAGCTCAGCCCGCCAGCGGCGCGAGCGTTGCGGTTGCGACCACGTTCACGGCGGACGTCCGAATCCCTCCGAAGATGAGCGGCAGCGCAAGCGGCAGCTCTACCCGCCGGACGATCTGCGCGCCGGTCATCCCCATGCCGCGCGCCGCGTCGACGGTGTCCCGGTCCACCTGCCGGACGCCCGACGTAGGTGTTCGTGAGGATCGGCGGGACCGCGAGCAGCACGAGCGCGAGCGTCACGTTGGCGAAGCCGACGCCGAGGTAGGCGACGAAGAACGCGATCAGGGCGAGGCTCGGGACCGCGCGCCCGACGTTCGAGGCGTTGATCGCGATGAAGCCTCCGCGGCCGATGTGGCCGAGCCAGAGGCCGAGCGGGATCGCGGTCGCGCACGCGATCACTACGGCGACCAGGCTGAGCCACATGTGGTCGATCGCCAGCTCGAGGAACTGCGATCCGCCCACCTCGACGCCCTCGTTCGTCTCGCGCGAGTTGAAGATGAAGTCGATGGCGTCGCCGAATTGGTTCATGCGCGCGTCCAGGGGGTCACCGCTCGCTGAGCGAGGAGCAGGGTGACGTCGAGCGCGGAGGCCAGCAGCACGCAGAGGCCGCCGGCCGTGACCACGTTCGACTTGAAGGTGATGTCGCTGAAGATCTCACCGCCGAGCCCGCCGGCGCCGGCGAAGAACGCGAGCGTTGCAAGCCCGACCGTCGTCGTGGCCGCGACCCGCAGCCCGGCGACGATCTCGGGCACCGCCAGCGGCAACTCGACCCGCCACAGGAGCTGCCGGTTCGTCAGGCCCATGCCGCGGCCGGCGTCCTTTGCCTCCTCGGGCACGTTGTCGAGGCCCGCGAGCACGTTGCGGAAGATGATCAGGAGCGTGTAGGCGACGAGCGCGATCAGCGCGGTCGTGTTGCCGCGGCCCGTGATCGGCAGCAGCAGGAAGAAGGCCGCCACGCTGGGGATCGTGTAGAGGATCGCCGTCACGTTCACGATCGGGCGCGATCAGCCAGCGGCGCCGGTACGCGATCAGCGCGAGCGTGAACGAGATGGCGAATCCGATCGCGACCGCGACGACGGTCAGATAGACGTGGTCCCAGAACGGGTCGACGTAGCGGTCGAAGTTGTCCCAGATCCAGTCGGGGCAGAAGCCGTTGTCCGCTACGCAGCTCTCGTCGCCCGAGCGGTCGCGGATCTCGACCTGGGCGAGGATCACTGGAGCGGCCTGTCCGATGATCTCGACCGACAGGACGCCCGCGACGGCGCCGCGCTCGTCCACGACCGGGGCGTACTGCGTCTCCTCCTCGAGCATCGCCGACAGCGCGTCGCGGAGGACGTCGTCCGAGCTCGATCAGCGGCTCGGCGCGCGACCCGCTCAGCCAGCGCAGCGGCTTTCCTTCGTCGTCGACGACGAGCGGGTAGTCGACGTCGAACTCACCCGGCGGGGCCTGCTCGCCCTCGCGGACGAGCGGCGCTCGCCAGAGGTCGACGTCGCGCACGCGCTGGAGCGCGAGTCGCTTGAGCCCGCGATCCGCACCCGACGAAGTCCTCGACGAACTCGTTGGCCGGCTCCGAAAGGAGCTCCTCGGGCGGCGCGTACTGGGCGAGGCGGCCGCCCTTCTGCATGATGGCGATCCGGTCGCCCATCTTGATCGCCTCGTCGATGTCGTGGGTCACGAAGACGACGGTCTTGCGGATCTCCTCCTGCAGGCGGAGGAACTCGTTCTGCAGCCGCTCGCGGTTGATCGGGTCGATCGCCCCGAACGGCTCGTCCATCAGCATCAGCGGCGGGTCGACCGCGAGGGCGCGGGCAACGCCCACGCGCTGGCGCTGGCCGCCGGAGAGCTGGGCCGGGTAGCGGTCGCGGATGTCGCGATCGAGCGAGACGAGCTCGAGCAGCTCGTCGACTCGCGCCGAGATCCGCTGCTTGTCCCAGCCCAGCAGCCTCGGGACGGTGCGCGATGTTGCCCGCGACGGTCATGTGCGGGAACAGCCCGATCTGCTGGATCGCGTAGCCGATCTCGCGCCGCAGCTCGGCGGGCTTGCGCTCGGTCACGCTGCGCCCGTCGAGCAGGATGTCGCCGCCCGTGATCGGGATCATGCGGTTGACCATCCGCATCGCGGTCGTCTTGCCGCAGCCGGACGGGCCTACGAGCACGCAGATCTCCCCGGCGGGGACCTCGAGCGAAAGGCGGTCCACCGCCGGCTGCGAAGAGCCGTCGTAAACCTTCGTCGCCTCCCTGAACTCGAGGGTCGCGGCCTTCAACGCCGCGACCCTAACCCACGTTGGCGCGCGTGGCTAAGTCTTCAGCCGAGGCGCTCGACGATCATCGCCTCGCCCTGGCCGCCGGCGACGCACATCGTCTCGAGCCCGATCGTCTTGTCGTCCGTCTCGAGCCCGTTCAGCAGCGTGGTCATGATCCGCACGCCGGTCATGCCGAACGGATGCCCGAGCGCGATCGCCCCGCCGTGCGGGTTCATCTTCTCGAGCGGGATGTTGCACTCGGCCATGATCGGGATGACCTGGGCGGCGAACGCCTCGTTCAGCTCGACGATGTCGACGTCGTCGATCTTCATGCCCGCGCGGTCGAGCGCCTTGCCGATCGCGCCGATCGGGCGCGACGCCCATGTACTCGGGCTCGTTGCCCCACGTCGCCGCGGTGATGATGCGGGCGCGCGGCTTGAGGCCGAGCTCCTTCGCCTTGTCGGCCGACATGATCAGCGCGGCGGCCGCGCCGTCGTTCAGCGGGCACGAGTTGCCGGCGGTCACCTTGCCGTCCTCGCGGAAGGCGGGGGGTAGCTGCGAGAGCTTCTCGAGCGTCGAGCTCGCGCGCGGGCCGTCGTCCTTCGCGACCTCGCCGTCGGGCGTCGTGACCGGAACGATCTCGCGGTCGAAGAAGCCGTCCTCCTGTGACTGCACGGCGAGCTCCTGCGAGCGCTGCGCGTACTTGTCCATCTCCGCGCGGCTGACCTCGTAGCGGTCGGCGACGTTCTCGGCGGTCAGGCCCATCGAGATGTACGCGTTCGGCTGGCCGGGCTCCTTGCCCTGCAGCTTCTCGTTCTGGTCGGCCTCGCCGGCGGCCTCCTGGCGCTCGTTGTACTGGCTGACGAACTCGACGCCGGCGGCGATGTAGGTGTCGCCCTGGCCGGCCACGACGTTGTTGGCGGCGATGCGGATGGCGTCGAGCCCCGAGGCGCAGTAGCGCGCGACCGTCGATCCGTTGGTCGTCTCGGGCAGCTTCTCCGAGAGCAGGACCATGATCCGGCCGATGTTGAAGGCCTGCTTGCCCTGCGGCAGGCCGCAGCCGGCGACGACCTCCTCGACCGAGTCCGGCGCGACGTCCGCGTTGCGCTCGAGGAGCTGGTCGATGACGTACGCGCCGGTCTCGTCGGGACGGAGCTGGGCGAGCGAGCCCTTGAAGGCGCGCCCAACCGGCGTGCGGACGCTGTCGACGATCACTGCTTCAGGCATTGAGAGAGTCTCCTTGGCGGCATTGCGGCTTGGTAGGGCCCGAAACCCTACGGAACGAGGATCAGCTTCACGTGCGGGGAGCTCGCCTGGCGCTCCCAGGCGTCCGCGATCCGGTCGAGCGGGACCTCCTCGTACTCGACCTGCAGCTCGCCCGCGGCGGCGTGGTCGCACATCGCGCGGAAGGCCGCGTGCTTCACGTCGGGCGGAGTGGCCGCGTTGGTGTGGCCGAGGATCCGAAGCGCCTTCCCGCGCACGACGCCGGCGTCGAGCGTCGCCTGCTGCCCGGCCGACTGGCCGAGCATCACGAGCCGTCCGTTCACGTTCATCGCCTCGGTCGCGACGGTCGCGTGCTCGCCCCAGAGCGGGTCGATCACCACGTCGATCAGGCCGCCGGCGGCCTCGCGCAGCTCGTCGGCGGTGGTCGGCAGCTGAACGCGCGCGTCCACGTCGAGCTTCGCCAGCTTCTCGGCGTTGCGGCCGGCGGCGATCACCTTGCCCGCGCCGAGCAGCCTCGCTCCCTGCACCGCGATCTGGCCCACCACGCCGGTCGCGCCGAGCACCAGCACGGTCTCGCCGACGTCGACGCATGCCCGGTTCGCCAGCGGCACCCACGCGGCGATGCCCGGCGACGCCCAGGCAGCCGGCGACGGCATCGCTGACGCCGTCCGGGAGCTCGACCATGCGCTCCGGCGCGACGGCGGCGCGCTCCGCCATCGAGCCGTCGCCGACGTACCCGGCGCCCGTCTCGAACACAGCCGCGGCCCCGTCGTCGGTCCGGCCGACGCCCTCGACGCCCGGCACGTACGGGGTGTTGGGCGGACCCGCGTAGAAGCGCCCGGACGGCGATCGAGAGGTCGACGGGGTTGAGCGGCGCGGCCGTGATCTCCACGACCAGCTCGCCCTCCGGCTCGCGCGTGGTCATCGACGAGCTCGGGCGCGGCACCGGCCTCGGGGATGACGGCCGCGCGCATCCCTAGCGGGGCGGCATGCGGAGCGCGCCGTCGAGACGGATCGTCTCGCCGTTCAGCATCTGGTTCTCCGCGATGTGGCACGCGAGCAGCGCGAACTCGTGCGGGTCGCCGAGCCGCGGCGGGAAGGGCACGCCCTTGCCGAGCGCCTCGCGCTGCTCCTGCGGGAGCGCGGCCAGGAGCGGCGTGTCGAACAGGCCGGGCGCGATCGTGTTCACGCGGATGCCGCGGCCGGCCAGGTCGCGTGCGGCCGGGAGGGTGAGGGACGCGACGCCGCCCTTCGACGCCGAGTAGGCCGTCTGGCCGATCTGGCCGTCCCAGGCGGCGATCGAGGCGGTCATCACGACGCAGCCGCGCTCGCCGTCCTCGCCGGGGTCGTTCGTGTTCATCGCCGCCGCTCCGAGCCGGAGGACGTTGTACATCCCGATCAGGTTCACCCGGATCACGGTCTCGAACGGCTGCAGGTTGGCGGCGCCCTGCTTGCCGACCGTCTTCTCTGCCCAGCCGATGCCGGCGCAGCCCACGACGAGCCTCAGCTCTCCGAACGCCTCGACCGCGCCGTCGACGGCAGCCTGCACCTGGGCCTCCTCGGTGACGTCGGCCTCGAAGGCGGCCGCGGCGTCGCCCAGCTCCTCGGCCAGCGCCTTCGCCTTCTCGCCGTCGCGGTCGAGCACGGCGACCCGGCACCCGCGCGCGACAAGCTCGCGGGCGGTCGCGCCGCCGAGCCCCGACGCGCCGCCGGAGACGAGTGCGGCTCTACCGTTCAGCTCCATGGGCGCGGCAGCCTACAGCCGCTGCGCCAGGCTGAGCCCGAACAGGCCGTCCGTGTAGAACCGCTTCAGCTCGAACCCGGCGGCGTCGAGCTCGGCCGCGATCCGCTCGGGCGTGAACTTCGAGCTGATCTCGGTCCTGATGTCCTCGCCCTCGGCGATGTCGACCTCGATATCGGCGCCCGGGATCGAAACCGACTGATCAGAGCGCGCTCGGAGCCGCATCTCGACCCATTCGTTGTCGCTGTCGAAGAACGCGACGTGCTCGAAGGCGTCCAGGTCGAAGTCGGCGTCGAGCTCGCGGTTGATCGCGCGCAGGACGTTCTTGTTGAACTCGGCGGTCACGCCCGGACTCGTCGTTGTAGGCCGCCTCGATCACGCGCCCGTCCTTGACGAGGTCGGTGCCCAGGAGCAGCCAGTCGCCGGAGGCGCCGATCCGCTCGAGGAACATCGACCGCTCGAGCGGGATAGAGGTTGCCGACCGTCCCGCCCAGGAACGCGATCAGGCGATCGCTGCCCGGCGGGATCTTCTCGAGGTGCGACTCGAAGTCGCCGACCACGCCGTGCAGCCAGACGCCGGGGAAGAGCTCCTCGAGCAGCTCGACGCACTCGCGCACCACGCTCTCGGAGCAGTCGAACGGGATGTAGGACCGAAGCCGGCCGCACCCCGCCATCGCGTAGAGCAGCGCGCGCGTCTTCGACGCCGTGCCCGATCCGAGCTCGACCAGCTCCTCGGCTCCGGTCACCTCGACGATCTCCGGGGCGTGCCGGTTCAGCAGCGCGCGCTCGCAGCGCGTGGGGTAGTACTCGGGCAGGCTCGTGATCTGCTCGAACAGCTCCGACCCGCGCGCGTCGTAGAAGTACTTCGGGGGGATCTCCTTCAGCGGGAGCTCCATCCCGTGTCGCACGTCGGCCGGCAGCGAGTCGAGCGCACCCTCCGTCAGGTGGCTCTCGATCAGGCCGCGCATCGGAACCCCGCAAAGATCTGCCGGCGCTCGGGCAGGTCCCAGTTCCGGAAGCGGTTGCTGGCCACGCGCTCGCTGGTCGCCCACGACCCGCCGCGCAGGACCCGGTATCCCTGCCCGAAGAAGACCTCCGAGTACTCGCGGTACGGATGCGCCCGGAAGCCGGGGTAGGGGCCGAACTCGGTGCTCGTCCACTCCCACACTTCGCCGACCATCTCGAGCACGCCGCAGGTCGCGGCCTTCTCCCACTCCGCTTCGGTTGGCAGCCGCTTGCCGCGGAAGCGGGCGTACGCGGCCGCCTCGTCCCAGGAGACGTGCATCACCGGGAGCTGTGGGTCGGGCGCGGTGCCGTTCCAGTGGAGCGGCTCGTCCGCGCCCTCCGAGTCCATGAACTCGATCCAGTCGCCGACGGTCACCGGCAGCCGGTCGATATCGAAGGCCGGCAGGTCCACGACGTGGCGAGGGCGCTCGTTGTCATAGGCGAACCCCTCCCCGGGGCTGCCCATCTCGAACTCGCCGGCCTCCACCGTGACCATGTCGGGCCCCGGCGGAGCAAGACCCGAGGACGTAGCCCTCTCCTGCACGAGACCGGCCAGGCAAAGCGTCTGCAGCATCGTCTCGTTGTGCTGGTGCTCGTGGCGCAGCACGAGCTCGACGAGCATCAGGTCGCCGTCGAAGCCGTCGAGGATCGTGCGCGAGCGCTCGCGCACCGCCGCCATGTACTCGCGCACCTCCGCCGCGCGCAGGAACTCGAGCTCACCGCGATCCGCGCGCGGCGTCTCGTCGGCGTCGTAGACACGCGCGAGATCGGGCCGCAGGAGATCGAGGCCACCCGCGGCGCGGCACAGCCACAGGTCCTCGAACGCGGCGATATGGCCGAGGTCCCACGCGAGCGGGCTCATCAGCTTGCTGTGGACGCGGTCGAGGTCCTCGTCGCTCAAGTCCTCGACGAGAGCGAGGGTCCCCTCGCGGCTCTCCTCGAGAGCCGGAAGCAGCACGTCGACCCCTCCGCGGGGCGTTGTTTCGGTGGGGGAGCTCACCTTGAGCGAACGTCTCGATGGCGACGTTCGCGTTTCATCCTACGCGCCAGCGATTGCCGGGTTGATTCCGAAGCGGATAGGTTTGGCTCAGGAATGGACTTCGGCCGGCTCCAGAGGGGGGAATTCATCGGGTTCGCCGGCGTCGGCATCCTGCTCGTTTCGCTCTTCCTTCCGTGGTTCGAGACGAACCCGGACAACGCCAACGCCCAGATCAACGGGCCAGACCGGCGAGTTCAACGCCTTCGAGACCTACGGCACGCTCGACTGGCTCCTCGTCGCCGCGTGCCTCGCGCCGTTCATCCTCGCCTGGATCGTCGTGCGCGGCCACAAGCTGACGTGGCGACCCGGGCGAGATCACGATGATCGTCGGGATGACCGCGTTCGCGCTGATCATCCTGAACGGCGTGATCCTCGGCCGTCCGGGCGACCCGGACTCCGAGATCGACATCAAGATCGGCTACGTCGTCGGCCTGCTCGGCTCGGCGATGATCTGCGCGGGCGGCATCATCCGCCAGGCGGAGGGCGACCGCGCACGCAAGCCGCCCGGCACCCTCTGACGATGGAGGCGCGGACGCCCGAGCGCGAGTTCGACCTCATCACCGGCGAGCACGAGGCGGCGACCCCGGACCGCAACATCGCGATGGAGCTCGTGCGCGTCACCGAGTACGGCGCGCTCGCGGCCGCGCGCTGGATCGGCAAGGGGGAGAAGAACCTGGCCGACAAGGCGGCCGTCGACGCGATGCGGCTCGCGCTGCACAACGTCTCGATGGACGGCGTCGTCGTGATCGGCGAGGGCGAGAAGGACGAGGCGCCGATGCTCTACAACGGCGAGCAGATCGGGGATGGCTCCCCGCCGCAGGTGGACATCGCCGTCGATCCGCTCGAGGGCACCGAGCTGACCGCGATGGGCTTCCCGAACGCGCTGTCGGTGATCGCGCTGTCGGAGCGCGGCACGATGTTCAACCCGGGGCCCGCGGTCTACATGGAGAAGATGGCCACGTCGCCGTCGCTCGCGCATGTGCTCGACATGGACAAGCCGCTCGGCGAGATCGTCAAGGCGATCGCGAAGGAGAAGGGCACCGACGTCGGCGACGTGATGGTGATCATGCTCGACCGGCCGCGGCACGAGCAGCAGGTGAAGGAGATCCGCGAGGCGGGCGCCCGGATCCGCTTCATCCTCCACGGCGACGTGTCCGCGTCGATACTCGCCGTCCAGGAGGGCTCGCCGGTCGATCTCCTCTGGGGGATCGGCGGCACGCCGGAGGGAGTCATCTCCGCGTGCGCGATCAAGTGCCTGGGCGGCCAGATCCTCGGCCGCCTGTGGCCGCGGAACGACGAGGAGAAACAGGCGATCATCGACGCCGGCCTCGAACTGGACGAGGTGCTCGACCGCGAACGGCTCGTGGCGGGCGAGAACGCGTTCTTCGCGGCGACGGGCGTCACGGAGGGCGACGTGCTCGAGGGCGTTCGCTACCTCTCGAGCGGCGCGGCGACCACCGAGTCGCTCGCGATGCGGTCACGCTCCGGGACGGTCCGCCGCATCCACGCGCGGCACGACCGCGCGAAGCTCCGCCAGCTCACCGGCGCTCGCGTCGGCTAGGACGGCCGCTCGATCTCGGTGCGCAGCTGGCCGACCTTGCTCGGCACGAGGTCGAGCCGCGCGAGCGAGCGCAGGAAGCCGTTCGTGACGAGCACGTGGATCTTGAGCTGCGTGTAGCGGTAGATCTTCGCGCCGATCCTGCGCGAACCAGCCCCAGCCGCCCAGGGCGGGATAGAAGTTCGCGACCTCCGACGACACGCGCGCGGTCATCTCGTCGCCCTCGGCGTCGTCGGGGCGCGTGACCTTGATCCGCAGCCAGCCGTTGCCGCGTCCGAGCGGCGCGACCAGCAGGCCGCGCTCGATCCGCCAGGTGACGACGCCGCAGTTCGGCTCGGTCTCGTACTCGGGCGCGCGGAAGCGCAGCAGCGTGAACGGCGGGGTGAGGAACACGATCCGGCGCGAGTCGGGCGCGTACACGACTCTGAAGCAGGCCGAGCGAGATCTTCGACAGCCAGCGCCAGTAGGTGCGGGCGAGGCGCTCGAGGTACTCCGGGTTCCAGATCCGCTCGAGCTCCGTCGCGGGGCAGCGTGATCTCGGCCTCCTGCTTCGACGTCACCGGGCCGCCCGGCTCCCACTCGGACTCCGGCGCCTCGATCAGCTTCACGCGGGCGAGGTCGCGGGTCTCTCGTCACAGCAGCTCGATGTCTATCCGCTCGCCCGCCTCGATGTTCCCGTCGCCGGCGGGCACCCGCGCGAGCGCGTCGGCGCCGAGCATCGACGTGAGCACGTGCGACATCTGCGCCTTCGTCGGGCGCGCGACCCAACCGTCGCCGTCTCGCTCCAGCGCCACGCGCACCATCTGGTCTCGCTTCGGAGTTGCGCCGCAGCGGCTCCCCGGCGCGCGCGACATCGGAGCGGATGCCGGGGTCCGCGCCCTGCAGCGCGCGCACGGCGGGGCGCGCGAACAGGTGGAAGGTGACCATCGCCGACACCGGGTTGCCCGGCAGCCCGAAGACGAGCGTCCCGTCGCGCGTGCCGAACCAGGTCGGCTTGCCCGGCTGGAGCCGCACGCCCCAGAACCGCTCGCTGACGCCCAGCTCGGCGAGCGCTGGCTTGACGTGGTCGTGCGGGCCGACGGACACGCCGCCGCTCACGCACACGACGTCGGCTGCCTCGAGCGCCGCTGCGAGCGCCTCGCGGGTCGCGTCATGGTCGTCCGGCACCCGGCCGCGCTCGACGACCTCGCGCGCCTGCGTTGCGCGGCCTGCGCCGCCACGGCGTAGGCGTTCGAGTTCCTGATCTGGCCGGGGGCGAGCTGCGTTCCGGGCTCGACCAGCTCGTCGCCGGTCGCCAGCACGGCGAGCCGCGGGCGCACGGCACACGAAACCGTGGCCGCGCCGAGCGATGCCAGCACGGCAAGCTCGGCCGCGCTCGATGCCCGCTCCCGGCTGACAGGACGGTCTCGCCGGCGCGCACGTCCTCGCCGGCGCGCCGGACGTTCGCTCCCGGCTCGGTGGCCGGGACGACCACCTCGCCGTCGCGCTCCTCGGTCGCCTCGACCGGGACGACCGCGTGCGTCCCTTCCGGCACCACCGCGCCGGTCGAGATCCGGCAGGCGGTGCCGGGTGCCAGCGGGGAGGAGGCGGGGGCGCCGGCGCGCGACTCGCCCTCGATCCTGAGCGCGCCGGCTTCGCCGTCGGGCACCGCGTAGCCGTCCATCGCCGACGCGTCGAACGGCGGCAGATCCTGATCGGCGACCGCTGCCGCGGCGAGCACGCGCCCCAGGGCAGCCGGCAGCTCGACGTCCTCGGCGGGAAGCGGACGCACCTCCGCGAGCACGCGCTCGCGCGCCTCGTCGATCGAGATCAGTTGCGGTGACGGCGCGCCCATGCGCGCATCATGACGCCCCGCAGCGGCTCGCTCAGAGCGGGCGCAGGGGGTGGATCGGCGCCGACGGCCGGTCGTCGTCGGGCGGCGGCTCCTCGGCGTGCTCGGCCTGGCTGACCGTGAAGTCCGCCTGCCGCCAGAGGGCGTCGTACGCCGCGGCGACGATCTCCGTTCCCGAAGAGCCGTCGTCGGGGTAGGTGGCGACGCCGCTGTCGGCCATCGGTCCCTGCTCCCCGAGGGTCCGCCAGGCCGCGCGGCAGAGCCGCTCGGCTGCGATCCGCGCCTCGCGCGCGTCGTGGTCCGGGAACACCACGGCGCTGGCGCCGTCGCCCGCCTCGATCACGACGTCGGTGGGCGCCGCGCATTCGCGCAGGGCGTTCGCCCACGCGCGGGCGTCGGGGCCCGGCCGGCGGCGCTCGTGGGTGCCCTGGTTCAGCCGCGCGATGCGAGCGCGGCCCGCGACGATCACCGCGACGGAGAAGATTCGGCCCTCGGCGTGGTGCTCGGCAAGCTGGTGATCGAGCTCGGAGCGGAGGTCGCGGTTGCCGCGCGGCGCGCGACGACGCGGTGCCGGGCTCGCCGGCGGTGGCCTCGAACAGAAGCTCGAGCTCGTCGAGGCGCTCACCGAGCGGACGCTCGACCAGCTCGTCGAGCGTCGAGCGGCTGACGGCGAGGGCGAGCGCGCGCCTCAGAAGCTCCTCGCGGTGGCGGCCGAGCATGGTGCGGAGCTCCGGTTCCATCGTCACGCCGTTCGGGGCACCCATGACGAGTCCTTCATACGGGGCGCGTCGGACGGCCACCCACCTGGCGGGTCGAACTTCCCCCAACCTCCGAGCGTGGCTTTAGCATGGCGTTGAGGGGCCCTCCAGTGTCTTTGCCGCCTTTTCGCCGCCTAGAACCCGCCGATCCTGAACGGCCGCTGTCGGCATCCGCCGAGGAGCTGACCAAGGACTGGATCGTCCGGCTGATCGAGCACACCCCGCTCGACCAGATCAGGGAGCTGCCGACGGACCGGATCGCGCGCGAGGTCCCGCCGCTCATCGAGCAGATCCTGAACTGCGGTGCTCGGCGGGGGCGAGACGCCGGACGTCGGCCCCGGAAGCGAGCTCCACCGGCGGATCGAGGAGCTGGCGTCGCTGCGCGACGACGGCGAGCTCACGCCCGAGCTGCCGCAGGACGTCGCCGCTCTCGAGACCGTGCTGCTCAGGGCGGTCAAGGAGCGGCTCGCCGATGACCCGGAGGCGCTCGTCGAGGCGGTCGAGCGGCTGATCAAGCTGTTCTCGCTGATCCAGTCCGGGCTGGTCGAGGAGCTCCTCACGCGCGCGCTCGAGCGAGCTCGAGTGGCTGGCCCACACGGACGCGCTGACGGGCCTCTTCAACCTGCGCTACCTGCGTCAGCAGATCGATCACCTGCTCGGCCTGCAGCAGCGCTACGGCCATCCGTTCGCGCTGCTCCTGCTGGACATCGACGGGCTCAAGCGCGTCAACGACTCATTCGGTCACGCGGCGGGCGACGAGCTCCTGCTCGGCGTGGCCGAGGCGATCCGCGCCGCCACGCGCTCAGTGGACGTGCCCGCACGCATCGGCGGCGACGAGTTCTGCGTGCTCGCCCCGCACCAGACCGCCTCGCGCGCGACCGTCCTCGGCGAGCGGCTCGCGGCCGGCATCGAGGAGATCGAGACCGCCGACGGCGCGCACGTGGGCGTGTCGATCGGAGTCGTCGCGTGCCCCGAGCACGCGAGCGAGGCGGAGCGCCTGCTCGAGCTGGCGGACGTGGCGATGTACAGCGCGAAGTCGGGAGGCGAGCGCGTGAAGATCGCCGAAGCGCAGGCCGAGGTCGTCGAAGCCGAGAACGAGACCTAGCTCCGCGCGAGCTATCGATCATCCCGTTGCGAATGCCAATCGCAACGGCCTGCGTCCGCGTGTCCGCGTCGAGCTTCGCGAGGATCCGCTTCGTGTGGGTGCGGACGGTCTCGGTCGATAGCCCGAGCTGCTTCGCGACAGCGTCCGTCTGCATGCCGTCGGCGAGCATCTGGAGGATCTCGCGCTGGCGCGCGGTGAGCGTGCGCTCGCCCTCCTCGAGCACGATCGTCGAGGACAGCGCCGGGTCGATGTAGAAGTCGCCTCCGATGGCGGCGCGGATCGCGCGGATCAGGTCGTCGGCCGGCGAGTCCTTGCGCACGTATCCCTTCACGCCCGCCTTCAGCGCCTCCGACAACTGGCGCGCGCCGCCGTCCGCCGTGTAGACGACGACCGGCGCGTCGAGCTTGTCGGACAGCTCGACGAGCGTCTTCTCGGTGTCGCCCGGGCCCTTGCGCGGGTCGATCAGGATCACGTCGGGCTTCATCGCGCCGGCTTCGGCGATGGCGGCCTCGGCGCTGGCGGCGTCGAGCAGCTCGACGTCGCTGAAGCCCTGCTCGAGCAGCGCGCCTACGCCTTGTCGCACAACTGGGTGCTCGTCCACCACCAGGCAGGCCAGCCTGGCCGAATCCTTCATAGGGTCAGGATACCCGCGAATGCAAGGTCTGTCACCGTTATCGGGACAGAATGGCCGCCCCGATTTGGGCGGTATGCATTACCCCGAGATGCTCAGCCGTGGCGCGCGTGAGGTCGTAGGTCACGCCGCGCGCGTAGGGGCCGCGGTCGATCACCGGCACGACGATGGAGCGCCCGTTCGCGCGGAGCGCGACCTTCGTCCCGCACGGCAGCGTCTTGTGCGCGACGCCGAGGATTTCGGTGGTCAGACGCTGCCCGCAGGCCGTGCGGTTGCCGTAGAAGCCGGGCCCGTACCAGGTCGTGGTCACCGTGCTGTAGACGATCAGGCGCTTGACAGCCGACGCCGACTCCGCATCCGCGCTTCCGGCGCTCGACGCGGTCGCGGGTAGCGCTCGCAGCTGCTGCCGGCCGGACGAGTCGGGCGTCCAGCTGGTCGCGAACCGCCCATCGCGGTCGACGCGGACCGAGGCCACAGACTCCCACCCGGTGCGGCGGGACCTGCGGCGCTCGATCGCGATTGTTCGGCCCGCGAGATTCGCGGACCTGCCCCTGATGCGAGTCGCGCGGCCCAACCAGGCGCCGGACGCGACCTTCAACGAAATCTCGGCGTCTCCCGGCGGCGCGTGCCGGTAGGTCGCTCCGCCGCCGGAGTTGCTGCTCGTGGTGCCGTCGCCCGCAGCTGCGGTCGTCGGCACGACGAGGAGGACGGCCGCAACGGCCGCCACGACACCACGCGTTGTCGCAGTCAGATCCTTCACTGATGTCTCTCGTGCCTACGAGGTGAGCTGTCGGGCTCGCGCGTGAGCGCTACGGGTGCGGCAATGCACCTGATTCGCCCCCGCCGGCAGCGGCGCCGGCAAGTGGTTCCCCCGCTCGCCGGGCTGTGCCCGACGACTCGGCGAGCGCGGACTATACCGACGTTATTCCGAGGATGGCGCGCTTAGCGAGCCGGTGTCGTGGAGCTCGTAGCGCATGGCGTTGATGGTCGCCCCGCCGAGGATGATGATCGCGATCGCGTAGAACCACAGGAGCACGATCACGACGAAGACGAACGTGGTGCCGAAGCGCGCGATCGTCGAGATGTTCGACAGGTAGAAGGGGAACGCGTAGTCGATCACGCCGATCGCGGCGGTCGCGGACAGGGCGCCGGGCCACACGGCGCGCCAGGGCACGAACGCGTTCGGCACGCTCCAGTAGACGACGCAGAGGACCCCGAACAGGAGCAGCAGCCCGGCGAACAGCGTCGCGTAGTAGACGACCCCCCTGACTTCGTCGAGCCCGAGCGGCAGGTCCGATCGTCCGTTCACGAGGATGCTCTGCACGGTGGGGACGGCAACCGTCGCCGCCATCAGCAGCAGGACCACGACGAGCATCACGAGGGCGAACCGCTTCTGCTCGACCCAGCTTCGGCAGCGGCAGTGGTAGATGCGGCAGAACGCGGTGTCCATGGCGCCCCAGAAGGACGAGCCGATCCAGATGCTCGCCACGAGCGCGACGATCCCGAGGGTGTTGGAGGAGTCGCGCACGCGGTCGAGCGCGCGCTGGAGGGTGTGGTCGGCGGCGCTCGGGAAGAGCTGCTGGAGGTCCTGGAGGATGCTCTGCTCGAGATCGCCGGACTCGAGCACGCGCCCAGCGATGAACAGCGCGAGCAGCGCAAGCGGGAAGACCGACAGGAGCAGGTTGTAGGCGACCATCCCGGAGAGGCCGGTGAGGTTGTCCTCGTAGGCCTTCTCGTAGAAGTGCTTGACGCCCGCCCAGGCGCGGCGGTGGATGGGGTTGCGCGGACCCCACTAGAGCCTTGGCAGGCGGCGGATCAGCTCGCCGGTGACGCGCGAAGCGACCTTGAGCCCGGCCTCGGCCGCCCCGACGGCCAGCCGCAGCGGTTCCGTAGCCACCTCGCCCGCGGTGCGCCCAGGCGACGCGGCGTCGGCAGGCTCGGCTGGACGCTGCGCCGGGCGCTCTGCGCGCTTCGGGCTGCGTGTACCCGGCCTCTGACGGGGTAGATCTCCCAGCAAGCCGCCTTCGTCCCTAGGCATGTCGGCATCGTACGTGGCAGAAGTGGTCGAGTGTCACCGTTGATGGGTAAAGTGGAACGCGGGGGCGGTCGAGCCTTGAAACGAGGCTCAAGGTTGTACGTAAGGTGATTAGGCCGCCTCGCGCGCGCCTAAACTTCAAAAAGTGAAGTAAAATGGCCTAGAGGGGCCCTAGGGGATCGGAACAAAACTTGTCTGTAGCCGAACTGCAGGAACTCGAAGAGGTCAAGCTGCTCATCACGAAGGGCACGCAGACCGGAGTCCTGACATACGCCGAAGTAGCCACCGCCCTCACCGAGGTCGACCTCGACGAGTCCGACATCGAGGACCTCCACACGTTCCTCGAGAAGTCCGAGATCGAGCTGGTCGACGAGATCGACCCCGCCGTCACCGCAACGCAGGAGGAGCGCGCGGTCGACCGCAAGGACCGCCGGCGCAAGTCGAAGGCGACCATCGACCTGAAGCCGGACATGACCACCGACTCCCTTCAGCTCTTCCTGAAGGACATCGGCAAGGTCAGGCTGCTCACCGCTCAGGAGGAGGTCGACCTGGCGCGCCGGATCGAGCGCGGCGACCTCGACGCGAAGCAGAAGATGGTCGAGTCGAACCTCCGCCTCGTCGTCTCGATCGCGAAGAACTACCGCAACCAGGGCCTGCCGTTCCTCGATCTGATCCAGGAGGGCACGCTCGGCCTGGTCCGCGCCGCCGAGAAGTTCGACTACCGCAAGGGCTTCAAGTTCTCGACCTACGCGACCTGGTGGATCCGCCAGGCGATCGCGCGTGCGCTCGCCGACAAGGCGCGCACGATCCGCATCCCGGTGCACGTCGTCGAGAAGCTGAACAAGATCGGGCGTGCCGAGCGCAAGCTCGTCACCGAGCTGGGCCGCGAGCCCACCCCCGAGGAGATCGCCGACGTCACGGGCATCGAGCCCGACGAGGTCGACTCGATCAAGCGCTCGGCGCAGGCTCCGGTCTCGCTCGAGAAGCCGGTCGGTGACGAGGAGGAATCCGAGTTCGGCCAGTTCATCGCCGACGAGCGCGCCGAGTCGCCGTACGAGCGCGCGGCGGAGATCCTCACCAAGGAGGCGCTCCGCGAGGCGCTCGAGAACCTCTCCTACCGCGAGCGGCGCGTACTCGAGCTCCGCTACGGGCTGGGCGGCGAGCACCCGCGCACCCTCGACGAGGTCGGCCGCACGTTCAACGTCACGCGCGAGCGGATCCGCCAGATCGAGAACCAGTCGCTGAAGAAGCTTCAGAGCCTCGCCGAGGCCCAGAAGCTGCGCGACGTCGCGTAGGCGCCCTTCGCTGATCGCCGTCCAAAACGGCTCGCCCAGCGCGTTCAAGGCGCGTCCAGTCGCGGGGCGCGCCCGATACCCCTACGCATGCCACTTGACCTGCATGAGGCGCTTGCGCGCGTAATCGAGACCCAGGGCTCGGACCTCCACCTGAAGGTGCCGGCCTACCCGCTGATCCGTACCCACGGCCATCTCGTGCCGATCCCGGACTCGGATCCGCTTCAGCCCGAGGACACCGAGCGCATGCTCAAGCAGATGCTGAGCGACCCGAACAAGCTCCAGGAGTGGGACGAGAGCGGCGAGGTCGACTTCTCGTACGCCGTCGAGGGTCTCGCCCGCTTCCGCGTGAACGCCTTCCGCCAGCGCGGCCACTGCTCGATCGTCTGCCGCGCGATCCCCTTCGAGATCAAGTCGGCTGAGCAGCTGCTGCTTCCCGAGGCGGTCACCAACGCTCGCCGAGGAGGAGCGCGGGATCATCCTCGTGACCGGCACGACCGGCTCAGGTAAGTCGACGACGCTCGCGGCGATGATCGACCAGATGAACCGCACGCACTCGAAGCACATCGTCACGATCGAGGACCCGGTCGAGTTCCTCCACCGCGACAAGAAGTCGATCATCAACCAGCGCGAGGTCGGCATGGACACGGCCGGCTTCAAGCAGGCGCTGAAGCGCGTGCTGCGCCAGGACCCCGACGTGATCCTGGTCGGCGAGATGCGCGACGAGGAGACGGTTCAGACGGCGCTGTCCGCCGCGGAGACCGGCCACCTCGTGCTCTCGACTCTCCACACGGTGGACGCCACCGAGACGATCAACCGCATCATCGACTTCTTCCCGCCGCACCACCAGCAGCAGGCCCGCGCGATGATCGCCGGCACGCTGAAGGGCGTCATCTCCCAGCGGCTCGTCCGCACCGCCGACGGCCATCGGCCGCGTCGCGGTCTGCGAGATCCTGCGCACCACCGGGCGCGTGAAGGACATGATCATGAACCCGGAGGAGACCGGCCGCCTGCAGGAGGTGATCGCCGAGGGCGCGTTCTACGGGATGCAGACCTTCGACCAGCACCTGATGGAGCACGTGAATGCCGGTCGCGTGACGATGGAGGAGGCCCTGAAGGCCGCCACCGCGCCGCACGACTTCAAGCTGCTCGTCGCCGCCGGCGGCCAGCGCTCGACATCCGTCGAGCAGGTCACGCACGCCGCCTGATCGCGCCTAAGGTGGGGAGTCTGAATCCCCATCGACTCGCAAGCGATTAGGAGGCACCGTGCAAAGCACACTCGGTGAGTTCCAGGAGACCGCGTCGCAGGAGGCGTTCGCGCTCCAGAACTCGAAGCTCCTGAAGGTCAACCTTCAGGAGATCACGATTCAGGCGAAGCTCGGCTCGATGGTCGGCTACCAGGGCGACGTCAGCTTCGAGCACGCCGGCTCGGGCGGCATGAGCCGGCTCGTCAAGAAGGCGGTGACCGGCGAGGGCGCGAGCCTGATGAAGATCTCGGGCACGGGCGAGGCGTTCCTCGGCGGACCAGGCGCAGGACATCCACCTGATCAAGCTCGAGAACGACCAGATCACCTGCAACGGCGCGAACCTGCTGGCGTTCGACGCGGGCATCGAGTGGGACATCAAGCGCGAGAAGGGCGTCGGCGCGATGGCGGGCGGCCTCTTCAACATGGCGCTTTCGGGAACCGGCTGGGTAGCGATCATCTCCGACGGGCCGCCGGTGCTCCTGCAGACGGGCGATAAGCCCACCTACGCCGACCCGTCGGCGGCGATCACCTGGGCCTCGAGCGTCCAGACGTCGATCAAGACGGACGTCAACCTGAAGACCCTGACCGGGCGCGGCTCCGGCGAGACCGTGCAGATGGCGTTCTCCGGCCCGGGCTGGGTGCTCGTCCAGCCGAGCGAGGGCCGCGTCCAGGCGGCGGCCGGCGGCGGCGGGGGCGGCGGCCTGCTGGGCAACCTGACCGGCTAGCGCGGAAGCGCAAGCTTCGGGGGTCTCCCCACGTTCTATGCGACGTGGGGAGGCCGCTCGCAGTAATCCTGGTCCTGGTCGGCGCGCTGGTGCTGCCGGCTGCCGCCTCGGCGCAGCTGAAGGCGGGCGTCGGCGACGTCGACGCCTCCTGGCACGTCGGCGCCGCGTCCGGGCAGTACGCCTCGGACGGGGCCCGCGCGAACGACCAGGAGTTCGACCCGCACGGCCACACGACCCGCCGCGCGCCGTCCTACGGCGTGCAGTCGCGCCTACGCGCCCGCGCCCTGGTCATCGAAGGGGCGGACGGCAAGCGGATCGCGATCGTCAAGCAGGACCTCTACCTGCCGCAGGATCTGCTCTGGCGACGCGCCGCACAGATCATCGAGTCGAAGAACATCGGCATCACGCGCGAGACCTTTTCGATGGTCGCTACACACAACCACTCGTCGCCCTACTACTCGAGCCCGTCCTGGGGCGTCTGGACGTTCCAGGACGTCTTCGACGTGCGGGCCTACGAGTACTACGCGCAGCGGCTCGCCGCCGCTGTCGAGGAGGCTGCGAACAACCTGAAGCCCGTCCGGGTGGGCGGCGCGGTCCGGCGGCTTGCCGACGTGCACCGCTCGGTGCCGGGCCCGGAGACCGCCGACGACGGCACGCCCGCCGGCTTCCCGCAGAGCTACGGCGACCACGACCTGATCGTCGTCCGCTTCGACGACATCTCGGACCCGTCCAACCCGAAGCCGCTCGCGAACCTCGTGAACTACGCGGTCCATCCCGAGAACCTCGCGGACCACGACCTGATCTCCGCCGACTACCTCGGGCCGCTCGAGCGGATGCTCGACCGCGAGACCGGGGCGATGACGATCTTCAGCCAGGGCTCCGTCGGCAGTCACGAGCCCGAGCGCAGCAATTGGCACGAACCGAGCGAGCGGCGCCAGTACTACCACGGCCAGTTCGCACAGGCGGAGCGGCTCGCGCGCGAGGTAGCAGACACGGCGCTCGGTGCGTTCGCGGACGTCGGCTCGGGCCAGGCGGGGCCGGGCGGCGACGCCGAGCGGCTGGTGCCGTTCCAGTCACGAGGCGCCCGTCGACATGGTCGATCGCTGGTTCCCGGGACCGGTCTCGCACCCGGTGCCGACCGTCTCCGGCTGCCGCACCGACAGGACCTTCCAGGGCGACCCGCGCGTGCCCGGCCCGCCCGAGTGCCTCAGCGCCGACTGGGGCGGCTTCGAGAGCCTCGGCGTCGACCCGGGCCTCACGACGGACACGCTCCAGGAGCTCGGTATCCCGGTGCCCGAGAACATCTCGCTTCCGTCCTACACCGGCCTCGAGGAGACGATGTCCGTCCACCTCCAGGCGTTCAGGATCGGCGACATCCTCTTCACGCTCTGCTCGTGCGAGCAGTGGCACGAGCAGTCGCGCAACATCAAGACGCGCACCAACCGCACGCAGGGCGACCAGTGGAACGGCTACGTCTGGCCATGCGAGCCCGACGGGGCGACGATCACCCAGCACGAGTGCGACCGCATGCGCGCGCAGGTGCTGAACGACGCGGCCGGCTGGAACGACCCCGAGTACGCGCCCTACGCCGAGTCCGAGCCGACCAACGTCGAGGAGATCAAGGGCAACTACACGCACTCCGAGCTGCCCGCCGAGCAGGGCTACACGCTCACCGTCGCGATCGGGAATGGCGAACGACTACAACGGCTACATCGCGACCTACCGCGAGTACCAGCGCGGCGACCACTACCGCAAGTCGCTGACCGGCTGGGGCCCGCACTCGAGCGACTACATGGCGACGCGCCTCGTCGGCATGGGCGGACAGCTGAACGGCGGCGAGGCGCCCCCGGCTGAGACGCTCGACGGGAAGACGGAAATCGACATGCAGCAGAACGACGCGAAGGCGCAGGCGCTCGGCGAGGCGTCGGCGGCCTACACGCAGGCCTACGAGGCGACGCTGCCGGACGACGCCGGCGCGGGCGAGGCCGTCGAGCAGCCCGAGCCCGAGATCAAGCGGTTCGACGCGGCGACCTTCACCTGGACGGGCGGCTCGAACTACACCGACCTTCCCGAGGTGCGGGTGCAGCGCCAGACCGCGGAGGGCTGGGAGGACTACGCGGACCAGTCCGGCGAGATCCCGCTCACGGTCAAGTACCCCGCCACGGCGGAAGCGGTCAACTATCTGCTCGGCCAGCGCTGGGAGTGGACGGCGCACTTCGAGGCATTCGTGTCCGAGATCGACACGAGCCGCGGCAATGCGACGCCGGCCGGCACCTACCGCTTCCTCGTGAGCGGACAGTCCCGCAGCGGCGGCGCGTGTCGTCCCGTACGAGCTGGCCTCCGAGCGAGTTCGACGTGCGGCCGTGGGACGGCATCACCGTCGAGGACCTCCGGCTCGAGCCGAACAGGACCGTCAGCTTCCAGGTCGGGCCGCGACGGGTGCTCGAGGGCGAGGAGATCGGCCCGATCGACTATCCGGACAGCTACGAGGTCTCCGCGGCGGGCGAGGTTCATCCAGCGAGGAGCGGGTCATGATGCGCGACAGCTCCGACCCGAACCGCGTCACCTGGTTCTGCTTCACCTGCACGCTTCCGTCCGTGGCTCGACACAGGCAACGCCTCGCAGGCCACCGTCACGATCGTCAAGCCGGCGGGAAGACGCGGACGGTCCCGGCGTTCGAAAGCGCGGGCCGCTGGGTGACCGACTACAGCCTCCGCAAGGGGGAGCAGGCCTTCGTCGCGGCCGGTGGCGTGGTGGATGCCTGGGGCAACTTCAACGGCGCCGCGAGCGCGACGGGTTCCGATACTTCAATAACTGAAGCCTTGCGGTACCCTTGAGGGAGGAATCGCAATGGCCGCGGCCACGAAGGACAAGACCACCTGCCCCGTCTGCGCCACCGCCGAGATCGTGTGCGGCAAGTGGACGATCCTCATCATCCGTGACCTCGCCGCCGGCCGCAGCCGCTTCTGCGAGCTCGAGCGCTCGCTCAAGGGAATCAGCCCGCGCACGCTCTCGCTTCGGCTGAAGGCGCTCGAGGAGGAGGGCGTGGTCGCGCGCAAGACCTACCCCGAGGTGCCCCCGCGCGTGGAGTACGTGCTCACGCCGAAGGGCCACGCACTGCTGCCGCTGATCGAGGACATGCGCGCGTTCGGGCGCGAGTGGCTCGGCATGTCGGGCGACATCGACACGGCCTGCGCGCCGGTCGAAGCAGCCGCCTAACGCGGCAGGACCCCATCGCGATGGTGGCGAACTCGCCACCATGCGCAACGCGTCCCTCCACGCGGCCCTTCGTGACTTCGCGCTGGAAGCCGCCGCCACGCTCATGCACGCCGTCGAGTCGGGAGACGAGCTCGCCTTCGACGTTGCCGAGGAGCCGGGCGCCGGCCCCATCCTCTACCGCTACCGCGCGCTGACCGCCGAGTACATCGGCGCCCACTGGCCCGACCTCGCGCAGCTCCCCGCGCTCGAGGCCGCGGCGCGCGAGCTCGGCGCCGGCGCAACAACCTGGCTGCGCTCGCACGGAAAGGCGGAGGTTGAGGCCGAGCCGGCGCTGCGGGCGATGCTCGAGCGCCTGTACGAGGACGCGACCTCGTTCGACTTCCCGGAGGAGCGCTTCGACCGCGTCTACGCGGAGCTCGAGCGAACTCTCTACGACGGCACGGCGCGCGTCGTCGCCGTCGCGCCGCTGCGCGACGCGCGACTGGAGACGCGCCGCATCGACCTGGGTGGCGGCATCGCGCTGGTCCGCGGCGACTCGGCGGACCGCGCCGCGCGAGGCAGCGTGGTCGCATCCCCACCTCGACGACCCCTGCCGAGCCGAGCGTGCTGATCACGATCGAGCGCGATGCCGAGGACGCCGGCGACCTCCCGCTGGACCGGCTGCGCGCGCGGATCGCCGACATCGTCCGCGGCCTGCGCCTGTGGGCGCCGGGCGCGATCGGCCCCGCCGGCAGCGCGTGGATCCGCAGCGACGAGGGGCCGTGGCAGCACTTCGACGTCCCGCCGGCCGGGCCGGGCCGCGGCGAGCCGTGGACTGCCGGCGACGAGGACGCCGCCGAGCTGCGCGAGTTCCTCGCTGCGATCGAGCACGCGCGCGTGCCCGGGCGGATCGCCTGGGCGCTCGACCGGTTCATGCTCGGCTGCGAGCGCACCCGGGACGCGGAGGCGCTGTCCGACTTCCTGATGGCGCTCAAGGCGCTGCTCGACGGGATCGACGAAGCGGGACGCGCCAGCCTCTCGCTTCGGCTCGCGGCGCTGTGCGCCGAGGAGCCCGACCGCCGCGCGCTCCAGCGGCGCACCGAGCTCGCCTTCGCGCTCGAGCGGTTCCTGATCGGCGGCGGCAGCCGCGGACGCCTACATGGACGAGATCGGATCCGAGCCGCCCGCGGAGCTCACGGCCGAGATCGAGACGTGCGTGCGCGCGCTGCTGCGCGACGTCCTCTGCGGCTATCTCGACGCCGACCTGCGCCGGATCGCGGACGACATCCTGCTCACCTCCGGCGCGCCCGTCGAGATCGAGGCGCGCGACCTGCGCGAGGATCCCGACCCCGAGCCCGTCACGACCGAGATCGAGGCGATCGTGGAGCCGGCGCCCGAGAAGCCGAAGGCAAAGCCCCGCGCGAAGCCGAAGCCACGCGCAAAGGCAAAGCCGAAGCCCCGCGCGAAGCCGAAGCGCGAAGCCCAAGCAACGAGCAACGAGCAACGAGCAACCAGTCCAGGAGGAGCTGAGCCGACGGCGTAACCCCGTCAGCCGACTGGGGCTTCGACGACGCGGACTGCTACTCCGCGCCCGTCTGAACGACGTCGCCGGCGAACAGGTGGTCGTCCATCGCCTCGATGCCCGCGAGGTCGTGGATGTCCTCGTCCAGGTAGGGAACGATGATCAGCGGCCGCTCGCCCATGTCGGCGGTGAGCTCCTCGACGTTCTGGCGGTCGCGCTCGGCTAGCGCGTGGAAGTCCTTGAAGTTCGCGGCGACCTTCTCGGCGAGCTCCGGGTCGAGTGAATCGCAGGTCCTCCGGACTCGCCGGGCTCCTCGACGTGCATCCGGTTGACGATCACCGCGCCGAACGGCATGCCGGACTCCTCGAGCTTGTCGCGGAAGAACTTCGCCTCCTCGACCGCCTCGTGCGCCGCCGAGGTGACGAGCAGGAACGTCGTGCGGTCGTCCGCGAGCAGCTCCTTGACGGCCTTCGCGCGGTCGCGGAAGCCCGACGCCATGTCGCCGAAGCTCGCGAAGAAGTCGGACAGGTCCTGCAGCAGGTCCACGCCGGTGATGCGCTTCAGGATCGAGAAGAGCATGCCCGTCCCGCGGCGAGAAGATCTTCAGCCCGGTTCGCGACGGCGCGAGGAAGAACTGGAGCGAGCGCGAGTCGATGAAGCGCGACAGCCTGTCGGGCGCGTCGAGGAAGTCGAGCGCGTTCCGGCTGGGCGGCGTGTCGAGGACGAGCAGGTCGTAGCGCCCCTCGGCGTGGAGCTCGTGCAGCTTCTCCATCGCCATGTACTCCTGCGACCCGGCGACGGCGGTCGAGAGCTCCTTGTAGATCCGGTTCGACAGCACGGCGTCGCGCGTGCTGGCGTCGGGCGCGTGCTTGTCGACGATCTCGTCGAACGTGGTCTTCGCGTCGAGCATCATCGCCCACAGCTCGCCGGGCGCATCCAGCTCGATCTGGCGCTCCTCGTTGCCGAGCTCCGGCAGGCCGAGCGAGTTGGCCAGCCGGCGGGCGGGGTCGATCGTCAGCACCGCCACCTTCAGGCCGCGCCGGGCCATGCCCACGCCGATCGCGGCCGAGGTGGTGGTCTTGCCCACGCCTCCCGCGCCCGCGCAGATGCAGATGTCCTTGCCCTCGAGCAGCGTGGCGACGCTCATGCGAGCTGCTCCTCGAGCTCGTGCGAGAGCTGCTCGACCTCCTCGAGCCGCAGCTCGGGAGCGAACAGGAAGGGCAGTTCCACGAGCGGACACGCCGTTCACGCCTTCGCGCAGCCGTCCGAGCTCTTCCTGCTGGGCGCGTGTAGCGGTGGTGCTCGGTCAGCGCCGCGCGGACCGCCGGGCCGCCGTGTCCATTGAGCGACGCGACCTCCTCGTCGGTGAAGCGCTCCGGATACAGGCCGTTCACCACGACCGCGTCGAGCGGTCCGCGGAAGTCCTCGATCTCCTCGCTGTACTCGAGCGTCTCGTTGACCGGCATCTCCTCCGGCAGCGCGACCGCCAGGACGCCGGTCTTCTTCGAGACGATGAAGTCGTGGATCCGGTCGGCCTGGTGGCGGATCGGCCCGACGCGCGCGATGTCGGCGAACGTGCGCGGCGCGCGCAGCATGCCCAGGCCGTGGCCGGTGGCCGGGGAGTCGACCACGACGAAGTCGTACGGGCGCGCGTCCTTCGTCTTGCGGTGGAGCTGGGCGAGCTCCCAGATCTTCCCGATCGTCACCAGCTCCTTGATCCCGGGAGCGGCGGAGGTCAGGTGCTGGAAGATCCCGTTGCGGTACAGCAGGCCGGCGAGCGTCTTCGACGGCAGCTGGTAGGTGACCCACTCCTCGAGCGTGTGCTGCTGGTCGAGCGAGATCGCGTTGAGGTTGTCGGCGATCTCGGTCTCCTCGTAGCCGACGCCCTCGCGGCCCATGAGACGCGAGAAGCGCTCCTGGTGAGCGACCTCGCAGACGATCGTCCGCCGGCCCTTGCCGGGCGGCCGCCAGACCGAGCGCCAGGGCGACCGTCGTCTTGCCCACACCACCCTTACCGGTGACGAATACGAGCCGCTTTTCGAACAGGGTTGAGATCGGCGGCAGGTTATGTGAAGGAATCCCACTCCAGCGCGAGAAAAGGGCGCCCATGACGAATTCCAAGGCAACGGTCATCGCCTTCGCAAATCAGAAGGGCGGAGTCGCCAAGACGACGACCACGCTCAACCTCGCCGCGGCATTCGTCGAGCGAGGCCACCGCGCCCTCTGCGTCGACCTCGACCCGCAGGGCAACCTCACCATGAGCCAGGGCATCGACCCCGACTCGCTCGAGGTCTCGATGTACGACGTGCTCGTGCACGGGACGTCGCTCCGCGAGGTGATCAAGCGCCGCGAGGTGGACGTCGCCGCCGCGTCGATCGACCTGGCCGGCGCCGAGATCGCGATGTCGACCATGATCGGCCGCGAGCGCGCCCTCCAGAAGGCCTTCGAGCCGATCATGGAGGACTACGACTTCATCTGCATCGACACCCCGCCGAGCCTCGGATTGCTCACGATCAACGCTCTGACGGCCTCCAACAAGGTGATCGTCCCCGTCCAATGCGAGTATCTCTCCATGCGCGGGCTGATCCAGCTCCAGAACACCGTGTCGATGATCAAGGAGAACCTGAACCCGGATCTCGAGATCGAGGGCATCCTGCCCACGCTGGTCGACTCGCGCACCGTCCATGCGAAGGAGGCGATCGAGATCCTGGAGGAGAACTTCGGCGACCGCGTGTTCGCCTCGCGAATCCGCAAGACGATTCGTTTCGCGGAGGCCCCGGTAAAGGGGATGTCAGTACTCAAGTACGACCCTGACGGCAAGGCTGCGTCCAGCTACCGTCAGCTTGCGGAGGAGGTTCTGAATGGAACGCGGTAAGCGGGCGAGCATGCGCGAGGGGCCGCTTGCGGCCCTGTTCCGCAAGACGGAGGAAGAGGGGCTCGAGGAGCCCCTGCGCGAGGAGAAGGAAGACCCGAGCCGACCAGCGACGAGCGACCAGCGACGAGCGACGCTCCGCAGCAGACGCCGGCCGCTCGCCGAGCCGAGCCTGCGCCGGTCGAGCCGCCGCCGTCCGCACGCCCGAGGAGCGGCTGCGCACCGTCTTCTCGTCGGACATCCCCGACAACATGCTCGAGCCGCCCGGAGCCGGTCCAGCCGCGCTACGGCCGCGAGGAGCCGCATCCGGCGGCCGTCGTGGCACCCGTCCACACGCCCGTGCTGCGCGTGGTGGGTGTCGGCGGCGCCGGCGTCAACGCGGTCAACCGCATGGAGGAGGCGCAGGTCGAGGGCGTCGAGTTCATCGCCATCAACACCGACCTCCAGTCGCTTCAGCAGTCGCGCGCCGACGTCACGCTGCACATCGGCGGCCAGGTCACGCGCGGCCTCGGGTCGGGCTCGAACCCGACGCTCGGCCGGCAGGCCGCGACGGACGAGTACGACCGCATCAAGGCTCTCCTCAAGGGCTCCGACATGGTCTTCATCACCGCGGGCGCGGGCGGCGGCACCGGCACCGGTGCGGCTCCGGTCGTCGCGCGGATCGCGCGCGAGCTGGGCGCGCTGACGGTGGGCATCGTCACGAAGCCGTTCGGCTTCGAGGGCTCACGTCGCGGCGAGCAGGCCGAGGTCGGGATCCAGGAGCTGTCGGAGGAAGTCGACACGCTGATCATCGTCCCGAACGCCCGCCTGCTGACCGTGCTCGACAAGCAGACGTCGATGGTCGAGGCGTTCCGTGTGGCGGACGACGTGCTGCGCCAGGGCGTGCAGGGCATCTCCGACCTGATCACGCTGCCGGGCATGATCAACCTCGACTTCGCCGACGTCCGCACGATCATGTCCGAGGCCGGGCAGGCGCTGCTCGGGATCGGCATGGGCACCGGCGAGACGCGTGCGCTGGACGCTGCTCAGCACGCCGTCGAGTCGCCGCTGCTCGAGACGAGCGTCGAGGGTGCGAAGTCGATCCTCCTGTCGATCACCGGCGGCCGCGACCTGTCGCTGTTCGAGGTGAACGAGGCGGCGAAGGCGGTTGCCGAGGCGGCCCACCCGGACGCGAACATCATCTTCGGCGCGATGGTCGACGAGAAGATCCAGAACGAGGTCTGGGTCACGGTCGTGGCCACCGGCTACGGCGAGCGGCCTGCGCGCCGCAGAGAGCCGCGGGGCGACCGCGAGCGTGTGCCGGCCGACCGCGAGCCGACCGTGCGCCGCACGGCCGGCACGCCCCGGCCGGGCGCGCTCGACGATCTGGTCGTGCCCGAGTTCCTGCCGCGCAGGTAGCGTCTCCTGACATGAAGGGAGTGGTGGCAGCCGGCCACCCGCTGACCGCGCAGGCGGGGGCTGACGTGCTGCGCGAGGGCGGCAACGCCCTCGACGCCGCGATCGCCGCGATGCTCATGTCGTGGGTCGCCGAGTCGCCGCTGACCGGCCCCGGCGCAGGCGGCTTCATGCTGCTCCACACCTCGGGCGGCGAGTCGCACCTGTTCGACTTCTTCGTCGCGGCGCCCGGGCAAGGATGCGCCCGGGCCGCCGGCGGAGCTCGTGCCGATCGACGTCCGCTTCTCCGAGGACGCGGTCCAGGTGTTCCACATCGGGCCGGCGTCCAACGGCGTGTACGGGAACCCGCTCGGGATCGCGGTCACCGTCGAAGAGGTTCGGCTCGATGCCGCTGGCCGACCTCGCCGCGCCGGCCGCGCGCGCGGCGCGCGACGGGATCGAGGTGACGCCCGTGATGCGCCAGTTCTTCGAGGTGCTCGAGCCGATCCTCACCCACACCGAGGAGGCGCGCGCGATCTACGCGCCCGACGGGTCGCTGCTGGACGTGGGCGAGACGATCCGGATGCCGTACGTCGGCGACCTGATCGAGCGGCTCGGGGCGGAGGGCCCGGCGTTCCTCTACGAGGGCGACGTGGCGCGCACGGTCAGCGAGTGGGTCCTGGAGCGCGGCGGGACCGCTCACCGAGCGCGACCTGGCCGAGTACCGCGTGGTCGAGCGCGAGCCGGCGCGGGCCCGACTACCACGGCCGCGAGATCCTCACCAACCCGCCGCCGTCGTCCGGCGGGATCCTGATCGCGTACTCGCTCGACCTGATGGAGCGGCTCGACCCGCCGGCGGAGCACCGGCTGCGCACGCTCGTGCGGGTGATGGACCGGACGAACAAGGAGCGCACGCGCGACTTCGTGCGCGGCCTCCACTCCGAGGGCTACCTCGAGCGGTTCCTCGCGCAGGAGGCGCTCGAGTCAGCCGCGCGCGAGGTGGGCAACCCGCTCGGCAACACGACGCACCTGTCCGTGATGGACTCGAACGGCGCGAGCGTCAGCGTGACGTGCTCGAACGGATCCTGCTCGGGCGTGATCGTCCCCGGCACCGGCCTGCACCTCAACAACATGCTCGGCGAGGAGGACCTGAACCCGGAGGGCCACCGCCACGAGCCGGGCGCGCGCGTGCCGAGCATGATGGCGCCCGACGCTGGTGCTGCACGACGGGCATCCCGAGCTCGCCGTCGGCAGCGCCGGGTCGAACCGGATCCGGTCGGCGATCCTCCAGACGATCATCAACGTGGTCGATCGCGGGCGCAGCGCGCAGGACGCCGTCGACGCGCCGCGGCTCCACTACGAGAACGGCGTGGTCGAGGCCGAGGCCGGCGTGAACGCGGCTGCGCTCGAGGAGATCGAGGCCGACGGCTGGCAGGTCGTGCGCTGGAAGGAGAAGAACCTCTACTTCGGCGGCGTCCAGGCGGTTGCGCGGCATCCGGAGACCGGCGCCCTGTCGGGCGGCGGCGATCCGCGCCGCGGCGGCGTCGCGGTAGTGGTGGACTGAGCGTGCGGCGAATCGCGGCGGCGGTGATCGCCGGCCTGCTCGCGGCCGGCTGCGGCGGCGAGGCGGGTGACCTGATGGCGATCGAGGTCTCGGGCGGCAAGGGCCGCGGCGAAGCGCTCGACATCGTGATCGCGAGCGACGGCCGCGCGTCGTGCAACGACCGGCCGAGCGAGAACATCCCGAGCGACCTCCTGATCGACGCCCGCGAAGCCGAGCGCGAGCTGGGCGACCTGGCCGAGAGAGGGGAGACCTTCGGCGAGGCGACCGGCGACCGCCGCGAGTACGTGGTGCGGATCAAGGCCGGCACCGTCCGCTGGGCCGAAGGCGACCCCGGACTCCCCGCGCAGCTGCCCGAGACGCAGCTCCTGGCGATCCGCCTGGACCGCCTGCTCTGCCAGAGGGGTCTGACCCTCTTTAGAAGCGGACTTTGCCGTTCGAGCGGGCTACCTCCGAGACGTGCTCCGCACGTTCGAGGCGCTCGACCGCCTTCTGGAACAGGTCCTCGACGATGTCGAGCCGCTCGTCCTCTGAGCGTGAGTCGAGCAGCTTCTGCTTCAGCGCCGGCTCCAGCTCGATCGTCGCGGCCATCCCGTAGGCGTCCATCTCGGCCAGGTCGTCGTCCTCGGGGCGCTGGTCGGTCGCCTTCTCGACGACCTCGGCGTAGATGGTCCGGGCGGCTTCGGCGTGCGACTCGGACGCATTCCCGTCGTCCTCGAGCACCTCGATGTCGCCAGCCGGAAAGGCGAGGTCGTCGATCCGCCGGAGCAGCCGGAACGGGCGGCCGCCGCGGACGAGGATGTTCATCCGGCCGTCGTCCATTCGGTCGATCAGCTCGGTGACGCGAGCGGTGCAGCCGATCTCGGCGAGCCCGTCGTCGCCGAGCCAGACGATCCCGAACTCGGTCGACTCCTCGAGGCAGAGGTTGATCATTCGCTTGTAGCGCTCCTCGAAGATGTGGAGCGGCGCCAGCTCGGTCGGCAACAGCACGAGCGGCAGCGGGAAGATCGGGAAGTTCTCGTGTCGGTCCCCCACGCGCTTAGGCTATCCACGTGCCGCTGCGCCGTGCGCTGGATCAGGTGGACCCGTATCGGCCCCAGCGCCCGATGCACGAGCTGCAGCGCGAGCTCGGTTTGGACCGGATCGTCAAGCTCGCTTCGAACGAGGGCGCGTTCGGGCCGCTGCCCGCCGCGGTGGCCGCGTTCGAGGCGGCGGCCGGATCGCTCAATCGCTATCCCGACGCCGGCGGCATGCGGCTGCGCGAGGAGCTCGCGCGCCGGCACAAGCTGCCGATCGAGCAGGTCGTCCTGGGCAACGGCGCCGACGAGCTGATTCGCCTGTGCGCGGTCGCGACGCTCGACGCCGGCGACCGGGCTGTCCTGCCCTGGCCGTCGTTCCCGAGCTACGTCGTGTCGGCGGCCAGCGCCGGTGCGGAGCCGGTCACCGTCCCGCTCCAGGGGCGCCGGATCGACGTGGACCGGCTGCTGAGCGAGGCGAACTACGGGGCGAAGCTCGTCTACCTGCCGAACCCGAACAACCCGACGGGCGTGCTGCTCGAGCGCGCCGAGGTGCGGCGCCTGGTCGACGAGGTCCCGCCGGACGTGCTCGTCGTGCTCGACGAGGCTTACGCCGAGTATGCGGACCCCGAGCCGGAGGGACCCGAGCTGCTGCGCGACGGGCGCGAGCGGCTCTGCGTGCTGCGCACCTTCTCGAAGGTCTACGGGCTGGCGGCACTGCGGGTGGGCTACGCGCTCGCCTCGCCGGCGATCGCCGACGGGCTCGACCGCGTACGCCCGATCTTCAACGTGAACCAGCCCGCGCAGGAGGCGGCGCTCGCCTCTCTGCACGAGCAGCACGCGATCGGCGGCCGCATCGCGCACGCGCGCAAGGCACGCGAGCAGCTCCGCGCTGCGCTCGCGGGCGCGGGCCTCGACCCGGAGCCCTCGCAGACGAACTTCGTCTACGCCGACGTGCCCGGCGGCGACGGCGTGGGGCTGGCCGACCGCCTGCTGCGCGCCGGCTTCATCGTGCGCGAGCTGACCGGCTTCGGCGCGCCCGGCGCGATCCGCGTGACGGCGGGCACCGACGAGGAGAACGCGCTCTTCGCGGCGGCGCTACCCGGCGTCGTCGAGCGCCTGACGCGCCGTTCCCGGCGAGGACGGGCACGCAGTACGCGCCCTCGGAGTAGCCCTCCTTGCCGAGGCCGAACGCCCAGTTGAAGCGCGCACGCCAGTTCTCCCACGCGATCGCGGCGGTCAGCTCGACCAGCTGCTGCTCGTCGAAGTGGGCGCGGAGCTGGTCGAACAGCTCGTCGGAGACCTCGACCGGGTGTCGCGGAGATCGCGTCCGCGTATGCGAGCACGAGCTTGTCCTTCTCGTCGAGGCGCTCGCTCGACTGCCAGTCGATCAGGTCCTTCAGCTCGTCCTCGCTCAGCCCGGACTTGAGCGCGATCATCGAGCCGATGTCGACGCAGAACTCGCATCCCACGACCATCGCCGCGCGCAGCTCGCCAAGCGCCTTGTAGCGCTCGGGCACGCTGTCGCATCGCTCGAGCGCCATCTCGAAGCCGCTCATCGCCGCCGAAGATCTTCGTGTGGTGCGCCGCCACCGCGAACGGCTCGGGCACGCGCCCCAGCCGCTTGCGCGCCATCCCGTAGGCGACCTTACGTAGCGGTCCGCGCTCTGGTGCTCCCTGGATCCTCTGCTGTGTCATTGATGCTCCTTACGAGTAGCCAACCTGGCAGCACGATGTACAGGAGCAGCCCGAAGAGATTGGCGATCGCGTCGCCCGTCCCGAACCTGTCGATCGTCACCAGGTGGTAGACGAAATGGATGCTGGCTCCAACGAGCCAGCTGATGATCGCGAGCTGCACGACGCGCCGGTCGAGCCAGAGCCCGGCGAGCACGAGCGCCACGAGCGCGCCCAGCGTGTAGGCGCCGTAGTCGTAGATCAGGTGCTCGTTGTACGCGGGGTAGGCCTCCACCCAGCCGCGGCCGAGCGGGAAGCTGTCGTAGAAGCTCTTCGGCGCGACCAGCGCCTGCAGCGTCACCCCGAGCTGAGCGAACCCGATGACCCACAGGCCATAGCGGTACGGGTTCTCGGGGAGGCGGTCCCTCATGTCACCGATACGGGCTTCCTCGCTGAGATGAGCAGGTTGTAGAAGATCGCCGGCGGCAACCGCTGCTCGAGAACGGCGCGGTCGAGCGCCTGGAGCGTCAGGTAGCCGCGGTATGCGTACTGGCGCCAGAGCCACGGCACACCCTCGGGCTCGGCTGTCGCCTCGAGCGTCCGGTTCATCCAGCCGAACCATGTTGCGGTGAGCTCTTCGCCCGCCACGCCGCACATCGCCGAAGCCCGCATCGCGCGCCAGCGTGCCGAGCATCCGCGGCGTGAACGCGTGCACGTCCACCAGCCACTCGAGCTTCGCCTCCTCGCGGTCGTCGGGCTCGGCGAAGTAGTCGCGCTTCGTCGCGCGCATCAGCCGCCGCCACGCGGGCGCGAGCGCGACAGCGGCCCGCTTCGGCACCTGCGAGATCAGATCGCCGTAGCGCGACGGCTCGCCGCAGAAGGCCAGCGTCCCGCCCGGCCTGAGCACCCGGCGGAACTCCGCGAACGCCGCGTCGAGGTCCGGCAGGTGGTGCAGCACCGCATGCCCGAACACGAGGTCGAACGACTCGTCGGGGAAGGGCAGCTTGTCGGCCTCGCATCGAGTCGTGCGCACGTCGAGGCCGAGCCGCTCCGCCGACTCCGACAGCGTTCCCGAGCATGCCGGGGGAGATGTCGGTGGCGACCGCCTCCTCGATCACGCCGGCGCGCAGGAGGTTCAGCGTGAAGTAGCCCGTGCCCGCGCCGATCTCGAGCGAGCGCGCGTAGCGCTCCGGCTCGCGGCCGAGCGCCTTGGCGAGCTTGCCCATCACCTGCGCCTGTCCCGACTCGCCGTAGTCGATGCCCCACTTGGCGTCGTAATCGGCCGCGGCGAGGTCGTGATAGCGGATGTTGACGTCGCGGATCTGGTCGGTCGTTGCGGTGGCCATTGGCGGCGCGTGACTATATTCGCCGCCCCTTTGCAGGCAGAAGCCGAGTACATCGCAGCAGAACCAGCCCGACGGTGTCCCGCCGCTATCGCTCACGGGCGAACGGACGCTGCCCGACGTGCCCGAGGAGAACTACTGGTTCCAGCGTCACCTCGCGGTGTACCGCTGGATCGCCGAGCGCGTGAGCGGCCTGGACGTGGTCGACATGGCGTGCGGCGAGGGGTACGGCACCGCCGAGCTCGCGCGGCGCGCGGCTCGCGCGACGGGCGTGGACGCGAACCCGGAGGCCTTCGAGCACGCTCGCCTCAAGTACACGCGCCCGGGAATCAGGTTCGAGCGCGACCTCGTCGAGTCGTGGTCGGGCGAGTGCGACGCCGTCGTCTTCCTCCAGACGATCGAGCACGTCGAGAACCCGAAGGAGGTGCTCGAGCACTTCCGCTCGATCGCGCCGGCCGCGTTCGTCTCAACGCCGAACGTCCTGACCCTCGCGCCCGAGGGCGCCGAGAGGTCCGGCAATCCCTGGCACGTGAAGGAGTACCGCGCTGAGGAGTTCCGCGCGCTGTGCGAGTCGGTCTACGACTCGGTCGAGATCCACGGGCTCTTCCACGCGCGCAAGCTGTGGCTGCACGAGAGGGCGATCAAGGCGGGATGGGACTCGCTCCATCCGCGGCTCGGGATCACGAAGCGCTTCTACGACTGGTTCACGCCGGCGATCAACGACGGCGACTTCGTGCTCCGTGACGGGCCACTCGACCGCGCGCTCGACTTCGTCGCGGTGCTCAGATGAGCCGCGACCGCGGCGCGCTCGCGCTCGTCCTCCACACGCACATGCCCTACGTCGAGGGGTTCGGCACCTGGCCGTTCGGCGAGGAGTGGCTGTGGGAGGCCGTGGCGAGCGTCTACCTCCCGCTGCTCGAGGTGCTCGAGGGCGCGCCGGTGACGGTGAGCCTGACGCCCGTTCTGTGCGACCAGCTCGAGGCGATGCGCGGCGAGCCGGGCGACCGCTACCTGCGCTTCCTGCGCGAGATCCGCGCGCCGATCCACGCCGAGGACTCGGCCGGCCTCGATGCCACGGGCAAGCCGGAGCTCGCAGCCGAGCTTCGCCGCGCGGCGGGTGACTACGCGTACGCGGACAATCTGTTCGAGCACCGGCAGCGCGACCTGATCGGCGCCTTCGCCGGTCTCGGCACCGAGCTGTGGACCTCGACCGCGACGCACGCGGTGCTGCCGCTGCTCGCCACCGATGCTGGCCTCCGGTTGCAGGTGGGCGCCGGGATCGCGGCGCACGAGCGGCGCTTCGGCGAGAACTGGAGCGGCGGCTTCTGGCTTCCCGAGTGCGCGTACGAGCCGGGGCTCGAGCGCGACCTCGCCGAGCACGGCGTGCGCGTTTTCTGCGTCGACCAGACCGACGCCTTCGGTCCTGGCTCGCTCGACCACCTCGAGCCCGTTGCGACCGAGAACGGCCCGGTCGCGGTGCCACTCGACTGGCAGACGGTTGAGCTCGTGTGGGGAGCTTCGGGCTACCCCTCGCACGCCGACTACCGCGACTACCACGGGCGCACCCTGCACGACCTGAGGCCGTGGGCGAACGGCGGCCAGCCGTACGACCACGAGCGCGCGCTGGACCTCGCCGGGACGCACGCCGCGACTTCGTCGGCCGCGTCGTCGCCCGGCTCGACGCCTACTCGAGCGAGCGCGGGCGACCCGGGCTGGTCTGCTGCGCGCTCGACACCGAGCTGCTCGGCCACTGGTGGTACGAGGGCCGCGCAGTGGCTCGCGCAAGTGCTCGCCGAGGCGGAGCGCGCGGGCCTCGAGCTGGTCACGCTGCCGGCCGGCCTCGACCGGATCGAGCCCGTCAAGCGCGAGCTCGCGGCGTCCACGTGGGGCTCGCCCAAGGACCTCTCCACGTGGGACTCGGCGCGCGTCGCCGAGATCGCGTTCGCGGCGCGCGGCGCCGAGCTCGAGACCGTGGCGGCCGCGGCGCATGCGAGCCGAGGCCCGGCGCTGGAGCGGGCCGCCCGGGAGCTGTTCGCACTCCAGGCGAGCGATTGGGCGTTCTTGATGACGCGGGAGCTGGCCGCGGACTACCCGCTGGAGCGCGTGCGGGGGCATGCCAAGGAGCTGCGCGCCGCGCTCGGGGCTCTAGACTCCGCGCCGCTGCCGGACCCCGAGTTGCGCGCCCTGGCGCCCGAGCTCGACCTGGCGCCGCTCGTCTCTCCTTGACCCACATGCGCCCGCTGATCCTGTCCTGGGAGTACCCGCCGCTGATCGAAGGCGGGCTCGCCCGGCACGTGCGCAAGCTCGCGGAGAACCTGGCCGACCAGGGGGCCGAGCCGCACGTCCTCACCCGCGGCCACGAGGAGTCGCCCGCCGAGGAGGAGGTGAACGGCGTCCTGATCCACCGCGTGCGCGAGCCGAAGCGCCCGGGCGAGCTGGGCGAGTTCGTCACCTGGATCGAACACATGAACGCGGACATGCTCGCCGCCGGAGTCGAGCTGGGGGACAGGTACGACTTCGACGTCGTCCACGGCCACGACTGGCTCGTAGCCGTCGCAGGCGACCACCTCGCGAAGCGCTTCCGCTGCCCGTTCGCCGTGACGATCCACGCGACCGAGTACGGCCGTCACCAGGGGTGGGTCGAGAAGCATCCGCAGTCGCACATCCACGGGGTCGAGCGGTGGATGGCCAACCGCGCCGAGCGGGTCATCACGTGCTCCTCGTACATGCGCGAGCACGTGGCGGACATCTACGGGCTCGAGGAGGAGCGCGTCACGGTGATCCCGAACGGGATCGACCCGGAGGACCTGATCACCGTGCCCAACCTGGATGACCTGCGGCTGCGGTTCGCCGAGCCCGACGAGCAGCTCGTCCTCCTGGTAGGCCGGCTCGTCTACGAGAAGGGCTTCCAGCTGGCGCTCGAGGCGCTGCCGGGCCTGATCGAGCGCGTCGGCAAGGTGCGCTTCCTGGTCGCCGGCTCGGGCACGCACGAGCAGGAGCTGCGCCAGCAGGCGACCGAGCTCGGGCTCGACGACCACGGCACCTTCCTCGGCTGGATCGGCGACGACGTGCTCCACTCGCTCTACCGGATCGCCGACCTCACGGTCGTGCCGTCGATCTACGAGCCGTTCGGGCTGGTCGCGCTCGAGGCGATGGCGTCCGGCTGCCCGTGTCTCGTGGCCGACACCGGCGGGCTGCGCGAGGTCGTCCCGAACGAGGACGTCGGGCTGCGGTTCGAGGCGCGCGACCCGCAGTCGCTCTCGACGATGGCCGAGCGTCTTCTCACGGACGACGCGCTACGCGACCGCCTGGTCGCCGAGGCGTCCGAGCACGTGCTGACGTTCGACTGGGCCGACGTCGCGCGCCAGGCGCGCGCGGTCTACGCCGAGCTCGCGCGCTCGAAAGTCACCTAGGCCGCGAGCTTCTCCACGTGGTCGAGCTCCTCGACGTGCGGTGAGTCGTCGTTGTCGGCGATCAGCTCCAGCACCGCGTCCTCGGCCTGGCCGTGGATCGACGCCAGGTCGGGCTCCTCGCCGAGCTCGGGCAGCACGCCGCTGATCGTGAGCCCCGAGTCGAAGCGGTCGAAGACGCGCGGGTCGATGTAGGACGCGCGGCAGACGGCCGGCGTGTTGCCCGAGGTAGTGCGCGACCTCCTTCACGGCGCGCGTGACGGCGCGCTTGCGGGCGGTCTTCGAGCCCTGTCCGGCCGGACCGGAAACCGAGAGCGCGACGGCGGCCAGCACGGTGGCGTTCCAGGTGCGGAACGCTTTCGCGGAGAAGTCCTCGTGCGCGATCGCCTTGATGTAGCCGTTGATGTCCTCGGAGCGGACGTCCATCCAGCGCCGTCCCTCCTTGTAGGCCGAGAGCTCGTCACCGCCGCCGCGGCGGCGCTTGAGCGTCTGGACGATTTCGAAGACCTCGTGGTCGACGATCGACTGCTCGCGGCGCTTGCCGCTCTTCGCCGGGTAGTCGAAGCGGATGAAGTTCGGGCTCGGTGAGCGTGACGTGCTCCTTGCGCATCGTCGCGAGCCCGTACGAGTCGTTCGACTCGGCGTAGTCCTCGCCGCCGATGCGGAAGAACCCGCGGTCGAGCAGCCGCACGGCGCAGGCGAGGACGCGCTTCTGGTCGAGCTCGGGACGCGCCGAGGTCGCGGCTAGCGCGCTGGCGCAGCTTCGGCAGGCACTTGGCGAACCTGACCATCTCGTCGAACTTCTCCTGATCGCGCCGCTCGCGCCACTTGCGGTGGTAGACGTACTGCTTGCGGCCGCGCGCGTCGATGCCCGTCGCCTGGATGTGCCCCATCGGGTAAGGGCAGATCCACACGTCCTTCCAGGCGGGCGGGATGACGAGCTCGCCGATCCGCTCCAGCACCTCAGGATCCTCGACCCGTTCTCCGTCCTCGTCGAGGTACTCGAACCCGCGACCGCGTCGGCGTCGGCTGATGCCGGGCGTCCGATGAGTCCACTCTGCGCAGGCGCTTGCTCACAGACGGATGCCTACCCGCAGGGGTGAACCGGGTAACAAGGCCCCCATGACCACGACCCTCGAAGTCCCAAGTCCAGGCGCACCCGACCAACCGCTGCCCTCACCGGGCGGCCCGGAGACGCCGCCCGACAGCCCGCCCGCGCCCCCGGAACCGGCGCCGCCCGTGGAGCCGCAGCCCGGCACGCCGGACGTGGTGCCCCAGACCGACCCGCGCGGCCCGGAGACCCCGCCCGACAGCCCGCCCGACTAGAGAGGGGTCTGACCCTCTTCAGAAAAGGGGCGAGAGTGGAGAGGCGCGGGCTTCTTCTGCCCGATGCCTCGTCCACCTCGGATCGAGGTCCCGGGAGGGATCTTCCACGTGTATGCGCGGGGAAGCAGGCAGCAGCCGATCTATCGAACGCGCGCTGACCGGATCACCTATCTCGGCTTCCTCGCACAGACCGTTGAGCGGTATCGCTGGCACTGCCTCGCCTACTGCTTGATGGGCAATCACGTACACCTGCTGGTCGAGACCCCCGACCCGAACCTTGGGAAGGGGATGACAAAGTCTCCATGGCCGATATGCACAGCGGATCAATCAGCGCCATGGAACGAAGGTGCTCTCTTCGAGAGCCGCTACGGGTGCGTGCTTATGGAGAACGACGCCCAGCTGTGGATGACGATTCGATACCTCGCGCGGAATCCAGTCGAAGCCGGGCTTTCCGCACACGCCGCGGAATACGAGTGGTCGAGCTATGGCTCGGCGTAACTGCCCGAGGTCGCCCGGCCGTCATCGACGTTCAGCGACTGCTCTCCTATCTGAGCGCGACCGGAGGGGATCCCCTCGAGAACTACCGGGAACTGGTGAGTGCAGATTTCTGAAGAGGGTCAGACCCTCTTGAGAAACTAGGCGGCGTCGCGCAGGCCTTCGATCTCGCGCTGCTCGGCCAGCCGCTCGAGCGCGCGCTTCTCGAGCTTGCGCACGCCCTCCGCGGACATCCCGAGCATCTGGCCGGCCTCGCGCAGCGGCGTGGGGTTGTCGCCGTTGATCCCGTAGCGCAGCTTCACGACCTTGCGCTCCTGCTCCGGCAGCTTCTCGAGCGCGCGGTGGAGGATCTCCTCGCGGAAGCCGATCTCGACCTCCTCGTCCGGGGTCGGGCCGTCGCCTGGGAGGAGGTCGCCGAACGCGGTCTCCTCGCCCTCGCCGACGGGCCGGTCCAGGCTCGTCACCGTGCGCGCCGCGTCCTTGACCTCGATCGACCTGCTCGACCGGCAGCTCCGCCGCCTCCGCGATCTCGTCGTCGGTGGGATCGCGGCCGAGCTCCTTCGCCAGCTCCTGCGTGACACGCGCGATCTTGCGCTCGCGCTGGCCGATGTGCACGGGGATCCGGATCGTGCGCGCCTTGTTCGCGATGCCGCGCTGGATCGCCTCGCGGATCCAGAAGGTCGCGTAGGTCGAGAACTTGTAGCCCTTGCGCCAGTCGAACTTCTCGCTCGCGCGGATCAGGCCGAGGATGCCCTCCTGGATCAGGTCGAGCAGCGAGAGGTCCTGGCCCTGGTACTTCTTCGCGATCGACACGACGAGGCGCAGGTTCGAGTTGACGAGCCGCTCCTTCGCCTCCAGGTCGCCGCGCTCGATCGCCTTCGCGATCTCGATCTCCTCCTGCGCCGTGAGCAGCGGATGGCGCCGGACCTCGTTGAAGAAGAGCTGCAGCGCGTCCGTGGTCGTGGCGGCCACGTCGCCGTTCTTGATCTTCGTCTGCTCGACGCCGTTCTTGCCGCAGTCGTCCGAGACCTCGAGCCCGCGCGACTCGATCCGCTCATTGATGGCCGCGATCTGGTCCTCGTCGAGCTCGAGGTCCTGGATCGCCTCGCTGAGCTCCGAGAGGTTCACACAGCCCAGGTCCTCACCCTTCTCGATGAGGGCATCGATGCGGTCTGTGAGCACGTCGGACATTGGTCGTTTCTCTACCCCTTTACGCGCTGGACGGAAACGGCGGGGTTACGCCATTTGCAGGCTGGGCAACCTGTGGGCAATGGTACGGAACACCATGAGTGGGCCCCTGCTCGCAGACAGGTATCGCGTAATCCGGCGCCTTGGCGCTGGAGGGATGGCCGTCGTCTACCTGGCGCACGACGAGCGCCTCGCTCGCGACGTGGCCGTGAAACGGATGCACACGGCCGAGCACGACGAGATCGACGCCCGCCGCTTCCAGCGCGAGGCCAGGCTCGGCGCTTCGCTCAGCCACCCGAACCTCGTCTCGATCTTCGACACCGAGCAGGACGAGGAGTCAGTCCTCCTGGTCATGGAGTACGTCGAGGGGGAGACCCTCGCCGACGTCCTGGCGCGCGGGGAGGTGGACCCGCGCCGCGCGATGGAGATCGTGAGCGCCGTCGCCGCGGCGCTCGACCACGCCCACGACGCCGGCATCGTGCACCGCGACATCAAGCCCGGCAACGTCCTGCTGGGCCGCGACGGCTCGGTCAAGCTGGCCGACCTCGGCATAGCGAAGGCGGTCGAGCGCACCGACATCACGGGCACCGGAACCGTCCTCGGCACGCCCGCGTACATGGCGCCGGAGCAGCTTCAGGGCGGCAAGCTCGGCCCCGCCGTCGACGTCTACGCGCTGGCCACGATGGCGTACGAGCTGCTCACCGGCCGCAAGGCGCGGCGCGGCCGCACCGCCGTCGAGATCGCCCATCAGGTGGTGAACGAGCCGCCGCCCGACCCGCGCGACGCCAATCCCACGATCCCCGGCCCGGCCGCGGAGGCACTCCAGGCCGGCATGGCGCAGGACCCGGCCGACAGGCCGCGGTCGGCCGGCGAGCTGGCCGAGCGGCTCGAGCGCGCCTTCGGCCGGACGGACGCTCACCGCGCACTCACGACGCGCCGGATGGAGCGCGCGCGGCCGGTCGGCGAGGTTCCCGCTCCGCCACCCCCGCCCGTGCGCACGTCGCGCAACACGCGCTGGGTCCCGGCCGCCGCGCTGCTCGCGGTCGCGCTCGTCGCCATCGGCATCGCGATCGCGTCCGGTGGCGGGGGCGGCGACGACGAGGCGCCGGTCGAGCCCGCGGGCGGCGGCGACAAGCAGGCCGAGCAGCAGCAGGGCCACGGCGGCGACCCCGCCCCGGCAGCCGGCGCGCGGAGGAGCCCGCACCGGAACCCGAGGAGCCGGCCGAGACTCCGCCGTCCAGCGAGCCGGCGCCGCTCGACGGCGTCCCCCAGCCGGCGGGAGCCGGTGGCTCAGCCGAGGCCGAGCGCCTTCACCTCGCCGGGTACGACGCGCTCCAGTCGGGCGACTACAACACCGCGATCGACCTCAACACGCGCGCCATCGAAGCGCTCCCGGAGGGCACCACCTGGCAGGACGACATGAACTACGCGTATGCGCTCTTCAGCCTCGGCCAGGCGCTCCGGCTTGCGGGCCGGCCCGACGAGGCGATCCCGGTGCTGGAGGCCCGGCTCGACATCCCGAACCAGACCGCCACCGTGCAAAAAGAGCTGGAAAAGGCCCGTAAACAAGCGGGCGAATAAGGCCCATGTTTGCCCGGGTCCCACCCGGGCATCGCTTAGTACAGCGACTTTTCAAGGAGGAGAGCGCACGACCGATGGGCCCGCCTGACACACGGACTCGAAGGACTTAGCCCCACAACCAAATAAACGAGTTCCCCCGGCCGCCGCAGCGGCTTACGAACCAGGCGGCCACATAGGAAGGGCCCGGCAATGATTGCCGGGCCCTTTCATTTACTCGAAGCGCATCTCCTTCGGCTCGTCGCGCATCCTCAGCACGCGCGCGGGCACGCCGCCGACCACCGCGTTAGCCGGCACGTCCTTCGTCACCACCGAGTTGGTGCCGATCACGGCGTTGTCGCCCACGGTGACGCCGCGCAGGATGCACGCGCCGTATCCGATCCAGACGTTGTGCCCCACGCGCACGTCGCGCTTGTAGATCCCCTGGAGGCGGATCGGGCGGTCCACCTCGACCGTCCCATGGTCGAAGTCGATCAGCATCACGCGGTCGGCGATCACGCACTCGCGCCCGATCGACACGTGCTGGTAGGCCGAGATCGTGCACTCCTGGCCGAGCACGGTCTTGGCGCCGATCGACACGACGCCCTCGTGGCAGCGGATCTTCGTGCCGTGCCCGAGCCACGTCCAGCGGCCCAGCTCGACCCGGCCGCCGCGGCCGATCTGGATCACGACGCCCTTGGGGATGAACGCCAGCCCGTCGAGCTTCAGCCTCCGCCCGTAGGTGGAGAGGAACTTCCGCCGCAGGAGCAGCGCGATCAGCCACGCGTACTTGGGCGTGAGCATCCCGTGGCGCTTCATGAAGCGCAGAAGCGCCAACGGGCCGCCGTGGAGAGGCGCAGGTGGTGACCTCACGGCGGGCAAGCTAACGTGAGCGGCGACTGGCATGGGGTCCTCTCCGATCGTTTCCTCCCACGATCTGCGTCGTCGCTATGGCGAAGGCGATGCTGCCGTGGACGCGCTTCGCGGCGTTACGGTCGACTTTTCCGCCGGCCGGTTCACCGCGATCATGGGCCCGTCCGGCTCTGGCAAGTCGACGCTCATGAACATCCTCGCCGGGCTCGACCGGCCCACCGCCGGGACCGTCACGCTCGACGGCACGGAGATCACGAACCTCGACGACGGCAAGCTGACCCAGCTCCGGCGCGACAAGCTGGGCTTCGTCTTCCAGTTCTTCAACCTCCTGCCGGTCCTCACGGCGGAGGAGAACATCGTGCTGCCGCTGTCGATCGCCGGGCGCGATCCGGACAAGGAGTGGGTCGACCAGCTCATCGACACGATCGGCCTGGGCGACCGGCGTTCGCACCGCCCGTCGCAGCTCTCCGGCGGCCAGGCGCAGCGCGTCGCGATCGCACGCGCGCTCGCATCCAAGCCCGCGGTCATCTTCGCCGACGAGCCGACTGGCAACCTCGACTCGAAGGCCAGTGACGACGTCCTCGCGCTGCTCCGCCGCGCGGTGGACGAGTTCGACCAGACCGTCGTGATGGTCACGCACGACGCGCACGCTGCGTCGTTCGCGGACCAGCTCGTCGTGCTCGTGGACGGACAGATCGTCGAGGACCGTGAGGCGCCGGACGCCGACGCGATCCTGGACATCATGAAGTCCGTCGCTGCCTGATGCTCAAGGTCGGGCTGCGCGGCGTCTTCGCGCGCAAGCTGCGCGCCTTCCTGACGGCCCTCGCCGTGTTCCTCGGCGTGTCGCTGATGACGGGGACGTACGTCCTCACCGACACGTTCACGAACTCGTTCGGCCAGATCTTCGAGGAGTCGAGCGAGGGCGTCGACGTGGCGGTCGTGCCGCGCGAGGCCGTCGAGACCGAGGGCGGCAGCGAGCCGCCGGGGATGCCCGCTCGGCTGCTCGACAGGGTGACCGAGGTCGAAGGGGTCGCGGAGGCGGTCGGCGGCATCTTCGCGGCCGGCATCTCGCTGATCGACGAGGACGGCGACCGGATCGGTTCGACGCAGGCTCCGGCGTTCGGCGCGTCGGTCCAGCCTGAGCGGTTCGACCCGTTCGACTACGCCGAGGGCAGCCCGCCGCAGGCACCGGGCGAGGTGGCCATCGACAAGCTCTCAGCCGACAACGAGGACCTCGAGGTCGGCGACTCGGTCACCGTTGCCGGCGCTGAGGCGGCGCGCAAGTACGAGATCGTCGGCATCGCAACGCTGGGCGAGGTCGACTCGTTCGGCGGCGCGACGGTCGCGATCCTGCCGCTCGAGGAGGCCCAGCGCCTGGCCGACAAGGTCGGCGAGTTCGACCAGATCTCGATCGCAGCGGAGGAGGGCGTCACTCCGGAGGAGCTGAAGCGGCGGGTCGCCCAGGTGATGCCCGAGAAGACGATCGAGGTCCGCACCGGGGAGGAGAACGCCGCGCAGGAGACGGAGGACATCGAGGACGACCTCGGCTTCCTCAAGACCGCGCTTCTGATCTTCGCGTGGATCGCGCTCTTCGTCGGCGCATTCACGATCTTCAACACGTTCTCGATCACCGTCGCCCAGCGCACGCGCGAGTTCGGGATGCTGCGCACGCTCGGCGCGTCGCGGCGTCAGGTCCTGACGTCAGTGCTCCTCGAGGCGACCGTGATCGGACTGATCGGCGCGGGACTGGGCGTGCTCGCCGGGATCGGCGTCGCGGACCTGTTGAACGCCCTCTTCAAGTCGTTCGGGATCGACCTGCCGAACACGGGCAGCGTGATCAAGACGCGCTCCATCGCCGTGCCGCTCTTGATCGGCCTGGTCGTGACGCTGCTGGCCGCGATCATCCCGGCCGTTCGGGCGACCCGCGTCTCGCCGATGGAGGCGCTCAGCGACCAGGCGATCGCCCCGACGCGGCGGCGTCGGCGGTTCGTCACCGGACTGGCGATCCTCCTGAGCGTCGGCGGCCTCGTGGCGGTCTGCGTCGGCCTGTTCGGCGGCATCGAATCGTCAAGCGACGCGGCGGCGCTGCTCGGGCTCGGCGCCGTCCTGCTCTTCTTCGGCACCGCGCTTCTGTCTCCGCGCTTCGTCGCGCCGCTCGCGTCCATGGTCGGCTTCGTGCTCGAGCGCGTCCGCAAGCTGACCGGCCGGCTCGCGCGCGAGAACGCGGTCCGCAACCCGGGACGCACCGCGACGACCGCGGCGGCGTTGATGATCGGCCTCGCCCTCGTCACCTTCGTCACCGTGTTCGCGGCCGGCATCGAGGCGTCCATCGACGACGCGATCGACGAGGGCTTCACGGGAGACCTGACCATCCAGCACGAGGACGGGTTCACGCCGATCCCGGCGGCGGTTGAGGAGACCGTCCAGAAGGTCGACGGCGTCGGGCCGGTCTCGTCGCTGCGATACGCCGACGCGGACGTGGAGGAGACGGGCGACACGAGCTTCATCACCTCGATCGATCCCAGCGAGGCCCTGAGCGTGTTCAAGTTCGACTGGGACGAGGGCCAGGACGGAGTCATCTCCGGGATGACGCGCGACGACGCGCTCGTGGACCAGGCGTGGGCGACCGACAATGACGTCGACGTGGGCGACACGCTCACCGTGACGACGCCTGCGAGCCGCGAGGCCACCTACACCGTCCGCGGCAAGCTGAACGACACGGCCGACCTGTGGGGCGACTTCGTGCTCACGCATCAAGGCGCTCGAGGAGGATTTCCGCGAGCGCCAGGACGGGATGGTGCTCGTGAACTACCAGTCGGGCGCCGACCCCGACGCCACGCGCCAGCGGATCGAAGAGACCATGGATCGCGCGTTCCCGATCGTCGAGGTGCTCGACCAGGACGAGCTGAAGGACAGGATCGCCGAGCAGGTCGGCCAGGTGGTGAACCTGCTGTACGCCCTGCTGTCGCTGGCGGTGATCGTCTCGCTGTTCGGCATCGTCAACACGCTCACGCTGTCGATCTACGAGCGCACGCGCGAGCTCGGCCTGCTGCGCGCGATCGGCATGTCCCGCCGCCAGGTGCGGCGCGTGGTCCGCTACGAGGCGGTGATCACGGCGCTCCTCGGGGCGCTGCTGGGCAGCGTCCTCGGCGTCTTCTTCGCCGTGATCGTCTCGCGGCCGCTGGCGGACGAGGGCTTCAATCTCGCGTTCCCGGTCGCGACGCTGATCCTGCTCTTCATCCTCGCTGCGATCGCGGGCGTGGTGGCCGCGATCCTGCCGGCGCGCCGAGCCTCCCGGCTCGACGTGCTGGAAGCGCTGGCCTACGAGTAGCCTCAGCACGATGCAGCTACTCGGACGCGACTACCTGAAGATCTATCTGGAGGACCACTACGCCGGCGCGACGGCGGGCCTGGAGCTCGCGCGGCGCACGGCCGGCGCGAACCGGGGCACCCCGTACGGCGACGTCCTCGGGGAGATAGCGAGCGAGATCGAGGAGGACCGCGAGGCGCTGCGGGCGATCATGGCCGCGCTCGGCGTGGGCCCCGACCGCTTCAAGGTCGCCGGTGCGTGGGCGGGCGAGAAGGCCGGCCGGCTCAAGCTGAACGGGCACCTGACGAGCTACTCGCCCCAGAGCCGGGTCACCGAGCTCGAGGGGCTCGTGGTCGGCGTGACCGGCAAGCGCTGCCTGTGGGCGGCGCTGCGGCACATCGAGCCGCTCGAGCCGCGGCTCGACATCGAGCAGCTCGACCGCCTGATCGAGCGTGCGGACCGCCAGCTGGAGGTGCTCGAGGAGCTGCGGCTGAAGGCCGTCTCCGAGGCAGTGGCGGTCGCCGACCGCACCTGAGCGGTCCATATGCTTCGCCGCCCGATGGCGACGACCGGACGCACCGCAGACGACCTGGCCGAACCGCTCCTCGCGGGCGACAAGCGCGCGCTCGCGCGCGCGATCACGCTCGTCGAGAACGACGACCCCGAGGGCTGGGAGCTGGTCAGCCGCGTCTATCCGAAGACCGGGCGCGCGGCGATGGTGGGCTTCACGGGGCCGCCGGGGGTCGGGAAGTCCACGATCATCGGCACGCTCGTCAAGCACGCGCGCGCACGCGACCGCGACGTGGCCGTGCTCTCGATCGACCCGTCGTCTCCGTTCACGAAGGGCGCGCTGCTGGGCGACCGGATCCGGCTGGCGGACCACTTCCTCGATCCGGGCGTGTTCATCCGCTCGATGGCCAGCCGCGGCTCGCTCGGCGGGCTGTCCGAGGCCACGCTGCAGGCGGCGCTCCTGATGGACGCGGCCGGCAAGGACGACGTCTTCCTCGAGACGGTCGGCGTCGGGCAGGCCGAGGTGGACATCATCGACCACGCGGACACGGTCGTGCTCGCGCTGATGCCGGGGTCGGGCGACTCGATCCAGGCGCTCAAGGCGGGCGTGATGGAGATCCCCGACGTGATCGTGGTGAACAAGAAGGACCACCCGCTCACCGACACGATGGTGCGCGAGATCCGCACCGTGCTCTCGCTCGGGCCGGAGCAGAGCTGGAAGGTGCCGGTCCTGACGACCGAGGCGACGCGCGGCGAGGGAGTCGACGAGCTGGCCACCGCGATCGACGAGCACCGCGCGCACATCAAGGCGGAGGGGACGCTCGAGGAGCGCCGCCGGCGCAACCTCCGCAACGAGGTGATGGAGCTGGCGACGGTACGCCTGCGCCGCAAGCTGCACGCCGAGCTCGACGACCCCGAGGTCGAGGCGCTGTTCGACGAGGTTGTAAAAAGGCGGCTCGACCCCGCGAGCGCCGCATCGAAGCTGCTCGAACGGGAACGCTGACGGCATGAGGCCCTCCCGGCACGTGCTCGCAGCGATGGGTGCGGTTGCCGGAGTCAGCGCGGGGCTGCTGGTCAGGTCGGTGCGGGGGCGGAAGAAGGGCAAGTCCCCGTCGCGCAAGTTCAGGCTGAAGCGGAGCGAGTCCCTGCCCGATGGCGTCGTGCGGATCGCGCGCGGAAGGCTCGACTCCGCGATCGACGAGCTGAGCGGCCGCGCCGGGAACGACTCGGCGACGGCGGTCCACGAGGCTCGCAAGGACCTGAAGAAGCTGCGCGCGCTGGTGCGCCTCGTCCAGGCGGACTCGAGCTGGAACACCCGCTTCAGGGACACGGCACGCCGATTGGCCGGCCGCCGCGACGCGGACGTCCTGCTCGAGACGCTCGACGACTTCGTCAAGCGCGGGCAGGTGTCGAAGAAGGCGGTCCGCGGGCTGCGGAAGGAGCTGGCCGCCGAGGCCGGCCGCGAGGCGGACGCCTCGGAGATCGCGATGGCGCAGGCCGAGCTGACACTCGCGCGTGGCGAGATCGAAGCGCTGGCGCCGAAGACCGACTCGTTCAAGGCGGTTCGCCCGGGACTCCAGAAGATCTACGGCGACGGCCGCGCCGCCTACCGCGCCGCCCGCAAGAACCCGAGCACCGTGAACCTGCACGAGTGGCGCAAGCGCGTGAAGGACCTCTGGTACTCCGCCACGGTCCTGCGCTCAGCGTGGCCGGCGATGATGAGCGAGCTGGCCGCCGAGGCACACGTCCTGTCGGACCTGCTCGGCGAGGATCACGACCTCGCGATGCTCACCGAGCGGGCGACCGGCAAGAAGCACAAGGAGCTGCGGCGAGCGATCCGGAAGCGCCGGGCCAGGCTGAGGAAGCGTGCCTTCAAGCTCGGCAAGCGCCTGTACGCGGAGAAGCCGAAGGGCTTCACCCGCCGCATCGGCGCGGCGTGGCAGACGTCGCGCTGACGCGCCAGGCGCGCGCCTCCTAGCCGCGGGGCTTGCGCACGGTGACGTACATGTACATGTCCTCGTGCATGGTGCAGACCATGTGGTACTTGCCGGGCACTGTCAGCTTCTGCTTGAACTTGTAGCCGACGGCTGCCGGGTCGGACCAGAAGCGCTTCGCGCCCTTGGGCTTGGACTTCAGCTTCACGTCGTGGACGTCGCCGCTGTCGCTCGGCCACTTCCAGACGATGGTCGTGTCCGGCTTCACCTTGAGCTCCATCGGCATGAAGTAGTTGTCGTTGATCGTCACGACCTTGGGCGCCGGAGTGCCCGCCTGTGCCGGCAGGGCCGCGGTGGCGGCCGAAGCCGCCACCGCGATTCCCGCGATTGCCCTAGCCCTCATAGTGCTCGAGCGGCGTGTAGCCGTCCTTGGGGGCGTGCGGGTGCTTCACCCAGTACTTCTCGTGATCCGCGTCGGTCGCGATCGCGAGCAGCGCATTGCGCGCCTCGTCGTTGACGCCGTTCGATCCCTGGAACGGGCAGCCCATGAGCTCGCTGTCGTCAGCGGGCAGGTTGTTCTGCAGCACGCCGTTGTCGGCGAAGCAGTTGTCCGAGCCGCTCCCGTCATAGGCGATGTCGCGGCCGTTCAGGTCCGTGCCGTTCAGGCCGAAGCTGTTGCCGCGGACCGTGTTCCGATCGACGGTACGGGCGTCCTCCTGCTCCAGCACGATCTGGTCGATCATCGCGAAGCCGGCCACGTAGTTGCCGTAGAGCTTGTTGCCCTCGATCAGCGTGTCGCGGCCGCCGAACATCAGGATGCCGACGCCGGGCGGGTAGGCCAGGTCTCCAACTGCCGTCCCGCGGAGCTCGAACGGAGCGCCGAGGTAGTAGTTGAAGTTGTTCCAGAACACCTCGTTGTTCTTGATCACGTTGAACTCCGGCGGTGCGAACTTCTCCGTGTCGAGCGCGTTCGGGACGATCCCGACGCCGTTGTTCCAGAACTTCGAGTTCTGGATCGTCACGTAGCGCATGTTCGTTCCGCTGAACCCGATTACGTTCGAGTGGCTGCGGACGTTCTTCACGAAGGTGCGCTTCGGCTTCGACTGGACCGGGGTCTGCCCGATGTAGAAGCCGCCATCGTTGGCGTAGTACGCCTCCGAGTCGGTCATCGTGCCGCCCTTGGTGTTGAACGCGTAGATGCCGTACACGCCGGTGTGCTCGGCGATCAGCTTCGTCAGTGTGTAGCCGGTCGTGTTGACGATGAAGAACCCGTTGCCCTTGTAGTTCTTCGCCTTGAAGCCCTTGATCGTCACGTTGTTCACGCCGTTCACGAGGAACCCGTTCTGGGCGGCTGCGCCCTTCAGGCGCTTGCCGTTGAGCAGGACCTTCTCGGGGTGCTTCGTGTTGCCGACGATGCGGAGGCCGCTGCGGCCGCGGTTCCTGACCTGCACGCCCTCCTTGTAGGTGCCGTTCGCGACCTTGATCGTGTCGCCGCCGCGCGAGGCGTTCACGGCCTGCTGGATCGTGTCGAAGCAACGCGGCTTCTTGCAGACGTGCAGGGTGGCCTCACCGCCATTCGGGCGCGGGGGGAGCTTTCCGGGGTCAGTCGGCGCCGGATAGTCCACCGCCATTGCGCTGCTCGGTACGAGCAGCAGAGCCGCGAGTGCGGCGAGTCCAGTTCTCACTTCTACTCCTTTGTTAGTGACTACGAGACGAGGTACCAGCCGGCCATACCTGCGTCCTGATGGGAGAACACGTGGCAGTGGTAGAGCCACCGCCCTGGGTTGTCCTCCGTGAACCGCGCCGTGACCGTCTCGTTCGGGCCGAAGCCCGGGTTGTCAACGAAGGTCCCGGACGCGTCCTTCCACCGATGGCCATGGAGGTGGAAGGTGTGGAAGTTGCTGTCGAAGCCGATCGTGTGGATCGCGACGTCCTGGCCGACCTTCGCCTGGATCGTCGGCGTGTTGCCGGCGCCGCTGCGGCCGTTGACCGCGTGGAAGAGGCGCGGCAGGCGCGTCACCTGGGGCGCGAACGAGTGCATCATCAGCACGTGCTCGACGTCGGGCTTCGGGGCGCCCTTCGGCCGGATGACGAGCGCGCCGAACAGCCCGCGCATCGTGTTCAGCGTGTGGTTCGGCCCGTGGTCGTGGTAGGGCCACACGCCGACCGAGTCGGGCGTGCATTCCCAGCGGTAGGTGAACTCCTCGCCGGGAGCGATGAAGCCTCCCGCGCGCGTGTGGTCGCCCAGGTAGGAGCCGTCGTACTCCGGGTTGTATTTCACGCCGTGCGGATGCATCGTGACCGCCTGGTTGAAGCTCTTGTCCGCGTTGCGGAAGTGGACCACGAGCAGGTCGCCAACCTCAGCCTCGAGCGTCGGGCCCGGCATCGACGCGGGGCCGATCGCCTGCGTGAACCCGGCGCTCATGGGCTGGTAGACGAGGGCCCGGAAGGTGGTGCGCCCGGTGATCCGGTGCTTCATCCACTCGTCGACCTTCTTCGGCGCGATGTCCCACCTGACGGAACGCGCCTGGATCCAGTACTCGCGCACCTGGCCGCCGGGTGCGGGCTCGGGCGTGGGGAACTGCGAGGGCACCGGCGCCGTGCTCGCCGTCGCGGGCCGCGCGGTCTTCGTAGCGGCCTTGTCGACCTGCTCGACCTCCTTTGCGTCTGAGACGTCGAAGGTCTTGCCTCCGATGGTGCAGACGAGCGGAACGGCAGCGGCCGTTGATTGAAGAAAGTTGCGGCGATCCAGCAGGCGAGTCATGCGAGTCCGAGTTCATTCGAACCCTGCGGTAACGACAGCGATGCGGCGCGCTTAAAAGGTCTTTAAGACGCGAGCTTCGGGAGCTGCGTGACTCGGATGTCGTCGGGGTCGTCTCCCTCGACGAGCTCCGGTGCCTGCAGCGAGCGCACGGCCGTCTCGACCTGCGCGGGCGACTCGATCTCCTTGCCCGACTCGATGCCGTGGTCGGACAGCTTGCGCGCGCTGACCAGCACCTGGCGCTCCAGCGAGCCGACCGTGTCGTTGTAGGCGTTCGCGGTCGTGTTGATCGCGCGGCCGAGCTTCGCCAGGTGGGCGGCCATCGTGCCGATCCGCTTGTGCAGCTGGCGGCCGAGGTCGGCGATCTCCTCCGCCGACGCGGCCATCTGCTCCTGGCGCCAGCCGTAGGCCACGACCTTGAGCAGGCCGATCAGCGACGTGGGCGTGGCGATGAGCACCTTGTTGTCGACGCCGTCCTGGATCAGGTCGGGCACCTGCTCGAGCGCGGCGCTGTGGAACGCCTCGCTCGGGAGGAAGAGCACGACGAACTCGGGCGTGGGGGAGAAGCTGTCCTGGTACGCCTTCGCGCCGAGCTTGCGCAGGTGGTCGCGCACGTGGCGGCCGTACACCTCGAGATGTGAGGCGCGCACGTCGTCGTCCTCCGCCTCGAGCGCATTGAGGTACGCCTCGAGCGGCACCTTCGCGTCCACCACGACGTTCATGCCGCCCGGCAGCTTCACGATGAGGTCCGGGCGGACGCGGCCCTCGTCGGTGTCGGCCGAGCTCTGCTGCTCGAAGTCGCAGTGCTCGATCATCCCGGCCATCTCGCAGACGCGCTTGAGCTGGAGCTCGCCCCAGCGCCCGCGCGTGGCCGGCGCGCGCAGCGCGGTGACCAGGCTGGCCGTCTCGCGCCGGAGCTGGTCCTGGCCGGCGGTGACGGTCTTCAGGTGCTCCGAGAGCTGGCCGTGCGCCTGGTGGCGCGCCTTCTCGAGCGACTCGAGCTTGCCGTCAACGCGCTGGAGCGAGTCGGAGATCGGCTTGACCATGAGGTCCATGAGCGACTGCGACGCGTCGCTCGACGCGGCCTTGACGGCGTTCGGGATCTCCTGCTTGTACTGGTCGAGCAGCTCGCGCGAGTGGAGCGCCTCGGTCTGCGCGGCGTCCATCCGCGCGCGCACGACGGTCCAGACGGCGGCGCCGCCAAGGATCAGCCCAACAATCAGTGCGAAGACGAATTCCATCGGACCATCCACCGTCGCACCGGGCCCGGACGGAAGGGCCGGAATGGACAAAACCCTTGCTAATTCCTAATTAGCAGCTAACTACGGCGATGTAGCTTGGGCGGTGCCCCTAATGCGGGTCGTCGAAGCATCCGTCACCTCGACCTGCAGAACCGAAGGGCGTCCCGCTGTCTGGTTCCGGCGGGGCGCCCTTCGGGTTATTTCCGCCATGTGGTCGAACTGGCGCGCGATGCCGGCGCCGAGCGGCGTATGAGGGGCGAAGCCGAGCTCGCGTAGCGCGAGCGTTCCGTCGCAAGCGGTGCGCCTGGCCTCACCGGCCACGACCGCGCGGCGCTCGATCGTCACCGGCCCGCCGACGAGCTCTGCGATCAGCGCGATCGCGTCGCGCAGCTCGACCGGGTGGCCGCCGCCCACGTTGTAGATCGCGCCCGGCCGGCCGCGCTCGGCGGCGGCGAGTGTGGCGTCGACGGCGTCGGCGACGTAGGTGAAGTCGCGCACCTGGCGGCCGTCGCCGATCAGCTCGATCGGCTCGCCGGCGAGACAGCGCTCGATGAAGCGGTGGAAGGCCATGTCGGGGCGCTGGCGCGGGCCGTAGATCGTGAAGAAGCGAAGCCCGACGGCCGGGACGTCGAACGCACCGGCGAGCCGCTCGACCGCGACCTTCGTCGCGGCGTAGGGGGAGAGGGGAGCGACCGGCGTGTCCTCCGCCTGGTGGGGCGCGTTTCCGTAGACCGACGAGGACGACGCGTAGACGAACCGGCGCAGGTCGGCCGCCGCCGCGGCCTCGAGCAGCCGCTGGGTCGCGATCACGTTTCGCCGCAGGTACATGTCCAGCCGCCCGTCGCGGACGCCCGGCTCCGCGGCCAGGTGGAAGACCGTGTCGACCCCGTCGAGGAGGGTCGCGATGCCGTTGTCCGCGAGGTCGGCCTCGACGAGCTCGAACGCGTCCCACTCGCGGGCGGGGAGCGAGGTTGCGCTCCTTGACGGCGCGCCCGTAGTAGTCGGTGAAGCAGTCCACGCCGAGCACCTCGTTGCCGCGCTCCAGCAGCCGCTCGCAGACGTGCGAGCCGAGGAACCCGGCGGCGCCGGTCACGAGGACGCGCTCTCCCATGAGCGCGGCATATTAGGGTTCCCTAATACGATGCGCGCTGTGGCGCGATCGGCGGGGTTCATCGAGGTCTGGGCGGCGCGAGCCTGGAACGTCTTCAACGAGGGGCGTCCGTTCACGCTCGTCTACCCGGTGCTGGTGCTGTGCGTGGCGGCCCTGGTCGGGCTCGCGCCGGAGGGCTCGCTGGGCCTCGCGCTGCTCGGGTCGGTGGCGCTCGCCGCCGTGCTCGTCGCGCTACCCGTTCCCGCTCCGCGGCCGCGCGCTGCTCTGGCTCGTGCTCGCCGCCAGCGTGCCGCTGCTCGAGCCGTGGCGCGCCCCGGCGCTCGTGCTGGGCGCGCTGGCCGGCTGGGCGTTCTTCACCGTCTTCTTCTGGGGCACCTTCTACTACCGGCTGCGCACCGGGGCGCCGTGGACGAACTTCCTCCGCTTCTGGCGCCTCGTCCTGACGAACTCGGACCCCACGAGCGGCAACGCGCTCGAGCAGGTGCCGAAGATCGTGATGACGATCTCCGCCGGCGCGCTGCTGGCCGAGGAGCCCGGCGCGGGCAGCGCGGTCCGGATCGCGGCGGTCGCGCTGATCGCGGCCGCGCTGGGCGCGATCGCGTGGAAGCGCTTCGCCCGCCGCCTGCCGTCGTACCCGGCGCCCGCCAAGGGGTCTGACCCCGCGGGGTCAGACCCCCTCGTGCCCGTCGCCAAGCGCGTCTACGTGATCGTCGTGGACGGCTGCAACCGCGAGCGGCTCTGGCAGGCGAACACGCCGACGATCGACCGGCTCGCGCGCGAGGGCACCGAGTACCTGAACGTCCAGCCCGCCTACCCGGCGCGCACCGTCGTCTGCTTCTCGTCGATGCTCACCGGCGCCGCGCCGCACGAGCACGGGATGCACTCGAACTTCGCGCCGCGGCTGGGCGTCCGGTGCGAGTCGGTCTTCGACGTGCTCGAGCGCCACGGCCGCCGCGGCCGGCTCGTCGGGATCGCGCACCTGCTCGACCCGTTCGGCGAGGACGTGGTCCGCGCCGTCACCTCCGTGCAGCCGACCGAGCGGATCGACCACTCGCTCGTCGCCGCGGCGCGCGAAGTGGTCGAGCGCGACGACCCCGACCTGCTCGTCCTCCAGCTGCTCGCCGCCGACCAGCTCGGCCACGTGCGCGGCGTGCGCAACCGCGAGTACCTCGACCAGCTCGAGGAGACGGACCGCCACGTGGCGGACTTCCTCGCCTGGCTCGGCGAGCGCGGCAAGCTCGACGACGCGACGGTGATCCTGATGGCCGACCACGGCCAGGGCCGCGGCATCGGCGGCCACGGCCACCTCGACTGGGGCGAGACGCCGGTCCCGTTCATCGTGCACGGCGTGGGCGCCGTGCCGGGCGCGGTCGACCACGAGCCGCACAACGTCTGCGAGCTGGCGGCGACGGTCAGCGCGCTGCTGGGCGTGGAGCCGCCCGCGGCCGCGCGCGGCCACGCGCTCGTGCCCGCGCTGCAGGGGTCTGACCCCGTACGGGGTCAGACCCCACGTCGCTGCCTCGCCGTCGTGCCCGCGCTCGACGAGGCGCACGTGATCGGCGACGATCGTCGAGCCGCATCCCGGCGACCGCGTGCGGCATGGCCGTCGACACGCTCGTCATCGACGACGGCTCGACCAGGACGACACCGCCGCGATCGCCCGCGCCGCCGGCGCCGAGGTGATCTCGAACCCGCGCCCGACCGGCCTGGGCGCCGCGGTGCGCCAGGGGCTCGCCGAGGCGCGCGACCGCGGCTACGACGCCGCCGTCTACCTCGACGGCGACGGCGAGTACGACCCGGCCGACTTCGAGCGCGTGCTCGACCCCGTCGCGCGCGGCCGCGCCGAGTACGTGGTCGGCTCGCGCTTCCTCGGCGACCGCGACGGCATGTCGTGGCACCGCACGCTCGCGAACCGCCTGACGAGCGCCCTGCTCGGCACGCTGATGGAGACGGTCGTCTCCGACGGCCAGAGCGGCTACCGCGCGTTCGGCCGCCGCGCGCTCGCCGAGGCGCGCATCCGCCACGACTACAACTACGCGCAGGTGCTCACGCTCTCGCTCTGGGGCGCCGGCATCGACCCGTCGAGGTGCCGATCAGCTACCGCCGCCGCCAGAACGGCAACTCGTTCGTCAGCTACCCGGAGTACTTCGCGCGCGTCGCGCCGGCGCTCTGGCGCGAGTTCCGCCACGCGAGGAAGCAGAGGGCGACGAAGCCCGCCCCGATCGCGCCGGCCACCACATACGGCGCCGTGCTGTCGTCGAAGAACGGGAACACGGCCTCGAGCGGCCCCCACGGCGCGTCGGGCCGGCCCACGACCAGCCCGCCGCCGCCCCAGCGCACGTCGACGTAGAGCCAGACCGAGCCGACGATCCCGAGCAGCGCCGAGCACCACGCCCGTGCGCGGGAAGCGCCGCATGCCCCAGGCGACCAGGGGCACCGCCAGCAGCAGGCCCGCGAGCAGGTGCCGCGGCGGGAACCAGAAGCCGAACATCGTGGGGGCGAGGAACGCCGCGACCAGCCACTGCATGCCCAGCGCGACCGTGCACAGGATCGCCGCGGACTCCGCGCGCGCGTGCTGCGGCAGCGCCCGCGCGAGGCCCTCGTGACGCGTGCGCACGAGCATCCAGACGCCCACGCCCGCCAGCACGAACACCGGCGCCCAGCGCAGCAGCCCGAACTCGCGGTCGATCAGCAGCGCGACAAGCCGGTACGCGCGGTCGAGGTAGCCGCCGGGGAAGCTCGCGTCCGTCGCGGTCTCGCCCTCGACGTCGGCCGAGTAAGGCGTCGGCCCGTCGTAGAGCGCCTCGTTCAGGGTCACGTAGAAGACGACCGAGAAGAGCGCAAGCTCCGCGCTGAGCAACGCGAGCGTCCGGTGCCGCGCCTGCCAGATCGCCCGCACCGCGACGTAGCCGATCACCACACCCGCGGGCACGAACTTCGTCCCCAGCCACGGCAGGATGCCGAGCAGAAGGAAGCACAGGGCCGCCTCGTTGCGCGAGATCCGCTCCTGCAGCCGTAACGCGAGCAGGGCGGCGCCCGCCAGCGCCGTGGCCGCCGGCAGCTCGGGGTAGACAGCGCTCCCGTAGGCGAGGAACGGCGGCGACAGCGTCACCGCCAAGGTCGCCCCGATCGCCCACGGGTCCGGCACGACCCGCAGCGCGAGCAGGTACGCCAGCACGCCGCCGAGCGCCGCGATCGCCGCAAGGAAGAGCTCGACCGCCTTCGCCCCGCCGAGCGAGTAGACGGGCGCGATCACCGCCGGGAACCCGGCGCCGTGCGGCTCGTGCGCACGGCCGTCGGTCAGCTTCCCGTGCCGGTCGAGGAAGTACGGGTAGAAGTCCTCCCAGTCGCGGTCGGCCCGCTGGTTGCGCACGTCGAAGTCGCCGTCGTCCACCAGGGACTTCGCGGTCAGCAGGTAGTGGGGCTCGTCGCCGCCGTAATCGGAGGAGTCGAACGAGTCGAGCCCGAGCGTGCTCGCATAGACGGCGAACAGGACGAGCCAGATGGCGGCGAGCCGGAGCTTCACTTGCGCGATACTTCCAGTCGTGGGGTACGAGCTGCAGTCACGGCGGGATGGGATGCGCCCCTCAGACGATGCGCGCCAGCGGGCCGCCGAGGCGCTGCGCACCCACTACGCGGAGGGGCGGCTGGACGAGCGCGAGCTCGAGCGCCGCGTCGAGCTGGCCTACGCCGCGCGGACGCGCGCCGACCTGAAGGCGCTCTTCCGCGACCTGCCCTGGAACCCGCGCTCGCGCGAGCGCGCCGACGGCTTCTGGAGCTGGCAGACGAGCATGCTGCGCACGCACGCCGTCGCCTACACGGTCGTGAACGGCGGCCTGGTGGGCATCTGGGCGCTCACGGGCAGCGGCGAGTTCTGGCCGGCCGAGAGCATCGCCGGCTGGGGCGCCTTCCTGGGCGGCCACTGGGCGATCCTGCGCGCCGCGCGCCCGCGGCGGCTCCGGCGCGAGCGAGGCCGCCTGGGCCGCGCACCGCGCCGCGCCGTTTTGTAAAGGGGGTCAGACCCTCTTTAGAAACCGGCTACGCGCCCAGGCCGCGCGCAATGACCATCTGCTGCACCTCGTCGGTGCCCTCGCCGATGGTCAGGATCTTCGCGTCGCGGTAGAAGCGGCACACGGGGTACTCCTCGATGTAGCCGTAGCCCCCGTGGATCTGGACCGCCTCCTCGGCGGCGCGCACGGCGAGCCGGCCCGTCTTCAGCTTCGCCTTCGCGGCCGTGATGCGGAAGTCGGGGCTGCCCTTCTCGCGCTCCACGGCCGACTTGTAGGTGAGCAGCCGCGCGGCCTCGATCTCGGTCGCCATGTCGGCCAGCTTCATCTGGATGGCCTGGAACTTCGAGATCGACTGGCCGAACGCCTGGCGCTCCTTCGCGTAGGCGAGCGCCTCGTCGAGCGCGCCCTGCGCCAGCCCGACGCCCATCGCCGAGACGCTGATGCGCCCGCCGTCGAGCGTCTCGAGGAACTGCTTGAAGCCTTGCCCGCGCGCGCCCACGAGGTTGTCGAGCGGCACGCGCGCGTCGTCGAACGAGAGCGGGCGCGTGTCGGACGCGTTCCAGCCCATCTTGCGGTACCCCTCGCCCACCTCGAACCCGGGCGTCCCGTTCGGCACGAGGATGTTCGAGATCTCGCCGTCGCCCGTGCGCGCGGTGATCGTGGTGAAGCGCGAGATGTCGGTGCCCGCGTTGGTGATGAACTGCTTCGCGCCGTTGATCACCCACTCGCCGTCCTCCTCGCGCGCGGTGGTGCGCACGTTGCCGGCGTCTGAGCCCGCCTCGGGCTCGGTCAACCCGAAGCCGGCCAGCGCCTGGCCGCTGCACAGCTGCGGCATCCACTCCTGCTTCTGCTCCTCCGAGCCGAACGCGTAGATCGGGTAGGTGCCGAGGCTCGTGTTCTGCGCGAGCGTGATCGCGACGCTCGAATCCACGCGCGCGAGCTCCTCGACGACGATCGCGTACGCCAGGTAGCCGGCGGCCGCGCCGCCGTACTCCTCGGGGTAGGGGACGCCCATCAGCCCGAGCTCGCCGAGCTTCGCGACGATCTCGTACGGGAAGCGCTTCTCGCGGTCGAGCTCCTCGGCGACGGGCTTCACCTCCTGCTGCGCGAAGTCGCGCACCAGGCGGCGGATGTCCTCCTGCTCGTCGGTCAGGTCGAAGTGCATGAGCGCGCGGCAGACTAACTAGGCGGTCGAAATCAGGAACGCGAGGGCGAAGCCCGCCACCGTGATGAATCCTGCCCAGCGCCCCGCGTCGCGGAACGCATCGGGGATCATCGTGTCGGCGATCATCGCCAGCACGGCGCCCGCCGCGAACGCGTTCACGAACGCGAACCAGTTGCCCGACAGGCCGTCGGCGACCAGCGCGCCGAGCCCGGCCGCGACCGTCGCGACGGCGGCCACCATCACCCACAGCCCGATGCTTCGCGCGCCCGACCAGCCGCGCATGCGGAAGCCCGCCGCCGCCGAAAGCGACTCGGGCACGTTCGAGAGGAACACCGCGACCACGACGGGCACCGCGACGCCCTCGCCCTGCGTCACGCTCGCCCCGATCACGAACGACTCGGGGATCCCGTCGAGGACCGCCCCCAGGGCGAGCGCGGCCGGGTTCGCCTGCCTCCTCGCGCATGCCGTCCCGGCGCGCATCTGCTCGCGCATCTCGCGGCGGCCGATCAGCGCGTCGCCGCGCCACGAACACGGCGCCGCCGAGCAGGAGGCCCAGCTGCCGTGGGCGCGGTGCCGCCGGCCTCGAAGGCCTCCTCGGTCAGGTCGAAGGTGAGCGCGGAGATCAGCACCCCGGCGCCGAAGGCGAGGATGCAGCCGACCGCGGCGCGCGACATCTCGTGGACCAGCGCGATGACCGCGCCCAGGATCAGGGCGAAGCCGCCCACGAATCCCCACAGCGCGCCCTCGAGAACGTCCATGTCCATGTAGTGATTGTTGACGCTCAGGCGTTTCAGTGTTGGAATCGCTGCGTGGCTCGCCTGTGCTCCCTGCTCACGCCCGTCGTGCTGCTCGTGCTCACGCAGCCCGCGTTCGGCGCCGCCGGCGGCGGCTCGTCCGGCTTCGGCGGCGGCGGCGGTGGCGGCGGCTTCTCGGGCGGCGGCGGCTCGAGCGGCGGCTTCGGCGGCTCGAGCGGTGGCACCGGCTCGGCGGGCGAGGCCGGGCATCGGGTTCCTGATCACGATCGGCGCGATGCTCGCGTTCGTGCTCGTGGTGTGGCTGTCGGTGCTCGCGCGCCGCGCCTACATGCGCGCCGACAGGGCCACCGACGACGCGAGCTTCCGCTTCCGCCAGCGAAAGCGCGGCCGCGACGTCGAGCTGGCCGCGGCGGAGGCGGCCGGTGACGACGAGGCGTTCGCCGTCGCGCGCGTGCGCGAGGACGGCGAGCTGCTCTTCCGCGCGATCCAGGCCGCGTGGAGCCGCAACGACATCGAGCGGCTGAACGGGTTCGTCGCGCCTGAGCTGATGAAGGAGTGGGCGCTGCGCCTGAAGGACTTCGACCGCAAGGGCTGGCGGAACAAGGTCGACGTGAAGTCGGTCGAGGCCGCCTACGTCGGCCTCGTGAACCGCGAGGACGACAAGGACGACCGCGTGGTGGTGCGCATCGCGGCGCACGTGCGCGACATCGTGGTCAACCGCAGCGGCGGCATCGTGACCCGCACGGACTCGGGCGGCGCCCAGGAGGTCCAGCTGCGCGAGTGGTGGACGCTCGGCAAGCGGAACGGCAAGTGGATCCTGCTCTCGATCGAGCAGCGCGAGGAGGGCGAGCACCACATGGAGTCGGAGCTCGTGGCGGCGCCGGAGCACGACTCGCGGATCGCGGACGAGGCCGTCACGGAGCTCGCCACCGCTGACAAGGTCGCCGCGGGCTTCACCGTGCGCGACGTGGCCGACCTGGACTTCGACGGCTCGGCTCGCGACGCCGCGCTCGACCTGGCGCTGGCCGACGGCCGCTTCGCCCCCGACGTGCTCGAGGCGGCGGCGCGGCGCGCGGTGGCCGCGTGGGTCGAGGCGATCGACGGCGAGGACGCGGCGCTGGCGGAGGTGGCGACGCCGGACGCCGTCGCGCGAGCTGCTGCGGCCCGAGGGCGAGCGCACGCGCGTCGTGGTGCGCGGCGGGCGCGTCGAGGCGATGCGGATCACCGCGCTCGACGCGGGGTCCGAGCCCGCGCGGATGACGATCGAGGTCGACGTGCGCGGGCGTCGCTACGTCGAGAACCGCGACACGGTCGCGGTCGTCTCAGGGTCGAAGGACGACGAGGTCGAGTTCACCGAGCGCTGGACGCTGGCCCTGAGCGGGCCCGACGACGCGCCCTGGCAGATCGTGGAGACCCATGCCGGAGAGCGATCCACTGCCAGTTGACGAGGCGGTGATCCGCCGCGCGTTCGAGGCCTGGAACAACAGGGACTTCGAGGGCTTTCTGGACACGGCTCATCCGGACGTCGAGTACACGCCCGGGATAGTCGTCGGGCAGGCGGAGGGGGAGCGGGTCGTATACCGCGGCCGTGAGGAGCTCCGCGGGTTCTTCGACGAGTGGCATTCGGTTTGGCAGGCCCATTTGACGCTGGAGTCGGTCGAGCCGGTCGGGGAGGACGGGGTCCTGATCCTCGGCCGGATGCGCATGACGGGCGCCCAGAGCGGCGCGAGCGCGGAGCAGGAAGTCGGCTGGGTCGGGCAGATCGAGGACGAGCAGCTCCGCCGGCTCGAGTCCTTTCCGACGCACGAGGCGGCGCGCGCGCCGCCGCAGCCGGCTAGCGCGACGTCGACGCGCTCGCCGGTGGCCAGGTCGAGCCCGGCCTCGCGGGCCTCGTCGAGGCCCGGGTACATGTCCATCCGCACGACCTTCCCGTCGCGCATCGTGAAGACCATCGCGAACTCCCACGTGACCGCTGCGCCGCTGGCGAGCCCGCTGCCGGTCTGGCGGCACACCGAGACGACCTTGTCGCCGGCCGCGTGGGTCTCGAGGACGTTCGTCTGGACATGCCCGACGACCTCGAACCAGTCGATCCAGAACTGGCGAATGCCCCGATGGCCGTGGTAGATGCCGATGCCCGGAACGCCGACCTCGGTCACGTCCCAGACGACGCCGCGGTCGAAGGCCTCGAGCACCCGCCTCAGGTCGCCGCGCCTGATGCCGTCGACGGTGATGCTCGCCGCGTTGAACGCGTCCCAGGCGCGCTGGATCACGGCACGGTTGCGAGCCCTCTCGTCCACCTGAGTCCAGCGTACGCCCGGGGGAGTGAACCCGCCAGAGACCCCTTGACCGCATGTGGGGAACCAACGTGGGCAGGCGGCGCTCGAGTGGGTCGGGCTCGTGCTGCTCATCTGCCTCGCCTGCGGCGCGGCGATCGCCGCCGGGCTCGCGTCGATCGACGGCCGGCCGCTCGGCGCCGAGCTCGCCCGTGCGCTCGTGTGCGCCGCGCGCGGCGGTTGCGACGACCCCGACGACGCGCTCCGCGCCGCCTACGGCGACCGCGACGCGGCGCTCGTGCGCGAGTACCTGCCGAACCTCGTCTACGAGCCGCGCACGCGCACGCTGCCGGTGGACTTCCGCGAGTGCCGCTCGCACCGCTGCTCGGACGCGCCCGACGAGGAGCGGCTCGACGTGCACCGCACGCGCCGCGCGCACGCGACCGTCTTCACGCACGTGGTCCGCGACGGCGGCGAGACGTTCATCCAGTACTGGCTCTACTACCCCGACTCGACCTCGACCTGGATGGGCTCGGCGGGGCTCTGGAACACGGTCGTCAAGCGCGTCACGCGCAAGGACTACCCGGGCTGGCACCCGGACGACTGGGAGTCCGTCCAGGTGCGGATCGACGATGCGACCGGCGCCGCCCGCATCCGCGCCTCGTCGCACCAGACCCACAGCGACTGGACCCGCTGGCGAGGCTGGAGCCGCGTCTCCTACGGCAGCCACGCGGGCCACATCCCCGACCCGCGCGACCTCGACGAGCGCACCACGACGGCCGCGGGGGTGCGGGTCGTGCCGATCGAGAGCCTGACCGCGAGAGGAGCGCGAAACGGCCTTCGAGGTCTCCCCGCCGTGGGAAAAGCGCGTCTACACCGACCCAAAAAGTCGCTCTACGCGCTGAAAAATCAGCCGATCGACCGATTGACACCGGGTCCTCCATCCGATGGAATTGGCGCGCTTGGACTCTCGGAAGACAGCTGGACCTGCTCGGAAGGCGAGGCGTTACCGCTTGGTTTCGCGCCTCGACGGCGAGGCGGCGCGCATCAAGGCGCTTCAGCCTCTCGCGCACGGACGGGCTGCCGCGCCTGGAGCGGCTCGAGCCGGCCGCCCGCACGGCTGAGCAATCGCAGTCGTAGCGCTCGACACACGGTCCAACCCCACCACCTGAATTTCCGCCAACGGGCGGAAGACGTGCGGCTGCCCGCCGCCGAACATCTCGGGCATGAGGCAGCGGCCCACGCAAATCAGGCGGTACGCACTCGCACGTCCCGGCGTCGCGCAGGACCCCGTCGGGGATCGCGTGCAAAGGCTCCGGCTCGTGCGGATGGAGGCGATCGCGGAACTCGACCGCGATCGAGAGCGAAGCCAAAGGAGGCGCCCGGCATGACCGATGAAATCGACTTCGCCCCGACGATGCGGCCGCAGGCGGCCGGCGTGATCGGGGCGCACATAGCGCTCGAGATGAGGAACGGGCGCTCGCTCGTGGACGCCGTAGCCCACCCGTTCGTCCAAGGCAGCTACGACGAGCACCCGTTCCTGCTCGACGAACTCGCGGCCGATCCAGCGGTCCGCGAGGCCCTCACGCCGGTTTAAGAGGGCAGTAGGACCGGCCCCCGGCACGAGACCTCCTCGAACGCGCCGGGGGCCTTGTCCTAGGCCTCGAGCGCCCCGAGCTGCTCGTACAGCTCCTCGATCTTCTGCTTCGCCTCCTCGTGGCGCTTCGCCGAGCGCTCGGTCGAGGTGGGGGAGGACCACGACGACGGGTCGGCCAGCTCGTCCTCGAGCTTGCGCAGCGACTCCTCGGCCGCCTCGATCTCGCGCTCGAGCACGCCGATCCGGCGCTTGCGGTCCTTCGAGATGCCGGCGGGCTTCGGGCGCGGCGGCTTCTTCTCGGCCTTCGCCGCCTTCGGCGGCTTCGCCAGCTCCTTGCGCTCCTCGCGCACGCGCAGGTAGTCGGCCCAGCCGCCCAGGTGGCTCTCGAGCTTCTGGTCCTCGATCGCGATCGTGCGCGTGCCGACCGCGTCGAGCAGCGCGCGGTCGTGCGAGACCAGCAGCAGCGTGCCGTCGAACGCGCGCAGCGCGTCCTCGAGCGCCTCGCGGCTCTCGAGGTCGAGGTGGTTGGTCGGCTCGTCGATGATCAGGAAGTTCGCGCCGCCCTGGACGAGCACGGCGAGCGAGAGCCGCCGCCGCTCGCCGCCTGAGAGGCCCTCGAGCGGCTTCTCCGCCTCCTCGCCCGAGAAGAGGAACTGGCCGAGCAGGGCGCGCGCCTTGTTCGGCGTCAGCCCGGTCGCGCGCTGGGCCGCCTCGAGCACGGTGCCCTCGCGGCCGAGCTCCTCGGCGTGCTGCGACAGGTAGCCGATGTCGACGTTGTGCCCGCGGCGGAGCTTCCCCTTGGGCAGCTCGCGCGCGCCCGCGAGCGTCTCGATCAGCGTCGTCTTGCCCGAGCCGTTCGGCCCGACGAGCGTGACGTGCTCGCCGCGCTCGATCCACATCTCGGCGTCCTCGAGCAGCAGCTTGTCGCCGGCGCGCAGCGTGCCCTTCTCCAGCTCGGCGATCGTGCGCCCCGCGCGCGTCGCCTTCTCGAACTTGAAGCCGAGCGCCTTGCCGTCCTTCGGCCCGCGCTCGACGCGATCGATCTTCTGCAGCTTCTTCGCGCGCGACTGGGCCTGCCGCGCGCGCGTGCCCGCGCGGAAGCGGGTGACGAACCGGTCGAGCCGGGCGATCTCCGCCTCCTGGCGCTCGATCGCGCGCCCGAGCGCGAGCTCGCGCGCCGCCTGCTCCTTGCGCCAGGCGTGCCACGGGCCCTTGAAGAAGCGCCCGCGCCCGCCCTCGAGCTCGAGCACGGCCGTGCCGACGGCCTCGAGGAACCAGCGGTCGTGCGCGACCAGCATGACCGCGGCGTCGATCGTGGTCAGCCGGTTCTCGAGCCACTCGAGCGACTCGATGTCCAGGTGGTTCGTGGGCTCGTCGAGCAGCAGCAGGTCGGGGTCGCCGGCGAGCGTGCGCGCGAGCGAGGCGCGGGTCAGCTCGCCGCCCGAGAAGGTGTCGAGCCGGCGGTCGAGGTCGTCGTCGCCGAAGCCGAGCCCGCGCACGACGCCCATCGCCTGCTCGCGCCAGTTGTAGCCGCCGGCGTGCTCGAGCCGAGCCTGCGCGCGCGAGTAGGCGTCGAGGGTGGCGCCGCTCGGGTCGCCCTCGGCCATCTTCGCCTCGAGCTTCGAGAGCTCCTGTTCGAGCGCGATCAGGTCGCCGCAGCCGCCCAGCACGTAATCGCGCAGCGACAGGTCGCGGTCGCGCGGCGGGCGCTGGTCGTGGAGCGCGACCCGGGTGCCCTTCGCGAAGACGAGCTCGCCCGAGTCGACCGACGTCTCGCCGGCGAGCATCCGCAGCAGCGTGGTCTTGCCGGTGCCGTTGCGGCCGGACAGCGTCAGCCGCTCACGGCGCTCGAGCTTGAACGAGACGCCGCGCAAAGAGCGGCTCCCCGGCGATGTCCTTGCCGAGGTCGGATCCGATGCAGACGGCCACGCCCCGATCGTAGGGGCGCGGCCGTGCCGCTCCGTCTAGACCGAGGCCTCGACGCCGAGCGTCTCGCTGTACTTCACGGTGTCCATGAACTGGCGGAAGCGAGCGATCTTGCCGTCGCGAACAGTCCATGCGTGCATCGCCTGCTGCCGCAGGTCCTTGCCGCTCTCGCGCGCGGTGCCGCTGTAGGTCGCTACCACCACGACCTCGTCGCCGCCCGCGTAGGCCTCGTCCGCCGTGACCTGGAATCCGTCGATGTCCTCGATGATCGGGCCGAAGACGTTGTCGGCGATGGCCTGGGGGCCCTGCCAATGGCCGCCCTGCGGCATGCCCTCGGCCTCGTACCAGTCGATGTTCTCGTCGAAGCTGCCGAGCACGCCCTCGACGTCGCCCTTGTTGAACGCCTCGTACAGGCCGCGTACGAAGCCGATGTTCTCCTCACTCATGCGAATCCTCTCGTGGTGGGTCTTGTTTGAGCCTAACCCGGGTAGATCCGGGTCGCCAATGCGTCCGCTCCTGCTCACAGCCGCCCTGCTCGCCGCCCTCGCGCCGGCCGCCGAGGCGAAGCTCTTCGACGTCAACAACGACCTCCGCCAGGACCTCGTCGTCGGCCTGCCCGGCTGGCAGACGAAGGACGGCGCCGAGCTCGGGGCGATCTACGTGCGCGGGGCGAAGCGCGGGCTGCTCGGCCGGGTGAGCCTGCTGACGCGGAAGGAGCTCGGCGTGCCGGAGGGGGGCTCGAACGCGATGATCGGGGCGAGCGTCACGAGCGCTGACTTCGACGGAGACGATTTCGAGGACCTCGCATTCGGCGCGCCGTTCCTCGGCTCCGTCGGCGGCCGGTCCTCGAGAACCCCGGCGGCGTCCTGGTCGCGTACGGGTCCGCGAGCTTCCCACCGGTCGCGCGCACCGCGGTCCTGCGCCAGCCGCAGGGCGAGAGCGGGTCGAGCTACGGCGACCCGCTGATCGGCGGGGACATGAATGGCGAGAACGAGGACGACCTGGCGATCGGGTCCGGCGAACTCGATCTTCACTTCGGCAAGAAGGAGGAGGGGGTCACCGAGCCGGCCGACGGGACGCTCGCCGCCGCCCGCGGATGTCGGGCAAGACTTCGGCTCCGTCCTCGCCCACGGCGACGTGAGTGATGACGGCCACGCTGAGATCGTCGAGGCCGGGCCCGGCATTCCGGGCCCGGGACACGTCTCGGTTGCGTTCGGCAGGGAGAGCGGGCCGCGGGATTTCGAGCTGGTGGCGCAGCAGGAGCGCGGCGGGCCGGCCTCGCTCGCGATCGGGGACGTGGACGGCGATCGATATGGCGACGTCGTCGCCGGGATCCCCGACGAGTTCGGGGGACGGTTCGCGGGCGCCGTGAAGATCTGGTGGGGCGGGCCCGGGTCGCTCTCCGAGCGGCCGATGACGATCACGCAGTCGAGCCCGGGCGTTCCCGGGAGCGGCGAGACGAACGACCGCTTCGGCGCTTCGGTGGCGGTCGGCCACCTCGACAACGACCGCTACGCCGACATCGTCGTGGGCGCCCCTGGGGAGAACAGCCAGCGCGGGCGCGTCACGATCATTCGCGGCGGGCCGGCCGGTTACGAGCGCAAGGGGAACCGCTCGTTCGGGTTCGAGACGGGCGGCATTCCTGGAAGCTCGAGGCGCGGCGACCGGGTTCTCGGCGCGCAGGTGGCCCTGCTCGACTTCAACGGCGACGGCCGGCTGGACCTGGCGATGGCCGACCGCGGGCTCGATGAGTCAGTGCAGGAGCGAAGCCGCCGCGGCGGCGTGACGGTGCTGCGCGGCACTCGCCGGGGGATCTCGTTGAAGCGCGCGGCGCGCCTGACGTTCTTCGACGAGGACGTCGTGCCCGGCGAAGAAGGCCAGTTCCTCCCGGTGCTCGGCCGGCCGGGCAGCTCGCCCTAGGCGGACGCGCCGCCGTTCTGGAGCCGGTCGAGGATCCGGAAGAGCGCCTCCCGCTGGGCGCGCTGCTCCTCGCGGTTCTCGCGCCAATACCGCTCGCTCTCCTCACGCTGGGCGCGCAGTTCGGCGAGCTGCTCGCGCCACACGCGCTCATGGCGCGCCACGATCTCGCGGATGAAGAGACGCAGGTCGTCGCTCTCGGCCACGACACCATTCTCCCACGCAGAGTGAGACGCGACCGTTACGTGCGCATCAACCAGGCACGCGCGCCGAGATGATCCACACGGACGCCGGCGCGCGCACGGCGCCGTCGTCGTCGGTGTACTCGACGTACATCTCGCGCAGCTTCTCGTCGATCTGCGGCATGAACGGATCAGCCTTCTCGCCCGCGAGGCGGATGATCTCGCCCGCCGGGCCGAGTGACTTGACTACCTCGAGCGCCTCCTCCACGCCGCCGCCGACCTTGATCGGCTTGTCCGAGCGGTAGAAGCTGATGTCCTCGAAGCCCGCGATCTTGAGCTGCTCGCTGACCGTGTTCGGGTTGCCCATCGAGAACGGGCCCGGGCCGCACGTGGGCTCGTCGGAGTCCTCGGGGTCGGGGTGCTCGATGAACTGGAGGACGATCTCCTCGGCGCGCGCGGTCCAGGGGTTCTCGACCTTCGGCCGCCAGACGCACCAGACGATCTGGCCGCCCGGGTTGAGCATGCTGCGCACGTTCCGATACGCGGCGACCGGGTTCCCGAAGAACATCACGCCCATGCGCGAGAACGCGTAGTCGAACTTCTCGTCGAGCGCGGAGGCCTGCGGGTCGAGAACCTCGAAGCGGACGTTCTCCACGCCGGCCTCCTGCGCCTCCTGGATCGACGCTTCGATGAAGTTCGGCGCCGCGTCGATGCCGACCGCCTCTCCGTCCGGCCCGACGAGCTGGGCGAGCTGCTGCGTCGTGTCGCCGAAGCCGCAGCCGATGTCGATCACGCGCCCGCCGACGGGGGGCGGGTGGATCGCCATCGCGGCGTCGCTGTGCGCGCCGAGGCCGGTCGTGAAGATGTGGCGGTACTGCTTGAAGCGGTCGAAGAGGACGCCGTCCCAGGCCTGGACGGCTTCTTCGTTACCGACGGCGACGGTGGTGCTTTCCATAGGGGCCAGTCCTTCCGGTCAGCGGGTCGTTACGGCGAACCTCCCGCGGCGAGTGTACCGCCGCGCCAAGCGCCGCGCCAGCGTTTCCTCGTCGTCCCAGCGGGTCACCCACTAGATATGGACAGCGAGCGCGCAGAGCTCGAGGACGTCCCGCCGCTCGAGCTGCGCAAGCTGCGCGACCTCGAGCTCGAGGAGCCCTCCGGGCCGGACCGGCCCGCGCACGTGGCGGCGGGGAGCGGCGTGGTGCGCCGGGGCGACGTCGCGTACGTGATCGGCGACGACGAGCTCTTCATCGGCGTCTTCCAGCTCTCCGATCCTGCGCCGGGACGGCTCGAGCGCGTGCTCGGCGGCGAGCTGCCGGTCGACGCGAAGGAGCGCGGCTCGAAGAAGCCCGACCTCGAGTCGCTCACGGCGCTGCCGCCCTTCGAGGACCACCCCTTCGGCGCGCTGTTCGGGATCGGATCGGGATCCGGGCCCGGGCGCGACCGCGGCTTCGTGTGGGCGCTGTCGGCGGACGGGTCGCTGCGCGGGGAGCCGCACGAGGTCGACCTCTCGCCGCTCTACGACCTGCTGCGCGACGAGATCGGCGGGCTCAACGTGGAGGGCTGCTCGGTCCTGGGGGACACGGTCTGGCTGCTCCACCGCGGCAACGACGGAAAGACGGGCAACGTCGTGGCCGAGCTGTCGCTCGCCGACGTGATGGGCTCACTGCGCGAGGACCTGCGGATCGACGCGCACGAGCTGGCGCGCATCTGCGGCTACGAGCTGGGCGAGCTCGCCGGCGTCCCGCTCACGTTCAGCGACGCGACGCCGCTGACCAGCGAGCTGCTCGTCTTCACCGCGTCGGCCGAGGGCGACGACGGCCAGATGCACGGCTCGGTCGTGGGCACGCTGCGCACGGACGGGCGCGTCCACCGGCTGCGGACGATCGACCGCCGCTGGAAGGTCGAGGGCGTGCACGCGTCGGTCGACACCGGCGTCCTCGACCTGCTGTTCGTGTGCGACCAGGACGACCCGGAGACGCCGTCGCCGCTGCTCGGCGCGACGATGCCGCTCGACGCGGCGTTCGAGCCGCGGTCGTAATCGACTGACTGGCGCTCCCGCGGCGAGGTCGCCGCAGGAGCGCTGCCAGTCCGGAGGGTTACTCGACGTCGATCCGGATGCGCCGCGAGCGGTTGCCGAGGTGATCCTCGTCCGCCTTGATGCGCGCGCGCCACACGCCGTCGCGGAAGATCGCGATGCCGTGCGAGTACATCGAGCTGTTCGGCGCGGTCGGGCCCGCGTCCTCGAGCGTGACGTTCGCCATCGTGCGCCAGCTGCCGGTCGGGCGGCGGCGCTGGAGCTGGACGATGTTGCCGTCGTGCTCCGGCGTGACCCGGCCGCAGAAGGTGACCGTGTCGCCGCTGTCCGGCGTGCGGTCATCGACGCGGCGCGTGATCCGCATGCGGACCAGCACCGTCACCATGCCGCTCGTCTCGTCCGGGTTGAGGTCGGCCTCGACCTGGTACTGCGTGTGGTTCAGCGGCGGATGCCGCTGAACGTGTAGTCGCCGTTGGCGTCGGTGGTCGTGGTCGACACGGCCTTGAAATTGCCCTGATCGAACGGATGCGGGTTCTGCTGCAGCTCGATCGTCTTGCTCGCGTTGTCTTGGCCGTTCAGCTTGCCGCTGATCGTCGTCGCCCGTCCCCAGAGCACGGTGTCCGGCTGTGCCCCGATCGACAGGTTCGGGTTCGGGTTCGTGGTCCCGCCCGGCTTGTGGCCGGGGCGGTGGTCTGCTGTCGCTATCAGTGGCACGACGAGTGCCACCGTGGCCGCACCCACCGCGGCCACGAAGAGTGTGCGATTCATTGCGTCCCTCCCTTGGGTTGCTACTTCTTACAACGCGCGGGGAGGGGGGATGTTTTGGAGTTACTGCGCGGCCGTGGCGCGCCAGGCGCCGCGCTTCAGGCGGTAGCCGAGCCAGGTCGAGTCGCCCTTCGCGGGAAGCGGCGTGGCGTAGCGGAGCTCCTGGTTCTCGTAGCCGGTGCGCGGGACGGCGAACTCGGCGCCGCGCTTCCTGCAGGCGCGCTTCGCCCTCTTCCGCTTGACCGCGCGCTTCGTGACGAGCCAGCGCCCGTCGGGCTTCCGGCACGCCGCGATGCGCTTGCCGGCGCAGGAGGTCGCTGCCCAGCGCGCGTCGCTTCGCCGCTGGACCGCGCAGCGCTTGCCGGCGCTCGGCTCGTCCTTCGCCCAGCTCCAGACGAGGCTCTCGAGGCGGCCGTCGTCGGGCAGCAGCTGGTCGAGGCCGAAGAGGTCGACGCCGCAGCGCGTCATCGCGGCGGCGGTCTCGGGCGTGATGCCGTCGTCGGAGGTCGCGGCGGCGTTGCCGGTCGAGCCGGCAGAGGTCACGAACGTCGAGTCCTCGTAGTAGCGGATCATCTGGCTCTGGTACTTCGCGCGGCCGAACTCCGAGCCGCAGCGCGGGAAGTCGCCGTAGTCGCGCGGGCGCGACTCGCTGTGGACGTCGCCCGTCCAGTCGAAGACCATCGTGCTCCAGGGGGTCACGCCGTTTGTCTCGGTGCCGCCGCCGCAGCCGCTCGCGACCGCGACGACCTGGGCGCCTGCTTGGAGGACTTGCTCGCGGGTGAGCGTGAGCGGCAGCTTCGGGCTGCACTTGCCGCCCGCTGAGCGGTAGAGCTTCGAGCCGAACGCGCGGGTCAGCTCGGCCGCGACGGTGTCGTAGCCCTCGGTGTTGCCGATCGCGTCCTCGAGGTAGAGCAGCAGGACCTGGTCCGCGTTCTCGGGCGCGTTCAGGAAGGCGGCGAGCTCGTCGAGCCGCTCGCCGATCGTGCCCTCGCTCGTGCAGCCGGCGTGCTGCTCGGTGCCGTGGCAGACCTTCGGCTCGCCGTCGACCCAGTGCACGTCGAGCTCGACGCTGCGGATGTCGATCGCGAGCTGCTGGGTGAGCGTGAGCTGCTGGTTCGAGTCGGAGCGCGAGGGCGTGTAGCCGTAGGCGATGGAGTTGAAGGAGTTGTGCGTGCCGATCCAGGGCGCGTTCGCGAACGGCACGTCGTTCGCGAGCTCGTACTGGAGCGCGAGGGCGCGGTGGGTCCAGGAGGAGGCGTAGGCGGCGATGGCCTTCGCGCTCGGGTGCTTGCCGGCCGGGATGGCGTCGCAGCTCTCCTCGCTGCCGCCGTAGTTGGTGCAGGTGTAGTAGCCGGCCTCGCCGGCCTTGTTGACGATCGTGGTGGCGGGGTCGTCGGACGCGTGCGTGGGTGCGGCGAGCGCGAGCGTCGCGAAGAGCGCAGCGGCGAGCGGTGCGGGCTTCGGCCTCACGTCAGATGTAGAACGAGCGCGCTATGGGCGCAACTTGCGCTCGTGGCTAGCCTCCCGCGCGTGGCAGCTTCAATCGTCAGCGCTCGTCAAGGCCGGGAGGCGGATCCCGTGGGCGAAGGTCGATCGCCGCGGCGACGTTCGTCTACGAGCGCGCCAAGGACAACCTGACCGAGGCGGAGCGGCGCGAGCTGGGGCGGGTCTCAAGAAGTCGAAGGGGGATCCGCGGAAGCTGACGGCGAAGGAGCGGGAGCGGATTCGGGCGCTTGGTTACGAAGGGCGTCCGCGGGACGTAGCGCCGGGACGTGGCTCGTCGACCGCGGAATTCGAAGTGAGGCGGTGAGGAAAGTTGTGGCGCTCAATCGAAAGATGTCCTAGCTTGGCTCGATGGAAGAGCCCTTCGAGATCGAGGCCGGGATGCCGGGCGCAAGCGCGCGCCGGGAGAGTGAGCGGCGGCGTCGCGATCGTGAGCGACGAACGCGTGATCGCCATCCACGTATAGGCGGGCTTCTGGTCGCGCTCCGAAAGCAGCCTGGACACGAGCGGGCGTGGGGCAGTGGCGCAGATGGAGAGCTCGCGGTCGCGCAGCGACTCGCGGAGCGCTGTCCGCCGCCTGTCGTCTTCCTGCACGATCGGAGGATGCCCCGCAGCCGCGCGAACATCGATCACATCGCCGTCGCGCCGACCGGCGTCTGGGTCATCGACGCGAAGAACCACAAGGGCAAAGTTGAGGTAAGGACGCCGCTCTCTAGGGAAGGCGAAGCTCCGCATAAACGGGTCCGACAAGTCGAAACTCGTGGACGGCCTGGCGAAACAGGTTGCGGCGGTCGAGTCCTTGGTCGGGGACGCAGTGCCGGTCCAGGGGGCTCTCTGCTTCGTTCGCGCTGATCTCCCCCTCTTGCGCACGCGAAGTTTCGCGGTTACCCGCTGCTCTATCGAAAGAAGCTCGCGAAGAGGCTCAACGCCGACGGGCCGCTTTCGCCCGAGCGAATTCGCGAGATTGCCGCCCGTCTCACCGATGGCCTGCCGTCCGCCTAACCATAGCGCCCCGGCTAGTCAGGCCGCGGACCGAACAGGCCCGCGCCGCAGCATCTCCTCGACAAGCCCCTGGTCGAGCTCGGCCGGCTCCGTACTGGCAATGAACTCCTCGAGCACAGAGACAAACCGCCCAGGATCATGGTTGAACGGAAAATGCCCGGCGCCTTCGAAGACCTCGAGCCGGCTGTGGGGCATCAGCACCTGGGCCTCCTGCCCGTGGGCCACGGGAATGATCCGGTCCTGCTCGCCCCAGACGAGCAGCGTGGGGACGTTCTCGGAGAGATAGAGCCGGTCGCGCGCGTCAATCCGTTGCCCGGTGGGATCGATGACCGACCGGGCGGTGTGAAGGAAGGCGTTGCGGGCGTGCGCATCGGCCAGCGAATCGAGCCCCTCGGCAATCCCTTGCACATCGGCGCTGCCTCGAATGCCGATCTTCGCCAGCGTCCGGTTGATCGCCCGGCCGGCCGACCGCGCGGCCGAGTTGAAGAGCAGCGGCATCACGAACTCCGCCCCGGGCAGCGTGGCTGCGCGCAGGACGATGTGGACCTCGTTGCCGAGCCCGCCGCTGTCCACCAGCACCAGCCTCTCAAGCCGCTCCGGGAACTGGTAGGCGAACTGCATCGCGATGCCCCCTCCGAGGGAGTGGCCCACGACGGTGACGCGCTCGATGCCCAGCACGGCGAGCAGATCCCTGACCCCGCTGGCGTACGCGCCCAGGGAGTAGTCACCGCGGGGCTTGGCCGAGCGCCCGTGGCCGAGGAGGTCCGGAGCGATCACGGTGTGGCGCTCCGCCAGGGCCGGCATCACGGAATGCCAGGTCCGCGAGCTCGAGGTGATCCCGTGGATCAGGAGCACCGCGGGCCCCTGGCCCATCCGGTGATAGGTCACGGGATGGCCGTGCAGTTCCACGACCTCGGTCTTGAAGGGCGATCCCATAGGCGGCCCTAAGGGTGGCAAATAGCGCGCGGACCTAGACGTCGTAGAGGAACGTGTAGGCCGCCGTCATGCCCTCCTGCATCCACTCCGACAGGCAATACCGGTAGGTCGCGCCCTTCTCATCCGGGACGTCGACCGTCTTCGGAGGCCGGCCCTCCACGACCTCGACCTCGAGCGTCTTGCCCTTCAAAGGCCCGTCCTCCAGCTGCGCCTGCACGCCGCGCAGCATAGGTCGCTCCTCGGGTGGTTAGAGCAGGATGAGAAGCAGAACGATGATGACTAGCGCAGTGCCGATGCCGATGTACATGACCCACCTCCTCAGGTCGCTTGATGAGGGTTGCCCCTTGGGCAGGGCGCGTCAAAGCTCGACCATTCGTCCATACGGCTCAGACCGGTCTAGGGGGTCCCCAAACGAAAGTTTGGGGTGCGGGATTAGGGCATTCCTCGATGTGGGCCTCGTAGGCAGCCGCGAGTCTGGCCCTGTCCAGACGACGAAAGGAATGACTGAATGACTCGCACCGTCCCGAATCCCCTCCGCGCGGCAGCGCTCACGCTCTGCTTCGCCGCATTGGCACCGGTCGCGGCAGCCGATGCCGCGACCGACTACGAGATCAAGAAGGCCGCCTTCAACGTGACCGTCGAGGGCGTGCAGCGCACGACCTGGGCGACGAACCACGTCGGAAGCGGCGGCTGTGACACCTCGGCCCAGGGCAGTGGCAAGGAGACCGTCCGCTTCACATCCCGCGCGACGAAGGTGAACGCCATGACGATGAAGGGCCTCAGCGCCCCGGTGCTGAGCAAGCCGGACGCGTACGTGGATGCCGTCGTCAAGCTACGCGGCACGGTTGCGCGGCAGGGCACGATGACCGTCGAGCCGGGCGGCGAGTGCGGTGGCGGCGTCGACGGCGGCTCGATCCCGCGCGACTGCGGCACGAAGTCGTTCAAGGGCGTGGGGTTCCCGCTGTCGTACCGGCTGTCCGCGAAGCCAAAGGACCAGCTCGACTTCCGGCCGGATTTCATCGACGACCCCTTCAAGAACTGCCCTTCCGGCGGCTACTCGTTCCCCACCCTCGTCCGCACGAACGAGGGCGACTACATGCGCACCGAGCTGCCCCGCGAGGAGCTCTTCGACAAGTCGCTCGGGAAGATCATCGTGATCGCCCGCGGCAAGGAGACGGAGACGAGCGGTGAGGACACCTACGTCACGACGATCCGCTGGGTCGTCACGTTCGAGCGGATCGGCGGTCGGTAGGACGTGACGCACGGGGGCGGCGCCTGGCCGGCGCCGCCCCGCGCTTGGGCATCGACGGATGTCCGAGGCCAGAATCGGAGCGCCGGGCGACAATGGCAGTGCGATGGCTTCGCTCGCCGGCAACGGATTGCCGCCGATTCGGACGGATTCGGCTGCCTCTCAGAGAACTCGTCTGCTCACGGACGTGGCCTTCGCTGCCGTGCTCGCGTTGCTCGCGGCGGCGGTCCTCGCCGGCGGTGTCGCGCTCTATCCCAGCGCGAGCGATGCCAGCCGCCAGCGTGCCGGAGAGGCGATTCTCCTCCCCGGGAACAAGGTCGTCGCGGAAAGCGCCGCGGCACTCGAGCACGCGAAGAAGCTCGATGACCTGGCCGAGGCCGGCGCGGCCGCACGTGCGGCCATCGCCGACCTCGAACTCCTCGACACACAGGGCATCAGCGACTCGCAGTTCCAAAGCGCGGCCAGGCAGCTGTTGCAGGCACAGCTCGCATGGCTGTCTGCGCTCGCGCCGCTTGCTGATCTTGAAGAGTCAACGGTGGGTGAGTGGCGAAGCCACCGCCGCGGAATTCGCGCTGCCGTGCGGCAGATCGAACGCGCTCACCCCGCCATAGCTGAGCTCCAGCTGGCGAGCGAGCTGAACGTCTGGGGTCCCGTGCTCACGTGGTCGCTAGCGAACGCGGATGCGGTGGTCGTGCAGGCTGCGCGACGGCTCCGGCTATGGCGCTCGCGGGTCCAGAAGGTTCGCCAGGGGCGGCGGGAAGCGCTCGCCGCGATCACGAGCTACGACAGCAGCGTGCGTGGCTATCTGGCCACCTACGACGGCCTCCGTACGGACCTCGATGACTGGATCCGGAAGGTCGATACCGAGGGGACCACGTTTGCCAAGGCGTACAAGTTCCTCGGGAGCGCGTCGACCGCGACCGAGAGCGTCCGAAACGGCATCGCTGCGCTCGAGGCGCCCGCCGATGTCGCTTCGTCTCAGAGGAGACTGCTCGCGTTTATGGACCGCGCAATTGCGGCTGTTGATTCGGCCCGCGCGGGAATCTCCGAGCACGAGCGGGAATCGAAAGACAAGTACTCGTACTACACGGAGGCAGCCGAATGGCAGCGCTTCCGAAGCGAGTCGGATGCTGCCGTCCGCAAATCGGCTGCGGCCCGGTCGCGGTGGCAGGCGGCCGTCGCTGCCCAAGTCAAGAAGCTCAACTCGGTAAAGCTGCCGAAGCGGCCGAACGTCTGATCCGAACCTAGACGTCCGGGCAGGGCTCGCCGCCCCACGCATCGCACACAACCGGCGCGCCCAGCGGATTTCGCAGGGTCACGGCGCCGGCCTGGTCCGGGAGGCTCGACTCCGGCTGGCCCCAGCTGCGGGTGAACGCGGAGCCCGTGCCGCGCCCTCCCTGCACGTACAGGTCGAGCTTCTGGCCCGGAAAGAGGATGCTGTTGCGGTCGAACTCGTAGAACGACGGCGCGCGCTCGATTTCGTACTGGAACAGGCTGATCGTCGTGTTCGACGTGTTGCGGACGCGCACGTACTCCGGTGCGGCGTAGTGGGTCTCGAGCTGGACCTTGTCCGCCAGCGGCTCGCGGCAGGTCGTGCGGCACGGGTACTGGACATGTGCGCGCAGGTTCCCGCGCGGATCGAAGAGGTAGCCGCCGTCGCCCTTCTGTTTCAGGTCGTTCGTGGCGTTGTCGAAGGCGGGGCCACTCAGCCCCCAGTGGTAGGTGCCTCCGCCGTCGGGGCCCGCGCCGATCCGCAGGCGGATCGATCCGCCCGCGACGACGAACGCGCCCCGGGGGGAACATGTAGCGGCGGAGGGCCGAGTCGCGGAACCACCAGCCGGCGAGGTTCAGCGGGTGGAGCGCGTCGGTGTTCCTGATTCGAACCCATTCGCCGTTCAGGTTCTCCCCGTCGCTGCCATTGGCGTCCCACTTCACCTTGAGATGCACAGCATTCGCCGCGGGCCCGAGCTGATCGGTGCCGCAAGAGCGTCCGTCCCAGATTCCGACCCGGCGCGCGGCCGCCTCCTCGGCCAGCCGGCTGTAACGGCCGTTCCAGGCCCACTCCTCCTCGCTCGCGAACCACAGCGCTAGCCCCTCCTGCAGCAGGACGGTGCCCGCATCCGTCCAGACGCCGTTCAGGCGGACCGAGACCTGGCGGCGGGGGCGGCGGCGTGGCCCGCCGGTGGTGCTGGCCGGATCGAGCGCGGCAAGACGCACGCGCCCGCCACTGGCGTTGACGAGCTGCTCGAGCCGTTCGGGTCGCGTCCACTCCATGGCATTCGCCCGCGCGGGTCAGCTTCGCGTAGTGCGTCAGCTCCATCGCCTGGATGCCGGTCAGCCGCACTTTCGCGGGCCGCCGCGTGCCATCACGGTCGACGTCGACGGCGATCGTGTCTCCGTCGCTGACCTTGACGACCGTGCCGGTCCACAGGAGGCACGTCTGCAGCGTCCCGGTTCCAGGGCATGGCTGGCGGGCGGCCTCCGCAGGCGCAGCCGCGATGAGGAGCCAGCCCAGCCCGAGCATCTGGATGGTGCGCCTCCCGCTGCCCCGCTGCACGAGCGCAGTCAAACAAACGCTGCCCACCTGCGCGCCGGCTCGCGTGGGCTGTTCGTCTTAGAAACGCGCGGGCCCGAGGTTTCGTGTCTCGGACCTGGAGAGGAATTGACGCAGAGAGGGCTACTCGAAGGTCGACCCGACCTGGCGAGCCGCAGAATTTCCACGCGGGACATTTGGAAGGGGGCTTGCCTTGCCACGACGTACCTGCCGTACCTCATCGCCATAGCCGCGATTCTTGCGCTAGTTGGTGCCGAAGGCGACTCCTGCTCGAGTGGAACGAAGAACGAGCCGGACAAGGAATCCGACAGCGCGGGCAAGTCCTCCAACGGCGCGGGCGGCGGGGATGCCGGTGAATCCGAACGCGCGGCTATTGGCGACAGCATCACCTTGGAGGGGATCGACGACAAGCTCCAGGTCAAGGTCACCGTGCAGAAGGTCCTCGACCGAGCTCTCGGTGGCGACTTCGATGAGCCTCGAGCGGGAAACGGGTACGTCGATGAGCTACTGCTCCGCAACGTGAGCGACGCTACCTACGACGACGCCATCGAATGGTGCGCACGCTCGTGCTGTCAAACAGTCAGCAAGCCAGCTCGACGCTGCTGGTTGAAGGGAATTGTCAGGGCCTTGACAGCATCACGCTCTCACCCGGCGCAAAGCGCGTGACTGTGTACCCTTGAGAAGAAGTCGGGTTGAAAGCGAAGCCGGCGCAATTCCAGTTCGCGCTCGACTTGGTTTCTCCGGGCAGACCGGGGAATGGGACTGCGGTGAGCGCCTGCGCGGCGGCTGCTCGGCGATTACGCGGGCGCCGCGGTGGACCGCGGCGCCGGCGCTACTAATCGCTAGCCGGCGAATTGCCAGGTGTACGAGAACTTCTCGTAATTGATCGTTGCGTCGTATGGGTACCCTTCCACGTCCCGTCCCCGTTGATCTCGTTCACGGCGAGGCACTCGTACTTGCCTGTCGGCTCGCTTAGATCTTCACTGCCTCCGCCAATCGGATTGCAGCTGGTCTTGAGGATCGGTCCGGTCAGGAGACCTGTCGCAACAGATTCGTTTGCGTCCTTGGTGATCGCCTTCTGCAGACTCTGCTTGAGGTCCCGGCGGCCCGCGAGTTCGATTTCCTCGAGTGCGGCCTCGGCTTCGGCCTCCTCACGCGCCTCCTCGCGATCCTTCGCGGCTTCACGCGCTTCCTCTGCCTCGCGCGCCTGCTCGGCCTTGACGTCGCTGTCGTGCTGGATCTTCAGGACCACGCCGGTGGCGATCCCGCCCGCGAGAATCGCGGCGAGTACGGCACCGGCGATGATCTTCCCGCGCTTCGAGAGGCGCCGCTTACGTCGGTACGAGGCCCCGCAGAACGGGCAATAGTCGCCGTCGGTCCGGGCCTGCGTCGCACACTTCCGACACAGTGGTGTCGGTGCTGGAGACGTCTGCTCTACCTGTGGCGGATCCACCACCGCCTGGATCTCATCTGCGCCGTGAGTTGCGTCCGCTGCCTTGGTCTCGTGGCATCTCAGCAGTCTCCATCTCGTTGAGCGTGTCGCTCGGTCGAGACAGTCGGACGTCGCGTTGACATCGCGCTCGAAGTCGCCTACGGCGTCATCGATGACCGCAACACCGACGCATCCCATTCCGAATGCCGCGACACCGAGCACAACAGCCCAGGTCGCCATCGTCTTCCGACCGACCGCCGGGTTCCGCTTCGCCTTGCCGCGGGCGACGAGGCCGAGGATGAATCCGGTGATGCCAGCGCCCAGGCGAGGAAGAACAGGAGCGGGATCCACCGAGGACAAAACCGACAAGGCTCGTCGCGAGCCCCGACGGCGAGTCCGTTGCCGGCCTGCTGGACGTACACGACCTGCTGTACGGCCTGCGGCGCCTGCGCTGCTGCCGGTTGCACCGTGGGTCGTCCACGCGCTTACCGCTCCAGTACCGCTGGAACTGCCCGTTCTGAGGATCGGGGTACCACCCCGCTACTGCTTGCCCGTCCACTGCACGTACCTCCAAATAGGTTTCGGGAGCCGGACACTCCGTTGCCCAAGAGGCGGCAGCCCTGCCGAGATGGTGTATCGGCAGGTAAAAAGTCGTCTTTAGCGCACGCCACAAAACCCCGGCGGCAGCGGTAGCGTCTTCATATGACCGCCGCTGACGTGCTCGCGCCGCTCGCGGAGCGGATCGACGCCAAGGTCCCAGGCGGCCGGCCGATCGGGCTTCGGTTCTGGGACGGCAGCGAGCTGCCTGCCGCGGCCGACGGCGCTCCGGTCATCGTCGTCCACAGCCCGCGCGCGATCGCGCGCGTCATTCACGAGCGGTCCGAGCTGGGCTTCGGGCGCGCGTTCGTGGCCGGCGAGCTCGACGTCGAGGGCGACCTCGGCGAGACGCTGAAGCTCACGGATCGCTTTCGCGGGCTCGAGATCGACCGCAAGGACCTGATCGCCGCGCTGCGAGCCGCGCGCAAGCTCGACGCGCTCCCGCTCCGCGAGCCCGAGCCGCCGAAATCCGAGGCGCGCCTGCGCGGCCGCCTCCACTCGCTCCGCCGCGACAAGCAGGCGATCCAGCACCACTACGACGTCTCGAACCGCTTCTACGAGCTCGTCCTCGGCCCGACGATGGTCTACTCGTGCGCGTACTTCGCCAGCCCGGACGAGTCGCTCGACATCGCGCAGGAGCGCAAGCTCGACGTCGTCTGCCGCAAGCTCAACCTGCAGCCGGGCGAGCGGCTGCTCGACGTCGGCTGCGGCTGGGGCTCGCTCGTCATCCACGCCGCCACCCACTACGGCGTCCGCGCGGTCGGCGTGACGATCTCGCCCGCCCAGGCCGAACTCGCACGCGCGCGCGTGCGCGAGGCCGGCCTCGAGGACGACATCGAGATTCGCCTCGCCGACTATCGGGACACCGATGACGGGCCCTACGACAAGATCGCGAGCGTCGGGATGGTCGAGCACGTCGGCACCGCCCAGCTGCCGGCCTACTTCGCCCACCTGCGCGAGCTGCTGAAGCCCGGCGGCGTCCTGCTGAACCACGGCATCGTGCGGCCGCGGGAGCAGAAGCGCAACCCGAAGAGCTTCGCCTGGCGGTTCGTCTTCCCCGACGGCGAGCTCCAGACGCTCTCGCGCGTACTGGCCGAGATGGAGAAGGCCGGCTTCGAGCCGCGCGACGCCGAATCGCTCCGCGAGCACTACGGCGCTCACCCTGCGCGCCTGGTACGCGAACCAGATGCGCCAACCAGGAGGAGGCGACGAAGGAAGCGGGCTCCGAGCGCGAGCGCATCTGGCGCCTCCACAACATCGGCGCCGCGCTCGGCTTCGAGCGCGGCGACCTCTCGGTGCACCAGGTCGTCGCCGTCGCGCCCGGCGCGGAGCACGGGCTACCGCTCGTCCGCCGGCCCACGAGGGGACGCGCAGCCCCCACTAGGCAGGTTTGGCGATCCGCGGTCGGCGGGATGTTCCGACCAGGTCAACGCAGGGGGGTCTCCGACGTGCCGTTCCGCCAGTCGCTCGCCGTCCTCGTCGCAAGCGCCGCGCTCGCCGCGCCCGGAACGGCGTCCGCCGCGCCCTTCAGCCACGTCACCCAGCCGGTCGCCACGGGCTCGGGCGGCGCGGCCACCACCGTGGACGGCGTCGCCACCACCGCCGCGATCGGCGCGCTGCGCGACGACGGCAACGCCGTCGACGCCGCCGTGACGGCCGCGGCGGTCCTGGGCGTGACCGAGCCGTTCTCGTGCGGGATCGGCGGCGGCGGGTTCATGGTCATCCGGACCCCCGACGGCGAGGTCACCACGATCGACTCGCGCGAGACCGCCCCGCGGCCATGCATCCCGAGTCCTTCTGGGAGAACGGCGCGCCGCTCGCGTTCAACGACGCGCGCTACAGCGGCCTCTCCGCCGGCGTGCCGGGGACGGTCCGCGGCTGGAACAGGGCGCTCGAGCAGCACGGCACCTTCTCGCTCGAGCGCGCGCTGGGGCCGGGCGATCGACGTCGCGCGCGAGGGCTTCGTCGTCGACCAGACGTTCGCGAGCCAGATCGAGCCGAACGTGCCGTTGTTCGACGACATCCCGTCGAGCGCCGCGCTCTACCTCGACCCGGACGGGACGCCGCGCGACGTCGGCAGCGTCTTCCGCAACCCGGACCTCGCCGACACCTACGCGCGCATCGGGCGGCTCGGGCCGAAGGGCTTCTACCGCGGCGAGGTCTCCGAGGCGATGCGCGAGGCCGTCACGGATCCGCCCGTCGCGCCGGACGCCGACCACACCTGGCGCCCGGGCGTGATGACCGCGAACGACGTGCGCGACTACACGCGCGCCGCGCAGGCCGCCGACGCGCGTGACCTACCGCGGGCTCGACGTCTGGGGGATGGGCCCGCCCTCGAGCGGCGGCTCCACCGTCGGCGAGGCGCTCAACCTGCTGTCCGGCTTCGACCCCGCGGGCGATCGCACCAAGGCGCTCCACCTGTCCTTCGAGGCGAGCCGCGTCGCGTTCGCCGACCGCGGCGCCTGGCTGGCCGACCCGGCCTTCTTCGACGTGCCGCTGAGCGGCCTGCTGTCGACCGGCTTCGCCGACGAGCGCCGCGCGCTGATCGATCCGGACCAGGCCGGCACCAGCCCGGTCGCGCCCGGCGACCCACGTCCCTACGACGACGGCGCCGGCCCGGATGGCCAGGCGGCGGCGACCGTCACCCGCGCCGGCACGACCACGCACATCACGACGGCCGACGACAGCGGCACCGTCGTCTCCTACACGTTCACGATCGAGTCGACAGGCGGCAACGGGATCGTCGTGCCCGGCTTCGGCTTCCTGCTGAACAACGAGCTGACCGACTTCGACTTCGACTCGACGACGCACCCGAACCGCGTCGAGGGCGGCAAGCGCCCGCGCTCGTCGATGAGCCCGACGATCGTGACCCGCGACGGCGCGCCGGTGATGGCGCTCGGCTCGCCCGGCGGCTCGACGATCATCACGACGGTCCTCCAGCTCCTGGTGGACACGGTCGACCTGAGCCGCTCGCTGCCGGACGCGATCGCTGCGCCGCGCGCGACGCAGCGCAACACGGCGTCGACCCTGGCCGAGGAGGCGTTCACGGCGTCGCCGGAGGGCCAGGCGCTCGCGGCCGACTACGGCCACACCTTCGCGCCGACGGGCGAGATCGGCGCGGCAACGGGGATCACATTCCTCGGCGACGGCGCCATGCAGGCGGCCGCCGAGCCCGCCCGGCGCGGCGGCGGCAACGCGCAGGTGGTGCAGCCCTAGCGCGCCGAGATCGGCGCGCCCTCGGCCTGCTGGAGGACCGCAAAGTGCGGCTCGTCGCCCGTCCGGTCGGCGTCGAGCACCTTGTCGTCGAGCACCCGCAGCGTCTCACCGTCGAGAAAGATGCGGGCGCCCTCCACCTCCAGCACCGTGTCCTCTACGCCGGGCGCTTCGGCAACTTCGATCTGGATCGCGCGAGCGAACCTCCCCGAGCCGGCGTGGATCCTGAGCCCGTCCGCCGACTCGGGCTCCGTCAGCTCCCGAATGGCCCGTACCGCCTCACGGGTGAATCCAAGCATCGGGACGATGTTCCCGCCGGAGGGCGCCGAAAACGGGCCGGACCGTCATTGCACGGCTTTCGCCGCAAGAACGAGCACCGCGCGTCGTTGACAGGTCCATGCGCATCCACCTCTTGCTCGGTTTCACGCTCGCACTCCTCCTGGCGGCCCCGGCCTCGGCCCAGCTGGCGCCGGTGCCGTTCCCCAACGAGGATTGCTACGGGCCGGCCGGCAACCCGGAGCCCGGCACGCCCGAGTGGGACGAGCGCGACCGCCGCAACATGCTCTGCGCCGGGCTGCGCAACCGCGACCAGGTCGGGAGCCCCGCCTTCGGGCACGCGCACAACACGCAGGCCCCGGGCCTCCACGTCGAGGCGCTCGCCGAGCAGGCGCAGGATCCGACGAACCCGCGCGGCGGCCTGACCACGCTCGTGCCGGGCTCGCGCGCGGCCGACCCGTTCCGCACGATCGCGCGCTGGACCGGCGCCGGCCTCGGCACGGTCACGCGCGTCGAGTTCCCCGCGCAGAACGGCGCGACCCTGCGCGGCTACGTCTTCGAGCCGCCCGCGAGCGCACCGAAGCCGGCCGGCGGCTACCCGGGCGTCGTCATCACCGACGGCTCGGTCCAGGGCTACCAGCACCTCTACTTCTGGGCCGCGGAGGACCTCGCCGCGAACGGCTACGTCGCGATGACCTACGACGTCCAGGGCCAGGGCGACTCCGACCTCGCGGGCGACGACTGCCCGGGCGAGTGCACCGGCGTCCCGTTCCAGCAGAGCTACAACTTCCACCAGGGCGCGGAGGATTCGCTCAGCTTCTTCCTCTCCGACGCGAACCCCGCGCGCGCGAACATCGACGCCGACCGCGTCGGCCTGGCCGGCCACTCGCTCGGCGCGAGTGCCGTCAGCCAGGTCGGCCAGTGCGACACGCGCGTGAAGGCGATCGTCGCCTGGGACAACCTGCGCGCGCCCGCGGACTGCGAGGGCATGACGATCCCGCCGGAGAACCAGAGCACGTCGGTCACGCGCACGCCCGCGATCGGCATCTCGAACGACTACGGCTTCTGGATGCAGCCCACGAGCGAGCGGCCCGACCCGCTGGAGAAGCAGGGCGGCTACTCGACGCTGGCCGCCGCCGGCATCGACACCCAGGAGGTCGTCCTCCGCGGCGCGACCCACCTCGAGTACACCTACATCCCGCTCGTGCTGCCGGCGAGCCGGCTGGGCGAGCGCTTCGCCTCGCACTACACGGTCGCCTGGTTCGACCGCTACCTGAAGGGCGACGCGGCGGCGTTCGACCGCCTGACGACCACCGTGTTCGACGGCGGCGCGGACTCGAGCTCGATCGGCGCGGGCGACTTCAGCGCCGAGGCCGCGCTGGCGAACCCGACCGACCCCGAGGCCGGCAACGTGCCCTACAAGATCGAGGGCATGCCGGTCGAGCACGCGCTGTCGTTCTACTACGGCTCGGCGTACTCGCTGACCGACCCGGCCACGGGCGCGAAGGCGACGTGCGCCGACATGGCTGCCGGGTGCGGCGGCTAGCCGCCCTCCTGATCGCCGCCGGCGTCCTGGCGGCGCCCACGGGCGCGGGCGCGCAGTCGCTCGTAGAGCCGATCGACTGCACCGGTCCGGCGCCCGACGCCGAGCCGGGCACGCCGGCGTGGCACGAGCGCGAGGCGCAGAACGCCTGGTGCGCGACCCAGCGCGAGCTCGACGTCCACTCGAACCCGCTCTACTCCGCCGCCCAGGCCAACCGGCCGCAGCAGCGCGCCACCACAGCGATGGACCCGATGCGCGAGCCCACCGTGCTCGCGCCCGAGCGCTTCCGCTTCGACGAGCTCACGATCACGGGCGCGAGCGGCAGGGCGTACCCGGCGATGCTGTTCCGGCCGCCGGCGGACGTCGCGGGCCCATATCCGGGCGTCGTGATCATGCACGGCGGCGCGGCGAACCAGGAGATGTACCTGTGGGCGGCCGAGGGCCTCGCGGAGGCCGGCTACATGACGCTGACGGTCAACCTCAGCTCGCGCACGGACAACACGCACTACGAGGCGACGAAGGACGGGCTCGACTGGCTGCTTTCCGACGCGAACCCGCACCGCGCGGAGCTCGACGCCGCGCGCATCGGCCTCGCCGGCCACTCGGCCGGCGGCGTGGCCGTCTCCCGGCTCGGCCAGGAGGATCCGCGCGTCGGCGCGATCGTCTCCTGGGACCGCGCGCAGTCGTCGCCGCTCTCGACCGAGATACCGATCCGCACGCCGTCGCTCTTCTTCACCGCCGACTACAACTGCCAGCAGGTGCCGGTCTGCCTGCCGCAGCCGCGCGACACGCCGCCCGATCCGCTCGGCCCGGGGAACAAGGACCTCGACTTCCAGAACGTGCGCGCGGCCGGGGTCGACACGATGAAGATCGCACTCCGCGCCGCGGTTCACCTCGACTGGACCGAGTGGCCGGAGCTGAACGGCAGCCGCTACGGCGTGGTCACGACGCTCTACTACACGCGAGCGTGGTTCGACCGCTACCTGAAGGGCGACCCGCAGGGCACCGCGCGGCTCGTCGCCGGGGCCTTCGACGACTCCGCCGACGTCCACTCGATCAGCAGCGGCCGCTTCGATCCCGCTACAGGCCAGAACGTCCCGCCGACGATCGCCGGCCAGCCGGTCGCCGATCGGCTGAGCTTCCACTTCCGCTCGGGCTACTGGCTCGAGGGCGGCACGCTCGCGTGCGAGTCGATGCGCGAGGGCTGTTTCTAAAGAGGGTCAGACCCTCTTTAGAAACTGCTAGAGCGAGGCGGCCAGCTCGAGCAGGTCGGTCCGCGTGCGGAAGGGCGCGTCGTGCTTGCCCTTCACCCGGAGCGTGAGCGTGCCGTTCCTCGTGAAGTAGTCGCGCGCGAAGGCCGACGAGTCCCAGTCGAAGCTGCGCTCGCGCCGCCCGGTGCACGTGAAGGCCTTGACCCACTTGTCCGTGCGGTGGTTGAACACGCTGAGCACGACCTTCGCGCCGCGCGCGCTCGTGCAGCCGCTGTAGGTCAGGGTCATGCTGCGGAGCGAACTGCGCGCGTCCCTGCCGATCGCCATGAAGCTCTCGAAGGACGACACGAACCTGCCGGAGCGCTTCTCCGCCGCCGCGATCTCGAGCCGGTCGCCGTCGTCGACGAACAGCCGCCGGCGCGCCCCGCGCCCGCGGTAGACCCTGCCCGACGCGATCTCGTACGCCGCCGGGCGGAAGTGCTTCAGCGAGATGTCGTCGACGGGGTCGGGAACCGTCGCCTCAGGCGGATCGACCGTGAACGATCGCGCCGCCGGCGTCGCGTCCACGTTGCCCAGCGCGTCGGTCGCGCGGGTCTCGAAGGTGTGGCCGCCCTCGGCCAGGCCCTCGTAGGTCGCGGGCGAGCCGCAGCCGGCGCAAGCGCCGCCGTCGATCCTGCACTCGAACGTCGAGCCGGCCTCGGTCGAGGCGAACGAGAAAGCAGCGCTCGTGGATTCGGTCGTGCCCTCGGGCCCGGAGGTGATCGAGGTGTCCGGCGCGGCGGTGTCCACCGTGAACGAGCGGGTGGCCGCCGAGGGGTCGGCGTTGTTCGCGGCGTCGCGCGCGTACACGTGGAAGGTGTAGGGGCCGTCGGCGAGCCCGGTGTAGGTCATCGGCGACGTGCAGGACGACTCGTTGCCGATCGCCCCGCCGGGGCCGTCCAGCCGGCACCGGAAGCTTCCGCCGGCCTCGGAGGACACGAACGAGTAGCTCACGTCGCGCTCGCGCCTTCCGCCGTCCGGCCCGGAGGCGATCGAGGTGTCGGGCGGCGTCGTGTCGACGGGCGGCGCGCCGTGACACGAGTTCGAGCCCGAGTCGACCGTCGTGCCGCCTTCGTTCACGAACGAGAAGTCGTAGCCGTTCGGCTTCAGCACCAGCTTGAGCACGCCGTAGTGGTCGTTCTCGTACCTCTGGCTGTTCGGCTGGATCGTGCCGGGGAAGCGGAGGCTCTTGCCGCCGGTCCCGACGATGAACTCGCGGATTCCCTGCGCCGGATCCGCGTTCCCGTTCGGGTCCTGCGGGGCGAAGCGCTCGTAGGAGTGCGCATGCCCGTTGAGGATGAGCTCGGCGCCGTCCTCGTACAGCGCCTGCCACAGCGCCGTGGTGTTGAACGGCGTGTCGTGGTAGTTGCCGTCGGGCCCCGAGTTCCACAGCGGGTGGTGCCAGTAGGCGAGGGTGCACGCGTCCTGATTCGCCGCGAGGTCGGCCCGCAGCCACTGCTCCTGCGGCGAGCTGGGGGCCGCACGGGACCTGGTTGCACATCGAGTTGAGCGCGATCACGTGCCAGTCGCCCACGTCGAAGCTGTAGTAGCCCAGGCCGCGCTCGCCGGCGGGGCCGTTCTGGACGCCCACGCCGTTGAAGTAGTCCCAGTAGCCGACGCCGTTGGTGCCGTTCTGGTACTCGTGGTTTCCGATCGCCGGCCTGGTGATCGACTTGATCGCGGCCTTGCCCCAGCTCAGGTCGTAGGAGCCCTGGAACTGCGCGAGGGTGCCGTCCTCGTACTGGAGGTCGCCCAGCGCCAGGACACTCTCGAGGCCGCTGAACGCCCCGGTGCCGAGCAGGTCGGCGGTGTACTTCTGCCTGCAGAGGGTGGCCGTGCCGTCGCCGTTGTTGAAGCTCGCTCCGTTCGGGTCGCAGGCGATGTCGCCGACCGCGGCGACCACGGCATCGGCCGCCCGCGCGGGAGCCGCGGCGAGGAGCAGGAAGATGCCGGCTCCGAGGGCCAGGAAGCGGAATCGCGCCACTGCGGCCGAGTGTAGGCGCGGCGCTTGACTGAGGCGACGGGCGGGATGAGAATCGAGGCCGTGCCGGACTCCCGCTACAGGCACAACCTCCCGCAGCTCGACGGCAGCTTTTTCCTGACGGACGGCGGCTCGAGACGTCGCTGATCTTCCACGACGGGCTCGACCTGCCGCTGTTCGCGGCCTTCGATCTGCTGAAGGACGACGAGGGAACCGACGCGCTGCGGCGGTACTTCCGCACCTACGCGAAGCTCGCCGCCGACAACGGCACCGGCTTCGTGCTCGAGAGCCCGACCTGGCGCGCCAGCCCGCGCTGGGCGAAGGAGATCGGCTACTCGGACGAGGAGCTCGAGCGGCTGAACCGCAAGGCGATCGGGCTGATGGAGGAGCTGCGCGAGGAGTTCGAGTCGGACGACAGCGCCGTTCGTGATCAGCGGGAACATCGGCCCCCAGGACGACGGCTACAACCCGCACGCAGCTGCTGTCGGCCGACGAGGCGCGAGGAGTACCACTCGATCCAGATCAACGTCTTCGCCGACACTGCCGCCGACATGGTCACGACGATGACGATGACCTACGCGGACGAGGCGATCGGCATCGCGCAGGCCGCGAAGAAGGCCGGCATGCCCTCGGTGATCTCGTTCACGGTCGAGACGGACGGCCGGCTGCCGAACGGGCAGGCGCTCGGCGACGCGATCGAGGAGGTCGAGGCGGCGACCGACGGAACGGCCCCGCCTACTACATGATCAACTGCGCCCACCCGACGCACTTCGACTCTGTGCTCGAGGGACCGTGGCGCGACCGCGTCCAGGGCCTGCGCGCGAACGCCTCGACGCGCAGCCACGCCGAGCTCGACGAGGCCGAGGACCTCGACGACGGCGACCCCAAGGACCTCGGCGCGCGCTACGCGGCGCTGCGCGACAAGCTTCCGGCGCTTAACGTGGTGGGCGGATGCTGCGGCACCGACCACCGGCACGTCACCGAGATCTGCTCGGCCTGGCATGCGTAGCCGCGGCGCTAGCGGTCGCTTCCACACCCGCGGTGGCGGCGAAGAACCCGCGCCCCGAGACCGTCCCCGCCGTTCGCGCATGGAACGGCGCCAGCGGTGCGTTCAAGCTCCGGGACGGCGCCCGCGTCGTAGCGCCTAGGCCGCTCCGCCGCGAGGCGAAGCTGCTGGCGCGCGACCTCGGCATCGGGACCGCGCGCAGGGCCGAGCGCGGCGACATCGTGCTCGCGCTCGGGCGGCGCGGGGGCGAGGAGGGCTACGTGCTGAGGATCGGCCGCCGGGTGACGATCGCCGCGCCGAGCTCCACCGGCGTCTTCTACGGCGGCCGCACGCTGATCCAGCTGCTCGCGGACGGCAGCGCCCCGCGCGGGGTTGCGCGGGACCGGCCGCGCTACCGCGAGCGCGGGCTGATGATCGACAACGGCCGCCAGTTCTTCTCGCGCGAGTGGCTGACGGAGCGAATCGAGGAGCTGGCGAACCTCAAGCTCAACCTGCTCCACCTGCACTTCTCCGACAACCAGGGCTTCCGGCTCGAGTCGGAGACGCACCCCGAGATCGTCAGCGACCCGCACCTGACGAAGGCGGACGTGCGCGAGCTGGTGAAGGTCGCGCGCCGCCGTCACGTGACGATCGTGCCCGAGCTCGACGCGCCGGGGCACCTCGAGGCGGCGCTCGCGGCCCATCCGGAGCTGCAGCTCGAGAACGCCGCCGGGCAGAAGCAGCCCGACAAGCTCGACGTCACGCTGCCGGAGGCGCGCGAGTTCATCGCCGACCTGCTCGGCGAGTACCTGCCGCTCTTCCCTGGGCCGTGGTGGCACACGGGGGCGGACGAGTACCTCGGCATCGTCTCGACCGAGCAGGACTACGAGCTGTATCCGCAGCTCGAGGCGTACGCGGACGAGAAGTACGGCGAGGAGGCGAACGGGAAGGACGCGGTGCTCGACTTCGTCAACTTCGTCGCCGGGATCGTGAAGCGCGCCGACAAGCACCTGCGCGTGTGGTCGGACGGGATCGAGGGCGGCAGCGCGGTGACGCTCGACCCCGACGCCGCGGTCGAGTGGTGGGAGAACCGCAACTCGCCGGCGCCCGAGGAGCTGATGAGCGCCGGGCACTTCGTCCAGAACGCCGGCTGGTGGCCGCTCTACTACGTGACCGGCGGCCCGCTGATGAGCCTGCGCGCGACCGAGCAGGAGATGTACGAGGACTGGAACCCGTACGTGTTCGAGGGGCCGTGGTCGACGCGCTGGACGGGCGGCGACCCGGGCGGCGCGCGGTTCGAGGTGGCGAAGGACGCAGAGCGGCAGCTGGGCGCGCAGCTGAACGTCTGGAACGACGACCCGGACAACATGTCCCAGGACGAGATCGCCGCGGGGATCGCGCCGCGCCTCGAGATCCTGGCCCAGAAGACCTGGGGATCGCCGCAGCTCACGGACGACTACGAGGAATTCACGCGACGCACGGGCCCGTAGGCCCTATCCTCATAGAGACGTTCCACACTCGGATGCCAATGGCTTCTCGCATCCTCTGTGGCCCAAGACCGCAGAGGCCGGCTAGGACGGAAGCAATGGCTGAGTCACCCGACGGCACGCCCGCGGAGCCCGAGGCTAAGCGCGGCCACGCCGCGTGGAAAGAGCACCGCGACGCGATCTCCGAGCGCAACGCCCAGGCGCGCAAGCGCGGCAGCGCGGAGCGCAAGATCGCGCTGAGCCGCGTCACCGATCAGCGACGTGCCGATGCGCGGCGCGAAGCCGAGATGCTCGACGCGATCAACGCAAAACTGGGAAAGGGTGCTAGCTTCGTCGTATAGGGCCGGTTCAAATCACCGGCAAAGCAGTGCAGACGTGTTCGCAGTCGTTGCTCTTTCCAAGCTTCCTCCGCGGTACGTGGCACAAGACCATCGGAGGAATCCATGGGACAGGGAACTGTCAAGTTCTTCAGTGACGAAAAGGGCTTCGGCTTCATCACGCCGGACGAAGGTGGCAAGGACCTCTTCGTCCATCACAGCGCGATCATCGGCGACGGCTACCGCTCGCTTCAGGAGAACGCGAAGGTGTCGTATGACGAAGAGGCCGACGCAAAGGGCCCGCGGGCCGTCAACGTGCAGGCGCTCTAAGGCCTGCTTCGTCGATCTTTCGAAAGGGCCCGCTTCGGCGGGCCCTTTCTCGTTCTAGCCTCCGCGCGGTGAGCTGGCGCGACGGCGTCGTCTACCAGATCTACCCGCGCTCGTTCTGCGACTCGAACGGCGACGGGGTCGGGGACCTGCCGGGGATCAGGTCGAAGCTCGACCATCTCGAGGAGCTCGGCGTCGATGCCGTCTGGCTGTCGCCGATCTTCCCGTCGCCGATGGCCGACTACGGCTACGACGTGGCCGACTACAAGGGCGTCGATCCGGTCTTCGGCACGCTCGAGGACTTCGATGCGCTCGTGGCCGACCTCCACGGGCGCGGCATCCGGCTACTGCTCGATTTCGTGCCGTGCCACACCTCGATCGAGCACCCGTGGTTCACCGAGCACCCGGACTGGTACATCTGGGCCGACGGCCGCGACGGCGGTCCGCCGAACAACTGGGTCGCCGCGTTCGGCGGCTCGGCGTGGACGTACCACGAGGGGCGCGGGCGGTGGTACCTGCACTCCTTCTATCCCGAGCAGCCCGACCTCGACTGGCGCAACCCCGAGGTTGTCGAGGCGATGCAGGACGTGCTGCGCTTCTGGACCGAGCGCGGCGTCGACGGCTTCCGGATCGACGCGATCGACCGGCTGATGAAGGATCCGGAGCTGCGCGACGACCCGCCGGCCACGAAGCCGTTCCCGTTCCCGCTCAATCCCGAAGCGGCGAAGCTCGAGGGGCGGTACTCGCGCAACGGCCCGGGCACCGGCGAGGCGCTCGCGAAGATCCGCGAGGCGGTCGGCCCCGATTCCTTCCTCGTGGGGGAGATATTCCTGCCGAGCGACGAGGTCGGTCCCTACCTCGACCACCTCGACCGCTTCTTCGCGTTCGAGTTGCTCTTCAACCCGATGAACCGGGACGCCATCGAGGTTGCGCAGAGCCACGGAGCCGGCCCGGCGTGGGTGATGTCGAACCACGACTTCGGCTGGCTCGCCTCACGCGTCGGGCCGGAGCACGCCGAGGAGGCGCTCGAGCTTCTGCTGAGCCTGCCGGGGACCGTCTTCATCTACCAGGGCGACGAGTTCGGGATGCAGAACGGGCCCGACACGGGCGGCGACCGCTACGGCCGCGACGCCTACCGCACGCCACTCGACTGGAAGCGCACACCACTCCTCGAGAAGACGAAGGCCCTGATCGCAGCAGCGGCACAAACTCATGTGTCAAAACTGACGAGCTCGGAAACTACTCCAGCGGGATGGAGAGGAGTCGTACAGCCGCCACGATGGCGGCGAGCCTGATCGCCGCAGCACTTGCGATCACAGGCTGCGGCTTCGAAGAGGACAAGGGCGTAGGAAGCGGCCCGACGGTCACCTTCTACGCCTTCAACGAGCCGGGCGGCGCCTTCGAAAAGGCGCTCAACGACTGCTCGAAGGAGGCGAACGGACGCTACTCGCTCGAGTACAACCGGCTCCCGACGGATGCCGACCAGCAGCGGGAGCTGGTCGCGCGCCGCCTCGCCGCCGAGGACGAGGACATCGACATCATCGGCATGGACGTCATCTGGACCGCCGAGTTCGCCGAGGCGGGCTGGATCCTGCCGTGGGAGGGCGATCGCGCCGACTCCGCGCGCGAGGGCAAGCTCGACGGGCCGCTGCGCACCGCCGAGTACAACGACCAGCTCTGGGCGGCGCCGTTCACCACGAACACGCAGCTCCTCTGGTACCGCAAGGACCGCGATCAAGGAGCTGCCCGAGAACTACACGTGGGACGAAATCATCGACATCGCGGCGGAGAACGGCAGCAGCATCCAGGTCCAGGCGGCGCGCTACGAGGGCTACACCGTTTGGATCAACTCGCTGATCGCCTCGCGCCGGCGGCTCGCTCGTCGATGAGAACGGCGACGTCAAGGTGGACGACACCGCCGCGCGCGCGGCCGAGATCATCAAGCGCGTCGCCGACGAGGCGCCGCCGGAGGGGATGTCCAACAACAAGGAGGACCAGGCGCGCCTCGGCTTCGAGTCGGGCGCTTCGGACTTCCAGGTCAACTACAGCTTCGTCTGGGCGAGCGCGGCCGAGGCGGGAACCCAGAAGAACATGGGCTTCGCGCGCTATCCGCGCGTCGACAAGGACACGCCGAGCAAGGTGACGCTCGGCGGGATCAACCTCGGCATCGGCGCGCTACTCCAAGCACCCCGACCTCGCGTTCGAGGCGGCGCAGTGCATCGCGAAGCCCGAGAACCAGATCGTCGCCGCGGAGCTCGGCGGGCTTGCGCCGACCACCGAGTCGCTCTACGAGGACGAGAAGGTCAAGAAGGCGTTCCCGTTCGGCGACCTCCTGCGCCAGTCGCTCGACGAGGGCGTGCCGCGCCCGGTCAACCCGGCGTACTCGGACATCTCGCTCGCGATCCAGAAGACGTTCCACCCGCCTGATGGGATCGATCCCGGCTCCGTCGTCGAGGAGCTCGAGGACAAGCTCGACAAGGCGGCCGAAGGGAAGATCTTCTGATGGCCGCTCCGACCGCCAGGGCGAAGGAGGAGCGCAACCTGGCGTGGATGCTGTGCGCGCCGGCGGTGATCGTGATGCTGCTGGTGACCGGCGTATCCGATCGGCTACGCGATCTACCTGTCGCTCCAGAAGTACGACCTTCGCTTCCCTGACGACAAGGAGTTCGTCGGGCTCGCGAACTACGTCGACGTCCTGACGTCGAGCACGTGGTGGTCCGCCTTCTTCAACACGCTGGTGGTCACGGTCTCGTCGGTCGCGCTCGAGCTGGTGCTCGGGATGCTGATCGCGCTGGTCATGCACCGAGCGATCTTCGGCCGCGGGCCCGTGCGCGCGACGGTCCTGATCCCGTACGGGATCATCACGGTCGTCGCGGCGTTCGCGTGGCGCTACGCGTTCGACCCCGCGACCGGGTTCGTGCAGGGGCTGCCGCTCATCTCCGACGACGCGAATCCGCTCGGCGAGCGCAGCGGCTCGTTCGTCGTGATCGTCATGACCGAGGTCTGGAAGACCACGCCGTTCATGGCGTTGCTCCTGCTCGCCGGCCTCGCGCTCGTGCCGGACGAGCTGCACGAGGCGGCGCAGGGTGGACGGCGCCGGGCCCGTTCCAGCGCTTCTTCCGGATCACCGTGCCGCTGATGAAGCCGGCGATCCTCGTCGCGCTTCTGTTCCGCACGCTCGACGCGTTCCGCGTCTTCGACACGATCTTCATCCAGACGAGGGGGGCGAACGACACCGAATCGGTGTCGATCCTGGGCTACAACGTCCTGATCAACCGCGTGAACCTCGGCCTGGGCTCGGCCGTGTCCGTGTTGATCTTCATGTGCGTGATCCTGATCGCGGTCCTGTTCGTCAAGGGCTTCGGCGCCTCGACCGCGCAGCAGAGGGGGGAGACCTAGGTGGAGACGACAGGCCGCGAGAAGGTCCTCTGGTCGATCGCGATCCTCATGGTGCTGCTGTACGCGCTGATCCCGGTGATCTGGATCACGTCGCTGTCGCTCAAGCCGCCGGCTGACATCGGCGACGGCAAGTTCATCCCCGAGACGTTCACGCTCGACAACTACGACCAGATCTTCTCGACGAACCTGTTCAACGCGGCGCTCGTCAACTCGATCGGGATCGCCACGATCTCGACGCTGATCTCGATCGTGCTGGCGTCGATGGCCGCCTACGCGCTGGCGCGGCTCGACTTCTCGGGCAAGGCGTTGATCCTGTCCGGCGCGCTCGCGATCGCGATGTTCCCGGCCATCTCGATCATCGGCCCGCTGTTCGACATGTGGCGCTCGCTCGGGCCTGTTCGACACCTGGCTCGGGCTGATCATCCCGTACCTCACGTTCACGCTCCCGCTCGCGATCTACACGCTGTCGGCGTTCTTCCGCGAGATCCCGTGGGAGCTCGAGCAGGCCGCACGCGTGGACGGCGCAACGCCGTTCCAGGCGTTCCGCAAGGTGATCGTGCCGCTGGCCGCGCCGGGCGTCTTCACCAGCGCGATCCTCGTCTTCATCTTCGCCTGGAACGACTTCATCTTCGCGAACACGCTGACGTCGACCGAGAACGCGCGCACCGTGCCTGCGGCGCTCGCGTTCTTCACGGGCGGCTCGCAGTTCGAGGACCCGACGGGCGCCATCTCGGCGGCCGCGGTCGTGGTCACGATTCCGATCATCATCATGGTCCTGATCTTCCAGCGGCGGATCGTCGCCGGGCTGACAGCCGGGGCCGTCAAGGGCTAGGAGGAGAGCGAATGGCCGAGATCAAGCTCGAGGGCGTCACGAAGCGCTATCCCGACGGCTTCGAGGCCGTGAAGGGCATCGACCTGGACGTCCAGGACGGCGAGTTCATGATCCTCGTCGGCCCGTCGGGCTGCGGGAAGTCGACCGCATTGCGGATGATCGCCGGCCTCGAGGACATCACCGACGGCCAGCTCAAGATCGGCGACGAGGTGGTGAACGAGAAGGCGCCGAAGGACCGCGACATCTCGATGGTCTTCCAGAACTACGCGCTCTACCCGCACATGTCGGTGCGCGACAACATGGCGTTCCCGCTGAAGCTCCGGAAGATGGAGAAGGCGGAGATCGACAAGCGCGTGGGCGAGGCGGCGAAGGTGCTCGACCTCGAGCAGCACCTCGACCGCAAGCCGTCGCAGCTCTCGGGCGGACAGCGCCAGCGAGTAGCGATGGGGCGCGCGATCGTGCGCGACCCGAAGGCGTACCTGATGGACGAGCCACTCTCGAACCTCGACGCGAAGCTGCGCGTGCAGATGCGCACCGAGGTAGTCCGGCATCCAGCAGCGGATGGGCACGACGACGGTCTACGTGACCCACGACCAGACCGAGGCGATGACGCTCGGCGACCGCGTCGCGGTGATGCGCGCGGGCGAGATCCAGCAGGTGGACACGCCGATGGAGCTCTACAACAACCCGAAGAACCTCTTCGTGGCCGGCTTCATCGGGTCGCCTTCGATGAACTTCATGCCGGCGACGGCCGAGGGCGGCAAGCTGAAGCTGCCGATGGCCGAGGTGGATGTTCCGGAGGGCAGCCGACGCGAAGGGCGAGCGTGATCGCGGGCATCCGGCCGGAGCACTTCGAGGACGCGAAGCTCGTCGACGAGGAGGTTCGCAGCCGCGGCACGACCTTCAAGGCGAAGATCGACGTGCTCGAGTCGATGGGATCGGAGCTATACGTGCACTTCAACATCGAGGGGCACGGCGGCGTCGAGTCGAAGGAGCTCGAGGAGCTCGCGCAGGACGCGGGCGCCGCGGACCTGCCGTCTTCGGAGGAGGGGCGGGTGACGGCGCGGCTGTCGGCGGAGTCGGACGCGAAGGAGGGCGAGGAGATCGAGCTCTGGATCGACGCCCCGCACATACAGCTGTTCGACCCGAGCGACGGCCGCTCGCTGCGCTCGGGCTTCTTAAAGAGGGTCAGACCCTCTTTAGAAACGGCTAGCGGCCGAGCTCCCGCCGGAGCCGCTCGATCACGTCCTCGTCCCAGGCGTGCGTGCGCAGCAGCATGTAGCGCAGGCCTGAGATCTTCATGTAGGCCTCGGTCTCGGTGAGCTTGCCGATCAGGTCGGCCTCGCGCAGGAGCTCCACGACCGGGACGTACTCGTCGTCGAACCACCGCTGTGCGACCTCGCGGCGCTCGAGTGGCTCGCGCAGGTCCTGGATGACGCGAAATCCCCACGCCTCCACCTGCTCGGCGAGCATCGCGAACTGCTCCTCGTCCGCGAGCTTGATCCGCTCGCGCGCCTCGGCCGGCAGGGGGACGCGCTCGAAGAACAGCCGCTGGTGGCTCTTGAACGGCAGGTCGCGCAGCGTGATCGTTCTCTCGGCGCCCAGCGCGGTCAGCACCTCCGTGACGTAGGCGTCGATGTCGGGCAGCCCTTGGGCGCGTGCGATCGAGACTCGATGGTGGCCGTCCTTCACGAAGTGGGCCTCGCCGATCCGATAGACGTCGATCGGCGGGAACGCCTCGCCTCGCCTGGCGGCGGTCGCCATCCGCTCCCAGCGCCGCGTGTCCGCGTGAAGTGGGGCGGAAGCGCCGGTCGAAGTCGCGCGTGCGGTCTACGGAGCCGACGATCGTGTCAAGGGGGATCGTCTGCAGCCCGAGCCGCCGCTCGCCGCGATAGCCGAGCGCCTCGACGACCTCCTCGAACGGGAGCATCAGGTTGGAGCCGGCCGGCTTGCGGCGGAGCCGAGCGGTCAGCCGGTCGAGGAGGCGCCGCCTGCGCGCGCGGGAGAAATCGGTCTGGGCGTCGAGCGGGGGCGAGCCGGTGTCGCGGAATGCGGGCGTCACAAATTTGAATTTTTGCCCTTGCAATGCCTGCCCGAATCGTCAAATAGCTGCTAATTTCGGGCGTGTACGGCCGGGTAAAACCCGGCGAAGAAGTGCAGACGTGTTCGCAGGTCGTCGCTCCAGTGAAGCTTCCTCCGCGGTACGTGGCTCAAAACAAACGGAGGAATCCATGCCACAGGGAACCGTCAAGTTCTTCAGTGACGAGAAGGGCTTTGGCTTCATCACGCCGGACGAGGGTGGCAAGGACCTCTTCGTCCATCACACCGCGATCGTGGCCGAGGGCTTCCGGACGCTGCAGGACAACCAGCGCGTCTCCTATGACCAGGAGGACGACCCCAAGGGTCCGCGCGCGGTAAACGTCCAGCTCATCTGACGACCCGTCCGATCGAGCTTTGAAAGGGCCCGCTCAGGCGGGCCCTTTCTGTTGGGCCGCGCAGTACCCTCAGTAGGGAAGTTCCACGCTGGGTGCTCATGCTTCTCGCGCCCCCTGTGGTCGGGAACGAGAAGCTGCAAGGACGGAGAGATGACCGAGGAGTCCCCAGTAAAGAGCGGCGACGCTGCATGGAAGGAACAGCGCGACGCGATCTCGCAGCCGCAACGCGGAGGCACACAAGCGTGCGCAGGTCGACAAGAAGTCGACGGGAGAGCGTTGCCGCTCGGTCGGCACAGCGGCGGAGATGGATCGCGAGGCGGAGCAGTTGCGCGACCTCAACGCGCGACTCTCCAAACAGCAGTCACGACGCGCCGGCTGAGCCGAAACCCCTGCTACCGTGGGGTACATGGGCGGACCATCCGCCCGTGAGGTTCTCGTCTCCTTTACGCACAGCGCTCTGGGGCCATTGGACTTCCCAGACCGAGCGGACGCCGTCGGCGACCGCCAGTAAAGGAGTACAGATGTCAAACCAATCCTTCGCCGATCTCGGCGTATCGAAAGACGTGGTGCGCGCTCTTCGCGCGGGCGGTGTAACGAAGCCGTTTCCCGTTCAGGCGCAGGTCGTCCCGGACGTCCTCGACGGACGCGACGTGCTGGTCAAGTCGCCCACCGGGTCGGGCAAGACGCTTGCCTTCGCGGTGCCGCTCGTCGAGTTGGTCGAACGCGCCGACCCCAAGGCGGCCGCGCTAGTCCTTGCGCCCACGCGCGAGCTCGCGCTCCAGATCGTCGAAGAGACGAAGCCGCTCGCCCGCGCACGCGGGCTTCACGTCGCAGCCGTCTACGGCGGTACCGGTTTTCGAGCCCAGGTTGCGGCCGTGCGCAAGGCGCACATCGTGGTCGCGACGCCGGGCCGCCTCGAGGACCTGATCGGGCGCGGCGACATCCGCCTCAATCGCGTTGGCATCGTCGTGCTGGACGAGGCCGACCGGATGCTCGACATGGGGTTCCGCCCGCCCGTGGACCGGATCCTTCGCGAGACGCCCAAGGACCGCCAGACGCTCTTCTTCTCGGCCACGCTCGACGGCGAGGTCGGCCGGCTCGCGAACAGGTACACGCAAGACGCTGCACGCCACGAGTACAAGCCGGCGGCTGAACGGACCGGCCGAACCGACCACCGGTTCGTCGAGGTCCGCCACGAGCAGAAGCTCGACACCCTGGTCGAGCACCTCGGCGACGGCGAACGCGGGCGGACGCTCGTGTTCGTCCGGACGAAGCGCGGCGCCGACCGGCTCGTGAAACGCCTCAAAGCGCGTGGCGTCGTTGCCGTTGCGATGCACGGCGACAAGACGCAGGGCCAGCGCGAGCGCGCGCTGAAGAGTTTCCACACCGGCGATGCCGATACGCTCGTCGCGACGGATGTCGCCGCACGAGGAATCGACGTCGACGATGTCACCCACGTAATCAACTTCGATGCGCCGCCGGATCGCGACGCGTACGTCCATCGCGTCGGACGTACCGCGCGAGCCGGACGCAGCGGGGTTGGAATTACATACGTACTGGACGACCAGGTGAGGGACGTGCGTGAAATCGCCCACGGACTTCGCCTCCATAGGGAGTTCGACCGGAGGTAGCACCATGCAGAGAGACGACGTACAGCCAGTCGCGAATGAAACCCTCGACCGCTTCCTCACCGGCACCATCACCGTGCTGCCGATCGTGTCGCTCGGCGTCGTCGGCTGGCAGTTGTGGGAGCAGGCGCTCCACACCAGCGACCTGATCGTCTTCGCGATCGTCTACCCGTTGACGGGACTGGGGATCACGGTCGGCTTTCACCGCCACCTGACCCATCGCTCCTTCAAGGCGAAGCGACCCGTGCGCGCCGCGCTCGCGATTCTCGGCTCGGCCGCCGTCGAGGGGCCCGTGATCTCGTGGGTCGCCGACCACCGCAAGCACCACGCGTTCTCCGACGAGCCCGGCGACCCGCACAGCCCGCACGTGGACCACGGCGGTGGCCTGCGAGGCACGCTCAAGGGGCTCGCGCACGCGCATCTCGGCTGGCTCTTCGTCCACGACCAGCGGGCGCTCAAGACCCGTTACGCCCCCGACCTGCTGAAGGATCCGATGATCAGGTTCGTCGACCGCACGTTCGTGGTGTGGGTTTTGGCCGGCCTGGCGGTGCCGTTCGGGCTCGGCTGGGCGATCGGCGGCTCGTTCCACGCGGCGCTCACCGGGCCTCCTGTGGGGCGGCCTCGTGCGGATGTTCCTGCTCCACCACGTCACCTACTCGATCAACTCGCTCTGCCACTACTTCGGCCGGCGCGACTACGACACCGGCGATCACTCGCGCAATCTCGCGTGGCTCGCGCCGCTGTCGTTCGGCGAGTCGTGGCACAACAACCACCACGCCTTCCCGACATCCGCGCGCCACGGCCTCAAGCGGTGGCAGGTCGACGTCGGCGCCGGGGTGGTCTGGGTGCTCGAGAAGACCGGGCTGGCGTGGGATGTTGTGCGCGCGAACCCGCGCGGTGGCGCAAGCGCGCTAGGCGGCCGCCACCTCGGCGCTCGTCCCGCGGTGGCGGGCGTACATGTCGAGCACGTACTTCCACGCGGGCGATCTGCGAGCGGCTCGCCACCAATGCTCTCAGCTCGGGCGGGTCGCGCGCCGGATCGACCTGGTGGTAAGGGAACTCGGGCGGGCGCACGAGCACGGAGAAAATCGCCGCCGCCGTGAGATCGGCGACGCTGAACGAGTCGCCGACGAGGTAGCCCGACGGTCCGCGTTCGGCCTCGATCCGGTCCATGGCCGCGACCACCACCTCGCGTGATTTGGCGGCACTCTCGGGATTCACGTCGTACTTGAAGCGCACGGCGCGGTTGATGATCGGGAACAGGACCCCCATGACGGATCCGCCGCGGCGGCGGTCGGTACCCGTGGCCTCCGCCATCAGCTCCGGGTGCTTCAGCATGGGATCGAACAGCACGCGTCGCATGTCGTGCGCGCAGTGCTCGTCGAAGAAATCCTCCAATTCGAGGGCTTTCTTACGCTCGTCAGGGTCCGCCGGATAGAGGGGCGGATCTGGCCAGCGCCGCTCCAGTTCCTCAATTATTCGGGTCGAATCGCCGATTCGGGTCCCATCGACGTCTATTACGGGCAACGTGGAGGTTCCTCCGCGCAGCGTGCGTGCGCGGAGCTCCTGCATGCCCGGAAACACGGATCGACGCTCATGAGGAATTCCCTTGAAGTCGAGCGCCCAGCGCGCCTTCTCGTTGAAGTGCGAGATGTCCAGGTGCCAGAGGACCGGTATGCCCACTAGTGCCAAATCTATCCTGGTCGCGGCTCTTGGCCGTCCTGGTCCTGGCGGCGCCCGCGCGCGCGGCCGAGATCACCGAGCAGCCGCAGAGCGTGAAGCGGGGCGAGGCTCTCCAGATTGCGTGGACCGGCGACGAGGCGCCCGCTTCGGTCGTCGTCGAGCGCCGGTATGGGCTGTTCTGGCAGGTCGTTGCGAGCGCAGAGGCGGGCGATGTCCTCCTGGACCAGGGGGGCGACGGGGCGTGGTCCGCGCGCTGGCAGCCTGCCTTCCACAGCCCGCTCGGCCTGCACCGGATCCGCGTTGACGAGGTGACCTCGGACGAGTTCGAGGTCGCGCCGTGCACGTGCATCGTCTCCGAACCCGGTCCGTGCGAGATGGCGCGACGGCCGTTTCCGGCTGAGCCTCACGGCCCGCTACGCCTCGGGGGCACGGGTCGAAGACGGGACGGCCGCTCGTTCGCGTGCTGCGCGACGGGCACCGGGTCGGCAGCCTGCGCCTGCACTACGAGGACGGCAAGTTCCGCGGCAGCTGGCGGGCGTGCGCGCGGGCGCGCGACACTCGATGGTGTTCGAGCTCGTCTCGCTAGCGGACGGCTTTAAGAACCGCTAGATGAAGGCGCGCTGAGCGCGACGCTCAAACCGCTCGATGTCTTCCTCGTCGAAGACGCCGGAGCGCGTCGCACCGCAGTCGGGGCAGCCGAGCTCGATCTGCTCGCAGCGGCAGTAGCCGATGGGGAGCCGGGTGTTGATCTCAACGTGCCCGGCTCCGCAGGCGGTGCAGATGTGGAGTTCGGTGCTTCCCATTTGTCTAGTCCTTCGGCATCTAAGAACAGGACTTGAATCCAGTTCTCACTCTCCGAACGTGGTAAGTACCCCGAGAGTTTCCGTTGCAACGTGAATTTCTGATGAAGAAATTCGCCCTGGTGCGCCGACTCACCTGCCGGCGAACGCCCCGGCGAGCTCCGCGGCCACCGGCTCCGCGCCCTCGGGCGCTGACAGCGTCAGCCGAAGCTCGCCGTCCGCCTCGCGGAGGTCGAGCGTGAGGAACGCGCAGCATTCGGCCTCAGCGGCGACGATCGCCTCGAGGCGCGCTCGGGTCGCGGGCGTGGCGCGAAAGCGCAAGGTTCCGTCCGAAGCGGTGCCCAGCAGCGCCTCGCGGCCCACGGCGCGGACCTCGTCCAGCCGCTGCTGGAGGGCGTCCGCGTCGAGCGAGCAGGCGATGGGCAGGTCGCGCATACCTGAAATCGTGGCAGGTCGCGTGGCTCCCAGGGCACTCCTTTTCCTCGCCGTCGGCATGGGCTCCGTCCAGTTCGGGGCGGCCCTCGCCGCCACGCTTTTCGATGAGGCGCGGGCCGCGGGGACGGTGCTCATCCGCGTGGGTGTCGCGGCGCTCCTGCTCGCGCTCATGTGGCGGCCGTCCCTGCGCGGCCATAACCGCGACGAATGGCGGCTGGTCATCGGCTTCGGCGCTTCGCTCGCGGTTATGAACCTCTTCTTCTACGAGTCGCTCGACCGGATTCCGCTCGGTCTGGCGGTGACGTTCGAGTTCGTCGGGCCGCTGGGCGTGGCGATCGCGGGCTCGCGGCGCAGGCTCGACCTGGCCTGGGTCGGGTTCGCGGCGGTCGGGATCGTGCTGATCGCCGCGCCGGGCAGCACGGGTGACCTGGACGCGCTGGGCGTGCTCTACGCGCTGATCGCGGGCGCGGCCTGGGCTGCGTACATCCTGCTGAGCGCCCGCACGGGCCGCGCTTTCCCCGGCGGCACGGGTCTCTCGCTCGCGATGTGCGTCGCCGCCGCGCTCCTGTTGCCGGTCGGCATCGGCGCTGCTGGCGATGCGCTGCTCGACCCCGAGGTGCTCCTGATCGGCGCGGGCGTGGCGGTGCTCTCCTCGGTCATCCCGTATTCGGCCGAGTTCGAGGCGCTGCGGCTGATGCCCGAGCACGTCTTCGGGATCGTGATGAGCCTCGAGCCGGCCGTGGCGGCGCTGGCCGGGCTATCTCGTGCTCGACCAGAGCCTCGGCGCGCGCGAGCTGGTTGGGATCGCCTGCGTGATGGCGGCGACGGCGGGGGCCGTGGCCGGCACGCGTGCGCCGATGCCGAGAGACGCCTGAAGCGGCGATACTTGGCGTGTGAGCGCGAAGAGGACCCGACCACGCGCGAGCTACGGCTCGAGCAGGAGCGCAAGGAGCAGCGCGAGCGGGAGGCCGCCGAGCACGGCCACACCGAGGACGACACGGGCACGCACGATGCCCGCGCGGCGAAGGCGGCCTACCTGAAGAAGAAGCTCGAGGAGCGCGCCGAGGCCGAGCGCAAGGACCGACGACTAGCTGGCGCTGCGGGCCAGCTCGATCATCAGCCGGACGCCGAAGCCGGAGGCGCCGCTTCCGACGTAGTTGCGCTTCATGCCCCAGGCGGTGCCGGCGATGTCCACGTGCACCCAGGGCGTGTCGTCCACGAAGTGCTTGAGGAACTCGGCGCCCGCGATCGAGCCGGCCGCGCCGGCCTCGCCCAGGTTCGAGATGTCGCCGTACTTGCCCTTGATCGACTCGGCGTACTCCGCGTGGAGCGGCAGGCGCCAGCCCTCCTCGCCGGTCGCCCGGCCCGCCTCCTCGACGACGCCGTACCAGTCGTCGTCGTTTGAGAAGAGCCCCGCGTAGGTGTGCCCGAGCGCGGTGATGATCGCGCCCGTCAGGGTGGCGAAGTTGACGATCCGCTCGACCCCCTGCTCGCGCGCGTAACAGAGCGCGTCGGCCAGGACCAGGCGGCCCTCGGCGTCCGTGTTGTTCACCTCGATGGTCTTGCCGTTCATCGCGGTGACGATGTCGCCCGGCTTGACCGCGTGGCCGCTCGGCATGTTCTCCGTGGCAGCCACGACCGCCGTGATCTGCGCCGGCAGCCCGAGCGCCGCTATCGCGTCGATCGCCTCGATCACGGCGCGCGCCGCCCGACATGTCGAACTTCATCTCGTGCATCTTCGACGAGGGCTTGATCGAGATTCCGCCGGTGTCGAAGGTCACCGCCTTGCCGACGTAGCCCAGGTGCGGGCCGTCGCCGCCGCCCTGGTAGCGCAGCACGATGAGCTGCGGCTCGGTGTCGGCTCCCTGGGCGACCGCGGTGAACGCGCCCATGCCCATCTCGGCGATCTGATCGCGGCCGAACGTCTCGACGGAGACGGCATCGTGCGCATCTGCGATCTCCCGCGCGCGCGAGGAGAGGTAGTCGGGGGTGCAGAGGTTCCCCGGCATGTTCTGCAGGTCGCGCGCCGCGTTCTGCGCGTCGGCCGTGATCCGCGCCGTCGTGGCTTCGTCCTCGTCGCCGCCCACGACTTCGAGCGACTTGATGCCGCCGCCGCTGTCGTCGTCCTCGTCCTTCGACGACTTGAAGCGGTCGAACTCGTAGAGGGCGAGCAGCGTCCCCTCGATGATCCCGGTGACCGCGCCGTCCTTCTCGGGCGCCGCCCATGAGAGCGCCTCGGCGCCGATCTCCTTGGCCCGGGTTACTGCCGCCGCCGCGGCCACGCGCGCCTTCTCCGCGTTGAACTCGTCCTCCTTGCCGAGGCCGGCGATGATGACCCGTCGCTGCCCGCCGCCAGGCGCCTCCTCGTGCGTGACGCAGAGCCGCTTCAGCGTGCCCTTGGCCTCGCCGGCATCCACGAGCTCCTGGAGCTTCGGGTCGGTCAGGGAGCCTCCGTCGAAGAGGCCGCAGACGCGGGTGTCGGCCTGCGTATCCCCAGGCTCTCCTTGGCGGACGGTTACCTCAATGGGCGGCATCGGCGGGGCAGTCTAGGGCGACTGGACGTTTGGTGGAGGGCGAACTCACGCTGATGCAGTACCCGCACGCGTGGGCCGAAACCGGAATCGATGCGCCACGCGCGTTCCATAGCGCTGCTTTCCCTCCTGACCCTCCTCGCGACGGCCCCGTTTGCCGATGCCCGGAAGCCGCGCCCCTACGTGAAGAGCGTCTCGCCCCTCAACGTGAGCGTCGGCGAGGAGCTGACGATCAACGGCTTCTACTTCACGCCCGGCTACGCCGAGAACACCGTCGTGTTCGTGGCGAAGGACGGCCGCGTCAGCTACGTGCGCTCCGAGCACTCGACCAAGACGCAGCTCACGGTGATCGTGCCGAAGAAGCTCGAGCGCCTGCTGCCGACCGACGCGAACGGCCTGAAGGTCGCGAGGAAGTTCCGCATCAAGATCATCGCGCGCCGCATGAGCCGGCTTGCGAGGGGCGTCATGTCCCAGCCGATGGTCGGCCCCGACGTGGGCGGCGACTGCGACAAGGACGGGATCGCCAACCCGACCGACACCGACGACGACGCCGACTTCCTGCCGGACAGCATCGAGGAGACCGCGCGCACCAACCCGTGCGTCGCCGACAGCGACGGCGACAAGCTGCTCGATGGCTGGGAGTACATATCCGCGCTCGACCTGAACACGAACGCGCTTCCGTACCCGGGCAAGCGGCCGTATCCCGAACGCGCTGTTCGCCGACGCGGACGGTGGACCACGACGGCGACGGGCTCCACGCATGGGCCGAGCACGCCGTGTGGTGGCTCGGCGGCGCGAAGTACCCGATCGACTACAGCGACGGCGACCAGACAGACCGCGCCGGAGCCCGTCGGGCGGGAAGGTGTGGAACGACTGGGACCGCGACGGGATCCTGTCCGACGACGAGCGCGACTTCGACAACGACGGCCTCGCGAATGTCTACGAGTACCGCATGCACGACTTCGAGCCGTGGTCGCCGCCCTTCCCGGGCACGGTGCGTCCCGATTGGATCGACAAGGACACGGACGGAGACGGCGTGGTCGACGGGCTGGATGACCAGGACCACGACGACGTCTCGAACATCGACGAGCTGCGCCGCGGAACCTGGCCGATGAACCCGTGCGACCCGGCTACGAGCCGCACATGCCCGCGCATCCTCTCGCCGAGCGACCAGCCGACGAGGCCTCAGTTCGAGTGCATCAGCACGTCGATCTTCCAGGACCCGCCGTTCTTCCCCAAGTGGGCGAAGTCAGGCGACATGTCGGTCACCGAAGACGTCGAGATCTGCCCGACCTACCTCTAAGGGTCACAAGCCGACGAAGGCGCCTGGGTATGGTTCGCCGCTCCCTCTGACCGAAGGAGCGACGACCAGCACATGCCCAAGACCGCGATCATCGGCGCCGCGCGCACCCCGTTCGGGAAGCTCGGAGGCGGCCTCTCCCCACTTGACGCGACCGACCTCGGCGGCAAGGCGATCGAGGCGGCCCTGGAGCGCGCTGAGGTAAAGGGCGAGGAGGTCCAGCACGTCGTCTTCGGCCAGGTCCTGCAGGCCGGCCAGGGGCAGATCCCCAGCCGCCAGGCGCAGATAAAGGGCGGCATTCCCAAGGAGGTCTCGTCGGAGACCATCAACAAGGTGTGCGCCAGCGGCATTCGCGGCGTCGGCATCCTCGACCAGGCGATTCGCGCGGGCGACCTCGAGGTCGGCGTGGGCGGCGGCATGGAGTCGATGTCGAACGCGCCGTACATCCTGAAGCAGGCCCGCTTCGGCTACCGGATGGGCGATGCGAAGGCGCTCGACGCGATGATCAACGACGGCCTGACCAACCCGTTCTCGGGCAAGCACATGGCCCAGGAGGCCAGCGAGGTCGCCGCCGAGCTCGAGATGACGCGCGCCGACATGGACAAGTTCGCGCTGCGCTCGCACGAGCTGGCGATCGCGGCGACCGAGGAGGGCCGCCTGCCCGAGGAGATCGTGCCGGTGACGATCTCGTCGAAGAAGGGCGACACGACCGTCGAGGTCGACGAGGCGCCGCGCGCCGACTCGAACCTCGAGACGCTCTCGAAGCTGCCGCCGATCTTCCTCGAGGACGGCACGCACACGGCCGGCAACGCGCCCGGCGTGAACGACGGCGCGGGCGCGCTCGTGGTGGCCAGCGACGAGTGGGCGAAGGCGAACGGCAAGCAGGTGCTCGCCACGGTCGTCGCGCAGGCGCAGGTCGCCGACGACTTCCCGTACCTCGCGCGCACGCCCGCGAACGCGACGAAGGCCGCGCTGGAGAAGGCCGGCCTCTCGATCGACGACATCGACCTCTTCGAGATCAACGAGGCCTTCGCCTCGGTCGCGCTCAACTCGATGCGGATGCTCGAGGTGGACGAGGAGAAGGTGAACGTGAACGGCGGCGCGATCGCGCTCGGCCACCCGATCGGCGCGAGCGGCGCGCGCATCCTGATGACGCTGGTGAACGAGCTGCGCCGGCGCGGCGGCGGCCTGGGCGTGGCCGCCATCTGCTCCGGCGGCGGCCAGGGCGACGCCGTGATCGTGGAGGTCAACGGCGGCTAGTGCCGGAGCTGGAGCGTCCCGACGGCGCCCGCATCCACTACGAGGTGCGCGGCGAGGGGCCGCTCGTCGTGCTCTCGCTGGGTTTCGCGGCGACGCCCGCGACCTACGAAGGGCTGGTGGCGGACCTCGCGCGCGATCACCGCGTGGTCACGTGGGAGCCGCGCGGCTGCGGCAGCTCGAGCGCCGGACGGCCCGTTCGACATCGCGACGGACGCCGAGGACCTGCTCGCGCTGGTCCGAGAGCGTCGGGCCGCCGGCCGTCGGCTACGGCGCCGGCCACGGCGTGAACGTGACGGTGCGAGCGCCATGGCGCGCGGATCGGCGACGCCATGTCCGGCGCTCGTGACGCCCGGGATCGTCACCGCGCTGCGCGAGCACCTCGAGGGCACGGAGGGCTTCGCCGCGTCGCAGACAACGTGACGGAGCTGCTGGTCGAGCAGCTCCGGCGCGACCCGCGCGCCGCGGTCCGGGCGACGGTCGGAAGCCTCAACCCGCAGCTCGACGAGGACGCGTTGCGCGCGCGCGTCGACGAGACGCTCGCCTACACGAGCCCCGAGACGACGCTCGAGCGGATCGAGTCCTGGCTCGAGGAGCGAGAGCCCGCTCGAGGAGCTGCGGGCGCTCGGCGACCGGCTGGCGGTCGTCTGGCACGAGGGCGACTCGTGGCAGGCCGGGACGATCCCGCGCGTCTCGCGAGCTCCTGCCGGAGGCGCGCGATCATCGAGGTCGAGGACGGGCCGCTCTCGCGGCCGGACCTCCAGGCGAACGTCGTGCGCGAGATGTCATGACGGCCGGCGCCTTCTTCGACCTCGACAAGACGCTCATCGAGGGATCGAGCGCGATCCACTTCGGCCGCGCCGCTTACCGCCACGGCCTGATGACGAGGAAGCAGCTCGCCCGCGACCTGTGGGCGAACGTCCAGTTCCGCCTGAAGGGATCGACGGACGCGGGCAGCGAGGCGCTGCGGCGGCGGATCCTCGAAGCGATCGCGGGCACGCGCGTGCGCGACCTCGAGCGGCTCGGGCCACGAGGTGCTGGCGGGCGTCCTGCCGCGCGTCTACCCGAGGTGCTGCGCGAGGCCTACGAGCACCAGGACGCCGGCCGGCGCGTCTTCATCGTGACCGCCGCGTCGCAGGAGATGGCCGAGATGATGGCGTACGTCCTGCGCTTCGACGGCGGGATCGGGACGCGTTCGGAGGTGCGCGACGGCGTCTACACCGGTGAGCCCCTCGGCCCGTTCACGTATCGCGAGGGCAAGGCCGTCGCCATGCGCGAGCGCGCCGCGGAGGAGGGGATCGACCTCGCCGAGTCATACGCGTACTCGGACTCGGAGTCGGACCTGCCGATGCTCCGCGCCGTCGGACACCCGGTCGCGGTCAACCCGGATGCGGAGCTCGAGAGCGTCGCGCGCTCCGAGGGCTGGCGCATCATGCGCTTCGACAAGCTCGCGCGGCGGCTGCGGATCGCGGTCGTCGCGGCCGCGATCGCACTGGTGGGCGGCGGCGGTGGCTACGTGGTCGGCGAGCTGCGCGAGCGGAGCAGGCGCCGCTCTAGAGGGAGAATTCGCGTGGGGCTGCCAGCCCGTGGCACTTGGCTCGCATAGCGCGCCGAACGGCGGGCCGGCGGTTCCTCTCAGCGCGGCGCAGGCACCTGCGCAGTGACTCGACCGACGTCCGCCAGCCGTAGTCGATCGTGTAGGTGACGGCCGGCGAGGCGCCCGGGTCGCGCTCCACCGGCGCTCCGAGGGCGATGCCCACGCCGATGTGACGGAAGTCCGGGGCCAGCAGGGTCAGGCGCTGGCTGGTCGAGTCGAGCCAGGCGTCCATCACGCTCCGCGGCGTGGCGCGCGAACCGGATGCCCACGCGATCGTCTCGCCGGCGTTCCACACGAATCCGCGGACCGAGGTAGCCCTCGCGGCGCATGCGGTCGAACGGGTTGACGCCCTCGGGCGTGTCGTGACCGAAGTAGCCGTCCGCGACCATGTCCTCGGCGTGCCTCTGGGCCGCGGCGGCGAGTCGCTCGTCGGTGCGCAGGACGGCCACCTCGGCCTTCGCGCGCTCCTCGTTGTGGAGGCAGATGAATGCCGCCCGGATCGCCTCGATGTTCTCGGCGGTCGGGATCGTGTCCTCGTTCAGGCATGCCGCGGACGCCTGCGCGGCGCCGCCGAGGACGAAGGCGCACGAGGCTGCGAGTACTGCGAGAAAGCGGCGAGAATAGGTCGTTCATCCGTGAACTGCGCCCCATCGTGCGGGCGTGCGAGCGACCTCGCAACGGACATTCGTCCAGGTCTGCCACCCGTAGACTCCGGCGCGTGGCCGACCCGCCCCGCCTGACCGACGCAGAGCGCTGGTACCGCGAGAAGTACCTGAAGACGCCCGAGCGCGAGACGCTCTTCTCGACGATGAGCGGCGAGCCGGTCAACCCGCTCTACACGGAGGCCGACGTCAAGGAGGACCCGGGTCTGCCGGGCGAGTACCCCTACACGCGCGGCGTCTATCCGTCGATGTACCGCGGCCGGTTGTGGACCTTCCGCCAGTTCGCCGGCTTCGGCACGGCCGAGGAGACGAACGAGCGCTTCCGGTACCTGCTCGACCACGGCCAGACCGGGCTGTCCACGGCGTTCGACATGCCGTCGCTGATGGGGCACGACTCGGACCACCGCGCTCCGAGGGCGAGGTCGGCCGCGAGGGCGTGGCCGTGGACACGCTCGACGACATGGAGCGGCTCTTCCAGGGGATCGACATGGGCGACGTCTCCACGTCGATGACGATCAACGCGCCGGCCTCGATCATGCTCGCCTTCTACGTCGTCGCCGCCGAGAAGCAGGGGGTCCCGCCGGAGCAGCTCGCCGGCACGATCCAGACGGACATCCTCAAGGAGTACATCGCCCAGAAGGAGTGGTGCTTCCCGATCGAGCCGGCCATGCGGCTCGTCACCGACATGATCGAGTTCTGCTCCGAGCGGATGCCGCGCTGGCATCCGATCTCGATCTCGGGCTACCACATCCGCGAGGCCGGCTCGACGGCGCAGCAGGAGCTCGCGTTCACGCTGAAGGACGGCTTCACCTACGTCGAGCGCGCGATCGAGCGCGGCGTCGACGTGGACGACTTCGCGCCGCGGCTCAGCTTCTTCTTCAACGCCCACATCGACTTCTTCGAGGAGATCGCGAAGTACCGCGCGGCGCGCCGGATCTGGGCGCGCGAGATGCGCGAGACCTACGGCGCGAAGGACGACCGCTCGATGCTGATGCGCTTCCACTCGCAGACGGCCGGTGTCTCGCTGACCGCGCAGCAGCCGCTCAACAACGTGGTCCGCACCGCGGTCGAGGCCCTCGCCGCGGTGCTCGGCGGCACGCAGTCGCTGCACACGAACTCCTTCGACGAGGCGCTCGCGCTGCCGACCGAGGAGGCGGTCAGGGTGGCGCTGCGGACGCAGCAGGTCATCGCCCACGAGACCGGCGTCACGAACACGATCGACCCGCTCGGCGGCTCGTACTTCATCGAGGCGCTCACCGACCGCATGGAGCAGGCCGCGTACGAGTACTTCCGCAAGATCGACGAGCTCGGCGGGATGGTCGCCGCGATCGAGCAGAACTACCCGCAGCGCGAGATCGCCGACGCCTCGTTCCGCTACCAGCAGGAGGTGGACTCGGGCCAGCGGATCATCGTCGGGGTGAACGACTACCGGCGCGAGGACGAGAACGAGCTCGACATCCTCCGCATCCCGGCCGAGCTCGAGCGCAAGCAGATCGGGCGCGTCCAGGCCGTCCGCTCGGGACGCGATACGGCAGGCGGTCGAGAGCGCGCTGGATGTCGCTGCGCACTGCGGCGGCGGGCGACGCGAACCTGATGGAGCCGTTGCTCGAATGCGCCAGGGCGCACTGCACCGAGGGCGAGATCGTCGAGTCCCTGCAACGCGTTTTCGGAACTTACACCGAGACCCCTGTGTTCTAGGGGTCTATGCGCAGACTCAAGCTCGCTCTCTCACTCGCAGTAGCCCTTGCCCTCGTCGCCGTCGCCCACGCCGCGACCGTCGAGGTCAAGGTCAAGGACAACTTCTTCAAGCCGGACCGCGTCGAGATCAACAAGGGCGACAAGGTCACCTGGGTTTGGAAGGGATCGGACCTTCACAACGTCGCGATCAAGAAGCCCGACAGCAACAACATCTCGACCGCCTCCGAGCTCCAGGTCGAACGGCAAGTTCACGCACAAGTTCGGCCGGGTCGGGACCTGGCGGATCCTCTGCGAGAACCATCCGCGCAAGATGCGGATGAAGGTCGTCGTCAGCCAGCCGTAGGCGGCGGCTCGCGCACCGGGATCGTGATCCCGTACTCGGAGGTCCCGTCGGACTTGATCCAGCGGGCGCGGTAGGTCGCCGGCCCGCCGTAGGGCGCGACGCGCAGGTAGAAGCCCTCCGTGTCGGTCAGGAAGGACGTCGTGTTCTGGCCGCACGTCGATGTCGCCCGCTGAGCGCGTCTCGTAGGTCTGGATCGGGATCCACGTCCCGTCCGGCGCCTTCACCTGGATCTCCATCCGCTTGCGGCCCTCGCTCGGCCGCACCTGCCCGAAGAGGACCACGGCGTTCTGGCCGGCGAGGTTGCGCACCTCCGCCCAGAAGGGAGTCCTGAACGCCTGCACCGCGAGGTCCTTCGCCCGGCCGTCGTGGAAGTAGAGGCCGCTCTGCCAGTTGCGCGCGTTCTCGTACGGGTCGTTGCCGGCACCCGCCGGCGGGGCGATGTCGTTCATCAGGAACTGGGCGAACGAGGTGACGTCCTGCTGGCGCCAGGCCAGGTAGGTCGCCAGGCCGTGGTAGCGCGCCTGCCTGCGCAGGGACACGCCGCGGAGCTGGTCGGGCGGGTTCGTCTCGTAGCCGTACTCGGTGATGAGGATGGGGAAGCGCGTGGTCGTGCGGCCGAGCCGGTAGAGCTGGTCGAGCAGCCTCGAGAGCCGGTCGAGGTCGCCCATCGTCACCTGCTCGGGATGGACGCTCGGCACGTCGGGGCTGTCGTAGAGCGAGTACGGATGGTGCGCGAACCCGTCCGCCACGAGAGGCTTGAAGTCGGCGCACTCCGGGCGGTCCTCGAGCGGGCGACCGCGGCGGTCCACGCAAGCGAGCTCGCGGATGAAACGAAGCGGAGCCACGGTCCTGCGCGGCCCGCGCGCGAGACCGCCGAGCGCGGCGGTGTTGCCGATCAGGACCTGGTTCGTCGGGTCCACTCGCTTGATCGCGGCGTAGCCGCGCTGGTGCAGCTCGCGATAGAGGTGCGGCGAGCGCGGCATCCACTGACCCTGGTAGCGGCGCCACTGGGGAAGCAGGAATGCGGAGTGGTTGGGCTCGTTCCAGGTCGCCCAGATGTGGACGGCGGGGAGCCGCTGATTCGCCCGTGCGGGGTCGCGGTGCGTGCCGTTGTATCTCTTCGCCACCGCTTCGGCGAAGAGGGCGTACCGCTTCGTCCTGATCTCCCAGCGGTGGCGGTCGGCGTGGGTGACGCGGACCTTGCGTCTGACGCCCCAGAGCGGGAGCGAAGAACGCGATGTCGATCTGTCGGCGTCATGTCGGCGTTCGTCACGGCCTTCACCGCTCGGTCCAGGCGCGCGAAGCCCTCGCGCGGGTAGGCGTCCGAGTCCGTGGCATTGAAGTCCGGCATCCGCTTGGAGTTCGGATTGGGGGCGAGCGTCGACCAGCTCGCCGTCAGCCGGACGCGGTCCACTCCCAGGCTCGCCATCCGGCGAGCGGTGGCCTGAACCTCGGCTCCCGTCCGGTGGAGCATTTGTGCGTCGTCCTGGACGGTGACCGGCAGCGGGCGCGCGTCGGGGCCGCCGCCCAGGCTGCCCAACACGAGCATCGCCAGGCTGCAGGTCAGCGGATCCATCTGCCCTATTGAACCCCAGGTTGGGGCGTTTCGGAGCCACTCGGGCGCAGGCGCAGGTGGACCGGGCCGAACACGTGGGTCTCCCCGGGGCCTGGGCGAACGCCGGCCGGGACGCGCTCGTCGTCCACGATCGCCAGCGGGAGCGGGCAGCGCGGCCCGCACGCGACCTCGAGGTCGAGCCCGAAGCCGAGCGGGCGGTCGAGCCGCGGTTCGAGGTCGCGGAGGTAGTAGGCGACGCGCGCGCTGTTCGTGATCACCTCGGGGTCGCCGCTCTCCCGGATGAGCGCGGCGACGGGCGCCATGTCGGGCTCGAGCTCGCGGTCGTAGCGCTGGACGAACACGGCCACGCCCGTGCCGAGCAGGACCGCCGTCGCGGCGGCTGTCGCCCATCGCCATGGCAGCAGCACCACCGCCCCCGCGAGCAGGGCGACGGCGAGCGGGATCAGGCTGGTCAGATATCGCTGGGCGAAGATGTCCGGCCCGATCGGCGCGACCAGCGCGTGCAGCGCGAGCGTGCCGAGGGCGGTGCCTCCGAGCAGCACGAGCGGCTCGCGCTTGCCGTGCCGGCGCAGCACCATGCACCGCCGCGGTCAGCGCGGCGACGATCAGCAGGAACTGGAGCGTGCGCGGCCCGGTTGCGTCAGCGGCGCCGTGCTCGCCGGCGAAGAGCGGAACGGTCGAGTCGCGCAGGGACGCCAGGCCCGGGGAGGGGTAGATCGGCGCCGCCTTCGTCTCGTCGAGCGCGTCCAGCGAGCGCATGAACTCGCCGAGCCACGGAAGCAGCGCGAGCACGGGCACGGCGCCGAGCAGGAGGATCTCCCGCCGCCGGCCGGGCGCGATCCAGGCGAACGCCGCGATCAGCGCGGCGAGGAAGAGCAGCGCGTTGTACTCCGAGTAGATCGCGAGCACGGTGCCCGCCGCGTAGACCCACCACCAGCGCTTCTCGCCGTCGCCGGCGAGCCGGACCACCGCCCACAGCGCGATCAGGAGGCCGAGGTTCGCGAGCATGAAGCCGCGTGAGAAGTTCGACCAGTTGACGGCGTAGGGCGCGACGGCGAGCCCGAGCGCCGAGAGCAGGGCGGCGCTCGTCCCGAGCAGCGGGCGCACGGCGAGGTAGAGCACGGGTACGCAGGCGATCGAGGCGATCAGAGACGGCGAGCCGCAGCCAGTGCTCGTCGTCGAGCGGCAGCGGGGTCAGCAGCGCGTAGAACAGCGGCGGCGTGTTCTCGTAGGCGGCGAGGCGGTCGAGGAACGTGTCCGAGGTCCGGCGCGGAGGCGACGAGCCAGGAGAATCCCTCGTCCTCGGAGAGGCGATCTCCGATGCCCGCGAGCCGCACGATTACCGCGAGCAGGACGATGCCCGCGAGCAGCCGACCTTCGATGCATCACGGCGGCGGAGCGTAGACTGCCGCGCCCAATGGAAGGAAGCAAGATCAGGGTCGTGGTGGCGAAGCCGGGGCTCGACGGTCACGACCGCGGGGCGAAGATCATCGCGCGTGCGCTTCGCGACGCCGGGATGGAGGTCATCTACACGGGCCTTCACCAGACGCCCGAGCAGATCGCCGAGACCGTCATCCAGGAGGATGCGCACGCGGTCGGGCTCTCGATCCTGTCGGGCGCGCACATGACGCTCGTGCCACGCGTGGTCAAGCTCCTGAAGGAGCAGGGCGCCGACGACGTGATCGTGACCGTCGGCGGAACTATCCCTGCCGAGGACATCGCCGAGCTGAAGGAGCTCGGGCGTCGCCCAGGTGTTCACCCCGGGGTCGTCGACGCAGGAGATCGTCGACTACATCCGCGGGGCAGTTACGGCGTAGTTCTTCAGCTTTTACGCGCCTTGTTCGGCCCGTCGAAAGGTTTCGACGGCGGCGGTACAAGAGGTGTCCAGATTGCGCGTCGCGGGTGTAAATCGAGCCTGAAAAGGGGCCGATCTTTGCGCCAAGTGACTGGTCGGCTAGCCAGGTCACGGGGGACAGGACACATCTCAAGGAGGAGGACGTTTTCGGTGATCGGTCGCGCGGTCGTCTTGGCTCGTAGGCACTTCTTCATCGGCCTCATGGTGGCGGCGCTTCTGTTTGCCGCTCCCGCCCCGGGGGCCACGAGTTTCGCGTCGCTCGCGCGGAAGAGCTTCAAGAACGCAACGGCCGCACTCGGCATCGCGAAGAGCGCGAAGAAACGGGCGAAGGTGGCGATGATGCGCGCCGACGAGGCGCTCGACTACGCCGAGTCGCTGGAGCTTGATTCTGAGGGCCCAGTTGGACCGGAGGGCCCGGCCGGGCCGCAGGGTCCCGCCGGTGCGGAGGGCCCGGTTGGCCCGCAGGGCGCGGCGGGTGCTGATGGACAGGACGGTGCCGACGGCGTGAATGGCGTTGATGGCGCGCAGGGGCCAGCCGGCCCACAGGGCGCAGCCGGCCCGCAGGGTCCGGGAGGTCCGCAGGGGCCAGCCGGAGTCCAGGGCCCGGCTGGTCTCCAGGGTCCGGCCGGTGCTGACGGTGCGCAGGGCCCGGCTGGGCCTCAGGGGGCGGTTGGTCCGCAGGGTGCCGCGGGTGCTGACGGTCAGGACGGGGCCGATGGGGTGAACGGTGTTGATGGTGCGCAGGGTCCGGCCGGTCCGCAGGGCCCGGCTGGTGCCGATGGTGCGCAGGGTCCAGCTGGGCCTCAGGGTCCAGTCGGCCCCAGGGTCCGGCTGGCGCCGAGGAGGACGGCGCGACGGGGTGAACGGTGTCGATGGCGCAAGGGCCGGCTGGTCCGCAGGGTCCCGCTGGGCTTGCAGGGTCCGGCTGGTGCTGATGGTGCGCAGGGTCCGGCTGGGCCTCAGGGTGCAGCCGGTCCGCAGGGCCCGGCTGGTGCCGATGGCGAGGACGGCGCGGACGGGGTGAACGGTGTCGACGGTGCGCAGGGTCCTGGTCATGCAGGGTCCGCAGGGCCCGGCTGGTGCCGATGGCGCGGCGGTCCGCAGGGCCGGCGGGTGCGCAAGGCCGGCTGGTCCCCAGGGCCGGCTGGTGCTGATGGTGCGCAGGGTCCGGCGGGCCCTCAGGGTCCAGTTGGTCCGCAGGGTCCCGCGGGCGCTGACGGTGAGGACGGGGCCGACGGGGTGAACGGCGTCGATGGTGCGCAGGGTCCGGCGGGTCCGCAGGGTCCGGCTGGTGCTGATGGTCGCGCAGGGTCCGGCGGGGCCGCAAGGCCTTCAGGGTCCGGCTGGCGCCGATGGTGAGGACGGCACTGACGGGGTGAACGGTGTTGACGGTGCGCAGGGGCCTGCCGGTCCGCAGGGTCCTGCCGGCGCGCAGGGACCCGCTGGGCCTCAGGGTCCGGCTGGCGCCGATGGTCAGGACGGGGCCGATGGTGCGCAAGGGCTCCAGGGCATTCAGGGAATCCAGGGAATCCAGGGACCGGCGGGTCCTCAGGGCTCGCAAGGGCCCGCGGGTTCCGACGGAGCCGACGGTGCTGACGGAGCGCAGCTTGAATTGGCGAGGCGCGTGGGACAACGCGACCGCGTATGTCGCCGATGACGTCGTCAGCCGAAACGGCAGCTCGTATATCGCGCTTGCGGCGACGACCGGTCAGGCGCCCGAGTCGACTCCGGCAAAGTGGTCATTGGTCGCCCAGAAGGGCGATACGGGATCGACCGGGGCTACGGGGCCGCAGGGACCGGCGGGGACGGACGCAACCAACCTCTGGGCGGTCGTCAACTCAGCCGGCACGCTTGCTCGCGGCCAGGGTGTGGATTCCGTGACCAGGACGGCGGCAGGCAGGTACCGGGTTGACTTCGATCAGCCCGTCGACCAGTGCGCTTGGACCGCGGTCGTCGGGCAGGGCGGCACGGCCGTGCCGGCGACCCTCGAGGGCCTGACGCAGGTGGGGGGCGACGCGACCGGCACCGATCGGGTCATGGTCTACACGTGGAACACGAGCTTGGCCGCGACGGACAAGCCCTTCCATCTGACCGTGCTCTGCTAGCTCGCGCAGGTCGCGGCAGCTTGGCGCAATCGGCATCCCCATAAAGGGTATTCCAGTCCCGTCCAAAGGTGTCCAGCTTCCACCGCGTTGGCTAAATCAAGCGCGACAGCTGGCCGATTCGCCCGGCAATGGTCCGCATCAGCCGGAAGCGCCTGCTGGTTTTTCTCGCGGTTGGAGCCGCGCTCCTGCTTGCCGCGCCTGCCCCTGGGGCAACGGGCTTCGGAGCCCTGGCCAAGAAGAGCTTCAAGAGCGCCACGAAGGCGCTCGGCCTCGCGAAGACCGCCAACGAGCGCTCGAAAACCGCCGTGAACCGCGCGGACGAGGCGCTCGACTTCGCCGAGTCGCTCGAGGTGAACAGCGTGCCCGGTGGGCCGGGTCCGGCCGGTCCGGCGGGTGCCGACGGCGCCGCGGGTCCGCAGGGCGAGAAGGGCGATAAGGGCGACACCGGGGCGACGGGCGCGACCGGCGCTGATGGCGCCGATGGTGCGAACGGCGTCGCTGGCGCGGACGGGCACATCTTTGCGTGGAAGGGCGCCTGGGACAACACGACCGCTTACGTGGCTGACGATGTCGTGAGTCGCAACGGCAGCACTTACATCGCGCTTGGGGCGACGACTGGTGATGCGCCTGAGTCGAGCGCGGCGAATTGGTCGTTGGTGGCGGACAAGGGCGCCGACGGTGTCGGACGGCGCGGACGGGCATATCTACGCCTGGAAGGGCGCGTGGGACAACTCGACGGCTTACGTCGCTGACGATGTCGTGAGTCGCAACGGCAGCACTTACATCGCGATCGCGTCCTCGACGGGTGATGCGCCTGAGTCGACGCCGGCGAAGTGGTCGCTGGTGGCGCAGAAGGGCGATACCGGCGCGACTGGTGCGACCGGCGCGACCGGCGCGACGGGCGCGACGGGCGCGCAGGGTGCGCAGGGCATCCAGGGCGATCGCCGGCGCGGACGGGCACGAGCTATGCCTGGAAGGGCGCGTGGGATGTCGCGACGGCTTACGTCGCTGACGATGTGGTGAGCCGCAATGGCAGCACCTACGTCGCGATCGCGTCCTCGACGGGTGATCGCCTGAGTCGAGCCCGGCGAAGTGGTCTTTGATGGCGCAGAAGGGCGACACGGGCGCGACGGGCGCGACCGGTGCGACTGGCGCGACGGGCGCCACGGGCGCGCAAGGTGCGCAGGGGATCCAGGGCATCCAGGGGATCCAGGGCATCGCCGGCGCGGACGGCCGGAGCTTTGTCTGGAAGGGCGCCTGGGACAACTCGACGGCTTACGTGGCTGACGATGTGGTGAGTCGCAATGGCAGCACTTACATCGCGCTTGGGGCGACGACGGGTGATGCGCCTGAGTCGAGCCCGGCGAAGTGGTCTCTGCTGGCGCAGAAGGGCGACACCGGCGCGACTGGCGCGACGGGTGCGACAGGGTGCGCAGGGGATCCAGGGCATTCAGGGCATCCAGGGCCTCGCGGGGCTCAACTGGCGCGGTGCGTGGTCGAGCTCGAACTCGTACGCGCTCAACGATGCTGTCGCTCACCAGGGCTCGAGCTACCGCGCGAAGGCGAGCATCTCGGCCGGCGGGTCGGCGCCGCCGAGCGACCCGACGAACTGGGACGTCGTAGCGGCGAAGGGCGAGGATGGCGACGGGCGGAGCTTCAACTGGCAGGGCGCGTGGGATATCGCGACCGCGTATGCGGCCGACGATGTGGTGAGCCGCAACGGCAACTCGTACATCGCGTTGGCCGCGACACTCGGTGATGCGCCCGAGTCGAGCCCGGCGGAGTGGTCCTTGATGTCGCAGAAGGGCGACACCGGCGCGACTGGTGCTACCGGCGCCCAGGGCATCCAGGGGATCGCCGGCACGAACGGCGCGGAGCTTTGTGGGAGGGCGCGTGGGACGACGCGACGGCTATGTGGCTGACGATGTGGTGAGTCGCAACGGCAGCACTTACATCGCGTGGGGGCGACGACGGGTGATGCGCCTGAGTCGAGCCCGGCGAAGTGGTCTTTGATGGCGCAGAAGGGCACCGACGGCGCTGACGGACGGTGCCGACGGTGCCGACGGGCGGAGCTTCACGTGGCAGGGCGCGTGGGACGTCGCCGAGGCCTATGTCGTTGACGATGTCGTGAGTCGCAACGGCAGCACCTACCTGGCGCTTGCGTCGACGACGGGCGATGCGCCTGAGTCGAGCCCGGGGACGTGGTCGCTGATGGCGTCGAAGGGCGACACGGGCGCGACCGGGTCAGCAGGGCACCAGGGCCGCAGGGCATCCAGGGAATCCAGGGCATCCCGGGCACGAACGGCCGGAGCTTTGTTTGGAAGGGCCCGTGGGGCCCGGCCGAGGCGTATGTCGTCGACGATGTCGTGAGCCGTAATGGCAGCACTTACATCGCGTTTGGGTCGACGACGGGTGATGCGCCTGAGTCGAGCCCGGCGAAGTGGTCTTTGATGGCGCAGAAGGGCACCGACGGCACGAACGGCACCAACGGCACGAACGGCGCGACGGCGCCGACGGCCAGAGCTTTACGTGGCAGGGCGCGTGGGACGTCGCCGAGGCGTACGTCGCCGCCGACGTCGTGAGTCGCAATGGCAGCACCTACGTCGCGCTTGGCGGCGACGACGGGTGATGCGCCTGAGTCGAGCCCGGCGGAGTGGTCGCTGATGGCCTCGAAGGGCGACACGGGCGCGACGGGCGCGACGGGCGCGACGGGTGCAGACCGGTGCGACAGGGCCCAGGGCAGCCAGGGCATCCAGGGCGTTCAGGGCATCCAGGGCATCGCCGGCCTCAACTGGCGGGGCGCGTGGTCGAGCTCGAACTCCTACTCGCTCAACGACGCCGTGACGCACCAGGGCTCGAGCTACCGCGCGAAGGGGAGCATCTCCTCCGGCGGGTCGGCGCCGCCGAGCGACCCGACGAACTGGGACGTCGTCGCGGCCAAGGGCGACCCGGGCGTGACCGGCCCGTTCGGCAGTAACGACATCATCGACGAGAGCCTCGTGGGCGCCGACATCCAGGACGGCGGCGTCGACACGAACGACATCGCGGACAGCGCGATCACGACCGCGAAGCTCGCCGACGGCGGCGTCGAGTCGGCTGACATCGCCGACCTCAACATCACAACCGGCAAGATCGCCGACCTCAACGTGACCACTGTCAAGCTGGCGAACCTCGCGGTGACCACGGCGAAGCTCGCCGATACCTCGGTCACGAACGCGAAGCTCGGCACGAACGCGGTCGACAACGCGAAGCTCGCCGACAGCAGCGTGGCCGCGGCGGAGCTCGCCACAGACGCGGTCGCCGCCGACGGCATCGGCACCGACGGATCCACCAAGATCGCCTCGAATGCGGTCAACAGCGCGGAGATCGCGACGAGCGCGGTGACAAGCGCGAAGCTCGCGAGCGGCGCGGTGACGTCCGGCAAGATCGCCACCGATGCGGTCGGCAGCAACGAGATCGCCGACCTCGCCGTCGCGACCGCGGAGCTGGCGAACCAGGCTGTGACCACGGCGAAGCTGGCCGACCTCGCCGTCACGAGCGCCAAGCTCGCCGACAACTCGGTGACGAACGCCAAGATGGCCGACAACGCGGTGGGCAGCGCCGAGGTCACCGACGGATCCCTGGTCAGGGAAGACATCGGCGTGCTCACGGGCACCGTCTCGATCGATCCGCCGAACCTCAGGCGGTACTCGAGCAGCACGGCGGGCACGTGTGCCTACGGGTTCGCCACCGTATCGGGCATCCAGGCGGGCGACCACGTGATTCTGAACGCGCCCGCAGACCTCAACACGGCCGTCTTCTGGCAGTCAATCGCCCAGACGACGGCCAACACCCTCGTGATCCGGTTCTGCAACCACACAGACACGGACAACATCAACGATACGGCCCGCAACTGGGACTACATCGTCGTTCGCTGAGCGGCCGTCTGACCGATCCGCCGGGTAGCGTCGCGCGCGCTCCATGGAGGCTGAAGGACCCCGACGGCGGCCGCTCGGCCGCCTGATCACACCGCGGACGCTGGCCATCGCGGCGGCCATCGTGCTGGTCGTGGTGGGAGCGGTCGTCCTGCTCGGCGGTGACGACGACGGGGGCGGTGACGAGACCATCAAGGGTCCCGCTGGCGACGAGTTCACGCTGCTGAAGCCCGATGGGTGGGAGGAGGTCTCCGAGGACGAGCTCGCGCTCGTCCCGGCAAGCCGCTCGCGGTGCTACGGCGCGACGATGAGCAGGGGCTCGTGACCGTCACCGCGCCGACAGAGACCGGGAGCAACATCGAGGCGGCTGCCGAGGAGCTGGACAAGCGGCTCAGCGAGGAGCTCCCGGACTTCCGCAAGGTGGGAGCTCGCATCGTCGAGGTGAAGGCCGGCCGGGCGCTTCTCTACTCGTACGTGCGCACGAAGAAGGCGACCGCCCACACGATCCTCGTGGTGCCGGGACCCGAGCGGACCTACACGGTCAATGCCGTGGTGCCGGCGGGTGCGGAGGACGCCGCACGGGACGTCGGCGAGATCCTGAATAGCTTCGATATCTGAGCCGCGCCCCGTTGGCGTGAAAAGCGTCACCGATAGGGGTACCGCCTGCCGTCCAAAGGTGTCCAGCTTCAGCGCTGGTTCGCTAAATCAGGCATGAGGGAGGGCCGATTGCCGTCGCATGACCCTCCCCACTGGTCGAAAGCGCCTGCTGGTTTTTCTTGCGGTTGCAGCCGCGCTGCTTCTTGCCGCGCCCGCCCCTGGAGCCACGGGCTTCGGATCGCTGGCTCGCAAGAGCTTCAAGACCGCCACGAAGGCGCTCGGTCTCGCGAAGAGCGCCAACAAGCGCTCGAAGATCGCCCTGCAGCGTGCGGACGACGCACTCGACTTCTCTGAGGCGCTCGGGATCGACGGCGAGCCCGGTGCCGACGGCCCGGCCGGTCCCCAGGGCGAGACCGGCGCCACAGGGCCGCAGGGTCCCGCCGGTCCGCAGGGCGAGACTGGCGCCACGGGGCCGCAGGGTCCGGCCGGTGCGGATGGCGCCGATGGCCACGGACGGCGCGACGGGACGAACGGGACGAACGGGACGAACGGGCACGAACGGTGCCGACGGGCATATCTATGCCTGGAAGGGCGCGTGGGATGGTGCGACCGCTTATGTGGCTGACGATGTTGTGAGTCGCAATGGCAGCACCTACGTCGCACTTGGGCGACGACTGGTATGCGAAGCCGAGCGCGGAGTGGGCGCTGATGGCGCAGAACGGCACCGACGCCACGAAGGCGACGGGCGACGGACGAACGGCACTACCGGTTCGAAGGGTCGGACGGTGCCGATGGTCGGAGCTTTATGTGGGAGGGCGCGTGGGATAACGCGACCGCATATGTGGTCATGACACGGTCTCGTATGGCGGTTCGACTTATGTCGCGTTGCTGGTTCAACTGGTTCGCAGCCGCCGAGCGCGGATTGGGAGCTGGTGGCGCAGAAGGGCGCTGAGGCACGACGGGACGAAGGGCACCAACGGCACGAACGGGACGAACGGCGCGGACGGTGCGAACGGGATCGCCGGTGCCGATGGGCGGAGCTTTGTTTGGGAGGGCGCGTGGGATAACGCGACCGCCTATCAGGTCGATGACGTGGTCTCGGATGGCGGTTCGACCTATATCGCTGTTGCCGGCTCGACCGGTTCGCAGCCGCCGAGCGCGGATTGGCAGCTGATGGCGCAGAAGGGCGCTGACGGCACGAACGGGACGAATGGGACGAATGGGACGAACGGCACGAATGGTTCGAATGGGTCGGACGGTGCCGATGGTCGGAGCTTTGTGTGGGAGGGCGCGTGGGATAACGCGACCGCCTATCAGGTCGATGACACGGTCTCGTATGGCGGTTCGACGTATGTCGCTGTTGCTGGTTCAACTGGTTCGCAGCCGCCGAGCGCGGATTGGGAGCTGGTGGCGCAGAAGGGCGCCGACGGGACGAACGGCACGAGGCAACGGCACGAACGGGACGAACGGTGCGGACGGTGCGAACGGGATCGCCGGTGCCAATGGCCGGAGCTTTGTTTGGGAGGGCGCGTGGGATAACGCGACCGCCTATCAGGTCGATGACGTGGTCTTGCATGACGGCTCGACTTACATCGCTGTTGCTGGTTCGACTGGTTCGCAGCCGCCGAGCCTCGACTGGGAGCTGATGGCGCAGAAGGGCACCGACGGGTCGACGGTGCCGACGGTCGGAGCTTTGCGTGGGAGGGCGCGTGGAGTGGCGCGAACGTGTACGCGATTGACGATGTCGTGAGCCGGCTTGGCAGCACCTATGTCGCGATCGCGGCGACGACGGGTGATGCGCCTGAGTCGAGCCCGGCGTCAGTGGTCGCTGGTGGCGCAGAAGGGCGTTGACGGGACGAACGGGACGAACGGGACGAACGGGACGAACGGCACGAACGGGACGGATGGTGCGAACGGGATCGATGGTGCCGATGGTCGGAGCTTTGTTTGGGAGGGCGCGTGGGATAACGCGACCGCCTATGAGGTCGATGACGTGGTCTCGCACGGCGGTTCGACCTACATCGCTGTTGCCGACTCGACTGGTTCGCAGCCGCCGAGCGCCGACTGGGCGCTGATGGCGGAGAAGGGCGACACCGGCCCGCAGGGCGCCCAGGGCGATCCGTGCCTCGCGACGGATCCCGCGTGCGTGGGTCCGGAAGGTCCCCAGGGCGACGAGGGTCAGCAGGGCGATCGCGGCCTCAACTGGCGCGGCGCCTGGGACACGATCAATGCGTACAGCGCCGACGACGCCGTGAGCTACCAGGGCTCGAGCTACCGGGCGACCGCCGACGTGCCGGAAGACTCGCCCGACCCGGAGACCGATTCCGACAACTGGGACCTGCTCGCCGAGAAGGGTGCCGATGCCGATACCGGCCCGTGGGACAGCTCGGACATCGTCGACGACAGCCTCGAGAGCGTGGACATCCAGGACGGCACGCTGACGGGGTCAGACATCGCTGACCTCGCCATCACTGCCGCGAAGCTTGCGGACGGCGCCGTGGGCAACAGGAAGCTCGCCGGCGACGCGGTCACGACCGACAAGATCGCCGACGGGGGCGTGCACACCGACGATCTCGCCGACCTCGCGATCACGAGCGCGAAGATCGAGGACCTCGCGGTCGACGCTTCGAAGCTCGCCGCCGACGCTGTCACGACCGCGAAGATCGTCGACGGCACGATCGGGTCGGGCGACCTTGGGAACCTCGCCGTCACCAACGGCAAGCTCGCCGCGGACGCGGTGACGAGCAGAAAGATCCACGACTTGGCCGTCGCGACCGCCGACCTCGCGAACCTCGTCGTGACGAACGGCAAGCTCGCCGGCGATGCGGTCACGACGGACAAGATCATCGACGGCGCGGTGGGCAATGCCGACATCGCGGGCGGCGCCGTGACCAACGGCAAGCTCGCGGGCGATGCGGTCACGACCGACAAGATCACCGACGGCGCAGTCGGTAGCGCGGACATCGCGGATCTCGGCGTCGCCACCGGCGACCTCGCCAACACCTCTGTCACGACCGGCAAGATCGCCGACAGCGCGATCACGAGCGTGAAGATCGCCGACCTCGGAATCGCCACGGGCGACCTCGCCGACAGTGCCGTGACCAGCGCGAAGATCCAGGACCTGGGCGTGGCGACCGCCGACCTGGCCGACCTCGGCGTCACGACCGGCAAGCTGGCCGATCTCGCCGTCAGTACGGCAAAGGTCGCCGACCTTGCTGTCACGAACGCAAAGCTCGGCGGCGACGCGGTTAACAGCGCGAAGATCGCGGCCGGCGGCGTCGCCGCAAGCGACCTCGCGACCGACGCGATCCCCACTGATGGCCTGGCGACCGACGGCTCGACCAAGGTCGCCAGCAGCGCCATCAACTCCGACGAGATCGCGGGCGACGCGGTCAAGGCCTCTGAGATCGCCACCGACGCGGTCGCGTCTCCCGAAATCGCGGCGGATGCCGTGGGCACCTCGGAGATCGCGGACCTCGCGGTCGCCACGGCGGACATCGCGAACCAGGCGATCACCAACGGCAAGCTGGCGCCCGACGCGGTGACCACCGACAAGATCGCCGCGGGCGCTGTCGGCACCTCGGACATCGCCGCCGGCGCGTCGACCGAGGGCACCTACCGCATCATCGCGAGCCGCGCCGGCGCTGTGATCGGCGGCGCCGGGAACGCGGATTTCTGGATCGGAATGGGCGGCCCGGCTGTCGCGGACGGGGTCTCCTCGGATACAGCGACGACGTCGTACGCGCCGACGCCGGCTGTGTTCCAGTTCGCGGCGGCCGACTACGCGATTACCGGCAGGACGACCAAGCTGCGCCTGAGGGCGACTGTGATCAACAACACCACTGCGCCTGGCCGAACCGCGACCGTCGGTCTCTATCCGGTCACTGCCGTTGGCGGTGCCTCGGACACGACCAGCGTGACGCTCGGCACCGCGGTGACGGGAAGCACGATCGCCTTCTCGTCGGCTTCCATGACGGCGAGCAGCCGTCTCCAGAACGTGACCGCCGACTTCGACGTCCCGGCGGACGGCATGTACGTGCTGGGCGTCAATATCGCGGGCGGCACGATCGGCGGCAACGCCCTCCTGAACGTGCTCGCCGACCTCCAGGTCCGCAACCAGTAACGGCGGCCCGAGCCGACCCTTGACCGGATCGCCCGCTAGCTTGCTCGCTGCCCCCATGGAGGCTTCAGGCTCGTCACCCGCTGGGCTCGTCCGCGGCCGTCCGCTGCGCCTCGTGGCGCTGTTGGCAATCATCGCGGCGGTAGTTGTCGCGGTGCTCGCGCTGACCGGCGGCGATGACGACGGCGCCGGCGGTGGCACCACCACGGTGAACGGGCCGGCGGGGAACGAATTCACGCTCGAGACGCCCGCCGGCTGGACGGCTGTGTCGGAGGACCAGCGTGGGGCGGTTCCGGGCGATCCGCTCGTGGTCTTGCGACGGGACGAGCAGAAGGGGCTCGTCGTCGTGAACGTCCAGCAGGGGAAGGTCAATAACTTCGACAAGCAGGTCAGGACGCTCGACCGCCGCCTCGGGAAGGCGATTCCGGACTTCCGGAAGGTCGGCGCGCGGGTCGTCGAGGTGGAGGCTGGAAGGGCCTTGCTCTACTCCTACGCACGGCCAAAGCGGGGCACGGCCCACACCCTGCTGGTCGTCCCCGCCGGCGACCGCAGCTACAGCGTCAACGGAGCGGTGCCCGCGGGGGAGGACGAGGCCGCACGCGAGATGGGCGCGATCTTGCTGTCGTTCGATCGCTGAGCTGAATCGCCTCGGAATTTGACCCCCAAATGGGGGTGTCCAGAAGTACCGCCTGGGGTTAAGGATCCGCGTAAATCCGGCCGAGAAACCGGGCAATGCCCCCCTCCCACCGTCGTGCCCGCAAGGCGCTCATCGCGCTGATCGCTATTGGGCTGTTCATGGCCGCTCCGGCACCCGGAGCGACCAACTTCGCCACGCTCGCGAAGCAGGCTCTCGGTCTGGCCAAAAAGGCCGACAAACGCTCGAGGGCGGCCGACAAGCGGTCAAAGGCGGCGCTCGCGGCTGCGCTAGCGAAAAACACCGCCGTTCAGGGCCCGACCGGCCCCGCCGGGTCCTGCCGGTCCCAGGGGTTTTCCAGGTCCCGCGGGTCGCAGCCGGACCGCAGGGCGTGAAGGGGGACAAGGGCGATACCGGCGCCACGGGTGCTGCCGGAGCGACGGGTGCAACCGGCGCGACGGCGCACGGGGGCTGCCGGCGCGCAGGGCATTCAAGGCATTCAGGGAATCCAGGGCGAGACAGGTCCGGAGGGGCCTGCGGTCCTGCCGGTCCGCAGGGTCCGGAGGGCGAGATGGGTCCGGCTGGTGTCGGCCCGGCTGGTCCGCAGGGTGAGGCCGGGCCGCAGGGTCCCCAAGGTGGAAGGGCGACCGGTGCGACCGGGGCGACTGGGGAGACCGGCGCCACCGGAGCTCAGGGCGCTCAGGCATTCAGGGCGTGCAGGGCATTCAGGGCATCCAAGGCGAGACGGGTCCGCAGGGTCCGGCTGGTCCAGCCGGTCGCGCAGGGTCCCCAGGGCGAGAGGGTCCGGCCGGTTCGGCGGCTGGTCCCAGGGGAGACCAAGGCGAGACCGGTGAGACGGGCGCTACCGGCGCGACCGGTGCCACCGGGGCGACGGGCGCGCAGGGCCTACAGGGAATTCAGGGCGTGCAGGGCATGCAGGGCGAGACGGGTCCGCAGGGCCCGGCCGGCCTCAGGGTCCGCAGGGCGAGACCGGCGCAGGGCGAGACCGGCGAGACCGGCGCGACTGGTGCGCAGGGTGCGCAGGGCGTTCAGGGTGACAAGGGCGACACCGGCGCGACCGGTGCGACCGGCGCGACTGGCGCGCAGGGTGCGCAGGGCATTCAGGGTCTAAAGGGCGACCAGGGCGAGACCGGCGCTCAGGGTGCGACTGGCGCGACGGGCGCGCAGGGCGTTCAGGGAATTCAGGGCATCCAGGGTGAGCAGGGTCCGCAGGGTGAGCAGGGTGAGACCGGTGCGACTGGCGCGACGGGTGCGCAGGGCCCGCAGGGCGAGACCAGGGCGCCAGGGCGAGCAGGGCGACGCACGGGCGCGACCGGTGCGCAGGGCATCAGGGCGACCGGGGCGACCGGCGCGACGGGTGCGCAGGGCCGCGGGCGACTGGCGCTCAGGGGATCCAGGGCGCGAGCAGGGTCCGCAGGGCGAGCAGGGCGAGACCGGAGCGACTGGTGCGACCGGCGCGACCGGCGCGCAGGGTCCAGCTGGTCCGCAGGGCGCGACCGGCGCTCAGGGCGAGCAGGGCGAGCAGGGCGCGACTGGCGCGCAGGGCGCGCAGGGCGTTCAGGGTCTTAAGGGCGACACCGGCGACGCTGGTGCGACTGGTGCGACTGGCGCGCAGGGCATTCAGGGTCATCCAGGGCGAGCAGGGTCCGCAGGGTGAGCAGGGTGAGACCGGAGCGACGGGTGCTCAGGGTCCGGCCGGCGCGCCGGGTCAGACCGGAGCCAGGGCCCCAGGGTGAGCAGGGCGAGCAGGGTGAGACCGGTGCGACGGGCGCGACCGGGGCTCAGGGCCCGCAGGGCATCCAGGGTCTAAAGGGCGACCAGGGCGACACCGGCCCCTGGGTGCGCAGGGCGCGACCGGTGCGACTGGCGCGGCGGGTGCGCAGGGCATCAGGGAGATTCAGGGGATCCAGGGCGAGCAGGGTCCGCAGGGCGAGCAGGGCGAGGCGCGGGTTCGCAGGGCGAGCCAGGCGTCCGCACCGGCGCGACCGGCGCGACGGGCGCGCAGGGTCCAGCTGGTCCGCAGGGCGCGACCGGCGCTCAGGGCCCGCAGGGCGACAGGGTGAGCAGGGCGAGACTGGTGCGACCGGTGCGCCTGGTGCGCAGGGCATCCAGGGTCTGAAGGGCGACCAGGGCGACACCGGCGCTACTGGTGCGCAGGGCGCGACGGGTGCGACCGGCGCGACGGGTGCGCAGGGCATTCAGGGAATTCAGGGGATCCAGGGCGAGCAGGGTCCGCAGGGCAGGGTGAGCAGGGCGAGACCGGAGCGACTGGCGCCGCGGGCGCGACTGGCGCGCAGGGTCCGGCTGGCGCGCAGGGTCGAACCGGAGCTCAGGGCCCCCAGGGTGAGCAGGGCCGCAGGGCGAGCAGGGTGAGACCGGTGCGACGGGTGCGACCGGGGCTCGGCGCGCAGGGCGTCCAGGGTCTGAAGGGCGACCAGGGCGACACCGGCGCGACTGGTGCGCAGGGCGCGACCGGTGCGACTGGCGCGGCGGGTGCGCAGGGCATTCAGGGATTCAGGGGATCCAGGGCGAGCAGGGTCCGCAGGGCGAGCAGGGCGAGACCGGTGCGACTGGCGCGACCGGCGCGACTGGCGCGCAGGGTCCAGCTGGTCCGCAGGGCGCGACCGGCGCTCAGGGCGAGCAGGGCGAGACAGGGCGCGACTGGCGCGCAGGGTGCGCAGGGCGTTCAGGGTCTGAAGGGCGACACCGGCGACGCTGGTGCGACTGGTGCGGACTGGCGCGCAGGGCATTCAGGGTCAGGGCATCCAGGGCGAGCAGGGTCCGCAGGGTGAGCAGGGTGAGACCGGAGCGACTGGTGCTCAGGGTCCGGCCGGCGCGCAGGGTGCGAACTGGAGCTCAGGGCCCCCAGGGTGAGCAGGGCGAGCAGGGTGAGTCCGGTGCGACGGGCGCGACCGGGGCGCAGGGCGCGCAGGGCGTCCAGGGTCTGAAGGGCGACCAGGGCGACACCGGCGCGACTGGTCGCAGGGCGCGACCGGTGCGACTGGCGCGGCGGGTGCGCAGGGCATTCAAGGAATTCAGGGGATCCAGGGCGAGCAGGGTCCGCAGGGCGAGCAGGGCGAGACCGGAGCGACTGGCGCTGACCGGCGCGACTGGCGCGCAGGGTCCAGCTGGTCCGCAGGGCGCGACCGGCGCTCAGGGCCCGCAGGGCGAACAGGGTGAGCAGGGCGAGGCCGGCGCTACCGGGCGCCCAGGGAATTCAGGGCATCCAGGGCGCGACCGGTGCGCAGGGTCCGGCCGGCCCACAGGGCCCGGCTGGCGAGGACGCCACCGTCGCCGACATCAACCCCGGGGACATCACCGGCGGCACGGGTGGCCATCTCGCGAGCCGGACCGTCACCGCCAGCAACATCGTGCTGGGCACCATCACCACGAGCGAGATCGCGAGCAACGCGGGCATCAAGGGCTCCCAGCTCGCCACCGGCGACACGAACGGCATTCAGACCGCGAACATCGCGAGCAACGCGATCACGACCGCGAAGCTCGGCGACAACCAGGTGACCGGCGGCAAGATCGGCACGGGCGCCAACGGCGTCACGACCGACAACATCGTCGACGCGACGATCACGACCACCGACATCGCCGCCGCGGCGGGCATCAAGGGCAGCCAGCTCGCGACCGGTGCGAACGGCGTTGCGACGGCGAACATCGTCGATGGTGCGATCACGACGGCGAAGATCGGCGACGGTCAGGTGACCGGCGCGAAGATCGCGACCGGCGCGAACGGTGTCGCGAGCAGCAACATCGTCGACGCCACGATCACGACCGCTGACATCGCCGCGTCCGCTGGCATTACGGGCAGCCAGCTCGCGACCGGCGCGAGCGGCGTGGCTACGGCGAACATCGTCGACGGTGCGATCACGACGGCGAAGATCGGTGACAACCAGGTCACTGCGGCAAAGGTCGCCGACCACTCGCTCGGCGTCGGCGACATCGCCAAGGCTTCAGGCACGATCACCCTCACGGCCGGGAGCAGCAACCTCAACGCCGGGCTCTGCTCGAACTCGCCGACAGGAGTAACCCAGACCACGACCGTCACCGATGGGACGATTCCCGCGAATGCGACCGTCATGGTCTTCCCGAGGACCAATCCGCTTGCCGGGTGGCACGATGCGTGCCTGGTTCTACTACGTGATCCCGTCGAACGTGACGGCCGGCGGCAACGGCACCGGCTCCATCACGGCGACGGTCTGCAACCCCACTGGGTCGAACGGCATTTCGCCGGCGATGACCCTCGACTGGATCGCGCTCGACTAGCTACTCGAACTCGAGCGTGCGGATGATCTCTCCGGCCTCCTGGGCTGCCTCGTTGTCGCCTGAGGGGATTACGGAGTTCAGCAGGTAGGTCACGCCGCCTGACGGGACCACCACGACGGAGTGCACGGTACCCGCGTCCTCGCGCACGAACGAGTAGACGAAGGCGTCGCCTGCCGGCAGGTTCGTCGGCCGCGCCGCCACCTCGCGGGCGTCCGGGATCCCGCGCTTGATCTGCTTTCCGAGCCTCGCGCCGAGCTGCTCGAGGTTCAGGTCCTCGGGCGTGCGCCGCTGCGAGACCGTGATCAGGCCGCTGCGGCCGTCGCGCCTGAGCACTCCGAGTGTGTCGCCGCTGACGTCGCCGAGGTCCTCCGTGGGGACCTCGCTCCAGTTCTCGGGAAAGGACAGGGTGAACGGCGTCGCGGCCGGCGCGCCCGGAGCGGGGCCGCCGAGCTCGATCGTCTGCAGTTCGGGCCCCGAGTCGGAGTCGTCATCGCCTCCCGTGAACAGCAGCAAGGCGCCGATCACGACTGCGAGTAGCAGCCCCCCCGCGATGACAGTCCGTTTAGAGAGCCGCGGCACGGAGCGGCCTAGCTTATGGGGCGTGTCGGGTACATCCGCCGTTGCGGTCAGGCTTACGGAATGAAAAAGCTCGGTGTCGGCTGCGCCCTTGCGGTGACGACTCTCGCTGCGCCCGCAGTTGCAGTGGCCGATCCCTCTCTTCGCGCCGAGTCCCGACGCTGGCGAGCCCGGCGACGACGTCACCCTCCACGGCCGCGGCTGGACGAACCCCTACTGCGAGAACAACGTCACGCTCACGTTCCGCCAGAACGGCCGCAAGCTGAGGCTCGGCACCGCCCAGCTCGGCGACGGCCGGTTCGACTTCATGACCCACTACCAGGAGGCCCAGCCGGGTTCCGCGCGGTTCGTCGCGGTCCAGCCGTGCGCGGGCGACAACAGGATCAGGCGCTCGGCGTTCGTGACGATCGGCGGAAGCGAGTCCGTCCGGTACCGGGGTCAGACCGAGCATGGGGGACGGGTCTCGTTCAAGGTCGTCGACGGCAACGAGGTGAGGGACTTCCGCTTCATGAACCGCTGCGCGACGGACCGCGAGCGGGGCAGCCTCGTGCCGGGGAGGATGCCCATCGGCGACGTCTCCTTCTCCCGGCACGGCGGGCGCTTCGACATCTTCGGCCGCTTCCGCCCCAGCGGCGTGGTGAAGGGCAACGCGCACGAGCAGATCAACGGCTGCGACAGCGAGAAGATGACCTGGCGCGCCGAGCGCGTCGACGGGTCGAGGGGTCGGACGGCGGCTCGAACGGCTCCATCGGACCGCACGATTGACTGGTCAGTCAATGGGGTAGGATGCCCCTGAAGCGGGCGATCCGGCATGCTGCCCCGGACGCCCAGCTCTAGCCGCCGTAACGAAGAAGGAGCCAACTCTTGAAGATCTGCGTCCTGGTCAAAGAGGTGCCGGACGCCGCCGTCGAGAAGCGCATGGATTCGAACTCCAAGCGCCTTGACAGGTCCGGCGAGAAGAACCTGAACCCCTTTGACACCCACGCCATCGAAGCCGCCATGCAGGTGAAGGAAGGCGGCCAGGCCGACGTCGAGGAGATCGTCGCTGTGACGATGGGCCCGGAGAGCGCGGTGCGCGCTCTCCACAAGGCCGTCTCACTCGGCGCCGACCGCTCTGTCCACCTAACCGACGACACCCTCGCGGGGTCCGACGTGGCCGCCACCGGCTACGCGCTGGCGAAGGTGCTCGAGTCCGAGAGCCCCGACCTGGTGCTTCTCGGCCAGCAGTCGGACGACGGCGAGTGCTACACGATCGGCGCCGTCGTGGCCGACCACCTGAAGATGCCGTCGCTCACCCAGGTGATCAAGATGGACGTCGAGAGCGGCAAGCTGCGCTGCGAGCGCCAGGCCGAGTACGGCTACGACACCGTCGAGATCGAGCTGCCGGCCGTCATCTCCGTCGGCGACGCGATCAACGAGCCGCGCTACCCGTCGCTCAAGGCGATCATGGGCGCGAAGAAGAAGCCGCTCGAGGCCAAGGGCGCCGGCGACGTCGGGATCGAGGGCGACAAGGTCGGCGAGGCCGGCTCGCGCACCGCGGTCCTCGCGATCAACCCGCCGCCTGAGAAGCAGGCCGGGCAGATCATCGAGGACGAAGACACCGACGAGACGGTCGAGAAGATCGTCTCCTGGCTCGAGGAAAGGAAGCTGCTGGCATGAGCGGGATCCTCACTTACGTACTTCACTACGAGGGCGAGTTCAACAAGAACTCCCTCGGCGCCGTGTCCGAGGCCGGCAAGCTCGCCAAGGAGCTCGGCGTCGACGCGCACGCGGTCGTCGTCGGCGACGACGCCACGGACGACCTCTGCAAGCAGCTCGGCAACTACGGCGCGTCGAAGGTCTGGCGCGCGCCGGCCCCCGCGGGGCTCGGCGGCCCGGTCGTCGACGTCATGGCGAAGCTGATCGAGGACAACGACTACGACTACGTCATCTTCGGCGGCGGCCTGCTCGGCTTCGAGATCGGCGCCGGCCTCGCCGCCCGCCTGCACGGCGGCGTGACCATGGAGGTCACCGAGGTCAAGGCCCAGGACGGCAAGCTCGTCGCGGTTCGGCCGATCCTCCAGGACTCGGCGGTCGTCGACGTCGGCTACTCCGACGACGGCCCCGCCGTGATCATCGGCCGCCTGAACGCGTTCGAGATCGAGGAGGGCGGCGGCGGCGACGCCGAGGTCGAGGAGTTCAACGTCGATCTCTCCGATTGGTCCACCAAGGCCACGATGGTCGAGCGCGGCGAGCAGCGCGGCGCGGACGTGAACATCGAGGACGCCGACATCCTCGTCGGCGGCGGCCGTGGACTCGGCAAGGCCGAGGGCTTCCAGGAGATCGCCGAGCCGCTGGCGAACGCGCTGGGCGGCGAGGTGGCCGCAACGCGCGCGGTCGTCGACGCGGGCTGGTTCCCGTACGCGGGCCAGATCGGCCAGACGGGCAAGACCGTCGCGCCGAAGCTCTACCTCGCCGTCGGCATCTCGGGCGCGATCCAGCACAAGGTCGGAATGCAGTCGTCGGAGAACATCGTCGCGATCAACAAGGACCCGAACGCGCCGATCTTCGAGTTCTCCGACCTCGGCATCGTGGGCGACCTGCACAAGATCGTTCCCAAGCTGACCGAGGCGATCAAGGCTAAGAAGGGCTAGCCGCCGATGGCGACGACACCGGCCGAGTACCTCCCCGAGGTCAACTCGGGGAGCGAGTTCGTCACAGCTCCCACCGATCCTGAAGAGGAGCGGATCGAGGTCGGCGTAGTGATCGTGGGTGGCGGCCCGGCCGGGCTGTCGTGCGCGATCCGGCTGATGCAGCTGATCTCGGAGGACGAGAAGCTGATGGAGCGCCTCGGCGAGGTGCCGGTGGCGCTCGTCGAGAAGGGCAAGGGCCCCGGGTCGCACCTGATGTCGGGCGCGATGATGGACCCGTCGGCGATGAAGAAGCTCTTCCCCGACCTGTCCGGAGGAGGACTAGCCGACCTACGGCACGGTGCCGAAGGACACGGTCTACTTCATGACGCGCAAGCGGGCGATTCCGCTGGTGCCCACGCCGCCGCCGTTCCGCAACCACGGCAACCACGTCACGTCGGTCGCTCAGCTCGGGCGCTTTCTCGGCGAGAAGGCCGAGGAGGCGGGCGTGTACGTCCTTCCCGAGACCTCGGCCTACAAGCTGCTCGTCGAGGACGGCGTCGTGCGCGGCATCCGCTCGGGCGACAAGGGCCGCGGGCGCGAGGGCGAGGAGCTCGGCAACTTCGAGCCCGGCTCGGATCTGATCGCCCAGGCGACCGTGCTCGCCGAGGGCACCGCCGGCCATCTGGCCGGCGCGGCCATCTCGCACTTCGACCTCGCCTCGGAGGACCCGCCGCAGTGGGAGCTCGGGGTCAAGGAGGTCTGGGAGGTCAAGCAGCCGCTCGACCGCGTGATCCACTCGATGGGCTGGCCGCTGCGCTTCGGTGCGAAGTACCGCGAGTTCGGTGGCTGCTTCATCTACCCGATGGGTGAGGACAAGGTCTCGATCGGCTTCGTCGCCGGGCTCGACTACCGCGACGCCACGTTCTCGGTGCACGACACGCTCCAGCTCTTCAAGCAGCACCCGAAGGTCAAGAAGATCCTCGAGGGCGGAAAGCGCGTTGCATGGGGCGCCAAGACGATCCCGTCCGGCGGCTACTGGGCGATGCCCAAGCAGCTGTGGGCGCCGGGCATGATCCTCGCGGGCGACTCCGCCTCGATGGTCAACATCCCGAAGCTGAAGGGCGTGCACCTGGCGATGCACGCGGGCATGTTCGCCGCCGAGACGATCTACGAGAAGCTCTCGCAGGGAGCCGACTGCAACGACCTCTCGAGCTACCAGGAGAAGGTCGAGGACTCGGTGATCGAGAAGGACCTCCACCGCTCGCGCAACATGCGCCAGGTGTTCGGCAGGGGCTTCCTCGTCGGCGGCGCGCTCGCGAACGCGATGGAGATCTCCGGCGGGCGCTTCCCCGGTGGACGGTTCGCCACGCACGACGACGCGAACCAGCCTGTCTTCATCGGCAACCGGCTGAAGAAGTATCCGAAGCCGGACGGCAAGTACACGTTCGACAAGCTCTCGTCCGTCTTCGCGACGGGCAACCAGTCGCGCGACGACGCGCCGTCGCACATCCGCATCCAGAAGAAGGTGCCGCTCGAGCTGGGGCTGATGTGGCAGCAGATGTGCCCGGCACAGGTCTACGAGGTGCCCGAGGAGATCATGGACAAGCTGCAGAAGGGCGAGGACGGCCTCGACCCGAAGCAGACCATCGATCTCCAGGTCGCGCCGTCGAACTGCGTCCAGTGCGGAGCGATCACCGCCAAGGGCGGCCGCCTGACGCCGCCCGAGGGCGGCGAAGGCCCGAACTACCAGCAGACCTAGCTCGTGTAGGGTCACGCGCATGGCGAAGGCCGTGCTGGTGACGGGGCGTCGACCGGGATCGGCGAGGCGACCGCGCGGCGGATGAAGGCCGCCGGCTGGGACGTGTACGCGGCGGCGCGGAAGGACGAGGATCTCGAGCGTCTTCGCGGCGAGGGCTTCACGCCGGTGAAGCTCGACGTCACCGACGCAGGAGACCATCGCCGCCGCGAAGGGCGGCCCTCGACGAGCGCGGACTGCACGGCCTCGTGAACAACGCCGGCATCGCGGATCAGCGGGCCGATCGAGTTCGTCCCACTGGACGAGCTCCGCCACCAGCTGGAGGTCAACCTCGTCGGCCAGGTCGCGGTGACCCAGGCGTTCCTGCCGAACATCCGCGAAGCGAAAGGCCGGATCGTGAACGTGAGCTCGATCGGCGGGCCGGATGGCGCTGCCGATGGCGGGCCCGTACGCGGCCTCGAAGCACGCGCTCGAGGCCGTGAGCGATTCACTTCGGCGTGAGCTGCGGCCATGGGGGATTAGCGTCTCGATCATCGAGCCGGGCGCCGTCGTGACGCCGATCTGGGACAAGGCGCCGTGCGACGGCAGACGACGTCGAGGCGCAGATGGGGGAGCGGGCACAGGCGCGGTACGGCAAGCTCGCCCAGACGATGCGGGCGGAGATGGAGAAGATCCCCGAGCGGGGTGTCGAGCCCGATGAGGTCGCGAAGGCGATCGAGCATGCGCTCACCTGGCCGCGCCCAAAGCTCCGCTACGTCGTCGGCACGGGACGCGAAGATGCGCTTGAGGGTCAAGGCGCTTGTGGGCGACCGGCGCTTCGACGCGCTGATCGCGCGCACGCTGACTGGAAGTAACTACTCGCGCCCGTCGCGGAAGCTGATCGCCTGCTGGAACGTCGAGCGGTTCGTGAACTCGATCCGCTTGTCGATGAGGTTCGGCACGTACCTGATCCGCTCGGTCTCCGTGCTCTTCCGCCAGGCGTTCGGGTCCGCCGTGCCCTGGGCCGCCTCGAGCTCTGCACCGGCCGCGTCGAGCGACGCCCACAGGTCGGCCGCGCACGCCGCGATGTCGCCGGCGCCGCAGTAGCGGACGCTGTACTTGCCCTCGACGTCGCGGCCGAGCAGGGTGCGGAGGTCCTTGTCCACATAGCCGCCCCAGCCGGCCGTTGACTGGTTGCCGGTGCCGTCGGGCGCGCTGCCGCGCGAGGTGAACTGCGCGAGCCGGTCGATGAGGTCGGCGCCGAGGACAGGCGTCATCACGGCGTCGGCCAGCTTCGGCCACCAGTTATCGAGGATCGCTGCGCCCGGGTGGTCGTCGAAGCCGTCGAGGTCGGAGTCGATGCGGACAGAGCCGTTCGCGCGCCAGTCCTTGAGGATCGCCAGCATCTGCGCCGCGCGTTCGTTCGGCGCCGGAGCGGTGTCGAGCACCTGGATGGGGGCGTCGAGGACGACTGCCGCGCGGTGGTCCTGCATCGCACCCAGGTTCATGACGCCGGCGAGGCTCGCGAGCGTGTGCTTGCGGCGCTTCGAGATCGCGTTTTCGTAGAGCTGGACCCGGAACACCGAGCCGAAGCCCCACCCGTCGTCGGCGGCCGCCCACCCCGGCGCCGGCCTGTTGTTCCAGTTAAGGATCACGCCGTTGCGCTTCACCTGCTGCGGATGCTGCCTCGACGTGAGGAAGCCGCGCCAGTCGTACTCGCCGGTACCGCGCGTCGGCAGCCCGGGATCCGTGCCGGGGGCGCGCTTCGGGCAACGGCACGTCGAGAACAACGCGATCATCTCCTCGTCGGCAAACGCGATGTTGAACGTGTGCTCGAGCTGGTTCGCGACCCCGAGGAAGTCCTCGGCGGACTTGACCTTGTTCGAGTTCAGGTCGTGCCAGACCCGCATACTCAGGACCTCGCGGCCGCGGGTCGAGCGCTTGCGCGCGATCGCAACCCGTTCACCGTTCACGGTGGCGTAGCCGGTGACGGGCCCGTGGACGGTCTCGTTCCACGCGAGCCGCTGGTCGGGGATGTCCGCGTCGTTGCCCTCGAGCACGCCGGCGTCGACGTGCGTCATGTCGCGGCACTCGCCGTTGTACATGTACTTCGTGTCGCTGCCGTCGCAGAGCGTCTCGACGAACGTGTCCATGATGTCGTTGTTCGCGGAGGTCAGGCTCCACGCGAAGTCCTGGTTGCGGCCGATGAACACGTATGGCCCGGCGCCCGGGATCGAGGCGCCGCGCGCGTCGATGCCCCCGCCGTGCATGTCCATCTCGTAGACGAGCGCGGGGTAGAACGTGCCGAGCTGCGGCCCGGCCACGAACAGCGGCCGCCCGGTCTGCGAGCGGCGGCCGGCGACCATGAGCTCGGTAGACATGTTCGGCCGCTCGACGGTGAGAGCGGGCCCGGTCTCGTACTGCACCGGCTCGAACGACCCGTCGTCGAGGACCACGCTGCCCGGAGCGCTGTCGGGTATCGAGGCCCAGCTCGCCGGCTTCGAGATCGAGACGGGCGCCTCGGGGTCGTTGAAGTTCCGCAGGTCGTTCCAGACCGCCGTCCCCTGCGCGTCGCCCAGCTTGTTCGCGCAGCGCGTCGAGGAACAGCGAGCGCCGCGCCTCGTCGCCGCCGCCGCGGCCGAAGATCGAGCCGATGAAGCCCGACGCCGCCATGAAGTCGGTCAGCGTGAATCGCTCGTAGGCGCGGTCCGCGTCTTCGTATTGGGCGTTCAGGCCGCGGGTGTACGCCTTCATGTCCTTGATGATCTGGCGGCCCTTCCTGCTGCGCTCGAGCAGGCGCTCCTCCGGGCGACGATCGCGTCGGCCTGTGCCGTGGGGGTGAAGCGCCGGAGCTGGGTGACGAGCCCGAACGCGTTGATCCCCGGCGGGTCGAGGACCGTCAGCCGGGCCAGTGGCCGGGCGAGCTCGAGGAGCAGGTGCCGCTCCTTGCCCATCATCCAGCCCGCTCCGTACATGACGTCCTTGCGGCGCTTCGCGGTGATGTGCGGGACGCCCCACTTGTCGACGATGATCCGGACGTCGTCGTTCGGAGTCTGCTCGCGGTGCGTCGGACCCTGGCCGCGCGTCCCGAAGACGTTCGGCTTGAAGGTGCTCTGGAGGTCGCCCGCCGTGACCCCGCCGAGCTTCGGCGACAGCGCGTCGTACATGTCCGCCTGGTCGGTGGAGTTCGCGTCCGTCGGCAGGTTCGCCGCTCTGCCCCGGGTTCAGGATGCTGTAGGCGGAGTTCGGCGCCGCATAGTCCTTGGCCTCAGCGGGAGCGGCGAGCAGTAGCGAGACCAGCAGTGCGAGCGGGAGCCAGCGCACGAGACGCCGGAGGGTACTGGAGCCCTAGTGGGGCTCGTCGGAGAACAGCGCGATCGCCTCGCGGCGATCGGAGACTCCGAGCTTCTGGAGGATGTCCGAGACGTGCCGGCGCACGGTCGTCGGTGAGACGTCCAGCCGGCGCCCGATCTCGGTCGTGGTGTAGCCCTCGCCCATGAGCTCGAGGACCTCCCACTGGCGAGTCGTCAGCTCGGGGCCGCGCTTCCCTCCGATCGGGACACGCCGACGGCGGCCCTGCGAGCGGAACTCGTCGATCAGCCGCGCGACGAGGCGCCGCGGCACCGCGGCCTCGCCGTCGAGGATCCCGCGCAGCGCGAACGGAAGCCGGTTGGGGTCGGTCTCCTTCAGCAGATAGCCGGCCGCGCCGGCCTTCAGCGAGTCGAAGAGCTCGTCGTCGCCCGCGAACGCCGTGAGCATCACGACCGCGGTCTCCGGGAGCTCGTCGGTGATGATCGAAGCGGCCTTGATCCCGCCGCCACCCGGCATCGAGATATCGAGCAGGCACACGTCCGGGCGGTGCTTCCGCGCGAGGGCGACGCGCCTGCTCGCCGTCAGACGCTTCGGCAACCACCTCGAACCCTCCGCCCTCCAGCGACTGGCGCACGCCGGAGCGCGTGGGCGCGTGGTCGTCGGCGATGAGGACGCGAGCGGGCGGCTGATCCGGTTCCACGCGGTCGCTCATCGGGTCGGAAAGCATAGGCGGCAGGGCCTTCATCACCTGTCGCATACAGGTCGTCGGAAGCAGGGCTGAACCGGCTGCGCGGTATCGCGTGGGCGCGCGGCATCGATCCAGCATCGGACAGGCGCCCCATTACCTACAAGAGGCAGCCGGGTACTTTTTCCGTTCAGACGCCTGAACGCTTACGAGCCAGGCGTGACTCGCGCGATGCGCCAGTCGGCGTCGGTCCGCTCGAAGTGCAGCACGGACTCGTTGTCGTCCTGGTCGGTCACGCCGACCGTGGCGGTGTCGCCCTCCACCTGGAGGGTGTCGATCGTCAGCTCGTAGTCGTCCTCCGGCAGGTTGTCCTCGACCTCGCTGGCGCAGCTCTGCCCGGCCTCCTCCTCGACGTTGCCTGGCGAGCTCCTCCGAGAAGATCTCGTCGCAGACCTTTGCGCCGTCGCCGTCACGCCCCGCGTTCGCGAAGTCGTCCACGACCGCAGCGACCTCCGCGTCCGTGCCCTCGTAGTTGTCGGCGTTGTTGTTGGCGTCGTCGTCGTCCCCGCCGCAGCCGATCGCGACGACCGCGGCCGACAGTGCCAACAGGGACGTGAATCGCTTCATTTGAGCTACCCGCATGGCGGGGCAGCTTAATGGCAGGTCAGGCGGATACCGTGCGGCCGTGCGCGCATCGGTGGTCGGAGCGGGGTCCTTCGGGACGGCAGTGGCTCTTCTTCTCGTGCGCGCGGGCGTGCGCACGACACTCCTGTGCAGGACGGCCGAGCAGGCCCAGGAGCTGGGCGAGCGCGGCGAGAACGAGCGGTACCTGCCGGGCGTCGAGCTCCCGCGCGAGCTGAAGGTGCGGGCGCTCGGCGGGCGCGAGGAACAGTTCCACCGCGCGGATCTCGTGTTCCTGGCCGTGCCGTCCAAGGGGCTCGCGGAGGCTCTCGCCGAGCTCACGCGCCAGGGGGTGGCGCGCGGCGCCGGGGTCGTGTCGCTCGCGAAGGGGCTCGTGCCGCCGGAGGGAGTCCCGCCGACGCTCGCGCTCGAGGCCGTGTTCGGGGCGGACCGGGTGGCTTGCATCGGCGGTCCGGCCCACGCGCGCGAGATGGCTACCGAGGGCGCCGGGCTCGTATGCGCGTCGCACTCCGAGCGGCTCGCCCACCGCTGCGCCGACGCTCTTCCAGCGCGCCGGCGTGGTGTGCGAGGTCTCGGACGATCCCGTCGGCGTCGAGCTTGCCGGGTGCGCGAAGAACGCCGCCGCGGTGGCCGTGGGCGCAACCGAGGCGCAGGGGTTCAACGCGGCCGGCATGGCCGCGAGCGACATCTTCAGCGAGGTCGCGGCGCTCGCGGAAAGCCGCGGCGGGCAGGTGCGCACGTTCCTCGGGCGGGCGGGCACGGGCGACCTCGTGGCCACGGCGCTCGCGCCGAAGTCGCGCAACCGGAGCGCCGGCGAGCTGCTCAGCCAGGGAGTGCCGGCGGCCGAGATCCCGGAGCGCCTCGGCCAGGCCGTCGAGGCGCTCGAGACCGTGCCGCTGCTCGCGCGCGCGATCGAGTCGGCGGGCATTCGCGCTCCGGTCACATCCGCGCTCGCCCGGCTCGTCGCCGGCGAGCTCCCGCTCGACGATTGGGTGAAGCTCGTGCGCGCGGCGCAGCCCGAGCCCGCCCGCTTCCGCGGCCGCCTGCGGGGCTGGTGGCGGCGCTTCGTCGCTTGGTTCCGCCGTCGCTAGACTCGATCGCCGTGAAGGAAGCGATTCATCCCGAGTACGTCGAGGCCCGCGTGTGGTGCACGTGCGGCAACGAGTTCACGACGCGCTCGACCAAGCCCGAGCTGCACGTCGAGATCTGCTCGAACTGCCACCCGTTCTACACGGGCCGCCAGAAGCTGGTCGACACCGGCGGCCGCGTCGAGCGATTCCAGCGCCGGGCGGCCAAGAAGCAGCGGCTAGCGCCGCAACCGCCGTACCCGGGTCGGGTTCCAGCAGACGATGAAAGTTCGACTCGCCAGCCTGCTCGCGCTTGTGTGCCTGGCCGCCTTCGCGGCGCCCGCTGCGCACGCGGCCGCCCCGGCCGAGGTGCGCATGCTCTCGTGCGCCAAGTCGACCGACATCTCGGGCGGCTCGGTCACGTACGTGACGCGCATGGACGCCGTCCCCGGCACGCACCGGATGGCGCTCCGCATCCGGCTCCTCGAGAAAGGTCGGCGACGGCGAGTTCGAGCGCGTGTCCGGAAGCGGGCTGGACGTGTGGAGGAAGTCGCGCCCCGACGCGTCGGCGTTCCGCTGGGAGCACAGCATCGAGGGTCTCAGCCCCGGTGCCGTCTATCGCGTGGTGGTGCGCTACCGCTGGTACGGCGACGACGGCGAGACGATCCTGAGCGCGCGGAGGCGGTCCGAGAAGTGCCAGCAGCCCGCCGGACTTCCGAACCTGCGAATCCATGGCATCGCCTCGAAGCCGGGCGAGGTTGAGGGGACGGCCGTCTACAAGGTGACGATCTCGAACCTCGGCGCCGTCCCGGCGCGGGACGTGGGCGTCCTGCTGCGCATCGACGGCGAGGTGGTGGACGACGCCGTGGTGCATCGACATGATCGGCCCGAACGAGACTCGGACCGTCACCTTCAACGGCCCAGTCTGCCGCCGGCAGCATGCGCGTGGTAGTGGATCCGAAGGACACGATTGCGGAGTCGCGCGAGGAAGACAACACGCGCGACCCGAGCTGCCTCTAGCATCCCTGCGGTGACTGAGCCGCAGCCCCAGGTCGAAGCCGACGGCCGGATCAGCGCTCAGCGCGATGCCCCGGTAGGCGGGCAGGCAGTGCTCGAGGGCGTGATGATGCGCGGCGTCTCGACCTGGGCGGTCGCCGTCCGAAAGCCCTCGCCGGAGCAGGTGGAGGCGATCAAGCAGGGCGAACGGATCGAGGTCCCCGAAGGGGAGATCGAGGTCGTATCGGAGCCGCTCGTCTCGTGGACGAAGCGCCACCGCCTGTACCGGCTGCCGATCATCCGCGGCGTCGTCGCCCTGGCGGAGTCGCTCAAGATCGGCTTCAAGGCGCTCGGCATCTCCGCGAACGCGCAGCTGACGGAGGACGAGAAGGGCGACCAGCAGGAGATCGGCGGCGCGGCCTGGGCGGGCACGATCGCGTTCTCGCTCATCCTCGCGATCGGGCTCTTCTTCCTGCTCCCCGCGGGGCTCACCAACATCTTCAGGGACGACATCCCGAACTCGTTCGTGTTCGTCGTCATCGAGAAGCTCATCCGGATCTCGATCTTCCTCGGCTACCTCTGGCTGATCTCGCGCATGCGCGATCTGCAGCGCGTGTTCGAGTACCACGGCGCGGAGCACAAGACGATCTCGTGTTACGAGGCGGGCCTCGACCTGACGCCCGAGAACGCGAAGCAGTTCTCGCGACTGCATCCGCGCTGCGGGACGAGCTTCCTGCTCATCGTCATGATCGTCGCGATCTTCGTGTTCGCCCCGCTCGGCACGCCCGAGTGGTACTGGCTGTTCGCGTCGCGGATCGTCGGCATCCCGCTCGTCGCGGGCCTCGCCTTCGAGGTGATCAAGTGGTTCGGCCGCAACCGGACCAAGCGCTGGGCGCGCGCGCCTGATGTGGCCGGGCATGCAGCTTCAGAAGTTGACCACGCGCGAGCCGGACCTCTCCCAGCTCGCCGTGGCGATCGCAGCGCTCGAGGCCGTCCTGGCGGTCGAGAATCCTGCCGAGGCCTCCGAGGAGGACAAGGTCGGGATGGAAGTCGTTGCTTGAGCAACTGGTCGCCCAGATCGAGGACGCGCTTCGCCGACCTCGAGCAGCAGATGTCGGACCCCGAGGTGATCGCGGACCGCGAGCGCTACGCCGACGTCGGGCGCGAGTACCGCGCGCTCGAGCCCGCCCACGAGCTGGCCAAGGAGTGGCGGCGGACGTCGAGCGACGCCGAGGGCGCGCGCGAGCTGCTCGCCGAGGACGAGGACCCCGAGACGCGCGAGCTGCTCGCCACGTCGGAGGCGCGGCTCGCCGAGCTCGAGGAGGAGATCCGCCTCGCGATGGTCGAGCGCGACCCGAACGACGAGAAGGACGTGATCGTCGAGGTGCGCGCCGGCGCCGGCGGCGACGAGGCCGCGATCTGGGCGGGCGACCTCTTCCGCATGCTGTCGCGGTACGCCGAGCGGCGCGGGTTCAAGCCCGAGCCGCTGTCGATCGCCGACGGCGACTACACGTTCGCGATCCGCGGCGACGGCGCCTATTCGGTCTTCAAGTACGAGGGCGGGACGCACCGGGTTCAGCGGGTGCCGGAGACGGAGTCGCAGGGCCGCATCCACACGTCGACGGCGACCGTGGCCGTGCTGCCCGAGGCCGAGGAGGTCGAGGTGCAGATCGACCCGAACGACCTCCAGGTGGACGTCTACCGCTCGTCCGGTCCCGGCGGCCAGTCCGTCAACACGACCGACAGCGCGGTGCGCATCACGCACAAGCCGACCGGCCTCGTGGTCGCCATGCAGGACGAGAAGTCGCAGCTGCAGAACCGCGACAAGGCGATGCGCGTGCTGCGCGCGCGGCTGTACGAGCAGGAGCTGGCTGCCCAGCAGGCAGAGCTCTCGGCTGACCGCCGGGCCCAGGTCGGCACGGGCGAGCGCGCCGAGAAGATCCGGACCTACAACTTCGGCCAGGACAGGATCACCGACCACCGGGTCAACCTGACCAAGGGGAACCTCGCCGGCGTGCTCCAGGGAGACCTGGAGGATTTCACCGCGGCGCTCGAGGCGGACGAGAAGCGGCGCAAGCTCGAGGCGAGCGCCCCCGCATGACCGGCGTGGCGTCGGCGCACGACGCCGTCACCGCCGCGACGGAGTCGTTCGCGGCGGCCGGCTGCGACACGCCGCGGCTCGACGCCGAGGTCCTGGTTGCCGCTGCGGCGGGCATCCCGCGGCTCGCGCTCGTGGGGGGTACCGAGATCGAGCTCGAGCCCGAGGCCTCGCGCAAGGTCATGGAGTGGGTGCGGCGCCGTGCGCGGCGCGAGCCGGTCGCCTACATCATCGGCCGCAAGCCGTTTCGCACGCTCGAGCTCGAGGTCGACCATCGCGTGCTGATCCCGCGCCCCGAGACGGAGCTGCTGGTCGAGGTGGCGGTCGAGCTCGCCGACATCGGCGCCCGCGTGCACGACGTGGGCACGGGGTCGGGCGCGGTCGGACTCTCGATCGCGGACGAGCGCCCGGGCTTGCGCGTGAGCGCTTCGGACCGCTCGCAGGACGCGGTCGACGTGGCCCAGCGGAACGCGCAGCGGCTGGGCCTTCCGGTCGAGGTCGCGTGCGCGAGCGGGCTGCCCGAGGGCGAGTACGACCTGGTCGTCGCGAACCTGCCGTACGTGCGCGAGGACGAGTGGGACGGGCTCGCGCCCGAGATCCGCGAGTACGAGCCGCGCGACGCGCTCGTCGCGGGCGAGGACGGCCTCGACGAGATCCGCGCGCTCGTCGCCGGCGCGCCCGGCCGGCACGCTGCTCGCCCTCGAGCACGCGCCGAGCCAGGACGAGGCCGTGCGGGAGATGCTCGCGGAGGCCACGACGCGGGAGGACCTGACCGGGCGCGCGCGCGTGACCATCGGCCGCGTGCCGTGACCTTCGAGGAGTGCATCCGGGCGGGCGGCATCGTCCTCTTCCCGGCCGACACCGTCTACGGGCTCGCGGTCGACCCCGGCAATCGAAGAGGCGATCGAGCGGATGTATGCGCTGAAGGGGCGGCCGCCGGAGAAGAAGTCGGCGCTCATGTACTTCTCGGTCGACGACGTGCCCGACCTTCCCGAGCGGGCGCGCCGGCTCCTGCCGGGCCCGGTCACCGTGGTCCTCTCCGACGGCCGCGGCATACGCGTTCCCGACGGGCCGAGGCTGGCGGGCGTCCCAGTGCTCCAGACGAGCGCGAATCCGTCCGGCGGCGGGGATCCGCGCCGGCTCGAGGACGTCGATCCGCGCATCCGCGAGGGCGTCGACCTCGAGATCGACGGGGGCGAGCTGCCGGGCACCCCCTCGACCGTCGTGGATCTGAGCGGAGAAGAGCCCCGCATCGTGCGGGAGGGCGCGGTGTCCGCCGTCCGGATCCGGGAGCTTCTTCGGTAACTTGGATCTGGATGAGCGAGCTGCCACCCGACTACTTCGCCAAGCCCGTCGCCGACGTCGATCCCGAGGTCGCCGACCTGATGGAGGCCGAGCTCAAGCGGCAGGAGACGACGCTCGAGATGATCGCCTCCGAGAACTTCGTGCCGCAGTCGGTGCTCGACTGCCAGGGCTCGGTGTTGACCAACAAGTACGCCGAGGGCTACCCGGGCAAGCGCTACTACGGCGGCTGCGAGTACGTCGACACGATCGAGACGCTCGCCATCGAGCGAGCCCGCGCGCTCTTCGGCGGCGACCACATCAACGTGCAGCCGCACGCGGGCGCGCAGGCGAACGCCGCCGTCTACCACGCGCTGTGCGAGCCGGGCGACACCGTGCTCGGGATGAAGCTGGATCACGGCGGCCACCTGACGCACGGCATGAAGATCAACTTCTCCGGCCGCCTCTACAACATCGTCGCCTACGGGGTGGGCGAGGAGGACTCGCTGCTCGACTACGACGAGCTCGAGCGGCTGGCCAAGGAGCACAAGCCGAAGGTGATCCTGGCCGGCTGGTCCGCCTATCCGCGGCAGCTCGACTTCCAGCGCTTCCGCGACATCTGCGACGAGGTCGGCGCGACGCTGTTCGTGGACATGGCGCACTTCGCGGGGCTCGTCGCGGCAGGCGAGCATCCCAACCCGGTCCCGTACGCCGACGTGGTCTCGACGACGATCCACAAGACGATCGGCGGTGCGCGCGGCGGGATGATCATCTGCAAGGAGGAGTGGGCGAAGAAGATCAACTCCGCCGTGTTCCCCGGCCAGCAGGGCGGCCCGCTCATGCATGTGATCGCCGGCAAGGCCGTCGCGCTGAAGATCGCCTCGTCCGAGGCCTTCCGTGAGCGCCAGCAGCGGACGCGCACGGGTGCGCGGGTGGTCGGGGAGAAGCTCCTCGAGCGCGACGTCAACGTGCTTACGGGCGGCACGGATGTGCACCTCGTCATGGTGGACCTGCGCGAGTCCGACCTCGACGGCCAGCAGGCCGAGGACCGGCTCCACGAGATCGGCATCACGGTGAACCGCAACGCCGTTCCCTTCGACCCGCGCCCGCCGTCGGTGTCGTCCGGCCTTCGCGTCGGCTCGCCCGCGCTCGCCACGCGCGGCCTTCAGGAGGACGACTTCGCCGAGGTCGGCGAGATCATGGGCACGGCGCTCACCGGGGACTGGGGCGACTCGCTGAAGAGCGAGCTCTCGGAGCGCGTGCGGGCGATCGCGGACCGGTACCCGCTCTACCCGCACATCTCGTACACCGGCGCTCGCAGCCCCCGCCTGAGCGGACTCTTCGACCTCCACTCCGTCTCCGCCTCGCGCGGCAGCCGGCGCGTGCTGGACGACGTGAGCATGTCGATCCCCGACGGCGCGACCGCCTTGCTCGGGCCGTCGGGCTCGGGGAAGTCGAGCCTGCTGCGGCTGCTCAACCGCCTGAGCCGATCCCGACCTCGGAAACATCCACTTCAAGGGCGACGGATGTACGCACCCTCGACGTGCTCGACCTGCGCCGGCGGGCGGTGCTCGTGCCACAGCTGCCTGCGCCGCTCCCGGGCACCGTGGCCGACAACGTGCGCTACGGCCCGTCGCTGTGCGAGCGCGAGGTCGACGTCAACTCGTGCCTCGGCCGCGCCGGGCTCGCGCGCACGCACGCGGACCGCGACGCCGCCGAGCTCTCGGTCGGCGAGCAGCAGCGGGTCATGCTCGCGCGGGCGCTCGCGCTGGAGCCCGAGGTGCTCCTGCTCGACGAGCCGACTTCCGCGCTGGACGAGGCCGCGCGCGACGGCGTCGAGCGCACGCTGTTCGAGCTCGCGCAGGCGGGCGTCGCGATGGTGCTCGTGACCCACGACCGCGGCCAGGCGGTGAGGATCGCGTCCAAGATCGTCGAGCTGCGCGACGGGCGGGTGGTGCTATGAGCGCGATCGACGTCACGCTCACCGAGGTCGCGGCGTCGCTCGTCCTGGTTGCGATCGCCATCGCGGTGTCGCGCTGGCGGCGCGCGGACCTCGAGCAGGACCTCGCGGTCGCCGTGCTGCGGTCGTTCGTCCAGCTGACGGCGGTCGGCTACGTCATCCAGGCGATCTTCGACTCGGACAGCCTGCTGCTCGTGGTCGCGCTGCTGGCCGGGATGGTCGCGTTCGGGACGTTCACCGCGCGCGGCCGCGCGAAGGGTGTGCCCGGCGCGTTCGTGCCGGTGGTGCTCGCGCTCACGGTGGCGGCCGCGACGACGCTCGGGCTGATCCTCGCGCTCGGCGTGTTCGAGGCGAAGCCGCGCTATCTCGTGCCGGTCGGCGGCATGGTGATCGGCAACGCGATGACGGCGGCCGCGGTCGCCCTCAACCGGCTGGCCGACGAGGTCGGCGGCTCGCGCGCGGCGATAGAGGCCACGCTCTCGCTCGGGGCCACGTCGCGCCAGGCGGCCTCGGGCGCGGTCACGCGCAGCCTCCGCTCGGGGATGATCACGCTGATCGACTCGACGAAGACGACCGGCATCGTCTTCTTCCCGGGCGCGATGACGGGCATGCTGGTCGCGGGCGCCGATCCGCTCGACGCAGTCCGGCTACAGCTGATCCTGCTGTGGTCGCTGCTCGGAAGCGTTTCGCTGTCGGCGCTGATCGCGACTGCGCTCGGCTACCGCGGCTTCTTCACTGCGGCCCATCAGCTGCGCGACGCCGGTCCTCGATAGACAGGAGCTGCGCCGAGGTCATCTGAAGGGTGGTGTGCGTGATCCCGAACTGCTCGCGCAGGACCACCTCGACGCGCGTCCTCACGGCATCCGCGTCCGCGTTGGGCGCCGTGCGGATGTGCGCCGCGAGCGCGGGAAAGCCGGACGTGACGGTCCAGATGTGGAGGTCGTGCACCTCGCGCACGCCGTCGACGCGGGCCATCGCGCCGCCGACGCCTTCGACGTCGATCCCGCGCGGCGCCGACTCGAAGAGCACGTCGAGCGGGTCGCGGATCAGGCGCCAGGAGCCCAGCAGGATCAGGCACCCGATCAGGAGCGCCGCGACCGCATCGGCCTCGGGCGGGCCGCCCGTCGCGATCACGATTCCGGCCACGAGCGCGCCCAGTGACCCGAGCGCGTCGGCGGCCGAGTGGCGCAGGACGCCCTCGAGGTTCAGGTCGTCGCGGTCGCCGCGCGCCAGCACGACCGTGGCGACCGCGTTCCCGATCAGCCCGAATGCGCCGACCGCCGCGATGCCGGCGCCGTCCACATCCGGGGCATCGGACAGGCGCGAGATCGCCTCGATGAAGACCGCAACCGCGACGGCGACCAGCAGGACGCCGTTCGCGAGCGCGGCGAAGATCTCGGCGCGCCGGTAGCCGAACGTGTGGCGGCCGCGGGCCGGCCGCGCCGCCGCCCATGCGGCGCCGATGCCGAGGGCGATCGCGCCGATGTCGGACAGGACATGGCCCGCGTCCGCGAGCAGCGCGACCGAGTCGAACAGGATCCAGCCGGCTATCGCGGCCGCCAGCATCGCCACGTTGATCGCCAGGGCGATCTTCATCCGGCGGGCGTTGCCCGTCCTCAGATGGTCGTGTCCGTGATGGGCGTGCACGCGGTCAGTCTCGCTCACTGCTTACGCTGCCCGTCGGATGAACGAGTTCGAGGCGGTCGCGGCGTTCGCGGTCGCGGCCGTCGTCACGCTGGTCACGACGCCGCTCACCGCGCGGCTCGCAGTGCGCGTCGGGGCGATCGACCTGCCGCGCGACCGCGATCTGCACGAGGCGCCCGTCCCGCGGCTGGGCGGGCTGGCGATCCTTGCCGGGGTCCTGGTCGTCCGCGGTCATGTTCCTGCCGATCGACGGGCAGATGCGCGGGATCCTGGGCGGCGCGCTGCTCGTGACGTTCGTCGGTGCGCTCGACGACCTCTACGACATGCCGCCGGCGGTCAAGCTGCTCGGGCAGGCCGCGGCGGCGGCCATCCCCGTCCTGGCTGGTGTGCGCGTCGAGACGTTCACGCTGCCGTTCTTCGGGTCGGTCGACCTCAGCGCCACGGGCGGCGGGATTCTGACCGGGCTCGGGATGGTCGCCGTGATGAACGTCGTCAACTTCACCGACGGCGTGGACGGCCTGGCTGCGGGCGTGTGCACGATCTCGGCCGCGACGCTTCTCCGTGATCGCGCTCTCGCTCGAGCGCGACAGCGCGGGCATCCTCGCGGCGCTGACCGCGGGCGCCGCGCTCGGCTTCCTCTGGCACAACTTCCATCCCGCCAGCGTCTTCATGGGCGATGCCGGCTCGAACCTGCTCGGGTTACTGCTCGCCTGTATCGCCGTTCAGGGCGTGCTGAAAACGGCCGCCGTCGTCGCCCTCGTCTTCCCGCTCGTCGTGCTGGCCGTGCCGATCCTCGACACGGCGTTCGTGGTGGCGAAGCGGTTCAAGTACCGGCGGCCGGCGTGGGAGGCGGACACCGAGCACTTCCATCACCGGATGGCGCGGATCGGGTTCTCGCAACGGCGGACGGTGATCTACCTGTACCTGTGGACGCTCACGCTGGCCGGGCTCGCGCTCGCGCTGCGGTTCGTGCCGTACTCCGACGACCACGGCAGCTTCAACACCGGGTGGACGATCGTGATCATCGGCTGCGGGGTGCTGGCGATCGCGGCCAGCGTCTACCTGGTCTACGTGCTCGAGATCGTGAAGTTCCGGCGCTTCCGCGAGCGGCAGCTGGCGAAGCAGGCGGGCATCACGCAGGCCGAGATCGACGCGGAGATCGACCGCGAGATCGAGACGGGGGAGTTCCCCGCGGTCAAGTTCGACTAGCTGGCCGTTGCGGCGCTCGGCGACCGCGGCCAGCACTTCGTCGGCGAGCTTCGGGCCGTCGGTGTCGGACTGCGGCGTGGCCTCGATCCGTACGAGCACCTCGTCGCCGTCGACCTCCTCGAGCTCGATGTGCGGGCGCTCGATCGTCGGCACGGTGATCCGGTTCTGGACGAGCTCCTGGACGGCGCTCGGCTTGACCTCGCGCGGGAAGCGGGCGAGCAGGTCCACCTTCGCCGGCTCGCGCAGCGGCTCGACGGCCGAGTTCAGCACGACGGCGTTCGGGACCATGATCGGGTCCTTGCCGCGGCGCAGGATCGTGTAGAGCAGGCCGAGGCCGGCGACGGTGCCCTCGATCGCGCCGGCGGTGGCGCCCGAGTGGAGCCTGATCCGGTCGCCGACCTTGAAGGGCCGCGCGCTCAGCAGCACGGTGCCGGCGATCAGGTTCCCGATCGTCTGCTGGGCCGCCAGACCGAAGAGCACCGCGGTAAGCGCACCACCGACGGCGAGCGTCTCCGGCTTGAGGCCCGCGATCCGCAGCGCGACGAGGATCGCGAAGGCGACCGTGAAGAGGCGGATCAGAAAGCCGAGCGTGCCGGCGGTGCCCGGGTCGAGGCGCTTGAAGAGGATCGGGCCGATCGCGCGCCCGACGTCGCGCGCGAGCGCCCAGCCCAGGATGACGAGCGCGACGACGCGAGGCGATGCGCACGGGCATGTCGACCCCGAAGAGATCCATGCGGTTCTGGTAGGCGAACAGGACCGCTGCCGAGGAGCGGGAGGATCAGAAGCGCTTCTGCGCGGGCGCGGCGCGCGCGGGCACGCGCATGCGAGCCCAGCTCTCGGACCAGAGTCGGGTACATGTCTTGTTCGCTCCCCGCGCGGCCGCGTCGTAAACGCGCCGGCTTACGGACTGCTTAGAAAAGCGCGCCTTGCAGGTCTTCTTGCGCAGCTTCGGGCACACGATGCGGCGCGGGGTCGTCGGCGGTCCGGAGGTATCGCACACGCGGCTTTCGGTCCGGCGCCACCTTCGCCCAGGTGTCCTTGACGAGGTCGCTCATCCGGTCGCGCTCCTTCGTTGGCGCGTAGGCGCCGCGCCCGTAGAGCCGCTCGTAGCGCGGGACGAGGTCCGGGCGATACGACTCCAGCCAGTCCATGGTGATGTCCTTGACCTCGCCGCGCAGGTGCAGGTGGACGCCGGTCACGTTGACGACGCCGGCCTCCGCCGCGAGCTCGAGGATGCGCTCGACCTGGCGCGGGTCGTCGTTGATGCCCGGCATGAGCGGCGCGACGAGGATGGTGACCGCGATGCCGTTGCGGCTGAGCTCGGCGGCCGCCTCGAGCCGCGCGTAGGGGTTGGGCGTGCGCGGCTCGCTGGCCCGCCACGCCTTCTCGTCGATCGTCGGGACCGAGAAGGCGGCGCTGAACAGCCCCATGTCGCTCATCTCCTTGAGCAGCGCGATGTCGCGCGTGACGAGCGGCGACTTGGTGAGCACCGAGCACGGCGTGCGCGAGTCGCGCAGCGCCTCCCAGATCCCCGGCATGAGCTTGTAGCGCCCCTCGACCCACTGGTACGGGTCGGTGTTCGTCCCGAGCGCGACGAGCTCGCGCTTCCACGACGGCCGCCGCGTCTCGGTCCTGACGAGCTCGGGCGCGTTGACCTTGACGACGATCTGCCGGTCGAAGTCCTCGCGCGCGTTGAAGTCGAGGTAGGTGTGGGTGGGGCGGGCGAAGCAGCAGACGCAGGCATGGCTGCATCCCCTGTACGGATTGATCGTCCAGCGGAACGGCATGCGGGATGCCTTGGGCACTCGGTTGAGCGCTGACTTCGCGCGCACCTCGTAGAAGTTCGTGTTCAGAGCCTCCGGCGCGTCGAAGTGGCGGACGACGGCGGGATCGCGGTAGCCGGGGAGGTTGCGCTCCTGCTCGCCCTCGATCTCTCAGGTTGTCCCAGCGCACGAACATATGTTCGCATACGGTCGGCGGACCTACTCCGGCGTCAGCGCTCCTCGCCGAAGGCGGTGATCACCACCGTGCGCGGCCCGCCGTGGTCGCGGTGCTCGCACAGGTAGATCCCCTGCCACGTGCCGAGCGCGAACTCCCCGTCGCGCACGGGCAGGGTCAGGGTCGGGCCGAACAGCGACGCCTTGATGTGCGCCGGCATGTCGTCGGAGCCCTCGAGCACGTGGCTCCAGAAGGCGGCCGACTCGGGGACCGCCTCGTTCGCCCACTCCTCGAAGTCGCGCCGCACGTCGGGGGACGCGTTCTCGTTCAGCGTGAGCGAGGCGGACGTGTGCTTGATGAAGATGGTCGCGATCCCGACGGCGAGCTCCGCCAGCTCGGGAACGGCCTGTTCGACCTCTCGGGTGATCAGGTGAAACCCGCGGGGTCGCGGCTCGAGCGTCAGCTCATGCTGGATCCACACAGGCGCGCGACTATAAGCTGGCGGCGCATGGCTTCGCTTGAAGGCAAGGTCGCCGCGATCACCGGCGCGTCGTCGGGTATCGGCGAGGCGACCGCGATCGCCCTCGCAGGGGCGGGGGCGAAGGTGTCGCTCGCCGCGCGCCGCAAGGATCGCCTGGACGCCCTGGCGGAGAAGATCGGCGACGGCGCGCTTGCGATCGAGGCGGACATCAGCGAGGAGGATCAGGCGCGCGCGTTCATCCAGCAGACCAAGGACGAGCTCGGCGGCCTGGACATCGTCATCAACAACGCCGGCGTGATGCTGCTCGGCCCGCTGCTCGCCCAGCAGGGCGACGACTGGCGCACGATGGTGAACGTGAACATCCTCGGCCTCATCTACTGCAGCCACGCCGCGCTCGCGCACATGGCCGAGCAGCAGAGCGGCCACATCGTGAACGTCGCGTCGGTGGCCGGCCGGAGGGCGATGGCGGGGGCGGCGGTCTACAACTTCACGAAGTTCGGCGTCGTCGGCTTCTCGGAAGCCCTTCGGCAGGAGGCCGCCCACGTCAAAGTGCGCGTCACGTGCGTCGAGCCCGGGTTCGTCGACACCGAGCTGCAAGGGCACAACACGAACCCGATGGTGGTCGAGGCGACCAAGAAGGCGCGCGAGCAGATCGGCAAGGTGCTCGAGTCGGAGGACATCGCCAACGCGATCCTCTACGCCGTCTCACAGCCGGAGCACGTGGCGATCAACGAGATGCTCGTGCGGCCGACCACGCAGACCCGCTAGCCGCGGGCTACTCCTCACGTCCCGCCGCGTGACCGAAGTCACGTTTCAGAATCTAGCGGCGCGATATATCTATATGAGACATGCAGCTCAGCCCCACCGCATACGTGATCCTCGGGATGCTCCGGAGCCAGCCGCGCTCCGGCTACGAGATCAAGCAGGCCGTCGACGGCTCGACGCGCTTCTTCTGGGCCGCGAGCTACGGCCAGATCTACCCCGAGCTGGCAAAGCTGGCCGATAGCCGGCCTGGTCGAGGGCGAGGAGCAGCCGACGGGCGGCCGCAAGCGCACCGTCTATCGGCTGACCGATGCGGGCCGGACCGAGTTGCAGCGCTGGCTCGAGGAGCTGCCCGCCCGGCTCGAGCTGCGCGACGAGGGCCTGCTGAAGCTCTTCTTTGCCGGCGCGGTTGACCGAGCCACCGCGCTCGAGATCGTCGACGCCAAGCGCCGCATAGCCGAGCAGAAGGTCGCCGAGCTGCGCGCGATCGAACCGCACGCCGCCGAGATCTCGGACTCCGACCCGTATCCGTATCTCGTCCTTCGCTACGGCCTCGAGATGAGCGAGTGGACGATCGCGTGGTGCGAGCGCGCCCGCGCGGAGCTGGAGGCGAGCGGCTGATGTTCGATCGCCTGGCACGGCTCGCTCACGTGCGCGGCAAGACGGTCGTGATCCTCGCGATCCTCGGTGCGGCCGCCGCAGGAGCGATCGGCGGCGGGGTTGCAGACCGGCTCGAGCCGTACAGCGCCAAAGACCCCGCCACGGAGAGCGCGATGGCCGCTGACCGTCTCGAGGATGCGGGTTATCGCGAGGCGACCGTGATCGTGCTCGTCGATGACGTGAAGGTCGAGTCGCGCGACGGCCGCGAGCGCATCGCGGCGCTCTCGAAGGAGATCGGCGCCGACCCAGACGTCATCGAGGTGGCGAGCTACAACACCGCGCGCTCACCCGACTTCGTCTCGCGCGACGGCGACTCCACCTATCTCGCCGTCCGCCTGTCGCCGACCGACCAGAAGGAGCAGCACGACGCGAGCGAGCGGATCGCCACGGCCTTGGAGGACGAGCCGGGCGTCATGGTCGGTGGCGGCGCGATCGCCGACCGCCAGGCGAACGAGCAGGTCGAGCACGACCTCCGCACGGCCGAGCTGTACGCGTTCCCGATCCTGTTCGTGCTGTCGCTCCTGTTCTTCCGCAGCCTGGTCGCGGCGGCTCTGCCACTGCTTGTGGGCGGCCTGACGATCGCCTTCACGATGTCCGCGCTCAGCATCGCGAACGAGCTCGGCGGGCTCTCGGTGTTCGCGCTCAACCTCGTGATCGGCCTGGGACTCGGGCTCGCCATCGACTACAGCCTGTTCGTGGTCTCGCGCTACCGCGAGGAGATCGCGAAGACCGGCCCGGGGTGGGAGGCGCTACGGCGGACGATGGCGACGGCGGGGCGGACCGTCTTCTTCAGCGCGCTGACCGTCGCCGGCGCGATCGCGTCGCTGCTCGTGTTCCCGCAGAACTTCCTCTTCTCGATGGGCGTGGGCGGGGCGCTGACCGCGCTGATCGCGGCGGTCGTGTCCCTGACCGTCCTGCCGGCCGTGCTCGCGCTGCTCGGCGGGCGCGTCAACGCGCTGGCGCCCGCGGCGCTTCGCCGCCGCGCGGAGTTCGACGCGAAGCCGGACGAGCAAGGCTTCTGGTACCGGCTCTCGCGGCTCGTGATGCGCCGGCCCGGACGGATCGCGGTCGCATCCGCGGCCTTCCTGATCGCGCTCGGGCTGCCGTTCTTCAGCATCAAGTTCACAACCGTGGACCCGCAGGTCCTGCCCGAGCAGGCGAGCGCCCACCGCGTCGACGACCGGCTGCGCTCCGACTTCCCGCCGTTCCGCGCGACGCCGATCCGGCTCGCGGTGCAGGGCGATGCCGCGGAGGCCGAGCGGACCGCGCGCGCGGCGGCTCGCGTGGACGGGGTCGCCGACGTCAGGCCGCCGATCCCGCTCGACCGCGACAACTACGTCGTCGAGGTCGTCTCGGCCAGCGCGCCGCTGTCCGACCGGAGCGAAGACGTCGTAAACGATCTCCGCGCGCTCGAGGGCAACGCGCTGACCAACGGCCAGACGGCCAGCTTCATGGACCTGAAGGACAGCCTGGCCGAGCACGTGCCGCTGATGCTCGCGATCGTCATCGCGGTCACGATGACGGTGCTGTTCATCTTCACGGGCTCGCTCGTGCTGCCGCTCAAGCAGATCCTCATGAACCTGCTCGGCCTGAGCGCGGTCTTCGGGATCCTCGTGCTGGTGTTCCAGGACGGCCGGTTCGAGAGCCTGCTCGGCTATACGGAGCACGGCGGGCTGGACGCGACCCAGCCGCTGTTCCTCTTCGCCGTCGTGTTCGGGCTGTCAACCGACTACGGCGTGTTCCTCCTCTCGCGCATCAAGGAGGCGCACGACGCCGGCGCAAGCAACCGGGACGCCGTCGCGATCGGGCTCGAGCGGGTCGGGCGTATTGCCACGGCTGCGGCGGTCCTCTTCGCCGTGGCGATCGGCGCGTTCGTGACCTCCGAGATGGTGTTCATCAAGGAGCTCGGGCTCGGCACGGCGCTGGCCGTGCTGATCGACGCGACCATCATCCGCGCGCTGCTCGTTCCGTCGCTGATGGAGATGCTCGGCAAGTGGAACTGGTGGTCGCCGAAGCCGCTCCAGCGGATCCACGCCCGGCTCGGCTTCAGCGACGTCTGACCGACCGGTCGCGAAGCTAGCTTCCGGCTGTGCTGCGGAGGGTCCGCAAAGACCCGTCGGCCGTCCTGCTGGTCACACAGCTGGCGGCCGTCCTTCTCTACCCGTTCATGGAGTCGAGCGACGCCGGGCGCGCGCTCTTCAGCCTCTTCGGCATCCTCGTGCTCGGGCTCGTCCTGCTGGCGGTGCGGAGCTCACCGGCGCACAACTGGGTGGCGGTCCTGCTCGGGCGTTCCCGCGACCGGTCCTGCTGCTGATCCAGGCCGTGACGGGCGACGACGACCTGCTCCCGTACTCGTCGGCGTTCGAGGCCGTCCTCTACTTCTACGCGGCAGGCGCGCTGATCGCGTACATGCTCGAGGACCACGTGATCACCCGCGACGAGCTGTTCGCCGTCGGCGCCACGTTCACTCTGGTTGCGTGGGCGTTCGCCTACACGTTCAACGTCGTGCAGGCGATCGAGCCCGGCAGCTTCACCGCCGCGGTCGACCCGGCCGGCGAGCGGACATGGATGGAGATGCTGTTCCTGAGCTTCACGACGCTGACGAGCACGGGCTTGAGCGACGTGGTCCCGGTAAAGCCGTTCGCGCGGGGTGTGGTGATGATCGAGCAGGTCGCGGGCCTCGCGTACATCGCGATGCTCGTGTCGCGCCTGATCGCGCTGACGGTGTTGGGGCGGGCCGAACGCTAAGCCGGACTCGACCGGCCAGCCGTGGTTCTTCCACGTGCCGACGCCGCCGTCGACCACGTGCACCGGCTGCTTCGCGCCGTGCAGCTCGAGCAGGCCCACGCCGACCGCGGAGCGCTGGCCCGAGCCGCAGATGACGGCGACGGGCTGCTCGGCATCGACGCCGTCCGGGATCCCGTCGATGTCGTGGTAGGGCGTGTGGACCGACCCAGGGATGTGGCCTGAGTCCCACTCCGCCTGCTCGCGCACATCGAGCACCTGGAGTCCGTCGCGCTGCTCATGCAGCTCTTCGACGGTGAGCCGCGGGATCCGCGCAACGGCGAGCTGCTCCTCGCGCCAGCTCGTGAAGCCGCCGGCGAGGAATCCGCCGAGGTTCGTGATCCCGACCGCCGCGGCGAGCTCGGCGGCGTGGCGCGCGTCGTCGTCGTCGCGGCCGATCAGCACGACCGGCCGCTCGCGGTCCGCGATCCACGCGAGCTTCGAGCCGAACCCCGCGCGCAGGGCGGTGATGCACACCGAGCGGTGGACATGGGCGTCGTCGTACTGGAGCTCGGTCCGCACGTCGACCACGAGCGCGCCGTCCTGCTGAGCCTGCTCGACCTGGCGCGGCGTGAGCGGATGGATGTCCACCGCCTCGACCAGCAGCGGGCCGCGGTTTGCGCCGACGATGTTCTGGAAGTTGGGCGGCTGCGGAGGCAGCCCGGCGATCGCCTTCTCGACGAACGCGTCCTCCTCGGCGATCTGGAGCATGGGGGAGTGCGCGCGCTCGAACCCGATCGTCGACGACACCTTCAGGTCCATGCCGGGCCCGCCGCACAGCGAGCCGCCGAGGTGCCCGGGCCACACCTCGCACGTGTCGGGCAGCGTCAGGAGCTTCTCGTGGAGCGAGCGGAAGATGTCGTGCGCGCCCTCGCTCTTGTCCACCGCGAGGTCGGGCCGCGCGATGTCGCCCACGAAGAGCGTGTCGCCGGTCAGCGCGGCCCACGGCTCGTCGCCGCGTTCGGTGTCGATCAGCGCGAACGCCGTGTGCTCGGGCCGGTGCCCGGGCGTGTGGATCGCGCGCACGCGCACCGTGCCGAGCTCCAGCTCCCAGCCGTCGTCGAACGACTCGTGGTCGTAGTCGGGGGCGGCGTCCCGGTGGACGTGGATGGTCGCGCCGGTCGCGGCCGCCAGGCGGCCGTGGCCGGACACGTGGTCGGCGTGGTTGTGGGTCTCGAGGATGTGCTCGATGTGGACGCCGAGGTAGCGCGCAAGGTGCAGGTACTCGTCGATCTCGAGCTTCGGATCGATCACCGCCGCGACGCCGGCGTGCTCGTCGCCGACGAGGTAGGAGGCGCATCCGAGGTCGTCGTGGGTGATCTGGCGGAAGATCATGCGAGCCGGCCGAGGCCTGGAACGAACCTTCCCACACGGGCGGCGTAGTTCCTATAGGCCTCGCCGTGCTGGCGCAGCAGGTAGGGCTCCTCGACGAGCCGCACCTGGATCTGGAGCGCCAGCACGAGCGCGCCGAACCCCGCCAGTGCGGCGATGTTCGGCACGAGCAGCGCGAGTCCGAGCGACGCGGGCAGCATGGCCGCGAAGATCGGGTTGCGGACGATCGCGAACGGGCCGCTGGTGACGAGCGCCGTGCGCTCGTCTACGTCAACGCCGATCCGCCACGACTCGCCCATCGCGACCTGGGCGTAGAGCGTGCCGACGAGGCCGACGATGAAGATCGCGACGCCGGTGGCGCGCACGCCCGCCGAATCGAGCGCGTCGAGTGGCTCGAGCGCGCCGGTGACGTCGAGGACCGGCGCGGCCACGCCGATCGCGATCGCCAGGACGAACAGAACGCCGGCGATCCACTCGAGCGACCCGAGCCGGCCGCTGATCCCCTTGAAGCCGGACTCGCCCGTGCGGCGGAGCTGGAGCCACGTGCGCAGGCCGAAGGCGAGCGCCATGTAGAGCGCGTACAGCCCGAGCGCGAGCCAGCCGCCGACCGAATGGAAGTCCTCCTCGTCGAGCGCCTCGGCGAGCAGGACGGCGGTGCCGAACGTGCCCGCGATCGCAGCGATGATCCCGACCGTCCTCGGCGAGGGCCCGCCGTGGATGCCCGTCTCGTGCAGGACCGCGTGGCCCTTGCCGCGCGCGATCAGCCTGCGGTTGACCGGGTAGGCGGCGGCGCCGGCGATCACCAGCGCGACCGACAGGCTGCCCCAGAAGAGCTCGTTCGTGAGGCCCGCCTCCATCGCCCCGGGGATCAAGAGCATGATCGCGTTGTCGACCACCTCCATGATCGCGATGCTGATCGTGTCCGTGGCGAGCGCGATCGGCACGACGGCGGCGACCGTGAACCCGGCGCGGAGCAGGGGGTAGCTCGTCAGCGTGTAGCCGAAGAGGAACGCGAGCGCGACCGCGAGGCCAACCGTGCCCCAGTCGGAGAACCCGAGCGCGGTGCCCACGACCATGCCGGTGATCTCGCCGATGGCGCATCCGGTGAGGCAGTGGAGGGTCGCGCTGAAGGCGACGAGGTCGAGGGCGCGGCCGCTCGTGGGGAGGGGGCCGTGGTGATGGTGGTGCGAGTGGTCGTGCGCGTGGGCGTCGTGCATGCTGCGAGTATATACCCCTAGGGGGTATTCAGTATGTAAGGTCTCCGCCCCCGCGGGCCGCATCATCATGCCGCCGGATGGGCTCGCGCGTATCTCTTACGGAATGTCTACCCACGCTTTGAGCACGTCTGACCCCTCAGTGGGGCTTCGCATATTGCGCAATCTGGACCTCATCGTCCTGACTATCGCGCTGCCCGTGTTCATCGCCGCCGAGCTGCCGCTCCTGGGGTGGGCCGCCGCCACGTTCGCCTGGCTCGCGAGCCGGGTCGTCCAGACGCTCGCGGAGCGCGCGGGCCGTGGCTTCGGGCGACCGCCGAGTCGCCATAGGCGCCCGTGCGGCCACGCTGATGGGCCGGCTCTACCTGGTCGGGCTCACCGTGCTGGCCGCGGGGATCATCGAGCGGGAGGCCGGCCTCGCCGCGGGGATCCTGTCGGTCCTCGTCTTCACCGTCTACTTCGCCACGCTCTTCATCGTGAAGCCGCTCGAGGAGGCGGAGCGATGAGGACGCGCACGAAGGTCCTGATCGGCCTATTCGGCTTCTTCACGCTCTTCATGATGCTGCTCGTCATCTTCGGCTACGACGGGAAGAACGAGGAGTTCCAGCCGCAGGAGGAGTTCCGGCTCACGCCGTGGATCGAGATCGACATCGCCGGCATCGACATGTCGATCAACCGCGCCGTCTTCTACCTCTTCCTGGCCGCGGCGGCGACCTGCATCACGATGACGTGGATCGCGAAGCGGATGGTCGACAAGCCGAACAAGACGCAGATGGCGGTCGAGCTCGCCTACGACCTGACGAAGAAGACCATCACCCAGGGCAACCTGCCGGACCCGAAGCTCGCGCAGCGGTGGTTCGCGTTCATCGCGACGCTCTTCTTCTTCATCTGGTTCTCGAACATGCTCGGCTACATCCCGCTGCCGACGAACACGCACGAGAAGATCGACATCTTCGGCGCGGAGATCCCGTCGTTCGCGATCTACGCCGCCACGGCGAACATCTCGATCCCGCTCGTCCTCACGCTCGTCGTGTGGTTCGCCTACAACATCGAGGGCGTCCGCAAGCACGGCTTCATCGGCTACCTGAAGACATTCGTGCCGGGCGGCATCACCGGCTTCGCGGCGATCCCGCTCTTCGTCATCGAGATCATCTCGCACCTCGTCCGGATCATCTCGCTGTCGGTGCGACTCTTCGCCAACATCCTCGCCGGCCACCTGCTGATCCTCTTCATGGCGGGCGGCCTGGCGGTCCTGCTCGGGCTGTCGGCGCTCGGCGTGCTCACGCTCGCGATGGCAATCCCCTTCTTCCTCTTCGAGGTCGGCCTTGTGGCCACCTTGCAGGCGTTCATCTTCGCCACCCTCACGTCCATCTACATCGGCGGCGCGACCGCCGAAGGCCACTAAGGAGGCACCCCGTGGATCTCGGTCTTCTATTTCAGCTAGCTCAGGAAGGCGGCGGCGTCACCGACACCGGTGTGACCGACGCCGGCAAGGCAATCGCACTCGGCGTCGGCGCCGGGCTCGGCTCGATCGGCGCCGGCATCGGCATCGGCATCATCTTCGGCAAGGAGATCGAGTCGGTCGCGCGGCAGCCGGAGATGCGCGACGAGCTCCAGTCGATTCGCTGGCTCGGCTTCGCGCTCTGCGAGGCGGTCGCCTTCTACACGTTCATCTTCGGCCTGATCGCGTTCTTCCTCTAGGCCTGTGGAGACGCTCACGAACAATCCTGGTGCTCGCGCAGGCGGAGACTCACGCCGAGGAGGAGGGCGGCAGCTTCCTGGTCTCGCCCGGGCTCGGGCTGATGATCTGGACGCTGATCGCGTTCCTGATCAGCTTCTACATCCTCAAGCGGGCGGCGTACCCGCGGATCCAGGAGGCGCTCGAGAAGCGCGCGAACATGGTCGCGGAGTCGATCGACGCAGGCCAAGCGCACGCGCGAGGAGGCCGACGAGCTCCTGCAGGAGTACCGCGAGCGGCTGCGTGAGGCGCGCGAGCAGGCGGAGGACATCGTCCACCGCTCGCGCCAGTCCTCGGAGCGCCTGCTCGAGGAGACGAAGGTCGAGGCCAAGCAGCAGCGCGAGGAGATGATGGAGCAGACCAGGCGCGAGATCGAGCAGGAGACGCGCCGCGCGCTCGGCTGAGATCCGCCGCGAGGTCGCCGACCTGACGATCATCGCCACCGAGAAGGTGATGCGCAAGTCGCTCGACGAGGACGACCAGAAGCGGCTCGTCGAGGAGGCGCTCCAGGAGGTCGACTTCTCGGCGCTCTCAGGAGAGAACGGCAGGGTAGATGGAAGAGCTGGCCCAGGTCTACGCGAACGCGCTGTTCGAGGTCGCCGTCGGAGAACGACGTGATCGACGACGTGCGCGAGCAGCTTGGGCAGTTCGCCGAGGAGCTCGACCAGAACCGCGACCTTCAGATCTTCCTGTTCTCGCCGTACTTCTCGTCGCAGGAGAAGAAGGACGGGATCCGGAAGATCATCGAGGACGCCGACGAGCGGTTCCTCAACTTCCTCGAGCTTCTCGCGGAGCGCCACCGCATGCCCGCCATCTTCCGGATCCGGCGCGCCTACGACGCGCTGTGGCGCCAGGAGAACAAGCTGCTGCCGGTGACGGTCACGAGTGCGATGGAACTCGACGAGGGGCTCGTGGAGGGGCTCGGCGAAGCGGATCGAGGAGCAGACCGGCAAGAAGGTGGAGCTCACGAGCCAGGTCGACCCGGACGTGCTCGGCGGCCTGGTGCTCCAGGTGGGCAACATGGTGCTCGACGCGAGCATCCGCAACAGACTTGAACAGCTTCGGAAGCAGGTCGCGAAAGCGGCGTAAGGAGACGACTCAGTGCAGATCAAGCCAGACGAGATCACGAGCATCCTCAAGCAGAGGATCGAGGGCATGGAAGAGGGCGGCGCGGACCTGTCCGAGGTCGGGACCGTCCTCTCGATCGGCGACGGCATCGCGCGCGTCCACGGGCTCGACAACTGCGAGTCGCTCGAGATGCTCGAGCTGCCGCACGACGTGACCGGCCTCGCGCTGAACCTCGAGTCCGACAACGTCGGCGCCGTGCTCTTCGGCGAGTGGGACAAGATCGAGGAGGGCGACACGGTCAAGCGCACCGGCCGCCTGCTCGAGATCCCCGTCGGCGAGGAGCTGCTGGGCCGCATCGTCGACCCGCTCGGCAATCCGCTCGACGGCAAGGGCGACGTGAACACCTCGCAGACCCGACCGGCCGAGTTCAAGGCGCCGGGCGTCGTCCAGCGCCAGCCCGTCGAGGAGCCGATGCAGACCGGCATCAAGGCGATCGACTCGATGATCCCGATCGGCCGCGGCCAGCGCGAGCTCATCATCGGCGACCGCCAGACCGGCAAGACCGCGATCGCGCTCGACACGATCATCAACAACCAGGACAAGGACCTGATCTGCGTCTACGTCGCGATCGGGCAGCGCATGTCCACCGTCGTGCAGATCGCGGAAACCCTGCGCGAGCACAACGCGCTCGAGAAGACGATCATCGTCGCGGCGTCCGCCGACGAGGCGGCGCCCATCAAGTACATGGCGCCCTACGCCGGCTGCGCGATGGGCGAGCACTTCCTCTACAACGGCCAGCACGCGCTCTGCATCTACGACGACCTGACGAAGCACGCGTACGCGTATCGCCAGATGTCGCTCCTGCTGCGCCGTCCGCCGGGCCGCGAGGCGTATCCGGGCGACGTCTTCTACCTCCACTCGCGCCTGCTCGAGCGCGCGGTGAAGCTGAACGACGACCTCGACGCCGGCTCGCTGACCGCGCTGCCGATCATCGAGACGCAGGCCTCCGACGTGTCGGCATACATCCCGACGAACGTCATTTCCATTACCGACGGCCAGATCTTCCTCGAGGGCGACCTGTTCCGCTCGGGCGTCCGGCCCGCGATCAACGTGGGCATCTCGGTGTCGCGCGTGGGCGGGAACGCGCAGACCAAGCCGATGAAGAAGGTGGCCGGCAAGCTGCGCCTCGAGCTGTCGCAGTTCCGCGAGCTCGAGGCGTTCGCGCAGTTCGGCTCCGAGCTCGACCCGGAGACGCAGGCCACGCTGGCCCGCGGCGAGCGGCTGGTCGAGTTGCTGAACCAGGACGAGCTCAAGCCGTGGCGCCTCGAGGACCAGGTCGCTGCGATCTACTCCGGCACCGGCGGCTACCTCGACCGGATCAAGACCGAGCGCATCCAGGACTTCCTCGAGCAGCTGCTCCAGCGGCTGCACGCGGAGAAGGAGGAGCTGCTCAAGAAGATCGCCGGCGGCGACTGGGACGACTCGATCGAGTCCGAGCTCGGCGACGCGATCGCCGAGGCGATCGACGACTTCGGTCCCGACTTCGACGAGGAGGGCAACCCGCTCGAGGAGGGCGAGTCGGATCGCATCAAGTCGGAGGAGGAGCGCAAGAAGGACGGCCGCAAGGCCTCCCAGAACGGCTCCGACGAGGGCGACGACGAGACGACGAGAAGGCCGATGACGAAGAGCGCGAGGAGGCGGGCGCGACCGCGTAGCCGATGGCTTCTCAGAAGGACGTCAAAAACCGCATCTCCAGCGTGAAGAACATTCAGAAGATCACGCGTGCCATGGAGATGGTCGCCGCCGCGCGGCTGCGCCGCGCCGAGCAGCGGATCGAGCACCTGCGCCCATACGCGGGCGCGATCCGGCGCATGACGCGGCGCGTGGTCGAGGCCGTCGAGAACATCCCGTCGATGCCGATCCTCGAGGAGCACGACCAGGAGCAGCGCGTCGGCCTGCTGCTCGTAACGGGCGACCGCGGCCTGGCCGGTCCGTTCAACTCGCAGATCATCCGCGCGGGCAACCGTCGCGCCGCCGAGCTCGAGGCCGATGGCAAGGAGGTCGTGTGGTTCGCGTCCGGGCGCCGCGGCGTGTCATCGCTCCAGTTCCGCGGGAACGATGTGGCGGGCTCGTACGTCGGGTTCACCGACCGGCCCGCATACTCGAACGCGCGCGAGATCGCCGACGACCTGGTCCAGCACTACATCGACAACGATCTCGACCGCGTCGAGATCATCTACAACCACTACGTCTCGGCGCTCACTCAGAACGTGTCGCACGAGACGCTTCTGCCGCTGCAGCAGATCGACGCGCTCGCCGAGGAGGACGACGAGGACGAGGACGAGAAGGACGACGAGGAGCGGCAGCAGGCGTCGTGGCTCTACGAGCCCGAGCCGGAGGAGATTCTTCAGCGACTGATCCCCGACTACGTCGAGATCAGCATCTACAGAGCACTACTCGAGTCGACGGCGTCCGAGCACGGGGCGCGCATGACCGCCATGCGCAACGCCCAGGAGAACGCCAGCGAGATGATCGACGACCTGACGCTCGAGATGAACCGTCAGCGTCAGGCCGAGATCACCCAGGAGATCATGGAAGTCGTCGCGGGGGCCGAGGGCCTCACCTAAAGGAGACAACGAAACGTGGAAGCAAGCACCAAGTCAGAAGCAGGTCGAATCGAGGAGATCAAGGGCGTCGTAATCGACGCCCAGTTCTCGACCGACGATCTGCCCGACATCTACAACGCCCTCGAGGTCGATATCGAGCGCGACGGCGAGAAGCAGACGCTCGTCTGCGAGGTGCAGCAGCACCTGGGCGACGACCGGGTGCGCGCGGTGGCGATGGACGCGACCGACGGCCTGGCAAGGGGCACGGAGATCCGCGACACCGGCGGGCCGATCACGGTGCCCGTCGGCAAGGCGACGCTCGGGCGCATCTTCAACCTGCTGGGCGAGCCGATCGACAACGAGGGCGAGGTCGACGCCGAGGAGCGCTGGCCGATCCACCGGGACGCGCCCGAGGTGGAGGACCTGACCCCGAGCCAGGAGATCCTCGAGACGGGCATCAAGGTCGTCGACCTGCTCGCGCCCTACGCGAAGGGCGGCAAGGTCGGCCTCTTCGGCGGCGCCGGCGTCGGCAAGACCGTGCTCATCCAGGAGCTGATCCGCGCGATCGCCGCCGAGCACGAGGGCCTGTCCGCGTTCTGCGGCGTCGGCGAGCGCTCGCGCGAGGGCAACGACCTCTGGCTCGAGATGAAGGAGTCGGGCGTGCTCGACAGCACGATGCTCGTCTTCGGCCAGATGAACGAGCCGCCCGGCGCGCGCATGCGCGTCGCGCTGTCCGGCCTGACGATGGCGGAGTACTTCCGCGAGCAGGGCGGCCAGGACGTGCTGCTGTTCATCGACAACATCTTCCGGTTCGTCCAGGCGGGCTCGGAGGTGTCGGCGCTGCTCGGCCGGATGCCGTCACAGGTGGGCTATCAGCCCACGCTCGAGACGGAGATGGGCCAGCTCCAGGAGCGGATCACCTCGACCCGCCAGGGCTCGGTCACCTCGGTACAGGCCATCTACGTGCCGGCGGACGACCTGACGGACCCGGCGCCCGCGTCGGTGTTCGCGCACCTGAACGCCACTACGGTGCTCTCGCGCTCGATCTCGGAGAAGGGGATCTACCCGGCGGTCGACCCGCTGGACTCGACCTCGACGATCCTCAAGGCCTCCGTGCTCGGCGACGAGCACTACCAGGTCGCGACGCAGGTGAAGGAGACGCTCCAGCGCTACAAGGAGCTTCAGGACATCATCGCGATCCTCGGTATCGACGAGCTGTCGGACGAGGACAAGCTGATCGTCCAGCGCGCGCGCAAGATCGAGCGCTTCCTGTCGCAGCCGTTCTTCGTCGCCGAGGCGTTCACCGGCACACCCGGCAAGTACGTGCCGGTCGCCGAGACGGTCCGCTCGTTCAAGGAGATCGTCGAGGGCCAGCACGACGACATCCCCGAGCGCGCCTTCTACATGAAGGGCACGATCGACGAGGTCCTCGAGGAGGTCAAGGGCTCCGGCAAGAAGAAGGACCAGCCGAAGGCCGAGGAGCGAGGAGTCGGAGGAGGACGGCGAGCAGGGGTCTGACCCCGAGGGGTCAGACCCCGAGGGCGAGGAGATAAGAGGAGTAATCCTTGGCCGAGGAGCGGCAAGATCCGCGTCGAGGTCCTGACCCCGGAGGGGCAGGTCTTCGACGGCGAGGTCGCGATGGTCTCGACCCGCACGAAGGTCGGCTCGCTCGGCATCCTCGCCAACCACGCCCCGCTGCTGGCGATGCTCGACCCGACTGAGCTCGCTCTCTACGAGAACAAGGAGGACGGCCTGAACGCGAACCGCGAGAACGCCACGCGGTTCGCGCAGTCAGAGGGCTACCTTCAGGTCGCCGACAACCGCGTCCTCGTACTCGTCGAGGACGCCATCCCGCCTGACCAGGTGGATCGCGGCGCGATCGAGTCGAAGCTCGAGGAGGCGAAGCACAACGCCGAGGAGGCCGAGGAGGACTCCGAGGCACGCGCGCGCTTCGAGCGCGACGTCAAGCGCTACGAAGCGTTCCTGAGCGTCCTCAGCGAGTCCTAGCCGGAACGATCGCGGCGAGCGGGTCGCTGCCGCCCCAGTTCCCGCTCGAGGCGTAGGGGCGGAAGCGGACGAACGCGTCCTGGTGGTGGAACGGCGTCGCTCGGTTCGCCTTGATCGCGTTCAGGTGGCTCGGGTCGGGCCGGCCCAGCGCGTAGTCGCGCATCTCCGACACGGTCCGCCAGATCGAGAACGTCGCGACGAAGCGCGGCAGGCGCGCCGCGGCGGTGCCCTTCACGAGTCCCGGGTGGTCGACGGCGAGCTTCTCGGCGGGCCGGCTCGTGCGTACGAAGCGAAGGAATGTTCGACCGCGCGGGCGACCGAGCGTCAGCACGGTCGCCGGCTCGTCGGCGTCCATCGGCTCCTCCTCCGTCGGCAGGCCGGGCATGTCGGGCCACGCGCCGACGATGCGCGTCGGCCGCATCCGCACGTGGTAGCCGTCGATCGGGTTCTCGGCCAGGAAGCGATCGAGCGCGTCGTCGTCGTCCCACGAGGAGATGAGGATCGTCCCGCGCGGCGGCAAGGTCGGCACCGGCGCGGCGAGCGGGGTAAGGCCCGCAGCCTCCGAGTATCGAAGGCCGGGCGCCTCGAGCGGGCGCTTCCCCTTGCGCAGCAGCGCTAGCGAGCGGCGCACGCCCCGCTCGGCGATGTGCACGGACACGATCACACGACCACTACGTGCGACGCTATCTCAATGATCAACCAGCACGAGAAGGGCGTGCGCTTTCGCACACTGCACGAGGGCGAGCCGTTCGTCATCCCGAACCCCTGGGACGCCGGATCGGCGAAGGTGCTCGCCGGGCTCGGCTTCCAGGCGCTGGCGACCACGAGCTCCGGCTTCGCATTCACGCTCGGGCGGCATGACAGCGGCGTGGCGCTGGACGAGGTCGTCGAGCACACGCGGGCGCTCGCCGATGCGGTCGAGCTGCCGATCTCGGTGGACCTGGAGAACGGGTACGGCGCCGCGCCGAGCAGGCGGCAGCCGCGATCGGGCGCGCGGCCGAGGCGGGGGCCGTCGGCGGCTCGATCGAGGACTACGACCCCGGCGACGACCGGATCTACGACCTCGGCCACGCCATCGAGCGCGTCACCGCGGCGGTGGAGCATGCGCAGGGGCTCGACTTCCCGTTCACGCTGACTGCCCGGGCGGAGAACCACATCCGCGGCAACCCCGACCTCGAGGACACGATCGCGCGGCTGCAGGCGTTCGAGCGGGCCGGGGCCGACGTCCTGTACGCGCCCGGCCTGCGGACGGTCGAGGAGATCAGAGCGGTCTGCGAGGCGACGACGAAGCCCGTGAACGTGCTCGCGCGGCCGAAGCTCTCGCTCGCGGACATCGCGGGAGCGGGCGCTCAGCGCGTGAGCCTCGGCGGCAGCCTCGCGTTCCTGGCGGTGTCGGCGATGGCGTCCGCTGCGGAGGCGATCCGCGACGAGGGCGACTTCACTCCGATAACGCTCGGCGCCGGAGCTGCGCGACTGGCTCGCGCCGCTCGGCTAGCCGGCTGCTTCGAGCGCCTCGTCCTTCGACTGGTACATCTTCGCCGCCACGATCTCGCCGTCGCGGATCGTCCAGATCATCGCTCCCGTCGCCTTCACCTCCGCGCCGCTTCCCTGCCCACGCGTGCGGATCTCGGTGACGGTGAGCACGCGGCCGTCTCCGAGGTCGGTGAACTCCTTTTCCTCGGTCTCGAGCGCGGACCAGGGCTCGAGGAACGAGGTCAGGAACTCACGCGCCTCTGCGCGCCCGCGATAGACGCCGCTCAAGGGACCGCGCGAGTTCGAAAAGTCGAACTCGAAATGCTCACTTGTGCCTTCGAGCAGACCCTCGACGTCAGCGCGATTGAACGCATCGATGACAGGGCGGATCAGCTTGAGGGTCTCCGACACTAGCCCTCGAACGGCTCGTCGCGCTCGCGCACGGCCTGCTTGAAGCCGACCTCGGCGGCGCGCTGCTGGAACGCGTAGCCCTCCTTCGTGTGGCGCGCGATCCCGTCCATGAACGTGCCGAGCGCCTGGGTGGCGTGCAGGCCCTGCGCGTACAGCGCCTGGTTGACCAGCAGCTTCATCATCACGAGCTGGTTCACCGGGCACCTTCGCGATCCGCCCGATGAGCGCCTCGAACGCCTCGTCCAGCTCGGCGGCCGGCGGCGCCTCGATCGCGAGACCCCATTCCTTCGCCTGGGCGCCGGTGATCAGGTCGCCGGTGAACAGCATCCGCTTCGCCTTCTCAGCGCCGATGCGGTGCGCCCACAGCATCGTGGTGGGGACGCCCCACACGCGCGCCGGCGGGTAGCCGATGCGCGCGTCGTCGGCGATCACGAGCAGGTCCGAGCAGAGCGCCATGTCCGTGCCGCCGGCCACGCAGAAGCCGTGCACCTTGCAGATCACGGGCTTGTCCGAGTGGAAGAGGCTCATGAACCCGCGCACGTTGCGGCTCATGAACTGCCAGTCGAGCACCGGATCCCAGACTTCGCCCGGCTCGTGGTTCGGCAGCGTCTGCTCGGCGCTCCAGACGAGGTCGTAGCCGCCGCAGAATCCCTTGCCCTCGCCGGCCAGCGCGATCACATGGATGTCCGGGTCGAGGTTCGCCTGCTCGACACACTCAGGCAGCTCGCGCGTCATGTCGCGATTGATCCCGTTGCCGCGCTCGGGCCGGTCGAGCGTGATCCGCCCGATCGGGCCGTCCTTCTCGAACCGGAGCGTGTTCAGGCGTCACGCGGGGAGCGCGCGGTCCAGGATCGTCTGCGTGTCGACCCCGGCGGGCAGCGTGCCGTACGCGCGGCCGCCCTCGCCGCCAAGGCGTGCGGCGCAGAAAGCGTCCGACACCGCGGCCGGTGCGTTCCGCACGAGCAGCGAGCCCTGGAGCGTGAGCGCGAGCCGCTCGACGACGCGCCGCGCCTGCGTCTGGGTGTCGCCCGCATCCACGAGGCCGGCGATCTCGGACTTGACCGAGTCGAGGTGGGCGTCGAGGTGCGCGTTCGATCCGCGCGCCAGCTCGCACTCCTCGAGGAAGGCGGGCAGGCCGTCCGGCTCCTTCACCATCGCGCGCAGCACGTCGAGCGCCGCGACGTTCCCCGAGCCCTCCCAGATCGAGTTGAGCGGGGAGTCGCGGTAGAGCCGCGGCATGCGCGACTCCTCCACGTAGCCGTTGCCGCCGAGGCACTCGAGCGCCTCGATCGCGTGCTGCGGGGCGCGCTTGCAGACCCAGTACTTCTCGACGGCGGTCGCGAAGCGGCGGAACGCCGACGCGGACTTGCCCTCGTCGTAGGAGCGGGCCACGCGCATGGCCGTGGCGGTCGCCGCCTCCGAGTCGAGGGCGAGGTCCGCGAGCACGTTCTGCATGAGCGGCTGGTCGGCGAGCAGGTTGCCGAACGCCGAGCGGTGGCGCGCGTGGTGGAGCGCATGCACCGTGCCCGTGCGCATGCTGGCCGCCGAGCCGATCAGGCAGTCGAGCCGAGTGTGGTTGACCATGCGGATGATCGTCTGGACTCCGCGGCCCTCTTCGCCGACAAGGCGGGCGCGGAGGCCGTGGTACTCGACCTCGGAGGAGGGGAGCGACCGCGTCCCGAGCTTGTCCTTCAGGCGCTGGATGCGGAAGCCGGGATCGCTCGACTCGAACAGGAAGCACGAGAGGCCGGCCGGCGCCTGCGCGAGCGTCAGGAACACGTCACAGGGCGGGTACGAGCAGAACCACTTGTGGCCGGTCAGCTCGTAGACGCCGTCGCCGACTGGCTCGGCCGTCGTCGTGTTCGCGCGGACGTCGGAGCCGCCCTGCTTCTCGGTCATCGCCATGCCGGCGAGGGCACCCTCCGCGTAGTCCGGCTTCGTCAGTCGCGGCTCCCACTCGGCGGCGAGGTCGGGCTGCTCGCGCAGCGCGGGGATGACGGCGTAGGTCATCGAGACGGGACACATGACGCCGCCGTTCACCTGGCCGAACGTGTACATGAGGGCGCCGCGCACGACGTGGGCGCCGGGCTGCGAGTCGCGCCACGGAAGCGAAGGGATCTCGCGCTCGACGGCGGTCTTGAGGAGCCAGTGCCACGACGGGTCGAGGTCGACCTGGTCGATCCGGTTGCCGTAGCGGTCGTGGGTCACGAGGCGCGGCTCGTTGCGCTCGCAGCGGTCGGCGTGATCGCGCGCCTCGACGCTGCCGGCCACCTCGCCGATGTCGCGCAGGCGGTCAATGCCCCAGCCGGCGTTCTCGCGCTCGATCGCCTCGCTGGAGGGGGGTGTCGGCCTCGAAGAGGTTGTAGGGCTCGAGGGGGGGGGGTTGGTTGAAGACCTCGTGCGTCGTTGCCGCGTTGCTCGTTGCTCGTTGCTCGGTCTACTGTCGCCATGCTCGGTTCAGGATCCCCTCTGTGTCCGTGGTTGATGGAAGTGTGCCGTATGCGTAGCCCTCGTCGCGGCCCAGTCGGCTCGCGCAGAAAGCGTCCGCTACCGCGGGCGGCGCGTGCTGGAGGAGCAGGCTTGCCTGGAGGGCCACGGCCAGGTCCTCGACGAGTCCGCCGTGCGTTCCACTCGCTGGGCGCCGAGTCGAGCGTCCGCATGTGCGTCGTCGAAGTGCGCATTCGCGCCCGCGGCAAGGTTGCACTCGGCGAGGAATGCCGGTAGGGCCTCGGGCTCCTTCGCGATGACGCGCAGCACGTCGAGCGCAGAGACGTTGCCCGCGCCCTCCCAGACCGAGTTGAGCCCGATGTCGCGGTAGAGCTGGGGCATCATCGACTCCTCGACGTAGCCGTTGCCGCCGAGGCACTCGAGCGCCTCGACCGCGGCGGGCGCGGCGCGCTTCGTGACCCAGTACTTCTCGACCGCGGTCGCCAGCCGGCGGAACGCAGCCTGAGCGGGGTCCTCGTACGCGCGTGCGAGGCGCATCGCCACGGTCGTCATCGCCTCGCTCTCGAGCGCGAGGTCGGCCAGCACGTTGCGCATCAGCGGCTGGTCGGCGAGCGCGCGGCCGAACGCGTGCCGGTGGCGCGCGTGATGAATCGCCTCGGCGACGGCGCGGCGGAGGACCCCGGCCGTGCCGGTGGTCGTGCCGAGCCGCGTGTAGTTGACCTGCGCGGCGATCGTGGGGACGCCGCGTCCCTCCTCGCCGATCATCCAGGCGCGGCAGCCGTGGAACTCCACCTCCGACGACGCGAGCGCGCGGCCGCCGAGCTTGTCCTTCAGACGCTGGATGCGGAAGTTCTCGTCGCGCAGCATCAGGAAGCACGACAGCCCGCCCGGCGCCTGCGCCAGCGTGAAGAAGAAGTCGCACATCACGATCGTGCAGAACCACTTGTGGCCGACGATCGAGTAGGTGCCGTCGCCGTTCGGCTCGGCGCGGGTCGTGTTCGCGCGCAGGTCGGAGCCGCCCTGCTTCTCGGTCATCGCCATGCCGCCCTGCGCGTAGGCGTCGTAATCGGTGGAGGTGACGCGCTCCTCCCATTCGGCGGCGAGGGCAGGCTCTTGGCGCAGCATCGGGACGGCGGCGTAGTTCACGCCGATCGGGCAGCACGGCGCGCTGTCGAGGCCGGCCAGCAGCAGGAGCATCGCCGTGTGCGCGACCTGCGAGCCGGGCTGCGGATCGCGCCACGGCAGCGAGTGGACGCCGTTCTCGATCCCGAGGCGAAGCATCCAGTGCCACGACGGGTCCGACTCCACCTCGTCGACGCGGTTGCCGTAGCGGTCGTGCGTGACGAGCCGCGGGATGTTCCGCAGGGCCCGGCGCGAGTGCTCGATCGCCTCTGCGGAGCCGACGCGCGCGCCGAACTCCCGGACGCGCTCCTCGGCCCAGTCGCCGCCCTCGCGCTGGAGCGCCTCGCCGAGCGCCGGGTACGCGTCGAACGCGTTGAAGTCGACGAGCGGCGGCGCCTGGTTCTCAACGGCTGTGTGCATGCACCCTCCCGGTCGTGAACTGGACGAGACTTGCGATCAGCGCCTTCGTGTTGCTGCGGCTCGGGTCGCTGAGCGGTCCGACGAGCGCCTCGCTGATCGCGCCGAGGATCGCCGCGCCGTAGGTCTGCGTGTCGTGCGGCTCGAGCTCGCCTCGCTCGACGCCGTCCTCGAGGATGCGCGCGATCGCGTCGCGGTAGCCGCGCCGCAGCACCAGCCGCTCCGCCTCGACCTCCTGCTCGACCGGCTCGGCGATCTGCGCGTAGGCGAGCGTGGGGGAGGCGAGCGCGCGGCGGGCGAGGACCTCGGTGGCCTCGGCGAGCCGCTCGAGCGCCGGCGATTCGTGGGTGGCGATCTCCTCGAGCACGCCAAGCTCCTGCGTCGCCTGGCGGCGGAAGACCTCGCCGAACAGCTCGGCCTTCGACGGGAAGTGGCGGTACACGCTGCCGGTGGCGACGCCCGCGCGTGCGGCGACAGCCTGGATGCTCGCGGACGCGTAGCCGCCCTCGGCGACCTGGGCGAGGGCGGCGGACGACGATCCGCTCGCGCGCCTCGGCGAGGCGTGCCTCGGTCCGCTCGGTGCGGCGATAGGCCATGCAAGAAGTGAATCACGATTCACCGCTTGATGCAATTGCTAAGGGGTCTGACCCTTTAGATTTGAACGATGGGACACGCCGCAAAGGTCGGCCGCCTGCTCGAGCTCTGGGAAGCGCGACAGATCGACGGAGAGGAGGCGGAGCAGTTCTTCGATCCCGAAGTCGAATGGCTCGAGCCGCCGGAGACGATCGGCCGGAACGTCGTGACGGGGCCAGATGCCGCTCGGGCCGCGCTCGCCAACTGGAACGACCAGTTCGACTCGCTCCGGGTGGAGACGTTGGAAATGCGCGAGGAGGGCGACAGGGTCCTCCATGCGATGCACCAGTTCGCTCGTGCACGCGGCAGCGACGTCGAGATCGAGGGCGACCTCTACATGGTTTGGTGGTTTCGCGACGGCAAGGCCGTACGTATGGAGATGTACAACACCACGCGAACAGGCCGAGGCCGCGTTCGCGCGCTAGCCCGATGGAGGGAACTCCGCGCGAGGTCGTGCTCGAGCTGTATCGCCTCTGGAGTACGGAGGGCATCGATGCGGCAATCCAGCACGTGAGCCCCGAGATCGAGTGGATCGAGCCGGCGGAGGCGATCGGGCGCGAGTCGCGCCACGGGATCGACGACGCACGGGAGGGCTACGAGAGCTGGACCGATGCGTACGAGAGCCTACGACGGCGACATCGCCGCGATCGAGGACCACGCCGACCGGGTGCTCGTGCACTTCATCCAGCGCGGCACGCCGCGCGGCGGGTCGAAGCCGGTCGAGGAGCCCGTCTACCAGCTGTGGACGGTGCGCGACGGGCTTGCCGTGCGCATGCAGATGTTCTTCGACGTGGAGGATGCGCGCACGGCGCTGCACGGCGGGCAAGTGACTGCGCGACCGCCCGCCTTCCCGCCGGACGTCGCCGAGGCAGCTCCAGCGTCCCGGAGGGGCGCGTGACCGTGAACTACACGCTGCCGGAGTCGCTCGTACCCGCCGTTCCAGATGGACCGCATGCTCATGCAGACCCCTTACGAGGAGGTGCTCGCCGCACTCGTTCTGGACACGAAGCTGAACCTGCGCTTCATCCGTACGGGGAGCCGCAAGGAGGGTGCGCGCGTCGCGCTCGTGAACGTCGCGTCGTTGCTTGGACGAGCGCCGGCACTGGCGGATCACGATCGTCTGGGATCCGGAGGACCTGAGCGTGTCCGTCGAGCCCTACTCGTAGCGGCGCAGGATCCGGCGGGCCACCGACATCCGGTGCACCTCGTCGGGCCCGTCGTAGATGCGCGCGTAGCGAGCGTGCCGGTACATGCGCTCGAGCGGCGTGTCGCCCGACACGCCGAGCGCGCCGTGCACCTGGATCGCGCGGTCGACCACGTCGTGCAGCACCTTCGCGCCGAAGAACTTGATCAGTGCGATCTCGACGCGCGCGTCGTCGCCCGAGTCGATCTTCTGCGCCGCGTCGAGCGTCATCAGCCGCGCCGCCTGGATCTCGGCCGCCGAGTCGGCGATCCAGTTCTGAACCGTCTGCTTGTCAGCCAGCCGCTCGCCGAACGCCTCACGCGACAGCGCGCGCTCGCACATCAGGTCGAACGCCCGCTGCGCCTGGCCGAGCCAGCGCATGCAGTGGTAGATGCGCCCGGGCCCGAGCCGCGCCTGGGCGATCTTGAACGCCTGCCCGCGCGGCCCCAGCAGGTTCCCCGCCGGGACGCGCACGTCGGTCAGGCGGATCTCGCAGTGCGCGCCCGAGGTGTCGCCCATCGTGGGGATCTCGCGCACGATCTCGTAGCCGGGCGAGTCCGTCGGCACGATGATCATCGACGCGCGGCCGTGCGCCGGCGCGTCCGGCTCGGTGACCGCGAAGACGGTGGTGAACGCCGCCATCGACGCGCCCGTCGTGAACCACTTGTGCGCGTTCACGACCCACTCGCCGTCCTCGAGCACCGCCGTCGCGCGGACTCCCGTCGGGTCGGACCCGGCGACCTCCGGCTCGGTCATCCCGATCGACGGATAGATCTCGCCGGCGACGAGCGGCCGCAGCCACTGCTCCTTCTGCTCGTCGGTGCCGAACAGGTGCAGCATCGTCGCGTCCTGCGCCGAATGGGTGCCGAGCGCGATCATCGCGTGCTCGGAGCGGCCGACCACCTCGTTGATGAACACGTACGGCATGAAGCCGAGCCCGCCGCCGCCGATCTCCTTCGGCAGGCCGAGCGCCCACAGGCCCTCGTCCTTCGCCTGCTGCTTGGAGCGAGCGCATCAGCTCCCGGTCGCCGTCGTCGAGCTCCGGCTCGGCCGGGATCACTCGCTCGTCCACGAAGGACCGGACGCGATCGCGTAGCTCGGCGACCTCGGGCGAGGGCTCCATCGTCACGCGTACGCCGGCTTGGGGGCCCGGCGCCGCCGCTCGCGCTGCAGCTCGCGCAGGTACTCGAAGAAGTCCACCTGGATCGTGTGGCGCTTCGATGCGACGTAGCGCTTCCTCAGCTTGCGGTCGTCCTCCTCGATCGATCGCGTACATGTGCTCGCGGGACGGCAGCCCCGCCTTGCCCTCGAGCACGTCGGCGATCCACTCCGACTGGTACTCCGCTATCGGCATGATCGCGCCGAGCGGCTGGATCAGCCCGATGAAGTAGAGACCCGGCAGGTCCGGGTGCACGACGCGGCGGTACAGCCTGACCTCGTTGTCACGGGCCGGCACGAGCTCGTCGTCGAGGAACGGGAAGGTGATCTTGTAGCCCGTGCACCACACGATCCGGTCGATCTGCTCGACCGAGCCGTCCACGAAGCGCACGCGGTCGCCTTCGAGCCGCTCGATGTTCGGCTTCACGGTCACGTCGCCGTGCCCGATCCGCGTGAGGATGTCCGACGAGACGGTCGGGTGCGCCTGACCGAGCTTGTGGTCGGGGGTGGGCAGGCCGTAGTCCTCGGGCCGGCCCCATCCCTTCGCGATCGCCTTCTCGAACGTCTTCGCCGTCCACATGAACGGCAGCCGGCGCGTGACCGGGTTCGAGAGCTGGTCGAGCGGCTTGCCTCCGATGTACTTCGGGATGACGTGGAAGCCCCGTCTGACCGCGAGGAAGGTCATGTTCGCGACGCGTGAGGTCTCCACCGCGATGTCCATCGCCGAGTTGCCGAACCCGAGCACGAGCACGTTCCTGTCCTCGTAGCCCTTCGGCGTGCGGTAGTGGTGCGCGTGCACCGCCTCGCCGTCGAACTCGCCGGGAAACGCCGGCTCCGGGTAGCGCGGGTTCCAGTGGTGGCCGTTGGCGACCATCACGGCGCCGTAGGTGTGCGTGGCGCCGTTGTCGAGCGTCACGTCCCAGCCGCCGCCCTCGGCGCGCTCGACGCGCGCCACCTCGGTGTTGAACCGGATCTTGTCCCGGAACCCGAAGTGGTCGACGTAGTCGTCGAAGTACGCGGCGATCTGGCGGTGGTTCGGGAAGTCCGGATACTCCTCCGGCATCGGATAGGTCGCGTACTGCATCATCGGCCGCGACGTGTTGATGTGCAGCGACTCGTAGGCGGACGACATGCCGTTGTCGTTGTCGTAGCGCCAGTTTCCGCCGATGCCCGAGCCCTTCTCGAAGCAGTCGAACGAGATTCCCCGCGCGTCGAGAACCTGGCACGAAGCGATGCCCGACGACCCCGCACCGATCACGCAGACGCGATCCATCGGGCGGGATTGTCGCAACACTCCCTACCGTGCCGGGTTGACGTGCTCGTGCGGCTCCTGACAGCAACACTGGCGGCGTTGGCGCTCGCGGCGCCTGCACATGCCGCCGCGCCGCGCAACTTCTACGGCACAAATTGGGACCGCGAGATCGCGACCGCGCCAGACGGGGTGCAGGATGAGGCGTTCCAGCGGATGCGCACGACCGGTGTCGAGACCGTGCGCACGAGCTTTCGCTGGGACTTGGCGCAGCCGACGGAGGGCGGGGCGTTCGACCACTCGATCACCGACGCGGTCGTGGCGCGCGCGAGCCAACGCCGCCTGCGGGTGCTGCCAATCGTGATCGTGGCGCCTCGGTGGGCCCGCATCGGCGACGACACGTTTGCCCCGCCGCGCGACCGCAGCGAGTACGCGGCCTACCTGACCGCGCTGGTAGGCCGCTACGGACCGACCGGCACGTTTTGGAGCGAGAACCCGGAGTTGCCGCGCCTGCCCATCCGCGCATGGCAGATATGGAACGAGCCGCATCTTCCCTTCCAGTGGAGCGTTGGCCCTGGCGTGGACTGGGCGAAGGGCTATGCCCGCCTCCTGCGCGGAGCCTCTCGGGCAATCGACGATGCCGATGCTGGTGCTCAGGTCGTCCTAGCGGGGCTCAGCAACGATTCGCCGCTGTATCTCACGGAAGCTCTACCGCGCCGGCGTACACGGGGATTTCGACATCGCTGCGATACACCCGTTCACGCGCAAGCCCCGGAACGTCCTAAAGCTGGTGAGGCGCTTCCGGGATGTCATGCGTGAACACCGCGACGGGGGCAAGCCGATATGGGCGACCGAGGTAGGCCTGCCCGCCTCCGATGGGCGTGCGGAGTCCGATAGCCCGCTCCAGACGACGGACGATGGGATGGCGAGCTTTCTGAGAAAGACCTTCCGCGGCCTTCGGCGCACCGCGAGGGACCGCGACGCCGGAGTGACGCGCGCTTACTGGTACACGTGGGCGTCGCCGTACTCCGGCGAGATCTTCGGGTACAGCGGGCTGTTCCGCTACCGGCCTGGGGGCTCGCCCGCACCGCGGCCCGCATGGCGGGCCTACCAGGACATCGCCGGCGGCTAGCCCAGGGGAGCGGGGGCGCGGACGCGCCCTTCGTTCAGTGCCAAGTCGCGCGTCTTGGCGACCAGCTTGACGGCGGCCTCGTCCTTGTCCTTGAGCGCGTTGCGCCCGGCGCGGGTCAGGCGGATCGCCAAGCTCTTTCGTCCCGCCTCGTCGAACGTCACGGTGCGTGTCCCGAGCGCCTTTCGCTTGAGCCGCGCGGTCAGCTCGACCGTGGCGGGCTCGTCCGAGCTGACGCGAACGCGGAGCTTGCCCCGCTTGCGCACCTTCGCCAGCTTCGTCGAGATGGCGCTAAGACCCAGCTTGGCCGGCTCGGTGTCCAACGTCTGGAGCGCCATCAGCGGATCGTCCGTGATCAGAGCGTCGACGCCGATCTTCCCGGCCTCGGCGACGTCGGGCGCCTGGTTGATCGTGTAGGGCACGACCTTGAGGTCGCTGCCGTGGGCGCTCTCCACGTACGCCTCGTCGATGGGCCACGCCGGCGAGACCCAGTCGTAGCCGTTGTTCGCGGCGACGTCGATCGCCAGGTTGTTCGTGCCGGCGAGCGAGAGAAGCGCGAACTGCGCGTCCGGCATCCGGCTCCTGGCGACGTCGAGGTTCGTCGGCGTGAAGCTCTGCATGATCACCTGACTTGCCGGGATGCCCGACTCGAGCACCACGTCCATGATCCGGTTCGCGAACGCGGGAGTCGGGTCGTAGTCCTCGTCGTCCGTCGGGTAGTTCTTGATCTCGAGGTTGATGCCGATGCCGTCGTCCTTGGCGAACGCGAGCACCTCGGCCAGCGTCGCGATCGGGACGGGCTCGGGTGCGGGGGCGGTCGGCAGGTCGTTGCCGGGCGCGCCCAGCACGTCGGTCATGCACGAGGCGAGGTCGGCGAGCGTGCGGTCGATGACGGCGCCCTCGCAGTTCGTGGTGCGGTCGAGCGTGGGGTCGTGGATCACCACCGGGACGCCGTCGGCCGTCAGCTTCGCGTCGAGCTCGAGGACCACCTGGAGGTTCTGGGCGGCGTTCCGGAACGCCGGCAGCGTCTCCTCGGGATAGGTCGGCACGCCGTCCAGAACCGGCCCGCCGCGGTGTGCCTGCACCGCGGGCACAGCCGCCTGGGCCGAGGGTGCGAGTGCGAGGGCGAGTAGGAGCGGAATGGCGCGAGTCATACGCCAACCGTAGTAGCGCGCCGCTCCGATAGGGGATACGGTGGGTTTGGGTAGGGACCCGGACTCGCAAGGAGGAAGTTTTGACTCGTCGCATCTCCCCGATCGCGCTGTGCGCGATCATCTCCCTGTCGATTTCGACAGCCGTCGCACTCGCCGACCCGGCCGGGAAGAGCACGCTCGAGGAGACGATCCAGCGCTCGGGGAGCGGCTACGGCGAGCTGTCAGCCGGTGCGGGGGAGAGCTACATCGTCCGCCGTCTCAATGCGAGACCGATTCGGGGCCGCGACGACACGCGCCGCACGATCGCGTTCTTCGGGCAGTTCACCGATCCCCAGATCGCCGACGAAATGTCGCCCGGCAGGCTCGAGGCTGCCGATCGCCTGATCAGCGCGGCGCAACGGCCCTGGGAGGCAATGGGCGCGCAGGTGTTCGACCAGACGGTCCGGAACATGAACCGCAACCGGACGAGCCCGGTGAGGCAGGGGAACGGCAAGCGCAAAGAAGCTCCAGTTCGCGATCACGACCGGGGACCTCGCCGACTCCCAGCAGCTCAACGAGACGCGCTGGGTGGTTCAGGTCCTCGAGGGCGGCACCGTCGACCCCTTCTCGGGCAAGGCGATCGGGCCCAACAACCCGTGTCCGGTCGTGGACGGGCACCCGACGCAGGACGAGATCGACCGGCTGAACGCCGACGTCGCGGCGCGGAACTACACGGGCATCCAGGACTACGACGACTGGTCCGACCCCGTGCGCCCCGCCGACCGCTATGACGACTTCTGGGATCCGGAGCAGGCGCCGCCCGGAGCCGGCTCCCCGTTCGCGTCGTTCCCGCGCCACGTCGGGCTGATGGAGCGCGCGCAGCAGCCCTTCACGGCCGAGGGCTTCCGACTGCCCTGGTTCACCGCACGCGGGAACCACGACGGCCTGCTCCAGGGGAACGTCGATCGCCACGCCCCTGCTGCGCGGGATCGTCACGGCTGCCGCAAGGTGTTCCCGAGCGAGCAGTTCGACCCGGAGAAGTACGACGACCTCGAGAAGCTGTTCGACGACCTCGCCAATCCTGAAGTCGTCCAGGCGCTCCTCGCCGGTGCGGAGCTGGTGCCGCCGGATCCCGACCGCCGCAACATCCCGCCCGCCGAGTACAAGGCGGAGCATGCCGGCGGGGACAACTCGCACGGATACGGCTTCGTCAAGGGCAAGCGAGAACAGCAGGTCGAACGGCGCGGCCGCGTACTACGCGTTCACGCGCAGCGGAATCCGGTTCATCGCGCTCGACTCGGTCGCGGAAGGCGGCGGGCCGAGACGGCAATATCGACAACCCGCAGTACCTCTGGCTCAAGCAGGAGCTGAGGCAGGCGAAGCGGGACGAACCAGCTCGTTATTCCGTACGCCCATCACACGATCGGGACGCTGACCAACACGAATCCCGACGAGGACGCCGGGCCCTGTGAGGGAGCTGAGGCGGGCTGCGACTACGACCCGCGCACGAGCACGCCGCTTCACCGCGGGAGCGCGGGCCCCAAGTCGATCCGGTCGCTGTTCCTCAACAACCCGCACGTGATCGCGTTCGTCACGGGCCACACGCACGAGAACGACGTGATCCCGCACAAGGGCGGCAACGCGCGGGTTCTGGGAGATCAACACGGCCGCTCACACCGACTGGCCGCAGCAGAGCCGCGTCATCGAGGTGATGAACAACAGCGACGGGACGCTGTCGATCTTCGGCACGATCCTCGACCACGCCGCGCCGATCGCGACGCCGGCGCCGGGTGCGGCGGGGAACGTGTTCTCGGACACGCAGCTCGGTTCGCTGGCGCGCCGGCTTGCCGCCTACGACTACCAGTACGACGATCGAGGGCGACCCGCGCGGCGAGCGCAACGACCGCAACGTCGAGCTGATCATCGCGGACCCGCGCCTCGTTCCGGAGACCTAGAGCAGCGGCTCTATCAAGCGCATCGGTCTCACGCGCGGTCCGCTCCCAGGTGAAGGTGCGGGCCCGCGCGAGGCCGGCTTCGCGCATCCGGTCGTTGCCGATAACCGCAAGGATCGCGCCGCTCAGGGCGCTCCGGCGCTGGTCGGATCGACGAGCAGCGCGGCGTTTCCGCATACCTCGGGCAGCGCTCCCCGGTCCGAGGCGACCACGGGAACCCCAGAGGCCATCGCCTCCAGCACCGGCAGGCCGAAGCCCTCGTAGAGCGAGGGCAGCGTGAACGCCGCCGCCCCGGCGTAGAGACCGGGTAGGAGCGCCTCGTCGACGTACCCGAGCTCGCGCACCGCGGTCGCGCCCGCGCGCATGTAGCCACGGCCGGAGCCGGCCGCAACGAGGTCGATCCCCTCCCTGCGCAGCGCTTCGGCTGCCTGGTCGAGCACCTCGAGGTTCTTGCGCGCGATCAGGCTGCCCACCGTCAGGACGTACGGGCGCTCGAGGCCGAAGGCGGCGCGCGCCTCGGCCGCGTCCGCTCCGGGATGGAAGTCGTCGCTCACACCGGACGGCACGACCTCCACCTTCGCCGGATCCGCACCGAGAACTTCGACGACCTCGCTGCGAGCGAACTCGGACACGGTGATGACGAGCTGTGCTCGTCGCGCGAGCTTCGGGAGCATGCGCCGCTGGTAGGCGGCGTAGGTGCGGCTGTACCACTCGGGGTGGCGCACGGCTGCGGCGTCGTGGATGCATACGACGTTGCGCTTCGAGCGCACCGGGCCGAGCATCGCCGGGCAGTAGACGATCTGCGCCGGCAGCGCCGGTAGCCACATCTGTTCCCACAGGTGTCCGGCGCGATGCGCGAACGCCCGCGCCGGCGTCGCGACGCGATAGCGGTTCGGGTCGAGGCGCGGGAGGAGCCGCGCGAGCTCGCGGGCGACGCGCTCGACGCCTCCGATCTCGCGCCGCACCGTGGCGCGGCCATTGATCACGACGGGCGTCCTCATCCCGACCGCCTCGCAGCGCGCAGCGCGGCGAGCTGACGCCGCTCGCGTGTGTTGTCGCGGCGCGCGAGGGCCTTGAGCACGATCCGGTCGAGCAGGGTGACCGTCTGCACGGTGTCGTCGATGCGTGCGCGGCCGCGGCCCCTGCGCGCCGCGATCACCTCACGGCGCCGCCGGGCGAGCAATTCGAACGGCTCGCCGCCAAACGCGCGCCTCGTCGTGTGGGCACGCTTGTGGAGCACGCGCGCGTCCGGCCAGAACCAGGTCTCGACGCCCGCGTCCGCCGCGCGCAGCCCCAGGTCCAGGTCCTCGCCGTACAGGAAGATGTCCCGATCGAACGGTCCCAGGCTGCGCAGTGTCGCGGTCCGGGCGGCGAGACACGCGCCGACGGGCCATCCGACACGCCGCGGCTCGGCCGCGCGCCAGGGATCGAGGGCGGTCCGTGCGGGGCGCGGGAGCGCGGCGGGGGGCACCAGCGCGGACGCGAAGAGGGGGAGCGTTGCCGGCTCGTGCTGGGCCACGTCCTGGCGGCTGCCGTCGGGGAGCACGACCGCGGGAACCAGGAGCCGCTCGGGCTCGCCGGCGCGTGCGAGCTCCTCCGCGAGATCCGCGAGTGAGGAGTCCACGAGCTCGACGTCCGGGTTGAGCACGACCGTCACGGGCTTCGCGACCGTCTCGACGCCGGCGTTCGCCGCGCTCCCGTAGCCGACGTTCTCCAGCGCGATCGTCCGTGCCCCGTGGGCCTTCGCGACCTCCAGGCTGTCGTCGCTCGAGCCGCTGTCCACGACCACGATCTCGGCGCCCGGAAGGTGTCGCGCCGCCGATGCGAGCAGCGTCGCCACTTCGCCGGCGGAGTCGTGCGTGACGGTTACGAGCGCGAGCTTCTCGCCCGCTCGGCTTGCGGCGTGGCCTGGCTCGGTGAATGGCGCGCGATCACGATCCGCGAAGCGCTGGCGCGCGCGCTCGAGGTCGAAGGCCTCCTCGGCGCGCCGGCGCGCCCCGGTCGCAAGCGCCTCCCGGTGCTCGAGGGCTGCGTGCAGGGCGTTGGCGGCGGCGTCCGCATCGCCGGGAGGGAAGAGCCTGCCGCAGCTCTCGTCGACGATCTCGGCCGGTCCGGCCGCGTCCGGTGCGACCACCGGCACGCCGCTCGCGAGCGCTTCCGCCAGTGCGATTCCGAACGGCTCGCGATCGGCCGTGTGAAGCAGGAGCTGCGCGGTGCGGAGCGCTTCGGCAGAGTCGACCGGGCCCGCGAGGTCGACGCGGCCGGCCAGGTCGGGGCGCGCGGCGCGGCCCGCGAGCCGCTCGAGAATCCGCTCGCCGTCCGAGTCGATCGGGGTGCCGGCAAGGCACAGGGTCTCGTCCGGAGTCCGCGCCAGGACCTCGAGCGCCAGGTCGGGACGCTTCCAGTCGACGATCGCGCCGAGCCACAGGACGCCGCTCCGGTCGCTCCGCAACCGGAGTGAACCGGTTCAGGTCGACCCCGGGCGGGATCACCTCGACCTCATCGCCGAGCGCGAGGTCGTCGCGCACCGCGCGCGAGTTCACCACGACGGCGTCGGCTCGTCCGCAGCGCGCGCCGCAGCGCCGAGCCGATCGCCGCGCCGGGCACGAAGTCGTGGTGTCGCGCGATCCAGGGCGGGCGCGCGCGTCCGCGCGGAAGGCCTGCGCCCGCCGCGAGCGCCGACCGCATGCCCCAGGTGAAGACGAGCGACGGTCCGATCGCGCGTACCAGCCGGCCGATCTCGCGCGCGTGCCCGGCGAGCGCGGTCCCCGCGGCCGCGCGGGTGCGCGCGCCGCCACGCAGGTTGAGCGGGCGCATCGGCATCTCGACCACCGGCACGCCGCGCTCGCGGCACGCTCGTGCGAGATCACCGGGAGGGCACGCCACGACCGCGGGATCCGGCAGCCCGGTCACGACGTCAACGAGGAAGCGGCCAGCCCCGCCGCTCTGGCCGCTGTAGGCGACGAACAGGCTCGGGCCACGGCTGGACACGCGCGCCGACGGTATCGGAGTCTCGTGCCGACGCGGGCGGCTGGCAGGATGCGCGCATGGCGGACCCGGCTCGCGATCGGCTCGGCTTCCCCGCGGACGAGTTGAGGCAGCGGACGAGCCGCGGCGCGCTCCTCAACGGCGCGTTCGTGGGCGGCGCCGAGCTGCTGCTCGTCGTCCAGGGGATCGTGGTCACGGCGATCCTCGGGCCCGAGGACATCGGTCTCTACGGTGCGGTAAGCGCGACGGCGGTGACGATCACGGGGCTGAAACGCGTCGGAATCGACGAGGAGTTCGTGCGCCAGGCGGAGGGGGAGCAGCAGGAGGAGTTCCAGCGCGCGTTCACGCTCGACCTCTCGCTGTCGCTCGTGCTCTCGTTCGTGATTGCCGCGGCCGCGCCGTTCGTCGCGCTCGCCTACGGCGACGACCGGCTGCTCGCGCTCACGCTGGCGGTGTCCTATCTGCCGGTCGCGTTCTCGCTCCAGTCGCCGACGTGGATCTTCTTCCGGCGGATGGACTTCATGCGGCAGCGAGTTGCTGCAGACGATCGTGCCCGTGGTCACGTTCGCGGTGACCGTGCCGCTCGCGATCGCCGGGGTGGGCGTCTGGAGCCTCGTGATCGGGCCGTTCGTGGCGAATGCGACCGCCGCCGTGGTCGCGATCGCGGTCTCGCCGTATCGCCTGCGCATCCGCTGGGACCGCGCCACCGCGTCGCGCTACCTGAGCTTCTCCTGGCCGATCTTCGTGAGCGTGCTGGCGTTGCTGATCGTGCTGCAGGGCCAGGTGCTCGCGTTCGACCTCGCCGAGGGCCTCGCCGCCGCGGGCTACATCACGCTCGCCGCGACGCTCACCCGGTACGCGGATCGCGTCGATCGGATCCTCACCTCGACGATCTACCCGGCGATCTGCGCGGTCCAGGATCGGCCGGCGACGCTCGCGGAGCTGTGGACGAAGTCCAACCGGCTCGCGCTGGTCTGGGTCATCCCGTTCTGCGGCGGCCTGGTCCTGTTCGCGCCGGATCTCATCGACTTCGTGCTCGGCGACGAGTGGGAGCCCGCCGTCGGGTTGGTGCAGGGACTCGCAGTGGCCGCCGGCCTTCAGCAGCTGGGCTACAACTGGTTCTCCTTCTACCGCGCTGCCGGCAACCCGCAGCCGCAGGCGGTCGAGTCGGCGGTGATGGTGGGGTCGTTCCTGCTGCTCGCGGTGCCGGCGCTGTTCGCGTGGGGCTTCGACGGCTTCGTCGGCGGGCGGATCGCGGGCGTGCTGCTGATGCTCGCCGTGCGACGGCACTTCATTCGCGACCTGCTGCCCGGAGCCCGGCTGGGCCGGCTCGCCGTGCGCGCGATAGCGCCGGCCGTCGGGGCGGCGGCCGCGGTCGTGGCGGTCAGGCTCGTCATCGGCGGCGACCGTGAGCTCGCCGCAGGCCATCGGCGAGATCCTGCTCTTCGTCGGCCTGACCGCTGCGCTCACGTGGACGCTCGAGCGCGGCCTGCTCAGAGAGGCCGGCGGGTACCTGCGGAGGGCGCCCGCGTCGGCGCCGGTCCCGACCGCGTAGCTACTCGACGAAGAGCGTCGCGAGCCGCCACACGTGGTAGCGGCTCATCTCGTCGAGCGCCGTCGCGGGGCGCGACAGGAGCGCTTCGCACCGGTCCCGGTCGAGCACCTCCCATGCCGGATGGGTTGTCGCCGCAAGCACCTGCTCGCGGACGTCGGCCAGGATGGGGTCAAAGGGATCGTCCTTGGCGGGCCCGCTCGCCCCGCGCGTTCGTCGCAGTGCTTCGCCGGCCGCCTTGCCGGCCAGCCGGCGCGCTCGCGCGACGCGCCCGGTCGCGCGCGCGTTCGCGAACTCGACCCGCGCGAGCTCAGGCGCGAACCGCTCCTGCATCGCCGCGTGGTAGGCGTACTGCGCGCGCTCCTCGGCGGGAGGCGCGAGGAGGTCGGCGACCACGCGCCGCGACCACAGCGGCGACGTCGTATCGCGTACGTACTCGACGCACCCGTGCGTGGGCGCCGCCCACGTCTTCATGCGCCGGTCGAAGTAGAAGACATCCGGGACGTCGGCCGGTGCGACGCCGGAGTCGAGCTGCTCGTCCACCCAGCGACGAAGCTGCCGTTCGACGAGATCGCACCCGGCGGGTCTGAGCAGCTCGCGACGGTGCGGACGGCGTGCGGTGAACGAGTCGTACAGCCGGCCGGCCAGCTGCTCGGCCGAGAGCCCCTCGCCGCTGCCGTAGTACGAGCGGCCGATCTCGCCGCCCTGGCCGCTGTGCCACAGGGGGAGAGCACCTTCGCGCGGCCCGAGCGGGAATCCGGCGGCGTCCGCGAGCGAGGCCGTGCCACCAGCCGTCATCCGCACCATCCGCGCAGCGAGCCTGTGATCGCTCCACATGTTTCCGTGCGGATCCGGCGGCAGGAGCGAGTGGGCCACATCGACCGCCGCGCAAAGCATGCGCCCCGCGCGGACGTCGGGGTCGTCCGGGGCGCCACCGGTCACGCCCTCGAAGTCGAGCCCCGCCTCGAGCGCGGCGCCGAGGACAAGCGCGAGTCGTAGCCGCCGGTGACGGGCACGACGTTGGGCCGCCCCGGCCAGTCGGCCAGCGCGGCCGTTGCCGCGGTCAGCCGCCGCGCGGCCGCCTCTGGGTCGAGACCTCGTCCCGGCAGCTCGGCGAACTTCTCGCGCGGGATGAGCGGCTGGCGCTCCTCGCCGTCCGCGCCGAGGCGGAGGACCGTGCCCGGCTCGACGCGCGCGACGCCGCTCCAGAACGGATGTCCCTCCAGCGGCCAGCCGCCGCCTACGAGCCCCGCCACGGAGTCGAGCCGGAGGCCCGTGTCAGGCGTCAGCTCGCGCAGCGCGGCTGCGCTGTTCGAGAACCAGCGCGTATCCCCGACGCTTGTCTCGAAGAGGGGATAGGCGCCGACGGCGTCGGTCGTCAGCTCGAGCGTGCCGCTATCCGCGTCGTACGCGGCGGAGACGAAGCGCCCGTCGATCGTGTCCGCCCAGCTTGCGGCCGGCTCGAAGAAGAAACGCGCGTCCGCCGGGCCGCGGCCGTCGGCGGTGGCGTCGTCCGTCCACTTGAACGGGCGCCCGGAGTAGAGCGCGAACGACGAGTCGCGCGCGCAGGCGTACGCGATCCCGGGGTGGTGTACCCACGCGGCAGCCGCCGTGTCGCCCTGCCACGTCTCGACTGCGAGACCCGGGAAGAACGGCAGCTCTTTCCGAAGCTGGCCGAGGGCGCCCTCGGCCTCTGCCGCGTCGACGCCGCGGCCCCAGCCGACGACGAAGAGGTTCACATCAGGTCCGGGCGGTGCGGCGCAGGCCGGCCCCGGCCGCGATCAGCAGCAGGCCGGCGGCGGCGATCCAGGCGTCCTCCGCGCCGGTGCGCGGAAGCGTTCCCGCGGTGGTCGCGGTCGGCTCGGCGGGTGTCGTGCTCGTGGACGGCGCGGGCGCAGGTGTCGGGGAGGAGGGCGCGGGCGCAGGAGCAGGGGCGGGGTTCTCGCCGCCGCTGTCGGGCGCCTGCTCCTCGCCCGCAAACGGGTCGCGGTACTGCTCGTCGCCAACGCTCTGAGCGAGCGCCGGTGCCGGCGCGCCAAGCGCGAGAGCGGCTGCCAGGACGGCTGACGTGCGGCTGCGCATTGCGGGCGATTCCTAGCAGACGGCCGCTGGACGGGCGGCCGTAGACTGCTCCTCGGTGGACTCCCGGCTCGCGTCCCGCAAGGTTGCGCTCGTGCACGACTTCTTGGTCGATCTGCGTGGAGCCGACCGTGTCTTCTCGGCCATCGCGGAGATCTGGCCGGAGGCGCCCATCTACACGGCGGTGTACGACGCGGACGGGACCGAGGGCCGCTTCGCGCATCGCGACGTCAGGACGTCGTTCCTGCAGAAGGTGCGCCCCAACGCGTCCACGTTCCGCGCGCTCCTGCCGCTGTACCCGTCGGCGATCGAGTCGTTCGACCTGTCCGAGTACGACCTCGTCATCTCGAGCTCGAGCGCGTGGGCGCACGCCATCGTCTGCGACGAGCACACCACCCACGTCTCCTATTGCTACAACCCGTTCCGGTACGCGTGGAACGACCGCGAGCGGACGCTCGCGGACATGCCGGACCCGGTCTCGCGCACCGTCCTGCGCGGGATCCTCCGCCGCTGGCGCCAGTGGGACTGGATCGCGGCCCAGCGCGTTGACCGCTATCTGACGATTTCGCAGACCGCACGCGCGCGGATCCGCCACTACTGGGGCCGGGACGCGACCATCGTGTACCCGCCGGTGGACGTCGACCGGTTCACCCCGGCGGAGCCGCAGGGCTATTACCTCGTGCTCTCCGAGCTCATGCGCCACAAGCAGATCGATGTCGCCGTCGAAGCGTTCAGCCGGATGCGGCTGCCGCTCGTCATCGTTGGCGACGGGCCCGACAGCCGCCGCCTGCGCCGAATGGCCGGCCCGACGGTGAAGTTCGCCGGGCGCGTGCCCGACGCGGAGGCCGCGCGTCTGCTCGCCGGGTGTCAGGCGCTCGTCGTGACGGCGATCGAGGAGTTCGGGCTCGCCGCGGTCGAGGCACAGGCCGCAGGCCGCCCAGTGATCAGCATCGGCGCCGGCGGGGCGCTGGAAACGGTGATCGAGGGCAAGACCGGTGCGTACTGGCACGGCGGTCCCGCCGAGCTGGCCGCCGTCGTGACGTCATTCGACGCCGAGGCGATCGACCCGCAGGCCTGCATGGACAACGCCCAGCGCTTCTCGCTCGAGCGCTTCCGGGCGCGCCTCCCGGGCGAGGTAGAGCAGGCGCTCAGCGGAGAGCGCGACCACGAGCGCGCCCTGTCGCGCCGGACGGCCCGCCCGCGCCGCGGCCTGGCGCGCCCCTACCGCTAGCCGCGGCGGCCCTCCACGTACCAGTGGATCGCGCGCAGCTCGGGCCACAGGCGCGGCGCGAGCCGGCGGCGCGAGCCGGCCATGGCCGCGTGTCGGGACGCTGGTGATCGACCGCGGTCACCTCGAACCCCGCGCCGCGGACCAGGTCCTCGGCGTCGCGGCGTGCGAAGAAGCGCAGGTGCGTGACATCGAGGAGGCCGGCCGGCGCGTAGGCGAACCGGCCGCGCACGGCGAGCGGGACCCACACGCGAGGTGTGGCGCGCGTTCGGGAGCGCAACGTGCACGCGCCCGCCCGGCCGGAGCAGCTCGCGCAGGCCGGCGAGGACCGACCACGGGTCGCGCAGGTGCTCGAGCACGTCGTAACAGAGCACCGTGTCGAAGCTCGCCGGCCGGCCAGGGAAACTCGTCCTCGACGGAGCCGGTCACGACCTCGTCGTAGCGCGAGCGCGCGGCCGCGGCGAAGCGCTCGTCGATCTCGATGCCGGTGAGGCGCGTCGCGCCCGCCGCGCGAAGCGCGTCCGCGTTCACGCCCTCGGCGCAGCCGACGTCGAGCACGTCGCCGAGCGGCGGCGACAGGAACGACAGCGCCTCGGAGCGGTTGCGTACGCCGTAGTCGCCTGGGACGGCCATCGCTGAGGTCGAGGCCGCTCACGTGCGGGGCTCCAGTACGACGTAGTAGCCGAAGCGCGCGCGCTCGCGGTAGGCGCGCGCGAGGTACTCGTCGAGCAGGCGCGAGCCGCTCGGCTCGCCGCGCTCGTTCGTCTCGCGCCGCGCGCTGTCGGGGTCGGTCCAGCGGACGACCGCGCGCGGCGGCGCCGCCTCGAGCTGCTCGACGATCCTCGACTGGTCGCCGGCGGAGGTCTGGAGGTCGAAGTCGGTGTCCATCACGTTGGGACGATCGGCAAGCACGTAGAAGAGCGGGTTCCCGATCCGCACGAGGTCCGAGCGGCGCGTGACGACGTATATCGGCTCGTCGGGCGGGACGAGCTCGCGCACCTGCGCGACGGCTCGCGGCAGCGCGGCCGCATCGCCGGGCTCGGCCTGGACGCCATCGGCGACGTCCAGCCGCAGGCGCTCGAGGTCAGGCGGGTCGAACAGCGCGTTCGCGCGGTTCGAGACGACGTAGGCGCCGAGCAGCGCGAGCACCACCAGCGCCGGCACCGCGACGCGGCGGCGGGTCGCCACGGCGACGAGTGGCAGCAGCAGCGCGAGCGCGACGAGGAGCGGCGTCTCGTGGAAGGCGTCCGTGCGCGAGCGCAGGTAGATGAAGAAGCATCCGCCAGCACGAGCAGCGCGACCCACAGGCGCGGCAGCTCGCGCCGGCGCATGAACGCCGCGACGCAGCCCGACGCCCAGGCCGATCACGAGCAGCAGCGGCACGTAGAACGACAGCAGGTCCTTGAGGTCGTGCGCGAGCGCGCCCGGCGGCCACAGCTCGAAGCCGCCGTCGTACTCGAGCGGGAACGGCAGCGTCCAGTACTCGCGGTCCCGCAGCCCGGTGGCGACGAGGGCGTCCCACATGTCGGCGGGGCCGGCGGCGATCAGGAACGGGAGGTAGACGAGCAGCGCGCCGGCGGTCGCGCCGGCCACGTAGACGCGAAGCCGCACGTCGGTCGCGCTGCAAGCGCGAGCGCGACGACGCACGCGACTCCGGCGAAGACGGCGAAGTCGAGCCGCCACGCGGCGGTCAGCGCGGTGAACACGGCCGCCGCGAGCCGGCCGCGGCGGCTCCCACCCCGCGGCGGCGACCGCGACGAGCGCGAACAGCAGCGCGAGGGCGAACGGGTTGGCGCTCAGCGGCTGCGCCATCGCCGCCGCGGTGACCAGGGCGCCCGCGAGCGCGGGGACCTCGCCGGCCCAGCGTCGCAGCACCAGGTAGGCGACGACGCTGACGGCGCCGTTGACCAGCACGCGCACGATCCGCCAGCGAGCAGCGATGGCCCGAACAGCTCGTTCAGCGCCGGCGAGCAGGTACGGCTGGCCGGGGCCGTACGCCCAGGTGAAGTCGTGGTACGGAAGCTGCCCGTCGGCCACGCGCTGCGGCGGCCTGGAGCGCGAGCCCCTCGTCGAAGGGATCGATGCCGCGCAGGATCGAGAAGGCCGAGAGTCGCCACGGCGCCGGCGAACACGGCGGCGGCAACCCAGCGCGTGCGAGTCGCTGCCTCGGCCAGCACCGATGTCACTATTCCAGACTTGTCTGGCGGGTCCGTCCTGGTGCGAATCCTCGTCGCCGGTGTCCTGCTCGCCGGGCCGACCGCGCTCGCCTTCGCGTCGGGCGGGCTTCTTCGACCGCTCGCGCACGGTCGCGGGGTCGCCGCATGGGGGCTCGTCGCGCTCCTCGCGGTCACCGGCGCGCCGCTGCCCCGGTCGCGCGCGGCATGGGCGGCGCTCGCGGGCCTGGGCGGGCTGGCCGCGTGGGCCGCCGATCTCGCTCTCCTGGGCGCCGCTGTCCGAGCCCGGGCGCGACGACGTCGGCCGGCTGATCCTCTACACGGGCGCGCTGCTCGCGTCGGCGATGGCGTGGCGGCAGCGCTCGCGACGTGCGGTTGGTCGAGCCGGCGCTTGCCGGCGGCGCGCTGGTCGTGACCGCCTGTACGGCCTGTCGGACAGGCTGCTGCCCGGCCTGATCGATCTGGAGCGAGTCCGCCACGGCGGCGGGCCGGCTCGAGCAGCCGCTCACCTACTGGAACGGCGATGGGCGTGCTGGCCGCGCTCGGGCTGACGCTGGCGATCCGCGTGGCGGGGACGCGCGACGCGCCCGCCCGCGCTCAGGGCCGCGGCGGCCGCGGCCGCGCGCGCCGTTCGGGATGGCCGTCTACCTCACGTTCTCGCGCGGGGCGATCGCCGCGCTCGTCGTCGGCGTGGCCGTCGTGCTGGCGCTCAGCCCGACGCGCAGCCAGGTCCGCGCCGCGCTCGTCGGCGTCGCGGCCGGGCTCGTGGCCGCGCTGGCTCGCCACGCGCTGCCCGCGGTCGAGTCGCTCGAGGGCGGCTCCGCCGAGCGCGAGGGGCGATCGCGCTTGCGGCGCTGTCGTCGTCTCGCCGCGGCCGCGGCGGTCGCGCTCCGAGCTGCGCGGCGGCGACTCGCAGCACGGTACGCGCTCCCGCGGCGCGCCGTCGCGGTCGGGGTCACGCTGGCCGTCCTGGTCGGCGCGCCGCTGGCGGCCGTCGCGCTCGACCGCGGCGACGCCGAGACCGGCGCGACCGCGAGCCGCCTCGACGACCTCGGCAGCAACCGCTACGACTACTGGGACGTCGCGCTCGGCGTCGCTGGGCGGACGACCCGCTCGAGGGAAGCGGGCATCGCCGGCTTCCGCGTGGACTGGCTGCAGCGAGCGCGACATCGACGAGCCCGTCCGCGACGCGCACTCGCTGTACCTCGAGACCGCGGCCGAGCTGGGCATCGTCGGGCTGCTGCTGCTCGGCGCTCTTCGTCTTCGGCATCGGCGGCCGCGGCGCCGCGAGCGGTGCGGCGCGAGCGCGAGCTCGTGGCCGGCGCGGTGGCCGGGGTGTCGCTGTTCGCCGTGCACGCGGCGATCGACTGGGACTGGGAGCTGCCCGCGGTCGCGCTGCCCGCGCTCGTGCTGGCCGGTGTGCTGCTTTGCCGCGCCGGCGCTACGACGGCGGACGGTAGAACGAGTTGAGCGTCCTGCGCGCGCGCCGCCGCCTCGGACGACCCGGCCGGATCGGACTCCTTCGAGCACCGACGCGAGCCCGGCCCAGGCGCTGAAGCTCTCCGGCTCGCGCTCGACCGCCTCGCGCAGCAGCGTCGACGGCCTGCTCGGGGTGGCCCTCGCTGGAACAGCACGGCGCCCGAGTCGACCAGGCGCGAGCTGCCCGGGCAGTCGTCCTCGACATCGGCCGACGGTCGCGTCGAGCTGCGGGCTCCGGCACGCGGTCGCGCAGCGCGACGAACATCGCCTTGACCGAGTCCGTGCAGCGCTCCTCGGAGCGCTCCAAGCCGATCAGGACGATCGCCGCGGAGACCGCGGTCAGCGACCACGAGGGCGCGGGCGATCGAAGGGCGCGCTCACGCGAGCCGAGGCTAGCCTACGGCCCCGGTGAGAGCGGGCTCGCGGCACATCGGCGCAGGCCTGACGCTGCTCTCGTTCGCGATCGCGTTCCTGCAGCGGCCGGGGGAGGTGACCGCCGACACGAAGATCGACCTGCACGTCGAGCCGGTGCGCTTCCTCGGCGAGGTCGCGAGCGTGTGGAGCTCGTCGGGCGGGCTCGGGCAGGTCCAGGCCGGTCAGTACTCGCGGCTACCTCTGGCCGATGGGGCCGTTCTTCGCGCTGGGCGACCTGATCGGGCTGCCCGATTGGGTCGTCCAGCGGCTCTGGCTCGGCCTGCTGCTGGCCGTCGCGGCGTGGGGAGTGGTGAAGCTGCTCGACACGCTGCTCGACGACGCGCGGCCGCTCGCGCTTGCCGTCGCCGGCGCGCTCTTCGTCGTCAACCCCTACGTCACGACCTTCACGCAGGCGACGACGCGTGACGCTGCTGGGCTACGCGGCGCTGCCATGGCTGCTGCTCGCGGTCCACCGCGGCCTGCGCACGCCCGGCCGATGGTGGTGGCCCGCGGTGTTCGCGCTGGTGCTCACGTCGACGGGTGGCGGGGTCAACGCGGCGGTCACGGGCTGGCTGCTGCTCGGGCCCGCTGCTGCTCCTCCTGTACGAGTGGTTCACGGGAGTGGCGGACAGGCGGGCCGTGTGGTCGCTCGCGTGGCGAACGGCGGTCGTGTCGATCGCGGCGTCGCTCTGGTGGCTCGTGCCGGTGGCGGTCCACGCCGCGTTCGGGATCAACTTCCTTCCCTTCACCGAGTCGGCCGGGGCGATCTGGGCGACCACGAGCATCCCCGAGAGCCTGCGGCTGATGGGCTACTGGCTGAGCTATCTCGGCGGCGGCTTCGGCGACGTGCCGCTGCCGTACTTCGACGCCAGCGCGGAGCTCCTGTTCTCGCGGCCCGTGGTGGTCGCGTCGCTGCTCGTGCCGGGGCTTGCGATCGCCGGCCTCGTGTGGACGCGGCGCTGGCGCTACGCGCCGTTCTTCCTGTTGCTTCTGCTGGCCGGGCTGCTCGTGATGACGGTGGGCTTCCCCGAGCGGGACCCCGTTCCGGCGCGGCGTCACGGGCGCGTACAACCACGTCGAGCCGATCCAGTTCCTGCGCACCACCTACAAGGCGGGGCCGCTCGTCGCGCTCGCCCTCGCGTGTCTCGGCGGAGCGGCCGCCGCCGAGCTGTGGCGAAGGCTGCCGGCCCGGGCGCCGCGCATGGCCGCCGCCGCGGTCGGGGTCGTGCTGGTGTGCGTCGCCTCGTGGCCGCTCGTCACCGGCCGCGCGGTCGATCCCAAGTTCGCCTTCGACGAGGTGCCGGATGCCTGGGAGCGCGCTGCCGACCGGGTCGACGCCCGGCTGGGCTCGAACGCGCGCGCCCTCATCCTGCCCGGGCAGCTCTACGCCTTCTACGACTGGGGCGCGACCGTCGACCCGATCCTGCCCGCGCTGGCCGAGCGGCCGGTCGCCTCGAAGACGGCGGTGCCGTACTCGGATCTGCGCGCCGTCGACGCGCTGTGGACCGTCGACGCCGGCATCCAGCAGGAGCGTTTCGTTCCCGGCGCAGCTCGAGCCGCTGCTCGCCTGGCTCGGCGTGGGCACGGTGGTCGACCGGGACGGACGACGACATCGACCGGAGCGGCGCCCCGCCGCCCGCCGAGGCGGCGCGCGCCCTCGCGCTCGCCGGGCTCGGGCGAGCCTGCCGCGCAGTACGGGCCGGCGGAGTCTGTACGCAGCCCGCCGCGGGCTCGATCACTGCGCCGGCTCCGCGCTGCCGCAGGTGCGCGTCGTACGACAGCCGCGGGTGCCGGCCTGGTCAGGGTTGAGCCGCGCCACGGCGGCCTGGTCCTGGACGGTTCGGCCGAGGGCATCGCTGCGCTCGCCGCCTTCGGCGCGCTGGCGCCCGGCGAGCGGATCGCCTACGCCGGCGATCTCGACGATGACGAGCTGGCGGACGCGGCCGCCAGCGCCGACGAGGTCGGTCATCACCGACACCAACCGGCGGCGCATCGTCTCGCCCGCACGCCCGCGCCAGACCTGGGGGCGCACGCTCGCTGCGGACGAGCCCATCCCCGTGGATGCGCCGCGGCTCGAGCCGTTCGGCGACCAGGACGAGGAGGAGGAGACGGTCGCCGTGCTGCGCGGCGTCGATGCGCTCCGGTCGCCGTTCACGCCGGGGTTCCCGCAGTTCCCCGAGCACGGCCCGTTCGCCGCGTTCGACCGCGACGAGGAGACGTGGTGGGAGGCCGACCGCGAGGTCCGCCGGCCGAGCCGCTGGGTCGAGGTCCGCTTCGAGGCGCCGCGCGACGTGCCGTTCGTCGAGATCCTGCCGCGGCGCCAGGCCGCGACGACGGTCACCGAGGTCGAGGTCGCGGGGCGGCGGTTCCCGATCGAGCCGGGCTGGAACCGGATCGAGCTCGGCCTGCCCGACGTGGACCGGCTGCGGGTGCGCATCACGGGCCGCGACCTGCCGGACGGACGGCGCGGCGGTCCGGGGGCGCTGGCCGAGGTGCGCGTTCCGGGGGTGCGCGTCGCGCGAGCTGTTCAGGCCGCCGCGGCGGCTCGAGCGAGCGACAGCCGAGGTCGAACCTCGACCGCCTCCGCCGTCACCTACCTGTTCACGCGCGCCACGGGCGACCTGCCGTTCCGGCGCCAGCCCGTCGAGCGACCCGGACGCGGCCGCCGTGCCGGGCGAGCGACTCGGTCGAGCCGCCGCTGATCCGCGAGGCGGGCGACGCCGAGCGGGACATCGAGCGCGAGATCGAGCCGCCGGTCGGCCCGCGCCTACGACGTCGAAGCGTGGGTGTCGGTTGCCGCGGACGCACCCGACCCGGCGCTCGACCGGCTCGCGGGCTTCAACGGGCCCGAGCGGTTCACGTCGTCGAGCCGCTACGAGGGGCGCCCGGGGGCGCGGGCCTCGGGCGCGTTCGACGGCGATCCCGCGACGGCGTGGGTCGGCCGCGCGACGTGCCGGGCGCGCGCCGCGTGGCTCGAGTGGCGCACGCCCCGAGCGCGCGACGGTCGAGTCGCCTGCGCCTGCGCGAGCCGCCGCCGCCGGCGCGGCTGCCCAGTCGCGTGCGCATGGCGACGGGCGCCGAGAGCGCGGAGCTCGCCGTGAGCGGCGACGGCGTCGTCCGGCTGCCGCGGCCGCTGTCGGCGCGCGCGTTCCGGCTCGAGGTGGTGCGACGCGCCGCAGCGAGGCGGTTGGCATCGCCGAGATCCAGGGCCGCGGCGTGCCCGCGTGTCGGCCATCCCGCGAGCGGGCGCGCTGCGCGGCCGCTGCGGCGACCTGACGGTCCGCGGCGGCGCCGGCGCGGGTCGGGCTGCAGCGCGGCCGGCCGGATCGAGGACCTCGACGCCGCGTACCCGGTCCGTGCGCAGCGCTGCCGCGGTGTCCTGCGGCTCCCGGCCGGACGCCAGGTCGTAACGCGCGCGCGGCGGCGCGCTGCTGCCGTACATGGTGCGGCTGCGCTCGCCCGCGCCGGGGGCCGTGCTGAGCCGAGCGCGCAGGGGGCGTGGCCGACCCGGGCGAGGGGGACGGCTCATCGCGCGACGGAGTCCGCCTCGATCTCGTCGGGCCGGCGACGGCTCGTGCTCGCCGAGAGCTTCAACGAGGGCTGGCGGGCGTCGTGCGAGGGCGACGACCTCGGCGAGCCCGAGGTGGCCGCCGGCTTCGCCAACGGCTGGGCCGGTGCCGGCCGACTGCCGCGACGTCGAGTTCTCGTTCGCGCCGCAGCGCGCGGTGGAGGTGGGCTACCTGCTGTCGGGCGGCGCGTGCCTCTTGCTGCTCGCCTTCCTGGTCTTCGGCGAGCGCGCGCCGGCGGCCGTTCGTGGACGCGCTCTCCGCGCGCGCCCGGTGCCGGCCGGTCTGCGCCCGCGCCCGCTCGCCGTGGCGGCAGCGCTCGCGCTTCCGCTCGCCGCGGCCGTCGCGTTCGTGTTCGCGCTGCGGGCCGGCGCGGTCGCCTTCCCGCTGCTTACGTTGCTGTTCTGGCGCGGGCGCATCCCTCGGCTGGCTGCTCGGAGTCGCCGGCGCCCTGCTGGTCGTGGCCGTCCCCGCGGTGTATGCGCTGTTCCCGCCGGACGACCTCGGAGGGCACAACTCGAGCTACGCCACCGAGCTGCTCGGCGCGCACTGGATCGCGGTCGCCGCCACCGTGCTGCTTGCGATCAGCCTTTCGAGGCTGCTCGCCGCCAGACGCGGCAGGGGCATCCATTAGGGTCGCCCTGCGCGTGACGGATCCCCAGGACTCCCGGCCGCTGCTGTCCGTGGTGATCCCTGTGCTCGACGAGGCCGAGGGCCTGCCGGAGCTCCGGCGGCGGCTCAAGGAGCAGCTCGACCAGATCGACGGCCCGACCGAGGTGATCTACGTCGACGACGGATCGACGGACCACTCCGCGGCGCTCGTCGAGTCCTACATCGCCGACGGTGACCAGGCCGTCCTCGTGGCGCTCTCGCGGAACTTCGGGATGGACATCGCGATGTCCGCCGGGCTGGATCGAGGCGCGCGGCGAGTACGTCACCGTGATGCACGCGGATCTCCAGGATCCGCCGGAGCTGATCCCGCAGATGCTCGCGGCCGCGCGGGAAGGGGCGGACGTCGTCTACGCGCGCCGGATCGGGCGGGACGAGAGCCGGATGAAGCGGGCGCTCGCGACGGCCTTCTACCGGATGATGGAGCGCCTCGCGCGCGTGCCCTACCAGGGACAGGCCGGTGACTTCCGCCTGATGAGCCGCCGGGTGGTCGAGGACATTCGCCGGATGCCCGAGCGGCGGCGGTTCCTGCGCGGGATGGTCGCGTGGGTGGGCTACGAGCAGGTCCCGATCGAGTACCGCCGTGCCGGCCGGGCGCAGGGCCGGGGCGCCTCGTACCCGCAGCTGCTCCGGCTCGCGCTCGAGGCGCTCACGTCGTTCTCGGACGTGCCGCTCAGCCTGGTCGGCTACGCCGGCGCGGTGACCTCGGTGCTGAGTGCGATCGCGGCCTTCGTGCTGCTGATCCTGACCATCGTCGGCGCGCTGACCGCCAGCGGCTACATCTGGGTCTTGATCGCGGTCCTGTTCCTGAGTGGCATCCAGCTGATGAGCGTCGGCGTGCTCGGGCGCTACCTCGCGCGCGTGCACGAGGAGGCGCTCGAACGCCCGTTGTACCTGGTCGATCGGGTCGTCCGCCCGCGATGAGGCGCGCCCTATGGCGGCCCGCCTTGTGGGCGGCGGCCATCTACGGGCTGCTCGCTGTGGTGTTCGTCTCGCCGGCGCTGATGCCGGACAAGACGCTGTCTCCATCGGACTACCTCTACACCGTGGCGCCGTGGACGGACTCGCGTCCCGATGACGTCGCGCCGCTCGGCTCGAACTTCGAGCTGATCGACCAGAGCCTCCAGTTCGAGCCGTTCTACCGATACACGAAGGAGCGGCTGCCGGACGCGCCGCTGTGGAACCCGCACGTGATGGCGGGCCGGCCGTTCCTCGCCAACGGGCAGTCCGCCGTCTTCTCGCCGTTCAGCACACCTGCGTACGTGATGCCGGTGTCGCGCGCGCTCGCCTGGATGGCGGCGCTCAAGCTGTTCGTCGCGGCCTTCGGCGCCTATCTGCTCGCGCGGGCGCTCCGATTGCGCTTCGCGCCGGCCCTCCTCGCCGGGCTCGTGTACGCGTTCGGGCTCTTCTTCGTGGCCTGGCTGGCGTGGCCGCTGTCGAGCGTCTGGGCGTGGCTGCCATGGCTGTTGGCGTTCACCGAGATGGTCGTGCGCCGGCCGGGGCCGTTGCACGCGTCGGCGCTTGCCGTGATCGTGGCGCTTCAGTTCCTAGGCGGGCACCCCGAGTCGAGCTTCCACGTCCTGTTCGCCGCACTGGCGTTCTTCGTGCTGCGGCTGATCGTCCTCCGGCGCGAGTCGCCACCCGAAGCGCAGCCGCTGGGCCGCCCGATCGCGGCGTTCGCCGGCGCGCTCGTGGGGGGCGGGCTGCTGGCGGCCATCTCGCTCGTCCCGCTCGGGGAGCTGATCCTGAACTCGGGCGAGCTCGAGGAGCGGACCGAGGCCGACCCGGACAAGATCAGCGCGAGCTTCCTGGCGATGGCGTTCCTGCCCGACTACTGGGGCCGTCCGACCGAGACCCTGCTGCCGGTCACCGGGTTCATCAACAACCGCGCGTTCTACGCGGGGGCGCTGCCGCTGATGCTCGCCACCGCCGCGCCCGTGCTCCGGCACGAGCCTTACCCGCGTCGCGATCGCGGCCTTCGGGCTCGGCGCGGTCGGCGTGGCGATCGGCGTGCCGCCGATCCACCAGATCGTGAACGCGCTGCCGGGCTTCTCGAGCGCGCACAACGGCCGGCTGATCATCTACTACCTGCTGGCGGTCGCCGTGCTGGCGGCTTTCACGTTCGACGACCTGCTGGACGGCGATCGGCCGCCACGGGCGCGATGGGTGGTTCCGATCGCCGGGGTGCTCGCGTGCGTGCCGCTCGCGTGGCTGGTGGCGGGGGGCCCAGGCCCCGACGACGTCGGCTCGGCGATCGAGACCGCGTGGGGTTTCGTCACCCCGCCGGCCGACTCGGACGTGATCCGGCTGGCCGCGCTGATCGTCTGGCTGACGTTCGCGGTGCCGGCGGTCGCTCTCCTCGTGCTGCGCCTGCGCGGCCGAATCGGCCTCACGGCGTTCGCCGTCGGCGGCGATCGCGCTCGTGACCTTCGACCTGTTCCGGATCGGGATGGGGCTGAACCCCGCCATCGACGAGGAGAACGCGCGCGTGCCGGCAACCCCGGCGATCGAATACCTGCAGGACCGCCGCCCGGAGCGCTTCGTCGGCGCCAACAAGCTCGGGATCCTGCCGCCGCTCGAGCCCAACCTGGCGATGGACTTCGACCTCCAGGACATCCGCGGGTACGACTTCCCGACCGAGCGCCGCCAGTCAAAGCTCTGGAAGGAGGCGGTCTTCGACCGCGAGGGGTTCTTCATCCCGCACATGGAGGCGCCCGTCACCGAGAGCTCGCTGCGCGCCTTCAGCCTCCTCGGGGCTGCGAACGTCATGACCGCGCCCGACCACGAGCTGGACGAGGACGACGCTGCGTCCCGTCTACGACGGCCCGGACGCGCGCATCTACGCGAACGAGCGCGCGCTCCCGCGGGCGTCGCTCGTGGGCGCGGCGCGTCTGGTCGAGGACGAGGACGCCGCGTTCGACGCGGTCCTCGAGCCGGGGTTCGACCCGCGTCGTGAGGCGGTTGTCGAACAGCCGGTCGCCGGCCTCGCCGAGCGGCCGCTGCGCCCGGGCGCGGCGGGCAGCGCGCGCATCGTCGAGGACGAGCCCGAGCGGGTCGTGATCGAGGCGGACGCCGGCCGCCGCGCCCTGCTCGTCTTGGCGGACGTCCATTACCCGGGCTGGAAGGCCGAGCTCGACGGGGAGGAGGTGCCGATCGAGCGCGTCGACTACCTGCTGCGCGGCGTCGCCCTGCCGGCGGGCTCGCATACCGTCGAGTTCCGCTACGAGCCGCTGAGCTGGCGGATCGGCTGGATCACGAGCCTCGTGGCACTGCTCGTTCTGCTGGGTGTGGTCGCGGTCAGTACGGCCAGTCGCCGGAGCGGAGCCGAAGCACGATCGCGATCTTGACGACGAGATTGCGCGCGAACCAGGGCAGCTGCGCGATCTGCCGCAGCGCGCTGCGGAATCGCTCGCGGCCCTGTGGACTCGTACGCGCGTACTCGGCGAGCGAGCGGCTCCGGCCGACGTAGGCGAACTCGCGGCTCAGAGCGAGGTGGCGCAGGATGGCTCCCGTCACGCCCACCGACGAGAACGAGTCGTGGATCAGCATTTGCCCGCCGGGCTTGACGCGCGCTCCCCAGCTCACGATGTCGTCGCGCGCCGGGCCGTAGCGGTGCGCGCCGTCCACATACAGCACGTCGATCTCGCCTTCGACCGCCCCGTGTGCGTCGTGGGAGAACTCACGCACGTGCCGGACCCGCCCGCGCACGCCCGCCCGCTCGAGGTTCTCGAGAAAGCGCTCGTGGTCCGTCTCGCCCGTCGCCGCGGTCGTCTCGATCTCCTGCGGGCCACGGTCGGTGCCCGCATGCGGATCGATCGCGATCACCTCGACGCCCTCCGGCGCCGCCTTGGCGAGCACGATCGTCGAGCGCCCGCGGAAGCTCCCGATCTCGACGATTCGTCCCGGCGGGGTGACCGTGGCCGCCGCGTCGCCGAGCACGCGGGCCTGATCGTCGGTCAGCCAGCCCTCGACCAAAGGGCCTCCGGATGGGCGGCACTGCGGAACGAGATCGTCGTGACGATGAGCGCGAGCGCGAGCTGCAGCCCGAACAGCGCGAGCGCGACGTTGCGCAGGTGCGCGCCGATGATGAGCAGGAGGATCGGCTCGGCCGCGGCGGCGATTCCGAGGACCACGATGAACCGGGCCTTGCCCAGCGCCAGCAGGTACTGGACGGCGAGGTAGACGCACGCGAGCAGCGCCATCGACATGCCGAGCCACGGCAGCGCGCTCGCGGCTGGGCCGAAGTCCTCGCCGAAGACGATCTCGAGCAGTGGCCGTGCAGCGACGGCGTACACGAGCACCATCGGAAGGGCGAGCGCACCGATCAGCGCGAGCGTCCGCACGAGGACCGGGCGCGCGTCGATGCCGCTCTTCGTCCGGCGCGCCGCCTCCGGCAGCAGGTAGAGCCCGAGCCCGACCGCGACCCAGATGATCGCCTTCGCCGCGACCGCCGCGGCCGCGTACGCGCCGGCGGCGTCGTCGCTGGCCTCGTGCTTCACGACGATGACGTGGATCTCCTGGAGGATCAGGAGCAGGGCGAGCCCGGCGACAGGCGCCCAGGCGCGTGCTGCCAGGTCGCGGAAGCGCCGCACGGCGACGCCGGCGACGTGAAGCGAGCCGCTGCGCTCGAGCTCCTGGTGAAGCGGCCAGAGGAGGACGAGCGCCATGCCCAGCACCGAGCAGGCGGTGCCCAGGAAGGCGCCGGTCACGCCGAGCCCGACGGCCACGAGGAGCAGTCCGAACGCGAGCCGCGCGGACGCCTCGCCGATGATCGACAGCCCGACGGCGCGATAGCGCTGGAAGCCCTGGAGCGCGCCGCGCTGGACGGAAGCGAGCAGCCACAGGCAGCCCGTCGGGAGCGTTGCCGCCGCCGCCCAGACCGCGTCGACGCCGATCACGGCGGCGAGCTGTTCGCGCAGCAGGACCGCGACCGCCGTGACCGCGAGCGTCAGCACGGCGATGCGCGCGAGCCACCGGCGCACGCCGGCGCCCGGCGCTTCGTGGCCGAGCGCGATCGCGGTGCTCACCTCGCGCGCGACCGTGATCTGCAGCGCCGACCCCGGCACCTGCAGGATCAGGAAGGTGGATACGAGCGCCGCCAGCGTGCCGTAGCCGGACGTGCCGAGGATGCGTGCGAACGCCACCGTGAAGACGAGCGAGACGACGTTCGCGGCCATGACGGCCGCCGCCAGGCCGGCGGCGCGGCCGGTGTCGGAGCGCGCGAGCTGGCTGCGCAGTGACTCGGGCTCGGTCGCGGCACGCTCCGCCTCGAGCGCGTCGAGCGAGCGCCGCGCGGCCGCGTCCCATGTGAACGTGCGCGCACGCTCGAGTGCGGCACGTCCGAGGGCGTCTCGCTCGGCCGGGTTCGCGACGATCGCGCGCACCTTCTCGCCCAGCTCCCGCGCGTCCCGCGCGAGCGCTCCCGTCCGCCCGTCCTCGATCGACTCGGGCAGGCCGCCCACGGCGAGCGCGGCGGTGGGGGTGGAGCAGGCCGCGGCCTCCATCACGGTCAGGCACCAGCCCTCGGCGGATGAGGCCGTCAGGTTGACCCACGCGCGCTGGAGCAGCTCGAGCTTGCGCTCCTCGCTGACGTGACCGTGCATGCGCACCCGGTCGCTGAGGCCGCGCCGCTCGATCTCCGCCTCGAGGTCGGGCCGGTGATCGCCCTCGCCGGCGATCTCGAGGACCGCGCCGGGCACCGTCTCGAGCATCTCGAGCAAGAGCTCGATCCGCTTGTACTTCTTCAACCGGCCGAGGTAGAGCAGGGTCGGCTCAGGGCTGCGCTCGCCCGGAGCGAACGCGTCGAGCTCTACACCGATGTAGTTCACGTCGATCGCCTCGAGCGGGATCCCGTGATCGGCGATCTTCTCCGCCTCGGCGTGCGAGAGCGTCTGGAAGCGCGCGCCGCTGTAGAGCCAGCGCAGCGGTGCCGTCTCCAGCAGGAACGCCGCGATCCGCCCGAACCGCCCGAGCTCCTGGGCGTAGTGCTCGCGGTGGACGTGGTGGATGAGCGCAATGCGGGGAAGCCGCAGCCACAGCGGCGTCAGGAACGTGATGCCGTTGATCACCTCGAGCACGACGTCCGCGTCGGGAACGAGCCCGCGGCGCAGCTTCCATATCGCGCGCGGGAAGACGGTGCCGCGCCCGCCCATCCGGTGGATCGTCAGGTCGCCGATCCGCTCCTCGGTCTGCGCGCCCGGGTACGACGACGCGACCACCGTCACGCGGTGACCCCATGCGAGCCAGCGCGAGATCTGACCGAAGAGATTTGTCCCGGTGCCGCCTCCCTGCGGATGGGTCCAGTCCCGGTCGGTCAGGACGAGGATGTGCATCAGGGTGAGCGTACGGGGTCGGCCATGACGAACAGAACCGCTGCGGCGCTGTACACGAGGAAGTCGTACGGGCACTGGAACGCCTCGGCGGGATCGACCTCACGCCACGGCGCCCGCCGCATGGCGCGCAGCTCGTACGGCCCGGCCGCGAGCGCGGCGTCGAGCTCCGGGTTGTAACCCACGGGAACGGTCGCGAACAGGGTGCCGCCGGGGCGCAGCAGCCCGCGCAGGTGCTCCAGCGCGTGGACTGCGCGCGCAGGTTCGCGCGGCGTCTCGTCACGGCCGACGTGCTCGAGCGTCGAGATCGCGATGACGAGGTCGTAAGCGGGCTCGGCGGGCAGGTCGAGCACGTCCACGTTGCGCACGCCCGGCACCTCCTCGTACTTGTCCACGACCTCGTGGGCGATGGGCATGTAGTGCGAGAGCACGTTGCCGACCTCGAGGATCTGCTCGCCGCGGTGCCGCTCGAGCAATCGCGCGGCCACCGGCACCTCGACCGCGCGCTCGGTCACCCACGTCAGCCCGTACGCGCGGCGGAGCAGCGGATACGACTCGCCGCCGAGCGTGAACTCGCCGCCCCTCGGCACCGCCGCGGCCGCGGCCCAGCGAGCCATCCGCGCCGCGACTCGCGCGATACCCTCCTCGCGCGCGTGGTCGCGTAGGCGGCGTGCGAACCCCGGCTGGGCGTACGGCTCGCTCACGGTGCGGGCTCCGGGACCGGGGCCGGCCGCCGGTCGGGAACCAGCCGCTTCAGCGAGAGCGCCGGCCGCTCGACGATGTAGTAGGAGAGGCTCCCCATGATCCACGCACCGCCGATCACGATCGGCAGCCAGGTGAACCACGGGCCGATGACCTCGTGCGAGCCGAGGTCCCAGTGCACGAGCTGGATGATCCAGGCGAGGTGCCAGAGATAGACGCCGTAGCTGACCATGCCGAAGTGGAGCAGCGCACGGTTGCCCAGCAGGCGCCGCACCCAGCCGCTCTTGTGATCGCCGAAGACGGCGGGAAGCAGCATCCCGAACGCGACCACGCCGAACAGCGCGTGACGCGCGAAGTACTGCTCGTGCGTCATCCGCTCGACCGGGGACCCCTCCATCCCGATCTGGGTGGACACGGCCCAGAAAGCGATCGCGGCCACCAGCCACGGCACCCACGGGCGCCGCTCGATCGACCCCGACGGCGCGCGGCACGATCCGCATCTGGGCGACGGCGACGCTCGTCACGGCAAGCGCCATCCCCAGGGCGAAGTGGTCGGCATAGGCCGGGAGCGAGGAGAGCAGCGGGAGCGGCGTGACGGTCACCGTCTCCATGTCGGCCGCCTCGACCACGACGAGCTTGTACAGCTGGCTGATCACGATGAATCCGCCGAGCAGCAGAAGTTCCCCACGCCAGCTCGAGCCGGTACCTCCGCAGGAGCCAGAAGGCGAGCAGCACGTACAGCGGGAGCGCGATGTAGAAGACGACCTCCGTGTCGATGGTCCACGCCTGCGGGATGCCGCCCCCGCGCGTGCTTGCCGAGTAGAGCTGCCCGAAGCCGTAGTAGGCGAACAGCCCCGTGGGTGAGAAGACGTCGATTGGCTGTTGCCCGGTGTGGAACAGGTAGCTCGAGCCCAGCCAGATCGTGATCACGGTGAGCGCGACCCAGTACGCGGGCACGATGCGCAGGACCCGGCGCCAGCCGTAGGCCGGGATCGACGGGATCTTCTGGCCCCGGAGCCGTGCGGCGGCGAACGGCCGGTACAGCAGAAAACCCGAGATGAGCAGGAAGATCGGCACGGCGACGGCGAACTGGCCCACGTATGGGCGCAGCGCATCACCCTCGTGGAGCACGCCCCCGAACGAGCCGATGTGCGAGCAGACCACCGCAAGCGCGGCGAGCGCGCGCAGCGAGTCGAACAGCGGGAATCGGTCGGCGCGGGTGTCCATCCGGGGCGGGGGCCGCCGTTACCCTAGGTCCCCGTGGACGAGTGCGCGCTCGCGAAGCGGCTGATGGCCTGGGATACCTCCAACCCGGAGGGGATTCGCTCGTGCGCCGGCTTCATCAAGGGCTGGCTCGAGGCGCGCGACATCGACGTGCAGGACGCGGTCTTCAACGGACGGCCGGTGCTGGCAGCGACTGTCGGCGCCGAGAGCGGGCCGACGCTCGTGTTCCACGGCCACCTCGACGTCGTGCCGGCCCACGCGGAGCAGTTCGAGCCGCGCGTGGACGGCGATCGCCTGTACGGCCGCGGCGCCTACGACATGAAGGGCGCGCTCGCGGCGATGATGGTGGCCGCCCGCGAGGTCGCCGAGCGCACCGACGTCCGCGTCCACTTCGTCTGCGTGGCCGACGAGGAGTCGGACGAGACCGAGCTGCGCGCCTCGGACTGGCTCGTCAAGCACGGCTACGTGGGCGACTTCGCGATCACGGGCGAGCCGACCGACATGTTCATCGGCGTTCAGGCGAAGGGCGTGCTCGCGCTGCGGCTCGTGTTCGCCGGCCGCGCGGCGCACGGCTCGACCCCGTGGCAGGGCGACAACGCGGTGATCAAGGCGGTGCACGGGTTCCGCCGGATCGAGCAGATGGGCTGGGCGCAGGAGTCGTCGGAGCTCTTCCCGCGCCCGTCCGTGAACCTGGGCCGGATCATGGGCGGCGACGCGCTCAACAAGGTCCCCGACCGGTGCGTCATCGACCTCGATATCCGCTATCTGCCCGGGCAGGAGCCCGGCAAGATCCAAGAGGAGATCGCCTCGATGCCGGACGTCGAGGTCCGCAAGGTCTTCCACCGCCAGCCGATCCTGGTCGAGGCGACCAACCCGCATGTGCAGCTGCTCGCGCAGGCGATCGAGGAGGGGACCCCCGCGGAGCGCATCTCCGTCGGGCGCGACGGCACCTCGGACGCGATCAGCTTCCTCGAGGCGGGCGTGCCGGCCGTAGAGTTCGGCCCGGTGGGCGCGGGCCACCACGGTCCGGAGGAGTGGGTATCAATCTCCTCACTCGAGCGGTACCGGAACGCCCTCGTCAACTTCGTAGCGCTCGCCGCCGGCGGCACCGAAACCACCCACCTGCGCATTGCCTGATCAGTTCGAGAGAGCCGGGAACTACTGGAAGCGCCTCCTGACGGGCGGACTCGTCCTGATCGCGGTCGCGGCCGGTGCGACGTCGGTCGCGGGCTGGAACGAGATCGACCGCCTCGAGGAGGCGTTCAGCGAGGGCAAGCAGCTGAAACTGGAGCGGTACCTCGAGTCGGCGGAGTCCGGTGAGCCGCAGACGATCATGCTGATCGGCTCCGACAAGCGGGCCGAGACCGCCATCGGCGGATCGGGCGGGGCGCGCTCGGACACGATCATCCTCGTTCGCCTCGACCCGGACCAGAAGGCGACGGCGCTCCTCTCGCTGCCGCGCGACCTGAAGGTGAGGATCCCCGGCTACGGCACGGACAAGATCAACGCGGCCTACTCGCTCGGCGGGCCGAAGCTGACCCTGCGGACCGTCAGCTCGGTGACGGGCATCCCGATTCACCACGTGGTCAACATCAACTTCGGCGGCTTCCGCGAGGCGGTCAACGAGCTCGGCTGCGCGTACATCGACGTCGACCGCCGCTACTTCAACGACAACTCCGGCTACGGCCCCGACTACGCGACGATCGACCTGAAGCCCGGCTACCGGAAGGTCTGCGGCCAGGACGCGCTCGACTACGTCCGCTACAGGCACGAGGACACGGACATCGTCCGCGCCGCACGCCAGCAGGAGTTCCTCAGGCAGCTCAAGCAGCAGATCGGGATCACGAAGCTGTTCGAGCGCCGCCACGACCTGCTCGACATCTTCGGCAAGTACACCGACTCGGACATCCGCGGCCGCGCGAACGTCCTCCGGCTCCTGAAGCTCGCCCTCGCGTCTGCGCAGCACCCGGTCCGCGAGATTCACTTCAAGGGCTCGATCGGCGTGAGCTACGTGATGGCCAGCTCGGCGGTGATGAAGGACCTGCGCGACGACTTCCTCGGCCTGAAGGCGACCTCCGGCCCGCGCGGGCGGCTTAAGGGAGACAAGAAGGACAAGAAGGAGCCCGTCTCCGGCCTCGAGAACGCCGAGGTGGCGGGCAAGGACCAGGCGCTCCAGCTCGTCAACCAGGGACAGAAGTTCCCGGCCTTCTTCCCGAAGCTGCGGACGTATGGCGGGCTGTACGCCGGTCCGCCGCTCTACTACAAGATCCCGGTCGGGAAGAAGGGCGAGCGCAAGTGGTACCCGTCGTACCGCATGGTCATCAAGAAGGGGCTGATCGGCGAGTACTACGGGATTCAGGGCACCACTTGGAAGGACCCGCCAGTGCTGCGCGACGCGTCCGAGACGCGCGAGATCGGCGGACGGGAGTTCGAGCTGCACTTCGACGGCGACCGCCTGCGGATGGTCGCGTGGCGCACCGAACCGCGCCGTCTACTGGCTCCAGAACACGCTGCTCCAGACGCTCAGCGAGGCGCAGATGCTGGCGATAGCGAAGTCGACCAGAACCCTCTGACCGGTAGCCTGCCGCGGCCATGAGTGAACGCGAGCCCCTGGGCGTCATCGGCGTTGGCTGGGTGGGCCTGGTCACCGCGGCCGGCTTCGCCGAGCTCGGCCACGAGGTCTACGCGCGCGACATCCTCCAGGAGAAGGTCGACGCGCTGGGGCGGGGCGAGGTGCCGATCCACGAGCCGGGCCTCGCGGAGCTGGTCACGAAGAACCGCGAGCGGCTCCACTTCACGACGGACATGGGCGAGGTGATCTCGAACGCGACGCTTCTCTTCTGCTGCGTCGACACGCCGCCGACCTACTCCGGCGACGCCGACCTGTCGCGCGTCGAGCGCGTCGTGGAGGAGCTCGGCGAGTCCACCGACCACGCGCTCGTCATGAAGAGCACCGTGCCGGTCGGCACCGGCCGCTGGATCCAGCGCCTGCGCCAACGGAGGTGGGCTACGTGTCGTGCCCGGAGTTCCTGAAGGAGGGTGCGGCCGTCGAGGACTTCATGAACCCGGACCGCGTCGTCGTCGGGGCGGGCCCCGAGTCGGCCGAGTTCGCCGACCGCGTCGAGCAGCTCTACGCGCCGCTCGGTGCGCCGATCGTGCGCACGGACGTCGCCTCCGCGGAGATGATCAAGCTCGCCTCGAACGCCTTCCTCGCGACGAAGATCTCGTTCATCAACGAGATCGCGAACGTCTCGGAGGAGCTCGGTGCCGATGTCGAGGAGGTCGCGCGCGGCATGGGGCTCGACGAGCGGATCGGGCCGAGCTTCCTGCGCGCGGGCATCGGCTACGGAGGCAGCTGCTTCCCGAAGGACGTCTCGGCGCTCAAGCAGCTCGCCGGCAACTCGGGCTACCACTTCCAGCTCCTGTCGTCGGTGATCGAGGTGAACGAGCTGCAGAAGCGCCGCACGATCGGCAAGCTGCAGAAGCACCTCGGCTCGCTCGTGGACAGGGAGATCGCGCTGCTCGGCCTCGCGTTCAAGCCGCACACGGACGACATCCGCGAGGCCACGGCGCTGGTGCTCGCCCATCGCCTGCAGGGCGAGGGGGCGAGCGTTCGCATCTACGACCCGGTCGCGCTCCGCAACGCGGGTGAGCTGCTCGGCGGCGCGACCACCTGCAAGAGCGCGGAGGAGGCGCTGGACGGCGCCGACGCCGCAGTGCTCGTGACCGAGTGGCCGGAGTTCCGTGAGCTCGACTGGGCCGGCGCCGTCAAGGACGCGATGCGCAACCCGCTCGTGGTGGACGGCCGCAACTTTCTCGACGACGAGGCGCTGCGCGCCGCCGGCTACACCTACGAGGGGATCGGCCGGCCCGCGGCTTCGGCGGTCGAGGCCTGACGCGTGCAGGCACTCGTCCTCGCTGGTGGCGAGGGCACCAGGCTCCGGCCGCTCACGCTGAGCACGCCCAAGCCGGTGATGCCGTTCGCGGGGCGTCCGTTCATGACGTTCATGCTCGACTGGCTCGCCAGGCACGAGGTGGACGACGTGATCCTCTCCTGCGGCTTCATGTCGGACGCCGTCGAAAGCGTGCTCGGCGACATGCACGCGGGGATGCGGCTTCGCTACGTCCACGAGGAGGAGCCGCTCGGCACTGCCGGCCCGTTGCGGCTCGCGCTCGATACCGGCGCCCTCAAGGATGAGCGGCTGTACGTCCTCAACGGGGACGTCTTGACCGACATGGACCTCACGGCCGAGCGCGAGCAGCACGAGCGTACCGGCGCACGCGCGACGCTGTGCCTGATCGCTGTGGACGACACCGAGAGCTACGGGGTCGTGCCCACGACGGACGACGGCGAGGTGGAGGCATTCCTGGAGAAGTCGCCCGGGCCGGCGCCGACCAACCGGATCAACGCCGGCGCGTACCTGCTCGAGCGCGAGGTGATCGAGCAGATCCCACCCGGCCGCGCGGTCTCGATCGAGCGCGAGATCTTCCCGACGCTGGTCGGCGACGGGCTGTTCGGCTACCGCGCGGCGGGGTACTGGATGGACGTGGGTACGCCGCGGCGATACCTCGAGGGGACGTGGGACCTGCTCGCCGGCGTGATCGACAGCACGCTGCCGGAGCGCGACGAGACCGGCTCGCTGGTCTACGAGGGCGGCCTGACGAGCGGCGCGCACATAGGTCCCCAGGCCGTCGTCGGCAACCATTGCAGCGTGGGCTCCGACTCGAGTGTCGAGCGCGCGGTGCTGCACGACCGCGTCGCGGTGGGCGCGGACTGCGTGCTGCGCGAGTGCATCGTCGCCGATGGCGCGCGCATCGGCGACGGGGCTGAGGTGCGTCCGAATGCCGTGATCGGGAAGGACGCGCGGGTGGCCGCGGGCGCGGTGGTCGACGAGGACGCGCGCGTTCAGCCCGGGGAGGAGGTCGAGTGAGCCAGCTCGACAAGGCTTCGGTCGCGGCTCTCGACACGGACGGAATGCTCGACGACGTCCTGGGCCAGCCGCATCAGCTCGAGGATGCGCTGTGGCGGGTCGAGTCGGCCGGCATCGCGCCCGTCGACGCGTCCGGTGGGCTCGTCGTGTGCGGCATGGGCGGATCGGCGATCGGCGCCGACCTCGCTCGGGGCGCGATCGGCGACCGCGCGCGGCGTCCGCTGATCAGCTCGCGCGACTACGACCCGCCTTCGTGGGTGGGCGAGGACACGCTCGTGCTCTGCTCGAGCTACTCGGGCGACACCGAGGAGACGCTCGCCGCCTACGCGGCCGCGGGCGACCGGGGTGCGCCGCGAGTGGTGATGACTACCGGCGGCGAGCTCGCGGACATGGCGCGTGCCGACGGCGTGCCGGTGATCGGCGTGCCGGCGGGGATGCAGCCGCGTGCAGCCGTCGCCTACATGACCGTCGGCGCCCTCGAGGTGGCTGCGCTCGCCGGGCGTGACGGACTCGCTGCGCGGCGAGGTCGAGGCGGCCGTCGCGCTGCTGCGAGAGCTTGCGGTGGAGTGGGGGCCGGACGGCGATCCCGATGCCGAGGCCAAGTCGCTCGCGCGCGCCCTCCAGGGGCAGGTGCCGGTTGTGTACGGCGCCGAGCTCACGGCTCCCGTGAGCGTCCGCTGGCGCGCGCAGCTGAACGAGAACGCCGAGACGGCCGCGTTCGACGGGGTCCTGCCGGAGATGGACCACAACGAGATCTGCGGCTGGGGCCAGCCGACGTTCACGGCGGTCTTCCTGGAGGACGACGAGCAGCACTCGCGCGTGAAGCAGCGGATCGAGCTGTCCGCCGAGGTCGTGGCCGCCGCCGGCTCGCCGGTGGAGCGCGTGCGGTCACGCGGTGGAGACGCGCACGGAGCGCGTCCTTTCGCTCGTCTTCCTGGGTGATCTCGTATCTCTCTACGTGGCTGTGTTGAACGGAGTGGATCCGAGCCCGGTTGCCCGCATCGAAGACCTCAAACAGCGCCTCGGCTGACCAGGCCTGGCTTCTCTACGACGCCGACTGCGGACTGTGCAAGTTCGTGGTGGCGCGGGTTTTGGAGCTTGATCGTCGTCATCGGTTTCGACCTCTTCCGATCCAACTCGCCGACGAACTCCTGTCTGGGCTGGGTAGGGAGGAGCGACTTCGGTCCTTCCACGTCGTCGACGCCTCCGGAACCGTGCATTCCGCCGGCGCCGGCCTTGCCCAGCTGTATCCCGTTCCTTCGACGCTCGCCGCGCCTTGCGGATCGGCTCTACTGGCTAGTCGCCGGCAACCGCGACCGGCTGGGGAAGCTTCATCCCCGGCTTCGCGCAGCCGGCAGGCCGACCGGCGCATCGCGTCGCGGACGGACGGTCAGTAGCGCGCCGCGCGACGGGATCAGCGTCAGGTGGTGGATCCGGGCGCGCTCGTCGCGCTCGGTCGGCGCCTCGAGGTCGACGCGGTCGAGCACCGCTCTGATCACGACCTTCATCTCGAGCAGCGCCATGTGCGAGCCGACGCAGCGGCGGCGGCCGCCGCCGAACGGGATCCAGCCCGGAGAACGCCTTCGGGTTGCCGATGAACCGCTCCGGCCTGAACTCGAGCCGGTCGTCGTAGATCTCGCCGTCGCGCTGCACGAGCGCGATCGCGGGGGTCGGGTGGCGGTCCACCGGGATCTCCCACTCGCCGAGTTGCATCGGCTCCTTGATCTTGCGAATCACGTCGCTGATGACGGGCCGGATGCGCAGCGTCTCCTTGACGACGGCGTCGAGGTATTCCTCGCCCTCCTCGGCGCGGATCTTGTCGATGACGTGCTGGTGGCGCGCGAGGCGCTCGAACGCCCAGGCGAGTGCGGTCGCCGTCGTCTCGTGGCCGGCGGCGAGCAGCGTCATGAGCTCGTCGCGGAGCTCCTGGTCGTCGGCATCCCCACCCGCGACGAGGAGCGACAGGATGTCCTTGCGCTCGCCGACGTCCGGATCCGCGCGGCGATTCGCGATCTCGTCGAAGAGGATCGCGTCGACCTCGTCGCGGAGGGCGAGCAGCTTCTTCAGCGGCGGGAACCACTCCCAGCGCATGTTGCGCGGCAGCCAGAAGAGCCAGGCGCCCTCCTCGGTGAGCCGCGGGAGCAGCGAGCGCAGCCGCTCCAGGCGCGCGGCGTCCTCGATCCCGAAGATCAGCCGCAGGATCACGTCGAGCGTGATCGCCTGCATGCGTGGGCGGAGCGGGAACGCGATGCCGCGCGGCCAGCGCTCGATGTCGGCGACGGCGATCGCCTCGATCTGGTCGCGGTAGTTCTCGATCAGCTCGCCGTGGAACGGCGGCCCGAGCAGCTTGCGCTGGCGCTCCCACTGCTCGCCGTCGGTCGTGAGCAGCGACTGCTCGCCGAGCATGTCCTCGACGAACGGCTTGCGCGCCTCGCCGGCCAGGCCGATGTCGCGGTCGGCCGCGAACACCTGCTTGATGAGCGCCGGGTCGGCGATGTAGACGAACTTGCCCATGCCGGGCAGGTGCACCTCGAACACGTCGCCGTAGCGGTTGCGCGAGCGCTCGAGGAAGCCGATCGTGTCGATGGCGAACGCAGCACCTTGCAGCAGCGAGGGGAGGCGGACCCGAGGCGGTACGGCCATGGCGTGAGGGTACTCTCGCCGGGATGCTGCTGAGGCCCGACGGCGACGACGTCGCTGTGCATCGGCCAGGCGTCGCACGCGTGGATCTCGGGACAGATGGCGCGCGCGTGGGCGGAGCCGTTCTCGCCGTTCGAGGAGGTCTGTCTTGCGGCGGAGCAGCACGACGTCGGGATGGCGGAGTGGGATCTCGCGCCGTCTTTGAACGCCGAGACCGGGCTGCCGCACTCCTTCACCGAGATGCCTCTGGAGACCCATCCGCGCTGTGGCTCGAGGCGCCTAAGAGGCTGGTTACGACGTCGGTGTACGCGGCCGCGCTGGTGTCCCTGCACGGGACGCGGCTCTACGAGCTTCGGGAGCGGACGCCGGCCGTCGCGGACTTCCTTTCCCAGCAGGAGGCCTTCCGCTCGCGGCTCGGCTTTGCGCGGGACGGACCTCGAGCCGGGATCGACGCTCGTGTGGATCTGGGACTACCTGTCGCTCGCGGCGTTGCTCGGGCTGGGTGGGGGAGGTGGAGGGTCTTCGCGTCGACGGTCCCTCCGTCACGCCGTGGCCCTTCCGTTCGCCGACGCTGGTGGTCCGCTGCGAAGCGCGCCGCCTGACCGATCGCTTCCAGGACGAGGCCGCGATGCGCGCCGCCCTGGCGTCGGCGGTCCCCGAAACGCTCGAGATCGAGCTCCGCTCGTAACGCCGGCAACACTCCGTTGCGCCGCGGCGGCCCACGCTACGGGGGTGCCGCACGTTGACGGTCATATACGCCGTGAACGTGCGGGACGGGTCGCGGAATTGGTGACGAGGCAGCATGGGGTGGTGGCTCGGACACAGCTCGTCGAGCTCGGCGTAAGCGGCGCGACCGTCGACAGCTGGGTGAAGGAGAGACGGCTACACCTCCTCTACCGGGCGGTGTACGCGTTCGGGCACCAGGCGCTGGGGCCTCGGGCCCGTGTCATGGCTGCCATCCTCGCTTGCGGCCCGCGGGCGGTGGCGAGCCACCGCACCGCAGCGTGGCTGTGGGACCTCATGCCCGACCGCCGCGCCGTGATCGACGTGACCGCGCCGACGCGACGGCGAGGGAGACGAGGGATTGCCGTCCACACGTCGCGGCTCGCCGACATGGACCGGGCCGAGGTTGATGGCATCCCCGTAACCAGCCTCTCCCGGACTTTGCTCGACGTGGCGGAGGTAGTCCTGCCGAGGCAACTGGCCCGGGCGGTCGAAGAGGCAGAGCGACGGCAGATACTCGACCTGTCGGCGGTCGAAGAGGTGATGGGCCGAAGCCACGGCCGCATGGACTGGGCCGGCTCCAGGTCGCCCTCACCAGGCATCGGCCGCCACCGTTCACGCGTTCCGAGCTGGAACAACGGTTCACGGAGCTGATCGACGAAGCGGGCCTCCCCCTACCCAGCCAGAACGTGTACCTGCACGGCTTCGAAGTGGACGCGGTCTGGACCCAGCAGAGAGTCGTCGTCGAGCTCGACGGCTACGAGTTCCACCGCACACGCGGCGCCTTCGAGCGCGACCGCGAGCGGGACGCGCGGCTGGCAGCGGATGGCTGGCTGGTGCTGAGATTCAGCTGGCGCCAGGTCATCCACGAGCCCGAGACCGTCATCGAAGCCCTCCGGGCAACCTTGACACAATCGTGGTAAGGTTGCCCGCGATGGATGGGCTCACCATCAACGAGGCTGCTGACACGACCGGCTGGTCGCCGCGAATGCTCCGCTACCTCGAGCGGGTGGGCCTGATCGAGCCGGCCAGGACGGCCTCGGGCTACCGCATCTTCGGACCGGGCGAGCTGCAGCGCCTGCGCACGCTGCGCGAGCTGCTGGCCCGGTTCGACTGCGGGCTCTCGGATATCGCGTTCGCGAAGCGGATGCGCGAGGAGGCCAGCCTGAGCGACGCCCTCGACAGCTGGTTCGAGGAGGAGCCGGAGCGGCCCGCCGAGATCGAGCCCGCGGAGTGGCTCCGCTGGGAACAGGAGAAGCACGAGCGCCTGCTCGCCACCACGACCTAGGAGAACGATGGAAGCCGCCACCACCACGAGGACCGAGGACTACAAAGTCGCCGACATCTCGCTCGCCGACTTCGGCCGCAAGGAGATCCGGCTCGCCGAGCACGAGATGCCCGGCCTGATGAGGACCCGCGAGGAGTTCGCCGCGCAGCAGCCGCTGAAGGGCGCGCGCATCACCGGCTCGCTCCACATGACCGTCCAGACCGCGGTTCTGATCGAGACGCTCATCGCGCTCGGCGCCGAGGTGCGCTGGTGCAGCTGCAACATCTTCTCGACGCAGGATCACGCCGCCGCCGCGGTGGCGAAGGCCGGCGTGCCGGTCTACGCGTGGAAGGGCGAGACGCTCGAGGAGTACTGGTGGTGCACCGAGCAGGTGCTCCGCTGGCCCGACGGCGGCGGCCCGAACATGATCCTCGACGACGGCGGCGACGCCACGCTGCTCGTCCACAAGGGTGCCGAGTACGAGAAGGCGGGCGCCGTGCCGGATCCCGCGTCGGCCGACTCCGAGGAGCTGCAGGTGATCCTCAGCGTCCTGCAGCGCTCGCTCGAGGAGGACGGCGAGCGCTGGACGAAGATCGGCCAGGGCATCAAGGGCGTCACCGAGGAGACCACGACCGGCGTCATGCGCCTCTACCAGATGCAGGAGACCGGCGACCTGCTCTTCCCGGCGATCAACGTCAACGACTCGGTGACGAAGTCGAAGTTCGACAACCTCTACGGCTGCCGCCACTCGCTGATCGACGGCATCAACCGCGGCACCGACGTGATGATCGGCGGCAAGGTCGCCGTCATCTGCGGTTACGGCGACGTGGGCAAGGGCTGCGCCGAGTCACTCCGGGGCCAGGGCGCGCGCGTGATCGTCACCGAGATCGATCCGATCTGCGCGCTCCAGGCCGCGATGCACGGCTATCGACGTGCAGACGCTCGAGGACGTCGTCGAGACGGCGGACATCTTCATCACCGCCACCGGCAACAAGGACATCATCACCGCCGATCACATGGCGCGGATGAAGCACCAGGCGATCGTCGGGAACATCGGCCACTTCGACAACGAGATCGACGTGGCCGGCCTGGGCAAGGTCGACGGCATCGAGCGGATCAACATCAAGCCGCAGGTGGACGAGTGGCGGTTCGCGGACGGCCACTCGATCATCATGCTCTCGGAGGGCCGCCTCCTGAACCTCGGAAACGCGACCGGCCACCCGTCGTTCGTGATGTCGAACTCGTTCACGAACCAGACGATCGCCCAGATCGAGCTGTTCACGAAGAACGACGACTACGAGAAGAAGGTCTACGTGCTGCCGAAGCACCTCGACGAGAAGGTCGCCCGGCTGCACCTCGACGCGCTCGGCGTGAGGCTCACGGAGCTCTCGCCGGAGCAGGCCGCGTACATCGGTGTCCCGGTCGAGGGGCCGTACAAAGCTGAGCACTACCGGTACTAGCCCGCATCGAATGGGCGGCCGGCCAGATGCCGGTCGTCCGCTCGATCGAGGAGCGGTTCGCGAAGAAGAAGCCGCTCAAGGGCCTCAGGGTCGCGGCGTGCCTTCACGTGACGGCCGAGACGGCGAACCTCGTGCGCGCGCTCGAAGCGGGCGGCGCCGAGGTGGAGATCGCGGCGTCGAATCCGCTGTCTACCCAGGACGACGTGGCCGAGGCGCTCGGGGTCGAGGCACGCCGCGGGCAGGATCCGGCGCCTGGGATCGAGGCGGCAGCGAAGTCGAAGCCGCAGGCCGCGATCGACGACGGCGGCGACCTGATCGTCGCACTGCACGACGCGGGTATCCCGGACTCGTTCGTCGGAGCCACCGAGGAGACCACGATCGGCCTGGTGCGGCTGCGCGCGCTCCAGGCCGAGGGCAAGCTCGCCTGCCCGGTGCTCGCGCTGAACGAGGCGTCCACCGAGCGCGCCTTCAACGACCGCTACGGGACCGGCCAGTCCACGCTCGACGGGATCTTGCGCGCCACCAACCTGCTGCTTGCCGGCCGCACGGTCGTCGTGCTCGGCTACGGCTACACGGGTCGCGGCATCGCGCTGCGGGCGCGCGGCGCGGGCGCGTGGGTCGTCGTCTGCGAGGTGGACCCGCTGCGCGCACTCGAGGCGCGGATGGAGGGCTACGAGGTTCTGCCTGCGATCGACGCCGCCGAAAAGGGCGACCTATTCATCACCGTGACCGGCAACCGCGGCGTCCTACGCGGCGAGCACTTCGAGCGCATGAAGGACGGCGCGGTGATCGCCAACGCGGGCCATTTCGACGTCGAGGTGGACATCAAGGCGCTTCAGGACGCTGCGGCCGGTCCGCCCGAGGACGTGCTCCCGCTCGTCCAGCGCTACGACCTGAAGGGCCGCCGCCTCAACCTGCTCGCGGGCGGGCGCGTGGTCAACCTGGCCGCCGCGCAGGGCCATCCCGCGGAGGTGATGGACATCTCGTTCGCTCTTCAGGCGCTCGCGATCGAGTGGCTCGCGACGCGGGAGGACGCGCTCGAGCCCGCCGTCGTGCCCGTCCCGCAGGAGATCGACCACGAGGTGGCCCGGCTCAAGCTCGAGTCGCTGGGCGTGGCGATCGACGAGCTGACGGCCGAGCAGCGCGCCTATCTCTCCAGTGTGGATGACGCTGATCCGCTAGCTTGGCCCGCGCCATGAAGGCAATGGTCCTCGCTGCCGGGCTCGGAACCCGGCTAAAGCCGATCACGTTCGAGATCCCGAAGCCGATGGTGCCGGTCCTCGACCGGCCCGTGATGGCGCACATCGTGAACCTGCTGCACGGCCAGGGGTTCGACGACCTGATCGCGAACCTCCACTACTTCCCGAACTCGATCAAGAACTACTTCGGGGACAGCCTCACCTACAGCTACGAGGAGGAGCTGCTCGGGACGGCCGGTGGCGTTCGCAACGTCGCGGACTTCTTCGGCGACGACCCGGTCGTGATCATCTCGGGCGACGCGCTCACCGACATCGACCTGCGGAAGCTGGTCGACCGGCATAACTCGGCCGGCGGGATCGCGACGCTGACGGTGAAGAAGGTGTCCGACACGCGCGAGTACGGGGTCGTGATCCACGACGCCGACGGGCGCATCCAGGGCTTCCAGGAGAAGCCCGATCCGGCGGAGGCGCTGTCGGATCTCGGCAACTGCGGCATCTACGTCTTCAGCCCGGAGATCTTCGACTACTTCCCCGACCGCCCGTTCGTCGACTGGGCGCAGGATGTCTTCCCGGCGCTGCTCGAGAACGACGTGCCGTTCTACGTGCACGAGATCGACGAGTACTGGAACGACGTCGGCTCGCTACACGAGCTGAAGTCCGGCACGTTCGACGCGCTCGAGGGGAAGCTCCGGCTCGAGCGCAGCGGCACCGAGCTCGACGAGGGCCTGTTCGTGGGCGAGGGCACCGCGCTCGAGGACGTGACGTTCGTGGGCCCGCCCGTCTGGATCGGCAGCGACTGCGAGATCGGCGTAGGCACGCGCCTGATGGGCCCGCTCGTGATCGGCGACGACTCGAAGATCGGCGACGCCTCGGCGCTGCGCGACTCGATCATCTTCCCCGGGACCGAGCTGGCCGCCGGCACGATCCTGATCGACGCGATCGCCGGCCACGTGGGGATCGCCGACAGCCTGCGCCTTCTAAGAGGGTCGCCCTCAGCGGATCGCGCAGCAGCGGGCGGCGGTCCTCGACGAGCGCTTCGTAGATCGGCAGGAACGGCTCGGCGTCCGCGCCGACCGTCAGGTGGAATGCGCCCGGCTCCTCGACCCATGAGATCGCGTTCCAGCGCCTGCAGGCGCTCGAGCAGGAAGCGCAGCGGCGCCTCCGCGCGCGGCTTCGCGATGTCGATCGCGTAGCCGGTCGTGTGGAGTGAGAACTCCGACGTCGCCTGGATGTTCGTCTGCACGAGCAGATCCTGGTAGGGGAGGTCGCGCACGGTGCTCGTGACGCGCAAGGTCCCCCCGCCGGCGATTCGCCGGTACTCCTTCGCGAGGTAGAGCAGGGTGGCGAGCGCCTCGGGCCGCAGCCCGCGGTAGAGGATTCGCGGCTGCTCGAGCCGGCGGGAGAGCGAGCCCATCTTGCGCCCGGGCCGATAGGCCAGCCGCACCGGGTCGTTCGGGAGCGGCACCAGCTCGTCGCGCTTGTACGCGCGGCGCAGGTCGGCGTCGTCCTCGTACGGCGGGTAGCGCGACTCCGGCCGCAGCACCTCTTCCGCGCTCGCCTTGGCCGTCTGAAGCGCTGACCTGCCGCTCGAGCTCGTCGCGGTCCTCGCGCGCGAGCCTGAGGATCTCGCGCGAGGCGAGCACCTTGAACAGGTAGTGGCGCGTCTCGTCGCCGAGCTGGGTCAGCAGCTTCCAAGTGCGCGGGTTCCGCGTGGGCGACGAGTCGTAGTAGAGCTGCGGCCAGGAGAGCCCGTACCGCTCGACGGTCCGGCGCGTCGATCTCGGCGCCGGCCGCGGCGCCACATAGGTGCGCAGCACCGTGTCGAGATTGCCGATTCCCATGTGGTACGAGGCGATCGCGAGGTCCGTGCGCCCGAACCGGCGGCGCGCCTCGAGCAGGTACCGGACCGCGGCGTCGAGCGACTTCTGCGGGTCGAAGCGCTCGTCCACGACTGGCCGCTCGCGCAGGAGGCTGCGCACCTCCCGCCGCGCCGCGCGCCGCTTCTTCGCCTTTCGCGAGGTGACCGCTCGGCGCTGTGCGCGCGGCAGCTCACGGTTGATCTCCAGGCTGCGCGCGAGGTCCACGCGCATGCCGAGCAGCGAGACCGCCGTCGACGGGATGATCTGCATCAGCCCCGTGGCGCTCGCCGGCGTCCCGTCCGCCATCACGGTCGGCCGGCCGGCACTCTCCAGGAAGAGCATCGCTTCGAGGTCATCCGCGCGCACGCTCGTGTCCGCAACGGCGCGTTCGACCCCTCGGCGCCAGCGCTCGCGTGCGCGCGACGCTGTGCTCCACCCCGCCCGGGCTGAGTGCGTAGACGACGTGCGCGAACCCGCGGCTGCCGCGCGCCATGAAGTCTGCGTCCGGCAGCTCGCCGTACGCGAAAGGCTGGAACGCGGCCGCGTCGTACGGCGGCGCGCCCGGCTTCGGAGCCCGGGGCGGCGGCTCGGGCGCCGCCGGGGGCCCGCCGTCGCGGACCAGCGCAACCACGACCGTGACCACGATCAGGACGATCGCCGCCCCGGCGCCCGCGAGCAGGGCGGGGCGGGTCACGCCGAGGGCGCCAGGTCGCGCACCAGCTCGGCGGCGGGCCGGATGTCGTGCATCCGCGCGACTGACTCGCCCGCGTAGAGGGCGCCCGCGTCGAGCAGGTTGCGCGGGCCGTCCGCGGTGGGCGCGAGCGGGCCGAAGAACGGCCGCCCCGCGGCCTGCGACGCCGGCCATGCGCGCCTGGAAGCCCGACCGGCAGCCGCGCGAGGAGCGGGCCGGGACACGCGCTGCACGCCGCTGAGCCAGCTGGGCATCCCGCCGTCGCGGCTCAGCCAGCGCTCGGCCGCCTCGTTCCAGATGACGCGGTGCGGCGCCGGCCATCCCATGCCGAAGAGGTCGGTGATCACGGTCTCGCGCGACTCCATCAGCCGCTGCTTGTAGGCGAGCGCCGCGTTCGCCTCCTCGCTCAGCAGGAACCGGGTGCCGAGCACGGCCGCGTCGGCCCCGGCCTGGAGCGCCCGCGCGACGTCCGCGCCGTCGGCGATCCCGCCCGCCACGAGCACCGGATACCCATCAGGCAGGGCGTCGCGCACGCGCGCGAGCAGCTCGAGCGCCGGCACCGTTCCGCGCACGTGCCCGCCCGCCTCGACGCCCTGGGCGATGACGCCGTCGGCGCCGGCCGCGACCGCCGCGCGCGCCTCGTCGAGCGACCCGACCTGGTGCAGCCACGGCTTCTCGGTCCGCCGCCTCGGCTTGCCCCAGAACGTCACGACAGCGTCGGCCGTGCTCGCGGCCTCCCAGTGCTCGCGCCGTGCGAACGGCAGGAGCAGGTTCGCCGCCACCGGCCGCCCGTCCGACCGCGCGCGGGCCTGCTCGATCTCCGCGCGCATGCGGTCGGCTTCCTCGAAGCCCACTGTGCCCAGCCCACCCGCGCCGGAGACCGCGCCCGCGAGCGCGCCGCGCGACAGGCCGCCGCCCATGCCGGCCTGCACGACGGGCAGCTCGACTCCCAGCCGCTCGAGCAGGCCGCTCAAGCGGCGGCCGTTCGCTCGAGGCGCTCGCGTCGCTGCTCGTCGGCCTCGGACTGGGTCAGCATCTGCACGAACAGCACGACAAAGGCGATCAGGAGCACCACTGACTGCTCGAGCATCATCATCGCGCCGCCCACGTTCTGGTCCTCGACGGCGGTTAGGCCCCAGATCCGCGGCACCGTCTCGTAGTGCTCGTACGCGACGCTCGTCGACCAGGTCAGGTAGAGGCCGAGACCGGCGAGCCCGAGCTTCGCCGCGCCGATGTAGGCGAAGGGCCACATGCCCGTCATCCGCCGCCGCATCGGCACCGGCTGGATCAGCGGCCACCACAGCGCGATGCCCGGCCGTGAAGAAGGACGCGTGCTCGAGCGCGTGCACGATCTCGGACTCGATCGCCGCGTCGTAGAGCGCGGGGATGTGCCAGAAGTAGACGAGCCCGAACCAGAGGAAAAGGCCGGTCAGCGGATGTGCGAAGCGGCCGAGCGCCCGCTCGACGGCGACCAGCCGGCGGGTGGCCGGCCGCATGATCACGCGCGAGAGGGCGAGCAGCAGGAAGACCGGCGCGATGTCCCCGAGCAGGATGTGCTGGAGCATGTGCATCGAGAACAGGTAGTCCTCGCCGAGGCCGTCGATCGGCGAGGCGATTGCGGCGGTCAGTGCCGCGAGCGCGACGGCGAAGCACACGAAGCTGGGCGGCCCCGGCGCCGCGGCCACCCTCCTCGCGGCGGGCGGCGCGCCATCGCCAGACGTAGATCCCGGCGTACAGCCCGAGCGTCAGGACGACCGGGACGGTGATGTTCCAGTGAAGGTGCGGGTGGGTCACGCGCCGGGATTGTCGCAGCGGCAACGCCGCTGTCTGACACGCCGCGCGAGAGTCGGCGCGTGCGCCTCGTCTCGTTACTCGCCCCGCCGCTCTGCGCGGCATGCCGGCGGCCCGACCAGATCGGACGCGGTCCTGTGCCCGGCCTGCCGCCGCGCGCTCGAGACGCTCGGGCCGCAGCCGGTCTCGCTCGCCGGGCTGAGCGTGTGGGCGCCCGTCTCCTACACGGGCGCGGCGCGGGCGATCGTGCGCCGGCTCAAGTTCGCAGGTGCCGCCGCCCTGGCCGATCACATGGCAGCGGCGATCGCGGCGAGCGCGCCCGAGGGACTGGCTGGCGCATCCGCTCGTGCCGGTGCCCTCCCCGGCGCGCCGCAGGCGCATGCGAGGCTTCTGCCACGCCGCGCCTGATCGCGGAGGCGCTCGCGGCAGAGGACAGGGCTGCCGGTGCTGGACGCGCTCGAGCGGACAGGCGATCCCCGCCGGCAGGTCGGCCGCGCCAGGAGCCAGCGCGTCCGGACGCCGCCCCGCTTCATCGCGCGGCACCCGGGTATTGCAAGCCGTGACCGTGGTGGACGACGTCATCACGACCGGCGCGACGCTTACGCGCTTGCGCAAGCGCGCTGCGCCAAGCGGGCTGCAGTTGCGAAGAGGCGCTCGCATATGCCCGCACACCAGTGAGATAATCGGCGCCTCCCAGCGGCTGGAGGGTTCGCATGAAGATCGAAGTCAAGGGTCGGAACTTCGCGGTCACGGACGAGATCCGCCAGAAGATCGAGAAGCGCTTCGAGAAGGTGGGCAGGCAGGTGTCGGAGCTCGCCACGCTCGAGATCGAGCTGATCGAGGAGAAGAACCCCTCCATCAGGGAGAAGTGCGTCGCCGAGGCGACGCTCTACCTGAAGGGCGCGACGATCAGGGCCAAGGACGCCTCGGAGTCGATGACGCACACGGTGAACCTGGTGGCCGACGAGATCGCGCGCCAGGTCAAGCGCCACCGCGACAAGCGCCGTGGACGGAGGGAATCGGCCCGCGTGGAACCCCGCCCCGCCGAGGGGTAGGGCCGGAGCTATCCTCGGGTCTCCATGGCGTTAATTGACCGCGCCCTGCGCGTCGGCGAGGGGAAGAAATTCAAGGCGTTCGAGAAGAACGTCGCCCGCATCAACGAGCTACGAGCCCGAGATGGAGCTCATGACCGGATGAGGAGCTGCGCGAGGCGGCCGACGCAGCTACGCGAGCGCGGCCGGAACGGCGAGCCGCTCGACGACCTGCTGTTCGAGAGCTTCGCCCTGACGCGCGAGGCGGGCCGGCGCACGATGGAGATGCGCCACTTCGACGTCCAGCTGATCGGCGGCATGGTCCTGCACGACGGCTCGATCGCCGAGATGAAGACCGGCGAGGGCAAGACGCTCACGGCCACGCTCGCGGTCGTGCTGAACACGCTCGCAGGCGACGCGGTCCACCTCGTCACGGTCAACGACTACCTCGCCCGCCGCGACGCCGAGTGGATGAAGCCGATCTACGACGCGCTCGGCGTGTCCGTCGGCATCCTCCAGTCCGACGACCGCGTCCCTGCGGAGAAGCGCGCGCAGTACGCCGCCGACGTCACCTACGGGACGAACTCCGAGTTCGGCTTCGACTACCTGCGCGACAACCTCGCGATCCAGCTCGAGGACAAGGTTCAGCGCGGCCACCCGTTCGCGATCGTCGACGAGGTCGACAACATCCTCATCGACGAGGCGCGCACGCCGCTGATCATCTCGGGCGCGCCCGAGCAGGCCGCCGACCTCTATTACAAGTTCGCGAAGCTCGCCCCGATGCTCGAGCCGGGCAAGAAGCCCGAGGGGCTCGAGGCGAAGTCGAAGGAGTACGTCGCGGACTTCGACTACGAGCCCGACGAGAAGCACAAGACGGTCGCGGTCACCGAGCGCGGCGTCGAGAAGGCCGAGAAGTTCCTCGGCATCGAGAACATGTATCTCGCCGAGCACGGCAACCTCGTCAACCACCTCATCCAGTCGCTGAAGGCCGAGTCGCTCTACAAGCGCGGCGTCGAGTACGAGGTGATCGACGGCGAGGTCAAGATCATCGACGAGTTCACCGGCCGCATCCTCGAGGGCCGGCGCTGGTCGGAGGGCCTCCACCAGGCCGTGGAGGCGAAGGAGGGCGTCGCGATCCAGGAGGAGAACCAGACGGTCGCGACGATCACCTACCAGAACTACTTCCGCCGCTACGACAAGCTCGCGGGCATGACCGGCACGGCCCTCACCGAGGCCACCGAGTTCATGAAGATCTACAAGCTCCAGGTCGTAGAGGTCCCCACGAACATGCCGATGGTCCGCAGCGGATCAGAACGACCAGATCTACAAGACCAAGGACGGCAAGTGGTCGGCGGTCGTGCGGGAGATCGAGGCCCGCCACGAGGCCGGGCAGCCAGTGCTCGTCGGCACGATCTCGGTCGAGGTCTCGGAGATGCTGTCGGAGCGCCTGAAGCAGCGCGGGATCCAGCACACGGTCCTGAACGCGAAGCCAGAGCATGCGGCGCTCGAGGGCGAGACCGTCGCCGAGGCGGGCCAGCCCGGCACGGTGACGATCGCGACCAACATGGCGGGCCGCGGCGTGGACATCAAGCTCGGCGGGAACGCCGAGCACCTCGCCACCCTCGAGCTGCGCAAGCGCGGGCTAGAGCCCGACGGCGACGCGTGGGACGGCGCTTGGGACCAGGTGTACCCGGGGTTCGAGAAGCAGGTTGAGGCCGGCCGCGAGCAGGTGCTCGAGGCGGGCGGGCTGTTCATCCTCGGCACCGAGCGCCACGAGTCACGCCGGATCGACAACCAGCTGCGCGGCCGCTCGGGCCGCCAGGGCGACCCCGGCGAGTCGCGCTTCTACCTCTCCGCGGAGGACGACCTCGTTCGCCTCTTCGCGGGCGACCGCATCTACCGCATCCTCGACCGGCTCGGCCCGGTCGACAAGGAGACCGGCGAGGAGGAGCCGATCGAGGCCAAGATGCTCTCGAAGCAGATCGAGAACGCCCAGAAGAAGGTCGAGGAGCAGAACTTCCTCATCCGCAAGCGCGTCCTCGAGTACGACGACGTGATGAACCAGCAGCGCGAGATCATCTACGAGTACCGCGACCGGATCCTCGAGGGCGAGGACATGGGGGACACCGCCCGCGAGCAGATCGGCGACGTGATCGACCGGATGGCGGACGAGTACCTCGCCGGCGAGTTCATCGACGAGTGGGACCTCGACGGCCTCTGGACGCAGCTCGAGCAGATGTACCCGATCGGGATCGCGCTCGAGGATCTCGATCGCAACGCGCTCGTGCGCGAGGAGCTGGTCGACGAGCTGAAGAAGGACGTCGTCGACGCCTACGACGAGCGCGAGGGGGAGCTGGGCGACGAGCTGATGCGCGCGCTCGAGCGCTACATGCTGCTCCAGATCATCGACGAGCGCTGGCGCGAGCACCTGCACGACATGGACTACCTGCGCGAGGGCATCCACCTGCGCGGGTTCGCCCAGATCGAGCCGCTCGTGGCCTACAAGAACGAGGGCTTCGAGATGTTCACCGAGCTGATGAACAACATCTGGGAGGAGTTCGCCCGCTACATCTTCAACGTCGAGGTCGAGGTCGAGGGCCAGAACGGCGGCGGCCAGCAATGGCCAGTCGGCGGCGGCGGCGGGCGCGCGAGCCAGGCCGGCCTGAACTACGCGGGCGGACATGCGGCCGACGGCCGAGCGCGCCGCGATCGCGGCCGCTGCAGGCCAGGCGGCGCGTCACCGCTGATCGCCCCGGAGCGGAGCGCCGAGGAGCCGGGGCTGCCGCCGCGCCGGTCGAGACGCGGCACGTCGCCGACGAGGAGAAGATCGGCCGCAACGACCCGTGCTGGTGCGGCTCGGGCAAGAAGTTCAAGAAGTGCCATGGCGCCTAGCGCGCTCCGCGACCAGCTGAAGCTGCTCGCGGACTACCTTTGACCCGGCTGCACTGAGCGAGCGCGTCGAAGCGCTCGAGAAGGAGATGCAGGAGCCGGGCTTCTGGGACGACCAGGCCCGCGCGGCGAAGGTGTCGGCGGAGCACGCGCGCGTGCAGCGGCAGCTCGACACGTTCCGCTCGCTCGAGTCGGACATCGCGGACCTCGAGGAGCTCGAGGCGATGGGGGACGACTCCCTCGCCGACGAGCTCGGGCAGCAGCGGAGCTCCGTCGAGGACGCGGCTGGCCGAGCTCGAGGAGGCCCGCCTGTTCTCGGGCCGCTACGACGCAGGCGACGCCGTGGTGTCCGTGAGCTCCGGCGCCGGCGGCACCGACGCCCAGGACTGGGCCGAGATGCTGCTTCGCCAGGAGATGCGCTGGGCGGAGCGGCGCGGGTTCAAGGTGGAGATGCTCGAGGCGTCGCCGGGTGAGGAGGCCGGGCTCAAGTCGGCGGCGTTCATCGTGCGTGGCGACAACGCGTACGGCCTCTTCTCGGCGGAGAAGGGAGTGCACCGGCTCGTGCGGATCTCGCCGTTCGACGCGTCGGCGCGCCGCCACACGGCGTTCGCGCAGGTCGAGGTGTCGCCGCTCGTCGAGGAGGCCGTCGACGTGGACATCGACGAGTCAGACCTGCAGGTGGACACCTACCGCGCCTCGGGGGCGGGCGGCCAGCACGTCAACAAGACCGACTCCGCGGTTCGCATCACGCACCGGCCGACGGGCATCGTGGTGCAGTGCCAGAACGAGCGCTCGCAGTCGTCGAACAAGGCGACGGCGATGAACATGCTGAAGTCGAAGCTGCTCGAGCTGGAGGAGCAGAAGCGGCGCGAGGAGATCGCGAAGGAGAAGGGCGAGGCGCAGGACGTCGGGTGGGGATCGCAGATCCGCTCCTACGTGCTCCACCCGTACACGATGGCCAAGGACCACCGCACGAACCACGAGGTCGGCAACGTGCAGGGCGTGCTCGACGGCGACCTCGACGGGTTCGTGCGCGCCGAGTTGCTGCGCCGAGCGGGCTCGACCAACGGCGCTTAGACTCGCCGCGTGGAGCTGCAAGCTGCGGTCTATGGGCTCGGGCGACTCAGCTTCGGCGCTGCCCTGATGACGGCGCCCACCGGTTTCGGGCGTCTGTTGGCCGGAGACGAGGCAGGGACGCCGGCCGTCCGCACCGGTCTCCGGGCGTACGGGACGCGCGACGTCGTGCTCGGCGTCGGGACGCTGCGCGCTGTCGCCACCGGCAGCGATGTGTCGCCATGGCTTGCGGCTGGTGTGGCGAGCGACCTCCTCGATACGGCCGCGCAGGCAGCGGACTGGTCCGACCTTCCCCCGGACAGGCGGTTGCTGGGTGTGCTTTCGGCGCTGGCGAGCGCTGGTATTGGGGTCGCGCTGCTCGCCAGGAGCTAGGCATAGACTGGACGTCGACTTGCCCGCCACCGACCAGATCACGCTGCGCGAGCCGACTCCCGACGACGCTCCTGCGTGCGCGCAGATCGTCTTCGACGCGTTCGGCGGCATTCACGACCATCACCGCTTCGAGCGTGACTTTCCGGTGCTCGAGGCCGCCGCCCAGATGATGGGCGCCTGGGTACCGCACCCGTCTATCTGGGGGGTGGTCGCCGAACGCGACGGCCAGATCGTCGGCTCGAACTTCCTCGACGAGCGCAGCCCGATCCGAGGCGTGGGACCGATCACGGTCGATCCGACCGGACAGAACTCGGGCGTGGGCCGGAGGCTGATGGAGGCCGTCATCGAGCGCGGGAAGGACGCGCCCGGGATCCGGCTGTTCAGGACGGATTCCACATGCGCTCGCTGTGCCTGTACGAGTCGCTCGGGTTCGACGTCAAGGAGCCCGTGGCGGTCACCCGCGGCAAGCCGCGCAGCGGGCCGGTCGACGGAGTCGAGGTGCGGCCGCTCACGGAGGCCGACCTCGACGAATGCGGAGCGCTCTGCGAGCGCGTGCACGGGTTTCCCCGGACGGGCGAGCTTCGCGACGCGATTCATGGGATGGCGCCCTTCGTCGCGGTGCGCGACGGCCGCATCACGGCGTACGCAACGAGCGTGGCCTTCTGGCCGATGAACCACGGCGTCGCCGAGAGCGACGACGACATGACCGCGCTCCTGCTCGGCGCCGCGGCGGCCATGGACGATCCGATCGCGTTTCTCGTCCCGTTGCGTTCGCCGCTGTTCCGCTGGTCGCTGAGCGAGGGGATGCGACTCGTGAAGCCGATGAACGTGATGGCGCGCGGCGAGTACAACGAGCCGGACGGCTCGTGGTTCCCGTCGGTCTTGTACTGACCCGCTAGCGGCCGAAGGTTCGGAGCAGCCCGTCGGCCCGTGCGCGGATGTCGGTGAGCAGCTCGCGCACCTCGGCGAGGCCGCTGCGCAGCTCGGCGTCGCCGACCTCGACCGGCATCATCGAGTCCTGCAGCTCGGCCAGGTCGGCGTCCGCCTGCGCGACGGCATCCACCGCGGCGGCGACGAAGCCCTTCACGCCCGTCGACGGCACGCCGCGCGTCGCTGGCTCGAACGCCCGCGCGTTCAGCCCGAACCGCTGGGCGAACCCGCCGTACGTGCGTTGCGCCCGGCCGTACGCCGTCTGCACGGGCCGGAAGAGCTGTTCCTCGAGCGTGTCCGCGGTGCGCTCGTCGAGCTGCTCGTAGGCCTCGCCGAGGGCAGCCAGGGCGGCGCCGAGCTCGTCGACCGCGTCCGCGATCGTGTCGAGCAACTCCTGCCGCGCTTCAGCCGACACGTAGGTCATGGGGGCGAGGCTACTCTGCGAGCGTGGACGAGCTCATCGACCGCGCGCTCGCGGAGGACGTCGGGGACGGCGACCTGACGACGCGCCTGCTGGTCCCGCCGGACCTGCGCGCGACCGCGCGCATCGAGCAGAAGCAGCCGGGCGTGATCTCCGGGCTCGATGTGGCCGCGGCCGTTTTCGCGCGGTTCGACGTGAAGCTCGAGCCCGCGAAGGACGTGGTCGCCCGGCTGGACGGCCCGGCCGCCGGGATCCTGACCGCGGAGCGCACTGCCCTCAACTTCCTCGGTCGGCTGTCGGGGATCGCGACGCTGACCGCGCGCTACGTGGAGGCGGTCGAGGGCACCGGCGTGCAGATCCTCGACACGCGCAAGACGACGCCCGGGCTTGCGGGAGCTCGAAAAGGCGGCCGTCGCGGCCGGCGGGGGCACCAATCACCGCATGGGCCTCTACGACGCGGTGATGATCAAGGAGAACCACGCCGCGGTGGCCGGCGGCCTCGCGGCCGCCACTCGAAAGGCCGTCGCCGAAGCGACCGACGGGGTCGAGGTTTGTGTCGAGTGTGAGACGCCCGAGGACGTGGACATCGCGCTCGAGGCCGGCGCGCGCCGCCTGCTGCTCGACAACATGAGTCCGGCGGAGCTCGTCGAATGCGCGGCCCGCGCGGGCGGGCGGGCGACACTCGAAGCATCGGGTGGCGTGACGCTCGAGAACGTCCGTGAGATAGCGGAGACCGGGGTGGACTTCATCTCCGTCGGCGCGCTGACGCACTCCGCGCCCGCGCTCGACCTGAGCCTGCTCTTCGACTGATGCGTGTTCTTGCCGCCACGGCTCTCGCAGCCCTGTTCGCCGCGGCACCCGCGCACGCCGACTTTCGCGATTCGTGCGAGAAGCACGACGCGCACGAGATCTGCACCGGCACCGTCGAGAGCTTCGACGGCACGCCGCTCAGCACGACGCTGACGGTCCCGGCCGATGTGGAGAAGGGCGAGCGCCTGCCGCTGATCGTCTTCCTGCACGGCTTCCTCAGCAACAAGGGCGAGTACCTCTCGGACACCGAGGAGGCCCCCGACAACTACAAGACCGTCGAGTTCAACAACCTCTGGTTCGCCTCGCGCGGCTATGCGGTCCTCAATTACGACGCGCGCGGACACGGCGACTCCGGCGGCCAGATCGGGCTGGCCAGCAAGGAGTTCGAGATACGCGACACGCAGCACCTGACCGGCCTGCTCGTGGACGACGGGACGGCGAAGCGCAAGAAGGTCGCGGCGGTCGGCGGCTCGTACGGCGGCGGCCAGACCTGGCTGCTCGCGACGGTTCGCGGGGAGGGCGCGCCCCAGTACGGCAGCTGGCGTTCGCCGAAGGGAAAGGTGGTCCGCCTCGCAGCAGCCGTCCCGCAGTTCACGTGGACCGACCTCCTGTTCTCGCTCGTGCCGAACGGGCTGGACGCGCAGCCCACGCCGCTCGGCGTCGCGAAGATCACGCTGCTGAACGGGTTCATCGCCTTGATCGGCAACGAAGATGACCGAGGAGCTCGCGGGGTGGCTCGCGCGCGTCAACCAGGGTGAGCCCTATGACGGCGACCCGCAGGTCGAGGAGGCGAAGGTCGCCCTCACGAAGGACCGCTCGGCGTACTACCAGGACGGCTTCTTCAAGGCCTTGGCCCGGAGCGAGAAGCGCCAGCGCTCGATCCCGATCCTCGCGGCGCAGGGCTGGACCGATCCGATCTTCCCCGCGGTCGAGGCCGTTCGCATGTACAAGCGGCTGCGCTCCATCCGGCGCGACTACCCGATCCAGCTCTACTTCGGCGACTTCGAGCACCTCACGTCGCAGATCAAGATCCCCGACATGCGCTACTACCACCGGCTCGCGACCCGGATGCTCGCGCGCTACATGCTCGGGAAGAAGCGCCGGGTGAGCTTCGACGTGCGCAGCGCGCCGACCCTCTGCGACCCGAACGCCTTCGGCCCCGTGCTGCGAGTGAAGAACTGGGGCGCCCTGCATCCCGACGAGCTCGCGTTCGAGCTGCCAGGGCCGCAGACCACCAGCTGGCGCGTCGTCGATCCGCGCGGCCCGGCGACCGATCACGTCGTGATCGGCCTCCAGCGCCGCGGCTGCGTGACGACGACCCAGCCCGAGTCGCCGGGCGTCGCCAGCTGGCGCATGCCGGTCGAGCGCGACTTTACGCTGCTCGGCATGCCGCGGCTCGAGCTCGCATACGAGGCAACGGGAACCGACATCGAGCTGAACTCGCGCCTCTGGGACGTGGCGCCCGACGGCGTCCAGACGCTCGTGACTCGCGCCGCGCTCCGCGTGGTCGACCCAGGCGCGGGCGAGCAGAAGGCCGTCTACGACCTCTACGGAAACCACTGGCGGCTCGAGAAGGGCCACGAGCTGCTGCTCGAGGTCACCGGCGACGACTCGACCTTCTTCCGCGTCGAACAACCTGCCGTCCACGGTCACGATCAACGGGGCGAAGCTGACTCTCCCAGGGCGGGAATGAGACGCCTGGTCGTTGCGCTGGCGGTCGCCGCGCTCGTTCCCGCCACGGCGCTTGCCGCCTTCCCGCAGGATCCGCCGAACGACCCGCTCTACGACGCGAGCCCGCTGCCGAACTCGCGCCACGAGCAGTGGGACCTGACGAGCGACCGGGGGATCTCGGTCGATCGCGCGTGGGCGCTCTCCACGGGCGAGGGCGTGGTGATCGCCGACATCGACGTCGGGGTCGACGTGGACAACCCGGATCTCAAGGGTCGCTTCACGCCCGGGTTCGACTTCTTCATGAACGACAGCTCGGTCGCTTCGGAGACCGAGAACAACCACGGCACGAACGTGGCCGGCGTGCTCGGCGCGGCGACGGACAACGGCGAGGGCATCGCGGGCATCGCACCCGGGCGCGAAGATCATGCCGATCCGCACCGCGGACAACATCCTCCACCAGGGCTCGCGCCTCGCCGCCGGGATCGTGTGGGCGACCGACCACGGGGCGGACGTGATCAGCATGAGCCTGGGCGCGGAGTCGCGCTCCGCCGCGCTCGATCGTGCGGTCGCGTACGCGCATCGCAAGGGCGTCGTGATGGTCGCGGCGATCGGGAACGAGTCGGCGAACCACCACAACTACCCGGCCACCTACGACGAGGTGATCGCCGTCGGCGGGATCAACCCGGACACAGCCGACGCCGCCGCGCAGGGGCCGCTCGAGCCCCAGACGCCGGTGGCGACCGACTTCACGGTGCGCGCCGCCTACTCGGACTACGGGCCGCACATCGACCTCGCCGCGCCGACGCAGGTCCCGACGACCGACTACGGCGGTGGCTATCCGCGCAACTGGAGCGGCACGTCCGCCGCCGCGCCGCACGTCGCGGGCGTCGCCGCGCTCGTGAAGGCGGCGCGGCCCAGCCTGTCGCCGGTCGAGGTCCGCCAGCTCCTGATCGCGACGGCCGACGACCTCAGCGGCGAGCAGAACGGGGGCGAGGTGGGCTGGGACCAGTACACGGGCTACGGCCGCGTGAACGCGTTCGAGGCGGTCACGGCCGCGAAGGAGGGCCGGATCCCGCCCGCCGCGGACATAACGGCGCCGGACCTCTTCTCGAGCCACCGCAAGCGAATCGTCGTGAAGTTCGTCGCGGGCGCGGACTGGGTTCTGGGGCTGGGACGCGGCGAGCAGCCCGCCGACCCGGACGACTTCTCAGGCGTCGCCCAGGGCTCGGCCGGCAGGCACCGCGTAGTCGTGCCGCTGGGCGATAGAGGCGATCGCGGCTGGACCGTGAGACTTCGCGTCGGGGAGGGCGATCTCGTCGGCGAGGACCGCGCGTTCATCTACCGCAACCGGGATCCGATGCTGAAGCGCGGCTACCCGCGCCGGCTCGGCAGCTCCGGAGAGAGCTCGCCGGTACTGGCCGACCTGACCGGCGACGGCGTGGACGAGATCGTGATCGCCACCACCGACGGGCGCGTGCGCGTCTGGCAGGGACGGAGCGGAAAGCTCGTGCGCGGTTGGCCGCGGCGCAGCCGCAACGCATTCGCGACGCGCGCCGCGGCGCGCCGGATCGGCCGCATCCGAGCCGGCTTCCTGGCAACCCCGGCAGTCGCCGACATCGCGGGGAGCAGACGCCCCGAGGTGGTCGCGTCCGCGCTCGACGGGCGCGTCTACGCGTGGCACCACGACGGCCGGCGCGTGCGCGGCTTCCCCGTCCGAATCGACGCCCGCCGGCCGCCCAGCCCCGAACGCGATGCCGCCATCTATGCCAGCCCGGCGCTGGCCCAACTCGACGGCCGCGGCAAGCTCGACATCGTCGTGGGCGCCGCCGACGGGAAGGTGTACGCGTGGAATGGGCGCGGCAGGCGGCTCGACGGCTGGCCGGTCGAGGCCCGCGACGGTGAGGACCGCGAGCGGGTCGTCTCGTCGCCGGCGGTGGGCGACATCGACGGCGACGAGAAGCCCGACATCGTCGAGGCCACCGCCGAGGTCTACGGCTCGACCCCTCAGACCGAGGGGCGCGTCTACGCCTGGGACGCGAGCGGCGAGCTGAAGCCGGGCTGGCCGATCAAGCCGCCGGCGCTGGCGGCGGACGCGATCCCGATCGCCGGCGAGGGGACGCCGGCCTCGCCGTCGCTCGCCGACGTCGACGGCGATGGGGCGGACGAGGTCGCGATCGCGGCATTCACCGGCCAGCCGGACCTGTACCGCGGCGACGGCTCTCAGTTCTCAGGCGGCCAGCACTTCACGACAGTGGGGAAGGGGTCCGAGTCGCGGACGACCGCGATGTCCGCGATCGCGCTCGGCTCGAACGGCGCGTTCGGACGGCTCTCGGAAGACGGCCCGCTCGCGTTCTTCTCCGGCCTCGTCGACACCCAGTTCGCGCTCGCCACGCAGGCGCCGGCGCAGCGGATTCCCTACCAGCACATCGTCGGCGGCTGGGATGCCGAGTCGGGCAGCTACCTCTCCGGCTTCCCCGCGCCGGTCGAACAGCTCCAGATCCTCACCGCGCCGGCGATCGCGGACGTGGACGGCGACGGCTCGGCCGAGGTGATCGCCGGCACCAGCGGGCTCTATCTGCACGCCATCAAGGAGGACGGCAGCGAGCCGGACGGCTGGGCCGAAGAACACGGGCGGCTGGATCTTTGCGGCCCCGGCCGTCGGGGACGTGGACGGCGACGAGAAGCTCGAGGTCGTCGCGGTCACCCGCGAGGGCTACCTCTGGGTCTGGGACACGCCCTCGCCGGCGACCGCGCTCGTCGAGTGGGGCAGCTTCCGGCACGACGCGCGAAACAGCGGCCGCTACCGCTGATCACTCGTCCACTATCACCTCGAAGCCGCCGTAGACCATTCGGGAGGTGTCGAACGGGCTGTCCTTCGGGTCCATCAGCTTCGCCAGGCGCGGGTCCGACATGACCTTCTTGTTGATCTTGTCGCGCTGGGCGCGCGACTTGTAGGTGATCCACGCGAACACGACGACCTCACCCCGCTTCAGCTCGACGCTCTGCGGGAACGACGTGACCTTCCCGCGCTTCACGTCCTCGGCGACGCATTCCTTGTAGTCGAGCGCCCCGTGCTCGCGCCAGACCTTGCCGCACTTCCGGGCGATCCGCCGATAGGTGTCGAGGTTCTTCTTGGGGATCGGAAGGACGAAGCCGTCCACGTACTGGGCCATGAGATCTCCTTCGTTGGGTTGCCGATTAGACCGCGGTAGGCCCCAGAACTCATCGGAGCTAAACTGAGAGCCAGACATTTCGGCCAACCGTGAGCGCGGTCGAAACAGATTCGTTGAACCCGGCTCGGGAGAGCTTCGTGAACCAACCGCTGGTACTCGAGAACATCCCCGCCCTCAAGGCGGAAGTACGCGACCTCGCGCGCGATCGGAACGCCGTGATCCTGGCGCACAACTACCAGGTGCCCGAGGTTCAGGACGTCGCCGACTACGTGGGCGACTCGCTCGGCCTGTCGCGCAAGGCCGCGGCTGCAGGCGCGGACACGATCGTCTTCTGCGGCGTCCATTTCATGGCCGAGACCGCGTCCGTGCTCTCGCCCGACAAGACGGTGCTCCTGCCCGACGCCGACGCCGGCTGCTCCCTGGCGGACACGATCACCGCGGACGCGCTGCGCGAGTGGAAGGCCCAGCACCCGGGCGCGGTGGTCGTGATGTACGTGAACACGACGGCCGAGGTGAAGGCCGAGACCGACTACTGCGTCACGTCGTCGAACGCGGTCAAGGTCGTGGAGCACATCTACCGCGAGCACGGCCCGGACACCGAGATCCTGTTCGGTCCCGACATGTGGCTCGGCGCCTTCGTCGAGCAGCAGACCGGGAAGAAGATGCGCGTCTGGACAGGCGAGTGCCACGTGCACGCGGCCCTGCGCCCCGACGACGTCCAGCGGATGCGCGACGAGCATCCCGACGCCGACATGCTCATTCACCCCGAGTGCGGATGCACGACGGCGGTGATGGAGTACCTGGCGCACGGGGACATCGACCCCGAGAACACGCACATGCTCTCGACCGGCGGGATGCTCTCCCACGCGTCGAGCTCGGACGCGAAGGAGTTCATCGTCGCGACCGAGACCGGGATGCTCCACCCGCTCGAGGAGGCGAACCCCGACAAGGAGTTCATCCCGCTGGACCGCAAGGCGGTCTGCCAGTACATGAAGATGATCACGCTCCCGAAGGTGCGCGACGCCCTGCTCGACGAGACGGGCGCCTACGAGGTGAAGGTCCCGGAGGACATCGCGGAGAAGGCGCGCATCCCGATCGAGCGGATGATCTCGATCACCCCGTAGCCGGGGCGCTCACCTTCAGCAGGACGTCCGCGGCCAGGTCCGGCCGCGTTATCGGCCCGTCATCGACGAACTCGAAGCAAGCCTCGGTCAGGTGCGCGCGCAAGCCCTCGTACATCTCGATCGGGAACCAGGCGTTGCCCGGATACGCGAGCACCGTCAGCCTGTTGCCCAGCCGCCGCGCGACGTCGAAGCCCTCGGCGGCGATCCACGCCTCGAGATATCCGATCGCGGCATCGTGAGGAATCACGGCGACCAGCTCTTCGAGCCGCTCCCGCTCCTCGGCCTCGTTGTGCGCGGAGCCCGCCAGCATCTGACGCAGCCCCGTGCGGTAGTCGCGCCGTAACACACTCATGAGGGCGTAGAGGACCTCTGTCGACGCTGCGAACCCTGCTCGATCCTCGCCGGACTCCCTGCCGAGCGCGGTGCTGGTGAACACGACCCGGTCGACGAGATCGGGACGACTATCTGCGATGCGGATCGCGCGGTGCGTCCCGTCGCCGATGGCGAATGCCACCTCGACTGGGCCGGTCTCCTCGAGGAGTGCTTCGAGGTCGGCGACGCCTGTCTCCAGGTCGTACGGGCCCTGCGTGGCTCGATCGACCGAGGCCACGCGACTCGTAGGCGACGACGCTGTCGCGAGGACGCCAGCCGCTCGACGAGGCGTCGACGGCGCGAGGTTGAACATGTTGCAGATGAGGACGCCAGGGCCCTCGCCGGACCTCTTCCCAGTGGAGCCGGGCACCGTCAGGGCGAGCGAGGAAAGGCATCCCCCATAACTAGAGCAGGTCGGGTAGCCGGGCTATGCGCAAATCGACACGGTCGCCGCGGAACGGCACACCCTCGGCCTCCAGCAGGCGCCGCTGGCGTTCGCCCTTCGCGAGCGAACCGTCGGCGCGGACGATGCGCTGCCACGGCACGCTCGGGTCGTCGCAGCCGTGCAGGACCGTCCCCGCGAACCGCGGTGCTCCGGGGGAGACGTCGCCGTAGGTGCGGACGAATCCCGGAGGGGTCGCGCGCACGCGGTCCAGCACGGCGTCGTGCCGGCTAGCCCGACCCGCTTCCTGGCCCTGAGTTGCCGCCGCTCTCGCCGCCGCTGCCGCTGCCGCTCGAGTCGTCATCCGGCACGAGTATCTCGTCTGGCTCGGGGTCGCCGCTACCCGGCCCGGAGCTGTCGTGCTCGACGCCATCGTCGCCGCCCGAGCCCGGTCCGGAGCTGTCGAGCTCGTCAATACCGTCGTCGCCCGAGCCCGGCCCGGAGTTGTCGTGCTCCTCCACGTCATCGCCACCAGAGCCTGGGCCTGAGTTGTCGTCGTCCTCGCTGCCGTCATCGCCGCCGCCGGGTCCGGAGTTGTCACTCGGCCCGTCATCGCCGTCATCCCCATCGCCCGGCCCACTGCGGTCGTCATCGTCGTCGTCGGCTCTCGCTTGGCCGCGTTCGTCCTCGCCGCTCGTCCCGCGGTCGCCGGTGTCTGGGTCATCGGCTTCGGTGGTCGCCTTGTCTGCGGTCAGGCGTGGCTGCCTCGGCGACATCGGCCTGCTTGCGCTCCTTGTCGCCCTCGACGAGATCCGGGCCGGTCACCGCGCCGCCCAGCAGCGTCGCTCCGATCGCGCCGGTCGCCACGACCTTGCCGACGGTGATGCCGCCGCCGACGGCCGTCAGCTCCGCGATCCGCTCGACGGTCGGCGCCGGGGCGCTCTCAGTGGTCAGGCGCATCACCAGCGGCATCGGCACGATCGCTGCGGCGGCCTGGCGAACGCCGTTGCGCGCTCGGCTGATGAGCTGGCGCGCAGCGCCGCCGGTCACGCCGAGCTCGCGCGCAATCTCTTCGTGGCCGCGACCCTCCAGCTCGCGCAGGACGATCGCGTCGCGCTGGCCGGGCGGGAGGGCGGCTACGGCGGCCAGCACCTCCTGGAAGCGCTCGCGCCGCTCGATCGTGGTGTGCGTGGGCTCCGTGGTCCCGCCATGCAGGTCCAGCGGCTCGTGGTCGCTGCCGCGCTGCCGCAGGATGTTCAGCGAGACGTTGTGAGCGATGCCGAAGAGCCAGCTGCGAAGCGCGAGCGGCGTCGTGTCGCGGTGGAGCGCGCGGTAGGCGTTGACGAACACCTGCTGGACGGCGTCCTCGCCGCGGCCGTCGCGGAAGGATCCGCGAGCAGTAGCGGAGCAGGACGTCCTTGTAGCGGGCGACGATCGCCTCGAACGCGCGGTCGTTCCCGGCCCGAGTCATGTCGATGAGACGGGCGTCGCTCTGCGCCTTGAGCAGTGCCCCGCCGGCAAGCCGGGAGGGCTCGAGAAGATGCCGGGGAGTCATCCGTTACCAGGGTAGACACGCCGAGCGCCGCCAAGATCACGCAGTGGCTATGCGCCATTTCAGTGTGATTTCGCGGCCGCTGCGTGTGTCCACGGCACAGAGAAGAGAAGACGCCTCACCGAAAGGATCTGGACATGAACTACGAGACTTCCTACGACGAGAGCCGCCTGTGGAGCCGCCTCGGCTTGACTCTTCTGGCGCTCTTCATCGCCGCACTCGCGCTCGCCGTGGCCACGCCCTGGATCTCGGCCGCGACTGGCGCACGACGACGACAGCGGCCAGCAGGTCGTGGCCCGCGATGAGGACGACAACTCCGGGCCCGGCAATGCCGAAGACGATGACGACGACGAGGACAACTCCGGCCCCGGTAACGCCGACGACGACGACTCCGAGGGCACGGACGACGAGTCCAGTGGCGATTCGACGGTGAGCGGTGCAACCACGACCGACGACGAGTCGGAGAGCGGCGCGTCCGATGACGAGTCGGTGACCGGTGCCTCCGGCGATGACTCGCTGTCCGGCCACGCCGGCGACGACCAGCTCAACGGCCGCGGCGGCGCCGACCAGATCAACGGCGGCAAGGGCGACGACGACGTGAACGGCGGCAAGGGCGACGACGACCTGAGCGGCGATCAGGGTCAGGACTCGCTCTCCGGTGACAACGGCGACGACGTCATCAACGCGATGGGCGAGGGCAAGGACAGCGTCAACTGCGGCGCCGGCGACGACGTCGTCAAGGCGAGCAGCAACGACCGTGTCGCGAGCAACTGCGAGGTCGTCAAGTAACACGCAGTCGCGCTCACGCGACGAAGCTGACGAGCGGCGTCCGGTCTCCGGGCGCCGCTCGTTTTCGTCAGTAGGCTCGTCACCTTGGCCCGCGAAACCGCTCATTCCCAGTGGGAGTTCCGCGAGGAGGACGAGATCGTCCCCGGTCTCACCGCGCTCAAGCTGCTGGGCGGTGGGCTGCGATACGAGGCCTACCTCGCTTGGCACGAGCGGCTGCGCGCGCTGGTGGTCGCCAAGGTCGTGCGGCCCGACCTCGTCGAGGACAGGGCGACCCTCGCGGGTCTGGGGCGCGAGATCGAGCTGCTCGAGCGGCTCAATCATCCGATCGTCGTGCGCAGCTTCGGCGGTCAGGTCGACGGGCCGCGGCCGCATGTCGTGCTCGAGCACCTCGAGGGCCCGCGCCTCTCCTCGCTGAAGCGCAAGCACGGCCCGCTCCTGGTCGAGCAGCTGGTCGCGCTCGCGATCGAGATCTCGGCCGCGCTCCACTACCTGGCAGGGGAGGGCCTCGTCCACCTCGACGTGAAGCCCTCGAACATCATCATGGGCGGCCCTCCGCGCCTGATCGACCTCAGCATCGCGCGGACGGTCGAGCAGTGCGCCGCGCTCCGCTCCCCGGTCGGCACCGACGCATACATGGCCCCCGAGCAGGCCACGGTGGCATCGGAGCGGCTGGGCCCGCCGGCGGACGTCTGGGGCCTGGGCGCGACGCTCCACGAGGCCGTGACCGGGGAACGCCCCTTCCGCAAGGGGGTGCGCGACTCGGCCGACGTCGAGGAGCGTTTTCCGCAGCTGACCGAGGACGCGCCCGAGCTGCCCGCGCACGTTCCCGCGCCGCTTGCCGAGTCGATCATGTCGTGCCTCGAGCGCGATCCCGCCGCTCGGCCGACACCCGGGGAGCTGGGCGACCGGCTGCAGCTCGTGCTTGAGGATCTGCCGAAGCCGAGGTTGGCCAGCCTCAAGCCGCGTCGCAGGTGGTGAGCCCGATCTTCAGGCAACTCCTCCCAGAGCCGGGCGAGCTGGCGGACGGCGCCGCCGTCGTCGAGGACCTCCGGTTCTGGGAGCAGGGGCATCCCGACCGCCCGTACCTCGTCCTGAACATGGTCACGACGGCGGACGGGCGCGCCACGATCGGCGGCCGCTCGGGGCCGATCGGCAACCAGGCCGACCAGGATCTGTTCCACGCGCTGCGCACGCGCGTGGACGCCGTGATGGTCGGCGCGGGCACGCTGCGGGCGGAGAAGTACGGCCGGCTGGTGCGCAAGCCCGAACGGCGCGAGGCGCGCATCGCCGCCGGCCTCGACCCGGATCCGCTCGCGGTCATCGTCAGCGGCCGGCTCGACCTCCCGCACGACCTGCCGCTGCTGCACGAGCCCGAGCAGCGGGTGTTGGTCGCGACCTTCTCCGATGCCGAGCTGCCCGGTCCCGGGATCGAGTACCTGCGCTTCAACGGCGGCGCGGTCGACATCCCGCGCCTGCTCGCGATCCTGCGCGGCCGCGGCGTGCGGTCGGTGCTGTGCGAGGGCGGCCCGACGCTCAACGCCGAGCTGCTGCGCGCGGGTGGGGTGGACGAGCTCTTCCACTGCATCGCCCCGAAGCTCGCCGGCGAGCCCGATGCACCCACGATGGTGACGGGCGTTCTGCACGCAGCCGGTCGAGATGAAACTGGTCGGCCTGATGGAGAGCGACTCACACCTCTTTGCACGTTTTTCCCTGCAATAACGCTTGCAACCGGCGAGCGGACGGCAGGAGATCCGCTATCCATCCAGACCCCATGGCGACGAGGCCCAAAGAGGTCGCGCCGCGTCGGCGCCCAGCGCCGAAGCCGGCCGCGCCCGTAGTCGAGTTCAAGGACGTCACGAAGGTGTATGACGGCGGTGCCGTCGGCCTGGATCGCGCCTCGATGCGCGTCGGCCGCGGCGAGTTCGTCTTCCTCGTGGGCGCGACCGGCTGCGGCAAGTCCACGTGCATCCGGCTGCTCCTGAAGGAGCTCGAGGCGTCCAAGGGAGACATCCTGATCGCCGGGCGGAGCCTCTCCGAGATCCCGCGCAACAAGGTCCCGTACCTGCGCCGCAACATCGGCGTCGTCTTCCAGGACTACAAGCTGCTGCCGAACCGGACCGTGTACGACAACGTCGCGTACTCGCTCCAGGTGATCGGCGAGACCAGGCAGGAGATCCGCCGCAAGGTGCCGGACATCCTCCGCCTGGTCGGGCTCTCGACCAAGCTCCACAACTACCCGGACGAGCTGTCAGGGGGCGAGCAGCAGCGCGTGTCGATCGCGCGCGCGTTCGTCAACCACCCGCCGCTGCTCCTCGCCGACGAGCCGACCGGCAACCTCGATCCCGAGACGTCGATCGGGATCATGCAGCTGATCTACCGGATCAACCGGACCGGGACGACCGTGATCGTCGCGACGCACGACCACTCGATGGTGGACAAGATGCGCCGCCGCGTGATCGAGCTGCAGGAGGGCCGGATCATCCGCGACGAGGTCTCCGGCCTGTACCGGCCGGACGAGTCGACGAGCGAGTTCGCGATCCGGCTTCGCGGCGAGATGGGCATCGGTCCCGAGGGGCACCCGAACTAGCGATGCGCGCCGGCTTTCTTCCTCAGGGAGGCGCTCCGCGCGCTGCAGCGCAACGCGGCGCCGAGCCTCGCGGCCACGGTGACGGTCCTCCTGACCGCGCTCGTGCTCGGCATCTTCATCCCGATCGTGCAGGCCACGACCGGCACGGCCAACGAGGTCCGGGACCGGGTGCTCGTGGACGTGTACGTGGCGAACTCGGCAAGCGACAGCGAGGTCGCCGAGCTGGAGCAGGAGCTCGGGGCCACGCCGAACGTCGAGCGCGTCGAGTTCATCTCCAAGGAGGAGGCGCTCGCGAAGGAGCGCGAGCAGAACCCCGAGGCGTACGACCTGCTCGGCCGCAATCCGCTGCCGGACCTCTTCCGCCTGTATCCGGATGACCCGGACCAGGTCGCCGCGATCGCGGACCACCTGAACAGCCAGCAGCTTGCCGCGGTCGACGACGTGCGCAACCGCGAGGACGAGACCGACAAGATCCTCGAGGCCACCGGCTTCGTGAAGGCGCTGACGGCGATGCTCGCGGCGCTGCTTGGTCCTGGCGTCGATCGCGCTCGTGGCGAACACGATCCGGCTCTCGATCTTCGCGCGCCGCCGCGAGGTCGAGGTGATGAAGCTCGTGGGCGCGACGAACTGGTTCATCCGCTGGCCGTTCGTGATCGAAGGCATGATCGTCGGCGCGATGGGCGGCATCCTCGCTGTCGCTGCTGCTGACGATCGCCAAGGAGACGTTCGTCGATCCCCTGTCGGACCGGTTCGCCCTGATCGCCGCTCCGGACACGATCGACTTCCCCCTCCTGATCGTGCTCCTGCTGCTGTCCTGCATGGCCGTCTCGGCTGTGGGCAGCGGGCTCACGCTGCGCCGCTTCCTGCGGATCTAGCGCCGCCAGCGCGTCAGTAGCCTCCGCGCGGTGAGGTCTCTCTCCAAGTTGATCCTCACGATCGCTCGCGATCGTGGGCGCGCTCTGCGCCGGGCTCTACCTGGGCGGCAACCCCGAGTACCTGCCGTCGGAGTTCCGCGACATCTTCGTCGAGGACGAGCGCGCGGTTCGCACCGAGATCATCGAGGCGATCGAGGACGGCTTCTACAAGGACGTGGACGAGGATGCGCTCAACCAGGCCTCGTACAAGGGGATCGTCCGCGAGCTGGATGACCGCTTCTCGCACTACCTCACACCCGAGGAGGCGAAGCTGTTCAGCCAGTCGGTCAGCGGCCGCTTCGAAGGCGTCGGGATGACCGTGCAGGAGCATCCGCGCGGGCTGCTCGTCGCCAGCGTGTTCGATGGGTCACCGGCGGAGAAGGCGGGCATCCGCCAGGACGACGTCATCACGAAGGTGGACGGAGAGTCGATCGCCGGCGAGCCGACGGACGTGTCGACCGCGAAGATCAAGGGCAAGCCCGGGACGAGCGTGCGAGCTGACCGTGCAGCCGGGCGGCAACGAGAAGAAGCAGCGGACGGTCGAGGTCGAGCGGGCGAGCATCGAGGTGCCGATCGTCCAGGCGGAGCTCGAGACCGCGAGCGGCAAGAAGTACGGCTACATCCAGCTGCTGTCGTTCACCTCGGGCGTCCACGGCCAGCTGCGCGAGGAGATCGACAAGCTGGTCGACCGCGGCGCGGAGGGGATCATCCTCGACCTCCGCGGCAACGGCGGCGGCCTGCTGCGCGAGGCCGTGCTCGTGTCGAGCATCTTCATCGAGGACGGCACGATCGTCTCGACCAAGGGGCGGCGCCGGCCGGAGCGCGAGTTCGAGGCGGAGGGCGACGCCATCGACGAGGACATCCCGGTCGTCGTCCTCGTCGATCGCGGCACCGCGAGCGCGTCCGAGATCGTGTCCGGAGCGCTGCGCGACAGGCACCGCGCGACGCTCGTCGGCCAGCGCACATTCGGGAAGGGCGTCTTCCAGGAGCTGGAGCCGCTGTCGAACGGCGGCGCCCTCGACCTGACCGTTGGGAGCTACTACCTCCCGAGCGGCGAGAACATCTCGCAGACCGGGATCATGCCGGAGATCAAGGCGCGCGACCGGCCGCGCACCATGCAGGACGAGGCGATTCCACCCGCGGTCGAGGCGCTCGTCGACGAGATCGAGTGACGCCTGACGAGCGCCGGCGCCGGATCGACCGGCCGGTCGTATGCGTCCTCGTCAAGAAGGGCCGCTTCCTGACCGCCACGCCGCTGTTCCAGCGCGGCAGCAATATGACGATCCCGGCGAAGGAGGCGCGCGACGCGCGTCCGGGCTCCATGGCGCTCGTGGGCGGCGGCAAGCGCGGGCCGCGCGTCATTCGCCCGATCGGCAATCCCGAGATCGCCCGGGACGTGCTGGAGGCGATCATGCTGGACCGCGGGCTGCGGCGAAGCTTCCCGCGCGCCGTCGAGGAGGAGGCGCGCAAGCCGCCGATCGGGCCGGACCGGCGCGACCTCACGGACCTGCCCACGCTCACGATCGATCCGGAGACCGCTGCCGACTTCGACGACGCGATCTCGGCCCGGCGCGAGGACGGCCGCATCAGGCTGTGGGTGCACATCGCCGACGTGACCGCGTCACGTGCGGCCGGGCAGCGCGGTCGACGGCGAGGCCTACCGGCGCGGGACGAGCGTCTACGTCCCCGGCGCGGTCGAGCCGATGCTGCCTCACGCGCTCTCGAGCGAAGCGTGCAGCCTGGTCCCGCACCAGGACCGGCCCGCCGTCACGGTCGAGCTCGAGATGGAGGCCGACCGGGTGGTCGAGCGCCTCGTTCCACCGGAGCGTCATCCGCAGCGACGTCCGGCTCGACTACCCGCAGGTGGATCGCATCTTCGCCGGCGACGCGCGCGCCGAGGAGCCGTGGGCGGACACGCTCGCCGCGGCGCGTGCGGTGGCCGCCGCCCTGCGCGAGAGGCGTGCCCGCCGCGGCTCGCTGGAGGTCGAGTCCGACGAGCCGCAGTTCGAGTTCGACGACCGCGGCGACGTCGTGGCCGTGCGCCGCGAGAAGCAGACCGAGTCGCACACGCTGATCGAGGAGCTGATGATCCTCGCGAACGAGCAGGTGGCGACGCTTCTCTCACAGCGCCGCCTGCCGACGCTCTACCGCGTCCACGAGCGACCGGATCCGGCGCGAGTCGAGCTGCTCGTCCAGCAGCTCGAGTCGCTCGACGTGCCGACCCCGCCGATGCCGCGAGCAGATGAGCCCGCAGCAGGCCGCCGACGCCGTCAGCGAGATCAGCCGTCTGGTCGCGGAGGAGGTGAGGCGGTCGGAGCGCGGGCGCGCCGCGTTCACCTCGCTCGTCCTGCGGTCGCTGAAGCAGGCGTACTACTCGCCCCACAACGTCGGCCACGCCGGCCTGGCGAGCGAGAACTACTGCCACTTCACGTCGCCGATCCGGCGCTACCCGGACGTGATCGCGCACAGGGCGCTCCTCGCTGCGATAGGCGCGGACGACGTCCCGCCACGAGCGGCCGACCTCGAAGAGGCGGGGCTCGCTGTCGTCGGCGTCGGAGCGGGAGGCGATGCAGATCGAGCGCGACGCGGACGACGCCTGTCTCGCGTTCCTGCTCGAGCGCGCCCTCTCGGAGCGCGGCTACGAGACGGAGTGGGAGGGGGAGGTCGTGGGCGTCATCGGCGCGGGCGCGTTCGTCCGCTTCGGCGACGAGGGGTTCGAGGGATTCCTGCCCGCGCGCCGGCTTCGGGGCGAATGGTGGTCGCTGAACGAGGAGGGCACGGCGCTGGTCGGAGAGGAGTCGGGGAAGGCGCTTCGCATGGGCGATCCGGTGCGCGTCGAGGTCGGCAAGGTGTTCGCGCCGCGCGGCCGCGTCGACCTCCTGCCAGTATCGGCCTGATGGCAGACGTCGCCCGCAACCGCCAGGCCTCCTACCGCTACCACCTGATGGACAAGTGGGAGTGCGGGATCCAGCTCCAGGGCTCGGAGGTCAAGTCGCTCCGCAACGGCGGAGTGCAGCTGAAGGACGCCTACGCCACGCTCACCGACGGCGAGGTCTGGCTGCACAACATGCACATCGCGCCGTACCAGCACGCCCCGAGCGAAAGTCACGAGCCCGAGCGCCCGCGCAAGCTCCTGATGCACAAGCGCGAGATCGAGCGCCTGATCGGAAAGATCCAGCAGAAGGGGCTCACCCTCATCCCGACGCGCGTCTACTTCAAAGGGCCCTACGCGAAGGTCGAGATCGCTCTCGGCAAGGGCAAGGACCTCCACGACAAGCGTCGCGACCTGAAGGCGAAGGACCAGAAGCGCGAGATCGAGCGGGCGCTGCGCGAGCGTTGAGCTTCTTTCGCGCACGCGGCGAGGACGTCTTCGAGCCCTCCGAGCTCACGCGTGGGCCGTGGGATCCCGACTCGCAGCACGCCGGCCCGCCGGCGGCGCTGCTCGGCCGGGCGATCGAGCGCGTGGATGACGGGGAGGGCAAGCACGTCGGCCGCATCACCTGCGACATCCTGCGTCCGGTCCCCATGAAGCCGCTGACCGTCTCGGCGCGAGTCGCGCGCCCGGGCCGCAGCGTGGAGCTGGTCGAGGCGTCGCTCGCCGACGCCGACGGCGAGGTGATGCGCGCGACGGCGTGGCGGCTCAAGACGCAGCCGGTCGAGCTCGAGCCGGAGCCGCCCGACGAGCCGCCGGCGCACGGACCGGATGACGGCTCGCCGAAGGACTTCTTCCCGACGGGGGTCGACGTCGGCTACCACACCGCGATGGAGTACCGGTTCGTCTCCGGCGCGTTCCTCGAGCTGGGCCCGGCGGTCGTCTGGATGCGGATGCGGCACCCGCTCGTGGAGGGGGAGGAGCCCACACCGCTCCAGCGCGTGCTCGTGGCGGCGGACTCCGGCAACGGGGTGAGCGCCTCGCTCGACTACCACCGCTTCATCTTCATCAACACCGACCTCACGGTCCATCTCCACCGCGGGCCGGAGACCGAATGGGTTTGCCTCGACGCCGCCACCCGCCTGGATTCGGCGGGGGTCGGCATGTCCGACACGCTCCTGTGGGACGAGCGAGGGCGGATCGGCAGGTCGGCCCAGACGCTGCTCGTACGCGAACGGGTGTAGATTTACGCGCCAAGGGGTATGCGCCGGAACGTGAGGACCAGACTCGGGGGCTGCATCGCCGCGCTTGTGATGCTCGGCGCTGTCGGGACCGCGCTTGCGCATGAGCTCGACCACCCAGCCCCGGGCTTTGCGCCGGCCGCGCCTCTCTCCAGTTCGATCAACGCGGGCGGCTCGGAGGACGGCGACCCCGCCGAGTGGGAGCTCGTCGCGAGCATTCCCACCGGGAACCCGCACACGGACCTCGACTTCTTCACGATCGACGGGATCCACTACGCGTCCGTGGGAACCCTCGCGGCCGGCCCGAACGCCGCCGGCCAGACCATCGTGCAGCTGACGAACGAGGACGGCGAGGTCGAACCGGCGTGGATCAGCGGCCACCCTCTGCCACCTGTCCCGGCGTCGCGACCGGAGTCACGGGGCTCCAGCACGACGCGGAGGCGGCGCCCAAGGGCGAGGCGCATGCTCCAGTTCCCCAACCCGTTCGTGGACACGCGCGACACGCAGATCATCGTGGACGCCACCGACGCCCCCGGCCGCTGCCACGACCAGGGTGAGCTCGGGCTCTCCGACACCAGGCAGGGCGGCCTCGAGATCATCGACGTCAGCGACCCGGCGGCGCCGACAGAGATCGGACTGACGTCGCACGCCGGCGAGGCGCACACGGTCAACATCGATCCCAAGCGCCCGCACATCGCATTCGTGTCGAGCTCCGACGACGTGGGCTACAACGAGCAGGGAGTGCGCGCCAATGAGAGCGGCACGTCGACCGCCATGGACGGCATCGAGGTCGTTGACATGTCGAGCTGCATGAACTTCCCGGAGGGCGCGAACCGCCAGTTCAAGATCGACGCGTGCAATCCCGAGGTCTACCGGTACCGCTGGCCGACCGTCGATTTCGCGCGCTCGAGCACGGTCCGCACCGTGTCGGCCTGCCATGAGCTCGAGATCTACCCCGACGATCGCGTCGCCTGCGCTGCGATCGACGCGACGCTGCTGCTGGACCTTTCGGACGCATTCGACGACAACGGGACTCCGAACGACTACTCCGACGACAAGCCGCGCGGCACGCCGCTGCCTTGTGCGCGCCGCGAGAGCTCGACGGCCGCCGCTCCGTGGGCGACCAGCGCCTTCGTCGAGGACTGCGTCGTCGGCGAGGACGGCCAGAGCCTGCTCGTGGCCGACTGGCTGAGGAGGGACCCGCGACCGTCGCTGGAGGGCGTAGAGAAGCTGGGCGCGATCCATCACATGGGCTTCGACGACCAGATCGGCGACAACTTCGAGCCGCCTTACGACTCGACCCAGGACATCTTCGTGTCGCACGAGGCCGAGCTGACCCAATCCGGCCGGTACGTCCTGGTGACCGACGAGCGCGGCGGCGGTGTGCTGCCGGTCGGCGCGAGCTGCTCGCCGGGTGCCGACAACGCGCTCGGAAACGGCGGCATCCACGCGTATCCGGTCAATAGGCTCGATACCCCGCCGCCCCCGCTGCCCGACCCCGTCGGCGGCACCTCAAACGAGGTGGACGAGTACCAGCAGCAGGTGTACGCGCAGGACTCCGAGGGCAACCGCGCGATCTTCCGCACTCCGATCCAGACGGAGCCGCAGGGCTCTCTCTGCACCTCACACGTCTTCGAGCAAATCCCGGGTCAGAACCGGATCTTCATGGCGTGGTACTCGCAGGGCACGCAGGTCGTCGACTTCACGGAGAACGCGGACGGCACGATCGACTTCGAGCGCGCCGGCTACTTCGTCCCCGAGAACGCGAACCAGTGGGTTTCACACATCTTCAAGGTGCAGAGCAACCCTGACGGCAGCTTCACCTACTGGGGCGCCACCGGTGACTTCGCCCTCGGCGACGCCGGCCGCAACGCGATCGACATCTACAGCGTGACGCTGCCCGCGCCGCCCAAGCCGCGCACCGAATCGGGCGAGCCGCTGCCTGGCACGCCGACCTTCCCCGGCCCGCCCGCCGCAGGACGGCCGGGCGCCCCAGCATGCGCGTCGGCCGCGGGCTTCGAATTCATCAGGGCTACGCCGCGCAAGAAGCGCAAGCGCGTCCGCGTGGCGTTCGGGGCGGCCGGGTCGAACCGGGCCAACGCGAAGATCTTCCGGCAGACGAAGGGGAGGCGGCTCGACCGCGAACGGGTGAAGACATTCCGCAACCGCCGGAGCAGGTTCACGTGGACACCTGGCGATGCGGGCGATGGCTACTACGACGTCCGGCTCGCGGTGAAGGCGCCGAACGGGCGCACCGACGTCCGCCATGTGGCGCTGCGAATTCGCAACGGCCGGCTCTTCGTGTTGCCGAACTTCGACCAGCGATCCGCCTGCAGTCTCGTCGGGTACGCGTCGCTCAACCGCTCGGTCTTCGGCGGCCGTGACCGGACGCCGCTGCGGGTTCGCTTCAGGCTCGCCGAGGAAGCCGACGTCGAGATTCAGGTGACGCGCCGCGGCAAGCTTGTGCGCTCGATCGACGCGAAGAGCTACTCGCGTGGCAAGAGCAGGGTCGGCATACCGCTCGGGCGCTCGGCCAAGCGCGGCCCGTACCGCATCACCCTGAAGGCCACGGCACCCGGCCACGCCAGCGAGCTGACGCTGTCCGCCCGCTACCTGTAGCGTCGCGCCACAGGTGAGCTACGAGACGCTGCTCTACGCGGTCGATGGCCCGATCGCGACGATCACACTGAACCGGCCCGAGAGCCTGAACACGATCGTGCCGCCGATGCCCGACGAGCTCCAGGACGCGATCACGCGCGCGGGTGACGATGGGTCGGTGCGGGTCATCGTGCTGCGCGGCGCAGGCCGCGCGTTCTGCGCCGGCTTCGACTTTGCCGGCGGCTTCCACCACTGGGACGAGCGGATCACGACCGAGGGGAACTGGGACCCGGGCAAGGACTTCGCCGTGATGACGTCACCAGCCGGCGCGGTGCCGAAGTTCATGTCGATCTGGCGTGTGCCAAAGCCCGTGATCGCGCAGGTGCACGGCTGGTGCGTGGGCGGCGGCAGCGACATGGCGCTGTGCGCGGACCTGGTCTACGCGAGCGAGGATGCGCGGATCGGGACGCCCTACTCGCGCATGTGGGGCGCGTACTTGACCGGAATGTGGATCTACCGCCTGGGCTTGACGCGCGTCAAGGAACACTCGCTGAGCGGCAGGCCACTGTCCGGGGCGGAGGCGGCGGAGGCCGGCTTGATCAACCGCGCCGTGCCGTTCGACCAGCTCGAGTCCGAGGTGCGCGCGGAGGCCGAGCGGCTCGCCAAGCTACCGCCGTCCCAGCTGGCCGCGATGAAGCTCGTGGTGAACCAGGCGTTCGAGAACATGGGCCTCGCGTCCACCCAGACGCTCGGCCCGATCCTCGACGGGCTCATGCGGAACACGCCCGAGGCACACCGCTTCATCGAGTTGGCCGAGAAGGAGGGCGTGCAGGCGGTGGTGGCTGAGCGCGACGGCCCGTTCGGCGACTACAGCCAAGCGCCCCCAGAGGAGCAGCCCGACCGGTCAAACGTCGTTGAAGTCCCGCTCGAGGAAGGTGGCCTCCATCCCGACGACGAGGGCCAGCGCTAGCCCAACGTAGGTAGCCGCAACCGCGGCGCGCGTGCTCGGGCGAACGTCGTAGAAGCGCTGCTCCTCGGGGGTCTTGCGCTCCTTCCAGCGGCGCCAGGTTTCCAGGCCGCCGAAGATGAGGATGAGGATCATGATCGGGTTGGGAAACGCGACGGTCGCAGCGACGAGTAGGGCGTAGCCCACGATCCACATCCACGGCGTCAGCGCGGCCATCGCGCGACCGCCGTCGAGCGGGAGCACGGGGGCGAGGTTGAAGAGGTTCAGGAAGAACCCGAAGAACGCGAGCGCCTGCCAGAAGTCCTCGCCGGTCGCGAGCCAGATCGCAAGCGGGATGCAGGTGCCGAGCGAGCCGATGATTGGGCCGGCCAGGCCGACGCGCGCCTCGACAGCGGCGTCCTTCGGAAGCTCTTTCAGCGCGATCGCGGCGCCCAGGAAGGGGATGAAGAGCGGCGCGCTGGCGTCGAGGCCCTCGCGCCGGGCCTGCCAGACGTGGCCCAGCTCGTGGATCAGAAGCAAGAGGACGAGCCCGACCCCGAACTTCCAACCCCATAGCAGCGCGTACGCACCCATCGAGACGAGCATCGACGCCGACGTCGTGAAGAGCTTGAGCTTCGGCAGGAGCAGAAGTGCTCCCTTGAGCTTCGCGCCGAACTTGAGAATGACCAGGCCGAGCGCCCCCAGCGCGCCGAGCACGCTCTTCCACTTCGGCCGCGGCGCGACCGGCTCCGGCGAGTACGTCGGCGGGTAGTACGGCTCAGGCTGGATCTCCGGCCTTCCTTCCACGCCCCCGATTGTGGCAGCGCGCCGGGTCGCTCAGGCGGCGTCGGCTGCGAGCTCGCGCACGGCGGTGCGCAGGTCCTCGAGCGGTGCGCCCTTGCGGACGTACCGGCTGGCCTTCAGACGGAGCGCCACCTCCGCCACCTTGCCCTCCTCGAAGCCTGAGAAGACGACGATCTCGCTCGGCGGCGAGATCTGGTGAATCAGCGGAATCGCCTCCAGGCCGTCGAGCTCCGGCATCGACAGGTCCAGCACGACGATGTCGGGCTGGAGCCTTTCGACGACCTCGATCGCCTCGCGACCGTCGCCCGCCTCGCCGACCACCTTCATATCGCCGCCCTCCTCGAGCACGGCGCGCGCGAGGCGGCGCAGCTCAGGCACGTCATCGCAGACCACGACCGATATCGGCCTCATTTTTCCTCTTCCTGGGGTGACTGTTCGGAACGCGTGGTCTCAGCGGCGACCTCGCGCCGAAGCTGGCCCGCTTGGACCTCGGCATCGCCGAGTAGGTTCGATACGAGCCGCTGAGCCTCGCGCAGCGTCTCCGACACCTGGGTGGCGCTGGCCTCCCCCTGGCCCGCCTCGAGCTTGTACTTCGCAAGGGCGAGCCCCTGGATGATGTTGTCGTTGATCTCGACGGCGTGCCGCTCGTTCAGCTCGCGGCGCTGCAGCTCGGCGTTTGCGACCAAGGCACGGCGCAGGAGGAACAGGCCGCCGAACAGCGCGAGCGCGAACGCAGCGAAGATGATCCAGGAGACCGTGGTGCCGCTGATGTCGTCGTAGAGGTCCGGCTTGGAACTGTCGAGGACGATCTTGAAGGGTGAGCTCGTGATCGGCGCGGACGCGAAGTAGCGGTCGTCGCCGTAGTCGCCGTATTCCTCACTCTTGAGCGCTTCGAGCAGATCGGGGTCGTCGAGCATTTGACCGGGCGGGCTCGAGAGGTTGTCGCCGCCTAGGACAACGCCGTTGCTGTCGACCATCGCGGTCTCCGCGTCTGAGAATTCCGTCGGCAGGTTGCCGAGCGAGGCGCCAAGGAAATCCGAGAACGGCTTCGTCGGCGATCCAGTCACAAAGATCCGCCTCCCCGCCGGCGTCTCGTACGGCACCGCGAATTCGATAGTGGCCTCTTGTCCTGTCCCCATGACGTCCGAAAGGCGCGGCTTGCCGGTCTCACGGGCCGTTTCGACGGCGGGCCCGGGCGGCGGAGTGCCAGGTGTGGCGCCCAGGCGGCGACCGTTCTGTGCGTAGACCGCGACGTATCTCGACTGCCCCTGCGCTTGGAACTCTGCCAGCGCCTGCTCATCGATCGGGCCCGAGAAGTCCTTGGCCGCCTGCGTCTGCGTCCCCTGGAAGGAGGCGTCGAAAATCCCGTTGGTCACCGCGGCGGAGATCTGGGCGACCTGCTGGAAGCGCTCCTCGACGTCCTCCTTCTCCTCGGCGTTTCCGTTCGCGATCAGGTAGGCGAAGACGCCCAGGATCAACGCTGCCAGGAGGGCTCCTCCGAATGTAAGGGCACGAATTCGGTTCACAGCACGAGTCCCGCTCTCACAGTACTTCAGGGTTGGACGTTCCGCCCGCCATCCCTACCATTGGTTTCGACATACCACGGGGACGACAGGCTTCGACGTGGACGTTTTCGTGGGGACAGTTGCGAGTCGAGGTCCCCGGTCGGCCTCGTTAAACAACCGGGAACAACCAATAAGTGCGGATTCACATGAATTCGCGCTCGCTGCTTAGCAACAACTAAGCGAGTGAGCTGTCGGCCCGCCCTCGGCCCGTGGGGCGGATCGCCGGCATCAGAAACGGGCTCAGGCTCCACCGGCCGTCCTCGCCGGAGGAGCGACATCTAAGAGGACTGGCCTCCACCAACCCGGCCGGGCAGGCTAGGCGGAGGCGAGATCAGAGGCCCGGCTACGCTCGTAGACGCTTCTCCACATCGGCCGCGGACGTGGGTTCGATTCCCACCGTCTCCATTGCTTGGTTGCTTGCCGTGCCGTCGAGTTCAGCCGTCCTGGTCGAACGCAGCACGTGCCTTCGCGACGTCGTAGTGCCATTCGATTCTGAGAAGCCGTCCATCACGGAACGTGTAGACCGATCCCACCGGCGGTCCCACGACCTCGGCGCCGCTTGCCTCGCCCTTCACGTGCACCCGTCCTTGAACGAAGACGCGGTCGCCGCGCTCCTCGAGCTCATCTACTTCGACCGTGGCGCCGGCGCCTGCACCGGCCACGAAGTTCTCGACCGCAATCCGCATCCCCGCGATGCCCCTCCGGGTACCGCTGCCATCGATTGCATCGGCCGGGTTCACAAACTCGATCTCCGGATCCATGAACCGCTCCAGCTCCGCCATGACGGCGTCCACGGAGTCGGCCTGGCTCATGACCTCACCGAACCGGCGCACGATGGTCTCGTTGCTAGTCACTCAGCCGAGTATGGCTCGCCCCGGGCTCGAGGGTTCGATAACCGTCCCACTAAGTCCATTGCTTGACTTCTCAGATCGCCGCTTGCCGGAGGAAGTCGAGCACCTCTCGGGCGCACAGCTCGGGCTCATCCTCGAAGAGGAAATGACGAATGCCATCCAGTAGCACGAGCTTGGAGCCTGGGATCTGGCGCGCGAAGCGCGTCGCGTAGTCGACCGGAAGGTACTCGTCCCCCTGGCCCCAGAGGATCAGCGTCGGCACGCCGAGTGCCGCGAGCCTTCTCTCGTAGGGCGCTAGCTCATCCAGATCGAAGGAGCGATACAGCTCAAGCATGCCCCGGCGGCCTTCGGCGACGGTGAACGCCCTCCAGTACTCGTCCAACGCTCGCTCGTCGAACTCGGTGGAGGCCTCCCGCATCAACGCGCCGAACCCCTCACGGGAGAGGCTTTCCATGAGCGCCTCGCCCTGGATCGGCGTTCGCATCGTCTTCGCAATCTCGATCCACTCGATGTCCGGAAAGAAACCCGTGTTGCTGATCACCAAGCCGGCGACGGCGTCCGGGTGATCGCACGCCCAACGCAGGCCGATCAAACCGCCCGTATCGTGGACAACCAGCACGACCCGGTCGAGCCCGATCTCGCGGCGAAAGCGCTCGACTGCCTCGACATGCCGTTCATGGGTTCCGGGCGGATCGGGCGGCGAGTCGCCGAAACCGGGAAGGTCGGGAGCCAGCGCTCTGCGGCCCGCTGACGCGAGGGCGGGAAGCAGATGGCGCCACATGTAGGAGCTCTGTGGCCATCCATGTATGCACAGCGCCGGCACCCGGCCAGCATCCTCTGAGGGCTCCGCAGCCCGGTATGCGATTCCGCCGGCGCGCACGATGACTACTTCGCGGCCGTCGCCTCGATCTCGACCAGCAGCGGCGGGAGGGCGAGTCGTGACACGCCGAGCAGGGTCGATGCCGGCTTGCACCCCGCCTCGGCGAGCCTCGCACCGTAGATCTCGCCTGCCTCGAAGAATGCATCCACGTCAGTGACGAAGTAGTTCAGACGCACCACATCGGCGAGCGTGAAGCCCGCCTCACCCAACAGAGTCTCGAGGTTGTCGAGCGCCTGCCCGACCTGGGCGCCCATGTCCCCTTCGTGCAGCGGCTCCCCGTCAGAATCGACGGAGGCCAGTCCAGCGCAGACCAGGACGCGTTCCACGCTCGCTGATCTCATTGGCCTGGACGTAACCGAACTGCTCCTGCCATGTCCACGGGTTGACGATCCGACGCTCCATGCGTCCCTCCGAACCCGGCTACCCGCCCTTGATGTGATCGAGTACCGGGCGGAACTCCTCGGTCGGGGAAAAGTCGATGTACTCCGAGTCTTCCAGCGCTTCGGGGGCGTGGCCGGGCGGCCAGTAGACGACGTCGCCAGCGGCGTAGTCCTCCTCACCGTTCGGCGTGTGCATTCGGATCCTTCCCTTCAAGATGTAGCCCCAGTGCGGACACTGGCACATGTCGCCGGGCAGGCCTTGGAGTGCCGGCCTGAAGTCCGCGCCCTTGGGAACCCGAACGAAGGCCACGGTCATGTTGCCCGCCTCTGCTGTCCGCAGCTCGGCCTCACCGTCCGCGAACGCGACGGTAGCGTCGTCCCGGGAGATCGTGGGCATCGGTCCTCCTGTCGTCGAAATGGCTTGCCGTCTGACCGTCTCAGACCGCGATGCAGGGCGCAAGTTCAGCAGCGAGAGTCATTGAGCCCGACGGCTGCGATGGCCTTGTCCCACCCATCCGGTTCAACGAACCATTCTTGCCACGTGATCCGGCCGCTAGGAGAGAACCGGATCGCGGTTCCGCCATTGCGAATTTCAGTTCGAACGCCGCTGCCTCGACCGTGCCCTACGAAGTCTGTCTGGATCGCAAGGCGGTCGCCCCCGTCGATGACAGACAGGGCGGTCCATTCCCACTCCGCAAAGGCATCGTCGATGTCGGCGTAGAGCTCGCGGATACCTGCGTGTCCGCGGTAGCAATCGCTGAGCCCAACGCCAGCCATGCTCCTCATCCAGACCTCCGCGTTGGACTCGTAACCCAACAAGACAGCGTCCACGTCACTGCGACCCATTGCGGCGAACCCGCGACGCACCTGGAACCTCACGACTCGCGCCCGAAGCGGACCCTGCCTAAGCCGGATGGTGCGCGTCGCCAGATAGTGAGCCAGAGTCGGGGCTCGTACAAGCACTCGGTCGACGAGATCGCGACCGGGCTGACGTGCGCGACTCACTTTGCGAAGGCTAGAACGCGTCTCGCGGTCGAGCACTTCCTCACAGTAGGAGTTTGCCGTTTGCGCCAAGCTATGGGATGATCGGCCTATGCCACGGCGGCTCGCACTCGTGGCGCTTTTACTTCTGCTCGCAGCTTCCGCGCCTGCGGACGCCGCTAGGCAGAAACCGATCAAAGGCACGCTGACGGCGCGCGGGTACACGCTGGTCGCCGTGTCGACGAGCGGCAAAGTCACCACGAAGCGCGTCAAGAGTGGCCGGTTCTCGCTGCGACCGCCGGCGCGTGTCGTGACCCTGCACCTACGCGGCCGGGGTGGCCGCTACGCCGGGCCAGTCGTGGTCGGAACGCGCAAGGGCGGCAGGCGCGCGGTCGTCGGCGTGCGCGCAGGCGCGCGGCTGGGCCGGATCAACGTGCTGCCGGACGACGGCATCGCGAACGCAGCCAATAAACCCCCGCGCCGCGCGACCGATCAGCGTCGCATCGCCCGGGCCAAGAAGGGAGTGCCGATCGGTGCGGCCGTGTTCGGTTGGGTTCGGTCGAAGCCGCCAGGAAGACCGCCGAAAGGCGACCAGGACTTCGACGGGATACCCGACCGGCTCGACATCGACGACGACGGCGACCGCGTGCTCGACAAGGTCGACCGCTCGCGGCTTGCGCAGGGGGAGGAGCGGCCGCCGTCACGGCCGAGGATCCACTCGGGCTTGCGACGGGATTGGGGGTACCGCTCCGATGCGACGCCGAATGTGCATACGGGCATGAGCGATGCAGAGATCGACCAGGCGAGCCGCGACCTCGGCTACATCATCATGGACATTCCATTCGGCGTTTCCGCGGTCGAGCTCGACTGCGGCCCGCCCGTCCCGGCCGGGCTGTCGTATTGCGCTATGGGAGGCACCGCCGTGCACGAAAACGGCAAAGCGTTCCCGGAGTGCTGCGACGACGATGGCGATGGCTTCGGCACGGTCGATCCGATCGATGTCGTCCCCGGCGACTACCAATCGTTCGGCTTCGACCATCGCTCGACGTCGACGCGAGATCGGCACCGGCTATTACCTCTTCCATCACGTGACGAACTCCGGGGACGAGAGCCAGTGCCCCTCCGACACCGAACCTGACTGCGTCTCCTACTCAGCGGTGCAGCAATTCGCGTTTGCGACGACGCCGGCATTGAAGAGCTTCGACGACGGTGCGGGCCCGCGGGTGACGATCCCATACCCGGTCGACTTCAACGGTCAGGGCAACAACGCGAACAACCCGATCCCGGTGGCTGCACGCGGCGGCGGCGACGTCATCCTCGACGTGACGCTGTGGCGCCCGCAGCGGCGACCGACCTCCGACGTGGAGTGCGGAACGTACCCGGGATGCGCTTTGACCGACTGGCGCGACATGGGCGGGCTCGTGCATTACGCGACCGGCGGGCCAAGCAACCGCCACTACGCGTCGTTCTGCCCGCAAGGGGCGTTTTCGGACGCGAGTGCGGAGCTGACCGCGTTCAGCCCGGATCCGGGCGCCGGCGGATTCCTCGACGGCGCAGGCACTGTCGAGGCAGACCCCGCAAACACGCTCTCCTATCGCGTGAACCTCACGAAGTGCCTGGAGCCCGAGGGGATCTCCTTCGGAGTGGACCAGACACGTGGCTTCGCCTTCCAGGTAAGAACGCCAACAGAGCCCCGAGCAAGGAGTCACCGGCGCTGACGGCGCCAGTCAGGTCATGTACTTCCGGCGCACCGGGTGAGCATCCCCTGGGGCCCTGGCCACTAGCGGGCGAGCAGGCTCTCTGCGCAGTCGGCGATCGAGTCCTCTGCCGGACGCGGCGCCCAGCCGAGCCGCGTCTTCGCCTTCTCGTTCGAGTAGGTCACCTTCTGCCCCAGGTCTGAGACAACCGACCGCAAGCTGCCATCGAAGAGCGACATAGCGCGCACAAGGACGTTGGGAACCGTGCGCGTTGGCACCTTGCGCGCGCGCTCGCCCAGCCGTTCGCGTAGGACGGCGCCCACCTCGCCCATCCACAGGAAGCGTTCGACCGCGATGAACCGCTCGCCACCCGCCTCGGGCGCCGTCATCGCGAGGCGGTGGAGATCGGCGACGTCCCGCACGTCGACGAAGCTGAACCCGAGCTTCGGCACGCCGGGCATGCCCCCGAGCATCCGTTCGATGGCCTGCAGCGAGTAGGAAGGGTCGTCACTGAGCAGCGGCCCGATGATCGCGCCGGGATTGACGGCGGCGAGCCGGTCCGTGGCGTCGCGCTCACGCACGAGTGCCCAAGCGGCCTGTTCCGCTGCCGTCTTCGACCGCGTGTACGGCGTCAGGTTCGAGTCGTTCGGATCCGACCAGTCGTCCTCGGTGAGAGGCCCCTCCCCGCGCCGGGGAGTGCCGCGAATCGCGGCGACGGACGACGTCATCACGACCCGCTTCACGCCCGCGTCAAGGCTCGCGCGCAGCACGCGCAACGTGCCGTCACGCGCCGGGACGATCAGCTCGTCCGGGTCCTTCGGCTGGGTGGCCGGCAGCGGCGACGCGACATGCAGCACGTACTCGCAACCCGCGACTGCTTCGGCCCAGCCGTCGTCCTTCGTCAGGTCTGCGGTGACGACCTCGAGCCGATCGCCCGGTTCCGTCGCGCTCGCGACGCCTCCGCGCACCTCACTCTCCCGCGCGAGGTCGCGGACGGTGGTCCGGACCGAATACCCGGCCTCGAGCAGCGAGACGATGCACCAGCCACCGAGAAATCCGGATCCGCCCGTTACGAGGACGGTTCCCTTCCCATCCATGTGCTGATTCTTATCGACGCGGGCCGCGGCGTGCGTCCAGAAGCAGCGATACTCGGACCGTGCTGCAGAGCGTCGAGGTCGTTCGCGCGATCTACGCGGCGTGGGATAGGGAGGAATTTCCTGGGCCGGTGGATCTGCTCGACGACGAGATCGAGTACGTCAATCCTCCCGACGCTCTCGAGCCAGGCACGCGCCGTGGGCTCGCTGAGTTTTCCCGTGCTGTAGCACGAGTCTTCGAAGGCTGGGAGAGCTGGAAGATGCAGCCCGAGGAGATGACCGTGGCCGGCGAGGACGTAGCGGTGGTGGTGAGCTACCGCGCGCGCGGCAGGACGAGTGGAGTTGAGGTGGATGGGCGAGAGTCGGCGCTATGGACGGTCAAGGAGGGTCGCGCCGTGCGATACGCCTGGTTTCACGGCGAAGGCGACGCGGCACGCGCGTTGCGGCAGCAACCGTCTGGTCCTGATTGAGCTTCGATAACCGCCCCATGGGGCCTATCGTGCGCGCCATGGACCAGGCACCGCTGAGGCTGATCGAGTTTCCCGCCGACAATCCGGAGCAAGCGCTGCGGTTCTGGCGCGAGCTGCTCGGCATGCCAGTTCGAGCCACGCAACGCCGAGCAGGGCGAAGGCTGGCAGTCTGCGCCCGAGTCCGGGCCTGCGGTCGGCATCCACACGCGCGGCCGCGGCCCCGGCGACACCTTCTCGTTGCCCTACTTCGAGGTGGACGACCTCGAGCGCGCGCTCGACTCCGTCACCGCGCTCGGCGGAACGGTCATTCACCCTGGGGAGTCATGGGCGGTCTGCAAGGACTGCGAGGGCACGCCGTTCGGGCTCGCGGGGCCCGTGGGCTGACGTGCCGCAGGACGTTCCGATTCGCGGGGAGATGATTCGCCTCGGCCAGCTCCTGAAACTCGCGGGCGTGGCCGAGACCGGCGGGGAGGCGAGGGCCCTCCTGGCCGAGACGCGCGTGCAGGTCAACGGCGAGGCCGAGACACGAAACGGTCGGCAGCTCCAGCCCGGGGACAGCGTGACGGTAGGCGAGCTGGAGCTGCGAGTCTCGCGCCGGCCGGACTAGCGTGGCCTTCGTCTACCTGCTCCGCTGCTCTGACGACACGCTCTACTGCGGGTGGACGACCGACCTCGAGCGCCGTCTGGCTGCGCACCGCTCCGGTACCGCCAGCCGGTACACGCGCAGCCGCCGGCCGGTTGAGCTCGCGGTTGTGATCCCGGTCGCCGATCGATCCGCCGCGCTGCGCGAAGAGGCTCGGATCAAACGGCTTCCCCGCGCCGCCAAGCTTCGGCTGATCAACGGAGGCGACGTAGTGTGATGCGCCTCCTGTCGGCGCTTGTCGCCATCGCGCTCCTGGCCGTCGTCGGTGCGGAGGAGCGCGTGGCTGGTGGCACCAGTGGGACCGCGGACCCCGTTCGGCTCACCATCGCGGCGAGCGGCGACTTCCTGATCCACGAGCCGGTCTGGGAGCGGGCGCGGGCCGATGGCGGTGGTCGGCGCTACGACTTCCGGCGGATGCTGCGCTTCGTGCGGCCGATCATGGGGAGAGCGGACATCGGGCTGTGCCACGCCGAAACGCCGATGAGCCGGCGGGCACCGTCGGGTTACCCCAGGTTCAACACACCACGGGCGCTCGCGAAGGCGATCAAGTGGGCGGGCTACGACGTGTGCAGCACCGCGTCGAACCACTCGCTCGACCGGGGGGAATACGGCATCCGCGCGACCGGCAGGCCCTGCGCCGCGCGGGCGTCGCGCATACGGGGTCGTTCTCATCGGCGGCCGCGCAGAAGCGCTCAACAATCGTCACGGCGAAGGGCGTGAGAGTCGCCTTCCTCGCGTATACGGAGATGACGAACGGGATTCCATTGCCGCACCGTTGGTCCGTCAACATCGCGCGGGCGCGGCGGATCCTGGCCGACGCGCGCCGCGCGCGACGCCGCGGCGCTCAGGTGGTGGTCGTCAACCTCCACTGGGGAACCGAGTACCAGGCCGCGCCGAGTCGATTCCAGAGACGCCTTGCGCGGCGCCTCACCCGCACCGGCACCGTCACTGCCGTCGTCGGTCAGCACGCCCACGTCGTCCAACCCATTTCGCGAGTCAACGGCCGGCTGGTGGTCTTCGGCGAGGGCAACCTGGTCTCCAACCAGACCGCCGCGTGCTGTCCGGCGGCAACCCAGGACGGACTGATCGCGATGCTGCGGATCGCCGTGGACGAGGGCGGGGCGGAGGTCTCGGGAGTCGACTACGTGCCGACGTGGGTCCGCCACCCCGACTATACGGTGCTGCCCGTCGGGGTCGCCCTGCGCCGTCACCTCGCGCCTGCGCGCGTGCTCAGGGCGTCACGCCACCGGACGGTCGCCGTTGCCGGCCGCGCGCGCGGAGTCAGACCGGTCTCCGGCTTGACTCGGTCGGCCGGCCGCGTAGAGAATCGGCGCACGCAAGCGAGGAGGAGCTATGAGCTGGAAGGTTGAGGGCCAGTACTTCGAGAACTGCTCCTGCGATATCCCGTGCCCGTGCACGGTGTCGCTCGACCTCGGAGCGGACCAGGACCGCTGCAATGCGTTCCTCGTTTTCCAGATCGAGACGGGCGAGGTCGACGGCGTTGATGTGGGAGGCCTGACTGTCGCCGCGGTCGCGGACACCCCGAAGGTGATGACCGACGGCAACTGGCGCCTGGGGGTGCTGATCGACGATCGCGCGTCGGATGAGCAGGCCGAGAAGCTCGCGGCGGTCTTCGGCGGACAGCTCGGCGGTCCGATGGAGGCACTCGGGCCGCTTGTCGGGGAGCAGCTGGGCGTCGAACGCGTTCCGATGGAGGTTTCGCATGACAACGGCACCCACCGGATCAAGGTGGGCGATGGGGAGATCGAGGTCGAGGAGATCGTGCCGTTCGGCAAGGAGGGCAGCGAGCCGGCACGCCTCTCAGGCATCTTCCATCCGGCCGGCGACGACTTCGCGGTCGCGCGGGCGACGAAGTCCCAGGTGAGCGCATTCGGCATAGACCACGCGTTCGAGGGCAAGTCCGCGTTCGCCAGCCCGTTTGCCTGGGCGGCCTAGCTGGCTGCGAACGAGATGAGCGCGCGGTCGTTCGGGCTGCGGCCGGAGCGGGTCCAGCTCGCCCTGATCGGCGCGCTGCTCACGCTCGCCGCCGTCGCGTGGGTGGTCACCGACGACCGGATGGCCGGCATGGATGCTACGCCCGGGGCCGAGCTCGGAAGCCTCGGCTTCTACGTCTCTGTCTGGGTGGTGATGATGGCCGCCATGATGTTCCCGTCGGTCAGCCCGACGGTGCTCATCTACAACAGGCTCCGCGCCGGTCACCGAGAGCGCGGGAAGGGTGCGCCCGCCGATGCGACCGTTCTGTTCGTCGCGGGATACATCCTGGTGTGGACGGCTGCCGGCCTCGTTGCGTACGCAGGGTTCGAGCTCGTGCGCGATGCGGACCCGGGCTTCTTGGCCTGGGACGAGGCGGGGCGCTACGTGACCGGTGGCGTGATCGTCGCGGCGGCCGTCTACCAGGTCACGCCGTTCAAGCGCGCCTGCCTCGTCAAATGCCGCAGCCCGCTGATGTTTCTTGCCGAGCGCTGGCGCCACGGCCGCGCAGGCGGGCTGGAGCTCGGCATTCGGCACGGGGCGTGGTGCCTGGGCTGTTGCTGGGCACTGATGGCCGCGCTGTTCGCGGTCGGCGTGATGAGCCTTGGCTGGATGGCTCTCATTGCGGCATTCATCGCCGCCGAGAAGCTACTTCCATGGCCGACCGCCGCGCGCAGGGGCGTAGCGGTCTTGCTGCTAGCGCTCGGGCTGGGCGTGGCGGCCGTGCCCTCCGACGTGCCCGGGTTCAGCGAGCCCGGAGGCATGATGGGCGACGGTGGCTCGGGTTCGGGCATGCAGATGATGCCCTAGAGCCGGTCTAGTCCGGGTACTCGTCCTTGCGCCAGGCTCGCGGCTCCTCGGGCTGGGGCTTCGGCGTGCGGTCGAGCAGGAAGCTGTAGTACGGCGCGACGAACGGGTCGGGCGCCATCACCGTGTAGGTGTGGTACACGGTTCCGTTCTCGCGCGCGAACGCGATCCAGCTCGGGCCTTCGCGCAGGCCGTCCTTGAGCTCGGCCCCGACCTGCCGCGACCACTCCTGCGAGCCACTCCGGCGGGTCGTCGATCATCTCCTTGACCTCGGGGGTCTGCTGCGCCTGCTCCTCGGTCATTGCAAGGCCGAAGTCGAAGGGGAAGTCCGTGTCGTAGGTCGGAGACGTAGGGGAACTGCCAGCCCATCCGCTCCTTGTAGGCGACCAGCCGATCGATCGGCGCCCGCGAGAAGCAGATCAGCGTCACGTCGCGGTGGTTCAGGTGGACGAGCGAGCCGTCGAGCCCGTCCCCAACGTTGGTGCAGCCGGGGCAGGCGCCGTTTTCGTAGTCGGGGCCGAACATGATGTTGTAGGCGAGGAGCTGTGAGCGGCCGTCGAAGAGCTCGGCGAGGGTCTTCTTGCCGTCCTCGGTGTCGAACTCGTACTCCTTCTCCACGGGCACCCAGGGGAGCTCGCAGCCGCTTCTTCTTGATCTCCTCGTTTCGCTCCGCCTGCTCGGCCTCGAGCTTCGCCAGCTCGTCTCGGGCCGCCTGCCATTCCTCGCGCGTGCCTATCGCGTGTTCTCAGGCATCTATCGCCTCCTGTCTTGGGATATCCGACGTGCTCTACAGGATGGGACCTGCAGCGTCGTGGAAACTCATCGCTTGCTCAAGCTTAGCCGATTCACTTCAACCGCCGCATGTGTTAGTCATATGCCTTAGGCGTTCGACTAACACCGTGGAAACCAGCCTCGCAGCCCACCCAGAGCCCCTCGCCACGTAGCGCAACCGCCGAGGCGTTTCTTGACGCGGCCGAGCGACTGCTCGTCGAGGTCGGGCACGCCGGGATCACGACGCGCCGGCTGGCCGCGGAGGCGGGCGCGAACCAGGGCCTCGTCCACTACTACTTCGGCTCGATCGACGAGGTGTTCGTCCAGGTGCTGGAGCGCTTCACGGACCGGCTCGTCGCGCGCCAGCGCGAGATGTACGCGGCCGACGCGCCCTTCATCGAGAAGTGGCGGACCGCATGGCGATTCCAGGAGGAGGACCTCGAGGCGGGCTATTCGAAGATCTGGATGGAGCTGCAGGCGCTCTCGTGGAGCCAGCCCGGATCTGCGTCCGCGGATCGCGCACGTGAACGCCGAGTGGCGCGGAGTGCTGCGCGAGGCGTACGAACGCGCGGCCGCAGGAGTACGGCCTTGGGGACGCGTTCCCGGTCGAGGCGCTCGTCGCAATGACCATGACCTTCGGCCAGGGATTCGCGCTCGAGCGCCTGGAGGGAATCGATGAGGGGCACGGCGAGCTGCTCGACTGGATCGAGCGCTGGCTCGTGTCGCCTCGAGAAGAGGAGGACGGCATGACCGTCGCGACCGGCAGAACGCCGAGCAGCGCCCGCAGGACGGGAGCCGCGCCCGTTATCCCGACGAGGAGGGGTACATCGAGCGCGACGGCGTGCGCGTGTTCTGGGAGTCCTACGGCACCGGCGACCAGACGATCCTCTTCCTTCCGACCTGGACGCTCGTGCACTCGCGCGTCTGGAAGGCGCAGATCGCGTACTTCGCGCGTCACTTCCGCGTCATCTGCTTCGACCCGCGCGGCAACGGCCGCTCCGACCGCCCGCAGGAGCCGGCGGCGTACGACGAGGCCGAGTTCGCCCAGGACGCGATCGACGTAATGGATGCCTGCGGCGGTCGACCGCGCGATATGCGTGGCGCTCTCGACGGGCGCGCAGCGCGGGCTGCTGCTCGCGGCCGAGCATCCCGAGCGAGTCTCGGGCCTGGTCTTCATCGGCGCCTATGTTCCCGGTCAGCCGGTTGCGCTCGCTCCACTGGCGGATTCTGCGCCACCCGCGCCTGAACGGCTTCGCGCGCAGGCGCGCCGCTCACGACGCGCAGCTGGGGAAAGCTCAACCCCCACTACTGGACGCCATGGGGGCTACGCGGACTTCGTCCAATGGTGGGCCGAGAGGATGCTGCCCGAGCCGCACTCGACGAAGCAGATCGAGGATGCGATCACGTGGTCGCACGAAACCGATGGCGCGACCCTCAGCCTGACCGCGATGAACGGCTCGCCGTGCCCGCTACCCGCCGCGACCAGATCGACCTCGCGAAGCGTGTGCGCTGCCCCGTCCTCGTGATCCACGGCACCAAGGACAGGATCACTCCCTACCCGGACGGCAAGGCGCTCGCGAAGATCACCGGCGGGCGGCTCGAGACGGTCGAGGGCGCCGGGCCACCTGCCGCACGCGCGCAAGCCCGTGCAGGTGAACCTCGCCATGCGGGAGTTCATCGACGGCACCCCGCGCCGCGACCCGACCGTGCACCGCTCGGACGGCCGCAAGCGCGCGCTCTACATCTCGTCGCCGATCGGCCTCGGCCACGCGCAGCGCGACGCCGCGATCGCCCGTGAGCTGCGCGATCTCGTCGACGGGCTCGAGATCGACTGGCTCGCCCAGGACCCGGTCACGCGCGTGCTGGAGGCGGAGGGCGAGCGGATCCATCCCGGCAGCGAGCACCTGGCGAACGAGTCGCGCCACATCGAGTCCGAGTCGGCCGAGCACGACCTGCACTGCTTCCAGGCGATCCGCCGGATGGACGAGATCCTGATCAACAACTTCATGGTGTTCCACGACATCGTGCGCGAGGACCGCTACGACCTGTGGATCGGCGACGAGGCGTGGGAGCTCGACTACTACCTGCACGAGAACCCGCGCGAGAAGCGGGCCCGCTACGCGTGGATGACGGACTTCGTCGGCTGGCTGCCGATGCCCGACGGCGGCGAGCACGAGGCGTACCTCACCGCGGACTACAACGCCGAGATGGTCGAGCACATCGCGCGCACACCCGACGCTGCGCGACCGGGCGGTGTTCGTCGGCAATCCCGACGACATCGTCGACGAGCGGCTCGGCCCGCAGCTTCCGATGATCCGCGACTGGACGGAGCGGAACTTCGAGTTCGCCGGATACGTCACCGGCTTCGACCCGCGCAGCCTCGGCGACCGCGACGAGCTGCGCCACGACCTCGGCTACCGGCCGGACGAGAAGGTCTGCATCGTCAGCGTCGGCGGGTCAGGCGTGGGCGGCGCACCTGCTGCGCCGGGTGATCGCGTCGTTCGAGGACGCAAAGCGACAGGTGCCCGAGCTGCGCATGATCGTCGTGGCCGGGCCGCGGATCGACCCGGATTCGCTGCCGCAGCCCGATGGCCTCGAGATCGTCGCTTACGTGCACAACCTCTATCGACACCTCGCGGCCTGCGACCTCGCCGTCGTCCAGGGAGGCCTGACGACCGCGATGGAGCTGACGGCCAGCCGGCGGCCGTTCCTCTATTTCCCGCTGCGCCACCACTTCGAGCAGAACATGCACGTAGCCCACCGGCTCGACCGCTACGGCGCCGGCAGGCGGATGGATTTCGACACGGCCGGCGCCCGACGTGATCGCGGGTGCGATCGCGGAGGAGATCGGGCGTCGCGTGGACTACCGCGAAGTCGAGACGGACGGCGCGCGGCGCGCAGCGGAGAAGCTGGCGGAGCTGCTCTAGGCCTTCGCGTCCGAAGCAGCGCCCGGCGCAACCCGTCGATGGCCTGGTCTGCCCAGCGCTTCATGAACCAGCGCCCGATCGTCTTGTCAAACAGTCCGTATCGGAATGTGGGCGCGTCGATTCCCATCTCCATGTCCACGAAGGTGCCGCCCTGGGCATCGGTCAGAAGCCAGCGCTGGAAGCCGCCAGTCGTCGGGCAGTTCCAGCTCAGCGCCTTGAGCTCGTCGCGACGGTCGATGACCCGGCTGTACTCCGGCCGCCCAGCGACTCCCACAACCTGGATGTAGACGTCACCAACCTCGAACTTCTCACCCCGGATCTCCACCGCAGCCGGCCACCATTCCGGATAGGTGGCGGGGTTGCCGATCAGCGCCCAGACCTCTTCGACCGGCGCGTCCAGATGAGCCTGCGCCCGGTAAGCGGACATAACGCCATTCTCTCAGAGGAGGACTGCCGCGAATAAGCTGCCGCTCATGAGGGCCTTCGTTACCGGCGGTGGCCGCGGCATCGGCGCGGGGATCGCGCGGGCGCTCGCGGGCGATGGCTGGGACGTGGTCGTGGGTGCACGCAGCCGCGAACAGGTGGAGGGCGTTGCGGAAGAGATCGGCGGCCGATGGGTGCAGGTGGACGTCGCCGATCACCGCTCGGTCGAGGATGCGGTCGCCGAAGTGGGCGAGGTCGAACTGCTCGTCGCAAATGCCGGCGTCATGGGCACGGTGGGATCGTCGTGGGAGACGCGACCCCGCCGACTGGTGGCACGTCTACGAGGTCAACGTCCTCGGAGTCCACCTCTGCTGCCGCGCCGTCATCCCCGCCATGCTCGAGCGCGGTGGCGGGCGGATCGTCATCACGGGGAGCGGTGGCGCCTATCTGCCCGGCAGCGAGCGCACGGCATATCCGCCGAGCAAGGCGGCGGTCTGCCGCTACGGCGAAACGCTCGCGAACGAGCTCGCCGGACGGATCCCGGTCTTTTTCTTCAGCCCCGGGCTCGTCCGGACGGAGATGACGGACGCTTTCGGTGACGACGCGCCCTGGACGCCGCCAGAGCTAGCGCCCGAACTCGTCCGCAAGCTGGCGACGGGGCGCTACGACGCGCTCGCGGGTCGCTACCTCCACGCGGAGCACGACGACATCGACGACCTCCTCGCGCGAATCGACGAAGTGCGCGAGCGCGACCTGAACGCGATCCGCCTTCAGAGATAGAGCGCTACTCGGCCGGCAGCCCGTCCAGAAGGCCGATCGACGTCTCGAGCGTCATGTCGCCAAAGCACTTGTCGATCGCGTACGCGTCCTCGTAGTTGACGACCGCGTAACCCTGGAACTCCCCGACGAACCCGAGTCCCTGCTGGCCGGCCTGGTTGAGCTCGAACGACTGCGGCATGTAGCCGAGGGCGTCGTTGGCCTGCCCGAGCGGCATGGTCACCGCTGCGCCCGACTTCTCCTTGATGGTGTTGGAGAAGTTGGAGAAGATCTCGCCGGGCGCGGCGGTCAGGGCGAACTCGTCGCCGATCCGCGCCGCCGACGCCGCCACCTCGACCGTCATCGGCGATGCCGAGACGCACTGGAACTTGTCGGGATCCTCGCCCGTTTGCACGGTCGACGGCGTCTGCAGGAACTGCCGGTCGAAGAAGCCGGGGGTGCCGAGCGCCGTCAGCGGCACGTTCGTCGCGGGCTGCTCCCACGTGGACTGCGCTGTCTTGATGTCCGGGTTCTCGATCACGTCGCCTTCGCCGACGCCGGCCACCAGCGCCGCCAGGTCGTCCGCCCCGGTTGAGCTGTTGGGGTCGCCCGTGTGTCCGAGACCCGGAGGCCGAGATGTTTCCGAGGCCGGTCATGAAGTGCAGGCCCACGCCGCCGAAGCGCTGCTCCAGGCTCGCCTCGAAAAGGCCCGGCCAGTCCGGATGCGCTTGCCCGTCGTTCGTGCCGAACGTCGTGGGGTGCGCGGCGTAGGAGCCGAGCGTGGCGATCGTCTTCGCACCCTTCTTGCGGGCCTCGATCGCCCGCAGCCAGCCGAGCTGCTCCTCCTCGGCCGAGCGATAGGTGTCGCGGCGCTCCGAGTTGAAGGGGCGCGCCTCGTGCTCGCCGTACTCGAGCACGGCCGGGTGCATTCCCGCGAGCGCCTCGCGGATCGTCGACTTGATCGAGTCGGAGAGCTGCTCCATGTACCAGTTCGGCACGAAGCCCCAGCCGCCGATGAAGTCCGGCGAGGAGTGCGCGTGGGTGGCCGCCACGACGATGTCCTCCTGCTTGAGGCCGAGCGTCGCGTCACCCGCGAGCTCGGCAGCGATCTGCTTGATCCCGCAGTCGTCGCACTTCGAGCCGTAGTCCCAGAAGTAGCCCTCGCCGTCGAGCACGACGAGGACGAGGTCGTCGCCATCGCGATCTCGGAGCGCGACCGCCCGGACCCAGAGGCCGTACTCCTCGTTCCAAGACGAGACCGGGTTCATCGGGCCGATCCCGAAGCCGCCCATGTAGATGCAGTTCGGGTTCTCAGGCCACGGCCGAGCCGGCGGCCGCCAGGTGGTCGCCCATCTCGGCGGGGTCTTCCATGAGCCTCGTTGAACGAGCTCTCGCTGAGCGTGGAGCACTTCGCGGGATCTTGCTCCCAGGTGCCGTCGTAGTCCTCGGGGCGCGGGAGGATGGAAGTCTTCGCGGCGCCGGCCAGCACCTGCCCCGCGGGCAGCGAGGAGGGATCGGGCGGGGGCGCGGGGACTTCGGCTGCCTTCGCGGCAGGCGGTTCAGCCGCCGGGGTGGGCTCGGAAGCCGCCTTCGGGCTCGAGGACACCCGCGCCTGCCTTCTCGGCGACGGTGACCTGCTCCTCGTCGACGGGCACGAGGGACGCGCCGGCCCACGCGCCCGACACCATGATCGCGCCCGCCACGAGCGCAGCGGCAGCCTTCCTCAGCCTCCCAAGCATGGTCAATGAAACGGTTCATCGGCCCAAGACTTGCGCCGGCGCTAGGCGAGCTCGCGGAGAAACGCCCTGATCGCGTCGTTGAAGCGCTCGGGCTGCTCGAGGTTGCTGACGTGACCGGCTCCCGGGATAACGACGAGCCGGGCGTCGGGGATCGCCTTCTCGAACTGGTGCGCTACGTACAGCGGCGAGCGGGCGTCGTGCTCGCCCCAGATGAGCAGCGTGGGCAACTAGAGGCTAGGAAGGAGGTCACTCTGGTCCGTCTCCGCCATGAGCAAGAGCTGCACCTTGAGGGTGTGCGGTCGCACGGCGCGGCCGACGTCCTCCAGCAGCGGCACGAACTCGGCCGGGGGATCACCGGCGAACAGCCCGGGCAGCGTGGGATCGAAGGTGTCGGCGGACGCGGCGAGCATCTGATGCAGGCCCTCAACGCGGGCGCGCACCTCCTCCTCGGGGAGCGAGCCCTTCCAGCCTGCGTAGGTGTCGGCGAGGATCAGGCTCGAGACGAGCTCCGGACGGCTGCGGTGGAGCTCCAGTGCCACCGTGCCGCCCCACGAGAGTCCGGCGACGTGCGCGGGCCCGAGGTCGAGCTCGTGGATGAGCGTCGCAAGACAGTCGCCGTAGTCGGCGAGGCTGAAGTCGTCGGGCACATCTGACGATCCGCCCGCGCCCGGCTCGTCCCACGCCACGACCGTGAACTCGTCGGCCAGGCCGTCGAGCTGCGGCTGCCACAGTCGGCCGTCCGACGCGGCGCCGTGCACGAACACGAGCGGCGGTCCGCTACCGGCTCGCCTGTATGCGACTTCGATCCCGTTTGTCGCGACGGTCTCCACCGTCGGTCCTCAGTCGCCCAGCAGGCGGCGGTCGAAGCCGGCCGGGGCGTCGCTCACTTGTATGCGATGGCCGCGCTGGCGGGGCCGGCCAAGTGCTCCACGCGCGTCTCCTTGAACCCGGCCTCCTTGCACCAGCCGTCGAAGTCCGCGCCGGTGAAGTCGAACGCGTCGCCGAACTCGATCAGCATGTTCAACGACATCATCAGACCGAAGGTGTTCTCTCGCCGCGCGTCGTCGATGAGGTTCTCGATCGCGATGAGCGCCCCGCCTTCCGGCAGCGAGTCGTAGGCCGCTCGGATCAGGTGCATCTTCCGCTCGAGATTCCAGTCGTGAAGGATCAGCCCCATCGTGATGACGTCGGCCTGCGGTAGCGGGTCGGCGAAGAAGTCCCCGGCGGCCGTTTGAATGCGGTCGCTCAGCCCGGCCGCTTCGATCGTGCGCTTCGCGATCGGCTCGACAACCGGCAGGTCGAAGCTCGTGCAACTCAGGTTCGGGTGCCGCCCGGCGACGATGATCGAGAGTTGCCCTGTCGCGCCGCCGACGTCGCAGTGCGTCCTGTAGGGAGAGAAGTCGAACTTCTCCGCGAGCGCCATGAACGGGCCCGCCGAGATGCCCGCCATAGCGCCCATGAACTGCTCCAGCCGCGCCGGATCGCTGTAGAGCTCCTCGAACATCGCCTTGCCGGTCCGCTTGATCTCGTTCTGCGGCTCGCCGGTCCGGAGCCCGTCGGTCAGGTCGCCCCAGAATGGATAGAGGCGGGCGCCCGCCATCTCGAGGATGCCGCCGATGTAGGCGGGGCTCTCCTTGTTGAGGAAGAAGGCGGTGTCCTCGGTGTTGCTGTAGCGCGCCTCGGCCCCGTCACCATCGCGGTCGAGGAGCCCGAGTGCGACGAGCGCATCCGGGAAGTCCGGGACGGCGCGTTCATCCAGGCCCAGCCGCTGCGTGAGCTCGGTGCCGGTGAGTGCGTCACTCCCCAGCTCGGTAAAGAGATCCAGTTCGACAGCGGACAGCAGCGTCTTCGAGCCCATGAACCCCATTCCGACCTGCATGATCTGGGCGGGATCGGGGCTCATCTGTCGATCCTAAACCGTGGAACTCGGCGTCCACCTGCCGCTGATGGAGTTCGGGGAGGAGGGACAATCGCTTCGCCGCCTCCAGGCGTCGGTGGACGCGGCGCGGGAGTGCGGGTTCGCCGCCGTCTCCGCCAACGATCACTTCTTCTTCTCCACACCGTGGCTCGACGGCCCGACAGCGCTGGCCGCCGTCGCGGACCGCACGGGGGACATGGCCGTCGCGACGACGATTGCGCTCGCGACGCTGCGCGGGCCCGTGGCGTTTGCCAAGGCGCTCGTGGCGCTCGACGTCCTCACGGAGGGGCGGGTGATTGCCGGCGTGGGGCCCGGATCGTCGAAGCTCGACTACGAAGCGGTGGGGATTCCGTTCGAAGATCGCTGGGGTCGCTTCGACGAAACGGTGACGAAGCTGCGCGAACTTGTCGGCGACGACTCGCCGCTTGCGCCGAAGCCTCGACGGCCGGGCGGCATCCCGGTCTGGATCGGCAGCTGGGGCTCGGAGGCGGGCCTCCGCCGTGTGGCGCGGCTCGCCGACGGCTGGCTCGCCTCGGCGTACAACACGACGCCGGAGCGGTTCGCGGCTGCGCGGGAACGTCTTCCCGACGGATTCCCGAACGGGCTCTCAACGATGTGGACGTGGGTGACGGAGAGACCCGGCCGACGCCGATCGGGTGCTGAACGGCGTTCTCGCGCCACTGCTGAAGCGCGACGCGGAGGAGCTGCGCTCACAGGTCTGCGTCGGCTCCGCGGAGCACTGCGCCGAGGTTCTCGCCGGCTACGCCGACGCGGGATGCGAGCGCGTCTACATCTGGCCGCTAGGCGACGAGCCGCAGCAGATCGAGCTCGATGGCTAGCGCAGTCCTGCGGACCTGAGCGCTTCGTCGCGATCGAGATAGGTGCAGGCTCTCGATGCACTTGCCGTCGGCGAAGCGGAGAACGTGCGCCACGTGGACAGTGCAGCTCGACGCCGCTCGCGCGCCCGCGGCTGTGCGTGTTCAGGAACACGACAACCTCGTCGCCGGCGTCGAACACCTCCTCGAGCTCCTGGCGGAAGTCCTGCCATTCGTCATCGAGGGAGGAGAGGTATTCACGCACGCCGTCATGGCCCCGGACGGCACGGCCGCCGAGCGCGGCAAGGTGAGGGTGCCACTCGACGTCAGGGTGCAGCTCCGCGAGCACGCCGTCGATGTCGCCGTTCAATCGAGCGGCATAGATCCGCTCTGCTGCTTCCACGTTCGCACGCGACACCCAGTCTCACTTCACGACTTCGAAGGCACCCCGCATCCACGGGTGGATCCTGCAGAAGTACGAGTACTTCCCGACCTTCAGGTCGCTCGGCGTCTGCGCGGTGGGCACCGGGCTGCCGCCGTCGACGATGTCGAAGCCGAGCGTGCCCGAGTCCCAGCGGCCGTCGGCCAGCGGGTAGTTCGTGACGTACGGGCCGTTGCACGGCCACCGGCACGTCGTGACGCTATGGCGGACCGCCAGCTGCTGATCCGTGTTCATGAAGGTCAGCGAGCTGCCCTGCTTGATCCGCGGCGGCGCGCCCATCTCGCCCGCCAGGCTGCGATCGCCCGGCGTGTAGAGGAAGCCCTGGATCGTCACCAGGTCGGTCTCTCTTCCCTCACCGCGGTCGGGCTCCGGCCGGTTGCACGGCGGCCCCAGTCCTTGCCGCACGCGTTGTTCTTGTGGTTCTTGTCCCATGGCCGGTTCAGCGTGCCGCGGAGGAGGTTGACCTTCTTCTTCCGCTTCGGTCCGACCGCGTATGGCGCGCAGCCCTTGCGCGGCTTCTGCTCCTGATCGATGAAGATTCCGACGTGCGACATCGCGTCGTACCACGCGTAGCGCTTGTTCTCGTACTTGCCGTTGATGCGCAGCCGGTCGCCTGCGCGGATGGGAGCGCGCCACTGCGGGCGTGAGATCGTCATCTGGTAGTCCTCGGACAGCGGGGTGTGGCGGTTGACCTGCTCCGACCGGAACAGCGTCGTGCCCCCATAGAAGCTGCCACGCGTGCGCGGGCAGGGCTGCGCTTCCGAGCCCAGGTTCTCGAGCGTGACGCTGATGCCGCCGGGGTGGAGGTGGCCGCCCGCCCCGACGAGCGTGCCGTTCATCGTCGAGGTCCACTCGATCGGCCCCTCCTTGTCGTCCTTCGCCGTGTCCCAGGTTCCGTCGCCGAGCGCATTGCGAAGCACGTCGAAGGTGCGGCCGAAGATCACTCCTGTCGGGCTGCGGTGATCGCGTCCCGTTTTCTCCTCGAGCTCTTCCTCCGAGCCGTGCAGGAAGACGACGTCGAGCACCATCCACGTGTTGAGCGGCTGCGACGTCTTGTTGTGGATCATGTAGATGACCGGCTCGACCTCGCCCGGTCCGGTCTGGCCGCCGTAGACCGGCCCCTTCGGGTCGGCCTTGTCTGCCGCCGCGCGTCCGCGCGTGTCTCCTCGTCGCCGGTGCCCCATAGCCACTGCGTAAAGCCGTACGTGTAGTTGTCGTGGTCGTTGCCGGGGTCGAATCGGAGCCAGTGGGCGTGATGGATGTGCGCCTCCTGGTGCGTGGGCACGGAGAGGTCCTGGACGCGCTTCAGCCCGGGCTCGATCGACATGACGTAGCCGTCGTGGATGGGCAGGTTGAGGTCGAAGCGGTTGTAGTCGTTCCCCGGCGGAACGGCATACGGCCCGTACCAGAACCGCAGCTTCTCGACGGTCCCGGCTTCACGCGGCGCGAACTGGTCGCCCTTCTCGGCCACCGGGTCCATCTGGGCATGCGCCGCGGGCGCGACAATGAGCGCGCCGAGCAGCAACGTGACGATCCCCCCGCGCATCGGCTCCCTGGCGCGGAAGTCTACCCCGGTATAGGGTTGGCCACGGTGCGCAGGCTCGCGATTCTCCTGGTGCTCACCGCCGTCTTCTCCGCAGCGATGGCGGCAATGGTCACCGCCGGCAGCGGTCCACGGCTCAACGGGAAGTTCAAGGTCGTGGCGACGGTCAAGGACAACGACTTCGGCGTCGCCGACGGGACGAAGGCGAACGACACCTACACGTTCAAGTCGAGCTGCGAGTCGGGCGGCTGCGCGAAGGTGAAGCTCGATCGCGCGGGCGGCGCGAACGTCAACAAGCACTACAAGTCGACGCTGAAGAGGGACTCCGGCGTTTACAAGGGCACCGAGGGCCCGTACGCGTACGAGTGCCCGGGCACCGACGACGCCACCTTCACCGCCAAGCACACGATCGAGGTCACGAAGGCCCGCGACGGCAAGGCGCGGAAGATCGAGGGCAAGACGAACATCACGATCAAGAACTGCTCGTTCGGGTCGTTCGTCAACTACACCCTCAAGGGCGAGTTCAGCAATTGATGCGCTGACATCGTCGGTTAGGCTCGCCTCCACCAGACCGCAGGAGGCATTTCATGAAGGACAAACGAGTCATTGCCGCCCTCGTGGTGGCCCTTTTGACAGGTGTGGGCGTTGCGGCGGCGCTGGCCGCGCAGTCGGAGACGTCCCAGCAGAGTTTCCGCGCCGGCTTCGGGGTCCTGAACGGCTCAAACGAGGTCGGCGGTGGCGACCGCAATGGTCGCGGATCGTTCACGGGCATCATCGATGGCAATCGGCTCTGTTCGGGTATCACAGTCGCGAACATCGCCGACCCCATCGCGGCACACATCCATCGGGGGACCAAGGGCGAGGACGGTCCCGTCGTCGTGACGCTCAAACACCCGAGGAAGGGCGATCCGGGCTCTTCGAGCCGCTGCACGGCGATCTCGTCGTCGCTGGCGGACGAGCTGCGTAGCAACCCGCAGGGGTTCTACGTGAACGTGCACAACGAAGCCTTCCCAGACGGAGCCGTGCGCGGTCAGATCTTCAACAGAGCTGGCTAGGCAGCCGGTGGCGCGGTTACGCTCGGGGCCATAAGGCCCCGGGCGCCGCGGCGCCGTCTTCCAAACAGGAGGAGTGACGTGAACAAGGACCGCCTTCTTCCGCTTACGGGCGTGCTGTTCGTCGTGCTGCTGATCACGTCGTTTGTCATCAGTGGCGAGCCGCCTGACGCCGGTGAGCCCGTCCAGGACATCATCGAGCACTACGTCGACAACGACGACGCCATCTGGGCTTCCACGATCGTGGGCGGGCTCGCCGTGCTCTCGCTCCTCTTCTTCGGTGCCTACCTGCGCAAGCTGTTCGCCGCGGCGGAGCCGCCGGGCCACGGGCTCCTGTCCCCGCTCGTGCTGGCCGGCGCCGTGATCATGGCCGTCGGCGCAGGCATCGACATGACGATCTCGGTCGCGCTCGTCGAGGCGGTGGAGGACATCGACCCCGCGGCCGTCCAGGCGCTCCAGGCACTCTGGGATAACGACTTCATGCCGATCGCGATCGGCATCGTGGTCCTGCTCCTGTCGTGCGGCCTCTCGATCGTGAAGTACGGCGCGCTTCCGAAGTGGCTGGGCTGGCTGGCGATCGTGATTGCGGTGGTCGGCATGACACCAGTCGGCTTCTTCGCGTTCCCGGCCGGGGGAATCTGGGTGATCATCACCAGCATCCTGCTGGCGGTCCGTGCCGGCCGACCCGCGACGCCGGGGGTTGACACCGCGACATAGCTGGAGGACAGTGGGCCGTGGACTTGGCCCACTGATTTCAGGAGGCGCCGGTCGCCTCCACGGAAGGTCTCTTCCCCGCCTCCGGGTGCTACAAACGACGCGATGACTCTCCACAAGGAGTGGGCAACCTTCATCGACCCGCGCGACGCGTCGCGCTGGGAGATCGACCTGACCTTCCTCGCGAGTGCGTGGAAGTGCATATACGGCTGCGGCTGCAAGGGCATCCACGGCGTGCCGGTGGGAGGGTGCTGCCAGGCCGGCGTGTTCATCCAGGTGGACGACGAGGACGAGGAGGGCGCGGACGACTTCAAGCGCGTCTCCCGCCGTGTGAAGCAGCTGACCGCGGACGACTGGGACCTGATCGACCGCTACGGCGACGACTGGTTCAAGGAGCGCAGCTCGGGTTCGCGGCACACGCGGGTCAGCGGCGGCCACTGCGTCTTCCAGAACACGGGCGACGGCCCGTCCGGCACGACGGGGTGCGCGTTCCATGTGGCCGCGCTGCGGCGCGGGGAGGACCCGCTCGACTGGAAGCCGTTCACGTGCGGGCTGGTTCCGTTCGCGATCGACCACTCAGACGACGATGACGAGCGGAAACGCACACGCTGCGTCCGTACGACCACGAGCTCGACTGGGGCTCGGGCGACGAGCGAGCCGCTCGACTGGTGGTGCATCGACGCGCCCGAGGCGTACGTCAGCCCGACGCCGCTATACCGGACGGAGGAGGGCCTGCTGCGGCAACGTGCTCGGCGACGAGCTCTACGAGGAGGTCGCCGCGCACATGGAGGCGCGCTTCGGCACGCCGGACCCGTCGACGACCCCCGTCAACTGGTCAGGGCAGTGGGGCGTTGAGCCTCCTGACGGCTCGACGTCGATCCCGCTGCCGATGGCGCGCCGCTGATCAGGTCGGCCGCGCGCTCGCCGATCATGATCGTGGGCGCGTTCGTGTTGCCGCGCACGACGCGCGGCATGACGGAGCAGTCGACCACGCGCAGGCCCTCGGTGCCGTGCACCTTGAGCTCGTGGTCGACGACGGTTCCCATCGCGCAGGTGCCCGCCGGGTGGTAGAGCACCTGCGAGCGCTGGCCCATGTAGGTGCGCAGGTCGGCGTCCGAGTCGGACTCGGCGCCGAGCCATAGCTCGCGACAGTACGGGGCGAGCGCATCCTGGCGAGCGATCTCGTAGACCTTGCGCAGCCCCACCGTCACGCGGTCGACGTCCGCCTGCTCTCCGTAGAAGTTGTGCCGGATCGCCGGCTTCGCCGTGGGATCGTTCGAGCGCAGCGTGACGCTGCCCGTGCTCTCCGGCGTCAGCAGGCAGACGCCGAACGAGATCCCGTGGGCGACCGGGTCGCCGAGACCCTCGTCTACGAACATCACCGGCGCGCAGTGGAACTGCATGTCGGGCGCGTCGAGGTCGTCTCGCGAGCGCCAGAAGCCGCCCGACTCGGCGACGTTCGAGGTGAGCGGGCCCTCGCCGCGGGCCTCGAAGGCCTCCTGGTACTCGGGCTCGGCGCCGAGGATCAGCGAAACAGGTTCCTCGGTCGTCCAGATCCCGCCGACCTGGACGTGGTCCTGGAGGTTGCGCCCGACCTCCGGCAGATCCACCACCGATTCGATCTCGCGCTGGGCGAGCTCCTCGGCGGGGCCGACGCCCGACAGGAGGAGAAGCTGCGGCGAGTTGTACGCGCCCGCGCACAGGAGCACCTCGCGCTCTGCGCGCACCTCGGCCAGCTCGCCGTTGCGCTCGGCGACCACGCCCACGGCCTTCGTGCCGTCGAACAGGACGCGGTGCACGTGCGCGCGCGTCTCGATGGTCAGGTTCGGCCGCTCGGCGACCGGATGTAGGAACGCGACAGCGGTCGAGCAGCGCATGCCGTTGCGCTGGGTCACCTGGTAGCGGCCGACGCCGTCCTGCGCCGCGCCGTTGAAGTCCTCGTTGCGCTCGAGCCCGGCCTCGACGGCCGCCTCGACCCAGGCGTCCGCCATCGGGTTGTTCGAACGGCTCTCGCTGACGGACAGCGGTCCGCCGGTGCCGTGGTACTCGCTCTCGCCGCGCTCGTTGTCCTCGCTGCGCTTGAAGTAGGGGAGGACGTCGTCGAAGCCCCAGCCGGGGTTGCCCGCGTCTCGCCAGCCGTCGTAGTCGAGCCGGTTCCCGCGGATGTAGACCATCGCGTTGATTGACGACGAGCCGCCGAGCGTCTTGCCGCGCGGCATGTACATCATCCGGTTGTTGCAGCCCGCCTCGGGGAAGGTCGCGTAGTCCCAGTCGACGTCGGTCTTGAACAGCGAGCCGAACGCGGCGGGCACGTGGATCATGTCCTTGTCGTCCGGTGGCCCCGCCTCGATCAGGAGGACCGAGACGTCCGGGTCCTCGGTCAGCCGCGCCGCGAGCACGCAGCCCGCGGACCCTGCTCCAACGATGACGTAGTCATGAGCGCTCATGGGCCGACTAGACCACGGTCCCGCCGGGGTGTCAAATGCGCGGCGAGGGCCTCTTCGATCGGCGCGTCGCCGGGCCCGACCTCGAAGGTCTTTCCCACGGTCGCATCCGGCTGCCGGAGGGCGTGGAAGAGGACGGCGGCCACGTCGTCACGGCTGACGTTGCCGCGCGCGACGCTGCTCGGCGACCTCGACGGTGCCCGCGCCCGGCTCGTTCGGTCAGGTGGGTCGGGCGCACGATCGTGTAGTCGAGGCCGCTGTTCTGGAGCTCCTCGTCCGCCTTGCCCTTTGCCCGGAGGTAGACGGCGAATGTGTCGTCGCCCTCCGCGTCCGGGTCGGCGTTCTGCGAGCTGACCATCACGTATCGCGGAACATCGTTCGCGAGGGCGGCAGCGATCAGCTTGGCGGCGCCGCCATAGTCCATCGTCAACTTGCGCTCCGGACCGCTGCCGGGACCCGCGCCCGCGGCGAAGACAACCGCGTCCATACCCTCGACCGCCTTGGCCGTCTCGGCCTCGTCAGCCGCTTCGAGGTCGAGCACATACGGCTCGGCGCCGCAGTCGCGGACGTCGTCCGAATGGTCTGCGCTGCGGATCAGCGCCCGCGCCTCGTCGCCGTCTGTCGCTGAGCAGGCGCTCGAGGCGCTGAGCGATTTGGCCGTGACCTCCGGCTATGACAACCCGCATCCACTTGGAGCCTACGGGGTGGAGCAGTAGATGCTCGAGGAACGCTGCTCGCCGCCGAGCTTCCAGGTGACCGCGCAGCCGCGGTCGTTCTCGAGGCCGAGGAAGCTGCGGTCGATCGCGGCGTCCGAGGCGAGCAGACGGGCGGTGCCCGAGCTCGTCTTCGTTCGGAGCGACGTGCCCGCGATCCACGCCAGCGTGCCGTCGTGGTTGACGACGAGCGCGGTGACCGGCGCGGAGGTGCGCGCCACGTGCGTCGCGGCCGGTGCGCAGGTTGAGCGCGCGGGCGCGCGTCCGGCCCGAGCGGTCGCGCGACTGGAAGCCGACCCAGTCGCCCGCGCCGAACAGCGTCGCGCGGGTCGCGCTCGAGCGGGCACCGAGCGTGCCGGTGTCGAGCCGGTGCGCGCGGCCGACGTCGGTCAGGCAGCCGTACAGGCCGGAGTTCGCGGTGAAGGTGCGGATCGAGCCGAAGCTCTCGTAGGAGCGCGCGCCCTCGAAGCGGCAGTCGGGCGCGGTTCGCGGTTCGGCTGCCGCAGCCGGGGCGGCGAAGGCGGCGGCAAGCGCGGTAAGGGCGACGATTCGGCGCATCCACCTATTGGATACCGCCGAGTATCTGAAACCAGCGTGACGTGGGGCACATAGGATCGGCCCAGCGTGGACCGGCCGAACCTCCTGCTGCTGATCACCGACCAGCAGCGCTACCCGCAGCACTGGCCGGACGAGCCGGGGTGGATGCGCGAGCTCATGCCGAACGACGCCGAGCTGGCGCGCACGGGGCTGAGCTTCACGCACGCGTTCTGCAACACGTGCATGTGCACGCCGAGCCGCGCGACGCTCTTCTCCGGCCAGTACCCGGCGCAGCACGGCCTGCCGCTGACGCTGACGATGGGCGACCTGCTGCCCAACCCACGCAACCTGCCCTTCGTCCTCGAGACGGCGGCGCGAATGGGGCTGCGCGGCGAGGTGGACCGCGGACGGTTGGCGAGTGCGCTGGCGACCGGGGTCGCCCAGCGCGGCGAGCGAGGCGGCGACGAGCCCGAGCTGAAGCCGGACACGCAAAGCATCGCCCACGTGCTGCGCGCGGCGGGGTACCACGTCGCGCTGAAGGGCAAGTGGCACCTGACGAAGCCGGTGGAGGGCGTCTGGAGCCGTGCGGACACCGAGCGGCTCGAGCGCGAGTTCGGCTTCGCGGACTGGGATCCGCCCGACGCGGGCGAGAACGCGAAGGCGGTGAACTTCGGCGGCGGCAACGCCGGGGTGACCGGCGACGGCTGGGACGAGCACTACACCCGCGGGGTCGAGGACTGGCTCGCGCGCGAGGACCTGCCCGAGCCGTTCTGCCTGGTCGTCTCGCTGATCAACCCGCACGACGTGCTCGGCTATCCCGCGCAGTTCGAGAAGGGCGGCTACACCGCTCGACGAGGTGCGCGAGATCGAGGTCCCGTTGCCGCCGACGCTGGACGAGGACCTGTCGAACAAGCCGAACGTGCACGGGCTGATGCGGATGGGCCAGGTCGCTTACCTCGGCCATCTGCGCAACGAACGGATGCAGCGCGACTACGTGAGCTTCTACGCGTACCTGCATCGCGTGATCGACGAGAAGATCGGCCGGGTGCTGCGCGCGCTGGGCGATGCCGAGGATCCGGGGTCGCTCCGGTCGCGCACGGTGATCGTGCGCTGCGCCGACCACGGCGAGATGGGTCTCTCCCACGGCGGCCTGCGGCAGAAGATGTTCAACGTCTACGAGGAGACGATCCGGGTGCCGCTCGTGGTCTCGTCGCCCGCGCTGTTCGACCGGCCGGCCGAGACGGACGCGCTCGCGTCGCTGGTCGACGTCTTTCCGACGATGGCGACGCTCGCCGGCGCGGACACGTCGAGCTGCGACGTGCGCGGTCGCGACCTGACGCCGGTCATCGCGCAGCACGCACGCGGTGGAAACGGGCTGCTGAGCGGCGTGACGCCCGCGCACTCCGTGCGCGAGTCGATCCACTTCACCTACGACGACCACCAGGCGGGCACCGCATTCAAGAACGTCTCCGGCCAGCCGAACCGGATCCGCGCGGTCCGCGACAGGAACACGAAGTACGCCGTCTACTTCGACCCCTCAGGCGAAGCGGAGCCCGAGTTCGAGCTCTACGACCTCGAGCGCGACCCGCTCGAGATCGACAACCTCGCCGAGACGGCGCCCGGCCGCCGCGCCGAGATGGCGGAGCAGCTCGCCGCGGTGGCCGCGGAGTGCGGCACCGACCTGCCGGCCTAGGCGCGCGTCAGCTTCTTGTACGTGATCCGGTGCGGGCCGGTCGGCCGCGTCGCCGAGGCGCTCGCGGCGCGCCGACTCGTAGGCCTCGAAGTTGCCCTCGAACCAGACGACCTCGGAGTCGCCCTCGAACGCCAGCACGTGCGTGGCGATCCGGTCGAGGAACCAGCGGTCGTGTGAGATCACCACGGCGCAGCCGGCGAAGTCGAGCAGCGCGTTCTCGAGCGCGCGCAGAGTGTCGACGTCGAGGTCGTTCGTCGGCTCGTCGAGCAGCAGCAGGTTGCCGCCGCGGCGCAGGAGCTTCGCGAGGTGGACGCGGTTGCGCTCGCCACCCGAGAGCTTGCCGACGTTCTTCTGCTGGTCGGAGCTGCGGAAGTTGAAGCCCGGCGACGTACGCGCGCGAGGCCATCCTCCGGCCGCCGACGTCGATCTGGTCCTCGCCGTCCGAGATCTCCTCCCAGACGGTCTTCTCAGCATCGAGCGCGTCGCGCGACTGGTCCACGTACGCGAGGTCGACGGTGTCGCCGATCCGCAGCGCGCCGCCGTCCGGCTGCTCCTGGCCCGTGATCATCCGGAACAGCGTCGTCTTGCCGGCGCCGTTCGGGCCGATCACGCCGACGATCCCGCCGCGGGGAAGGCTGAACGAGAGGTCCTCCATCAGCACACGGTCGTCGTAGCCCTTCGTGAGCCCGTCGGCCTCGACCACCGTGTCGCCGAGCCGCTGCCCGACGGGGATGTGGATCTGGACGTCGTCGAGCTTGACGTTCTGCTCGTCCGCGACCAGGCGTTCGAAGTCGCGCAGTCGCGCCTTCGACTGGTTGCGGCGCGCGCTCGTGCCCATCCGGACCCACTCGAGCTCGCGGTCGATCGCGCGCTTGCGTGCCTTCTCCTTCTTCTCCTCGGTCGCGAGGCGCTCTTGCTTCTGCTCGAGCCACGACGAGTAGTTGCCCTTGAACGGCACGCCGCGGCCGCGGTCGAGCTCGAGGATCCAGCCGGTGACGTTGTCGAGGAAGTAGCGGTCGTGCGTGACGATCACGACCGTGCCCGCGTACTCCTGCAGGTGGCGCTCGAGCCACGCGACCGACTCGGCGTCCAGGTGGTTCGTCGGCTCGTCCAGCAGCAGCAGGTCGGGTGCGGCGAGGAGCAGCTTGCAGAGCGCGACCCGGCGGCGCTCACCGCCTGAGAGCTTCGACACGTCGGCGTCGCCGGGCGGCAGCCGCAGCGCGTCCATCGCGATGTCGAGCTTCTGGTCGAGGCTCCACGCGTCCGTCGCGTCGATCCGCTCCTGGATGCGAGCGAACTCGTCGGCGGTCTCCTCGGAGTAGTTCGCGGACAGCTCGTTGAAGCGGTCGAGCAGCCCGCGCAGCTCGGCGAGGCCGTCCTCGACGTTCCCGCGCACGTCCTTGCTCTCGTCGAGCTCCGGCTCCTGCTCGAGCAGGCCGACGGTCGCGCCGGGCGCGAGCTGCGCCTCGCCTCGGAAGTCGGTGTCGCGGCCGGCCATGATCCGCAGGAGCGTGGACTTGCCGGCGCCGTTCGGGCCGATCACGCCGATCTTGGCGCCCGGGATCATCGACACCGAGATGTCCTTCAGCACCTCCTTGTCGGGCGGGTGCACGCGCGACAAGCGGTACATCGTGAAGACGTACTGTGTTGACACAGGCAGCGAGGCTAGCGATCGCGCCTATGGCCCTATGATCGAAAACATCCTGACTCGTCGGCTGGCATGGATGCCGCCGCTTCTGGCGGCACTCGTGATCGTCTCCACCGCGACGGCCGCTCCGCCGCGCGTGCTCATGACGGGCGACTCGACGATCGACTCGATCGCCACCGTCGCGAAGCAGCGACTCCAGCGCAAGCTCGGCGAGGCGCGGATCATCCACGACGGCCGCCCGGGCGAGGGCATCTCGAAGTCGTGGCGGACCAACTGGGTCAAGTACTCGCGCATCCAGATGCGCCGCTACCGGCCGCGCGCGACCGTGATGATGCTCGGCGCGAACGAGGGGTTCGCGATGCTCGACGACCGCGGCCGCGAGGTCGCCTGCTGCCGCAGGGCGTGGATCGAGGCCTACGCGCGCGACGCGCGGCGGATGATGGAGACGTACGCCTCGCGCGGGCGGTTCGTGTACTGGCTGACGTTCCCCGCGCCCAACGACGAGTACCGCCGCCGGATCGGCCTCGCCGTCAACTACGCGCTGGGCCTCGCCGCGCGGCGCGTCGACCGCGTTCGCCTGCTCGACATGGCCTGCGTTGTTCACTCCCGCGCTACGAGTACCGCCGGCGGATGGAAATCGACGGCGAGCGGGTCGTGGTGCGGGAGCGCTGATGGCGTCCACCTGAACGAGAACGGCGCCGCGCTGGCCCTGCGGTACATCCGGCGGGCGCTGCTTGCGGACGGCGTGATCCGCTGACCTTGCGCGCCGCGATCCTCGTAGCGGTCATGGCGCTCGTTCCCGCTCAGGCCGCGAGCGCGGCGACGGTCACGCTCGAGTACGAGCCGCCGATCCCCGAGATCGAGCCGGAGCCCGCGTACACGCTGGCCGTCGAGGCGGCGCCGGGCGAAGCCAACAGGCTGCGGGTCGCCCAGGACGGCGCCGGCTTCGTCGTGCGCGAGCTCGGGAGCGCGGTGCTCTCAGCCGGCGCGAACTGTGCGGCATCCGCGCCGGGGGAGGTGAGGTGCGGCGCTGCCCGCCGGCGCCCGCCACGTCAGTGTCTTCGTGGACGCCGGCGACGGAGCCGACGCCGTGGCGCTGGGGCCGCTCGCCGGCCTCGATGTCGCGGAGGTCATCGGCGGATCCGGCGACGACGTGATCGGCGGCCACACGGGTCCCGACCTGCTGAACGGCGGCCGCGGCGCGGACACGGTCGTGGCAGGCGGCGGCGACGACCGGATCGACGGCGGCCCGGATGCGGACAACCTCGACGGCGGCGACTGGGCGGGACCTGATCACGTACGCGTCGCATAGGAGGCCGGTGACGGTCGACATCGCGGCGGGGCGGGGCGGCAGACGAGGAGGACGTGACCGCCTGGCCGGCTTCGAGGACATCGCGGGCGGCAGCGCGTCCGACCGTCTCTTCGGCGACTCCCGGTCGAACCTCGTGTACGGCGGCCTCGGCGGGCGAAAGGGACACGGGCCGCGGGCGCGGCGGCGACGACACGATCACCCTGCGCGGCCGCGCGGTCGGCGGGGCGGGCGACGACGTGGTCGACGCGGAGCGTGTTCGGTGCGGCGGTGGACGCGACGTCGCCTTCCGCCAGCGCTTCCGGCCGCCTGGCCCGTACGGGCGCGCGTGCGAGCGGATCCGCAGGTTCTTCTACGTCGTCACCCATCCACGCGTTGTCGGCGCGGAAGCTCGTGCTGCGGTTCGCGTGCCCGATCCGGGCATGCCGCGGCACGGTCGCCGCTCCGCGACCGCCGCGGGCTGCTCGGGTCGGGTCGCTACGCGGCCGACTCGCCGGAGCACGGCGGGCCGCGAGCGCTGCGCGTCGTGGCCGACGCTCGCGCCGGAGCCGGTCGGCCGGATCGGCCGGTTCGTGATCACGGGCCGATCGAGCGCGCGCGACTCGTTCCGGCTTCGGCTGGACTGAGCTCAGCCTTCGATCGGGACGCGCACCTTGTGGCGGTCGCCGCGGTGGCGGAAGCGCACCACGAGCCGGTCCGCCTTCGGCCGGACGCGAAGGATGTGGACCTTGCCGGTTCGCCGCGACCACTTGCGCCGGCCGTCCGAGATCTTCACGCGCTTGCGAAGGCGCGCGTCGCCGCAGCGAATCCGCGGCCGGATGCGGACGCGGCCGTCATCGCGGCGCTTCACGGACTTCGGCGAGAACGTCGGCGTGCAGGGACTGCCGCCCTGGGGCGGCGGGGTGGTGCCTCCGCCGCCCGGGTCCTTTCCGAGCGGGAGCGTGACGGCGATGCGACTCAGCTCGACGCGGCCGTTCGAGCGCTGGCTGCCGTAGACGTTGCTCGCCGGGATGATCTCCAGCCGCAGGCGCGATGACGGCGACAGCGCGTAGGCGACCGTCTCGAGGTTCAGCAGGAGCGTGTGCTCCTGGTTGTCGAGCTCGAGCGGCAGCGGTGTCACCTGGCCGCCGATCACGATGTCGCGCTCCTCGTCGACGATCTGCGCGTAGGCGCGCGCCTCGGCGGTCGTGCCCTGGGCGCGGTAGACGAGCTCGAGCGTCGGGCGCGCCGACGAGGCTCGTGCGCCCGTCCGGGGCGGGGATCGCCAGGTCCACGCCGCTCGCCGACGGCGTCGCCGAAGTGGCGGTGCCGGAGCTGCCCGCGTCGCCGCTCACCAGCTGCAGCGTCCGGCTGCCGCTGGCCGTGAGGCTGCCCGCGTCAGCGAGTGGATAGTCGGACGCCTGGTGCCAGTCGCCCTCCTGGTCGATCCACTCGAATCGCGGCTCCGACGCCGCCGCCCCGTCGCCCTTCACGTAGGTGTCGAGCCAGCGGAGCACGGCAGCCTCGAAGTAGGCCGCTGGGCCGCGGGAGGTCCGGCACGTCCCGTGGCCGCCGCAGAACCAGAGCATCCGGGCCGGGACACCGTGCGAGCGCAGCACGCGGTAGTTCTCGGTTGCCTCCGCCAGCGTGAACAGCGTGTCGATCGTTCCGCCGAGCACGAGCGTGGGCGTGCGCACGCGGTCCACCCACGTCACCCCGGGCCCGCGTGACTCGAGCCAGTCGCGGTCGCCGGCGGAGAGGCGGCCGGTGAGGAGGCCGCTCTGGCATATCGAGTACATGTGCGCGTCCATCGACCCGGTCTGCACTCCCGCGGGATTGACGAGGCCGTTCGAGACGCCCTGGACGCCCCCGAGGCCGCAGAGGGCGCTGCCCCAGCCGGCCTTGAACACGCCGCCCTTGTAGAGGCTGGTCACGAGCGAATGCCACGAGACGACGGGCGTGATCGCCTCCAGGCGATCGTCGATCGCGGCGGTCACCCACTGGATGCCGCCGCCGTAGCTCGCGCCCGCCATGCCGACCCGCGGGTCTCCCGGCTCGTCGAGCTGCGCCTCGGGAAGCCCCGCGAGAGCGTCGAGCAGGGCCTGCACGTCGCGCGCCTCGTACTCAGGGGAGTCCCATTCGGCCTCGCCGCCGGATGCGCCGAACCCGCGCGGGTCCCACGTGAGGACGTTGTACCCGGCCTGGCGCAGGGCGCCGATGCCGACCGTGCCGTCGGCTTCGCTCGTCTCCCGGCCCTCGTTCGTCGTGCCGGCGTTGCCCCAGCCGGGGCCGTATAGGACGGTCGGCGAGCGGCCGCCGCCGGGTGCCGGCATGAAGTGCGCCTGGATCCGCGTGCCGTCGAAGGACGAGATGGCGAAGTCGCGGGCCGCGGCGTCCGCCGGCGCGACGAGCGCGAGCGGCCACGAGCGCCAGAATGGGGAGCGCGATGACGGAATCGTCCGCCTACGAGCGTGAGCTTGCGAAGCGATTCGAAGATGCAGTCGAGGGTAAGCCGCTCTCGCGCCGCGCGCGCCAGACGAAGCGATCGGTCGAGAGCTATCTCGCCGCCGGCGTCATGCCGCGCTACATGCAGCGCCTGCGCGACATCGAGGACGCGACGCGGGCCCACAGGCGCCGCCTGCGCGCCGCCTACGAGCGGCTGCGCGAGGAGTGCGGCGAAGACCGCGACCGCTTCGCGCAGCGCTGGCATGCGCTCGCGCGCCGCTGGCGGTTCGATGAGCTGAACGAGCTGATTCGCGAGCACAACGAGTGGTATCCGGTCGAAAGCGGCCTGCCGCTCGACCCGCGCACGCGCGACTACGTGCGCATGCGCGGGCGCTCGTACCGCCGCGAGGAGTTGGGCCCGGAGTGGGTCCTCGATAGGTTCCCCGCGTGAGCCTGAAGCTCGGCCTCAACACCGGCTACTGGGCCGGCGGCCCGCCGCCCGGCGTGACCGACGCGCTCGCCGAGGCGGAGAAGCTCGGCTTCGACTCGGTCTGGACCGCGGAGGCCTACGGCTCCGACTGCCTCACTCCGCTCGCGTGGTGGGGATCGCAGACCGAGCGGATCAAGCTCGGCACGGGCATCGTCCAGATGTCGGCCCGCCAGCCGGCGGCCACCGCGATGGCGGCGATGACGATGGACCACCTCTCCGGCGGGCGCTTCATCCTCGGGCTCGGCGTCTCCGGCCCGCAGGTCGTGGAGGGCTGGTACGGGATGCCGTTCGCGAAGCCGCTCGCGCGCACGCGCGAGTACATCGGGATCCTGCGCGACATCTGGGCGCGGCAGGGACCGGTCACCGCGGACGGGCCGCACTACCCGCTGCCGCTACCCGATGGCACCGGGCTCGGCAAGCCGCTGAAGGCGTCGATCCACCCGCTGCGCGAGGACATCCCGGTCTACCTCGCCGCCGAGGGCCCGAAGAACATCGCGCTCGCGGCCGAGATCTGCGACGGCTGGGTGGCGATGCTGTTCTCGCCGCAGCACGAGGACATGTACCGCGACGCGCTGAACGAGGGCTTCGCGCGCGAGGGCGCGCGGCGCAAGCCCGAGGAGTTCGAGGTGGTCGCGTCGGTGCCGTTCATCGTCTCCGACGACGTCCAGGCCGCGGCCGACATGCTGCGCCCGTTCTACGCCCTCTACTTCGGCGGGATGGGGGCGAAGGGGAAGAACTTCCACGCCAACGTCGCGATCCGGATGGGCTACGAGTCGATGATCGACGAGGTCCAGGAGCTGTACCTCGACGGCAAGAAGGACGAGGCGGGCGCCGCGATCCCGTTCGAGCTGATCGAGGAGCTGTCGCTGATCGGCCCGCCGGACAAGATCCGCGACGACGTCGACGCCGTGGCGCGAGTCGATCGTCACGACACTCCTGATCGCGGGCGACGCGAACACGGTCCGCCAGGCCGCGGAGATCGTGCTCGGCTGACCGTGTCGGCGGAGTTCGTCGAGCGCTTCGCGGAGTGGTGGAGCGATCCCGACCCGGAACGCCTGCACGAGCTGCTCGCCGACGACGTCCGGCTCATCCAGCCGCTCGCGCCCGACACGTTCAACCTCGCCGACGGCAAGAAGGCGTTCGCGCGCCTCTTCAAGCTTCCTGCCCGACCTGCGCGGCGAGGTGCACGACTCATCCGTCGACGGCAACCTCGTGTTCATCCACTTCACGCTGAGCGCGACGTACGGCGGCCGCCCGATCTCGTGGGACGCGGTCGACCGCTTCGTGCTGCGCGAGGACGGGCTCGCGGCCGAGCGCGTGTCGTTCTTCGACTCGCAGCCGCTCGTGCTGCAGATGCTCTCGCGGCCCGCGCGGCTGGCTACAGGCGGCGCGTTCGGGCTTCAGGCCGCAGCTTCGAGCCCGCCCGCCCGGGCGAGCTTCTTCTCCAGCCGCTCCGCGGTCATCTCGAAGCGCTTGACCGAGCGCAGCTTGATGTCCTCGTAGCCGCGGATGTCGTCGGGCAGGTCGCAGATCTCGAGCACGAGCGCGGCCGTGTCGGGAGTCAGCGCGCCCAGCGAGCGCTCGACCAGGTCGCGGTACTGGCCGATCAGCTTGCGCTCGACGCGGCGGACCTTCGCCTTGCCGAACGGGTCGATCGCCTTGCCGCGCATCCAGCGCATCGACCGCAGCATCCGGAAGAACGGCACGAACCAGCGGCCAAGCTTGAGCTTCCGCTTCATCCCCAGCGCGCGCAGGATCGGCGGGTGCAGGTGGAACCAGAACTTGCCCTCGGTGGGGAGCGAGGCCAGGTGCAGGCGCGCGACCTCGTACTCGTCCTTGTACGCCATCAGCTTGAAGAGGTGGCGGGCGACCGACTCGGCGATCGCCGTCGAGCCAGGCGTGCGCTCTGCTCGATCGCGCTCGACCTCGCGGACGAACCGACGTACTCGTCGGCGTACGCCTTGCTCTGGTACTCGACGAGCTCCGGCACGCGCACGTCGAGCACGCCCTCGAGGCCCTCGGCGTGCTTCGGCTCCTCGGGCCGCACAGTCGCCGCCACCGCGTCCGGGTCGAGCACGTAGGCGCGGCCCCATGCGAACGCGGCGAGGTTCTTCTCCACGCCGGCGCCGTTCAGGCGGATGGCCTCCTCGATCGCCGACAGCGAGATCGGCAGCGCGCCACGCTGCCAGGCGGCGCCCAGCGCGAGCATGTTCGACGGCATGTGGTCGCCGAGGAGCTCCTCGGACAGCCGCTGCGCGTCGAGGTACACGTTCTGCTCGCGGCGCGTGACCACGTCGATCGTCCCGAGCTCGCCGTCAACCGCGGGGAAGCCCTGCTTCGGGTCGAGCACCATCGCGCCGGTCGGCACCGCGTGCGTGGAGACCACGGCCACGGTCCGGTCCGGATCGGCCACGACCAGGTTCTTCGGGTTCGCCGCGCCGAGCACGTCGAAGCCGAGGTAGAGGTCCGCGCCGGCCGACGAGACGCGGTTCGAGCCCGCGAGCGGCTCGCGCGAGATGCGCATGTCGGAGACGACCGGGCCGCCCTTCTGGCTGAGGCCGGTCTGGTCGAGCTCGGCCACGTGCAGGCCGTCGATCAGGGCGGCCACGCCGATCACCTGGCTGACGGTGACGACGCCCGTGCCGCCGATTCCCATCATCCGGAGCGTGAACTCCTGATCGCTGAAGAGGCGAAGCGGGTCGCGCAGCTCGACCGAGGGGAGTGGAAGGTCGGCTGCGCGGTCCCGCTTACGCTGCTTCTTCGTCTTCTTCGAGGGGATGACCGTCATGAACGACGGGCAGTCGCCCTCGAGGCACGAGAAGTCCTTGTTGCAGGACGACTGGTGGATCTGGGTCTTGCGGCCGAACTCGGTCTCGACCGGGATCACGCTCAGGCAGCCCGACTTGTGGCCGCAGTCGCCGCAGCCCTCGCAGACGCGCTCGTTGATGTGGACTTCCTGCGGCGGCTCCTCGACCTTGCCGCGCTTGCGCTTGCGGCGCTTCTCGGCGGCGCACTCCTGGTCGTGGATCAGGACCGTTACGCCCTCCTCGCCGGCGAGCTCCTCCTGGGAGGCCATCAGCTCGCTGCGGTCGCGGACCTCGGCGATCGGAGCGAGTGGCACGCGCTTGTAGCGGCGCGTGTCCTCGGTGGTGATGATGATGCGCTTGACGCCCTCGATCTCGAGCCAGCGCGTCAGGTCGGGAATCGGGATCTGGCCCTCTACCGCCTGGCCGCCGGTCATCGCGACCGCGTCGTTGTAGAAGAGCTTGTAGGTGACGTTCACGCCGGCGGCGACCGCGGCGCGGACCGCGAGCGAGCCGGAGTGGTGGAAGGTGCCGTCGCCGAGGTTCTGGACGAAGTGCTCGTCGTCGGTGAACGGGGCCATGCCGATCCACTGCGCGCCCTCGCCGCCCATCTGCGTGATCCCGGTGATGTCGCCGCGGCCCTCGGGGTTCAGCAAGATCATCGTGTGGCAGCCGATCCCCGCGCCCACGAGCGTGCCCTCGGGCGCCGGGGTCGAGCTGTTGTGCGGACAGCCGGAGCAGAAGAACGGCGTGCGGGCGGCCATCGGAAGCGGCAGAGGGCGCGAGACGCTCTCGTCGAGCTTGCTCAGGCGTCCCTCGACCGAAGCGATCGAGCCGTGCAGCAAGCAGCCGCGGGCCGAGGGCGCGCGCGATCGCGTCCGCGTCGAGCTCGCCCTCGGCCGGCAGCAACGTTGCTCCCCTGTCGTCCTTCTTCCCCAAGATTCGCGGCGCGCCCGGCTCGCCGTAGAGGACCTCCTTGAGCTGCCGCTCCAGGAACGGCAGCTTCTCCTCGACCACGACGATCTCGTCGAGGCCGGCGGCGAACTCCCGGACGACCTCTGGGTCGAGCGGCGAGATCATCCCCAGGTGGAGGAGGCGGATACCCGCGCGCGCGAGCCCACGGTCGTCGAGGCCCATGTCGGCGAAGGCCTGGCGCAGGTCGCGGTAGCTCTTGCCGCTGGCGACCACACCGATCCAGGCGTCGGCGCCGAAGCGTTCGATGAGGTTCACGCGGTTCGCGCGCGCGTAGGCAAGCGCGGTCTCGGTCCGCGGGCCGAGCAGCGTGCGCTCCATCTCGAGTGACGCCGGCGCGAGCATGCTGGCGTTGGGCGTGTACTCGAAGGGGCGGCCTTCCCACTCGATCGTGGGCAGCACGGGGGAGACGCGGTCCGGCGCGACCTGCGCGGTGCCGGCGGCGTCGGCCACGTTGGTGACGATCTTGAGGGCGGTCCAGAGGCCGGACGCGCGCGAGCATGCCCACGCGTGCAGACCCAGGTCGAGCACCTCCTGGACCGTGCCCGGGTAGAAGGTCGGGACGTGCAGGCTCTCGAGCAGCGACTCGGACGCGCACGGAATGGTCGAGGACTTCGCGTTCGGATCGTCGCCCACGACGATCAGGCCGCCGCCCGTCCGTGAGACGCCCGAGTAGTTGGCATGTCGGAGGGCGTCCGTCGCGCGGTCGATGCCGGGCGCCTTGCCGTACCACATCGAGAGAGCGCCGTCGAAGCGCGCGCCGGGAAGCGTGCTCGCGAGTTGCGCACCCCACGCGGACGTCGCGCCGAGTTCCTCGTTGAGACCCGGGACGGCGAACACGTCGTGCTGCTCGCACATCTTGCGCTGGCGCTGGAACTCGCGGTCGAGGCCGCCGAGGGGGGAGCCCTGGTAGCCGGACACGAACGTGCCCGTCTTCAGTCCGCGGCGCGCATCGGCGCGGTGCTGGTCGAACGCGATCCGGACGAGAGCCTGGATCCCGGTCAGGAAGATCCGGCCGTCTTCGAGCTCGTAGCGGTCCTGCAGCGAGACCTCGCGGCGGATGTCCGGGCGCGGGGGAAACCTGCGCCGCGTGCGTACGCCCTCGCCGGGCACCTGACCTATGGACAAGCTTCGTTCACTCCCCTCAAACCGCTTGGCAAAAGCCCTTCCTGGGTATATGGTAAATGGTAATGACCATTTTGCAACCGGCAACGGATGGAATCGAGCACGAGCGGGTGGTCATCCGGCAGGAGCCGGAAATCGGACTTCGACTCGTGATCGCCGTGCACTCCACGGTGCTCGGCCCGGCCCTTGGGGGCATGCGCATCCGGGCCTATCCCGGCGGATTGGGGGAGGCGCTGGAGGACGTCCTTGGCCTCGCACGCACGATGACGCTCAAGGCCTCGGCGGCGGGGCTCGATCTCGGCGGTGGGAAGGCCGTGATGCTGGATGACGGCGCGACCGAGCTTCGGGACGCACGTCTGCATGCCGCCGCCGAGGCTGTCAACGAGCTCGGCGGCGCGTACATCACCGCCGAGGACATAGGCACCACCACCGCCGACATCGACCTGATGTCGCGCGACACGCGTTGGGTCGTCGGCAAGTCGGTGGAGAACGGCGGGCGCGGCGACCCGTCGCCGGTCACGGCCGAGACCGTGATGCGCGCCATGCAGCTCGGGCTCAGCTCGGCAACCGGCTCTCCGGACCTGGACGGCCGCACCGTCGGCGTGGTGGGCGTCGGCAAGGTCGGCGGGTCACTCGTCCGGAAGCTCGCGCGCGCGGGCGCGCGCGTATTCGCGTTCGACGTCGACACATCCCGGCTCGATGCGCTCGCCGATGAAGGCGTCGCTGAGCCCGCGCAGTCGGCGGAGGCGCTCTTCGCACGCGAGCTCGACGTGCTCGCGCCGTGCGCGGCCGGCGGGGCGGTCGACGAGCACGTCGGTTGCCGCATCATCTGCGGCGCCGCGAACAACCCGCTCGCTGGGCCGGAGGTCGTCGAGCGGCTCGCGGCGCGTGGAGTGCTCTACGTACCGGACTTCCTGGCCAACTGTGGCGGCTTGATCAATTGCTCGGCCGAGTGGAAGCCGGCCGACGACGCCGAGGTGGAAAAGCGCCTCGCCACCGCCATGGGACGCCTGGGCGAGGCGCTCGAGGAGTCGCGCCGCAACGGCGAGCCGCCGGCGACCGTAGCTGAGCGCCACGCGCTCGAGCGGGTCGAGCGTGCGCGCCGCGACGGGCGCTCACGCGGCTTGCAAGCAGTGGCTTGACCAGCCGCGCCGCCGTACACTCGCTGGCGATGGAAAGGCAGTTCGAGCCGGTTTCGACCAGGCGCACGTTCGAGGAGGCGCTGCAGCAGATCGCCGACAAGCTGCGCGCCGGCGAGCTTCACGTTGGCGACCGGCTTCCATCCGAGCGGGATCTCGCGGCGCAGATGCAGATCAGCCGCCCGACGGTCCGCGAGGCGGTGAAGGTCCTGGTGGACGCCGGCGTGCTCGAGGTACGCCGCGGCCAGACGGGCGGCATCTTCGTCCGCAGCGAGCTGGTGCCCGCGCGACCTCGTGAAGGTCGGGTGGGAGGTTCGGGTCGGCGAGGTGGCCGGCGTGCTCGAGGCGCGGCGGCTGCTCGAGCCGCGCGTCGCGCAGCTGGCCGCTGTGCATGCGAGCGGCGACGACTTCTCCGCGATGCAGAAGACGATCGAGCGCCAGGCGGAGCTGGCGGGCAAGCCGGACTTCCTGCGCCACGAGGATCTCTTCCTTCAGCTCGACCTGGCGTTCCACCTGGCGATCGCGCGCTCGACCGGCAACTCCACCGTCGTGTCGCTGATGCGGTCGCTCTTCCGGCGGCTCGAGCTCGCCCGCGACATGGCGATGCACGCGCCCACCGTCCCCGAGTGGACGATCGACATCCACGAGCGCACGCTCGACGCGATCAGGTCCGCGGACTTCGAGCTGATCGACAAGGTGATGGACGAGCACCTCGCGCAGCTCGAGCAGGTGTGGGAGGACGAGACCGGCCGCGGAATGGTGCGGCCGCTACCGGACTTCCTTCAGCGGGTCGCGGAGCGCTCGCGGATGCTGCGCGACGGCGGCTGACGCTCTTCACCGTTGCGGCGCCGGCGCGCGAGCCCCAGGGCGGGCGGATCCGTCCGCCCTCCCTGGCGGTGGCTCGGCGGCCCTCCGGCCGCCGTGGGACTGGCACGTCCCTTCCAAGGGCACGTCCTCGGCCGGATCCCTGGGCGGCTCGCCTGTCGGATGCGCGCCGCGGCCCTGCCCGGCTTCGGTCGTAGGATCTGAGCGGCGTCGCAGTCTCCGACGTCAGGCTCGTGGGCACGGCGCTTCCCGTCGTAAGTCTTCGGTCCCGAGTCGTTCGGGCGCTCGGGCCGGCTCCTGGCTGCGCGGCGGTGCTGTCGACCGCAGTGGCGGAAGCCGGAGCGATGTCGCCGAGCGGCTCGAAGCGGAAATCCTGCGGCTTGAGCGGCTCGGACGCCGCGAAGCTGGTCGGGGTGCCGGCGCGAAGAGGGACTTGATCGCCTCGCGCACCTCGGGAACTGCCGCTACCGCACTGCCCGTCGCCGATCGCGAGCGTGGTCAGCAGCGCGACAAGCCGCCTCTTGCGGAGCCGCTGTCGTGCCGCAACTTCGCGGTGAAGCGGGCCGCCCCGTTGCGCGTGGCGCCGGCGATCGAGCCACGAACGCGTCGACGACACGCGGGTCGAACTGCGTGCCGGCACACGCCTCGATCTCCGCAAGCGCCGCGTCGGCGGCGCGTCCGCGGCGATAGGGCCGGTCGCAGCGCATCGCCTGAAAGGCGTCGGCGCACAGGATCACGCGGCTCGGAAGCGGGATCTCCTCGCCCTGCAGCCCGTCCGGATACCCGCTGCCGTCCCAGTGCTCGTGCGAGTGCCGCACGATCGTGCGCGACCTCCGCCATCGCGGGAACCGACCGCAGGATCCGTTCGCCGATCACGGTGTGCTCGCGGATCACGGCCCATTCGCCGTCGGTCAGCGCAGCCCGGCTTGTTGAGGATCGACAGGGGGATCGACGACCTTGCCGACGTCGTGAAGCTGAGCGCCGGCAACAGCTGCTCGAGCAGTCTCGCGTCGAAGCCGAGCCGGCGCCCGATCGCGTCGCACAGGGTCAGACACGTCGTCCGAGTGCTCCGCCGTGCCGTTGTCACGCGTCCTGAGCGTCTCCATCGCGAGCGCCATGGCCGCGCGCCGCGCCGTCTCACGCTCCAGCTCCGCGACGAGCATGCACCCGTTCCGTCGCTGGTGCGAGTGCTGATAGCCACCTCAATGGCACAATCGCCCCAACTTGCGATCTTTCAATCTCGTACATCTGTTGAGGGCCGCTTGCGATCGCGCGTTGGCTCGGGTTATGCGCCACCGCCTGGGGTTCCGACCATCCCGCGAACGTGCACTGGGAGCGGTTCCTGCCGGCGCTGCCCGAGCCCGACCGAGGTACAGCCGCGCTCGGTGCCGCACTGCCGGCGGGCGACGATGAAGTGCATCGACGTCGAGGTTCGGCGCCTGCGCCGCGCGCAACAGCGGTTCGGCTGCGACCACCGCGGCGTCTTCGCGACGACCTACCTCGAGCTGACGAAGGAGCTGCGCCGCGTCCTGCGCGCGCGGCCGGACTTCCTGCGGTATCCGAAGTACCTCTACGTCGAGGATGCGCTGTTCGCGAACGTCTACTTCAACGCGCTTCGCGACGCGCGCCGCGGGAAGCCGGTGCCCGAGGCCTGGCAGATCGCGTTCGACGCGGCGGCATCGAAGGACCTGAACGCCGCGCAGGACATGCTGCTGGGGATCAACGCCCACGTGCAGAACGACATGCCGTTCGTGCTCGCGGCGCTCGGGTTGCGCGCACGCGACGGCGGCGTCGCGCAAGGAGGACCACGACGCGATCAACGAGGTGCTCGACAGCTCGTACGAGAAGGTCGTGGGCGCCGTGCGCGACCGCTTCGACCCGCAGGTCGGGCTCACGAACAGCGACTCGACGCCGGCGGACGACGTCCTCGGGCTGGAGATGGTGAAGGGCTGGCGCGAGCTGGTGTGGCGGAACGCCGAGCGGCTGCTGAACGCGGAGGACGACGCGGAGCGAAAGCAGGTGGCCGAGCAGATCCAGTCGAACGCCGCGAACTGGGCGCGCGGCTTCGCCGCGGTCGAGCAGAACGGCTACCGGGCCACCCGAGACGCCTATTGCCGCGACAAGCTCGGCGATTCGGGATAGGTTCCGCCTATGAAACGACTACTCCTGCTTCTAGCCGCACTGCTCGCATGCGGCCTGATCGCCGCTGGATGCGGCGATGACGATGACGACGATGGCGGTGACGACTCGCCGGCCACGACCGAGAGCGCGCCCGCCGATTCGACCGAGACGACCGAGGACGACTCGGGCGGCGTGGCGCCGCCGAGTGACGTCGACTCGATCGACGAGGCGGTCGAGGCCTGCAAGGAGGGCGTGGACTCGAGCAGCCAGCAGCTCTCGGAGGACCTCAGGAACGACCTGAGGGACATCTGCGAGCAGGCCGCCGAAGGCGACGAGGACGACCTCCGCGAGGCAAGTCTCGACATCTGCAAGCGCGTGGTGGAGGAGACCGTGCCGGAAGGGCCGGCGCGCGACCAGGCGGTCGAGGCCTGCGAGAGCTCGGTACCGACGCCGTAGCCGAGAAGGTCTTCAAGCACACCCTGCGGGTCCGCTACTCGCGAGTGTGACCCGCAGGGCGTCGTGTTCAACGCGAACTACGTCGCGTACTTCGACGTGATCCTCACCGAGCTCTGGCGCGAGGCGCTCGGCTCGTACCAGGACATGGTCGACGGCGGGCACCGACATGGTGGTGGCGGAGGTCAACGTGCGCTTCCTGGGGCCGGCGAGATTCGACGACGTGATCGACTTCGAGGCGCGGCTGACGCGGCTGGGGGAGACGTCGATGTCGACGCGCATCGACGCACGACGAAGGGCGCGCCGGTCGTCCAGGGCGAGATCCGCCACGTCTTCATCGACCCGGCGACCAAGGCGAAGACGCCGATGCCGCAGAACATCCGCGACGCGCTGGAGCCGTACCTCGAGGCCTAGAGGCCGTGGTGCGGCCACTCGGGCGCGCGCTTCTCCTTGAACGCCGAGGCGCCGATCGTGTGCGAGTCCTTGCGCATGAACATGGACAGCGTCAGCTCGGCCTCGATTCGCAGCCGCTCCTCGAGCGTGCGCCCGATTCCGCGGACCACGCTCTCCTTGTCCGAGCGGATCGCTCCTTGTGGCAGCGCCGCGATCTCGCGCGCAAGCTCCTGCGCGCGCGCGAGCGCCTGCCCGCGCGGGACGACCTCATTGGCGAGCCCGATCTCCTTCGCCTCGCGCGCGTCGACGCGGCGGCCCGTGATGATCATCTCCATCGCGCGCGCGTAGCCGACGATCAGCGGGAGGCGCACGGTCATGCCGTCGCCGCCGACGATGTTCCAGCGCCGCTCGGTCGCGCCGAACTCGGCGTTCTCCGCGGCGATCCGGATGTCGGCGAGCATCGCGGTCTCGAGGCCGGCCGCGAACGCGTATCCGTTGACCGCGGCGATGACGGGCTTGAAGATGTCGACGCGCCGCGTGTAGCCGCATTCGCCGGGCGAGTTCCAGACCGAGCGCTTGAAGAACTCGTAGTCCGGCATCTCGGTCAGCGAGGCCGCGTCGGCGAGGTCCCAGCCGGCGCAGAAGGTCGTGTCACCGGCGCCCGTGATCACCAGCACGAACGCGTCGTCGTCGTCACGGAAGCGCTGCCAGGCATGGTGCAGCTCCGTGTTCATCGTGCGGTTGACCGCGTTGTGCTGGTCGGGCCTGTTGTATGTGAGCGTGACGACGTGGTCGTCCTGCTCGTAGAGCAGCGTTTCGTAGTCCATGCCCGGGATACTTCCATCGTGATGAGGTGGCTTGCCCCCATCGCGCTCGTTGCTCGCCCTCGCCGGGTGCGGGGGAACCACGATCGACGGCGGCGAGCTGGAGGACGAGATCAAGGAGGACACCGAGCGCGAGGGCCTCGTGATCGACGGCGCCGACTGCCCGTCTCCGGACGCGGAAGCGGGCGACACGTTCGAGTGCACCGTGACGGTGAAGGGCGAGGACAAGCAGCTCGAGGTCCGGCAGGAGAACGACGACGGGAATGTCACCTACAACCTCGGCCCGCTGATCGAGGGCACCTCGGGAAGCGACGCGGGCGGCGACGAGGCGTCCGTCCGGTTCGTGATCGACGCCGTCAACAAGGACGTCACCGCGCTGTGCGACTACGCGACGAAGGAGTACCGCAAGGAGCTCGCACAGGGATGAGAACTGCGCCAAGGCGGTCCTCGACGAGTACGACAAGCCGCTCGGCGACTACGAGGTCTCGCTCGACGGCGACAAGGCCGCAGCCTCCGACGGGCAGCGCACGGTCACGCTCGAGCGGCAGCAGGACGGGTCGTGGCTGATCACCGACGTCAGGTAGCCGAGCCGAACGACGCGACGCCGTTCCTGCCGGAGCGCAAGTCGCTCAAGGGCCTGCGCGAGGCCGCCGGCGGGCTGCCGGGGCTGCCATCTATGGCGGCACGCGACGCAGACCGTGTTCGGCGAGGGGCAGAAGAAGTCGCGCGTGATGTTCGTGGGCGAGCAGCCGGGCGACAAGGAGGACCGCGCGGGCCGGCCGTTCGTCGGGCCCGCCGGCCGCGAGCTCGACCGCGCGCTGGAGGACGTCGGGATCGATCGCTCCGAGGTCTACTCACGAACGTCGTCAAGCACTTCGCCTTCGAGGAGCGCGGAAAGCGGCGAATGCACCGGACGCCGAAGCGATTCGAGATCGACGCGTGTCAGCCGTGGCTCGAGAGGAGCTGAGGTGATAGCCGGAGCCCTCGTGCTCTCGGCGCGACGGCGGCGAAGGCGCTGCTCGGCCTCTTCGATCACCGCGAGCGCGGCCGGTGCTCGACTCCGAGCTGGCCCGTGGTGTTGGTGACCGTGCATCCTCGTCGATCCTGCGCAGAGGACCGACGAGGATCGGTACGAGGACGGCGGCACTTCACGGACGACTGGTGTGGTGGCCGAGGCGCTGTGAAGCGCGACGTCCAGATCTCGCACCCGGACAAGAAGCTCTTCCCGGGATCACGAAGCGCGACCTCGCCGACTACTACGAGCAAGTCGGGCGGGTGATGGTCCGGCACATGCGCGACCGGCCGGTCGCGATGGAGGCGTTCCCGAACGGGATCGGGGGACAGGGGCACTTCATGAAGGACCGCCCGAAGCACTTCCCGGACTGGATCCCGGACGTGCGCGTCGCGAAGCGCGGCGGGAGCCTGCGCCACATCCTCGTGTGCGAGACGGCGACGCTCGTGTACCTCGCCGGGCAGAACGTGATCACGCCGCACGTGTGGACGAGCAGGGCTGACGACGTTCGCAAGCCCGACCGGATCATCTTCGACCTCGACCCGTCGACGCAGAAGTTCGCCGAGGTCCGCGCCGCCGCGCGTGCGACGGGCGAGCTGTTGCGCGAGCTCGGGCTGTCTCCGCACGCGATGGTGACGGGCTCGCGCGGCATCCACGTGACCGTGCCGATCAAGCGCGTGCCGTTCGAGGAGGCGTTCGCGTTCGCGAAGGCGGTGGCCTTGCGGCTGGCGGAGGAGCACCCGAAGAAGCTGACGACCGAGTTCCTGAAGGCGAACCGGGAGAGACCGGATCTTCGTCGACGTGCTGCGCAACCGGTACGCGCAGCACGCGGTGCCTCCGTACGCGGTGCGCCCTCGGCCAAAGGCGCCCGTTGCCGCGCCGCTCCACTGGGAGGAGCTGGACGACTCCAAGCTGAAGCCGGACCGCTGGACGATCAAGTCGATGCCCGAGCGCGTGGAGTCGGACGGCGATGCCTGGCACGGCATCAGCGGCCGCGCCCGCTCGGTCAGCGCCGCTCTACGCCGACTTGGGCTAGCCAGGCGGCTATGTGGCGGCCGATCAGCTCGCCCTGATCCTCCTGGAGGAAGTGGCTCGCGTCCGGGATGACGTGGTCGATCTGGGTGTTGCAGATCGCCGCGAACCGCTCGCCGGTCTTCAGCGTCAGGATCGGGTCGGAGTCCGCCCACAGGAAGAGCTTCGGCCGGGTGTCCTCCTTCAACGCCGCGAGCACCCGCTGGCCCGCCTCCGCTCCCGGAGCGGTCGGCTCGGTGGGCAGCATCAGCGGGAACGCGCGCGTCCCCTGCTTCGCCTTGGCCTCGGGGAACGGGGCGTCGTAGGCAGCGGCCACCTCGTCGCCGGGATCGGTCTTGCACGCGTTCCGCACGAGCATCGATATCGGCAGGTCCTCGGTGCGCTCGACGAAGTCGCGGAACATCTTCCACGCGTCGCTCATGTGCTGGTGCCCCGTGAAGAGGCCCGTGTCCATCACGACGATCCTCGCCACTCGCTCCGGCTGCTCCACCGCGATTCGGAGACCGATCGGGCCGCCCCAGTCGTGCACCACGACCGTCGCGTCGCGCAGGTCGAGGTCCTCGAAGATCGTGGCCGCGTACTCGCAGTGGCGGTCGTAGGAGTACCAGTCGAAGTCCGTCGGCTTGTCCGAGCGGCCGAAGCCGGCCAGGTCGGGCAGGATCACGCGGTAGCCGGCGTCGCGAACCGGAGGCAGGACCTTTCGCCACAGGAAGCTCCAGGTCGGCTCGCCGTGGAACATCACGACCGGCGGCCCGTCGCCGTCCTCGACGTGCGCCATCCGCAGCCCGTCAACGTCGCGGTAGCGCGGCTCCCAGGGGAAGTCCGGGAGATCCTCGAAGCGCTCGTCGGGTGTGCGGTAGGCGTCCAGGTCGCGCAGCCTAAACGCGCAGGCCCTCGAACATGCGCTCGATCGACTCGCCCATCTCGCGGCGGGCCACGCCGGTGTCGGCCGCGCGCGAGATGTACATCGCCGCCTCGTCGAGCGCGCCGACGAGCAGGTGGGCGAGGGGATCGACCGGCTGGCGCGCGATCAGCCCGGTCTCCATCGCCTGCTCGAGCGATGCCTTGATCAGCCCAGCCCGTACTGCGTGTCGATCTCGCGCCACTCGTCCCAGCCGAGGACGCTCGGGGCGTCGGTCATCATGATCCGCTGCACCGCCGGATCGGTGCATGCGTCGAGGAACGCGTCGACCGCCGCGAGGATCTGGCGCCACTGGTCGGTCTCCTTCAGCGCCGCGGTCGCCGACGTCTCGGCCAGCTCGCGGCTGAGGTCGTGCAGGACCGCGCGCATCAGGTCCTCCTTGTCGGCGAAGTGGTGGTAGAGGGCGCCGCGCGTGACGCCCGCGCGCTGGACGATCTCCTCCGTGCCGACGCCGGCGTAGCCGCGCTCGGCGAACAGCTCGCGCGCCGCCGCGACGAGCGCCGCGCGGGTCGCCTCCGGCTGGCGCGCCTTGACTTTCATACAGCCTGTATGCTAGATACGTACAGACTGTATGTAAAGGAGGCGTTCATGAAGCACGAGGTCCATCTGCCGCAGGGAACGATCCGCTACCGGGAGGACGGCACCGGCGAGCCGCTGCTGTTCGTGCACGGCGTGCTCGTGAACGGGAGCCTCTGGCGCAAGGTCGTCCCGCAGCTCTCGAAGGACTTCCGCTGCATCGTCCCCGACTGGCCGTTCGGGTCGCACGAGACCCCGCTGTCGCCGGACGCGGACCTCTCGCCGCCCGCGCTCGCCCAGATGATCGTCGACTTCATGGACGCGCTCGGGCTCGAGAGCGTCACCCTCGTCGGCAACGACACCGGCGGCGCGCTGTGCCAGCTCGTCGCCACCGAGCACCCGGATCGCGTGTCGCGGCTCGTGCTCACCTCGTGCGACGTCTACGACCGGTTCCCGCCGCCGCCGTTCAAGCCGCTCGGGCCGATCACGAAGATCCCCGGCTCGGTCTGGCTCATCACGCAGTCGCTCAGGCCGCGAATGGCGCAGCGCCTGCCGATCGCGTTCGGTTGGGTCACGAAGCGCCAGCCGGAGAAGGCCGTCGTCGACGAGTGGCTCGGGCCGGTGCGGACCTCTCGCGGCGTGCGCCGCGACATCGGGAAGATCTTCCGCGCGGTCGATCCGCGCTACACGGTCGAGGCCGCGGAGAAGCTGAAGAGCTTCGACAAGCCGGTCCTGCTCGCGTGGGCGACGGAGGACAAGCTCTTCCCGGTCGAGTACGCCGGCGGCTCGCCGGCGAGATGCCGAACGCGACGCTGGAGGAGATCCCCGACGCCTACACGTTCATCGCCGAGGACCAGCCGGAGCGGCTCGCCGAGGTGATCGGCGCGTTCGTGCGCCGCCCCGCAACGGTTTCGGCCTGAGCGCGCGCGGGCAGCACGCCCGCATGGAGATCAACGACCCAGACGAGAAGAACGATCCCGCCATGGAGCCCGTCGAGGAGGCAGGCGGAGGCGTCGTCCGAGGGATTCGAGCAGGCCGAGGAAGACCTGATCGAGAACGCCTCGCACGGCGACGGCACCGGCAATCCGGAGGTCGACACGATCGACAACGAGGACGCCGAGGCCGAACGTTCGACCGCCGAGTACGGCGAGGCGGACGAGGAAGAGCAGCCGGACTAGGCGCGGTCGATCTCGAGCGGGTGCCCCAGCGCATCCGCGAGCAGCTCGGACGCGCGCCGCGCGGACCAGATCGCGACGTCGTCGTCCTCGTCCGCGGCCGCGCGCACGACGACCGAGCCGTTCTCGCTCGAGACGGAGAGGTCGCGCACCGTCTGGTCGCGCCCGCGCTCGAGCTGCTCGGCGATGCGGATGATCCCGGCGAGCAGCGCCAGCCGCTCCTGGTCGCCGTCGCGGGCGAGCGCGCCCAGCGGCGATGCGTCCGGGTCGCCCTTGCGGTGGTACTGCGCGATCAGCGAGATCAGCTCGAGCTCGCGCTGGTCGAATCCCGGCAGCCCGCTGCTGAGGATGAGGTAGCGCGAGTGCTTGTGATGGTCGTCGTAGTGGACGGCGACGCCGATGTCGTGCAGCGTGCACGCGCGCGCAAGCAGCTCCCTGTCGTCCGCCGACGGCTCGAGGAGCTCGGCGTCGGCGAGCCCGTCGTAGAGCTCCAGCGAGAGGTGCTCGACATGGCTCGCGTGGACGCCGCTGTGGCCGTAGCGCCGCGCGAGGTTGTCCACCGACATTCCGCGGACGTCGTCGATCAGCGCCGGATGGACGCCGTCGAGGAAGCGCTCGAAGAAGACGCCCTCGCGCAGGCCGGCCTCGGTGACCTCGATCGCGTCGAAGCCGCCGGTGTCCATGACGCTCGCGAGCACGAGCGCGGCGCCGAGGATCACGTCGCCGCGGTCGGGCTTGATGCCGGGCACCTTGCTTCGCTTCGACGCCGGGCGGTCGGCGAGCTCGTCGACGAGCTCGCCGAGCGTCTCGCGCGTGAGGATGAACCCCTGCACGCCCGAGTCGGGGTAGCCGCCGCGCTTCTGGGCGGCCGCCGCGAGGTTGCGGATGCTGCCGCCGATGCCGGCGAGCCGTGGCGTCCCGCTCCACCATCCGAGGCGCTCGACCTGCTCGGCGACGTGCTTGCTCAGCTTCTTCATTTCCTTCCCGGTCGCTTCCTCGTCGGTCAGGAAGGCCTCGCTGACGCGCACCGCGCCGAGCGGCAGCGATTCCGCATCGAGCAGGCGCCGGCCCTCGATCCGGCAGAGCTGGATGCTGCCGCCGCCCATGTCGATCGCGAAGCCGTCGGCGAGCGTCGTGGAGTTCACGACGGCGAGGTAGCCGTAGTACGCCTCCTCGGCGCCGCTCAGCACGCGCACGTCCCAGCCCGTGCTCTCGTGGATCTGGTCGAGCAGGTCGTCGCGGTTGTGCGCGTCGCGGATCGCGCTCGTGCCGACCGGGAGCACGTCGTCGATTCCCGAAGCCCGGCAGAACGAGGCGAAGACCTCCGCCGTGGAGACTGCGCGCTCGATCGCGTCCGGCAGGAGCAGCCCCTTGTCGCCCATCCCGGCGCTGATGCGGACCGGCTCGCGGATCTCGTCGCTGAGCATCCAGGGCCCGCCGGGGTCCCAGTCGTAGACCACGAGCCGGAACGAGTTCGAGCCGAGGTCGATGACGGCCGTGCGAGTCATCGCGGCGAGGCTACTCTGTGCGCATGGCGCAGGACCATGTACACGACGTGGTCGAGGGAGAGGGCTTCGCGGTGGCGAACGTGGACGCGCTCGGCGACCGCTACGGGTTCCGCAAGATCCGGCGTGAGCTCGGGGTGCAGGCGATGGGCATGAACGCGATCGCGATCCCGCCGGGCTACGAGACCGGCCGCCACTACCACGAGGAGCAGGAGGAGACGTACTTCATCCACCGCGGCACCGTGGAGATGACATTCGGCGACGGCACCTCGCACGTGCTCGGGCCGGGCGGCATCGCTCGCGTGGACGCGCCGACGGTGCGCAAGCTGAAGAACGTCGGCGACGACGACGCGCTCTACTTCGTGGTCGGCGGCAAGGACGGATACGTCGGCCGTGACGGCAAGATGCCGGAAGGCGAGACATCCCCGCGCGGGTCGCAGCAGCTGCCGCCGTCCTAGCCGCGGTCGCCGTCTTCGCCGGCAGCGCGGGGTCGCGACCCGTCCCGGGCGCTCCCGACTGCCCGATGTTCCCGAAGTCGAGCCACTGGAACCAGCGCGTGGACGACCTCCCCGTGCTGCGCGGGTCGGACCGCATGGTGCGCGCGATCGGCGCTGACGACACGATGCATGCCGACTTCGGCTCCGGCCTCTACGAGGGCGCCCGGATCGGGATCCCGTTCGTCACCGTCGGCAGGTCTCAGCCGAAGGTGCCGGTTCGGTTCGAGTACGCGGACGAGTCCGACCCGGGGCCCTATCCGATCCCGCGCGACGTCCCGATCGAGGGCGGCCGCGGCTCGGACGGCGACCGCCACGTGATCGTGGTCGACCGCGGCCGGTGCCGCCTCTACGAGCTGTACGCGGCGTACCCGCACGACGGGGGCAGCCGCTGGACCGCGGGCTCCGGCGCGATCTGGAGCCTGCGCTCGAACCGGATGCGGCCGGCCACGTACACCTCCGCGGACGCCGCCGGCCTGCCCATCCTGCCCGGGCTCGCCCGCTGGGACGAGGTCAAGCGCGGCCGCATCAACCACGCGCTCAGGTTCACCGTCCCGGAGACGCGCAGGGAGTTCATCTATCCGGCACGCCACTTCGCGTCGGACTCGAACGATCCCGACCTGCCGGCGATGGGCCAGCGATTCCGGATGAAGGCGAGCTATCCGATCGGCGGCTTCCCACGCCAGGCGCGGGTGATCCTCAAAGCGCTGAAGCGCTACGGGATGATCGTGGCCGACAACGGGTCGGCCTGGTACGTCACCGGCGCGCCGAACAGGCACTGGGACAACGATGCGCTGCACACCCTCGGCGACGTGCCTGGGAGCGCGTTCGAAGTCGTGGATACGAGCAAGCTGCCGCGGCCCTAGCCGAGCCCCGCACCGGGGGTTAGGCTGGAACCGTGGCTGACTCGCGTGAGACCGACGTCGTAATCGTCGGCGCCGGGCTGGCCGGCCTGGCCGCGGCGCGGAAGCTCACCGCGGAGGGGATCGACTGCGTCGTGCTCGAGGCGCGCGACCGCGTGGGTGGCCGCACGCTCAACCATTCGATCGGCGACGGCAAGATCGTCGAGGTGGGCGGACAGTGGGTCGGCCCGACGCAGACGCGCGTGCTCGAGTTGATGCGCGAGCTCGGGCTCGAGTCGTTCCCGACCTACAGCCAGGGCGAGCACGTCATCGAGTACGAGGGCGAGCTCCAGCGCTACACCGGGACCATTCCGAAGATCTCGAAGAGGCTGCTCGCCGACTTCGGGCAGGCGCAGTGGAAGCTCGACCGGATGGCGAAGAAGGTTCCGGCAGACGCGCCGTGGACCGCGCCGAAGGCGAAGGAATGGGACAGCCAGACGCTGTGGTCGTGGATGCGCCGCAACGTCATCACGCAGGGGGCCCGCGACTCGCTGGCGCTGGCGGTCGAAGCGGTGTGGGCGGCGCAGCCCGAGGACCTGTCGCTGCTGCACGTCCTCTTCTACATCTCCTCGGCCGGCGGGCTCGACGCACTGTGGGACACCGAGGGCGGGGCGCAGGACGCGCGCGTCGTGGGCGGCTCGCAGCTGATCTCGATCCGGATGGCGGAGGAGCTCGGCGACCGCGTGGTGCTCGACGCGCCGGTGCGGCGCATCGCCTACGAGCCCGATCGGGTCACCGTGCACGCGGACGGCGTCGAGGTCGAGGCGCGCCGAGTCATCGTCGCGATCCCGCCAACGCTCACGTGCCGGATCGCCTACGACCCGCCGATGCCGGCGCTGCGCGACCAGCTCACGCAGCGGATCCCGCAGGGCACGGTCATCAAGTGCATGGCGATCTACGAGCGCCCGTTCTGGCGCGAGCGCGGGCTGACCGGCCAGGCGACGAGCACCGACGGGCCCGTGAAGCTCACGTTCGACAACTCGCCGCCCGACGGAAGCCCCGGCGTGCTGCTCGGCTTCCTCGAGGGAAACCAGGCGCGCGAGCTGGGTGCGTGGAGCCCCGACCGCCGGCGCGCCGCGGTGATCGACTGCTTCGTCCCGCCTCTTCGGGCGCGAGGCGGAGAGCCCGCTCGACTACGTGGACAAGAGCTGGGCCGACGAGGAGTGGACCCGCGGCTGTTACGGCTGTTACATGCCCACCGGCGCGTGGACGGTCTACGGGCCCCACCTGCGCGCGCCGGTTGGCCCGATCCACTGGGCCGGGGCCGAGACCGCGATCGTGTGGAGCGGCTACATGGACGGCGCGGTGCGTTCCGGTGACAGCGCTGCAGAGGCGGTTGCAGCCACGCTCGTGGCGCGTAGCGAGCGTTTCGCGACCGCCTGACTCGGCAACCCCTATAGGGACGGAATCCGACCCGAAGGGGGCACAACAATGGGCATCACGGACAAGATCACCGGCCGCGTCAAGAAGGCGGCGGGCGACCTGATGGACGACCCAAGCACCCGGCGCGAGGGCGCACGCGAGGAGCGCAAGGGCGAGGCGAAGGAAGAGCGCGACCGCGCTCACGAGCGCGCCGACCAGAAGGCCGAGGAGGTCGCGGACCTCGAGCGGAAGACCTGACCGATGGAGACCCCGCGCGAAGAGTCGGACCAGCTCCCCGAGGAGGCGCCGTCAGAACAGGTGCCGGATGACGACGGGGGCGGTGTGCTCGCGACGAGGCCGAGAGAGAACGCCGGCGCCCGGGCGACGCCGACTCGACGCGGGCGAGCGACAGGCAATCCCGCCAACGCGGGGTAGTCAATCCGACAAGCCGAGGTCGCGACCCTGGCTCACGGCCGGGGTCGCTGCCGTTGAAAGGAGCCAAACGAGATGGGCAAGCTTGATGGAAGGAAGATCGCTTTCCTCGCTGCCGACGGAGTCGAGAACTCCGAGCTGGCCGAGCCGTGGAAGGCCGTGAAGGAAGCGGGAGGGACGCCGGAGCTCGTGTCGCTCGAGGAGGGCGAGATCCAGGGCGTCGAGAACGAGCTCGAGAAGCGCGACACGTTCAAGGTCGACAAGGTGGTCGCGGATGCCGACGCATCCGACTACGACGGGCTGGTGCTGCCGGGCGGCGTCGTGAACCCGGACGCGCTCCGCGCGAACGACGACGCGGTCGAGTTCGTCCGGTCGTTCGTCGAGGCGAAGAAGCCTGTCGGCGCGATCTGCCACGGGCCGTGGACGCTCGTCGAGGCCGGAGTTGTCGAGGGGCGGGAGATGACCTCGTACCCGAGCATCAAGACCGACCTGAAGAACGCCGGTGCGAACTGGGTGGACAAGGAAGTCGTGGTGGACAACGGCCTCGTCACCAGCCGCAGCCCCGACGACCTTGACGCCTTCTGCTCGAAGGTCGTCGAGGAGATGTGCGAGGGAGTGCATGCCTAGAGCGATCTGGACCGGGGCTATCTCTTTCGGGCTGGTCAACGTCCCGGTCCGGATGTACTCCGCGATCGAGGAGCACAAGCTCCACTTCCACTACATCCACGAGAAGGACGGCAGCCGGATCGGCTACGAGAAGGTCTGCAAGGCCGAGGAGAAGCCCGTGCCGGAGGAGGAGATCGTCAAGGCCTTCGAGTGGGAGAAGGGCGAGTACGTGCCGATGCGCGACGAGGACTTCGAGCAGGCGCAGGAGGACACGTTCAAGTCGATCGACATTCACGACTTCGTCGATTACGAGGAGATCGATCCGATCTTCTTCGAGCGCACGTACTACCTCGGGCCGCAGGAGGGCGCGGAGAAGGTGTACGCGCTGCTGGTCGCGCGCGATGGAGGAGGCCGGGCGTGCGGCGATATCGAAGTTCGTGATGCGCGACCGCCAGCACCTGGGTTGCCTGCGCGTCCGGGAGGGAACACTGGTCCTGGAGAAGATGTACTTCGCCGACGAGATCCGCGACGCCGACGGCATCAAGCCGGAGGTCAAGAAGGGCGACGTCGACAAGCGCGAGGTCGAGATGGCGCAGGCGCTGATCGACAAGCTCTACGGCCCGTTCGAGCCCGAGCAGTACGAGGACACGTACCGCGACACGCTCTGCGAGATCATCAAGGCGAAGCGCGCGGGCGAGACGATCGAGGCGCCGGAGCCCGAGAAGCCGAAGGCGGCGCCCGATCTGATGGAAGCGCTGAAGGCGAGCCTCGAGGAGGCGGAGAAGAAGCCGAAGGCGACGAAGAAGCCCAAGGCGAAGGCGAAGGCTTAGCTCCAGTGGGCGAGCGGATCGAGGAGAACACACAGGAGAAGAGCCGCCGCCAGCTGATGGAGCTGCTGCAGGAGCTGCGCGTCGCGCTTCCCGGCGTGCAGGTTCTGTTCGCGTTCCTGCTGACGGTCCCGTTCACACAGGGGTGGTCGCGCGTCACCGACGCGCAGACGAACCTCTACTTCGCCGCGCTCATGTGCTCCGCGGCGGCGACGGCTTTCCTGATCGCGCCGTCGGCGATCCACCGGCTCGACTTCGAGCAGGGCGACAAGCCCGTGATCGTGCAAATCAGCAACGTGCTCACGATCATCGGGCTGACCTTCCTGGCGCTCGCGATCGTCCTCGTCGTCTGCCTCATCACCGACTTCATCTACGGCGGCTCGAAGGTCGTGACCTACACGGTCCTGACGGCCGTGCTGTTCGTGGTCCTCTGGTACGCGATCCCGATCGTCCTGCGGCTGAGAGGGAGGTCGAAATGCCACCTAGGGGAGTGAAGAAGGGCACCAAGCGCGCCCGCCAGTACGAGAAGGTCAAGAAGTCGGTCAAGGGCCAGGGGAAGTCGGAGGGCACGGCCGAGGAGATCGCCGCACGCGTCGTCAACAAGGAGCGCGCTCGGTCCGGCGAGTCGCGGCAGCGCTCGCGGACGTCGGTGAAGGACAAGTCGTCCGGCCAACGCGGAGGGGAGCGATCCGGCAAGGGCGGGCCGAAGGGGCGAACGAAGGACCAGCTTCTGAACGAGGCCCGCAAGCTGAACATCTCGGGGCGCTCGAAGATGAACAAGTCGCAGCTCCAGCGCGCCGTCGATCGCAAGAAGAAGTAGCCTCGCGGCGGTGCTCGACGCCGCCGTCATCGGCGCCGGCCACAACGGTCTGGTCGCCGCCGCGTATCTGGCCCGCGCGGGGCTCGCGGTCGAGTGCTTCGAGCGCCGCGACGTCGTCGGCGGCGCTTGCGTCACGGAGGAGCTGTGGCCGGGCGTGCGCGCCTCGCCAGGCGCCTACACGCTGTCGCTGCTGCGCCCGGAGATCGCGCGCGACCTCGATCTCGCCTCGCACGGGCTCGAGGTGAGCGTGCACGAGCCGTACCTGTTCGCGCCGTTCCCGGACGGCCGCAAGGTGGTCACGTGGTCGAGCCGGGAGGACACGTGCGCCGCCATCGAGCGGGACTGGTCGGCGGCCGACGCCGCCGCGTACCGCGAGTTCGCCGATCGCTGGGAGAGCGCCGCGGAGCGCGCCCGGCCGCTGATGCTCGAGCCGCCCGACCGAGAGCGGTGGATGGAGGCGGTGGGCGAGGGCATCCTCGACGGCTCGATCGCAGACGAGCTCGCCGGAATCCCGTCGGAGCCGGTGCGCGTGCCGTTCGCGATCCAGGGGCTGATCGGCACGCTCGCCGGGCCGGACGATCCCGGGACGGCGTTCGTGGGCTTCTACCACGACCTCGGCGAGGCCGCGGGAGTGCCAGGGAGCGTGGGGCTATGCGCGCGGAGGCATGGGCGCGGTGACGGCGGCGCTGCGGAGCGCGGCCGAGGCCGCGGGCGCGGACGTCCGGGTCGAGGCGCCTGTCGAGCGCGTGCTCGTCGAGGACGGGCGTGCGGAGGGGGTCGTGTTGGAGGGCGGAGAGGAGGTGGCCGCGCGCACCGTGATCTCGAACGCGGATCCGCTCACCACGTCGCGCCTCGCCGGCAGCAGCGCCCGCGCGCGACTTGGCGGCAGGCCGGGCCGGTGGTCAAGGTCATGTTGCTCCTCGACGGCCTGCCCGACTTCCCGAGCTGGCCGGGGCCCGAGCCGTGGCACGGCGCGATCGACATCGGCTTCACGATGGACGACCTGGCGGCTGCGGCGGACGACGCGCGCGCCGGCCGCCCGGCCGCTCGCCCATGGATCGAGGCCGCCTGCCAGACCGCCGCCGACGACTCGCTGGCTCCGCCCGGCCAGCACGTGCTGTCGATGTTCTGCCAGTGCTTCCCGGCTGATGTGGACGAGGACGCCGCTGCGGACAGCGCCATCGCGCGCTTCGCCGAGGTCTGCCCGGAGCTTCCGGAGCGGATCGTCGACCGGCTGGTCCTCGGCCCGCGCCAGCTCGAGCAGCGGTTCGGGATCGCGGGCGGCCACATCTTCCACGGCGAGATGCTGCCCGGCCAGCTTCTGGAGGACCGCCACGGGCCGGAGCGGTTCTGCGGCATCGAGGGGCTGTACCTGGCGGGATCGGGAGCGCACCCCGGCGGCGCGGTCACCGGTGCGCCCGGCTACCTGGCGGCGAAGGCGGTGATCGCGGGGCGTGGCTAGATGCTTCGTTACCCGGAAGCTGCCCGGCACGGCGCTCGACCGCCTGCGCGCGGCCCACGAGGTCGAGGTCTGGGAGGGCGAGCTGCCGCCGCCGCGCGACGAGCTGATCGAGCACGCTCGCGACGCGGAGGGGCTCCTATGCCTCCTGACCGACACGATCGACGCGGACGTGATCGCCGCGTGCCCGCGCCTGCGCGCGATCTCGAACTACGCGGTGGGCTCCGACAACATCGACACCGAGGCGGCGGCGGCGCGCGGGATTCAGGTGGCCGTGACGCCCGACGTGCTGACCGACACGACCGCCGACCTCGCGTTCGCGCTGATCCTGGCGGCGGCGCGGCGGCTGTCCGAGGGCGAGCGCGCGGTCCGCGCGGGCGAGTGGCGGACATGGGAGCCGAGCGGCTGGCTGGGGCAGGACGTGCACGGCGCGACGCTGTGCATCGTCGGACCGGGGCGGATCGGGAGCGCGGTGGCGCGCCGAGCCGAGGGGTTCGGAATGGATGTGGTGACGGTCGGTCGCGGCGATTCGCTGCGCGATGCGCTGGGTCGCGCCGACTTCGTCTCGATCCACTGCCCGCTGACCGACGAGACCCGCGGCATGTTCGGCGAGCGCCGAGCTCGCTGCGATGAAGCCCACCGCGATCCTCGTGAACACGGCGCGGGGCCCGATCGTGCAGACCGAAGCGCTCCGGCGCGCGCTTCTCGAAGGCGGGATCGCGGCGGCGGCGCTCGACGTGACGGACCCCGAGCCGCTGCCGGCCGATCACCCGCTGCTCGAGGCGCCGAACCTGCTCGTCGTCCCGCACATCGGCTCGGCCACGCACCGCACGCGCGAGCGGATGGCGGACCTGGCGGTCGACAACCTGCTGGCGGCTCTCGGCGGCTAGCGGCGCGCGGCCGCGCGCAGCTGGTCGAACAGGCGCGTGGCGAGCGTCTGGGGCTGGAAGCGCTCGCGTGCGAACCGCGCTCCCTCCTCGCCGGCGGTGCGTGCGGCGGCCGGGTCTGCGAGATAGGCGCCGATCGCCTCCGCCAGCCGATCGGTGTCGGCGGGCGGCACGAGCGTGCCGGTGATGCCGTCGCGGATTCCCTCCGGGGTGCCGCCGCCCGCGGTCGCGACGACCGGCAGGCCGGCCCAGCTCGCCTCGAGCATCGCCCCGCTCAGTCCCTCGTGCCCGTAGCCCTCGTCGTCGAGATGCGTCGCCGACACGAAGACGGTCAGCCGGTCGAGCACCTCCTCGATCCGCTCGACGTGTCCGGACAGCTCGACGCGGTCGGCCATGCCGGCGCGCTGCGCGACCTCGACGAGCTCCTGCTCGTGGCCGGGAGCGGCCGGCACGGGGCCGCCGGCGATCACGACGCGCAGATCGGGGTGGCGATCGCTCAGTCGGGCGGCCGCCTGGATCACGTGCGCGTGGCCCTTGTAGGGGACGAGCGCACCGACTGATCCGATCGCAGGCGGCGCCGGGTCGCCTGGGGCCCGGTAGGAGTCGGGCAGGCGCACGGGTGGCTGAAGCACTCCGAGAAGGCGCGATTCAGGAACCGTTTCCGAGACCGCCTCGCTGACCGCCAAAACTCCGGAGCAGGCCCGCGCGAGCGGGCGCGCGAGCCGGGAATCGTGGCTGAAGTCCACCTTCTGCCACACGAGCGGGATGCGCGACATCCTCGCCGCCGGCACGCACAGCGTGGCGGCCTTGATGCCGACGGCGAGCACGACATCCGGCTCGACCCGTGCGAGCAGCCGCCGGACCAGGCGGTGGAAGCCCACCGCCGCCCGAGCGTTCGGGCGACCCGGCACCGATGCGACCGATACCCGAACGCCCAGGGCCTCCAGGCGCGCCACGATGGGACCCGATTCGAGCACGAGCGCGTGCAGCTCGACGTCCTCCGGCGCGTGCCGGAGCAGCGTGAGGTTTGCAAGCTCCGCACCACCCGGCCGGCCCGTCCCGAGTACCACGAGTGTCCTGAAGGCACCCATCCGTGCACGACTATCGCAGCAGGAGCTCGTGCGGCAATTGCACGCCTAAGGGCTGCGACCGTGACGGCCGATACAGTGACGAGTGGCTGCCATGACACTCGTACAGCTCCGAGATGTCCTCTTTCAGAGGCAGCGGCGAACGGTCGTGGCCGTGTTTCTCGCTGCGTTTCTGGCCGGCCTTATCGTCATCGCGCTCCTGCCGAAGGAGTACGAGTCGACGGCCACTCTTTTCGTGGGCGAGAACCGGCCGATCAGCACCGGGGCAAGCGCCGTCCAGCTAGACGAGGTGCTCGCCCGCAGCTATGCCGAGCTGCTCGAGAGCCCCGCCGTGTCGCGGCAGGTAGGCGACTCTCTCGACCCACCCGCGGACGTCTCCGACCTGGAGGACAAGGTCACCTTCGAGGTCCTCACCGGCACGCGGCTGATCGAGATCAACGTGCTTGACGAGGACGCCGGGCGTGCACAGGAGATCGCGAACGGATACGCCACGGCATTCGTAAACACGCAGAAGGACGCCGCTGCCCGAGCTGCGGCCGGCCAGATCGAGGACCTGCGCGCCGACATCATCCGCCTGGCGAACGAACTGCGCGACATCGATGCCGCCGGCCGGCCGAGCGACGCCGGACAGCGCGAGGCCGTTGCGAGCGAGCTGGCCGCGACGCGCGACGCGCTTCGAGCCGTCACAGCAGAACGTCGCGCTTCAGGGAAGCAACGTCACGGTGGCGAGCCTGGCCGAGGAGCCCAGCACTCCCGCCCGGCCGCGTACCAAGCTCTACATCCTGCTGGCGGCTGTGCTGGCCGGGATCCTGGCCGTTCTCGCCGGCCTCGCGCGGAACGCGTTCGACAAGCGCCTGCGTGACGAAGACGAGCTCGTTCAGCTACTCGGCGCCCCAGTCATCGCCCGGATTCCGCTCCAGCGCAGCACGACAGAACGAGACATCGTCGTCCAGGAGGCGTTCCAATTCCTGCGGACAAACCTGCGCCTGAGCACGGGCGGGCACGGAGCCGTCGTGGCGGTGACCAGCTCTTCGCCGGGCGAAGGCAAGACGACGGTGGTGGCCGGGATCGGCAAGGCGCTCGGCGCGGCCGGCGAGCGGGTCGTGGCAGTTGATTGCGACCTGCGGCGCCCGAAGCTGGCCGAGGAGCTCGGCGTCGAGAGCCGCCAGGGCGTCACGAATGTGCTGGTCGGCGCCGCGGAGGCCGAGGAGCTCCTCCGGCCGACCGAGGTTCCCGACCTGCGTGTGCTCCCCGCTGGGCCGATCCCGCCGAACCCGTCGGCGCTCGTCACGACGCCCGGGTTCCCACGGATGCTTGCGCGGCTGCGGCGCGACGGCGAGTACGTCCTCGTCGACACGGCACCGGTGGCCACGGTCGCCGACGCCTCCGCGGTCCTGAGCGCCGTGGACACGGCGATCCTCGTGGTCGATATCGAGCTGGCCAGGCGCGACATGGTGATCGAGGCGCGCGAACAGCTTCTCAGGACGAATACGACATTGATCGGCATCGTCCTCAACCGCGATCGCGAAGCCCAGCAGCAGTACCACGATTACGGCTACGGCGAGAGCGTCACGGAGAACGGCGCCGATCAGGGGTCGCAGCGTTCGACCCCGCGCCGCGAGCGGCGCCAGGCCGAGCGGCGACCGTCGGTCTAGTGGCGCTGGCACGGGGCGGCTGGTTCCAGCCGTTCGCGTACGCAGCGGGCGCGGCCTTGCTCACGGCGGCCGCGATGGTGTTCGCATACAGCGCCGGCCCAATCGCGCTGCTCGTAGCGCTCGCCGCGCTCGGCCTCACCGCCCTGGCGCTGGCCAAGCCGCTCGGCGCGGTGCTCGCTGCGGTCACGCTGATCCCGCTTGAGGTCTTTTCCCTGGGCGTCGGCGGCGATGCGGGCCTATCGCCGGCCGAGGGCGCGTTCGCGCTCGCCGGCTTTGCGTGGGTGGGTCGCCGGCTCGCGGCCGGGCTGCCGCCGTACGTCGCCTCCCCGCTGACGAAGCCCCTGGCGGTGCTTCTAGTCATCGCGGGGATCGGGCTCGGCGTCGCCGAGGACGCGGGCCTCGCCATGAGGATCGTGCTCATGTGGACGGCGGCCTTCTTCGTCGTGCAGCTCGTGATCGACGAGGCGAACGAGTCGACGATCGGCTGGATCCTGTTCCTGCTCGCGGTCACCGGCGGTGTGGTCGGCGTCATTGCGGCCGTCACCTCGGCCGGACAGGAACAGGAAGTCGTGGGGCTGGGCACGGAGGCGACCGGCCGTGCCGCAGGGTCGTTCGGCCACCCGAACATGCTCGCCGTCTTCCTAGCCACTGCTCTCAGCGCCTCTGCCGCGGTCGCGGTGGGCGGGCGTCCCAGCTGGCGGCCGCTCGGTGCCGCGGCGTTCGTGGCTGCCCTCGCCGGGCTCACCCTGACCCTGTCTCGCGGCGGCCTGCTCGCGGCCGCGGCCGCGATCGCCGTGATGCTCGCCTGGCGCCCGTTCCGGCGCGGGGCTTACGTGGCCGTCCTGGTGGGCGTGATCGCGCTGATCATCGGGGGTGGCGACATCCTCGGGAACTCGCAGAGCGTCGACCGCGTCACGAAGCGGATCGAGTCCGTGAGCTATGCCGCGCAGGGCGCCGATCCGCGCGCGACCCTCTGGCGCAGCACCCCCGAGGTGATCGAGGATCACCTGCTCGTGGGGATAGGGGTTGGCCAGTTCCCGCTGGCTGCCGAGCGCTATGGGCTTCGCGACCCGGCGAGCGAGTACCAGCCGTTCCAGCACGCGCACAACATCGGCCTGACGGTGGCCGCCGAGCTCGGCATCTTCGGGCTGGCGGCGCTCTTCTGGTTCGCGTTCGCACTCACGGTGCGTAGTCGTGCGCGCTTGCAGGCGCAAGGAGGCGCGGGCGCAGGCATATGCCTTCGGCCTGACTGCCGCGTTGCTCGCGATCGGGGTGCAGGGCGCGGTCGACTACACGCTTCGCAACAACGCGGTCGCGATGCTCACGCTCACGCTTGCAGCGGGCGCGGTCGTGCTGTCACGGCCAGTCAGAGAGCAGCAGGAAGAACTTCAGCCACCGAGCCACCGATGACGATGCCCGGGCTCAGGCGGTGCAGTGTGCGGCGAACGCCGTAACGCAGCGCACGCTGGGTCGCGTCGGTGCCGCTCGCAATGCGCGCTCGTACACCGGCGCTGACGGCCTCGATCGAATGGCGCTCCGCCGGAGCGGCGCCGAGCTCGCGCTTGTAGGAGAAGTCACCCGGCCCAAGGTCGTAGCGGACGAGCCCCTGCTCGATCGCGGAACGGATCGATTCGAACTCGAGCAGCATGCCCGGGCTCAGGCTCATGTGGTCGGGATGGAGCCCGTCGTTGTAGGAGTAGGCGGCGCTCCCGTGGTCGAGGCGCACGCTGACGCCGATCCGCTCACCGTCGACCTTGAGATCGAACGTCCGCAGCCGGACGCTCTGGCCCCGGTCGACCAGCTCGAGCAACCGGGCCAGGCGATCGTCCACCGCCGGGTGGCGCTCGCCCTTGCTGGCCGCGCGCATGCCGTGCAGCCGCACGAAGTCACGCAGCGCGTCCGGTCGGGCGTCGAGCGCCACTTCCCGCAGTCGGGCTGAGGAGCGCTCCGCACGGCGGAGCCGCTTGCGCGCCTTCTTGCCGTTCGTCCACTCGAGGTACTCGTCGAAGCTTCGCGGCAGGTTCAGCGTGAGAAGGGCGACGGGCCGGCTGCGGACGCCCGGAAGCCCCACGGCCGGCAGCTGCACGGCCTCCGCTTCGAGCATCCGCCACGTGTGCGGGTGCTCCCGTAGCCACGCACCCATCGCTCCCCACGCGTCCGCGCAGCTCGCGCCCGCGCACAGCAGGCCGCGCTCGGGGGAGACGGGCTGGCCCGCGAAGCGCCACCGCTTCGGCCGCCGGGCTTCGAGGAGCCCGAGCGCCAGGTTGCCGTCCAACTCGTCCTGGACACGCGCCAGCGCCAGACGGCGAGGCCGGTAGACCTCCACCCAGGCGCTCAGCCAGTCATACGTCAGATAGGGGCTGTCATCCGTGGCCAGGCTCTCGAGCGCGCGCCACTCGTGCTCGAGCGCGGCGAAGCCCTCAGCGTCAATCCGCTCTATAGAGGCCTTCAGCATGCTCAACGAACGTCCAATCTGGCGCGAACCGCCTCTAGGGCAGCCGCGCCGGAGGCCGATATCGAAGCGATGCTTGGAAAAGCCGTCCTCTGCCTGCTCGTCTTCCTGAGCCTGTTCACGCCGTCGGTATCGGCAAATCAGGTCGCAGGCCTGAATGCGCACCTGATGTGGACGTCGGTCTCTGCGGAAGAGCAGGATCGCCAGCTCGGGCTGATCGCCGCCGCCGGTGGACGTATGGCACGCGTGGACGTGGGCTGGACATCCCTCGAGCAGGCGGGCAAGGGTCAGTACGACAGCTGGTACCTCGAGCGGCTGGACACTCTGGTGGCGACGGCCGAGCGCCACGGGGTCGAGCTGCTTTTCACGCTCACGGACTCCCCCTGCTGGGCCTCGTCGGCACCGGAGTCGGTGAAGCAGGGCTGCCAGGGCGAGTGGTGGACCCGCGATGTCCAGCGCTACACGCCGACCAATCCCCGCGACTACGCCGACGCCCTCGCGTTCCTCGTGGGCCGCTACGGAGACCGCGTGGCCGCGTGGGAAATCTGGAACGAGCCCAACCTGACGTTCTACTTCAAGGCCGACAACCCGCCGCAGGCCTATACGGACATCGTGCGCGCGGCCTATCCGGCGGCCAAGGCGGCCAATCCTTCGACCACGGTGGTCGTGGGCTCGCTCGCCGAGGCGCCCGCGGCGTTCACCGAGAAGCTGCTCGACTACGGCATCGGCGGGTACTTCGACGCCTTCTCGCTCCATCCCTATTCGGGCGACGCGTCTCCGCTCTCCCCGCAGTCCGACAAGTGGATCCAGACCAGCTTCGCGCGCGGCGTGCCGAATGTGCGGGAGGTGCTGCTCGACTTATGGCCAGGACAAGCCGATCTGGCTTACCGAGTTCGGCTGGTCGACCACGACGGTTCGCGGCCTCCAGCCTTGGGAAAACGGCGTCGATGAGCTGACCCAGGCGCTCTTTATCGAGCAGGCGCTGGTGAAGGTGCGCGACTGGCCATACGTGCCGGTGGCGCTCGTCTACGGAATCGTGGACCGCGGCACCGACCCCGGGTTCCGCAACCACAACTTCGGGCTGGTGCGTTACGACGGCTCGCTGAAGCCCGCGTACGCGGCGTTCCAGCGAGGAGCCGGGAAGCTCGCAGGGCTCATCCCGATCGAGCCGGGCGACACCGAGGTCCCGGTCGACCCCGGCGAAGAGGAGCCCGGCGAGTCCGACGATGACGAGGACGAGGTCGATGCGACAACGCGGCGCCTGACTCTCGGAATCGTTCGCAAGGGCCGGCGCTTCTACGCGCGCGGCCGCGCCGAGCCGCGCGCTCGGATTCAGGTACGCGGACGCCGGTACCTCCGCGAGAAGAAGCGCTTCGCACGGCGCGCCATGTGGACCCTGCGCGTACGCGCGTCCCGGAGGGGTCGCTACAACCTCCGATTCGACCCCCACCTCGGAGCCGGGGGCCGCTGGCAGCTGACTGCGTCCTACGCGCGCTCTCCGCGGTCCATTCGGGCACTGGCGACGGTCAGAAGCGGCCGCAAGCGCTAGGCGCGCTTAACTGGCCCCGACGTACGTCCAGTCTGCCCCTGGCCGCCTCCAAGCAGCCATATAGGGGGCCGATACCCAGGGGGTGGTTGGTAAAGCCGTGATCACAGCGCTCGTCTTCCTGAGCGTCCTCGCGCCCCCGGTGTCCGCGAATCAGGTCGCGGGCCTGAACGCGCACATCATGTGGTCGAACGTCTCCGCCGCGGAGCAGGACCAGCAGCTCAAGCTGATCGCCGACGCCGGCGGGCGGGTGGCACGTGTGGACGTGGGCTGGTCCTCCTTCGAGGAGCAGGGCAAGGGTCAGTACAACCGCTGGTATCTCGACCGGCTGGACACCCTGGTGGCCACGGCGGAGCGCCGCGGGGTCGAGCTCCTTCTCACCGTGACGGACTCTCCTTGCTGGGCTTCGTCGGCCCCGGACACGCTCAAGCAGGGTTGTAAGGGATCGTGGTGGGACCGTGACGTGCAGCGCTACCCGCCGGTCAATGCGAGCGACTACGCGAACGCTCTCGCGTTCCTGGTGCGCCGCTATAAAGATCGCGTCGCCGCGTGGGAGATCTGGAACGAGCCCAACCTCACGTACTACTTCCGCGCGGAAAATCAGCCTTCTGAATACGCGAAGCTGGTGCGTGCCGGGTATCCGGCGGCCAAGGCGGCCGACCCGTCGGCCACCGTGATCGTGGGTGCGCTCGCCGAGGCGCCCGCGGCGTTCACCGAGAAGCTGTTCGAGTACGGCATCGGCGGGCACTTCGACGCCTTCTCGCTCCACCCCTACTCGGGCGACGCCTCCCCGCTCTCCCCGCAGTCCGACCAGTGGATTCAGACCAGCTTTACGCGCGGAGTGCCATCCGTGCGCGAGGTGCTCCTGCGTCACGGCGAGGACAAGCCGATCTGGCTGACCGAGTTCGGCTGGTCGACCTCGACGATCCGCGGCGCCGAGTCGTGGCGCAACGGCGTGGACGAGATGACGCAGGCGCTATACACCGAGCAGGCTCTGCTCAAGGTGCGCGACTGGCCGTACGTGCCGGTCGCCATCGTCTACGGCCTCAAGGACGTCGGCACCGACCGGACGGACCGGAACGACAACTTCGGCCTGATTCGGTACGACAACTCGCCGAAGCCCGCGTACGCGGCGTTCCGGCGGGGAGCTGAAGTGCTCTTGGGCTTGCGCTCGGCTCCGGCTGTCGACCCGGACGTCGAGGCGCAGCAGGACCTCCAGCCCGAGCAGGAAGTCATGGTCGAGCAGGACGTCGCGACTGATCAGGACGTCGTGGCCGAGCTGGATGAGGCGACCGACGAGGTCGTGTCGAGCTCGCGCGGCATGCGCCTGAGCGTCGCGCGGTCCGGCAGGCGCATCTACGCTCGCGGTAGGGCGGAACCGCGCGCGGTAATTCGCCTGCGGGCGCATCGCTACCTGCGCGCCAAGCGGCGTTTCGCGCGCCGTGCCGCCGTCACCGAGCGTGTACGGGTGTCCAGTTCCGGACGCTTCCGGCGCCGGCTCGATTCGCGCCTCCGCGAGGGTCGGTGGCGCCTGACGGCGTCCTACACACGGCGGTCCGCGGCTGCCGGGGCGCAAGTGACCCTGAAGGGCGGCCGGGACGCCTAGCGGCGGTGCCGTACGGGGCGCTGCGTACGATCTCTCGGTGTCGGTTGCGAACGGGATCTCCGTGGTCGTCACCGTGTTCGACGATCGCGCTGCGCTCGCCGAGTTGCTCGACGCACTCGCTCTCCAGACACGCCCGCCCGATGAGGTGGTGGTCGTCGACGCCGGGTCTACCGACGGAACGCGCGAGCTCCTCGAGGAGCGGAGCACGACGATGCCGCTGCGCGTGCTGGTCGAGCCCGGTGTGAACATCTCGGCGGGGCGCAACGCGGGGATCCGCGCTGCATCCCACGATTGGATCGCGTTGACCGATGCCGGCTGCCGGCCTGACCCTCAGTGGCTCGCGGCGATCGATGCCGCTCGTGGCGACGCCGAGTTCGTCGCCGGCTTATATCGGGTCGAAGGGGACAACGCGTTCGAGCATGCGCTGTCGCCGACGCGCTCTACCCGGCGCTCGAGGACCTCGAGCGCTCGTCTCCTGGCGTCCGCGTCTGGCAGCGCGCGTTCGGAAAGCGCTTCGGCGTCGATTCCGCGACCGGCCGCTCCATGGCGTTCACCCGCGCGGTGTGGGAGCGCGCCGGGGGCTTCCCGGAGGAGCTCTACGCGGGCGAGGACGTGGCTTTCAGCCGCGCGGCCGTAAACGTCGCCGCGGCCAGCAAGCTCGCGCCGGGCGCGGCGGTGGCGTGGCGGCCGCGCCCGACGTGGGCCGCGAACGCCCGGATGTACCGGACCTACGCGCGCGGCGACGTGCGCCGCGGAAGCTTCATCACCCACGCCCTACGCGCGGGCACGTGGCTCGGTGTGCTGGCGCTCGTGCTGTTCGGCGGCCGCGCGGGCCGCCTGCTGGCGATCGGCTGGCTTGCGGCTTACGCAAGCGTTCCGTTCTCCGATCGCGCACGCGTGGCCACGGCGCGGCCGTGGCGATGCACGTGCCGCTCGTCATCGCGATGAAGGACCTGTCCCAGATCGCCGGTGCCGCGCTCGGCCTGTTCGACCGCGCTCGTGATGTGCCGCAGCCGGTCCCAACCCGCCGCGGCTGAAAGTCGCCGGGGGAGCCGTGTCAGCGCACGAGTGCCCGCGCGCGGCGGATCACGCGCCGCGCCGCGCGGCCGGGGAGCGTGCGCACGATCGGCTCGTACCGATCGTCGCGCTTGAGCCGGAAGCCAAGCCGCGTGCCGGAGTTCTCCACGTCCTGACGCGGGAGGTCGAGCGGATCGCTCCACGCGCCCTGGGCGCTGGTGCGCACGGCGGCCGTGAAGCCCGCGGCCCCGGCGCTCTGGCGCGTCTCCGCCGTTGCGCGGCCGAACGGATAGGCGGCCACCGTGACCGCGCTGCCGATCAGCTCCTCGAGCTCACGCCGCCCGCGCGCCAGCTCGTCCTCGGCGGCTTCGGGCGTAAGCGTCGTGAGATCGGGATGGGACGCGGTGTGGCCGCCGATCTCGACGCCGGCCGAATGCAGCTCGACCAGCTCCGCCTCGGTGAGCAGCCTCCGGAAGGGAGCGACCGGGTGCGGTTGCCCGAGCCAGCCCGACACCACGAAGACCGTGGCCGGCGCGCCCGTCTCCTGGAGGACTGGAAGCAGCTCGTGGAGGTTGTCCGCGAAGCCGTCGTCGAAGGTCAGCGCCGCGTGGCCGGCGCCTTGGCCCGCCCCGACGCGCTCCGCCATGGCGCCGAACGTGAGCAGCTCGTAACCCCACCTGTGCAGCGTTGCTATCTGGCGGCGCAGCTCGCGCGGCCGCACGAAGAGGCCATGGGGGTCGTCCCGCAGGGGCACGTCGCCCACCCCGTGGTAGGCAAGGATGAGCGGTGGGGGCGCCTTCGAAGCCACGCCTTGATGATCGCCTACGATCGGGTCGGACTTTGAGGGTGAGCGCCGTCATACTCGCGTTCAACCGCGCCGAGGAGGTGGAGCACACTCTCGACCGGCTCGCGGGCGAGTCCGCTGCACGAGGTGATCGTCGTCGATTCCGGCGATGACGACACCTCCGAGCGCGCGCTGGCTCGTGGCGGGAACGTGCGCGTCGTGAAGACGGGCGACATCGGCGCCGCCGCGCGGAACCTCGCGGCCGAGCAGGCAGAGGGCGAGCTCCTGTTGATGCTCGACGACGACTCCTATCCGCTCCCCGGAGGCGTCGAGACGCTGCGCGCCGCGTTCGAACGTGACCCGGGCCTCGGACTGGCGGCCGGGCTGGTGCTCGACGTCGACGAGGACGGAACGGTCCTCCGCGAGGACGAGGTGGGCACCTTCGACTGGTTCCTGCGCGCCGGCCATCATGGCCCCGTGCCGGCTGAGGGCGTGCCGACCTTCTTCTTTCCCGAGGGAGGGTGCATGGTCAGGCGCGACGCGTTCCTCGAGGCCGGCGGCTTCTTCGCGCCGTACTTCTTCACCGTCTCGGAGGTTGACCTGTCGACGCGGCTGATCGGCCGCGACTGGGACGTGCGATATCTGCCCGCGGCGGTCTTCGAGCACCGAAAGGCCCCCGCCGGCCGTGCGAGTGCCCGGACGATGCGACTGCGCGTCCGCAACCAGATCTGGTACTTCTGGATCCGGTTTCCCGCCACCGTCGCCGCCCGGCGGATTCCGGCCTACCTGCTCTTCGACCTGATCGAGTGCACGTATCGCGGCGTGCTCGGAGCGTGGACGCGCGGGATCTACGAGGCATGGCGTGACCGCGGCAGCGTGCGCGAGTTCCGAGAGCCCCTGTCACGCAAGGCGGTTCGACGCGCGGAGCTCAACCGGGGCCGCATGCATATCCGCCTGCTCGCGCACATGACGGGCCGGCGCCTGCGCAGAAGCTGACGCGCGCGCAGTGACGTTCCCACCGGCGCCTACGATCCGGCGATCGCTCGCGTCCTACTCGCATTCGAGCCGCCGGACGGTGGCGTGCCCGAGCACGTCGCCCACCTCGCCGTGGGCCTCGGCGACCACGGGCATGAGATCGAGGTCGCCGGGCCGGAGCAGGCCACCATCCATGGTCGGCTCGAGGCGGCCGGGATCCCGGTTCACCGTATCCCGCTCGCGCGGGGCTACTCGCGTCCGCACCGCGATCTCGCGGCCCTGCGCAGGCTGATCGACCTCACCCGCGAGGGCGGTTTCGAAATCCTGCACGGGCATGCGGCCAAGGCCGGCGCGCTGGCGCGTGTCGCCTCCCGCCGGGCGCGTGTCCGGGCGGTGTACACGCCGCACTGCTACCCGTTCGCGGCGGAAACGTCAGCGGCGTGGCGGGCGGTCTTCGTCGCCGCTGAGCGCTCGCTCGCCCGCCTCACCGCGGCGACCATCTGCGTATGCGATGACGAGCGGCAGGTTGCGCGCAAGCACGGGATCGGTCCTGCCGAGCGGCTCCATGTGATTCACAACGGGTCTGAGCCGTGTGCGCCGGTGGAGCCCGATCCGGCGCTCCTCGAGATGCGTGCCGACGGCCCGGTGGCGGCGGTGATCGCGGTGATGCGCCGGCAGAAGCGCATCGACCTCTTCCTCGAGGCTGCGCCACTCGTGCTCGAGCGCGTCCCGGACGCGCGCCTCGCGGTCGTCGGCGATGGTCCACTGCGCGACGAGCTTCATTCGCAGGCGGCCGCACTCGGACTCGACCGTGACGAGCGGTTTGCGTTCCTCCCGTTCACCGCGCCGTCGGCGCGCCACCTTCGTGCGACCGACGTCTACGTCCTGTCGTCCGCCTGGGAGGCCTTCTCGATCGGCGTGCTGGAGGCGCTCGCGTGTGGCGTGCCGCAGGTGGCGACGGACGTCGGTGGCACTCGCGAGGTCGTGGACGACGAGACCGGCATTCTCGTGCCGCCGCACGATCCCTCGGCACTCGCCGAGGCGCTTGTCGCGCTCCTGTCCGATCCCGAGCGGCGCGCGCGCCTTGCCACCGCGTCTCAGGCGCGACACTCGGAGCGCTTCGGCCTCGACCGGATGGTCGCGGCAACGGCGTCCCTCTACGACGAGATCAGCCAGTGAGCGAGACGGCTACCGGCGGACGCATCCTCGCCAACGCCGGCTTCCGGGCGATCGCCGACGTCGGCTCGAAGATCGCCTCGATCGCGCTCTACGTCGTGATGGCGCGGAAGCTTGGCGACTCCGGCTTCGGTGTCTTCACGCTGGGCATGGCGTTCGTCACGCTCGTCACGACGCTGGCGAATATGGGCCAGCAGGCGGTCCTGACGCGCGAGGTGGCGCGCGATCACACGCGATACCACGAGTACTTCGTCAACACGCTGTCGCTCCAGCTGGCGCTGTCTGTCCCAGCGCTCCTGCTCGCGTTCGGGCTCAACGCGGTCCTCGGGTTCGAGTCGGAGACGAGGACCGTCGTCGTCCTGCTCGGGGTCGCCGTCGTGGCAGAGGCGCTGATGAGTACCTGCTTCGCCGTCTTCCAGGCCTACGAGCGGCTTGGGTTCATCCCGATAGTCCTCCTCACACAGCGCTGGGCGACGGCCGGCATCGGCATCGCGGCTCTGGCCGCCGGGGCAGGCGTCGTGACCGTGTCCGCCATCTACCTCGGCGGAGCGGTGGCCGCGCTGTTGCTCGCGTTCTACTACGTGGTCACCAGGATCGCGCGGCCTCGCTTCAGGGTGAACGTGCGGCGCTGGGTCCCGCTGATGCGAGTGGCGCTCCCGATCGGCATCGCCGGCGTGTTCGCCACGATCCTGTTCCGAATCGACGTCGCGATGCTCGGCGCCTACGAGAGCGAGGCCGTCGTCGGCCAGTACGGGGCGGCCTACCGGCTGCTCGAGAGCACGCTGTTCATATCGTGGAGCATCGGCGCAGGCGTGTACCCGGTCTTCTCGCGGCTCACACGTCAAACCGAGCCGACGATCGGGTCCATCTTCCGGGCGTCGCTCAAGCTAGGGGTCGCGCTCACGCTCCCGCTTGCGGTCGGAGCGGCCGTGCTGGCGTACCCGCTCATGGAGCTGCTCTACGGCGATGAGTTCCGCGACGGAGCGTCCGCGCTCGCCCTGCTCGCGCCGACGATCGTGCTCTACCCGCTTGTCTACATCGCTGCGTACGTGCTGATCTCGCAGGACCGGCAGTCGGTGCTCGCCTGGGTGTACGCGGGTGCGACCGTTTTGAACATCGGGCTCAACGTGGTGCTGATCCCGGAGTACTCGCTCGACGGGCCCGCCTTTGCAACGACCGTGTGCGAGGCGCTGTCCGTGGCGTTGATGCTCGTGTTCGCGCTGCGCGTGTCCGGCGCGCTCGACTGGCGGTCCATACTGGCCGGTCCGGTGGTCGCTAGCGCGCTCGCCGGCGGCGTGATGGCCCTGCTGTACGACAGCGTCGTGGTCGCCATCGTCCGTTTCGGCCGTCATCTACCTCGTCGCAATCGTCCTTTTCGAGCGGCGCTTCTATCGCGAGGACTACGAGCAGGTGATGCGCTTCGTGCGCCGGGGCTCGCCCGGAGATTCAGCGGGCCGCGCGCCGGATCCCGAGCAGCTTCAGGCCTAGCCGCAGGCCGCCATGCCGCGGGGGGCCCGGCATGCGCGGGACGGCCTCGCGGCGCCACTGGCCCGAGCCCCAGCCGAGCGCCGCTTCGTAGCCGGCTGCGCGGGCGGCGGACTCGACGCGCTCGTCGTGAAGGCCGAAGGGATAGGCGATGACCCGGCAGGGACGTCCCGTCACGTCCTCGATGGCGGCCTTCGAGTCCTCCAGCTCGGCACGCAAGTCCGCGTCGCCGAGCTTGCGCAGGTCGCTGTGCGTCATGGCGTGCGAGCCGAGTTCCATGCCGCGGGCGCTCAGCTCGGCCGCCTCGTCGCGGCTGAGCAGGCGGCCGGCCCTTCCGTTGATCGACGCGTGCTGGGTTCCCCATAGGCCCGGGCATACGTAGAAGCTCCCTGGGATACCCAGCCCTTCGAGCAGCGGCGCGGTCACGTGAAGGTCGGTCGCGAGGCCGTCGTCGAAAGTGACGCAGGCGGTGCGGGAGGGCGGGGGGAGGGCCGAGCCGTCGGCGAACAGGTCCTCTGCCGCGCGAAAGCTGTAGCCGAGCCGGAGGAGGAGCCGTAGCTGCGACCGCAGCTTGGCGGGCGGGACGACGAGCTTGACCGGATCCGCCTCGGGTTCGGCGTCGCCCACTCCGTGATGGACGAGGACCACGGGCTGGAGCGGGCCGCGCGGCATCAGCCGAACGGGCAGCTGGAGATCGCCCAGTTCGGATCGAAGCCGAGCAGGAGCGGCGTCGTCCGTCCGTTGGCGACCTTCCGCAGGAAGCGCACCGGCCGCTTTGCCGGCTCGGGCACGCGCTCCGACAGGTGCACCCGCGCCGTTCGCCCCGCCTGAAGAGCGCGCGCCATCGGGTAGCGGCCGCGGGCCGCCACCAGCGTGAGCGATTCGAGCCGCTCCTCGCCATCGGCGAGACGCTGCTTGTAGTCCTGCGCGCCCGGGCCGAGATCGAGCCGCCGATCACCGCGCTCGAACGCATCCTCGATCGCCGCGAGCACCACCTGGATCCCTGGTCCAAAGCGCGCCCAGTCCGGGTCGAAGCCGCCAAGCCAGTAGCTGACCTCGCCACCGGCGGCGACGAAGAGCTGGGCCGAGATCGCCCGGCCGTCCACCTCGATGACGAACAGGCGGAAGCGCCCCGCGTCGAGCAGGTCATCGGCGACGTCGAGGAGCATCCGCTCGATCCCTGGGTCGAGCGCGCTCGAGCCGCCACGGTCGACCCAGCGCCCGTAGTGAAGCCGGGCGAATTCCGCGAGACCCTGCTCCACCTCCTTGCGCGTTGTCAGGAGCCGATAGCGGGCGCCGCGCTCCTCGAGGGCGCGCCGCCGGTGGCGGAGCTTGGCGCGGGCCTTCGCGCTCTTTCGCCACGCGAGATAGGCGTCGAAGTCCTCATGGGCCAGGTCCAATGTCGGGCGGGCAATCGTCTCCTCGGCGATGACTCGTACCGCCCCCGGCCAGCTTTGACGGAAGAGCTCCGGCCAGGGCGATCCGCTCGGGAGCCGGTCGAAGCGGATCCCGGCCGGCGCCGGGACCGACTCCGCGAGGGCCCGTGCGAATGCTCGTGCGGCCTCCTCTTCACGCCCCGGAACCGCGAGCGGCTCGGCGCCCGATGCGACGTCCGAGGCCAGCAGCTCATACATGGGGCCGATGGCCGTACGGTGGGTGTAGAAGGGCGCGATGGCGACGAGCCGGCCTCCTTCGGTCAAGACGAGCGCTCGCAGTGACGCGTCGCGGGGCGCCGCGTGGCGCCACCAGGCGAGCATCCACGCGGGCGCGGAGTAGGGGCGGCCGCACTGAACCGCGAGGGCGTCCCAGGCCGCCTCGTGCTCGGTGAGGCCGTCGGGCGAGTCGACGTGTGAGACGACGAGCCGCTCGACGGTGCTCACGTCCTCACCTCCGGCAGCAGCGAGAGGATGCGCCGGCCGCCTTCCAGATCTCTGTGAATCCGATCGGGGCTGCAGAGCTTGTTGGCGATCGTGCGAACGGCCAGTGCATAGCGGAGGTCGGCGAGCGGCGCCTCGTTTTCCTTGCCGACGATGTCGACAGCACCGTTCCACAGGCGGCTGCGGTCACGCTCGTCGGGGAGGGTCGTCCAGAACTGCATGAGGTCGTAGCCCGCCGGCCGGCGGCCGATCAGCTCCCAGTCGATCACCCACGCCTGTCCATCGGCCAGCAGCACGTTCTCGGCATGCAGGTCGCCATGGCTCGTGACGGGCGGGAGCGTGGAGTCGGCGACGATCGCCCGTGCACGCGCCACGTCGCGCAGTGGCAGCGCCGAGAAGGCCAGGTTGATCCGGCGCCGTGTCGTCGCGATCGCGGAGGCGCTGCCCGCGCCGTTGGTCTCGAGTAGCGGAAGGTCGCGCCGCGACAGATCTGCTGCGGCCGCCAGCACGGAGTCCACGCCGGCAGGGCCGGCCACCGGCTGGGCCTCCTTCTGGACCTCGATCAGCCAGCCATCGCCGGCGTCGATTACCGGCGGCGTCCGAAGCGGCCCGTCCTCGCCGACGATCCGGCGCAGCTCGGCCTCGTGTTCGAGCACCGGCCGGTCGCCGGGGTCGGAGCTGTAGCGCGCGAAGAATGGCCCCGCGTCGGAATCGGCCTTCGCGTATGCCCGGCGTCCCTCGTGCCAGAGGGTGCTGATGACCGCGCCGAGCGCAGACAGAGCGGCGGCGAGGGCGGCCGGCGCGTCCGGTGGGAGATGCGGATGCGGCACCGGGTCCGGTGGGTGTGTGGGCCCTACTCCTCGCGGCGCATCAGCACCGCGCCGAGCGTGAGGAAGAGGATCTTCACGTCGAGCGAGAGCGACCAGTTCGAGATGTAGTGGTTGTCGAACTCGACACGATCGGAGAGCGAAGTCTTGCCGCGCAGCCCGTGGATCTGGGCCCAGCCGGTGATGCCGGATTTGACGCGATGCCGGTCGTCGTAGCGCCTGATCCGGCGCTCGAACATCTCGACGAACTCGGGCCGCTCGGGGCGGGGGCCCACGAGGCTCATGTCGCCGCGAAAAACGTTGATGAACTGAGGCAGTTCGTCGAGCGAATTCCGGCGCAGGAAGGCGCCGAGCCGCGTGCGGCGGTCGAGCCCCTCGACGCCGCCGGGGGCGGTGTCCACCGGTAGCAGCAGCGGGGCCTCGCCCGCGGGGGTCGGCTCCGCCATGCGCATCGATCGGAACTTGAGGAGCTCGAAGGCGTGCCCGTCGCGGCCCACGCGGCGCTGCCGGAAGAACACCGGCCCGGGCGAGGTCAGCTTCACGCCCGCCGCGATGAGGAGCAGCAGCGGGGCGAGGAAGAAGAGGGCAACCGCCGCGACCATGCGATCGAAGGCGTGCTTGATGGCGAAGGGCGAGCCCTTCGGGTCGATCGACTCGAGCGAGAACAGCGGCAGTCCGCCGAGGTGCTCGAGCTCCTGGTGGACGTTGACGAACTCGAAGAACCGGGGCACGACGGACACCTGCAGCTTGCGATCCTCGCAGGCGCGCATCAGGTCGAACAGCTTGCTGTCGGGATCGCGGGTGAAGCCGAGCACGACGTGCTTTGCCCCGGTCGCGTCGACGACCGCGCCGAGATCCTCCGGGGTGCCCAGGACCGGGGCCGTACGGAGGGGCACGTCGTCTGCGTCGGGCGGGTCCGCGTCCAGGTAGCCCACCGGATGGAGGCCAAGCTCCAGCTCGCTGCTCAGCCGGCGCTCTACGAGCGCGCCGATCTGGCCGGCGCCCACGATCAGCGTGGGCGTAGCGACGACGCCCTCGGCGCGTGCGCGCCGCTCGACCCAGTTGGTGAAGACGCGGCCGGTCGAAAGCAGTACGGCCGCGGCCGCCCACACGTGGGGGATCAGCGTGTGGGCCTCGAGGTGCGTCGTGCCGACGGCAGCGGCCGTGATGATCGCTGCCGCCGCCACCGTGGTGGCCGCGATGACACGGCCGACCCCGTCGACGACCTTGACCTGGAAGTCGTGGCGGTAGAGCCCGCCGAGCGCGAAGGCACCGACGGTGAGCGGGGCGAACGCAGCGGCGAGCCAGATCGCGTCACCGTCCGCGCCGGGCGCGCGCATGAGGTCACCGCGACGGCGACGGCCACCAGGAACGCGTCGAATCCGACGCGCAGCGCTGTCCAGGCCCGGCCCCTGGAGCAGCCTCTGAAGGCGAGTGTGCCCGCGCCGCCGCGGCAGGAAGTGCGCAGGCGCGGTCCGCTCTTCGACGGCCGGGAGCGCGTAAGAATGGTCTACAGCCATGTTTTCTCCCTCAGGCTCGTCATCAACGGCCAGTGGCGGACGAGCACCGGCTTCCTATAGGGGCGGCGGCTCCCCAGGAGCGATGGGTATTGCAGTGTCGATTCTTCCATCCATGGATACACCCGACAAGCTGCACCTGCTTTGCATCATGCGAGCAGGTCTGTATCGAGTCCTGGGGCCAGATATACCCCATGCATGCCCCCCGCGCCTCAGACATTCGGCCAGTTTCTCGACGATGACCCGCATCCCCCTGCCTAGCTACACGAATACCCTACGGGACGCGCTCACCTGGGCCAGGGGGTACGCGTCAACCTCGAATTGGGGCTCGAGGCCGGAAAATGACGTCTGGACGGCTTTTGGAGGACCTGGCGGCGGTCGAGAGCCACGCGGCGGCTTGGGACGAGCTTGCCCTCTCGGCGCAGCGGCCCTACTGCACGCCGGCGTGGATGCTCGGGTGGTGGCGGCATGCCCGTCCCGAGGGAGCGCGCCTGCGGTCGTCGTTGCCCTGGACGGCGACGAGCTCGCGGGGATCGCGCCGTGTTACGTCGGACGGGAGCACGGCGTCGATCACGTGCGGCTGCTCGCGTCCCCGATCTCGCACCGCACGGAGCCACTGGCGATCCCTGGGAAGGAGCGCGCGGTCGCGGAGGCGGTTGCGGAGGCGCTCGCTGCGACCGCCCCGGGCGTGGTCGCGTTCGACGGTGTGCCTCAGGGCTCTCCTTGGCCCGAGCTGTTCGCGAGCGCATGGCCGGGCCGGCTGCGCCCCGGCCGCCGCGTAACCGAGACGATGGGCGCACCGGTCGTAAACCTGGCCGGCCGCACCTTCGACGAGTGGTTCGCCGCGCGCAGCTCGAACTTCCGCAGCCAGATGCGGCGCGCGCGGCGCTCACTGGAGGAGCGCGGCGCAACGGTGCGCATGGCTTCGAGCCCTGCCGAGATCGAGCAGGACATCAGCGCCTTCGTCCGGCTCCACCATGCGCGCTGGGATCCGCGCGGAGGTTCAGACGCCGTGGACGAGGGTGTCGAGCGGATGCTTCATGAGACGGCGGAAGAGCTCGTCGCGGCGGGTCGGCTGCGGCTTGCTCTCGGTGGTCACGGCGGACGAGACGGTCGCCGTTCAGGTGATGGTCGCGGCAGGGGGGTGAGGTGAGCTACTGGCTGGGCGGCTTCGACGACGAGTGGGCACGAGAGAAGCCGGCGCTCGTGGCGCTCTTGGCCGCCGTCGAGGACGCGTTCGCCCGCGGCGACAAGCGAGTCGATCTCGGCGGCGGGACGCAGGGCTACAAGCTCCGCTTCTCCGACGGGCAGGACGAGCTTCAGTGGACGAGCCTCGCGCCGCGGACCGCCCGTGCGCCGCTCGACTGGGTCCGGCTGGCGCCGTGGCGCGCACGCGGTGCGCTGGCCCGCTCGACGTCCGATCAGCGCGCCGCCCTTCGGCAGCGCTTCAGCTCGGGCTCGCGCGACGGGGAGGCGGCGCCTGAGCGGCCCGCCCACGGCGGCCAGGACGAACAGAGCGCTCGGGACGGGGTCGTCGCCCGCCCACATCGGACCCGTCCGCGGCCGCCCGGCGCCGCTTCGCAGCCGGCCGGCCATGCCGTGCATCGCCGCCATGAAGTCGGCCTCGAGCCAGCGGTACGTGACGCCGACGCGGTAGCCGTCCGGGGCGCCGGCGGGCCGCCCGAGCGCGACGGCGTGCCAAGCCGACGGAAGATCGACTCCGGCGGCGAGCGCCAGCGCGAGCGAGCCGTAGAAGCGCGTGTTCACGTCGATCAGGCGCCGCCCGTCCGGGCGCGTCGAGGAACTGGAGCTGGGCGAGCCCCCAGTAGCCCGCCTCGGCAAGCAGGGACCGGCACGCTTCGATCAGCGCGTCCTCTGGTTCGACGCTCACCGCCAGGCTGCTGATTCCGGCATCCGCCGGCCAGGTGCGCAGTGCGACCTGCTGGAAGCGACGAACGAGTTCGCCGTCACGCCCCACTACGAGTGACACGGCCATCAGGCTGCCCGATACCCGCTCCTGCAGCACGAGCTCCTCGTCGGCGGGCACGCTTGCGAGCAACTCGCGCAGCTCTTCGCGGGAATCGGTGACGTGCACGGCCGAGAACGTCATGCCGGGGTGGCTCGGCTTGACCACGGCTCCATCGGGCAGCTCGGCCGCCAGCAGGTCGCCGGCAAGGCCAACGGCGAGCGTCGACGGCGTCGAGAGCCCGGCTGATCCGGCCAGGCTCGGCGAGCCGGGCCTTGTCGCGGAGTGCGGCGAGCGGCTCTGGGCCGGGGTAGGGGAGCACGGTGCCCGGCGGCAGGTTCGACGCGTCGGCGAGCAGCGCGTTGAGCGCCTCGTCCTGGCCCGGATAGACGACGAGCGGTCCGTGCTGCTCGGCCACGTGCCGGACGGCTCCGGCGAAGCCCTCGGGGTCGGCGACCGAGTCGGGCCCCACGGCGCGTTCTGCGCAGTAGCGCGACCACAGCCCCGCCGCCGAGCGGCTCGGCGCGAGCGCTGCCACCGCGAGCCCCGCGCGGCCGAGCGCGCGGATCCCGGACACGGCGCTGGGGATGTGCGCGTCGGTGACGAGGGCGTCCATCTGAGACGTATTCAACGGTCTCGCAGGTGTTCCTCACCGGCTCCTTTGGCACCATGGCCGATATGGACGAGGGCGCGGCGCGCACGCTGCTCGAACTCGTGGCGCGCGAGGTCGGGCCTGGGGCGATCCTTTGGCGAGGCGCTGGCCTCGGCGGATCGGACGTCGACCTGGTCGCGCTCCCGGCGGCGGAGGCGCGGATGGCCGCGAGGCTGGCGGCGGCCGGCCTCAGGCCGGCGCTGAGCGACCCCGGCCACGTGATGTGGTCGTATCCGGACGGGCCAGACGTCGCGATAGACGTCCTTTCCGCCGGCCGCTGGCCGGCCTACTACCCGACGCTTGACGGGCTGCGGGAGCGAGCGAGTGCGGAGAACGGCGGGCTGCCGGTCGCGTCGGCCGAGGACCAGCTGCTCGTCCTCGCCGCCGAGTGGGTGGGCGGCCGGCCGGTCGAGAAGGTGCTGCGCCGAGCGCGCCCGCTCCTGGAAGCGCCCGGCACGCGCGAGCGGCTCGAGGCTCTCGGCGCGGCGGAGGGCATGGGATCCCTGGCAGAGCCTTGTCTCCGATCCCGGGCGGCTCGAGCGGAGCGCCCGGCGGGGGCGGCTCTCCTACCCGCGCGCGCTCCTCGCCGCCGCGCGCTCGCGCCCGGCGCGGGCCGCGCTGCGCGAGCGGGTGGCGGGGCGGCTTGGCGGACGCCGGAGTCGCTCGGCCAAGGGTGTGCTCGTGACGCTCAGCGGCATGGACGGCGCCGGCAAGTCCACGTTCACGGCCGCGGTGCGCGCGCACCTCGAGGCGAACGGCATGCCCGTGCGCGACGAGATCGTCCGGATCGGCCGGCGCGGCGACACGCTCGACAAGATCGCGATGCCCGTGAAGAAGATCCTCCGGCGCGAGGGAACCACGGCCGACCCCGTGGCGGCCGGCGATGAGATGGCGAAGGAGAGCGGGCGCGCGCCCGATGAGGCCCCCAGGCGCGGGATCGGCTGGGTCTGGTCGGTGATCGTCGCGGCTGAGAACGCGCTGGCATGCCGGCGCGTCGCACGTGCCCGGCGTGAGACGAACGTCGTGACCGACCGCTGGCTGACAGACCACCTCGTGGACTTCGAGCTTCGCTACGGCCGCCACCCCCTCGGCAGCCGGATTCTCCGCGCGGGCATCCCGCGTCCGGATCTCGCGGTCCTGCTCGAGATCGACGCAGCGACATCCGCGGCGCGCAAGCCCGGCGACCAGGCGCCGAGCGTGACCGCGCGGATGGAGGAGCGCTACGGAGCGGTGGCCACCGAGCTCGGCCTCGTCCGCATCGACGGCCGCGCGCCGCGCGCGCACGTGGAGGCCGCGGTCCTGTCGCTGGTCGATTCGATCATTCGCCCATCGCCTTGATCACCAGCCGCTTGTTGCGGCCTCCGTCGAACTCCACGTAGAAGATCGCCTGCCAGGGGCCGAGGTCGAGGCGCCCGTCGGTCACCGGAACGATCACCTGGTGGTGGACCAGCAGGTTCTTCAGGTGCGCGTCGCCGTTGTCCTCGCCGCCGCGGTGATGGCGGTAGTCGCCCGGGTTGGGCAGCAGCGCGCCGGCCACGTCGTTCGCGGGCTCCTTCCAGCTCGGCGGCGCGATCTTGTCGAGCCACTCGAGCGCGTCCTCCTGGATCCCCGGCTCGTCGTCGTTGATCCACACGGCGGCGGTGATGTGCATCGCCGAGACCAGCACCATGCCCTCGGCGATCCCGGCCTCGTCCACGGCCGCCTGCACGTCCTCGGTGATGCGGACGAACTCGCGCCTGCGCTCGGTGTTGAACGTCTTGTAGACGGTGTGCGCTTTCATGTGGCTCCTTGGACCTCGGGCTGAAGGAGAAGGCCTGCATCGTGACGGGTGCGAGCCGCGGCATCGGCGCCGCCACGGCGAGCCTGCTCGAGGAGGAGGGGGCGAACGTCCTGCGCGTCTCGCGCCGCGGCGACTTCGAGTGCGACGTGACCGAGCCCGACGCGGCCCAGCGCATCCTCGCCGAATGCGTCGAGCGCTTCGGCCGCGTAGACGTGCTCGTCAACAACGCGGGCACCAGCCGTGCCGCTCCGCTGGACGAGCTGACCGAGGACGACTGGCGCGAGCAGTGGGAGCTGAACGTCATGGCGCCGATGCGGCTCATGCAGGTGATCGCTCCGAAGATGGCGGAGGCGGGGGAGGGCAGGATCGTCAACGTCGCATCCTCGTCGGGCAAACGGCCGTCCCCGCGTAACGCTGCGTACTCGGTGACGAAGGCCGCGGAGCTCTCGCTGTCGCGCGTCTTCGCCGACCGATGGGCAGGCACCGGCGTCCTCGTCAATGCGGTTGTGCCCGGGCCCGTGGCTACGCCGCTGTGGTTGGACGAGGGCGGGTTGGCCGACCAGAGCGCCAAGCTCGCCGGCATCTCTCGCGACGAGGCGCTCAAGCAGGCCGCGGCGAAGATCCCTCTCGGTCGCATGGGCAGCGAGGACGAGATCGCGGCCGTGATCGCGTTCCTCTGCTCGCGCGCAGGCGTCGAACGTGACGGGCGCCGCGTGGTCGGTGGACGGCGGCGCCGTCCCGCTCATGTTCTGAGGCTTGCAGAGGCAGGACTCAAGCTTTCTCCTGCAAATAACGAGAAAGTCACATGAGCGCCCGGTCCCGGTCATACCGTGGACGTATGTGGGGACAGCATGCGACGGCGGTCGCGCTTCGCCGCCCCCGCGTTCGCAAGTTCTCGCGCGCACTGTCGGACGGCGCGTGCACGACGGTTCACGTCGTGGCCTACCCCGCGCGCACTACGCGCGTGCGGCTGGAGCTCATGGGCCGCCCGATCCCGCTCGCGTCATGGTGCGAATGGTCCGGGGTGTCACACGCGATCGTCGGCGGCTTCTTCGTCCGCCAGGGGGACGGCACGCCGCTTGGTGAGCTCTGGCGGGCCGGCGAGCGGGTCGAGAGCATTCCCTTCGACGAGCCCTGGGGCGCGACGCGCTCCTGTGTCGCGATCGAGAACGGCCGGGTGCAGCTGGCCCCGCGCGACGACCTGCCCGAGCGCCCTATCGGGGACCTCCTCCAGGCGGGGCCGCTGCTCGTCGCGGGAGGACGCCCGGTCGTGCACGACGGCATCGACCCTGAGGGCTTCTCGGCGAACCAGGGGCAGTTCGACTCGGACATCACCGTCGGCCGGTATCCGCGCGCCGCGCTGGGCATCAGCCGCGACTGGATCCTCGCGGTCGCATGCGACGGGCGCGCGCCCCATGACGCAGGCATGACCCTCCGCGAGCTGGCCGAGCTCATGGTCACGCTCGGCGCCGACCGCGCCATCAACCTCGACGGCGGCGGGTCGACCTCGCTCGTCCACGACGGGGTGCTGCTGAACGTGCCACGCGAAGAACACGGGATCGAGCTGGTTGCCGGCCGGCCCGTGGCGAACGCGCTCGTCTTCGAATAGGGGTCAGACCCTCTTTACAAAGCGCTACGGTCCTCGGCGTGACCTCGAAACGCCGCGTTCTCATGGGATTGATGTTCTTCCCGCGCGGCGGCTCCGCCCAGGTCACGCGCTACCTCGCTGCGGCGCTTCCTCCGCATGGGTGGGAGGCCACCGTGCTGGCGGGCTCCCTCGGCGGCCCGGGCGATGACCCACACGCCGCGACGTTCTTCGATGGGCTCGACGTCGTGCCGGTGCCATACGACGACGCGCTCGCGGCCGACGACCCCCTGCGCGCCGATCCGCCGATGCACCCCTCTTACGAGGATCGCGCCGGCGCGCCCGACCGCGTGTTCGCGAGCGTCGACGACGAGACGTACGAATACCTCGTCGAATCCTGGATCGGGCACCTCGAGCGGGCGGGTGCCGCGGACGCCGACCTGCTGCACCTGCACCACCTGACGCCGATCAACGAGGCCGCGGCGCGCGCATTCCCCGACAAGCCCGTGGTCGGCCACCTTCACGGGACCGAGCTGCTGATGCTGCGCGAGATCGACAAGGGCTTGCGTCCCGAGTGGGAGCACGCCGAGGAATGGGCCGAGCGCATGCGCCGGTGGGCCGGGAGCTGCCGGCGGCTCTTCGTCCTGTCGCCCGACGCCGGCAGGCGGGCGCCGGCCTTGCTCGGGGTCGATCCCGACAAGATGGTCTGGGCTCCCAATGGGTTCGACCCCGTCGCGTTCGACCGCAGGCCGCTCGCGCGCGCCGAGCGCTTGGAGCTGTGGCGTGACTGGCTGGTGGATCACCCGCGCGGGTGGGCTCCCGGTGGCGAACCCGGCAGCGTCGCCTACAGCGAGGCCGACCTCGAAGCCTTCAGCGGGCTCGGCCCGGTCCTGCTGTACGTGGGCCGCTACACGGAGGTAAAGCGGCTTCCCCTGCTGATCCGCGCCTACGCCCGCGCGAAGCCGCGCTTCGACATGCGCGCGCCGCTGGTGCTGCTGGGCGGCTACCCCGGCGAATGGGAGGGGAAGCACCCGCTCGAGGTGATCAAGGAGGAGGGCGTCGAGGACGTCTTCCTCGCCGGCTGGCGCGGGCACCGTGACCTGCCGAGGGGACTAAACGCCGCGGACGTCGTGGTGCTGGCGTCGGTGCGCGAGCAGTTCGGGCAGGTGCTGGTGGAAGCGATGGCCTGTGGCCTGCCGGTGATCGCGAAGGATGCTCATGGGCCGGCGGAGATCGTCGACCACGGGGAAACGGGGTGGCTCGTGCCGCCCGACGACGAGCAGGCGCTCGCCGACGCCTTGGTCGACGCGGTCAACGACCCCGGCAAGCGTGCGCGCAAGGGTCAGGCGGCGTACGTCGAGAGCCGCGAGCGCTACGCGTGGCCCGCGCTCGCCGCGAACGTCGCCGAGGTGTACGAGCGGGTCCGCTCCGGTCCCTACGCTCCCGCGCGTGGCGAGCATTCCGTATCGGATCAGAAGGTCTGACCGCGCCCGGCGCGCGCGCATCGTCGTAGACGGCGACGGCGTGGAGGTAGTCGTTCCGAAGCGGATGGCGCTGCGCCACGTCGAGCCGTTCGTGGCGGAGAAGCAGCGCTGGATCGAGCGGACACTCGAGCGCTACGAGGCGGCCCGCCGCGAGGCGCCCGCCAACGACCTCGGCGACGGCGGCAGCGTTCCCTACCTCGGCGAGCGGCTGGAGCTCGCCGTGCGCGTGGAGCCCGGCCGGACGCGTCCGCATGTGGCACGCCGCGGGCACCGGCTGATCGTGAAGGTCGCGCACGGCGACCGCGCAAGCGTCGAGGACGCGCTCGAGCGCTGGTACCGCAAGCGCGCGCGCGAGGAGGTCGAGGCCCGGCTGGACTACGCGACCGCCCGTGCCGGCACGGACTGGACGCGGCTATCGATCCGGGGTCAGCGGACGCGCTGGGCGAGCTGCTCGCAGGACGGCGCGATGAGCTTCAACTGGCGCCTCCTGCTGGCGCCCGAAGAGATCCTCGACTACGTCGTCGAGCACGAGGTGGCGCACCTCGAGGTGCTCGACCACTCACGCCGGTTCTGGAGGCTGCTCGGCAGCCGCTGTCCGGACTACCGCGCGCACGAGCGCTGGCTCAAGGCCAACGGCCACACGCTGACGCTCAGTTGACCTTGAGCTCTTGGGACATGCGTCCCGGGTGCAGCGTGCAGTAGAGCTTGTAGAGGCCGGGCTTCGTCGGCGTGAAGCTGTACTCGCCGTTCTGGATCCACGGGGAGGAGAACCCGCGCGGTCCGCTCGCCACGGAAACGTCGTGCTCGCGTTCGGCGTCGAACTTCCACGTCACCGGGGTGCCGCGGTCGACGACCACGCGCCGCTTCGAGAAGAAGTAGTCGCTCACGCTGATGCCGCTGCCGAGCGGCTTGAACGCGCCGGTGGGCGGCGCCATCAGCGGCACCTTGAAGCGGGGGTACGGCTTGCGGTAGCTGTCCGGCACGTCCTGCGTCTCGAGGTCGTCCGGCGCCTCCTGGCAGCGCGTCCACTTCGCCCGGCGCGAGGAGAACCATCATGATGCTCATCACGCGCGTGTGCGGGAGGCCGTTGTCGTACGCCGCGGTGAGCTCGAGCTGGTCCCCCTGGCTCACGGGGATTCCAGAGGGCGAGACCGTGCGGCTCATCGAGATCGGCGACGGCTCGTGCAGCATCGGCCGCACGCGGTAGAAGATGTGGTCGGGGAAGCCGTAGTACGCCTGTGACCGGATCAGGCGCTGGTTGCCACACGACGTGTTCGTCAGCGTCTGGTACTTGCCGCCGCCGTGCAGGTGGCCCTGCGCGCCGATGATGCGGCCGTCCATGGGTACCTCGATACGTGTGGCGGTCGAAGTGAGTGGATCCGCGCCCGCCATTCCCCGGCACGGTGTAGGTCGGGTCGATGTTGCAGCCGAAGGTGTCGATCCACAGCGGAGTCAGCTCGGTCTTCGGCGTGTCGCTGTACGTGATGCGAGTGCGGACGTACACCTTGAGGTCGTAGCCGCGGTGGTTCATCAGCATGTGCGTCAGCATCCAGTTGGGCGCCTTGCCGCTGTCCGTCATGTTCGCGATGCCGTAGTCGCCCGTCTTCGGCATCTCCTGGTTCTCCTCGCCCATCGCGAAGAACTGCGCGGCGCAGTTGCCGGCGCTCTGCCACTTCGCGCCGGGCGCGTGCAGGACGAGGTGATGGATCATCACGTCCTGGATCGAAAGCGCCTTCGCCGACGCGCTGCGCTTCTTGACGACGTCAACCTTGATGCTCGTGATCCAGCCCGGATCTGCCGGCGCCGTCTTCCCATCCGCCGGGAGCGGCATGTAGTGCTGCTCGCCCGTGTAGGACGGGACCTCGATCGGGTTCGAGTACAGCGTCATCTCCCGCTCGGCCGCCTGCGCAGGCGCAGCGGCGAATACGAGCAGCAGGGCGAGAATCGGGAGCAGAACGCGAGTCGTCATCGGCGAGGCGCTACTGGAACACGTCAGTCCCAGCGGAAGTAGCGCACAGCGAGTATGGCACCCAGGACACCCCAGGCCACGACCACGCCCAATCCGGCGCCAAAACCGTCCCCCGCAAGCCCGTCGATCACATGCTTGAGGGGGAGCGCCCCTCCGATCACCTCGAGCGCCGGCGGCAGGTCATCGGACGAGTAGAAGACGCCCGAGATGAAGACGAGCGGCAGGAAGACCGCGTTCGTGTACGCGCCGGCGGCGTCGAAGTTCGGGATCGCGTGCGCGAACGCGATGCCGAGCGCGGCGAACGCGGCGACACCCGTGACCGTGTAGACGATCACCGCGCCGGGCTCGTCGGGCAGGTCCACGTCGTACGCGAGCTTCCCGATCGCGAACACGAGCACGACCTGCACGACCGCGTTCACCACAGCGGAGCCGACCAGACCGCCGAGATAGCTCGCGGGCGGGATCGGCGTGCCGCGGATGCGCTTCAGGAGCCCCTGCTCGCGCAGGAAGACGGTGTTGAACGCAAGCGCGGTGAAGGTCGTGGCCATGATCGCCATGCCGGCGATGCCCGGGATCAGCACCTCCAGCTCGTCGTCGTCGTCGGCGAACACGCTCGCGACGAGCAGGAGCAGCACGAGCGGCAGCACGAAGTTGAAGAACGCCGCGCTCGGGTTGCGCCGAAAGAGCACGCGCTCGAACCGAAGCTGGTGCAGGAGCAGCGTCACTCGGCCTCCTGGGTCAGCTCGAGGTAGACCTCCTCGAGGCTCGGCCGGCTCACGTGGAGGTTCTCGAGCCGCTCGCCGCGCTCGAGCGCCTCGCGAGGTCAGCCGGTTGAGCAGCGCGGTCGGGTCGTCCGTCTCGTGCTCGGCGCGCTGCCCGTTCAGGTCATAGGTGATCCGGTAGCGGGCGCCCGCGCCCACCAGCTCGCGCGGTGGGCCCTCGGCGACGATCTGGCCGTCCTTGACGATCGCGACGCGATCCGAGAGCTCCTGCGCCTCGTCGAGGTAGTGCGTGGTGAGCAGGACGGTCTTGCCCAGCTCGCGCAGTCGCCGGATGACCTCCCAGGCCGCGCGCCGTGCGGCCGGGTCGAACCCCGTCGTGGGCTCGTCGAGGAACACGAGCTCGGGATCGCCGACGAGTGCCAGCGCCAGGTCGAGCCGGCGCCGCTGGCCGCCCGACAGGCGGTTGTAGCGGACGTCCGCGGAGCCCTCGAGGCCGACCAGCGCGATCGTCTCCTGCGCGTCGCGCGGAGCGGGGTAGTAGCCGGCGAAGTGCCCGACCGCCTCCGCGACGGTCACGCGCGGGTAGAAGCCGCCGCTCTGGAGGACGATCCCGATGCGCTGGCGCAGCTCCACCTCGGCGTGCTGCGGGTCGTGGCCGAGCACGGACACGTCGCCGCCGCTGCGATCCCGGTATCCCTCGAGGATCTCGACGGTGGTCGTCTTCCCGGCGCCGTTGGGGCCGAGCAGCCCGACCACCTCGCCGCGCTCCACCCGGAACGAGAGCCCGCGCACGGCCTCGACGTCGCCGTAGCGCTTGCGCAGATCGCGCACCTCTATCGCCGGCTCTGGCACGCGGGCAACATACGGGGCTTGAGTCTCGTACTTCTGGGTATTAAGATACCCGTGAGTATCCGAGACGCCTGGAGGCGCCATGTCCACGTTCTTGTTCGCAGACCTCGTCGGCTACACCGCTCTGTCGATCGAGCGAGGAGACGAGCACGCCGCGGAGGTCGCGATCCGCTTCCAGCGCGAAGTGCGCACGCTTGCCGCGCGACACGGCGCCACGCGTCGTGAAATCGCTCGGCGACGGCGCGATGGTGAGGGCCGACGACGCAGGCGACGCAGTCCGGCTCGGGCTCGAGCTCGCGAACGGCCTGGATGGGCTTCCGCCGGTGCGAGTCGGAGATCAACACCGGTCCCGCCGTCGAACGCGACGGGGACTTCTTCGGCTCCGCGGTGAACCTCGCCGCGCGACTCTCGCAGGCAGCTCGCGGCGGAGAGGTGCTGCTCACTGAGGCAACCGGCGCGGCCGCACGCCGCCGCGGGACGAAGCTCGAGGAGCGCGGCGCGCGCACGTTCCGGAACACGCGCGATCCCGGTCGTCGTGTACGCGGCGACCGAGCGGCCGCCGCTGCGGGAGCGGCTCCTCGCCGCCAAGCAGCGCGTACGGGTGTCCGCGCATGGCTGCGCGGACGAAGGTCGCCTGATGGCCGTCAAGGGACTGCCGCCCAAGGTCGAGCTGCCTCGCGTCGTCTTCATGACGCGGTTCATGCTCCATCCGGACAAGCTGCTGGACAAGGCCTACCGCGACCACGGCGACTTCTTCCATTTCGTGACGCCCCTCGAGCGCACGATGTGCGTGACGGCGAACCCGGAGACGATCAAGCAGGTCTTCCGGGGCGACCCTGAGATCTTCCGCGCGGGCGAGGCGAACGCGATGCTCGGCCCGCTCGTCGGACCGCACTCGACGCTTCTGCTGGACGGCGCCGAGCACCTCCGCCACCGCAAGCTGCTGCTGCCGCCCTTCCACGGCGAGCGGATGCGCGAGTACGCCAAGCTGATGGCGGAGGTGGCCGAGCGCCACGTGTCGGAATGGCCGAAGGACGAGCCGTTCTCGGTTATCGACTCGACCCAGGCGATCACGCTCGAGGTCATCCAGCGCGCCGTCTTCGGGATCGAGGACGGGCGCCGGCTCGACCACGTCGACGCGCCTGTTGCGTGCCGTGCTCGACCCGATGGCGAACCGCTGGCAGATGCTCACGCTGATGCTTGCGCCGTCGAGCTGGGGGCCGCGTAGCCCGTGGGGCCGGTTCCGGCAGCGCGTGCGCGAGGCCGACGAGGCGATCTACGAGGAGATCCGCGCGCGGCGCGCCGACCCGGCCGCCGCCGAGCGCGGCGACGTGATGTCGCTGCTCCTGCAGGCGCGCGACGAGGACGGCGAGCCGCTGTCCGACAAGGAGCTGCGCGACGAGCTGGTCACGCTGCTCGTGGCGGGCCACGAGACGACGGCGACGTCACTCGCCTGGACGCTCGAGCGGATCACGCGCAATCCCGAGGTCCTCGCGAAGCTCGAGGACGACCCCGACGGCGAGTACCTGGACGCGGTGATCAAGGAGTCGCTGCGGCTGCGGCCGGTCGTGCCCGCCGTGGCGCGCATGCTCGCCGAGCCGGTCGAGCTCGGCGGCTACGAGCTGCCGGCGGGCGTCTCGATCGTGCCGTCGATCTACCTGACGCACCGGCGGCCGGACATCTATCCCGAGCCGCTCAAGTTCAAGCCGGAGCGCTTCATCGACAACCCGCCGTCCAACTTCGAGTACCTGCCGTTCGGCGGCGGCGTCCGCCGCTGTCTCGGCGCGAGCTTCGCGCAGTTCGAGATGAAGATCGTGCTCGGGACGATCCTGCGCCACGCGCGCGCTCAGCGCTCCCGGAGTCGCGCGCGGAGCGGGTCACGAGCCGGTCGATCACGTTCGCCCCGTCCTCGGGCGGCCGTATCGTCGCGCGCGCGGCATGAGCCCTCGCCTGACACGCGCCGAGCAGCGCGAGCACACGCGCACGTGCCTCGTGCACGCGGCCGCGAAGGTGTTCACCCGCCGCGGGTACGACAAGGCGTCGCTCGACGAGGTCGCCGAGGAGGCGGGGTTCACGAAGGGAGCGGTCTACTCGAACTTCAAGGGCAAGGAGGACCTCTTCCTCGCGACGATCGACGCGCACTTCGAGGAGCGGCTCGAGTCGATCAAGCGCGTGATGCAGGAGGAGCCCGACGAGCAGGGCACCGCGCACGCCGCCGGCATGGACTTCATGGACAAGCTCAACCGGGACCCCGACTACTTCGCGCTCTTCTTCGAGTTCTGGATGTACGCGCAGCGCAATCCCGGGGTGAAGCGGAAGTTCCTGCCGCGCGTGCAGCGCTTCCGCTCGGCGCTGGCGGAGCTGTTCGAGGCGAAGTCGGAGGTCGGCCTCGAGCTGCCGATGCCGTCCGAGCAGCTCGCGTCGATGCTGATCGCGATGGCCGCCGGCGTCGCGATGGAGCGCGAGCTCGACCCGAAGGCCGTGCCGGACGACATGTACGCCGTGATGCTGCAGAACTTCTTCCGCGGGATGCTCGCCGAGTCAGGCGATGTCCATGCGCTGATGAGGCCGTCGCGTAGCTCGTAGACGTGTCTGACCCGGTCGTCCCAGGCGACATCGCCGTCCGGTTGCGCCCGTGGATGTGCACGGTCACGGAGATCCGCCCGTCGGAAGCTCCTCGAACGCTTCAGGGTCGGCTGCGAGTCGACCGCTGCGAACTGCCGCTCCCAGTACGCGCGGACCGCCTCATGCCCGTGCTCTCGTCCGCCCTCCATCCCGTTCGGCCAGTCGACGTCGGGATGCATCAGCGCCAGCGCGCCGTCGATGTCGTGCGCGTTGAAGGCGGCGTAGGCCGCCGGAGAGTTCTCGCTCACGCGCCTGCGCCGGCGCCGCCGCGGCCCTCGCCGCCGGCGAAGCGCGCGGCGCCTTGCCAGGCCGTCACCTGCGTCGGGCGGCCGTTCTCGGCCTCGAGCTTCAGCCCGTCCTCGAACGTCATGCCGATGCCGTGGATCGCCGCGTGGCGGTCGGCCAGCATCGTGTCCTGCGGGAAGGTCGCGAGCGCCTCGGCGTACTCGAGCGCGCGGTCCAGGTGCTTGCCCGCGGGCGTGATCTCGTTGACGAGCCCCATCGCGTGCGCCTCCTCGACCGCGACCATCCGGCCGCTGAGGATCATGTCCATCGCGCGCCCGAGCCCGACCACGCGCGGCAGCCGCTGCGTGCCGCCGTCCACCAGCGGGACTCCCCAGCGCCGCTCGGGGAAGCCGAGCGTCGAGCCCTCGGCCGCGATGCGCAGGTCACACCACAACGCAAGCTCGAGCCCGCCCGCCAGGCACCAGCCGGAGATCGCGGCGATCGTCGGCTTCGTCGGCGTCAGGCGCGTGAAGCCGAGCGGGCCGTCCGGCAGCTCCATCCGCGGGCCGAAGCTCTCGATGTTCTTCAGGTCCGCGCCGGCGCAGAACGCGACGCCGCCGGCGCCGGTCAGGATCATCACGCGCGCTTCGTCGTCGTCCTCGAACTTGCGGTAGGCGGCGGTCAGCTCCTCGGCCGTCGGCCCGTCGACCGCGTTGCGGCGCTCCTGCCGGTCGATCGTGACGACCGCCGAGGCGCCGCGACGCTCGTAGTGGACCGCCACTACCAGCCGTAGCGCTGGAAGTGAGCGGCCTTGCGCCGCTCCTTCCGCCGCTCGAGCAGGATCTGGGCGATCGTCCCGAGCGTCACGACGAGCACGAAGAAGATCGCGACCCCGAGCGAGAAGAAGGTGACGACCTTGTCGGTGGTCTCGCCGGCCAGGCCCTCGCCGTTGTCGCCCGCGGGCTCCTGGTGCTCCTGCGCGAAGCGCGGTGCCCGCGAGCGCGAGCCAGAGGAAGAGGGTGGTGGGCAGGAGCCTCATGCAGCGGTCAGAATATCCGCGCCAATGGCGGAGACGTCGCTCGACGTAATCATCGAGATCCCCAAGGGGTCACGCAACAAGTACGAGTACGACCACGAGAGCGACTCAATCAAGCTCGACCGCTTCCTCTTCTCGTCCGTCGTCTATCCGACCGACTACGGCTTCATCCCGGACACGCTCGGGCAGGACGGCGACCCGCTCGACGTCATGTGCTGCGTCTCCGAGCCGACGTTCCCCGGCTGCGTGATCGAGGCGAAGCCGATCGCCCTCTTCCGGATGGAGGACGACAAGGGGATCGACGACAAGGTCCTCTGCGTCCCGCTGACCGACCCGGGCTGGAACACGCTCGAGACGCTCGACGACATGCCCGACCAGCTACGCGACGAGATCCAGCACTTCTTCTCGATCTACAAGGACCTCGAGCAGAAGAAGGTCACGGTGGACGGCTGGTACTCGCGCGAGGACGCCTGGAAGGAGATCGAGGCGTCGCGCGAGCGCTGTCGCGAGTTTCGGGCGCACTAGCCTCCCGCCGCTATGTCACTGCTCGAGGCGATCGTCCTCGGGATCGTCCAGGGCCTGACCGAGTTCCTGCCGATCTCGAGCACGGGGCACCTGCGCATCGTCCCGGCGTTTCTCGGCTGGGAGGACCCCGGCGCCGCGTTCACGGCGGTCACTCAGCTCGGGACGATGGCGGCGGTGCTCCTGTACTTCCGCGACGGACCTGCTCCGGATCGCGCGGGCCTGGTTCGCGAGCGTGTCCGATCGCCCGAAGCGGCGCGAGCTCGACGCGCGGATCGGCTGGTACATCGTGCTCGGCACGGTCCCGATCGGCGTCTTCGGCGTGCTCTTCAAGGACCAGATCGAGACGGGCGCGCGCGACCTGTACGTGATCGGCGTCGCCCTGATCCTGCTCGGACTGGTCCTGGCCGCGGCCGACCGCTACGGCAGCCTCGAGCGCGACATCGAGCAGATCGAGACGAAGGACGGCTTCTGGGTCGGGATGGCGCAGGCGCTGGCGCTGATCCCCGGCGTGTCGCGCTCGGGCGCGACGATCACGGCCGGGCTCTTCCTCGGCCTCAATCGCGCGGCAGCAGCACGCTTCTCGTTCCTGCTCTCCGTTCCCGCTGTCGTGCTCAGCGGGCTGTTCGAGCTGTCGTTCATCATCGACGGGGAGGAGGGTGAGCACGTCGGCGCAGTCCAGCTCGTGGTCGCCACCGCCTTCGCGTTCGTGGTCGGCTACGCGTCGATCGCGTTCCTGCTGCGCTTCCTCGCGAACCACACGATGTTCGTGTTCGTCGCCTACCGGGTCGTGCTCGGCGCGCTCGTGCTGGCGCTCGCGGGCTCCGGCGTCATCGAGTAGCGCCGTAACCTTCCGGGCATGAGTGACCGCATCCGCCTGACGCTCGAGGTCCTCGCGATCCTCCTGGTCGCGCTCGTCTTCACGGTCGCGCCGGGCGGCGGCAGCACCCTCAACGTGATCCTCGCGGTCCTCTCGATCGCGTTCTTCGTCGCGATCGCCCTGCTCGGGTACCGGCTCTACCGCGAGAACTCGTTCTTCCTCGAGTCGCTCACCGACACCCAGCGCGTCGTGCTCTACACGTCAGTCGGCGGCGCCTTCCTCACGTTCGCGGCCGCCGAGCGGCTGTTCGACTGGGGCGGCGGCGGCGTGCTCCTGTGGATCGGCCTCCTCGGCCTCTGCTCCTACGGCGTCTTCTGGGTCTGGATGAGCTCGCGCGACTACGCGTAGCTCGACCGGCGGGCGTTGTTCGCCTTTAACGCCACCACCAGCGCGATCAAGAAGAGCGACGAGCCGGCCATCTCGAGTAGCTCCTCGCTGATTCCGAGCGGCGTGAACCATTCGGCTCGCTCGTCGTTGCTGTCGTACTCGGCGTCCTCGAGCCCGTATGAGGCCGCCCAGCAGACCGCGCCGCCGATCATCATCAGCCTCGGCCCGGGGTCCATCACCTGAAGCATCTTCAGCCAGATGTACGCGGCCCCGACCACGACCACGAGGTAGAGGAGCTCCCAGTCGACGCCGGTCCAGCTCTCGAGCCGCTCGTGGAACTGGACCACCTCGTCCGCCGACATCAGGATCAGAAGCGCCCCGAAGCCGATCCAGAGGCGATGCTTTCCGTACAGCCGGGCGCGGGCGGCCAGCAGCGAGACGAGTCCGCCGGCGACCAGGATCGCCCCGGAGAAGAAGGCGGGGATCGTCTTCTCGTTGACGAGGTTGAAGAGCCGGTCCGCGAGCGGTCCCTCGTCCTGGAAGCTGTCGGTGCCGACGATCACACCGGCTACGCCGAACAGCGCGATCGTGATCGCGAGGCGCGAGCGCGATCGAGCGCGGCTCGGGCAGCGCCTCGACCGCCGCGACCGGCTCCAGCAGGCGCTCTAGCGCGTCTCGTCGTGTTGTCGGTGTGCTCATCGTCGGACGGTTACGAGCGATCGCGAGGCCATGGCCGAGCGGGCGATGGTACTTGCCGTCTACGGACCGACCTTTGTAACGCTCGCGCGTTGAGCCGTCACCCTCGCCCGGCCACCGTGCTGGTGTGGCGCGGGAACAGGGACAGGCGACGGTCGAGCTGCTCGGGACCGTCCCCGCGCTGCTCGCGGCGGGCTTGGTCGTCTGGCAGCTGATCCTGGTCGGGCACACCGCGTGGATGTCCGCCCACGCGGCACGTGCCGCGGCGCGCGCGGACCTGGTGGGGACGACGCGGAGGCGGCAGCCAGGTCAGCCCTGCCGCGGAACCTCGAGCACGGGCTGGAGGTAGAGGCGACCGGCGAGGGCGGTGCGCGCGTGGCGGTGCGCGTGCCGCCTGTGCATCCCGAGTGGCGCGAGCTCGCTGCAGGTCGCCGCGCGGGCGGCGCTCGACCCGGTCCGGTGAAGGCCGAGCGCGGGCAAGCCGCTGTCGAGATGCTCGGAGCGCTGCCGGTGCTGCTCGGTCTCGGTCTCGCGGTCGCGCAGCTACTGGCGGTGGGCTTCTCAGCGGTGCTCGCGGGCAACGCTGCCGAGGCGGGTGGGCTCGCCCTCGCGGCGGGGGCCGACCCGCGCGCATCGGCGCGCAACGCGCTTCCGGGCTGGAGCCGGGCGCGGGCGAGCTTCGACGTGCGGGACGGCCGGGTCACGGTTCGGCTGCGCCCTCCGTCGCTCCTGTCCGCGGTGGCCCGTGAGCTCGAGGTCGAGGCGACCGCGAGCGTCGCGCGATGAGCGCGCCGACCGTCACGGGCCTGCTCCGGCGAGCCGGCGAGTGGCTCGTCGAGCCCGCGGAGGACGGTGCGCCGGGGCCGGACGCTGCGCTGGCGATGGTGCCGCCGCCGAGCTATCCCGCTGTCGGAGTGGTCGGGCTCGCGCGCGGATGTGGCGCTACGACGATCGCCCGCGCGCTGGCTGCCGAGCTGGCGTCACGTCACGACGGTGCGGCGGTCGTCGCATCGCCGGGGCGCCCAGCCGTCGTCCCGCTCGGAAGCTCGGCGCCCGCGAACCGGCTGGCGGAGGCGCTTGCTCAGCTGGGCGGACCCCGCGCGGCGGGGCGCCTCTGTCTGACGGCGTGCGCTGACGCCGAACTGTTGTCGGCAGCCACGCGCCAGCTCGCACCGGCGGTCATGGAGGTCGAGCCGGGGTCGGCCGCAATCGATGCGGCGCGCGTGCTCGACCAGATCGTGCTCGTCGCGTCTCCGAGACTCGAGCCCGCGCTGGCGGCCGCAGTGGCGGCCACGATCGCCGCCGTCGCGAAGCCGCCGGTGATCGCCGTGAACAAGTCGGCTGACCACGGGCCGTGGCTGGTTCACGCGGACGTACTCGTGCCCGACTCGCGCGTGGGGGCCAGGCTGGCGCTGGCGGGCCGCGAACCGCGGGGCTGGCTCGGCAAGGCCGTCGAACAGCTGGCGGACCTGTGCGTGCAAGGCTGACCAGGGAGTCGGGGCAGGCGCTCCTTCTCGCCCTCGGCCTCGTGGCCGCACTGCTGACCGGCGGGCTCGTGCTCGTGGCGCTTGGGCAGGCCGTCGGAGCCAAGAGCCGCGAGCAGCGCGCCGCGGATCTGGCTGCGGTTTCAGCGGCCGCGGCGATGCGTCGCGTCTATCCCCGCCTGTTCGAGCCCGCCTTCCTCCCTCCACGGCGGCCTGGGCTTCCGCCGGTTCCGAACCCGCGGCATCTCACGGTCGTGCGCTACCTCGCCATCGCCCGCGACGCCGCGGTTCGCGGCGGTGCGCGGAACGGCGCCCGAGTCCGTCCAGCCGACGTTGGCTTTCCGGGCGGTGGCTTCGCGCCCACGCGCGTGCGCGTACGCGTCCGTGAATCGCACAGCGTCCGCGGCCCGGGCATCCGCGACGCTCGCGTCGCGGTGTCCGCGACCGCGGTGGCCGAGCTCGCGCCTGACGATGGCGGCACACTCGCCACCGGGGGTGGCTACAGCGGGCCGCTCGCCTATCGCCAGGGCAAGCCGATGCGGCCCGATGTCGCCGCGGCGTTCGATCGGATGGCGGCGGCCGCGGCTTCAGACGGCGTCGCGCTCATCATCGCGAGCGCGTTCCGAAGCGATGCCGAGCAGGCGCGTCTGTGGGCTGCAAACCCGGACCCGCGCTGGGTCGCGCCACCGGGTACGTCGCTTCATCGGCTCGGCACCGAGCTCGATTTGGGCCCGCCGGATGCGTACGGCTGGCTTGCGCGGAACGCGGAGCAGTTCGGCTTTGTCCAGCGCTACAGCTGGGAGCCGTGGCACTACGGCTATACGCGCAATGCCGGGCACGCGCTCGGTCGGCTTCGGCCCGGGCGACGGCGAGAGTGCGATCCCGGACTTCGTGCCCGAACGGTTCGCGGACGCGATCTCACGCGCGGCGCAGCGGTGGAACGTGTCGGCGGCGCTGATCAGCGCGCAGCTCTACGCCGAGTCGAACTTCAACCCGTTCGCGCAATCGCCCGCCGGCGCACAGGGGATAGCCCAGTTCATGCCGGCCACGGCGCGCTCCTACGGCCTGTCGAACCCGTTCGACGCCGACTCGGCGATCGACGCGCAGGCACACCTCATGCGCGACCTGCTGCGCCGGTTCGCCAGCGTCCCCCTCGCGCTCGCCGCGTACAACGCCGGCCCGGCCGCCGTCGCTGCCTGCGGGTGCGTCCCGCCGTATCCCGAGACGCGCGCATACGTGGCGAAGATCCTCGGCCTCCTGGGCGGGGCCGGCGAAGGGGTCGGGGGTGGGTTGGAGGTGAAGCTGGTCGAGTAGCCGTTGTGAAGTGCGACTGCCTGGAGTACCTTCGGGCTTATGAAGCCACGAACGCTGACCTCCCTCTTCACTCTCGCCCTTCTCGCCGCGCTACCAGCGGCGGCGCAGGCCGATACCCGAATCGCGTCGGCGTCCGGGGTCACGCAGGTGAATGGGGAGACGGTCTTCGTGGACGTCGTGGTCGCGGTGCCGCGCGGGCAGAGCGATCGCGCAGCCACCGACCGCGCGCTCGCGGAGCAGGGCGCAGCCCGTCGTGAGAAGCCGCCGTGGGCCGGAGGGCCCGGCGGAGGCGGCGGTGGCGGCGGGGACGAGTTCTTCTACACGGGGCTCGAGTGGACTTCGTTCCCGGTGGTCCAGAACTACAACTCGACGGGCGAGCCGCTCAGCGCGTACTCCGCACTGAGGGACACGCAGTCCGCCTGGAGCTCCGCCGGCTCCAGCTTCAGGTTCCAGGACGGGGGCGCGACTACCCGTTGCCCCTCGCTCGTGCAGCAGTGCAAGGGCCCGCAGGTCAGAGACGGCTTCAACGACGTCGGGTGGACATCGATAGGCGGCAGCACGCTGGGCGTGACGTGGTCGACGTTCGCGACTCCCGAGGCGGACATGGCGCTCAACACCCGCTTCACGTGGAAGGCCACGTGCAACTCGACCGGTGGCTCCGGGATCGATGTGGAGTCGGTGTTCCTCCACGAGAACGGCCACGTCGCGGGCATCGACCACACGAACCGGACCGACTCCGTGATGTACCCGAGCTATCAGGGTCCGCTCTGCGCGCTCACCGCCTACGACCAGGCGCTCGATTCAGAACCTCTACTGACGCGCGCTTCCGGATAGCCTCCGGGCATGGCCACAATCACGCAGGTTCACGGGGTAGAGGGACTTCGCGAGCTGATCGGCAAGCCGATCGGCCCGAGCGACTGGCGCGAGGTCACCCAGGAGATGATCGACGCGTTCGCGGAGATCTCCGGCGACGACCAGTGGATCCACGTCGACGCCGAGCGCGCGAAGACCGAGAGCCCGTTCGGGACGACGATCGCCCACGGCAACCTGACGCTGTCGATGATCGACGGCTTCCGCAAGTCGCTGATGGAGTCGACCGGCTTCAAGCTCGGCGTCAACTACGGCTGGAACAAGGTCCGCTTTCCGGCGCCGGTCCCGACCGGGTCGAAGCTGCGCGCGACTGCCGAGATCATGAGCGTGGACGACGTGGGCGGCGGCTGGGTCCAGGTCGTCACGAAGTTCACCGTCGAGGCCGAGGGCGGCGAGAAGCCCGTCTGCGTCGGCGAGTCGGTCGGCCGCGCCCTGCCGGAGTAGCTCCGCCGGCTCTAGAGCCCGAGCTCGTCCTTCAGCACCTCGAAGCCGGTCTGGTGGCCGCGGCAGTCCGACGGCGGGTCGTCCCAGGGAGCGACGATCGACCAGCTGTCCACGCGCTCACCGTCCTCGATGCACTTCGACCGGTAGACGAGGAATAGCGGCGCCACGATCAGCGGCGCGATCAGGAGGAGCATCAGGACCATCCGCCAGCCGGCGCCGAAAGCGGTTCGCATACGGCGAGCCTATCCTCGCCTCGGATGGCGTCGACGACCGTCACAGAGCGCGAGGAGCGCGTAAAGGAGCAGCGCCGGAACCTGCCGGACAGCCCGGGCGTCTACCTGTTCCGCGACAACCGCAAGCGGGTCATCTACGTCGGCAAGGCGAAGTCGATCAAGAAGCGGGTGGCCGGCCACTTCAGCAAGGCGTCGAGCTCGCGCAGCGACATGGTCGCGTCGATCGCGGCGATCGAGTTCGTCGCCACCCAGACCGAGGCCGAGGCGCTGCTCGCCGAGCAGAACTTCATCAAGCAGTACCGGCCGATCTTCAACGTCCGCCTGCGCGACGACAAGTCGTACCCGTACATCGCGGTCTCGCTCGACGAGAAGTTCCCGCGCGTCTACTTCACGCGCGAGAAGCACCGGCGCGACCGGCAGTACTTCGGCCCGTACTCGAACGCGAAGAAGGTGCGCGAGACGCTCGACCTGCTCGGGAAGGTCTTCCAGCACCGCAGCTGCGACGGTGCCGAGCCGGGCCGTGCGTCCGGCAGCCCGTGCCTCGACTACTACATCAAGCGCTGCGGGGCGCCCTGCGTCGGCTACGTGTCGGAGGAGGAGTACCGCGAGGGGATCGAGAGGGTCGTGGACTTCCTCTCCGGCCGCTACCGCCAGATCGAGCGCGACCTCAAGAGCGAGATGAAGCGCGCGTCGGACGCGCAGGAGTTCGAGACGGCGGCCGCGATCCGCAACAGGCTGAAGGCGGTGCACAGCCTGCTCGAGCGGCAGCGGATCTCGAACGAGTCGGTGGGGTCGCTCGACGCGATCGCCGTGGCCACCGAGGAGACCGACGCGAACGCGCAGGTCTTCCAGGTCCGCGACGGCGTGCTGGCGGACCGGCACAGCTTCTACCTCGACAACCAGGCTCGCCGCGACGAGGGCGAGGTGGCCGAGGAGTTCGCGCTCCAGTACTACGCGACGTCGCCGGCGATCCCGCCGCTGGTGGTGGTGCCGCGCACGCTCGGGGAGACCGGACGTGCTGGCCGAGGCGCTCGCGGAGCGGCGCGGCGGGCCCGTCGAGGTGCGCCACGCCGAGCGGGGCGACAAGCGCCGGATCCTCGAGCTCGCCGAGCGCAACGCGCGACTCGCGCTCGACCAGGACCGGCTGCGCTCCGAGCACCGCCGGATCCAGCGGATCGACTCGCTCGAGGGGCTTCAGAAGGAGCTCGGCATGCCGCAGATCCCGATGCGGATCGAGTGCTTCGACATCTCGAACCTCGGCGAGACGCACACGGTCGCGTCGATGGTCGTGTTCGAGGGCGGCGCGCCGAAGAAGTCCGACTACCGCCGCTTCGGGATCCGCGAGGCGGTTCAGGACGACTTCGCGGCGATGAACGAGGTGCTCGGCCGGCGCATGGCCCAGTACGTGGCGCAGCGCGAGCGCTCGCCGCACGAGGCCTCGTATGACGCGAGCTTCGCGGCGGCCCCGGGCCTGATCGTCATCGACGGCGGAAAGGGCCAGCTATCGGCAGGGCTGAAGGCGCTCGAGCCGTTCCGCGACCTGGGCGTGACGGTCGTCAGCCTCGCGAAGCGGATCGAGGAGGTATTCGTCCCGGGCCGGTCGCAGCCGCTCCTGCTTCCCCCGAACAGCCCGGCGCTGCAGCTGCTCCAGCGAGTGCGTGACGAGGCGCACCGGTTCGCGATCGAGTTCCACCGCGGCCGCCGCGACAAGGCGATGACGCGCTCGGTGCTGGACGACCTGCCGGGCATCGGGCCGGCGCGCAAGCGGCTGATCCTCAAGCACTTCGGCTCACCGGAGCGCTTCCTCGCCGCGAGCCGCGAGGAGCTGCAGGCGGTGCCGGGGCTGCCGGGCAAGGTCGCGCGCGAGATCCACGCGCACGTGCACAAGGCCGGCTAGCGCGCAAGTCCGCGCTGACGCCGCCGTTTTTTCGTAACCGACTGGGAGGCCGGGAGTGCGGGGAAAGGTTTGGCTGCTCGCAGGGATCGTGGCGATCTTTGGGTTTGGCGCTGCGGAGGCGCAGGCGGGCACGGTGTTCAAGGCATGCGCAAAACGCCCGCTGGACACCTTCATCGGCGAGTGCGTAAACGTCTTCATGGCCGACGACGGCCAGGAGAACGACGTCGTGTTCAGCCGCTGTATGAGAACGGAGCCAGCTCCGAGCTGTTCTCCGAGCCGGGGCAGGTAATCCGCCCGCCGGTGGGCGTGCGCAACGACTACTTCGGCCGCCAAGGTGCCGTCGGCCAGCCGGTGGTTCACGAAACGCTGCTGGGCTGCCGGTTCACCGGGTTCAACGCCAGGTGCGATTGGGAGTACGACAACTGCTGCATGGGGTTCGACGAATCGTTGATCTATCTCGGCGACCGCGACGACAGACTGTTGCTGCGATACGTCGAACACCAACAACGTGTTCCGCGTGTGTACGCCGAAGAGGGCAACGACACCGTGAGCAGCCGGCGTGGCGGCTTCATCGACTGTGGCCCAGGGACCGACACGGTCTACACCCTGAACCCCGCCAACGTCGCCGCGCAACTGCGAGAACGTCATCGTCGGGTAGCTGGCTGAACGGACGCGCCGACGGGCACGCCCGACGCGCCCGCTAACGTGGCGTAGGAGCACATGGCCAGTTCCACCCGGCCGGACAAGGGCCGTAGGACTCAAAGAGGGCTGTCGCGGCTGCGGCGCGCGCGTTCCGCCGATAGGAAGGCACCCGCCCGGTCGATCGACGACTTCGTGATCATCACCGGCTTCTCGGGCGCCGGGAAGTCGCAGGCCATGGCGTGCTTCGAGGACGCAGGCTACTTCTGCGTGGACAACCTGCCGCCCGAGATGATCGGCCAGCTCGCCGACCTGTTCGGGCACGAGGGGAGCAAGGTCGAGCAAGCGGCGGTCGTGTGCGACCCGCGCGGCGGCGAGTACTTCGAGCCGATGGTGGAGGTGCTCGACGAGCTCGAGGAGCGGGGGGTCAAGCACCGGCTGCTCTTCCTCGAGGCGGCCGAGCCCGTGCTGATCGACCGCTACAAGGAGACGCGCAGGCGGCATCCGCTCGCCGCCGGCGGCCAGGTGAGCGCAGGCATCCGCGCGGAGCGAGAGCTGCTCGCGCCGCTGCGTGACAACGCCGAGATCACGATCGACACCAGCGACCTGTCCGCGTCGCGGCTGCGCAAGGTCGTGGCAGACAAGATGCTCCCGCGAGCGACCGTCGGCAAGCTCGCCGTGACGGTGATGAGCTACGGGTTCAAGCACGGCACGCCGCGCGACGCCGACCTGAACTTCGACGTCCGCTTCCTGCCCAATCCGCACTACGAGTCCGAGCTGCGGCCGCTGACGGGGCAGGACCAGGCGGTCCGCGACTACGTGGAGAACTCGGACGGCCTGAACGAGTTCTACGAGCGCCTCTTTCCGCTGCTCGACTACCTCCTGCCGCAGTACGAGTCCGAGGGCAAGGCACACCTCACGATCGGCATCGGCTGCACCGGCGGCCGCCACCGCTCGGTCGTGATCGGGGAGCACCTCGCGAGCGTGTACCGCGAGCGCGGCGAGTACCTGGTGGACGTGGTGCACCGCGACATCGACAAGCCGCCGCGCCGCGCGTGATCCACCACGTCGGCTACGAGGTGCGGGTTCTCGAGCACAGCGCTCGCTTCTACGACGCCGTCTTCCACGCGCTGGGCGGCAGGCGGCTCTACGAGAGCGGCGAGGCGATCGGCTGGGGAGTGGACGAGCCCGTCTTCTGGATCACCGCGCGCGACGTGCCGAAGCCGGGCTTCGGTCACGTTGCCCTACACGCCAGCGGGCGTGTGGCCGTCGACGCCGCCTACGAGGGCGGGCTCGCGAACGGCGGCTCGGACGACGGTCCGCCCGGGGACAGGCCGCAGTACGGGCCGACGTATTACGCGGCCTACCTGCGCGACCCCGACGGGCTGAAGGTGGAGGTCGTCACCGGAGCGTGACCGATAGCCTGCCGTCGCCTGACCCTGCAGCGAAGAAAGGACCTCTCTACATGGCAGTAAAGGCCGGAATCAACGGGTTCGGTCGCATCGGCCGGAACCTGTTCCGCGCGGCCAAGGAGCGCGGCGCCGACATCGACTGGGTCGGCGTCAACGACATCACCGACACGGAAACGCTCGCCCACCTGCTCAGGTACGACTCGGTCCTCGGGCCCTATCCCGGGACGGTCGAGGCCACCGGCGACAGCCTCGTCGTCGACGGCGACGAGCTCAAGGTCTTCGCCGAGCGCGACCCGGCCGCGCTGCCGTGGGGCGACATCGGCGCCGAGGTCGTGATCGAGTCGACCGGCCTGTTCACGGACCGCGAGAACGCCTCGAAGCATCTCGCCGCGGGCGCCAAGAAGGTGATCATCTCCGCGCCTGCGAAGGGGCCGGACGTCACGCTCGCGATCGGCGTCAACGACGACGCCTACGACAAGGACTCGCACGACGTCATCTCGAACGCGTCGTGCACCACCAACTGCCTGGCGCCCGGTCGCGAAGGTCCTGCACGACACGGTCGGCATCGAGCACGGCCTGATGACGACGATCCATGCCTACACGGCGGACCAGCGGCTGCAGGACCTTCCACATTCGGACCTGCGTCGCGCTCGCGCCGCCGCGATCAACCTGATCCCCACCTCGACGGGCGCGGCGAAGGCGATCGGCCTCGTCATCCCCGAGCTCGAGGGCAAGCTGAACGGCGTCGCGATCCGCGCACCCGTTCCGACCGGCTCGGTCGTCGACCTCACGGTCCGGGTGCAGAAGGACACCTCGGTCGAGGAGATCAACGGCGCGATGAAGGCGGCGGCGGAGGGCCCGCTCGAGGGCATCCTCAAGTACACCGAGGACCCGATCGTCTCGACCGACATCGTGAAGTCGCCCGTACTCGTCGATCTTCGACGCCGAGCTCACGTCGGTGCTCGAGGGCAACTTCGTGAAGGTGTTCGCGTGGTACGACAACGAGTGGGGCTACTCGAACCGCCTGATCGACCTCGCCGGGCGGGTCCTCTAGCCGGTTGAGCGCATTCCGTAAGCGGTCGGTCCGCGACCTCCCGCTGGACGACGGGGCCCGCGTGCTGGTGCGGGTCGACTTCAACGTGCCGCTGAAGGACGGCCAGGTGGCGGACGACGCGCGCATCCGTGCCGCGCTGCCCACGATCCAGCTCCTGCGCGAGCGCAGGGCCCGGCTCGTGCTCTGCTCGCACCTCGGCCGCCCGAAGGGGCATGACCCGGCGACGTCGCTGGCGCCGGTGTCGGCGCACCTCGGCGAGCTGCTCGGCGAGCGCGTGTACCAGGCGCCGGAGGTCGTGGGGCCCGAGGTGCGCAGCGGCGTCGAGCGCATCGAGCCGGGTGAGGTGATCGTGCTCGAGAACACGCGCTGGGAGAGCGGCGAGACGGCGAACGACCCTGCGCTGGCGACGGAGCTCGCCGCGCTCGCGGACGCCTACGTGAACGACGCGTTCGGAGCGGCGCACCGCGCGCACGCCTCGACCGCCGGCGTCGCCGAGCACCTCCCGTCGGCGGCGGGCCTTCTGCTCGAGAAGGAGGTCACGACCCTCGAGGGCCTGGTCGAGGACCCGGCGCGGCCGCTCGTCGTGGTGCTCGGCGGGGCGAAGGTCAGCGACAAGATCGGCCTGATCGACCGGTTCATGGACATCGCGGACACGATCCTGATCGGCGGCGCCATGTGCTTCAGCTTCTTCCGCGCCCAGGGCAAGCCCACCGGCGACTCGCTGGTCGAGGAGGAGGGTGTGGAGCTGGCGAAGCAGGCGCTCGAGCGCGCCGAGGGCGACACCCGGTGCCGGCTCCTGCTGCCGCTCGACCTCGTGCTCGGGGACCGCTTCGACGCGAACGCGGAGCGCCGCGAGCTCGACGGGGTCGACGTGCCAGACGGCTGGATGGGGCTCGACGTCGGGCGCGCCACGGCCGAGGCATATGCGCGCGAGATCGAGGAGGCAGGTACGGTTTTCTGGAACGGCCCGATGGGCGCGTTCGAGATGGAGCCGTTCGCGGCCGGCACGCGTGCCGTGGCCGAGGCGGTTGCACGAAGCGAGGGAACGACGGTCGTCGGCGGAGGCGACTCGGCAGCGGCTCTCGCGCAGTTTGGACTGGCCGACAAGGTGACCCACCTCTCCACAGGCGGCGGTGCATCGCTCGAGTTGCTCGAGGGCAAGCCGCTGCCCGGCGTCGAGGCGCTCGACGATGCCTGAGCGCCGCCCCTACATCGCGGGCAACTGGAAGATGCACAAGACGGTCTCCGAGACCTGGGAGTACATCGGCGAGCTGCTGCCGCTGATCACGGGGCTCGGCGGGGTCGACGTCGGGCTGTGCGTGCCCGTACACCGCGCTTACCGCGGCGGTGGCGGCGACGGACGGCAGCGACGTGATCGTCTCCGCCCAGAACATGCACCAGGCCGAGACCGGCGCGTTCACCGGCGAGGTGTCCGCCCCGATGCTCACGGACCTGCACGTGCGCGGCGTCGTGCTCGGCCACTCGGAGCGGCGCCAGTACTTCAACGAGACCGACCGCGCGCTGCAGGAGAAGGTCCCTGCCGCGCTCGCCGCCGGGCTGCTGCCGATCCTGTGCGTGGGGGAGACCGAGGAGGAGCGCGAGGGCGACGAGACGCAGCGGAAGCTGCGCAACCAGGTGCAGGAGGCGCTCTACAAGGTGCCCGACGACCAGCTCGCCGACGTCGTCATCGCGTACGAGCCGATCTGGGCGATAGGGACCGGCCAGGTGGCGACTCCCGAGCAGGCGCAGGAGGCGATCGCCTTCATCCGCGCGCTCGTGGGCGACCGCTCGAAGGAGGCCGCCGAGCGCGTGCGCGTGCAGTACGGCGGCAGCGTGAAGCCCGACAACGCCGCGGAGATCCTCTCCCAGCCCGACGTCGACGGCGCCCTCGTCGGCGGCGCGAGCCTCGATCCGAGGGACTTCGCTCAGATCATCGTCGCCGCGGCACGGTGACGCCCCGAGCCGCCGGTGCCGCGCGTCTGCCTCGTCATCCTCGACGGCTGGGGGCTCGCGCCGCCCGGCCCCGGCAACGCGGTGGACGCTGGCCGACACGCCCGTCTTCGACCGGCTCTGGGCCGAGCATCCCCACACGCAGCTGAACGCGTCCGGCCGCGCGGTCGGGCTGCCCGACGGGCAGATGGGGAACTCGGAGGTCGGCCACCTCAACCTCGGCGCCGGCGCGGTGGTCCGCCAGGACCTGACCCGCATCGACGACGCGATCGCCGACGGCAGCTTCGCTCGTAACGAGGCGCTCCTGCGCGCCTGCGCGCGCGGGCGCGAGCGCGGCCGGTTGCATCTCCTGGGGCTCGTGTCCGCCGGCGGCGTGCACGCGAGCATGGACCACCTGCGCGCGCTGATCGAGCTCGCGCGGGAGCAGGACGTGCCCGACGTCGTCGTCCACGCGTTCACGGACGGGCGCGACACGAATCCCAACTCGGGTGCCGGCTACATCGCCGAGGTCGAGGGCTGGGGCGGGGCGCGCATCGCAAGCGTGAGCGGCCGCTACTACGCGATGGACCGCGACCGCCGCTGGGAGCGGACGCAGCTCGCCTACGACGCGATCGTCGAGGGCAAGGCCGAGCACCGCGCCGAGACGGGCGAGGCCGCCGTCCGCGCCGCGTACGACCGCGGCGAGACCGACGAGTTCATCGTTCCGACCCTCGTGGGCGACGAGGGCCGCGTGCGCGAGGGCGACGCGGTCGTGTTCTTCAACTTCCGCCCCGACCGCGCGCGGCAGCTGTGCGAGAAGCTCGGCCCGCACGTCGACCTCACGACGCTCACCGAGTACAACGAGCACTGGGACTACCCGATCGCGTTCCCGCCCGAGCGCCCGCCGGTCACGCTCGCGTCCTACCTGGCCGAGCGCGGCATCTCGCAGCTGCACGTCGCCGAGACGGAGAAGTACGCGCACGTCACCTACTTCTTCAACGGCGGCGAGGAGGACCCGTACGCGGGGGAGGAGCGGTCGCTTGTCGACTCACCCCGGGACGTGCCCACCTATGACAAGAAGCCGGAGATGAGCGCGCGCGAGGCGGCGAAGTCGTTCGTCGAGCACTGGGAGGCGCACGACCACGGCTTCGGGATCATCAACTTCGCGAACCCCGACATGGTCGGGCACACCGGCTCGATCCCGGCGGCCGTGAAGGCGTGCGAGACGGTGGACGAGTGCCTCGGCCAGGTCGTCGAGGCGGTGCACGCTCGGGCGGCGCGTGCATCGTGACCGCCGACCACGGCAACGCGGACGACATGCTCGAGCCGGACGGCAGCCCGAACACCGCGCACTCGCTCAACCCGGTGCCGTTGGTCGTCACGGCCGAGGTGCCGGGCCTGCGCGAGGGCGGCATCCTGGCGGACGTGGCGCCGACGGTGCTCGACCTGATGGGGCTCGAGCAGCCGCCGAGATGAAGGGAAAGAGCCTCCTCCGAACGTTGAGCATTCACGATCGACGCTCGCGACGGCTCCGCCCGCGCGGGCGTCCTCCGTACGGAGCACGGCGACGTGAGGACGCCGGCCTTCGTCCCGCTCGCGTCGACGGGAACCGTCAAGTCGCTGCAGGCCGACGAGGTCGCCGCGCTCGGCTACGAGATGGTGCTCGGCAACACGTTCCACCTCTTCATCCAGCCCGGGCACGAGCACGTCGAGCGGATGGGAGGCCTGCACGAGTTCATGGGCTGGGACGGCGCGATCATCACGGACTCCGGCGGGTTCCAGGTGTTCTCGATGGGTCACGGGTCGGTCGCCGAGGAGGTCAAGCGCCGGGCGCCCGAGCGGAGGGAGGAGTCGCACGGCGGCGTGCTGTCGATCGACGAGGAGGGCGTGCGGTTCCGCTCATACCTCGACGGCGGCGAACGCTTCATGGGGCCGGAGACGTCGATGGAGATCCAGGCCGCGCTCGGGTCCGACATCGCGCTCGCCTTCGACGAGTGCACCCCGTTCCACGTCACGCGCGACTACACCGCGCGCTCGACCGAGCGCACTCACCGCTGGCTCGACCGCTGCATCGCATGGCACGAGCGCAACGCGCCCGACTGGCAGCTCTTCTTCGGAATCGTCCAGGGCGGGGTGTACGAGGACCTGCGTCGCGAGTCGGCCGAACGCGTGTCCTCGGCCGCGATCGACGGTGTGGCGATCGGCGGCTCGCTCGGGCGCGACAAGGACGAGATGCGTGCGATCGTCGACCTGACGGCGCCGCTCCTGCCGGAGGCGCTGCCGCGGCACCTGCTCGGGATCGGCGACGTGGACGACCTCGTCCACGGCGTGGGGGCGGGGATCGACCTGTTCGACTGCGCCACGCCGACGCGGCTCGCCCGCCACGGAACCGCCCTCGTGGCCGACCCCGGCTCCCGCTGGCGGCTCGACCTCGTCAAGGCGATCCACGCGGACAGCCGCGCGCCGATCGCGGAGGGCTGCCCGTGCCCGGCCTGCACCCGCCACACGCGGGGCTACATCCATTATCTGGTCCGCGCGAGGGAGCTCACGGCCGTGCGGCTCCTGACTCTCCATAACCTCACCTTCATGGCGCACCTGATGCGGCGACTGCGGGCGGCGATCGAGCAGGGCGACTACGAAAACCAGTCAAAAGCGCTGCTCGAAGCCGGTCCGTACGACGCTTAGCGCCGCGCTTCCCTCTACGACATTCGTCCGAAAGCTCCCAAAGCTTCACGAACCGAGGTATATCTGGGTCGATATGGCGAACACAGTGGAACGGACTCCACGACATTTCCTCAATGTCGGACAGGCAGCCGAGTATCTAGGCGTCAGCGCGGCATCGCTCCGCAACTGGTCCGACCAGGGCAAGGTGCCCGTCTACCGCACCCCCGGCGGCCAGCGCCGCTACCGGATCTCCGACCTCGACAAGTTCATCGAGTCCTGGCGCGAGACCCCGGTCGCCGAAGCCGCCGAATAGCTCCGCTGCTCGATTCCGCGTACTCGCGGATAAAGCTCTTCAGCTCCTGGATCTGGCCGCGCACGCTGTCCTCGCTCGGCGCGTCGATCCCGCCGCCGTCCATGGCTGACACGGCCGCGAAGGCGGCCACGGCGCCCGGCGGCCAAGAGGAGCATCGCCAGCAGGAAGCGCCCGGCACGGTTCTTGCGCTTCGGCGGCCGCCGGCGCTGCGCGGCGCCGGGGCGCCGCCCGGCGCGGCTCGCGCTCCCGCGCGGGGATCGGGGCGACCATGGTCGGATCGCTCTGGCGGGCGTACTCGGTGCGCGGCAGGGCCTGCGTGGCGGCGACGTCGTCGGCGTAGGACTCGGCCGCCAGCCGGATGGTCGCCTCGGTGTCGTCGCCGCGCGCGCCCGCCGTGACCGCCTGGGCCATCTCGAGCGAGGACGCGTACCGGCGCTCGGGATCGACGTGCAGAGCCAGCCGGATCGCCCTGTCCAGCGCCTCCGGGACCTCGGGGCGCACCGTCCGGATCGATTCCACCTCGTCGTTCTGCTGCTTCAGCGCGAGCTCGGTCAGCGAGCTGTACTCGTGCGGCAGGCGCCCGGCCAGGAACTGGTAGGCGCAGACGCCGAGCGAGTAGATGTCGGACGCCGGCCCGGCCTCCTCGCCGCGGGCCTGCTCGGGCGAGAGGTAGGCGGCGGTGCCGAGCACCGAGCCCACCTGGGTGATGCGCGTCTGCTCGGCCGCCTTCGCGATGCCGAAGTCGGCGAGCTTGACCGTGCCGGCATCGGTCGACACGAGCAGGTTGCCGGGCTTCACGTCGCGGTGGACGACCCCCGCGCGGTGCGCGTAGTCCAGCCCGTGGCACGCGTCGGCCACGTAGCGGACGGCCTGCTCGACCCCGAGCTCCTTCTCCTCCCGGATCAGGTCGGCGCACGACGGCCCCTCGACGTACTCCATGACGATGTAGTGGCGCTCGGAGTCAACGTCCTTGCCCGAGTCGAAGACCTGGACGACGTTGGGGTGCTGGAGCTTCGCGGCAGACAGCGCCTCGCGCCTGAAGCGGGCGACGAAGGCCTCGTCCTCGGCGAGGTGCTCCGCCAGGAGCTTCACGGCCACGCGCCGCTCGAGCACGGTGTCCATCGCGAGGAACACGGTGGACATGCCGCCGGCCCCGAGGCGGCGCTCGAGCCGGTAGCGATCAGCGACTGTCGTGGGAGTAGCCATCACTCGTCGCCCTGCTTCTTCTGCTTGCCCGGGCGGGAGCTCGGCATCTGGGTCGAACTGGGCGCCGCCGTCGCCCTCGTCGGGCTCGGGCTCGGGCGCCGGGCACGGGCGTGGTGGGCTCGGGCTCCGGCGTGGTCGGCTCGGGCTCGGGTCGTCGGTCTCCGGCGTGGTCTCCTCAGGGTATCGGTCTCGGGCGTTGTCTCGGGAGTCGTCTCGACGGGCTCCTCGTTCTCCTCGCAGATGTCGCGCGCCAGATCGCCGAGGTTGTCGACGCCGTCGCCCAGGGCATCCTGCACGTCAGAGCCGACCCCTTCGTCGTCGAGCTTGTCGACCTCGCTCCGGAGCTGCGCGATCTTCGTGGCGCCCTCGTCACAGCAGGCCCGCGTCGATGTCGTCCTGGATCTCGTCCAGGCGCTGCTCCAAGTCGCGCGGCGCGGGCATTGGCGATCGGATCGCCCTCGTCGGCGTCGCCGCAGCCGGCCAGTGGCACGCACGCCGCCGCGGCGGCGAGAACGGCGCAGATGTGAGCGCTCCTCGTCATTGGCCGTAGTAAAGCCGGTCGGCCAGCTGCGCCGGGAGCCCGGCCGCGCGGATCGCATCCGCGGCTTCGTCGATCGGGTACTCGGTGCGGCGCCAGGTCGCGGTCCACGACTCGAGCTCGAGCAGCACCCAGCTCGCTCGCGGATCGCCATCGCGCGGCTGCCCGACGCTGCCGGGGTTGAGCAGCCAGCGGTCCTCGGCGATCTCGAGCTGGGTCCCGGGCTCGGACTGCGCACCCGCCGTCGGCTGCTCGCCCTTGCGCCAGAAGGCGAGCGCCACGTGCGAGTGCCCGATGGCGCCTACGCGGGGGCCCATCTCGTCGATGCAGTCGTCGGCGGCCATCGACGAGAGCACGTACTCCCAGACGGGATCGCGCGGGCTCGCGTGGTAGAGGCCGAGGGGCTGCTCCTCGTCGAGCGGCTTCAGCTTCTCGAGGTAGGCGCGCGCGTCCGAGCCGAGCTCCTCCTTCGTCCACACGGCGGCCGCCGCGGCGTTCGCCGAGAAGTCGTCGATATCCAGCCGGTCGATCACGACCATGTCGTGATTCCCGATCAGGCAGAGATCCACCGCTTTTTCGGCAAGTTGCACGCACTCGTTCGGATGGGCGCCGTAGCCGACCAGGTCGCCAAGGCACCAGACGGCATCGACCTGCTCGCTCTCGATTGAGCGCAGGACCGACTGGAACGCCGGGAGATTTCCGTGGACGTCCGAGATCAGTGCGATACGGCGCGTGTCAGTCTCTGTGGCCATGCGAAAGGTCGGGTACACCCTGCCTGTTGCGGCCGTCGCGGCGGTGGTTGCCGCAGCGGCGGCAACGCTCCTCATCCGTCCGCGAGGCGGGCTCATCGAGCCGGCCGCGGTAGAGGCCACAGCCTACTTCAGCGAGGCCCAGCTCGAACGAGCGGCGGATTTCCGCGACCCACAGCGGCTACTGGCCTTGGCCGGGCTGGGGGTCTCGGGCGTCACGCTCACGTTGCTGGCGCTGCGCGCGCCGCGCGAGCGCCTGAGCCGGCTCAGGCCCGTAAGGGGCGCGGCGGCGGCCGCCGGAGCGATCTCACTCGTCCTCGTGGTGGTGAACCTCCCGCTCGAGCGCGATCCGGCACGACCGGGCGGTGGACGTCGGCCTTTCGACGCAGGACTGGGGGCCGTGGCTGTGGGACGTCGCGAAGGCGGCAGGCATCGGCGCCGTGTTCGCCGCGGGCGGGGGCGCGATCGCCGTGGCGCTCTGGCGCCGCTTCAAAGGGCGCTGGTGGATCCCGGCGTCCGCGGCGGTGGTCGCCGTGGGCGCGGTCTTCCTCTACGCGTCGCCGCTGGTGATCGAGCCGCTCTTCAACCGCTTCGAGGAGCTGCCGGAGGGCAAGCTGCGCTCCGAAGTCCTCGATCTCTCCGAGCGCGCCGGCGTGGACGTGGGGGAGGTGTACCGCGTCGACGCAAGCCGGCGGACGACGGGCGCCAACGCGTACGTCGCCGGGCTCGGGCCACACCAAGCGCGTCGTTCTCTACGACAACCTGATCGAGGACTTCACACCCGCCGAGGTCCGCTCGGTGGTCGCGCACGAGCTCGGACACGTGAAGCACGACGATGTCCCGCGCGGCCTCCTGTTCCTCGCGCTGATCGCGCCGCCCGGCATGCTGCTCGTGCAGCGGATGGTCCAGCGCCTGGCCCCGGGTGCGCGCGGCGCGGATCTGGTCCCGGCGCTGGCGCTCTCGGTCGCGGTCGTCAGCTTTGCCGGGCAGATCGCGGGGAACTACGTGTCGCGCGGGGTCGAGGCGCGCGCCGACGCGTTCGCCCTGCGCCTGACGAACGAGCCCGACGCGTTCATCTCGCTGGAGCGGCGGCTGGCGGTGCAGAACATCTCGGAGCCCGATCCGCCCGAGCTGCTCCAGACGCTGTTCGGGACGCACCCGACCACGCTCGAGCGCATCGGCTACGGCGAGACGTATCGGCGGACGCTAGGAGGTGCCGTCGTCGCCGTTGCCGAACTCGGGGAGGTTCTTGATCCCCTCGGTCGTCTGCCACTTCGAGAAGTTGTCCTCCATGGCGTCGATCAGCTCGCGCATGAAGCGCGGCGACACGCTGACGCGCGAGACGACGACGCCGGGGACCTCTTCCTCCTCGATCTCGTGGTCCACCCGCGCGAAGGTGATCGTGAACTCGTAGTCCGAGTGGCTGACGTTGGCGAAGTTCGCGTAGACGCCGGCCATCACCTCCGGGGACGTGTGGATGTTGAAGTGGCGTTCGGGCTGTTCTTCGTCCACGGCGCCTAGTATCGCATCGCCCGTGCGGATCATCGTCCTGGCAGTCGGGCGGCTGCGGCCGCCGTTCGCGGACGACGTCCAGCACTACCAGAAGCTGCTCGGCGGGTCATGCGCGGCTCGAGGTGGTCGAGCTGCGCGAGGACGCGAAGGTGGCGGGGCGCATTCCTGACCGCGCTCACGTCGTCCTGCTCGACAGCGGTGGGAAGGCAGATGACCTCGGAGGAGCTCGCCGAATGGCTCGAGGAGCGGCGGCAGGCCGGGCTCGACCTGTGCTTCGTGGTCGGGGGCCCGCGCGGGCTCACGCTCGACCGTTGCGACACCAAGCTGTCGTTCGGCCGGATCACGCTGCCCCATCAGCTCGCGCGCGTCGTGCTGCTCGAGCAGCTCTACGCGCACAAGATCCTCGCCCGCGAGCCCTACCACTACTAGGACCTATCCCGGTAGATGGCGCACATCCGGATACGACCGGGATGGCTTCGTGGTGCGGCGTCCTCGGTCGGGCGAATACCGTTTAGGTATTCGCCCTCCCTGCGTCCTTGCCCCACTCGCCCCCGGCGCCCGGCCGCACGTCCCCTACCGGGATAGGTCCTGACGGGGTGGATCCTCTCGCCGACCTGCGCGCCGCCATCGGCGAAGGCGCGCGCCTCGAACGCCCTCCCAAGCCGGAGTTCGGCGACTACTCGACGAACGCGGCGATGCTGCGGGCACCGGCTGAGGGCAAGCCGCCGCGCGAGGTCGCCGCCGCGCTCGCCGAGGAGTTGAAGGAGCGCCTGGGCGACGACGTCGAGCGGATCGACGTCGCCGGCCCGGGCTTCCTCAACCTCTTCATGAGCGAGGGCTGGTTCCACCGCGCGGTGTCCGACGCGGTGGCCCAGGGCGACGACTTCGGCCGCGGCAGCGGCGGCCGAGCGGGTGCTGGTCGAGTTCGTGAGCGCGAACCCGACCGGGCCGATGACCGTGGCCTCCGCGCGCGGCGCGGCGATCGGCGACTCGCTGGCGCGGCTGCTCGCGTTCGCCGGCAACGAGGTCGAGCGCGAGTACTACATCAACGACTACGGCACGCAGGTGCGGCTGTTCGGCGAGTCGATCCGCGCCCGCGCGCGCGGCGAGGAGCCGCCGGAGGGCGGCTACCAGGGCGACTACATCGCGGAGCTCGCGGCCGAGATCGACGGCGCGGCCGAGCGCGACGCGCGAGGAGCTGGCGGTCCTGGGCGTCGAGCACATGATGGAGCGGGTCACGCAGACGCTGGACAGGTTCCGCGTCCACTTCGACCGCTTCTTCTCGGAGCGCTCGATGTACGACGACGGCTCCGTCGAGCGCGTGCTCGGGCAGCTCGGCGACCACGTCTACGAACACGAGGGCGCCCGCTGGCTGCGCACCTCGGAGCTGGGCGACGAGAAGGACAGCGTGCTCATCCGCTCGTCCGGCGAGCCGACGTACTTCGCCTCCGACATCGCCTACCACGAGGACAAGCGCGAGCGCGGCTACGACCGCGTGATCAACATCTGGGGCGCCGACCACCACGGCCACGTGAAGCGGATGCACGCTTCCTGGCGGGCGCTCGGCGGCAAGGACGGCGCGCTCGAGCTCCTGATCATGCAGCTCGTCAACCTGATGGAGGGCGGCCAGCGCGCGCGCATGTCGAAGCGCCAGGGCGAGTTCGTCACGCTCGACGACCTGATCGACGACATCGGCGTGGACGCCGCGCGCTTCTTCCTGCTCCAGCGCTCCCACGACACGACGATCGACCTCGATCTCGCGCTCGCGCGCGAGCAGTCGAACGAGAACCCCGTCTACTACTGCCAGTACGCGCACGCGCGGATCGCGTCGATCGTGAAGCGCGCCGAGACCGAGCCGGACGCCATCCGCCGCCAGCACGCTGCATCCGTCGGAGGCGGAGCTGATCAAGAAGCTGCTCGAGTTCCCGGAGGAGATCGAGATCGCGGCGGAGCGGCGCGCGCCGCACCGGCTCACGACGTACATGCTCGCGCTCGCGCAGGCGTTCTCGGCGTTCTACCGCGACTGCAAGGTGGTCGGCACGCCCGAGGAGCCGTTCCGGCTGGCGCTGTCGCTCCAGACGCAGCGCGTCATCGCCCGGGGGCTCGACCTCCTCGGGGTCGAAGCGCCGGAGTCGATGTAGCGCCTAGAGGTCGCTGATCGCGTTCACGCCGTTGTTGTTCAGCCATGCGTTCAGCTCGGTCAGCTCGTTGGTGTAGAGCAGGACGCCCATCACGATCAGGATCACGCCGCCGACAGCCGTGATGATCGAGTAGTGGTTGCGTGACGAAGCGGAAGACCGTCGTGACCTGGGTGAACGCGACCGCGCTAGAGCAGGAACGGGCACCGCAAGCCCGAGCGCGTAGAAGGCGAGCAGGAACCCGCCTTCGCCGACCGTGTCCTCGTTGGCCGCGGCGGTGAGGATCGCGCCGAGTGTGGGGCCGGTGCACGGGAGCCAGGCGACGGCGAACGCGAGGCCGGCGACTATCGGGCCGCCGGTGCCTACCCGCCGTACGAGCGCCTCCGGGCGCCATTCGCGGTTGAGCAGCGGCAGGAAGAGCGTGCCGATGAAGAAGAGCCCCATCAGCATGAGCAGCACGCCCGAGACCTCGCGCAGCGTCTCGCGGTTCTCGCCCAGCGTCTCGCCGAGCCCGTGGCCGTCATCCCGAGGGCCACGAACATCGCGGTGAACGAGAGGCAGAAGATGATCGCGGGGAGGAGGACCTTCCAGCCGCGACCTCCCAGCCTCGATCTCGGCGAACTCGAGCCCCGAGATCGCCGACAGGTAGCCGGGCACGAGCGGCAGAACGCACGGGGAGAGGAAGGAGACGATCGCCGACGCCGAACGCGGCGAAGACCGTCGTGTCGACACCGCTTTGAGCGATCACGGTCATAGGTCGTACTTCGCGAGATCTTCGTCGAGGCGCTTCGACTCGGTCGCACTTGCAGGGGCGCCCGCCGGCGCGGCGGGCCGCCTGCGCCAGCGGCGCACCCCGACGGCGATGGCGCCGCCGGCACCGAGCAGGATCGCGGCCGGGATCAGGTAGGCGGCGATCTCGAAGCCGTCGTCGGCGTCGGGCGATGCGAGCACCTCGTCCCCGAACTCCGCCACGAGCGCCGCCTTCACCTCGTCCTTCGTCTTGCACTCGGCGATCAGCCGCTCGATGAACGCGCGCTCGCGCTGAGCCTGCGGCGCCTCGGTCGCGAGCCCGAGCGAGGTGCCGCACACCGGGCACATCACCTCGTCCTCGAGATCCCCGAGCGAGGTCTCCGGGCACGCGAATCGCGGCGGCGGGCATGACCGCCAGCCAAAGCACGACGGCGGCTGCCAGCCGCCTCACGTGAGCGTCTTGCGCAACGACTCGAGCGTGTTCTCGGCGGTCCGGCGGTACCAGCGCTTGCCGACGACCGAGTCCACGGCGCGGTAGCCGGGGTTCTCCGGGTCCATCCCAACCTCGAACTCCGCAAACGTGTCGTCGCCGGCGCGGGTCAGCAGCCAGTGCAGGTACCAGCCCGACACCGTGCAGCGCACGCTGATCTCGCGCATCTCCTCGAACGCTTCGACCACGAACTCCGTCTTGCGCGCGCCCACGAACGGGACCTTCTCGGACTGCTGATAGCGCGCACCCAGCTCCACCTTGTCCAGGCCATCGACCTCGACGACCTCGCCGGCCCACGCGGGATAGGTGTTGGGATTGCCGACCTGTGCCCACACCGTTTCGACGGGTGCCTCGATGAGTGTCTGCTGGCGATACGAGCCCATGTGTCAATTCTCCCTCAAGAGCGGGGTCACATTCTCGCGCATGAACTCGTCGTCGACAGGGCCACGCTGTCGTTGCGCGATCCGCCCTTGGCGGTCGATCACGAAAGTCTCCGGATAGGCGACGATCCCGAAGTCGTCCTGCGTCGATCCGTCCTTGTCGCGCAGGTGCGGGTAGGTCAGGCCGTACTCGTCGATGAAGTCCTCCGCGTCGCTCGTCACGTCCAGTACGTCTACGCCGAGCACGGTCGCGTTTCGCTTCGAGATCTTCTGGTGCCAGCGCTCGAGCAGCGGCGACTCCTCGCGGCACGGCTCGCACCAGGAGGCCCAGTAGTTGAGGACGACGACCTGCCCGCGCCAGTCGGCGAGCGACTTCTCCGGCCCGCCCTCGAGCGGCGGCAGCTCGAGCTCCGGCGCCGGCTCGCGCTCACCGCGCTGGACGGCGTCGTCGATCGAGGTGTCCGGCTCCTGCGAGGCCACTCCGTAGGCGAGCAGCCCGATCAGCCCGGCGACGCCGGCGACGACGAGAACCACCATCGCGGAGGGCCGCTTCACCTCTCCGCAGGGTAGTGCTGCGCCTCTATGCGCCCTCTAGAATCGCGGCGCAGCGCGGACGTAGCTCAGTTGGTAGAGCGTCGGCTTCCCAAGCCGAAGGTCGCGGGTTCGAGACCCGTCGTCCGCTTCACAGGGTTCCACGAGATCCGCTCAATAGTCTGGCGCGGTGGCGACGACCGTTTACTACTGCGCCAGCTCGCTGGACGGCTACATCGCCGAGACTGACGACGGCCTCGATTGGCTCGTCAACTACGAGGGCACGTTTCAGCCCGATCCCGCCGAGCCCAGCGCGATAAGCGAAGGCGGCGGGTACGAGCGCTTCTACGAGGGGGTCAGGGCGCTCGTCATGGGCTCGGTCACCTACGAGTGGATCCTCGACCACCTCGACGTTGCGGGCGGAGGAGAGTGGCCGTATCGCGGGAAGCCGTGCTGGGTTCTGAGCTCACGCGAGCTGCGTCGGCCCGAGGGCGAGCGGGTCGATGTGCGCCTCGCCAATGCGCCAGTGGGCGAGCTCTACGGGGAGATGGCGGCCGCTGCGGGCGACCGGGTGCTCTGGGTGGTTGGCGGCGGGCCCGTCGCCTCGCAGTTCGCCGACGAGGGACTCCTGGACGAGGTGCATGTGACGTGGTCCCCGCCGTGCTGGGCGCTGGCAAGCGGCTCTTCGAGCGTCGGCTCCCGAAGGGAGCAATGCAGTTGACCGGGACGCGCACGTTCAAGAGCGGCAGGTCGAGCTCCGCTACAAGATCCGGCGCTAGAGGTCGGAAGCTTCCTGCACCGTCCGGCAGGACGCATCCGGACGGTCGATCACGGCTGGCGTCGCCACGTGGAACACGCACCCGCCATCCGCCGTCAGGGTCACGGGCGAGCCGGCGGCGCTCACGGTCAGGCGGTGTCCGGCACGCTCGAAGCGCACGACCCGGTCGGGCGGGGCGTCGAAATGGAATCCGAATCCCGAGACGTCTCCGTGCGTCGCGACGGTGTCGTTGACCCAATTGTCGGGGCGCTCGAACAGCCCCCACGCAATCGCGTCGCGCAGCTCCTGGCGGAAATACCGCCAGTCGTGATAGCGCCTGGCCGGGCGGCGCGGACTATGGGGCTACACGGACACGCGGGCTCCGGACGGCGCCGAGGCGACGTGGGCGTTCCTCGAGCGCTACCGCAAGTCCGACACGGCTATGCCGTGCGCCGAAGCTAGGCGGGCAGCAGCTCGAACATCCAGAGCTCCTTGAGCTGCTTGCGCAGCCGCCACGGCGTCTTGAACTCGAGCTGCTTCGCGCGCCCGGTCGCCATCAGCAACTGACGATCCGCGTCGGTCATGAAGAAGTAGACGACGCGCAGCCGGCGGGGGCGGCGGTCGATGGACGCCATCAGGTTGTCCACGACTCCGTCGAAGATGCGGGGAGGGAACGGGCAGTAGAAGTAGGCGATCGGTCAGGTCGTCCGGGACCTGCCACTCGCGCGCGTCGGCACTCACCACCTCGACGTCGCGACACCGGAAGTCGTCGCGGTTGCGGTCGATGTTGTTCCGCGCCGTCTCGTTGAGCTCCTCGGACATCTCGACCCCGATCACGCGTTTGAAGCGGCTGGCGGGCGGCGAGGATCAGGACGCGGCCCATTCCCGAGCCGTAGTCCACGAACACGTCCTCCCGCGAGACGCGCAACTCCTTGAAGACGTGCCGCAGTACCGGCCACGACGACGCGCGATACATGCCGCCTTCGTAGTGCTCGCCCGCGGGCGCGAAGCCGAGCTCCTCCGGCGGGATGTTCCCGTACGTCTTGACGCCGTAGCGGCGCTCGTTGAGCGCCTCGGGCAGGTACCGGACGGTGTCGACGATCTTGCGGAGCACGCGTCGCATCGGCTGCCGCAAGACTAAGCGTGCGTCTGCCTAGAAAGGCTGTCCGATCCCGATCAGGTTGCCTTCGCTGTCGCGGAACCACACCGCCCGCTCGCCGGTGCCCTTGCTGGGGTAGTTGCCCTCGATCTCGGCGATTCCGTCGACGGTCGTAAAACCCGGCAGGTCGTACTCCTCGAAGACCACGCCTCGCGAGCGCAGCTCGGCGACGGTGCTCTCGAGGTCGGCAACCTCCCATCCCATCTGCGTGTGACCGCCTGTCGCTGCTCCGGCGGATGCGAACAATGCGAACTCGCTGCCGCCGCACACGTAGCGAAGCCCACCCTCGCGTTCCTCGACCGGGTGCAGGCCGAGCTTCTCGGCGTAGAACGTCTTCGCCCGCTCGAGGTCCTGCGCGGGAAGCCGCGTTGCGACCTTGCCTTCGCTCAGCATGGCGCTCATCCGTTCAGCCGCTCGTCGAGGCGCACGTGGACCGTGTCGCCCGCCTCCTTGCCGATCGCCTTCCGGAGGTCGGCCTTGACCGGCAGGCGGTGGGTGCCGTCGCCCTGGGCCATGAAGGAGCTCTCGAACGGCTCGCCGTCGATCGTGCCGCGCACCTTGACCAGCCCGCGCGTGCCGAAGAACTCGGCGGCCTCGTCCCAGATGACGCACGTCCACGCGCCCTTGTTCTCGCCCTTCTGAAGTGTCGCGTCGAACTCTTTGAGCATCATGTGAGTTTGACGGCCGCGCGTCGCGAAAAATCATCGGTACGCTCAGGCCCGTGGCGCGGCTCGAGGACTACAGCTTCGGACGCATCGTCGTCGACGGCGAGGAGCACACGCGCGACCTGATCGTGCTCCCGGGCCGCGTCGTCCCCGACTGGTGGCGGCGCGACGGCCATTCGCTGGCGATGGAGGACCTTGACGAGGTGCGTGAGGAGCTTCCAGAGCGGCTGATCCTCGGCTGTGGGGCGCACGGCCAGCTGCACCCCGATCCGGCGGTGATCGAAGCGCTCGAGCGGCACGGGGTCACGGTTGAGGCCGTCGACACGGCCGAGGCCGTCCGCCGCTACGGCGAGTCGGACGAGCACCGCACGGCGGCGGCATTGCACCTGACGTGCTGAGCGACGACGCCCTCGCGGCGCAGCTGGCCGCTTCGGCCGGCGAGATCCTGCGCACGACGCGGTCCAGCGAGCTGCTGGAGGGGCGCGAGCTAGGCAAGGCCGGTGATGCCGTCGCGCACGAGCTGCTGTGCCGCGTGCTGCGCGAGCAGCGCCCGGACGACGGCATCCTCTCGGAGGAGGGCGATCCAGGCGCGCCCGACCGGCAGACGCGCGAGCGGGTCTGGATCGTCGACCCGCTCGACGGCACGCGCGAGTACTCGGAGGGCCGCCACGACTGGGCGGTCCACGTCGCACTGAGCGTTGCCGGGCAGATCGAGGTCGCGGCAGTGGCGCTGCCGGGCCTCGAGGAGCTGTTCTCGACCGCGGAGCCGGTGACGCCGGCCAATGGGAGCGGCGGCCTGAAGATCGCAGTCAGCCGCAGTCGTCCGCCCGAGTTCACGGAGGCCGTCGCGGACGAGCTCGGCGCCGAGCTCGTGCCACTCGGCTCAGCCGGCTACAAGACCCTCGCGGTCGTCCGAGGCGAGGTGGACGCGTACATGCACGGCGGCGGGCAATGGGAGTGGGATGTCGCGGCCCCAGCGGGGGTGGCCCGGCATGCGGGCCTCCATGTGTCGCGCATCGACGGTTCGCAAATGGTCTTCAACCGGGAGGAGCCGAACCTTCCCGATCAGCTCGTGTGCCGGCCCGAGCTGGCCGAGAGAATCCTCGGCGCGATCGCTGACGCCGGATAATCGGCGCATGCTCAAGACCGACGCACCCTCAGCCGCCGTCCGCGTACTGACCCTCGACCGCCCGGATTCGCTGAACGCGATGACCGCCGAGCTATGCCAGGCGCTCCACGAGGAGCTCGACCGGATCGCCGCCGACCGCTCGTGCCGGGCGGTGGTCCTGACGGGAGCGGGCCGGGCATTCTGCGTTGGGCTCGACCTCCAGGGCTACGGCGAGGCGCCGGGCAACGACGGCAGCGACAACGCGCGCGACCGGCTCGGCAACCAGGAGCACATGTCGCGCCTGATCCTCAAGCTGCGCGAGACCCCGCAGCCGATCATCGCGGCGGTGAACGGCCCGGCGGCCGGCTTCGGCCTGGCGCTCGCCCTCGGCAGCGACATCCGCTACGCCGCGCCGGAGGCGGTCTTCCGTGCTGTGTTCCTGAACGTCGGCGTCTCGAACTGCGACATGGGCACGAGCTGGCTGCTGCCGCGGCTCATCGGCGCCTCTCGCGCGCACGAGCTGATGCTGACCGGTCGGCGGGTGCGCGCCGACGAAGCGGAGCGGATCGGGCTGGTCGCCGAGGTAGTCGACGGGGACTCGCTGCTCGAGCGCTCACTCGAGGCCGCGGAGCAGATCGCCGAATGGACGCCGTGGGGGATCCGGCTGACCAAGCAGGGGATGTGGGGCGCGCTCGAGATCGGCTCCGAGCGCGCCGCGATCGAGTACGAGGACCGCCAGCAGATCATGGCGCTGCACGGCACGGCGCCCGCCGAGGCGGTCACCGCGTTTCTTGGAGAAGCGGCCGGCGCAGTTCGCGGACTGATCCGGGCTGGCGGGTCGGGCGGGGGTCGATGTATGGTCGGAGCGAGTCTTGTGATTCGCCCGCTTCTCATCGGCGCTCTGGCCGGCGCTCGTCCTCATCACCGGGGTCGCGGTTGCGATCGGCGCGACGGAGAACAGCGGCACTACCGTCCAGAGCTACAACCAGAACTACACGAAGACCAAGCGCAAGAACTCGACAGGCACGAAGATTTCGATCGCCTCGACGGATCCAACCAATTCCGCGCGGAATGATCAGCCGAAGCGGACCACGAACGTCAACCTGACCTTCCCGATTGGCTCGAGCGTCGACAGTAAGGCGGCTCCCCAGTGCAAGGCGGACGAGCAGGACTTCGCGTCCGAGAACCGTCCGGACGACGCTTGCCCACGCGGTTCAAAGCTCGGAGGCGGCACGGCGGTGGCGCGCTCGCCGTTCTCCGGCCAGGACGACGTCGCGGGCAGCATCTATGCCTACAACGCGAACAAGGGCATGCTCTTGTTCCTCGACTTCCCCACCGCCAACACGAGCTTCCTCGTCAGGCCGAAATGGCGAGGGCTCAGGTTGCTGATGCCCATCCCGCGGACGTGCATCCCGCCGGCCACGCCGGCGAATGACTGCCAGAGCTCGTTCGGCGGCAGACAGGAGATGGTCCTGGTCGAGCTGACCGTCAAGATCGTGGCGAAGTCCTCCGGGCGCGGGGACAACAGAAGGATTCTGCTCAGGACTCCCAAGACCTGCCCGTCAGGTGGGTGGACGTTCAAGGCCCACATCAAGTACGACGACGGCAGCAGCGTCGACATCCCGGAAAAGTCGCGCTGCTCGGGCTGACCGTCCGCTAGGTCACGCTCTCGACGACGGCCTCCCCGCCGCGGCTCGGCAGCAGCGTGATGCCGCGGAAGCGGGCGCTCTCGCTGCGTTCGCGCGCTGCGCGCAGGCGGGCGCGCCTGAGAATCGTCGCGATCGCCACCTTCATCTCGAGCTGAGCGAACGCTGCGCCGATACAGCGGCGCACTCCGCCGCCGAACGGGACCCACGTGTAAGGCTCGGGGGCGCCGTCGAGGAACCGCTCCGGGCGGAAGGCCTCCGGGTCGGGCGGGTACAGCTCGGGGTCGTACTGGATGAGGAAGATCGACGCTGCGAGCTGCGTTCCGGGCTCGACCAGATACCCGCCGAACTCCGTCGGCTCGGACGGCGCCCGGAACACTTCGGTGACAACCGGTCGCACTCGCAACGTCTCCTTGACGACGGCCTCCATGTAATCCCCGCTCTCACCCGCCATCACCTCCTCGGTGAGGCGCTCGAGCGCGTGCGGGGTACGCAGAAGCCGCTCGAACGCCCAGCCGATCGAGTTCGCGGTCGTCTCGTGACCCGCGAGCAGCAGGGTGATGAGCTCGTCCCGGAGCTCGCGGTCGGTCAGCGGATTGCCCTCCTCGTCGCGGGCGGACAGGAGGAGGGTCAGGATGTCGTCGCGACCGTCGGCGTCAGGCTCGCCGCGGCGTCGCTCGATCTCGTCGTAGAGCATCCTGTCGACGCGGTCGCGGCGGGCCAGGAACCGCCCCCACGGGCTCCATCGGCCCAGGTCCTTCTGCACCAGCAGCAGCGCTGGGTTGGCCGACGACAGTCCGGGCAGGAGTCGCTTGAACTCCTCGATCCGGCCGGGATCCGTGATCCCGAACACGGCGCGGATGATCACCTCGAGCGTGACAGTCTGCGCGACCGTTCGGGTCCGGATGGTCTGGCCCGCGCGCCAGCCGTCGATCTCGCGATCGGTGATCTCCTCGATCAAATTCGTGAAGCGCTCGATCGCCTCGCCGTGGAACGGCGGCAGCATCAGCTTGCGCATGCGCATGTGGCGCTCGCCGTCGAGCAACAGGATCGACTCGGGGCCCGTCACCGGCTCCATGATCTGGCGTGGCTCGGAGACGTTGTACTGCGCCGGCTTCCACTTGAACATCTGCTCGATCAGCGCGCGGTCCGCCACGTGGATCATCTCCCCCGCGAGCACGTCGTGAGTGCGGAACACGCGGCCGTAGCGGCGGCGCAGCGCCAGCCGGGCCTTCACCGGCCGTGCGACGCCCATCCACGTCTGCAGCGGTCGCGGAATGCGCGGACCCGGGATTTCCGACGCTGGCCTTGGCACGAGCGCGCCCGGCAGGATTTGAACCTGCGACCTCTCGCTCCGGAGGCGAGCGCTCTATCCACTGAGCTACGGGCGCCAGCCGGGCCAGTCTAGATGGCCGACTGAGCCATCTAGATCCTGAAGATCGGCACGAGTCGCTTCTCGTGCTCGGCGTCGATCCGTGCGGTTACCTCGACGTGGTCCTCGAGTCCTGATCCGCGCAGCTTGGTGGCGAGCAGCTCGTCCACCTGGAAGATCCCCGCCGAGTTGTTCATCTCGATCTCGATCCGGATCGCGTGGTCCTCTCCCTCGTCGATCCGTACGTCGTCGATCGCAGCCGCCGAGAGCGAGTGGATGTTGGGCCGGTTCGCCTCGAACGGGACGCGTGAGCGACCCCCCTCCATGTCGAGCGCATCCGCCACGCGCACAATCCCGGCCTCCAGCGTCAGCGGGTCGCCGCGGCGGCGGTGTCCGATGATCGCGTGGAGGATCTCCGAGGCGAGGATCGAGCGGGCGGGCTCTTCGTAGATGCCGTCAAGCAGCGAGTCGAGCTTCCGCGCGGCCAGGAAGAGGCTGTAGGCCTCGTGGTCGGTTCGGTGGATGGACATGCCCGTGTCGTGAAGGAGCGCCGCGGCGGCCACGACCACCTCGGCGTCCTTCGGTGTGAAGCCGTGGTCGCGCACCACGACCGGCTCCACGTTGCGGCGGCTCAGCAGGCGCAACAGCCTGAGCGCGATGTTCATGACCTTCTGGACGTGGATCCAGGAGTGGTCCGACATATGCAGGCGGTCTGCGGTCACCTGCTGCGCGTACCACCAGGCCTTCAGCTGCATGTCGGCGTTGACGGCCTCGAGGAACGCCGCGAGCTTGGGGTTGCGCTCGGCGGGCGCCCGGATCTGCATCTCGAGGATGGCGTCTTCGTACATGTCCAAGCGCAATTTTCCAGGCGCGCCGGTCGTTACCTGTGATGAACGTGCGAAAGCTCGCCCTGCTCACCCTGCTCGTTTCCGGCCTGCTGCCTGGGAATGCGCTGGCCGCGCCGCAGTGGGCGCCGTACGACCGGCCGGAGACCAACGGCATGGTCGTCGAGAGCGACGTGCCCGTGACGATGTCGGACGGCGTGATCTTGAGCGCTGACGTCTACCGTCCGGACAAGCCGGGCCGGTACCCGGTGCTGCTCACGCAGACGCCCTACAACAAGAGCTCGGAGGTCTTCCCGGGGGGCAACGAGTACCTCGTGCGCCGCGGCTACGCGCACGTCGTCGTGGACGTGCGCGGCACCGGCAGCTCGCAGGGCGCCTGGGACTCCTTCGGGCCGAACGAGCAGCGCGACGGCTCGGAGATGGTCCGGTGGGCGCGGACGCAGCCTTGGAGCGACGGCAAGGTCGGCGGGTACGGGCCGTCGTACATGGCGATCACGCAGCTCACCACCGCCGCGCGCAGGCCGAAGGGGCTCAAGGCGATCTTCCCGATCGTGCCGATGTCGGACAGCTACCGCGACATCACGTTCTCCGGCGGCCAGACGAACGTCTCGTTCATCCCGCTGTGGCTCGGCCTCGTCACCGGCACGAGCCTGATCCCGCCCGCGTATGCGCTCGACGGCGACCCGGCCAACCTCGTGCGCGCGACCACCGTTCTGGCGAGCCACGCGACGAACGTGGGGAACTTCCAGCTGAACACCGTGCTGAACGCGACCGCCGGCGGCGACATCGCCTACGACGGCGAGTTCTGGAAGACGCGCTCGCCGATCGAGCTACTCGACCGGATCAAGGTCCCGGCCTTCGTGATCGGCGGCCACCACGACCTCTTCCAGCGCGGCGAGCCTCTCGTCTACGAGCGCCTCAAGCGACGCGTCCCCTCGCGGTTGATCATGGGCCCGTGGACGCATCTCAGCGGCTCGGGTGGCGACGGGTTGGCCGACAACGGCCTGCCGTCGCTCGACCAGATCGCGCTGCGGTGGTTCGACCGCTGGCTGAAGGGGATGGACACGAAGATCGGCTCGATTCCGAAGGTCACGCAGTGGACCTACGGTCCGGAGAAGTACGAAACCCAGGCCGATTGGCCCGACCCCCGGCTGCGGCCGACGCGGCAATACCTGCGCGCAGAGAGCGGGCTCACGGCCGAGCAGCCGAAGACCGACGAGGCGCCGGACAGCTTCTTCCAGCACCCGGTCTCCGGCGTGTGCACGCAGAGCACGAGCCAGTGGACAGCGGGCATTACGGAGTCGATCCCGTGCACGAACGACAACCGCCTCAACGAGGGGACGGGCGTCAACTACACGACCGCCCCCCTCGAGAGCGACCTCACGCTGAACGGCCCCGTCGCCGCCCGCCTGTGGCTATCGACGAGCGCGAGCGATGCGGTGGTCAGCGTCCGCGTCACCGACGTGGCTCCGGACGGGACCTCGCAGGAGCTGAGCGGCGGCTGGCTCGCGGCCAGCTTCCGCAAGCTCGACCGCCGGAAGAGCCGGCGCGTGCGCGGTGAGCTGGTCCAGCCTTGGCATCCATTCACGCGCGAGTCGGTCCTCCCGGTCGAGCCGGACAAGCCGATGCGGCTGGACGTCGAGATCTTCCCCGTGAACGCTGTGATCGAGAAGGGCCACAGCCTGCGCGTGTCGGTCAATCCGAGCGACTTCCCGCACGCGGTGCCGCCGCTGCCGCAGTTCACGGACTCGCTGGCGGGCCAGGTGGAGGTGCTGCACGACGCGGAGCATCCGTCGTCGGTCACGCTGCCGACGCTCGGCCGCTGCGGCAAGTGCCCCGCGCTGCCGCTTCCTGACTTCGTGCGCTAGCTTCCGCGCGTCGCCCGACGACCCCTACTCCCCTCAGGAGGCCCTGTGCTCCGCTCGAAGCTGCTCTTGCTCCTTGCCGTACTCACCCTGTTCTTCGCCGCGTGCGGCGATGACGATGACGACGGCGGTGGCTCGGCCGACGTTGGCGACTACGCAAGCGACATCTGCACGGCCTTCACCGACTGGACGCAGGCGATCCAGGACCGCCAGACCGAGCTTCAGGAGGGCCTCCAGCCCGGGGCTTCGCCGCAGGAGGGCAAGGACGCGCTGCAGGGCTTCCTCGATGACGCCGTCGCCGCAAGCGACCAGCTCGTAGAGGACGTCGACGCGGCGGGGACGCCCGACACCGAGAACGGCGAGGACGCCGCCGAGGCGCTACAGGGCGCCGCCGAGGGTGCGCGCGATCAGCTCGCCGACGCCCAGGAGAACGTGGCCGACCTGCCCACCGACAGCCCGCAGGCGTTCGGCGAGGCCGCCGACGAGTTCGGCAACGACGTCAGGAGCGCGCTCGAGGGCGTGGGCGACGGGCTCCAGGACATCGACACTCCGGAGCTCGACGAGGCGATCGACCAGGAGGAGGCCTGCCAGGGGGGCGGCGGCGCTTCTTAGCCGCCCGCCGGGTTAGGCGGGTCTACGACGATCCGGCGGAAGGGGCGCTCGAAGCCCCTTCCGTACTGCTCCCCGGCCGTGCCGCCCTTCCACCCGGGGAGCATCACGAGGCGCTGGTTGCCCACGATCTCCGTGAGAGGGACGGTCTGACGCGCGTTGTCGGACTCGGCGATGGCGAGGATGTGCAGGCCGTGCGTCGCGATCGAGCCCTGGTAGAAGCGGTCGCTTCCGTCGGGCAGGCCGTCTGAGGTCCGCCAGCATTTCCGCGCTTCGCCGGTGGAGGTCGTGCGCGGCTCATCGGAGGAGCGCAGCCTGACACGCGGGCCGGGGTCGGTTCCCGTCCCGTCGTCGAAGCAAGAGTCGTCGCGGTAGTAGGGGACCGCGGCCAGCGACTGGACGGCGCCGCCGGGCGTGAGGTCGGTCAGCTCGTCGATCTGGTACCGGTCGACGATCGAGCCGTGCGGGCCGGTCACGAGGTTCCACTGGTACGCCGCGTTGAACTCCGACTTGCCGAAGTTCGGCAGGTCGATCGACTGGTGGTAAGGGAACTGGTCGCTGTCACAAAGGAGCGGGGCGGAGCGGTACGCCTGCCTGTAGGCGTTGTCGATCGACGACCGCTCGTTCTGGTCGTAGAGGTCGTTGCACGGGTCGTCCCAGTTGCCGAACACCTCGTCGTTGCGGCCGTCGATCCGGAACTCCTTGTTCGGGTGCGCCGATGAGAAGAACTTCCTGACGACGTCGGCGTTGAAGTCCCACTGGGCGTAGATGCCGTCGAGCGGCGGGATGACGTGGACCCGCAGCCACGACTTCTGCGCGAGCTCGCGGCGGTAGAACGTCTCGCGCCGGATGACGTTCGTGCCCGAGTCGGCGCCCCACGTCTCGCGGATCGCGCGCACCGGGCCGACGCGCTCGCCGAGCAGCGTGCTCGAGCCGCCCCAGTTCGTGTCCTCCTCCTCGTAGCCGCAGCACGGGGTCTCGGACGACGGGTCCTGCTGGAACGCACGCGCCTTCCAGCGGTCGATCAGGTCCGGGCCGTAGCTATCGCCGCCGTCGGGTGAGATCCGGATGCTCGTCAGCAGCCAGCGGCCGTCGTAGCGGAAGCGGTAGCGGTCCGTCGTGATGGTCGCGTAGTCGCGCGGCCGCCGGCGCTCGCCATCGGCGATCACGTTGCCGTCCGCGTCGCACACCACGCCGCGCGCGGGCGTTTCCGTACCCCTCGTAGCTCGACTCGGACTTCTCGAAGAAGTCGGCGTTCGCATCGCGCTTGTACTGCACGTACCCGTTGCTCGCGTCGAAGGCCGCCCGCGGGCCGTCCGCGGCGGCCTTCATGACGTAGACGAACTTCTGCGTCGAGCGGGTTGAACGGGTCCTTCAGGTCGACGCGGCGCGCGTCCTCGATGCCGGCCGGGAGCGGCGCCGTGCGAGGCGCCTGCGGGCCGGCGTCGGCGGCCATGAAGACGAGCTCGTCGTTCGTGTCGAGCCCTTCCACGGGGTCGGCCGTCGTGGCCTGGCGCCGCCGGCGCGGGCGATGCACGGGTTGTCGGGATCGCTCTCGGTGAAGCGGAAGCCCTCGCGGTCGTACGCGTAGGTCGTGTGCTGGTCCTGGCCGGAGTAGAAGGCGAAGCCCGACGCCGAGTTGTCGAGGTAGCGGGTGAAGACCTCGTCGACCTGGAACGGGATCTGGACGAACCGGCGCGCGCCCGGATCCCAGCGGTAGCCGAGCAGCCGATCGACGGGGGTGCCCTTCTGGGCGGCCACCTTCTGCGTGTCCACCTCGGGCTCGACGTAGTTGTTGTGCTGGTCACAGGTCGACTCGTCCGCAAGGCAGCCGAACGACTCGGGAGCGTCCAAGAGCGGCAGCTTCGCCGTCTGGTTCGCGGGGACGCTCCACGCATCGAGGTCGCTGCCCTTGAGGACCACGGCCTCGCTGTCGTGCTTCGCGGCGACCGTCGGGTCCGGGACCGGCCGGGCCCCGGACAGCGCTGGTGCGGCGAGCAGGATTGCCGTCGCGAATAGGATCCACGGCATGCGGCGGGGGCGCGAGGCCATGCTTGTACAACGCACGGCGCTGCTCGTACTTGCATTCGCACGTAGTGCCGTGCACGGCCGGGGCGGCTTCGCTCCCGGAAGGAAAGGCGCCGCGTCCGGGACCGAAGCTCCTGTACCTGGAGCGGCCGCCCGTTGCGCCGCAGCTGACCAACCGCAAGCCGTGGCGGGCGAAGCCGATCCTCGTCTCCGGCACGACCTCTTACCGGCGCGGGGAGTTCGTCTACCAGGACTTCCTCTACGACGACAGCGGCGCGCTGCTTACCCTCGACCCGAACGATCCGCGCACGGTCGGAAACCTCTTCTCGAAGCAGAACGGGACCTACACCTATCCGACGGACGAGGCGTACGCGAACAACGCCGCCGACCTCGTCGAGCTCCGGGTCCGGCCGCTCCGTCGCGCGACCGCGTTCCGGGTCACACTCAACACGCTGAAGGACCCGTCGCTCGTGGCGTTCTCGGTCGCGCTCGGCGGCGCGGAGGGCGAGCCGCACGAGTTCCCGTTCGGCGCGAACGTGTCGGCGCCGGCGGAGTACTTCCTCACGGTGCATCCGGACGGCGACCGGATGGTCGCGGACCTCACGACTGCCGACGGGGACGAGAAGACGAGCTTCGCCGCCCGCGTCGACCTGCGGCGGCGCCAGATCGAGGTGCAGGGTGCCGCGCAGCGCATGGGACCCGGGCAGGGAGTCGGTGCGCCTGGCGGCGGGCGTCGGGCTGTGGGACGCCGAGGCGAACAGCTACCTGCTGCCGGGCTCGTCCGCGAGCGCGCGACACGCCGGGCGGCGCGGGCGGGGCGTCGGACCCGGCCGCGTTCTTCAACGTCGCGTTCCGCACCGACGAGCCGTTCCCGGCTCCCGACCGAAAACGAGGAGGCGATCGTCAACGCCGCCTGGTGGCGCGACCGCGCGCAGGGGAACGCGCTCGCGGCGGGCGACATCTCCGAGTTCTTCGCCACGGTCGACTTCGACAAGCTCGCCCGGCGGGTGCGCGACGACAGCGCCGTGCCGAAGACGGGCGCGATGGACCGGATCTACAGCAGCCGCTTCGAGCTGTCGCAGGGCGCGGACTTCAGCGTCAGCTGCTTCCCCGGCGACGCGGCGACGTGCCCCGGCCAGTACCAGGGCCGGCTGCAGCCGTACGCGATCTACATCCCGGAGAAGCCGATGCCGCGGCGCGGCTATGGGCTGACGCTGCTGCTGCACTCGCTGTCCGCGAACTACAACCAGTACCTCGGGACGCGCAACCAGTCGCAGTTCGGCGAGCGCGGGCGCGGGCTCGATCGTGATCACGCCCGAAGGCGCGCGGGCCCGACGAGTTCTACGAGAACTACGGCGCCGCGGACGTCTTCGACGTGTGGTCCGACGTCGCCAGCCGCTGGAAGCTCGATCCCGCGCTGGACGGTCACGACCGGCTACTCGATGGGCGGGATCGGCTCGTTCAAGCTCGGCGCGCAGTTCCCGGACCTGTTCGCGCGCGATCCAGCCGACGGTCGGCGACGAGGGCACGACCGACGTGCTCGCGTCGCTGCGCAACGTGCCCGTGCTGATGTGGAACACGCATGGCGACGAGCTCGTCAACAACCTCGGTTTCCAGGAGACCGCCGACGCGCTCGACGCAGCTGGGCTACCGCTACGAGCTCGACGCGTTCCAGCCGTGCGCGCACCCGCGCTGCAGCCCGCTGTTCCCGAACCACCTGATGCTCGCGATCAACGACTGGTACCAGCCGGCGGCCGACTTCCTCGGCAGCGCGCGCGGGTCAGGCGGAACCCCGCGCACGTGACGTACGTGCTCTATCCGCCCCGCAACCATCCGGAGCTCGAAGCTCGTACGGCGACCACGCGTACTGGGTCTCGCGCCTGAAGCTCCGCGAGGGTGCCGAGCAGGGGCAGATCGACGCCTTCTCGCACGGGTTCGGCGTCGGCGACCCGGAGCCGAGCGACACCGAGCGCGGGACCGGCACGCTCGAGGGCGGCAACCTCGGATCGCTGATCTACACCCTCCAGAAGCGGACGTGGGGCGAGGCGCCCGAGCAGCCGAAGGCGAACAAGCTCGAGATCGAGGCCACCGGCATCGCATCAGCTGCGATCGACGTCCGGCGCGCGCGCGTCGATTGCGACGTCGACGGTCGAGATCGAGAGCGACGGGCCGATCTCGGTCCGTGCTGCAGGGGCTGCGACCGCACCGTGAAGAGGTAGCCTGCCGCCCATGAGCGCAAACGGAGGCGGAAACAGGACGTTCGTGATCGGCGTCGGCATGACGAAGTTCGACAAGCCGGGCACGAAGGAGGGCGACTACCCCGACTGGGCGAAGGAGGCCGGCGAGAAGGCGCTCGCCGACGCCGGGATTCCGTACGACACGGTCGAGCAGGCGTACGCCGGCTACTGCTACGGCGACTCGACCTGCGGCCAGCGGGCGGTCTACGGGCTCGGCCTGACAGGCATCCCCGTCCTGAACGTCAACAACAACTGCTCCACCGGCTCCTCGGCGCTCTTCCTCGCGCGGCAGGCGGTCAAGGGCGGCATCGCCGACTGCGCGCTCGCCGTCGGCTTCGAGAAGATGGAGAAGGGCTCGCTCGGGGTGAAGTACACCGACCGCACGAACCCGATGGACAAGCACGCGATGGCGATGTTCGCGGTGCGCGAGCCGGAGCAGTCGCCGCCCGCGCCGCAGATGTTCGGCAACGCCGGGCGCGAGCACATGGAGAAGTACGGGTCGCAGCCCGACCACTACGCGTGGATCGGGTGGAAGAACCACAAGCACTCGGTGAACAACCCGTACGCGCAGTTCCAGGACGAGTACTCCATGGAGGACATCAAGGGCGCGAAGGTCATCCACGAGCCGCTGACGAAGCTGCAGTGCTCGCCCACCTCGGACGGCTCCGCCGCGGCGGTCGTCGCCTCCGAGCGGTTCGTCGAGGAGCACGGTCTCTGGGACCAGGCGGTCGAGATCGCCGGCCAGTCGATGGTCACCGACATGACGAGCACCTTCGACGAGGGGTCCTGCATCAAGATCGTCGGCTACGACATGTCGAAGGAGGCCGCGGACCGCGCCTACGAGGAGGCGGGCGTCGGCCCCGAGGACGTGGACGTGATCGAGCTGCACGACTGCTTCTCGGCCAACGAGCTCATCACCTACGAGGCGCTCGGCCTCGCGGAGGAGGGCAAGGGCCACGAGCTCGTCGACTCCGAGGACACGACCTACGGCGGCAAGTGGGTGGTCAACCCGTCCGGCGGCCTGATCTCGAAGGGCCACCCGCTCGGCGCGACGGGCCTGGCCCAGTGCTCGGAGCTCACCTGGCAGCTGCGCGGCCAGGCCGACAAGCGCCAGGTGGACGGCGCGAAGGTCGGCCTCCAGCACAACATCGGCCTCGGCGGCGCCGCGGTCGTGAGCATTTACAAGCCAGCCGCTTAGGCGTACCTTGGAGGGCCACGGATGGCCCGGCTCGCAGCGCATCGACGCTCGCAGTGAGCTGCGCTCGGCCCGCGTCCGCGAGCGGCGGCGACCCACGTTGCCGACCTCGAGGCGATTCCGGTCGACACCGACGTCACGGACCAGTACCGCGCCGCGACCGGGTTGCACTTCGTCCCGAGCGATCCGGAGTTCCTCCCGCGGGCCCGGCAGGTCGGGGCTCAGGCCCAGTCCGGCGACCAGGTAGGCGACATCTTCTGCACGGACCCGCCCGCCTGCGGCGAGGGCGCGGCGTCGCGAACGCGCGGCCGCTTCGACACGACCGTGTCGATGGTGCGGGTCTACGTTGGGTTCCTTGCGCCCGGCTCGCCCGGCACGTCCGTCACGTTGGAGGCCTACGACGGCGGCGGCGGTCTGCTCGGCAGCAGCAGCGTGACTCCGGGTGCGGGCATCAAGACCCCCGTCACCTACACGTCGGCCACGCCGAACATAGCTTCGTTCATCGTGAGCGCACCGAATTCCGCGACGGCCCCGGTCGCGATCGACGACATCACGTTCACGACGCCGGCCACGCCGCCGCCGCCCGACTTCAGCCTGACCGCAGACCTGGGCACGGTCACGCTCCGCCAGGGGACGTCCGTCGATGTCCCGATCACGATCAACCGCGTCAACGGATCGACCGGGAACATCACGTTCGCCGCGAGCGGGCTGCCGTCGGGGGTCACCGCCGAATTCATTCCGAATCCTGCGACCGGCACGGCGACCACCTTGCGGCTCACGGCAGCGGACGACGCGCCGCCGCCCGCGGCCGGGGACACGTTCCCCGAGTTCACCGTCACGGCCACGCCATCCGCGTCGGCGGGCGCCTCGCCGCGGTCGTTCACGAAGACGATCCGGATCGAGCGCAACTTCACCGTCGAGATCGCCGGCGGCGCCGCGGCCGTAGCGCTGCCGTCGTGCCTCGACCTGGAGGTGCCGGTCCTGGTCAGGCGCGGCAGCACTTTCACGGGCTCGGTGGACCTGACCGCGTCGTTCCCGGCAGGGAACTCTGCCGGCATCGGCGCGAGCTTCGAGCCGGCGACCGTGGGCCCGGGCAACGGCAACGCGATCATGCGGCTGCGGGTGCCGACGCGCATGACCTGGCACGGATCGCCAGATCGTGGTGACCGGTTCGAGCGCGGCGTGCCGTCCGCGAGCGACTCCGTCCCGTCGACCGCGTATCGCAGACGGTCGCGCCGACGACCGGCCGCGGGCTGACGCCGCGCCGCGGGGGCGGCGGCACCGAGATCACGCTCACGGGCGGCGGGTTCTGCCCGGGATCGAAGGTCCAGTTCGGCAACGACGGCGCGAACGGCAGTCCGACCGGGCGACGCACGGCCGCGACTGGTGGCGGACGCCACCGAGATCAGCGCCGACGGCGCGCAGATGAAGGCACGCGTCCCGCGCATGGGCACGACCGGCAAGATCCGCGTGATCCAGCCGGGCGGCCCCGTGATCGAGTCGGCCGCGCCGTTCACGGTCGACAGCTACCGGAGCAGGCAGGGCTTCGCGTTCGACAACTTCGGCTGGGGGAACTTCTCGTTCGGCGAGATGACCGACCTGTACGGGATCGACGAGATGTTCGTCCACGTCAACCTCTGCTGGCCGTGGGGGAGCTGCCCGGTGCCGACGGGTGTGCCCGACCCGCTCGCGTATATCGCCTGGCAGGTGATCGAACAGTCGCTGCAGAGCTCGGGCGGCCACTGCTTCGGATCTGGCGTGGACGATCCAGAAGCTCGAGGCCGGAGACCTGCGCTACAACCGCTTCACCTCAGGTGCCACGGCGCCGTCCGAGTTGGAGGACCACACCGGGCCGAAGAACGGACTCGGGAGCTACCTCGACTCGCAGCACGGCGGCCAGACAAGTGCCGAGTTCCTGGACTACTACTTCGACAGGTCCGGCTCGCTGGCGTCGGAGCTCGCGACGATCCAAGGAGAGTTCGACAAGGGCCGCCAGCCGGCGATCTCGATCAAGAACGGGTTCACCGAGGGCCACGTCATGACGGCATACGACATCGAGGCGGCCCCGGACGGGGGCGCATACATCTACGTGTACGACAACAACCATCCGTGGGTGCCGCGCGACACGGGCCCCGACGGTTCGGGGGCGCCGCGCAACGAGCTGGCGACCGTCGGAACGCACCACCGTTGGAGATCGCCCGCGGCCGGATCCACATCGACGCCGCCCGTCAGAGCTGGACGTTCGACGACCTCGGGTGGTCCGGTGGCGGCGGGGACCTGTTCGCGATCCCGTACGGCACGATCCCCGGCAACCCGACGCTGCCGTTGAGCCTGGACCCGACGACGTGGCTCAACCTGATCATCGTCTTCGGCGCCAGCGACGGGTCGGCTGCCACAGGCGGCGTCACCGGCGCGACCGAATCCGACTTCGTACCCGCGCTCGATCCGAACGCGACGCCCGGCAGCGGCACCCACATCGTGCGCGCCGACGGCGCGGTGGTCCACGAGATCGACGGCCAGAAGCCGGGCAGCTACCGCGACGCGTTCCTCGTGCCGGGCTTCGCGGCATCGCTGCACAACGTGCGTACGGGCGAGGGCATCGAGGACGGCGTGCGCTACGACGCAGATGCGCGCAGCATGAGCTTCACCGGCGAGCTCGACCGCGCGCTGAGAGCGCGGTTGGGCGCCCGCGCGCCCGGCGGCGACACGCACACGGCCGAGGTGTCCACGAAAACCTTCGAGGGTGGGAGCGACTCGTTCAGGTTCGCGAGCCGAGCACGCCAGCTCGTGTACCGCCACGACGGCGCCCGCGACGGACTTCCGGATTGCGCTCGGCCGCGCGGGCCGCAAGGGGATGCCTGTTCGGTTCGACAGCGGCCGGCTGCGAATCCGCCCCGGGGAAAAAGTCACGTTGAAGCCGCTGAGCTGGCGCCGGCTTGACCGCGTCCGGCTCACGATCACGCGGCCCCGGCGGCACGCGCACGCGGATCCTCCGAGACCAGTCGCGCTTCGCCGGCGGCTTCGCGATCAGGAGCCTGAAGGTCAAGCGGGCCAAGCGCAAGCGCAGTCGCCTGGCGCTGCGCGCCCGCTTCAGGCGCGTGCCGGAGAACGCGACAGCGCTTGCCGCGTTCCGCGTTCGCGCCGGCAGGCGGACGGTCGCCAGGAAGGCTGTGGCGCTCCGCCGCGTGCGCAGGGGCAAGCGCACTCTGACGGCGAAGGTCCGCTTGCCGAACGGCCGCTACCGGCTCACCGGGTACCTGACCCTGACCCGGCCGGGGCCCGTGCCGGACAGCAACACCCGCTCGAGGACGGTCCGCTTCAGGGTCAGCCGCTAGCCGACTGGCGTATAAACCCACCTCCGTTTGAGAGGCTTCATGCCTCAGAGCAGTGGGGGGAGAGATAGCGGGAGACGGGACCGATGTACTCGGCCTCGCGGACGCCCTTTGGGCAGGACGCGAGCCGATCGAGGAGCACCACCCGGTCGGGTTCACCGGGCAGCTCGTCGAGGTTGCGGACCGAACGGCGTTCCTGCCGTCGTTCGCGAACGTCAGCGCCTTCGAGACCGACGAGGGCCTCGTCCTCGTGGACACCGGCGGGATGGTCATCGCCCAGTCGGTGCACGAGCAGCTCCGTGCGTGGTCGGACGCGCCGCTCCACACCGCGATCTATTCGCACGGTCACGTCGACCACGTCTTCGGCGTCCCGTTCTTCGAGGCGGAGGACCGCGGCAAGCCGCATGTGATCGCGCACGAGAACGTGCCGAGGCGGTTCGACCGGTACGTGCTCACCGCGGGCTACAACGCCGCGATCAACCAGCGGCAGTTCCAGGTCGAGGGGCTGCAGTGGCCGACCGAGTACCGCTACCCCGACGAGACGTATTCGACGACGCACGCCTTCGAGGTCGGCGGCGAGCGGTTCGAGCTGACCCACGCGAAGGGCGAGACCGACGACCACACGTGGACGTGGGTGCCGAGCCGCCGCGTCCTCTGCTGCGGCGACCTCTTCATCTGGGCAACGCCGAACGCCGGCAACCCGCAGAAGGTGCCGCGCTACCCGCGCGACTGGTCGCGTCGCCCTCCGCGAGATGGCAGCGCTCGACGCCGAGGTGATGCTGCCCGGCCACGGCCTGCCGGTCGTCGGCGCGGAGCGCGTGAAGGCGGCGCTCGAGGACACGGCCACGCTGCTCGAGTCGATCTGCGACCAGACGTTCGAGCTGATGAACCGCGGGCTGCCGCTCGACGAGGTCCTCCACGCGGTCGAGCCGCCCGCCGAGCTGGTCGGCAAGCCGTATCTCAAGCCGGTCTACGACGAGCCCGAGTTCATCGTGCGCAATCTCTGGCGGCTGTACGGCGGCTGGTACGACGGCAACCCGGCGCACCTGAAGCCCGCGCCCGAGGCCGAGCTGGCCGCGGAGCTGGCGCAGCTCGCCGGCGGGGCCGATCGCCTCGCCGAGCGCGCGCTCGAGCTGGCCGGGCGAAGGGTCGCTCCGGCTGGCGGGCCACCTCGCCGAGTTCGCGCTGCAGGCCGATCCGGGCTCCGAGGCCGCGCGCGACGCGCGCGCGCAGGTGAACGAGCGGCGCGCCGAGGAGGCCACCTCGACGATGGCGCGCGGGATCTTCAGGTGGGCGGCGACCGATGCGAGGAGCCGGTGAGCGCGCTCGACGTCGTGGCGCTGTGCGGAGCCGCGGCCCTGCTCGGCGCTTCGGTGTGGCGGCTGCGCCAGGGGCGGCGGCGGCGCGCGCTGCTGGCGCTCGCGGGCGCCGTCCTCCTGATCGTGTTCGCGGCCGGTGGCGGGATCGGGATGCCGGACGGCGAGAAGGCGGTGGACAGCGCGGCCGACGCGCTCGACGGGTGGGTCTACCCGTTCGCGGTCGGGATGGCGTTCTTCGAGACGACGATCCCGCCGGTCACGCTCATCTATCCCGGCGAGTGGGGGCTGATGCTCTGCGGCGCGATCGCCGGCGCGGGACGCGCCGAGCATCGTGCCGCTGCTCTTGATCGGCTGGCTCGTGTCGGTGCTCGGTGACTCGATCACCTTCCTGCTCGGGCGCCGGCTGGGACGGCCCTTCCTGGTCCGCTCGGGCAGCGGGCTCGGGTTGACCGAGGAGCGGCTCGGGAACGTCGACCGCTGGTTCGAGCGCTACGGCCCGCTCGCCGCGTGCTTCGGCCGGCTGCTTCCGCTCGCGCGCCCGTTCGGGCCGTTCATCGCCGGCGCCTCGCGCCTCGAGTACCGCCGCTTCCTGCCGTGGAACGTGCTCGGCTGCCTGCTCTTCTCGCTCGTCTTCGTCGGTCTCGGATACGTCTTCTACCGCTCCTACGACCGGCTCGCGGAGACGGCCGGGCGGGTGGGGATCCTCGCGCTCGTCGTCGTCGTCGCGGCGGTCATGCTGGTGCGCGACCTCCGCCGCCGCAGCGCCCGCGCCGAGGAGGCGCTGCTGTGATCCTCAACCGGCTGCTCGCGATCGCGCGCGATCGTGGCGCGCGAGCGTCCTGCTCGCCGTCCTGATGCTCGGCGGCGGGGCAGAGGACTACCGCCTGCGCGCGCAGTTCGTGAACGCGGGCCAGGTGGTCAAGGGCGGCATCGTGACGATCGCCGGCAAGCAGGTGGGCACGGTCGCCGGGCTCAGCCTGACTGAGGACGGGGTCGCCGAGCTGGAGCTGCAGATCGACGAGGACTGGGCGCCGCTGCCCGCCGGCACGCGCGCGCAGATCCGCCAGTACGGGCTGTCGGGACCGGCGAGCCGCTACATCGAGCTGCAGCTGCCGGACGGCGCGACGCGCGAGCACCTCGACGACGGCGCGCTGCTCCCGCCCGACGAGACCACGTCGAACGTGGACCTCGACGAGGTCTTCGCGACGTTCGACCCCAAGACTCGGCGCGCGCTGCGCGGCGTCTTCCGCGGCTCCGCTCGCCAGTACGCGGGCCAAGGGGCAGACGCGGCGGCCGGCTGGGTCTACCTCGACCCGTCGCTCGTCTCGGCGACGCGGCTGTTCGAGGAGCTGAACCGCGACAGCGACGAGCTGCGCCGCTTCATCGGCAAGACGTCGCAGCTCGTAGGCGACGTCGCGGAGAAGCGCGAGGACCTGGCCGGCCTCGTGGACAACCTCGCGGACACGACCGGCGCGATCATCCGGCCCGAGGGCCAGCTCGCCGAGGCGATCCACCGGCTGCCGCCGTTCCTGCGCCAGGCGAACACGACCTACGTGAGCCTGCGCGCCGCGCTCGACGACATCGACCCGCTCGTCGAGACGGCGAAGCCGGTCGCCAAGGAGCTGCTGCCGTACACGCGCGAGCTGCGCGGCTTCGTCACCGACCTGCGGCCGACCGTGGACGACCTCGCGCCGGTGCTGCGCCGGCCGGGCAAGTCGAACGACGTCGTCGAGCTGATGCGGGCGACGCCACCGCTGCGCGCGATCGCGGTGGGACCGGTGGAGCGCAACGGCGCGGAGCGCGAGGGCGCGCTGCCGGCCGCTGCGGAGGCGCTCGAGGGAGCCACTCCGCGCATCGCCTTCGCGCGGCCGTACTCGGTCGACTTCACCGGCTGGCTCGACGACTTCTCGCACTCCGGCAACGTCGACGCGATGGGCGGGTTCGCGCGGATCGGCACGCACGTGAACGCGTTCTCGATCAAGCCGGGCCTGCTGTCGCCGCTCGCGCCGGCGGCCCGCGGGCCGCAGCTGGCCGACCTGCTCGAGGTAGGCCAGTACAACCGCTGTCCGGGCTCGGTCGAGCGCGACCGCGGCGACGGCTCGCTCCCGTGGCGCCCGAGCGAGGACTTCAACTGCGACCCGACCCAGCTGCCGGTGGGCCCGTGAGGCGGCTCGTCGCAGTCCTCGCCGTCGCCGCGTCCGCGGGCGCCGCCCTGCTGTTCACGGGCGCGCAGGGCGGCGGGGGAGACGCGCGCCGCTACGTCATCGAGCTCGACAACGCGTTCGGCATGGTGCTCGGCGGCGACGTGCGCGTGGCGGGCGTGAACGCGGGCCACATCACCGACGTCGAGCTCGACGAGCAAACGCTTAAGGCGCTGATCGAGGTGGAGATCGACGAGGAGGGCTTCGGCTCGCTGCGCGAGGACACCCGCTGCGAGACGCGGCCGCAGTCCCCGCTCGGCGAGTACTTCCTCGACTGCGAGCCGGGCACCTCCAGCCGCGAGATCGCGCCCGGCGGCCGGGTGCCGGTCGAGCGCACGACCTCCACGATCCCGCCGGACCTCGTCCAGAACATCATGCGCCGCCCGTACGCCGAGCGGTTCCGGCTCATCATCAACGAGTTCGGGGCGGGCCTTGCCGGGCGGCCGGAGGACCTGAACGAGGCGATCCGGCGCGGCGTGCCCGCGCTGCGCCAGACGACCCGCGTGCTGGCGATCCTGGCGGACCACAACCAGGTCATCCGCGGCCTCGTGCGCGACGCCGACCGCGTGATCGGCAAGCTGGCGGCCAACCGCCGCGACGTCGGGCGCGTTCGTGCAGGAGGCCGAGGACACCTCGAGCGCCTCGGCCGAGCGCGCCGACGACATCGCGACGAACTTCGAGCAAGCTGCCGCACTTCGTTCGCGAGCTGCGCCCGACGATGGCGGCGCTCGGCGAGGCGGCGGTCGAGCAGCGGCCCGTGCTCGTCGACCTGAGCGCGGTCGCCGGCGACTTCGAGCGCTTCCTCGACAACTCGGGCGAGTTCGCCGAGGTCGCCCGGCCCGTCGATCCGCGCGCTCGGGGACGCCGCTCCGGTCGGCCGCGAGGCGGTGCGCGCCGCGCGCCCGAACGTGCTCGAGCTGCGCAACTTCGTGGATCAGACGAGCGACCTGGGCCCGAACCTGCGGATCACGCTCGAGGACTTCGCCGATCCGGCGAACGCGGTCGAGCGCGACCCGCGCAGCCCGGGCGGCCGCGGCTACTCGGGCCTCGAGGCCGTGCTCAGGTACGTCTTCAGCCAGTCGCTGACGCTCAACGGCTTCGACCAGTTCGGGCACATGGTCCGCGCCGCCGCGCACGTCGACGAATGCGCCGCGTACATGGACGGCGAGCGCGCGAAGGCGGAGCCCGACGTCGCGGAGCGCTGCAACTCGTGGCTCGGCCCGAACCAGCCCGGCATCAACCAGCCCGACCCGTCGCCGCCCACGCCTGAGCGCGAGGCGGCGTCCGCGGCGGTCGCCCAGAAGGCGGCGGCGTCCGCGCAGCGCAAGCCGCGCGCGGAGGCGGACGCCGGCCAGATCCTCGACTACCTGCTCGCGCCATGACCCGCCGCCCGTCCACATCGATCGTCGCGAGCCCGGTCCTGATCGGCGCGGTCACCGTGCTCGTCACGTTCGTCGCCGTCTTCCTCGCCTACAACGCGAACCAGGGCCTGCCGTTCGTGCCGAACCTCGAGGTGAAGGTGCTCGCGGACAACGCCTCGGCCGTCGGGCGCGGCTCGGAGGTGCGCGAGGGCGGGATCCGGATCGGCTTCGTGCGCGAGGTGCGCACGCGCACGCTCGAGAACGGCCGGGCCGCCGCGGAGATCCACGCGGTGCTCGAGGCCGGCGAGGACGACATCCCGGTCGACAGCGTGTTCACGATCCGGCCGCGCTCGCCGCTCGGGCTGAAGTACCTCGAGATGGCGCGCGGCTCGTCGGACGAGACCGCCCAGCAGGACCACGTCTTCCCGGTCGAGCAGACGGTCCGGCCGGTGGACTTCGACGACGTCGCGCGCATCTACGACCCGCCCACGCGGCGCGGGATCCAGCGCTCGCTGTACGGGTTCGGGACCGCGCTCGCGGGGCGCGGCACCTATCTCAACCCGGCGATCGAGGAGCTGCCGCGCGTGTTCGGCCACCTCGCGCCGGTGATGCGGACGCTCGCGGACCGCGAGACGCGCCTCGGGCGCTTCTTCTCCGAGCTCGCCGACGCCGCGCGCGTCGTGGCGCCGCTGGCGGACGAGCAGTCGGACTTCTTCACGCAGGCGGGGCTCACCTTCGAGGCGCTCTCGCGCGACACGGAGGCGCTCAAGGCGACGATCGAGCGCACCCACCCGGCGCTCCAGGCCGGCATCGAGTCGTTCCCGGTGCAGCGGCCGTTCCTCACCGACAGCGCGCGGCTCGCGCGGGCGATGCAGCCGGTCGCGCGCGAGCTGCGCCCGGCGCTGCCCGTCCTGAACAGCGCGCTCGAGCGCGGCATCCCGGTGACGGACCGGTCGGTCGGCTTCTACGACCGGCTGCAGCCGGCGCTCGTGTCGCTGCGCGACCTGATGGAGGACCCGGCCACCGGGATCGCGCTCCGCGGCCTCACCGCCAACGCGACGACGCTCGCGCCGCAGCTTCGCTACCTCGGCCCGTACCAGACGGTCTGCAACTACTGGACGTACTTCTTCACCTTCCTCGGCGAGCACGTGAGCCAGAACGGGCCGTACGGGTACTCGCAGCGGACGCTCATCAAGAGCACGGGCCAGCAGGCGAACAACCCGAGCTCGATGGGCTCCGCGCGGCCGGCGAACGGCGAGGACTACCGCGAGCCGAGCCGTCCGCGCGGCGATCCCGTGCACCTGCACGCGACTCCCTACAACGCCGCGATCGACGAGCTCGGCAACGCCGACTGCGAGAACGGCCAGCGCGGATACCCGCGGCGGCTCGCGCGGTTCAGCGAGCCGGACCTCGACATCGTCACCGACCCCCACATCCCGGGGAACCAGGGCCCGACCTACACCGGGAAGCCGAAGGTGCCCGCCGGGCAGACGTTCACGCGCGAACCCGAGACCGGGGCGGTGCACGCGCCATGAGGAGGCCCTCCGGAATGCCGCCGTTCCGCGCGGGTCTGATCGCGATCGTCCTGATCGTCGCCGGCGCGTACTTCGCGTTCGCGCGCGGGCTGCCGATCGGCGACCACTACGAGATCGAGGCGGTCTTCCGGAGCGCGAACAACGTGAAGGAGCGCCAGCCGGTACGAATCGCCGGCGTCGACGTCGGCGAGGTCGTCGAGGTCCGCCACCTCGAGCCGGGCACCGAGGCCGCGGTGATCAAGATGCGGATCGAGGACGGCGGGCGGCCGGTGCACCAGGACGCGCGCGTCTCGATCCGGCCGCGGATGTTCCTCGAGGGCAACTGGTTCATCGACCTGCAGCCCGGCACGCCGTCGGCGGGCGAGCTGCCGGACGGCGGCAGCCTGCCGGTCGCTCAGACGCGCGGCCCGGTTCAGCTCGGGCAGGTCTTCACCGCGCTCCAGGCCGACACCCGCAAGAACCTCCAGCGGCTGCTCCACGAGTACTCGAGCGCGCTCGAGGGCGAGGGCGCCGACGGCTACCGGCGCTCGATCCCGTACTGGGAGCCCGCCTATCGAGACTCGGCGATCGTGCAGGACGCGACGCTCGGGCGTGCTGCAGCACGACCTGTCGGAGTACATCGACACGAGCGGGCGCGTCGCGCGCGGGCTCGGCCGCAACTCCGCGGCGCTGAAGAGCCTGATCGCCGACTTCAACACGGCGGCCGGGGCGTTCGCGCGCGAGGCGCGCAACCTCGAGCTCACGATCGACGAGCTGCCGCGCACGCTCGCCGCGGCGCGCCCGGCGCTCTTCGCCCTGAACGAGGCCCTGCCGCCGTTCCGGCGGTTCGCGAACGACCTCGAGCCGAGCATCGCGGAGACCGGCGAGACGATCGACGTCGCGCTTCCGTTCCTGCGCGAGGCGCGTGGGCTCGTGTCCGAGCCCGAGCTGCGCGGGCTGGCGAACGACCTGCGGCCGACGGCGCCCGCGCTCGCGCGGCTCACCGAGCTGACCCGCCCGCTCTACGAGCAGGTCCGGCTGGCGTCGAGCTGCGAGAACGAGGTGCTCCACAAGTGGTCGAACGACAAGGTCACCGACCCGCGCTTCCCGGCGAGCGGACCGGTCTACGAGGAGGCGCCGAAGCCGCTGCCGGGCCTGGCCGCCGAGAGCCGCAACGGCGACGCCAACGGGCAGTGGGTGCACGTGCTCACGAGCGCCGGCGACCGCACGGTCAACATCGGCAACGGGTTCTTCGCGCAGGCGTACCAGCCGCTGATCGGCACGAACCCGCCGAAGCCGGACGCCGTGCCGCCGCTGCGGCCGGACGTGGCGTGCGAGACGCAGGAGGCGCCTGACCTGCGCACGATCCCCGGCCCGCCCGACACCGAGGTCGCGCGCGGCCTGCCGGACACCGCCGAGGCGCGCGAGCGCTACGACAAGGCGCGCAGCCGCGCGCTCGACTGGGTCGACGGCATGCTCGAGGACGCCGGGCTCGACCGCGCGTGGAGGGTCGCGCGATGACCGACGCGATCCGCCGCAACCTGCCGCGCTTCCTGCTGCTGATCGCGTTCATGGCCGTCGGCCTGGGCGTCGGCGCCTACATCGTCGCCCAGCAGCGGCTGCGCTTCCCGCTGATCGAGGAGGAGCCGATCACGCTGAAGGCGGAGCTGCCGACGGCGCAGGCGATGATGCCCGGGCAGGGGCAGACGGTGCGCGTCTCCGGCGTCCAGATCGGCGAGATCGGCGAGATCGAGCTCGAGGACGGCAGGCCGATCGTCGAGATGAAGATCGAGCCGGAGTACGAGGGGCTCGTCACCGACGAGGCGACCGCGCTGATGCGGCCGAAGACCTCGCTGAAGGACATGTTCCTCGAGCTCGACCCCGGCCGCGGCCGGCCGCTCGAGGAGGGGGAGACGCTCGACGTCGCGCCAGACGATCGAGGACGTCCATCCGGACCAGATCCTGCGGATGCTCGACGCGGACACGCGCGACTACCTCCAGCTGCTGGTGGCGGGCGCCGGCCTCGGCCTGAAGGACCGCGGGCCGGACCTGCGCGAGATCTTCCGGCTGTTCGAGCCGACCCACCGCGACCTCGCGCGCGTCAACTCGGCGGTCGCGACGCGCCGCGCGAGCCTGCGCCGGCTCGTCCACTCGCTGCGGCTCCTGAGCGGAGAGCTGGCCGGGCGCGAGGACGAGCTCGCGGGGCTCGTGGAGTCGGCGTCGCGCGTGTTCCGCGCGTACGCGAGCGAGGACGAGAACATCAGCGCGGCCGTGCGCGAGCTGCCCGCGGCGCTGCGTCAGACGACCGAGACGCTCGGCGAGGTCGAGCGCTTCGCCGACGTGCTCGGGCCGGCGTCCGAGCGGCTGCGGCCCGTTGCGCGCGCGCTCGGGCGCAGCCAGGTCGCGCTGCGGCCGCTCGCGCGCGAGGCGACGCCGCTGCTCGCGGAGCGGATCCGGCCGCTCGTCCGCGAGACGCGCCCGCTCGTCCGCGAGCTGCGCCCGGCGGCCGGGCGGCCTCGCGGACGTCACGCCGGAGCTCACGCGCGTCTTCAAGGTGCTGAACGAGTTCTTCAACATGGCCGCGTACAACCCGAACGGCCGCGAGGGCCCGGAGGCGGACGCGCGCGAGGAGGGCTACCTGTTCTGGCTCGCCTGGGTCGCGCACCAGTCGACGACGGTCTTCTCCACCTCCGACGCGCACGGTCCGTTCCGGCCGTCGCTCGTCGCGGTGAGCTGCCAGACGGCGCGCTCGCTCGCGCACTTCCAGCCCGAGGCGGAGTTCTTCCTCAACCTCACGCCGATCCTCACGAACCCGGCGGTGTGCGGCGAATGATCAAGGTCGCGCCCAGCCTCTCGCGGATCCTGGCGATGGTCATCTTCGCGTTCTCGTGCTTCGGGATCCTGCTCTTCCTGTGGCTCCAGTTCGGCGGGGCGACCCCGCTGAAGCCGGAGAAGTACCTCGTGAAGGCCGGCTTCCCCGAGGCGGTCGGCCTGCTGCCGGACGTGGACGTGCGCACGGCGGGGATCACGATCGGGACGGTCCGCGACGTCGAGATCGAGGAGGAGTCGAAGCGCGCGGTGGCGACGCTCGCGCTCGATCCGGAGTACGCGCCGCTCGCGAGCGACTCGCGCGCGATCCTGCGGCGCAAGACGCTGCTCGGCGAGACGTTCGTCGAGATCACGACCGGCAGCCGGGACGCGCCGCCCGTTGCCGGACGGCGGCCGGCTCGCCGACTCGGCGGTCGCGCCCACGGTCGAGCTCGACGAGATCCTGCAGACCTACGACCCAGAGACGCGGCGCGCGTTCCAGATCTGGCAGCACCAGCTCGGGATCGCGGTCGGCGACCGCGGCGAGGACCTCTCGAACGCGCTGAACCGGCTGCCCGCGTTCACCGAGAGCGGGGCGGACCTGCTCGCGATGCTGGACGAGCAGCAGGACGCGGTGCGCGGGCCTCGTGCGCGACACGGGCGAGGTCTACGGCGCGCTGACGCGGGACGAGGGGCAGCTCGCAGCGCTGATCCGGAACTCGCACCGGCTCTTCTCGCGACACGGCGTCGCGAGCGCGAGAGCCTCGCGGAGGCGTTCCACATCTTCCCGACGTTCCTCGAGGAGTCGAGGCAGACGCTCGGGCGGCTCGAGAGCTTCTCGCGCAACGCGCGGCCGCTGGTCAGGGACCTGCGGCCGGTGGCCGACGAGCTGCGGCCGACGGTGCAGGCGGCGCGTGCACTCGCGCCGGACCTCGAGCACTTCTTCGGCGCCTTCGACCAGCAGATCGACGCGTCCCGGACCGCGCTCCCGGCGCTCGCGCGAGATCCTCGACGAGACGCGCCCGCTCCTCGGCTCGCTCGGCCCGTTCCTCCAGGAGCTCAACCCGATCTTCGAGTGGCTCGAGCTGAACCAGCATCTCGTCGGCGACTTCCTCGGCTACTCGGCGGGCGCGCTCGGCGGACACGGTCCCGTCGGCGCCGAACGGCGAGCTGGGCCACTACCTGCGCCAGCTCGGCGTGACGGGGCTCGAGTCGCTCGGGATCCACCGCGAGCGCGTGTCGAGCAACCGCGGCAACGCTTACCTGCCGCCCGGTGATCCCGAGCAGGAGACCTCGAAGCAGCTCGCGCTTCCGAGCTGGGACTGCAAGCCGTCCGGCGGCGAGGTCGAGGCGAACCCCGCGCCGGTCGGCGCCGACGCCGGCGCTGCTGGGTCGTTCGACTACGACTTCCCGCACGTGGGGCGGTCGAACTACCGCCGCTGACCGCTAGGCCGCGGCCGCGAGCCGCCGGCGCGCCTCGCGCCCCAGCTCGCGCGACTCAGCGCCCAGCACGAGGGCCGGCGCGTCGCGCAGGAGCGGCAGCCGCAGGGCGGCCGCGGCCGGCACGACGGCCGCGCGCACCAGGCCGTCCACGAGCCGCGGCTGGCCGATGCCCGCGAGCTTGCGCAGGTCGTGCGGCACGATCGCCAGGGCGGCCGCGGCGGTGACGCGCAGCGGGACCTGGAGCGGGATGAGGTCGCGCGTCAGCGGCGGGTTGAGCACGAACCCGATCGCGTCGCGCGTGGAGTCGCTGACGCACAGCTGCGGCCGGACGCAGGCGAAGTACTCGCGCATCTCGTCGACGCTCTTCGGGACGCTCGACTCCGGCACGCCGAGCAGCGCGGCGATCGGCGCTCCCTCGGCGATGTAGCGGTCTTCCTCCTCGCGGCGAGAGCCGCGAGGTCGCGTACGTCCGGTAGGCGGCGAGGAACGAGTGCCACTCGACGCAGTGGACCCAGAGCTGCGTGTCGGGGTCGTCGGCGCTGTAGGGCTTGCCGGTGACCGGGTCGACTCCGCGCACGCGCTTGTGGACGCGCCGGACGCGCGCGGCGGCGGCCTCTGCGGTGGCGCGGTCGCCGAAGGTCGTCGCGGCCACGTAGTGCGAAGTGCGCTGCAGGCGGTCGAGCGGACGGCGCCGGTAGTCCGAGTGCTGCGCCACGCCCGCCATCGCGAGCGGATGCAGCGACTGGACGATCAGCGACCGCAGCCCCCCGACGAGCGACACGGGGTGCCCGATCACTCGCCAGGCGACCGAATCCGGCCCGAGGAGGCCGTCCTCGCCCTTCACCGTCACGCGTCCGAAGGGACTTTAGCCCCACACCCAGGGCGGATACCGCTCGGTCATCCAGAGGTAGTAGCCCGACGCGCGGTTCTGCCACCGCAGGGCCACGACGTTGAAGTCGAACATCCCCTGCGGGAAGTTCTTCGTGAACAGGATCGTGAAGAACGCGATGAACGAAACGATGTACGCGAGCCACACGAGCACGCTCGCGACGATCACGTACGGGAGCACGAGCAGCCAGTGCACGAGCGGCCGCCAGCGCGCGATGTCCTCCGTGTACGCGATGTCGAACCGCGCCGGGTACTCGTCGTCGTGGTCGAGCGAGAACGGCGGGTACTTGTCGGTCATGAACAACCCGTACGCGCTCACCCGCGTGGTCCAGCGGTACGCCCCGGTGACGAAGCGGTGGATGCCCTGCGGGTACTTCCCGGTGAACAGCACCGCGAACCACGCAGCCCACGATCGCGAAGAACGCCGCGATCCAGACGAACGAGAGCACGATCCAGTGCGGCAGTCAGCAGCAGCCCTTCACGATCGGCAGCCAGCGGTTGTACTCCTCCTGGCGATCGAACTCGCTGACCACGACGTACGGGGCGGACGGCGGGCCCGAGCCGGGCCGGACCTGCGGCACCTGGTCGGACTGCGCAAGGGCGCTCGTCGGGGGTGGTGCCGGCGCCTCGGGCGCAGGCGGGGGCGGTCCAGGCGTTCCTGATTCCATGAATCCTCCTTCGAGCTTCGTGGCCGGGCGCAGTATCCCGGCGCCTCCGGACGACCCTACCCGGGGGTTTACCCGCCAGGCAACGACGATTCGACGAAGATGAGAAACTGCCTTGGCGCGGTCGCGAGCGGCTACCGTCCACGCGCGTAATGGCTGCTTCGGTGGATTTCGAGCTCGAGAAGTTCGAATACGTCCCTGCCACGGCCGGCACGGCTCTCGTGCGCATCGCCGGGAAGTGGCGCGCGGAGGCTGACCACGATCTTCCCCCGCTCGGGCTGCTCGTGCGAACGCCAACGGGGGATGACCGGGTGGAGGCGTTGCCCGACGCCGCGCAGATTTCCACCGCGGCCACGTCGGAGGGCTCGCCCTGGCGCGCAGCATTCGCGCTGGCAATACACGTACTGACGAGCGGCACGGCCACGTTCCTGCTGGACGGGAAGGGCGTCCAGGTCGAGCTGCCGACGCCAAGCGAGCGCGTCCCCGGCGCCGACGGCCGCGCCTCGACCGACCGGCGCGGCGAGCAGCTCCAGCGAATCGCCGCTGAGGCGGACAGACGCGTCGCCGAAGCGGAGCGGCGGGCGAGCGAGGCGGGGAAGCAGGCCGCCGAGGCGCATCAACGCCGCGCGGAGGCCGAGAAGCAGATTGCCGAAGCCCAGCAGCAAGTCGCTCACGCCGGCCGTCGCGTCTCCGAGGCCGGACAGCGGGCGTCCGCCGCAGAGCGCGCGGCTGCCGAGGCTGAGAAACGCGTGCCGCCCGAAGCCGAGGAGGCGATGACGAAGGCGCTCAGGGCGGCGGAGCACAAAGCAGCCAGAGCGGCGGCCGAGGCCGAGCAGGCGGAGCAGCGCGCCGCCCAGGCTGAAACCGAAGCCCGCGAAGCCAAGCAACAGGTTGCGGCCGCCACCGAACGCGTCGAGGAGGCCGAGAAGCGGATCGCGGCCGAGGCGCGCGGCACGGTGGCTGAGGCCGTAGCCGAGGCCGAGCGGCGCGTCGCTGCGGCGGAGAAGCGGGCATCCGAGGCCGCGCGGCGGGCGGCCGAAGTGGCGAGCGACGTAGAGCAGCGTGTGGCGTCGGCCTCGGAGGCCGAGGCGAAGCTTGAGGTCACCACGCGCCGGCTGGTCGAGGCGGAGGAGCGCGCGCAAACTGCTGAGACGCGCGCGAAGGAAGCGGAGAGCGGGCTCGAGTACGCGCGCGCCGCCGTGGCCGCTGCCGTTGCGAGCGAGGCGGACGAGCGTGCCGCCGCGGCACGCGACGAAGCACTGCGGGAGGCGGAGGCCGCGCAGAGGGAGCTCGCGCGGATGCGCGAGGAGATGGATGCGCTCCGAATCTCGAATGCCCACGCGCTGGAGGAGGCCGAGACCCGCGCCCAGGAGGCGCTGACCGAGGCCGAGGAGCGCGCCGAGGTGGCGCTGCAGCAGGCGGAGGCGCGCGTCGAGGAAGCCCAGCAGCGTGCGTTGCGGGAGGCCGACGCCACCGACGAGGTGACGGAGCGGGCGACGGCGGCGGAGAGCCGGCTCCAGCATGCCGAGCAGGCCCTCGCCGAGGCGACGCGGCGCGCCGAGGAAACGGACGCCGCCGAGAAACGTGTGCAAGCGCTTGAGGAGGCTCACCACCAGCTCGAGCGCCGGCACGCGGAGCTGATGGGTGCGCACAGGATCGCCAACGAGGAGCGCGAGCGCTTGTCCACGCGTCTCGAGAGCCAGTCGCAGGCAGCTGAGCGCGCTCGCGCGGAAGCGCAGATGCGGGCCGAGGAGCTCGAGCGGATCCGCGCGGAGTCTTCGGAGGAGGCGGCTGCAGCCCGCGAGGCCGCGAAGGCGGCAGAGGAGCGGGCGACCGAGGCGGCGAGGGCGGCGGACGAGCGGGCGACCGAGGCGGCGAGGGCGGCGGAAGAGCAGGCGGTCGCCGCCGCGAAGGCGGCGGAGGCGCGGGATGAGGTGGAGAGCGCGGGCGCGGAGGTTGCGCAGTTGCGTGAGGAGTTGGCTGGGGTGCGCGCCGCGGATGAGGAGGCGCAGCGGAGTGCTGAGGCGTCGCTGGCGGAGGCGCGGGGTGAGGCCGAGGCGGCGCGGGCGCAGGTTGCGACGTTGGAGGAAGAGGTCAAGGCGATCCGTGCCTCCGGGGCCGCTGCGGTCGAGGATGTCGAGGCGCGCGCGGAGGCCGCGCTCGCGGCGGCCGAGGAGGAGCGTTCGCGTCTGGAGCGCAAGCTTTCCGGGGAACTGGAGGCGCTCCGAATCTCGAATACTCACGCGCTGGAGGAGGCCGAGGTGTCGCTGGCGGAGGCGCGGGGCGAGGTGGAGACCGCACGTTCGGAGGTCGTGAGGTTGGGTGAGGAGTTGGCTGGGGTGCGCGCGGCCGGTGAGGAGGCGCGGCGGAGTGCGGAGGTGTCGCTGGCGGAGGCGCGGGGTGAGGCGGAGACCGCGGGCGCGGAGGTCGTGAGGTTGGGTGAGGAGTTGGCTGGGGTGCGCGCGGCCGGTGAGGAGGCGCGGCGGAGTGCGGAGGTGTCGCTGGCGGAGGCGCGGGGTGAGGCGGAGAGCGCGGGCGCGGAGGTTGCGCGGTTGCGCGAGGAGTTGGAGGGCGTGCGCGTGGCCGGTGAGGAGGCGCGGCGGAGTGCTGAGGCGTCGCTGGCGGAGGCGCGGGGTGAGGCCGAGGCGGCGCGGGCGCAGGTTGCGACGTTGGAGGAACAGGTTGAGCGGATCCGCGAGTCCGGGCTCGCTGCGGTCGAGGATGTCGAGGCGCGCGCAGAGGCCGCGCTCGCGGCGGCCGAGGAGGAGCGTTCGCGTCTGGAGGGCAAGCTCGCCGAGGCACTCGAGGAGCGCAAACGCGTGGACGCCGCGCTGACGCGCGCGGAGGAAGAGGCCGCGGCCGCCGCGGAGCGAGCCGCCGATGCCGAGAAGCGGGCCGCAGAAGCGCAGCAGGAAGTCGCGGAGGCCGTACCCGTCGTGGAGGAGCGCCTACGCGCGCTGGAGGAATCGCACCACCAGCTCGAGCAGCGGCACGCCGAGCTTACGACCGCGCACCGGGGCGCGAATGAGGAACGCGAGCGGCTGGCGAACAGGCTTGACGCGCAGTCCCAGGCGCTCGAGCGCGCGAAGGCCGAGGTGGAGTCTCGCGCGGAGGAGTTGGAACGGCTGCGCACGCAGACCGATGAGGAACTGCAAAAGTCGGCGGAGGAACTCGAGCGCGTCAGGCGCCAGGCGAGCGAGGAGGTGCGCGCGGCTGAGGAAGTCGCGCACGCGGCCGCGGAGACGGCGACCGCTGCTCGCCAGGAGTTGGAGGAGACGCAAACCCGTCTCACGGCCGCCGAAGAGCGCACGGCCGCGGCCGCGGAGGAGCTCGACGGCGCCCAGCGCGAGCTAGCCCGGCTCGCCGACGAGCAGGAACGGCGCGCAGGCGAAGTCAAGCAGCTCAAGCGGCGAGCGCTACGCGCGGAGCGTGAGGCTCGGGAGGCTTCGAAGGCGCGCGAGCGGGCGCTGCAGGACAAGCGGGCGCTGCGGGAAGAGCGCGAAAAGAGTCGCCGACCCGCGGTCGAGCGGCCTTCCGCCGCCGAGCGGCGTTCCGGCGCCGAGCGGCGCCCGCTGCGCCCGCTGCGCCCGGTCAAGCCGGCGCGCTCGCCCGACGTGCCGGCGGAGCAGCTCGCTGGGGCCAGCGAGCAAAGCAGCGCCGCGGCGACCGAGCTCGAGGAGGCTCGACGCGAGCTGAATCTGCTCCGCGGAGAGCACGAGCGGCGGCTCGCAGAGGTCGAGCAGCTCAAGCGGCGAGCGCTACGCGCGGAGCGTGAGGCTCAGGAGGCTTCGAAGGCGCGCGAGCGGGCGCTGCAGGACAAGCGGACGCTGCGGGAAGAGCGCGAAAAGAGTCGTCGACCCGCGGTCGAGCGGCCTTCCGCCGGCGCGCGGCGTTCCGCCGTCGAGCGGCCTTCCGCCGGCGCGCGGCGTTCCGGCGTCGAGCGGCGCCCATTGCGTCCGATCCAGCCGGCGCGCTCCCCCGACGTGCCCGCGGAGCAGCAGCCCGTCCCGCTCGGTCCCTCGATGGCAGAGCGGGTCGAGCGGGCGCGTCAGGACGCGGCCACCGCACGGGCTAAGGTCGAGCGACTCCAGGGCGCGGCTGAGGGGAATGGCGAACCATCGGTCGAGCGGGTGGACGCCGAGGCTGCGCTCGAGCGGGCCACCGATGAGCTCGCGAAACTGGAGCGAAGGCTCGAGTCGACGCGCGAGCGGATCGAGCGCACGGCGCGCTCACAACTGAAGCGATCGAGCCGCGGCGCGCTGAAGGATGCGACGGGACGACTTGCCGAGACCCTGGCGGAGGGCGAGGAGGTCATGTACATGGCTGCCGCCGGGCAGCGCGACGGACGCCATCTGATCGCGGCGACGGACCGGCGGCTAGTTGTCGTGCAACGCAGGCGACACCCCGCACGCCGTCGAGTACGAGAAGGTCGAATCGGTCGAGATGGGGCAGCGCGGTACGCTCGAGGTGACCACGGCGTCCGGCGACCTCAAGCTCGAACACGTGGTCGGCGACCTGACTGCCCTGGTCCAGCACGTCAACCAGAGGATCTGAGACGTGCCGCACAGCGAACGCTGAGGGCGGCTACTTCTCCGCGGCAGGCGGTCGCGTCTATCCGCCAGGCAGTGACGAGCCCGCGAAGAAGAGGAACCAAATCAGGAAGACGAATCCCGCCGCCATCACGGAGACCACCATCACGACGTCGAGGATCTGCCGCGGGGGCCGCCCCTCGTCCTCTCCGCGCAGGCTTCTGTGCCAAGGAAGCCGTACTCGCACGACTTCTGAGCCGGTAAGGCGTCCATAGACACCGTTCAGTCCGCTGAGCAGCTTGCCGATTATCACCATCGAAACGATGATTCCTACGAGAACTCCGAGATATAGGCCAAAGCTGGCCTGCCCCGAATCTGCCTGAAGTTGCGACCCGATCCAGAGCCATCCGACCGGAACGCCTATCCACAAGAAAATGCTCCCTATGGCCATCAGCGCGATGAGTCCCGCCTTCGCGAGGCCGGTGCCCGCCGTATTCATCGCGTTCACTCTACGGAGCGTCGCTTGGCGACGCCTGGAGCTACCGTCCTAGGGTGATGCCGCCCGTGCAGTTCGAGCTCGAGGAGTTCGAATACGTACCCGCAACCGCGGGAACGGCGCTCGTGCGTGTCGCCGGCAAGTGGCACGCGGAGTCCGAGCAGGAGATGCCGGCGCTCGCGCTGCTCGTGCGGACACCGGTCGGCGAGGACCGCGTCCCGGCGCTCCCGGATGCGTCGCGCGACGCGGTCACGGCTACGCCGGACGGCACGGCCTGGCGCGCGGCGTTCTCCCTGGCCATCCACGTCCTGACCACCGGGTCGGCCACCTACCTGCTCGACGGCGACGGCATCGAGGTCGAGCTGCCGGCGCCGCAAGAGCGGGTGCAGGACGACGGGCGCGCACCTGCCGACCGGCGCGCAACGGGTCGCGGGCTGCAGGCCGCGAACGAGCGGCTCGCGCGTCGCGTCGAGGAGCTCGAGCGCGAGCTCGAAACGCGCGGTGAGGAGCTCAAGCCCCAGCTCGAGGAAGCCCGCCTCGCACTTCAGGTTTCGCGCGCGGAGTTGGAGCGGGTCACCGACGAGCGCGCGAAGCTCGAAGCCCGGAATCAGGAGCTCGTCAAGACGGAGGGGACAGCGCGCGGGGCGAACGAGCGGCTGGAGGCCGAGGTGGCCGAGCTTCGCGAGGAGCGCGAGAACCTGCGGCACGAGCTGGGCGCGGCCAAGAAGCAGGCCGCCGAGGGTGCGCGCTTGGCGGCGCGCCACCAGAAGATCGCCGACGAGGCGAAGCGCGACGCCGAGGTAGCCGAGCATCGCGCGCAGGCGGCCGACGAGCGCGTCGAGGCGGCCGAGTCGCTGGCCAAGACCCGCGCGGAGCAATCGGTCGCCGAGATCGAGGCCAAGATGCAGACCGCCGCGCGCAGGCTCGTCGAGACGGAGGACCGCGCCCGTGAGGCGGAAGCGCGCGTCGCCGAGGTCGAGAACGCGCTCGAGTACGCGCGCGAAGCGGTGGCGGCGGCCGTCGCGAGCGAGGACCCGGGCGCGGCGGCCGCGCTCGAGCAGGCGGGGGGCGAGGCGGCCCAAGCGCGGGCGGAGACCGCCCGTCTTCGTGCCGAGCTCGAAGAGGTCAGGGTCTCCGGCGCGGAGGCGCTCGAGGTTGCGGAGGCCCGCGCCGAGCAGGCCCTGGCTGCTGCCAACGAGGAGCGCGCGCGCCTGGAGGGGGCGCTTGCGAGGGCCGAGGCGGACGCCCAAGCCGCCCACGACCACGCCGAACTGATCAAGGCACAGGCGGCCGAGCGTGGCGACGACACCGCGCAGGTCGAGCGCGTCGCGGCGGAGGCGGATCAGCGGGTCGCCGAGGCCGAGCGGCGCGCCGCCGCCGAGGCCGAGCGCGCGATCGCCGAGGCGGTCGCGGAGGCCGAGCGGCGCGTGTCCGAGGCCGAGAACCACGCCGCTCAGGCGCAACAGCACCGCGCGGAGGCGGACCGGCACATCGCCGAGGCCGAGCGCGCCGCGGCGCAGGCGGCCGCTGAGGCCGAGCGGCGCGCCGCCGCCGAAGCCGAGCGCGCGATTGCCGAGGCGGTCGCGGAGGCCGAGCGGCGCGTGTCCGAGGCCGAGGACCATGCCGCTCAGGCGCAACAGCGCCGGATGGAGGCGGATCGGCATATCGCCGAGGCCGAGCGCGCTGCGGCGCAGGCGGCGGCTGAGGCCGAGCGGCGCGCGTCGGAGGCGGAAAAGGAGGCCGCGGAGGCGAAGCGGCTCCAGGCCGAGGCGGAGAAGCAGGCGGCGGAGGTCGCAGCAGAGCCTCGCGCACGTGGACCGGCGCGTGGCGGAGGCCGCGCGCCGGACATCGGACGCCGAGCGCGCGGCGGCCGAGGCCGAGAAGCGGGTCCCACCCGAGGCGAAGCAGGAGATGGAGAAGCAGGTCGCGGAGGCGCAGGGGCAAGCCGCCGCGGCGGAGAGAGCGCGCAGCGGAGGCCGAGAAGGGTGCCCGCGAGGCGCAGCAGCAGCGCGAAGGTGGCGGCGGAGCGAGTCGAGGAGGCGGAGCGGCGCGTGGCCGCAGAGGCGCGCTCGGCGCTTGCGGAGGCCACCGCGGACGCCGAACGCCGCGTCGCCGATGCCGAGAAGCGCGTGGGCGAGGCCGAGCGCCGCGTGGCCGACGCCACGGCCGCCGCGGAACAGAGCTGCCGCGAAAGCGGAGAAGCGGGTGGGCGAGGCCGAGCGGCGGGCGGCCGACGCGACAGCCGCCGCGGAGCAGAGTGCCGCGAACTCGGCGGAGACCGAGAAGAAGCTCGAGGTCACGGCGCGCCGGCTGGTCGAGGCCGAGGAGCGGGCGCGCACCGCCGAGGAACGTGCTGCCGAGGCCGAGCAGGGCCTGGAGTACGCGCGCGCGGCCGTAGCCGCCGCGGTCGCGAGCGAGGCCGACGCAAGCGCACATGCCGCGCTCGAGGAAGCCCGCGAGCGGGCCGAAACCGCCCAGGCGGAGGCGGCGAAGCTGCGCGACGAGCTGGAGGCGCTGAAGGTCTCCAGTGCCAAGACGCTGGAGGAAGTGGAGCTGCGCGCCGAGGAGCAGCTCGAGGCGGCGACCGCCGAGGCGGAGGCCAGCCGAGCGGACCTGGCGAAGTTCCGCGAGCGTGACGAGAGCTCTGAGCGCGCCGCCGCCGAGGCGCGGCGCAAGGCCGACGCAGCGCAATCCGAGGTCTCGCGCCTGCGCGAGCTGATCGACGGGCTCAGGAGCTCGGACCGGAGCGCGGTCACCGTGGCGCAGGAGCGTGCGGAGTCGGCCCTGCAGGACGCGCGGCGCGAAGCCGAGCAGGCGCAGGCTTTCGCCGAGCAGCTGCGGGAGGACATGGCCGCGCTCAAGGCTTCCGACGCGAAGGCGCTCGAGCACGCCGAGGCGCGCGCGGAGCAGGCCATGCGCGAGGCGGAGGCCGCCCAGCAGGAGCTGGCGAAGCTGCGGGAGCAATTCGATTCGGAGAAGGCGGCTACAGCCACCGCCCTGAAGCAGGTCGAGACCAGCGCGGAGGAGGCGCTGAAGCAAGTTGAGGCGCGCGCAGAGACCGCGCTGGCGAAGGCGGAGACCAGTGCCGAGGCGGTGGTGGAGCAGGCGCAGGCCAGGGCCGAGGACGCGATAAAGCGTGCCGACAGCGAGGCCGACGCCGCTGAGAAGTTCGAGCGGCGTGCCGCTGTGGCGGAGAGGAAGCTGCAGGAGTCCGAGAAGCGACTTGCTGATGCGATGGCGCGCGTCGAGCAAATCGATGCCGCCGAGAAGCGGGTGCACGCGCTCGAGGAGGCGCACCATCAGCTCGAACGCCGGCACGCGGAGCTGATGGGCGCTCACCGGATCGCCAACGAGGAGCGCGAGCGACTGTCAACGCGCCTGGAGAGCCAGTCGCAGGCCGCCGAGCGCGCCCGAGCCGAGGCGCAGGTGCGGGCCGAGGAGCTCGACCGGATTCGCGCAGGAGTCGTCGCAGGCGGCGACCGCGGCTCAGGCGGCTGCCGAGGAGGCGGACGAACGGGCGGCCGCAGCGGAGCAGGAGCTGAAGCGGATCCAGGAGCAGGCCGGCTCCGCTGAGGAGCGGACGGCCGCCGCTGCCGCCGAGCTCGAGGAGACGAAGCGCGAGCTGAATCTTCTACGTGGCGAGCACGAGCGGCGCGTTGCTGAGATCACCCAGCTCAAGCGGCGAGCGCTGCGCGCGGAGCGGGAGGCTCAGGAGGCTTCGAAGGAGCGGGAGCGGGCTCTGGAGGAGAAGCGGGCGATGCAGGACGAGCGTGGGGAAGACGCCGCTCGCGGTCGGCGGTGCAGTCGAGCGGCGCCGCGCGCCCAACCGTCGCGCGCCGCCCAGGCCGCCGCGAAGGCGGAGCCGGGAGCCCGTCGTCCCGCTCGGCCCCTCGATGGCCGAGCAGCTCGAGCGCGCGCTGGAGGATGAGGCCACGGCTCGTGCGAAGGTCGAGCGGCTCCAGGAGGCCGCCGAAGGCAACGGCGAGCCGTCCGCCGAGCGCGTGGACGCCGAGGCCGAGCTCGAGCGTGCGACGGAGACGCGCGCGAACCTGGAGCGCAGGCTCGAGTCGACGCGCGAGCGAATCGAGCGCACAGCCCGCTCGCAGCTCAAGCGGTCCAGCCGCGGCGCGCTCAAGGATGCGACCGCCCGTCTCGCCGAGACGCTGGCCGAGGGCGAGGAGGTCATGTACATGGCGGCCGGCGGGCAGCGTGACGGACGGCAGCTGATCGCCGCAACCGACCGCCGGCTACTCGTCGTGCACGCGACCGATGAGCCGCCGCACGCCGTCGAGTACGAGAAGGTCGAATCGGCCGCGATGGGCCGGCGCGGCACGCTCGAGCTGACCACGGCGTCCGGCGACCTGAAGCTCGAGTACGTGGTCGGCGATCTCGCCGGGCTCGTCCAGCACGTCAACCAGCGCATCTGGGACGTGCTGCACAGCGGGAGCTGAGCGCTACTCCTACTCGGCCGTTCGGGGCGGCCGGATCACCGGCATGCCGAAGCTGCGGCGCCGGTCGGGCAGCCGGCGGTTCTCACCCTCCGGCACCTCGAACGGGACGGGTGCGCAGTTGTAGCTGAGCGACAGCTCGGTGGCTTCGACCATCTGCACGACGTCGCGGCCCAGATGCATGTTCGAGCGCGGCTCGCGCCCTTCGCGGATCGCGCCGAGGAAGTCCTCGAGCTCGACGCGAAGCGGCTCGTTCGGTGCGAGCCGCGGCGTCAGCACGTCGCCGGTGCGGTAGGAGAGCTGGAACTCGCCGAAGCTCTTCGGCTCGACGATCTCGACACCCGCGGTCGAACACGCGCACCTGCTCCGGGTTCGTGTCCTCGTAGACGATCATCTTCTCCGAGCCGACGAGCACCGTCCGGCGCAGCTTCGTCGGCGCAAGCCACGAGAGCTCGAGGTGCACCAGCGTGCCGTTGTCGTAGCCGACGTCGACGAAAGCGACGTCGAACGTGCCCGGGACGATCGTGTCGCGCGCGATGCCGCGCAGGAACGACGGCCTGCCGAGCCAGTAGAGAAGGATCGAGAAGTCGTGCGGAGCGAGGTCGCGCACCACGCTGACGTCGCGCTGGTGGATGCCGAGGTTCACGCGGCTCGACGTTCCGAAGTAGAGCTTGCCGATCTCGCCGCTTTCCAGGCGTTCCTTGGTCGCGACGACTGGAGGTGAGTAGAGGAACGTGTGCCCCGGCATCAGGACGAGGTTGCGGTCGGTTGCGATTTCGATCAGCTCGTCGCACTCCTTCACCGACGAAGCCATCGGCTTCTCGACGAAGACGTGCTTGCCCGCGAGCAGCGCCGCCTTGGCCATCTCGTAGTGCGTCGAGATCGGGCGTGACGATGCAGATCGCATCGACGTCGTCGTCGGCGAGGACCTCGTCGTAATCGGCGACGAGCTTGCTCTCGCCCGTAGCGGCGAGCCTGACGCGCGAGCGCCTCCTCGTCGCGGTCGCAGATGACGCCTACGCGCGAGCCCTCGAGCTCCCACGCATTGCGCAGGATGTTGGGCCCCCAATAGCCCAGCCCGACTATGGCCAGGTTTATGTCTTTATCGGGCAACGTTCCGACCCTATCGGCAAGAAACCGACGAAGGCGTAGTGACCCGAGTAAGGGATTCGACCGACCGTCCGTATAAGTGTTTGGGGGAATGAACCACGACCTCAGCAAGCGAGTGCGCCGCGCGGCCCGCAAGTGGCCGATCACCGAGCTGGATCCGATCGAGCTCAACGCGTTCAGCGAGGCGGTTGCCGCGGCCGAGTCGTTCGAGGATCTCGAGCCGGAATGGCAGCGGCTGATCCTCGAGGCCGAGGCGGGCCCGAGGCGGCTCGACCCGCTGGAGTTCTTCCTTCATCTCCGCGGCGGCGCGCGGGCTTCGAGCTAGCCGAGCTCATCTCGCAACTTGCGCAGCGAGCGGTAGACGCGTCCCTCGACGCGCGGAAGCGGTTGCTTCAGCAGCTCCGCGATCTCCGGCACGGTCAGGTCGCCGCCGAACCGCAGCGCGATCGCCTCGCGCTCCTCGTCGCTCAGGATCGCCATGGCGCGCTGGACCTCGTCGCGGTGCTCGACGCCGGCCAGGCTGTCGGGCGGCTCGGGCGTCTCGTGCGGGATCCGCTCGATGGCGCGGGTCTCCGCCTGCTGCCGCCGGGCGCTGTCGCGTAGGAGGTTGAGCGCGATCGCGTAGAGCCAGGTCTTCTCGCTCGCCTTCCGCCTGTCAAAGCGCTTTCGCGCCCGCAGGGCCCGTTCGAAGGTGTCGGCCAGCAGGTCCTCGGCCAGTGCGGAGTCCCCGGTCCGGTAGGCGAGGAATCCGAAGAGTGGCTGGGCGTGCTCCTCGAAAAGACGCTCGAAATCTTCCGGCCGCATCACCGATAAGGAATACCGGGGAATGTTCGTATAAGGGAGCGATGGACAGGAATTCTCACGACCTCACGGGCGATCTGGAGGCCGTCGCAAGGCGCCTCCGGGATGAGCGGCCAGAGGCAACCGGACTCAGCTCTGACCGCGTGAAGCGGCGGGCAATCTCCCAGGCTTCGGCGGCTGCTGGTTCCTGGGCTCCTAGGAAAGGACTCTTCATGAAGCCTCGTATCGCAGTCGCATTCATCCTGGCCCTGGGCCTGCTCACGAGCGGCACCGGCGCCACCCTGGCGGTCATCTCGGAATCGGGAAGCGCCGCTGCGCTCCAGTACCCCGATCTCAAGCCGAAGGAGTCGATCGATCCTGGCGTCCTCGGCTCCGACCCGGGTGGCGGTGGCTCCGCCGTGCAGGAGGAGGAGCAGGTCGCGACGGGCGGCAGCGAGCTGCCGTTCACCGGCTTCCTGGCGATCCCGCTCCTGGTCGCGGGTGTCGGGTTCCTCGTGGCCGGCGGCTTCCTGCGGTCGCGCACCGGCGAGAAGAACAAGACCGGCTGAGCCGAAGCTCGGCTCACTGGATTGGAAGGCGGGCCTTCAGTGCCCGCCTTCTCCATTTCTCGGGGTCGTCCGTGGAGGCAAGCGACTCCTCGATCTCCATCACCCTCGCCTCGTTCGGGTTGAGGTAGCGGGCCCAGCCGATCTGCTCGCGCGGGTCCTTGCCCTGAGCCGCCAGGACGAGCGCCAGTCCGTAGTGGTAGACCCAGTTGTTGCGATCCCGGTCGATCGCGCTGTTGCATCATGCGCTCCGCGAGCTCGAGCTTGCCCAGCCGCACGTCGCAGAAAGCGAGGATCGCGTACGGCTCGGGCCGGGCGGCCAGCGCGGAGGTGGCGGACAGCGCCTTGTCGATGGCCGTTTGGCAGTCCCCCTGCTTGAAAGCCGCCACGCTGTCTCGCAGCCGCGCGTCGGCGATGCGCACTCATCACCGGGGTGATGGCCAGCAGCAGCACCACGATCGCGGCGACCACGCGCGCCAGGCGCGGAGGGGACACGATGCGCGCCGCGCCGGTCCCCGGCGCTCGCGCGAACGCGATGCCGCCCGCCGCGAACACCCACGAGGTCACCGCAGGCAACTCCCACACCCAATCCTGGGCCGCGTGCAGCGCCCAGATACCCGCGGCGACGAACATCGCGGCCCAGATCTCGCGATCGCGCGGGCCCGCGCGAGCCGCTAGCCCGACGAGGATCGCCCCGAGGGTGAGGAACAGGAACAAGCCACCCACGATGCCGACCTCGGAGAGCGTCTCGAAGTAGAGCGAGTGTCCGTCGCGGACGGTGAAGAACGATGGCCTGTTCTGCAGCCACGTCAGCTCATACGTCCCCGCGCCTGTGCCCTTCAGGGGGTCGTCGGCGAACGCATCGAGCGCTTCCTCCCAATGCTGGATCCGCCCGTTGTTGGCGACGACGGTGAGCCGCTCGCGCGCGTCCTCGCTCGCGCGAATGACGTCGCCTTCCTTGAACTTCTCGTACTGCCGCGATACCCGGTCGCCCACGTCAAACGCGATCCACGTGGTGCCCGCCACCAGTAGCAGCGCACCGACTCCGATCGCGGCTATGCGGTTGCGCGTCTCGCGGGGGACGTCGACCAGTGCGATCCGCTCGTCGACTCCCGTCAGCGCGTAGCGCGCGGCGCCCGCACCGAGCGCGCACAGGAGAAGCACGACGAAGACCTCCTGGCCCTGATCGACCGCCCCGGCGGTAGTGGGATCAGGACTGGCGAGGAGGTCCGCGTTGTACGACCAGATCACGGCGATCGCCGTCGGCGGAAGGACGGCAAGCAGCGCGGGGACGAGTCCGCGAGGGCGCGCGATCAGGATGTAGCCGACCACCCCGATCACCATCACGACGATGCTGGCCCGCGAGAACGTGAAGAAGAGGGTTGAGGCGAGAAGAGGGAGGACCGCCGCGCCGGCTATACGTGCGAGTGGGTGCTCGCGCGCGGAGCAAGTCAGGTGCGTGGCGAACACGATCGAGACCGCGGCGAGCAGCCCAAGCCCGTTCCAGTAGGTGATCGGATACGAGAGGCGCTGCTCGAGGACGTTGGGCGCGATCGGAAACACGTCCGGCAGCACGCGCGTGACCAACCCGCCGAGGCAGACGAAGACCGCGCCGCCGGCGATCCCGTAGATCACGAGCCGCGCCGTTTCCGTCGTGCGCGGAAGCGTGGCCATCAGCGTGAACATCAGGAAGTAGAGGAGCGCGCGGTCGAACTCTCCGACCGAGCGGGCGGGCGCGTTCGACCAATCGGTCGACACGAGCGACCACACGCGCGAAGAGCCCGATCCCGGCAGCGACGAGCCCTGCTCCGAGTGCCGAAGCCCTCCAGCGGCCGCTCGGCGAGCGTCAGCCGCAGGATCAAGGCGATCGTCAAGATCGCGCACGCAACACCGGTAGCCGAGGGGAAGTATCCGCCACCGTCGAACCCCAGATAGATGGTGAGCGCCCCAGGCAGCAGGGCTATCGTCGGGGTCCACATGCGGGGGCGATCTTAAGTTGAAGCGTTCGGTAGCTCCGCGCCGCGGCCCGTGGATGGGCTTGAAGCGCGTGATCGACATCGTCGGCGCCTGCGTCGGCCTCGTGCTCCTGTCGCCGATCTTTCTCGCGCTGTCCGTGGCCGTCCGTGGCCGAGACGGGCCGTCCGGTGTTCTTCCGCCAGGTCCGGCTGGGGCGCGGGCTCCGAGAGTTTCGGGTGCTGAAGTTCCGCACGATGAAGCTCGACTCCACCCCCGAGATGCACATGACGTACATCCAGAAGCTCGCGACGGGCAAGGCGGACGAGGACGCGCTCAAGAAGCTCACCTCCGATCCGCGCGTCACGGGCGTCGGCCGCTTCCTGCGGAAGACGAGCCTGGACGAGCTCCCGCAGCTCGTGAACGTGCTGCTCGGAGTGATGTCGCTGGTCGGGCCGCGGCCCGCGCTCGAGTACGAACTGCAGCACTACCGGGACGAGCATTTCCAGCGCTTCGCCGTCAAGCCGGGGATGACCGGCCTGTGGCAGGTGTCGGGTCGCAATAGGGTTGGCTTCACCGAGATGCTCGACCTGGACGCGGAATACGCGCGCTCGAGCAACCTATTCACCGACTTGAAGATCCTCGTAAAGACGCCAGTGGCGGCCATCTCAGACGCTGCATGAGCGCCGTCCCGTTCATCGACCTGGGGCGCGCCCACGAGCCGCTCCAGGCGGAGCTCGCCGCGACCTTCGACCGAATCGCGCGCAGCGGAGCCTTCACGCTCGGGGAAGAGCTGGAGGAGTTCGAGCGCAGCTTCGCCGACGTATTGCGGCGCACCGCATTGCGTCGGCGTGAGCGACGGCACCCAGGCGCTGCGGCTCGCTCTCATCGCGCTCGGCGCCGGGCCGGGGCGCGAGGTGGTGACCGTGCCGAGCACCTTCATTGCCACCCTCGAGGCGATCGCGGCGACGGGCGCCAAGCCGGTGCTCGTGGATATCGACCCGGCAACGCGGTGCATGGACGCGACACGGGTGGTGGATGCGATCGGCCCGGACACGGCGGCGGTCGTGCCCGTGCACCTGTATGGGCATCCGGCGCCGATGGAAGAGATCGTCTCGAGCTGCGACGGCGTGCCCGTCCTCGAGGATGCCGCGCAGGCGCACGGCTATCCGCTTCGCGGAGCGGCGAGCGGCGTTCAGCTTCTACCCGACGAAGAACCTCGGGGCGCTGGGCGATGGAGGTGCCGTTGTCTGTCAGGAGCCCGACATCGCGGAGACTGTGCGGTCGCTGCGTCACCACGGCTGTACGCCCGATGACGCAAATGACCATGTTCGGGTGGGAACGACCGGCAGGCTCGACAACCTGCAGGCCGCGCTTCTGTCGGTGAAGCTGCCGCACCTCGACCGCTGGAACGAGCAGCGCCGCGAGGCGGCGGCCCGCTACCGCGACGCGCTCGCCGATCTGCCGGTGGGGCTCCCGCCGGAGGAAGGCGTCTTTTACGTCTTCGCGATCGAGCTGGACGACCGCGACCGCGTGCGGGCGGCGCTGCGCGAGGCCGGCATCGGCACCGGGATCCACTATCCGCGGCCGGCGCATCTCAACCCGGCGTGGAGCCACCTTGGGGCGCCGCGGCGACTTCCCGGCGGCGGAGCGGCTCGCCGAGCGGACCCTCTCGCTGCCGATGTTCCCCGGCATCACGGCCGAGGAGATCGACCGCGTGGCGGCGGCCCTGCGCGACGTTCTCGCAAAAACGGCTGCTGGGTAGGGAGGCAGAGAGGGCCAACGGCGCTGTAGACCACCTATACGGTGGTCTGGAGCGCGGGTGGTGCCAGCTGCGAGCTCTAGACGTCGTACACGACGCGGTCGCCGTCCACGCGGGCGTGGGCGACGGTGGCATCCCACTCGCCGGCCCCGGTCACGGTGGCGCCGTCCGTCGCCATCTCCGCGCGGTCCTTCCACCAGCTCGCCACCTCGCGCGGAAGCGCGTGCCAGCCGCCCTCCAGGCTCGTGAGCCGGCCGAGGAAGTCGTCGTACAGGTCGAGCCGGTCCTGAGCGATCAGGTAGTCCGGATGGCAGTCGAGGTTGACCAACCCGTGGTGCTCGCTGATCCACTCGCGCCTTCTCGAGCCACAGGTCGATGCCGGGACGTTGCAGGAGCTCCCACATCGTGTGGTCCTGGACGAGCGTGATCGGCAGTTCGACAAGGTCGTCGAGGAAGAACGGGAAGATCGAGCAGCAGCCGCCCGCCTGCGGCTCGAACGGATCGGTGTCAGGGAACGAGCTGTCGTACAGCGCGCCGAGACGCGGCATCCATTCGGCGTTCCGATAGGTGACGGGTGAGCGCCACCCAACCGCCTGCCATTCGGCAAGGGTGCTGTGGATCTTCGGCAGCGTCCGCTCGAAGGTCTTCTCGTTGCGCCAAAGCTTCCGGTTGTGGTGGATCCCGTGGAGGCCGATCTCGCACCCGTCGGTCGCGCAGCCTGTCGAACAGCCCGTTCGGGATCCGGTAGTCCTCGGCGACGAAGTTCCACGAAGAGACGATGCCGTGCGCGCGCTCGACCTTGCGCACGCGCTCGATGTTCTCGATGCCTGCCGGCCCCTCGACGTCGTGGGTCAGCACGTACGCGAAGCGGCCGCCGCCCGGCCAGAAGTTGACGAACGGCACGGAGTTCCCTCCGTTTGCGTCGATCTGCCTGCCGGAACGCTTCCTCCTGGTGCCGGACGAGCAGGTCCTCGACCGGCCAGCGGGGGAACTCCCGCAGGGCGCGGCGGCGCGCGTGCCGGCGGCGGATCGCCAGTTGCACCGAGCGCGGCAGCAACGGCTTCACGAGGTAGTAGAGCGCCCGCGATTCGCGCGACCCCCTGCGTCGCGTAGCGCTCCCGGAGGTAGTCCTCCGGATCGAACCCGCTGTGCCCCAAGTCGATCCGAGCGCCCGCATCCGTGCGAAGCTCTTGCATGTACCTACTACTAGCCGAAGTGGCGGTAAAACGCCACACCGACGAGGCGGCTGACACTTGGCGGCGAGTGCCGGATCACGGGCCCCATGAGCCGCTGCATCGCTGACTCGCCGCTGTCCGGCACGTCCATCCCCGAGTAGGTGTGGTGGAGCGGCGACTCCTCCGTGCCCCATCCGAGCTTGAAGTCGCGCAAGCCGTCGTGGTGAAGGTCCGTGCGGCCGAAGTCGAGCTCGCGGCATCCCGCCTCGCATCCCCAGCGGATCACCTCGGCGAAGAGCAGGTTGTTCGGCCGCTTCGACAGCGCCGCACGGTCCGAGGCGCCGTACTTGTAGATCAGGTGGTCGCGCAGCTGAAGGAACACCGCGGCGGCCACGGGGCGATCGCCGTCGTGCACCAGCGCGACGAAGCCGTGTCCCCGGCCGAACAGCGAGCCGAGGCCATCGATGAACCGCTTCGCCTGAGTCGGAACGCCCTGGTGCTTGCGTGTCCTCAGATGCAGCTTGTAGAAGGCGTCGAGGGCGGCCGCATCCGTCCGCCGCTCGAAGGTAAGGCCCTCGCGCCGCGCCTTCGACGCGCCGCGCCGGATGCCGGTGTGCGCGCGCCGTTCGACCGCCGCGGCGTCCTCCTCGAGCGGCAGCGTGTGCCGCCAGTAGCGCTGGACCGCCTCTCCCGGGAGCGCATCCATCCGCCACCGGACCTCGAGGCCGAGGCCGGTGGCGGTCCGATGCTCCTCCACCGCGCGCGCGAGTTCCTCCTTGGATCCGCCGTCGGTGAGCGGCGGGCACGCGTCCGAGAACGGCAGTGCGACGAGCCGCTTCCCGGTGAGCCGGCTGTCGATGCGCGCCCACGGCAGCCCGGCAACGATGCGGCCGTCGCCGTCGAGGACGCAGGACGCGGCGAAGCCGTACCGGTATTGGTCGGCCAGAAGGGCGAGCCATGCCGGGTGATGGAACATCGTCGCGCGCGCGGAGCGGCCGACGAAGTCCTCCCAACGCGGATCGGTACGCGGGTCGAGAAGCTCCGTGCGCATACCGGCGGGATACGCTAGCGGCCGTTGTCCGAGGTGCGTGTCAACGAGATCGACCCGGGCGCCGACTCGCGCTGGGACGAATTCGTGGCCGCGGAGCCGGAGGGTCACGTGTACCAGCACTCCGGCTGGCTGCGCTGCCTCGAGGCCGAGTACGACCGGCCGCTGATCGGACTCTCCACCGAGGATGACGGCGGCCGCCTGACGGGCATCCTGCCGCTCGTGGCCACTCGCGGCGTCCCCGGCCTTCGAGGCAACCCGCTGCTCGGCGCTCGCCTGTCGTCGCTTCCGCGCACGCCCGTGGCGGGACCGCTGGCGCGCGACGCGAGCGCGGCGGCGGCGCTGCTCGAGGCGGCGCTCGACCGGGCGCGCGAACGGGCGGGTGCGCGGCTCCAGGTCAAGCGCGCGGCGGCCGACCTCGACGGAATGGTGGACGGAATCGCGGGCGCGCCGTGGCGGGCGTCGTACGTCGTGCCGCTGCCGGAGGATCCCGACGCCGTCCGCTTCGGCAACTCGCGCAACCACGGCCGGATCAAGTGGGCCGTCAACAAGGCAGCGAAGGAAGGGGTCGAGGTGCGATTGGCCGAAGACCTCTCCGATGTTCAGGCCTGGTATCCGCTCTACCTGCGCACGATGCGCGAGGTCGTGGTGCCGCCTCGGCCGCTGCGGCTCTTCGAAGCGATGTGGCGCGAGCTCGCACCGCGAGAGCTGATGCGGCTGTACGTCGCCGAGCAGCGCGGCCGCATGATCGCCGGCTCGATCGTCCTCGGGCTCGGGGCGTACCGCGTTCTACGCCTTCAACGGCAGGCTTCGCAGCGCGCTGCCACTGCGGCCGAACGAGGTCCTCCAGTGGGAGGCGATCCACGACGCGTGCCGGCGCGGGTTCGAGCGCTACGACCTCGGCGAGGTGGTGTCGGGCGGGGAGGGGCTTGCCGACTTCAAGCGCAAGTGGGGCGCCGACGAGGTGCGGCTGCACCGCTACTACCACCCGCCGCCCACCCAGGACGGCGACGATTCCGGCGGGGGAGGCCTCGCGGCGCGCGCGAAGTCGATCTGGCCGCGGCTGCCGCTGGCTGCGACGCGGCTGGCCGGTGACGTCGCGTACAGGTGGCTGTGAGGACGCGCCGACTCGCCCAGCTCGGCGGGACGACGACCGGAGGCGATGCCGCTCGGGCGCTCGCGCTCGCGGCTCGCCCGGGTCGGCTGGTCGAGGGGCCCGCACTCGAGCGCTACGAGACCGAGCTCGCACGGGCGGTCGGCTCGGAGCACGCGATCTCGTTCAGCGCCGGGCGGATCGCGCTCTTCGGGATCCTGCGGGAGCTGGGAGTCGGCGAAGGCGACGAGGTGATCGTCCCGCTGCCCACGCACATCGTCGTCACGAACGCGGTCAAGTACCTCGGCGCGAAGCCCGTCTACGCGGACTGCCGGCTGACCGACTTCAACATCGATCCCGACGGGCTCGCCTCACTCATCGGCCCGCGCACGCGCGCGTTGCTCGTCCAGCACACCTTCGGGATCCCGGGCGACATGGAGGCGCTGCTCGCGATCGCCGCCGAGCACGACGTGCCGCTGATCGAGGACTGCGTGCACGCGCTCGGTGCGACGTGGCGCGGACGGCCCGTCGGCGGGATCGGCGCCGCCGGGTTCTTCAGCACCGAGGAGACGAAGATCATCTCGACGACGATGGGCGGCGCGGGGGTCATGAACGACCCGGACCTGGCCGGGCGCGTACAGCGCTTTTCAGCGCGAGTGCCCGGCGCCGGGACGCTGGCTCACAGCGAAGCGACTGGTGAAGCTCGCGCTCTACTACGTGCTTACCGAGCCCCATGTCCACGTCGCCGCGCGGCCGGCGTATGAGGCTGCTTGGAGAACGCCAGCCGTTGCCGGTGCCCACGACGGAGGAGGAGCTCGCCGGCGAGCGGCCGGAGCAGTACGAGGAACGGCTCGCCGCGGGGCAGGCGGAGATCGCGCTCAGGCAGCTCGCCCGCCTTGGCGAGAACCTCGCTCACCGCCGCCGGGTCGCCGCGGCATATGAGGCCGCCCTGACGCCGATGGGCTTCGGCGCGCCCGTCGTGGCCGACGACGTGGAGCCGGCATGGGTGCGCTACCCGGTCCGGGTCGCGGACCGCGAGGCCGCGATCCGCGCGCTCAAGCCGCACACCGTTCCCGGCACCTGGTTCACGTCGGTGCAGGAGGAGGCCGTGCGCCCGACGATCAACGGCTACGTGGCCGGCACGTGCCCGCGCGCGGAGACCGCCGCGCGCGAGCTGGTGAACCTGCCGACGCATCCCCGCGTGAGCGCCAAGGATGTCGCGTCTATCGTCGAGGCGATGTCGAGCCTCGAGCCCGCATGCGCATAGCGGTCGTCCGACAGGGCCTGTTCGAGGTCGATCCGCGCGTACCAGCGCGAGGTCCATGCCCTGCTTCAGGCGGGGCACGAGGTGGACGTGATCTCGCGCCGCGACGAGGGCGGCCGTGGATCGAACGCGACGGCAGGCTGACGGTCCGACGCCTCCCGATCCCGCTCCGGCGCGGCGGGGCGATCACGTACATCGCGGACTACGCGCTCTTCTTCGTCGCCGCGTTCGTGCTGCTGACGCTGCTGCACCTCCGCCGCCGCTACCGAGCTCGTTCAGGTGCACTCGCTGCCGGACCCGCTCGTGTTCGCCGCGCTCGTTCCAAAGCTGACCGGCGCGCGCGTGATCCTCGACCTGCACGAGTGCATGCCCGAGTTCTTCGCGACGAAGTTCGGCGTGGCGCTCGACCACCGCGGCGTCCGCGTCGTCGCCGCCGCGGAGCAGGCGAGCATCCGCTTCGCCGACTTCGCGATCACCTGCACCGAGCAGATGCGCGAGGCGTTCGTGGGCGCGGGGCCGACCCGGAGAAGATCGGCGTCGTGCACAACACCGCCGAGGAGGACATCTTCGACCCCGAGCGACATCCGCCGCGCGCGCGCGACAACGGCCGCTTCACGCTGATCTGCCACGGCTCGGTCGAGGAGCGCTACGGGATCGACACGGATCCAGGCGGTCGCCGCTGCTGGCGGACGAGATCCCCGAGCTGCGGCTCCAGATCGACGGGAAGGGCTCGCAGCTCCCGGAGCTGCGCGAGCTGGCCGCGCGAGCTCGACGTGCGCGACCGCGTGCACTTCAACGGCCGGTGGGTGCCGATCGAGGAGCTGCTCGACGCGATCGCCGACGCGGACGCGGGCGTCGTCGCGATGAAGCGCGACGCGTTCCGCGACCTCGTCCACTGCAACAAGATGTACGACCTCGTCACGATGCGGCGCCCGGTGATCACGTCGCGCACGCGCTCGGTCGAGGCGTACTTCTCCGACGACGCGTTCCTGTGGTTCACGGCGAGGATCCGGAGGACCTGGCGAACGCGATCAGGCGGCTGTACGCCGATCCGGCAGCTGGGCGACCGCGCTGGTGCAGCAGGCCGAGGCCGAGGTCGAGCCCTACCGCTGGCCGCGCCAGCGGGAGCAGTACAAGCGCTACGTCCTGTCGGCGGCGAGCGGACGCGCCGCCGGCGGACGGCGACGTGTAGGCGCCGTAGTAGCCCTCGCCGGGCGCGCGCGCCGGTTACGACGACGCCGAGCAGACGGGCGTCGACGTTCGCGAGCAGCCGCAGCGTGCGGCGGCTGGCGTCGCGCGTCGTCCGGCCGAGGTGGGCGACCAGCACGACGCCGTCCACGAGGTTCGCGAGGGTGACGGGGTCGTTGACCGTTCCGAGCGGCGGCACGTCCACCAGCACGACATCCGCCATGGCGCGGGCGTCCTCGATGACGTGGGTCATCATCGGCCGCGCGAGCAGTGCCTGCGGATTGGGCGGGACGGGCCCGGCCGGCAGGACGTGGAACGTGCGCGCCCGCGCGCTGAGTGCGCCGTCCACGCGCGTGAGCGTGCTGGCGTCCACCTCGATCAGGCTGCCGTCCACGTCGCTGACGCCCGCGAGGACCGTGCTGAGGCCGGAGCCGCGGCCGATCCCGTACTTCGCGAACGTCGGACGGCGCAGGTCGGCCTCGATCGCAATGACGCGCAGGTCGAGCGCGGCGAGCGCGCGGGCGGTGCCGAGCGTCACGCTCGTCTTGCCCTCGCTCGGGCCGGCGAGGTGATCATGATCGACTCGAGCTCCGGCCCGAGCTCGAAGAAGCGGAGGTTCGTCGCGAGCGCGCTATAGCCCTCGAACTGGCCCCGGTCCTCGCCGGGCACGATCGTCTGGGACGCCGCGCCGGCCGCGGGATGGTGGCGAGGATCGGCAGGCCGAACGCGTTCTCGACGTCCTCCTCGTCCTTCAGGCGGCGGTCGATGAACTCGATGCCCACAGCGAGAGCGACCGCGAAGGCGAACCCGAGCACGAAAGCCAGAATGCCGTTGAGCAGCGGCTTCGGCTTCGCCGGGTCGGTGGGGACGTCCGCGGTCTCGGCGACCTCGACGCCGCCGCGCTGCGCTGCGGCGAGGATCTCGATCTGGCGCAGCTCGGCCGCAGGTCGCGGCCCTGCTCGCTTGCCTGCTCCTCGGGGCTCAGCCGGTCGATGCTGCGCGTGACGTCGGCCGCGTCGTTCAGGCTCTGCCGCACGGTGTCCTGGCGGTACAGCTGGTACTGCTCGGCGAAGGCGTTGGCGATCGCCGCCGCAGTCTCGGGATCCGGGTCGAGCGCCTTGATCGAGACGATGTCCGAGTTCGCCTCGACCTCGGTCGTGACCTTGTCGAGCAGCTCGCCGGTCGAGTAGTCGAGTCCCTCGCGCTTGACCCGTTCGGCGACGTGCTCGAGCTTGATCAGCGAGACGAGTGTGTTGCGAGCGGCCTCGGGGTCGTAGTTCACCGGCTGGAGGTCTCGATGATGTTGTTGATCGGGTCGGTCTGCGCGAGCACGACGCGGGACGGTGGCCTCGTACTCCTTCGTCTGCGCGAGGCTGAGCACGACGGCGACCGCGGTGACGACGCCGGTGAGCAGGAGGATCAGCGGCATGCGCCGCCGGATCGCCTTCAGGTACGCGCCGAGGTCGTGCTCGGCCGGGCCGGGCTGTGCGTCATCGGCTGCCATGTGGCGCGGTCCAGTCTAGGGATCGTTACGGCGTTCCTCGCGGCGGATGGTCGAGGTCACCTGCCGAAACGTTCGCGCCAGCATGCCGGGCTGGAATAGCCGGACAACACCGCCAGATACGCGGCCACGCCGGCCACCACCGCCGCGACGAGCGCCAGCGCGGGCGCTGCGTCGTCGAGCGCTACGGCCACGCCGCGCGTTGCGAGCCAGGCGACCGCTCCTCCGACCGCCAGCGGCCCGAGCGCACCGGCCAACTCCCTGGGGGGAACCCCGGCGCGCGCGCGCAACGTCAGGCCGACGGCGGTGGCCGCGAGGGTGATGTGGCCGAGCATCACCCATGCGACCGTCGTGATGCTGCCGTTCTTCGCGGCGATGATCACGCCGACCACGAGCGGGATCGCCGCCAGCCCACGGACGAGGACGAGCCATGACTGCTGGTGGAGCGAGTTGAGCAGCGCGCCGAACGTGCTCTCGAGCGGCTTGACCGCCGCCCAGATGCCGAGCACCGAGAGCGGGCCGATGGTGGCCAGCCACTTGTCGCCGAACAGCGTCTCGACCAGTGGCTCCGCCGCACCGCTCAGCAGCACCCCGATCGCGAACGAGACCAGCGCGATGCCGCGAAGGACGCCATCGAACGATCGGCGCCAGTCCTCGCCGCGCTCGCGCATGCGGGCGAAGGTCGGGAACGTGACCTGGGCGATCGGGTCCGCGATCCCCACGTAGGTCAGCTCGCTGAAGCGGTAGCCCATTCCGTAGAAGCCGAGTTGGCCCGCACTCATGAACGCGCCGATCGCGAACCCGTCGCTCTGCTGCTGCACGTACTCGAGTGAGTCCTGCGCGAGGAAGCCGCGCCCGGTTCCCGCGAGCCGGCGCGCAGTCGCTGGATCCCAGCCCGGCAGGACCCGCTGCGTCGAGACCGCGATCAGGGCGACGAGGTATGTCACGTAGCTCGCGACGTGTGCGATCACGAGACTCCACACGCCGGCATCGAGCAGGGCGAGCGTGAGCGCGACCGTGATGTAGGTGAAGGTTTGGACAAGCTTCGTCCCGAGCCGCTTGCCGAACTCGAGCGCGCGCTGCAGCGTGGTCTCGTGGAACCAGATCGGCCCGCTCAGGAACAGGCTGCCTGCAACGACGATCAAGAGCTCGTCGAGACGCGGCTCGTCGAAGAAGTCCGCGATCAGCGGCGCCGCCGCTATCAGCACGGCGGCCAACGCAAAGCTCGTGATGATCATCAACGAGAGCGCGGTCCGGCGGGTCTTCTCGTCGGCGTCCCGTGCGAGCACGAGAGCCGGGCCGACGCCCATGTCGTTGAAGATGCTGAGCAGGCTGATCGCGAGCGACGTGAGCGCGAATAGCCCGAAGTCGGAAGGCACGAGGATGCGCGCGAGCGCGATCGTCGCGACCAGGCGCAGGGCCTGGTTGCTCGCGTAGGAGAGCATCGAGATCGGGATCGACCGCCGCGCGCGTGGGTCCATCAGGCGAGCGCCTCGACCGCAGCCTCGATGAATCGCGCGGACTCGCTCCGGTAGCGCGCGAGCGACAGCTCCTGCATGCGCGCGTACGCGCGCTCTGCACGTGCGTTCGCGGCGCGGCGGGTCGCGGAAGATCGAGGCGAGCGCGGCGGCGCAAGCGTTCGCGTCGCCCGGCTCGAACAGGAGCGCGTGCTCTTCGGTCCGTCACCGCCTCGGGCACGCCGCCGATCCGCGCCGCGACGATCGGTACGCGGGCCAGCCCGGCTTCGATCAGCACGAGGCCAAAGACATCCCACTCGACCGTCGGAAGCACGAGGGCGCCGGCCCGGGAGAGGGCGTGCGCAACCTCGGGTGGGTCAAGCGGCCCACGGACGTCGATCGCATTCGCGATGCCGAGCTCGTCTGCCAGCCGGCGAGCGCGCGCTCCATCTCGGGCTTCGCCGCCCCGGCCTGGACCAGCCGCGCGTCGATGCCGTGCTCGCGTCGGAGCAATGCGATCGCCCGGTAGGCGACCTCGATGCCCTTCGCCGTCGTCATCCGCCCGAGGTAGAGGACCTCCGGCGGCTCCGCCGGCGTGCGCTCGAGCGCGTTCAGGGTCCCCTCATGAGTCGTGGCGGGGTGGATCGTGCGCTCCAGCGCGACGTCGATCGACTCGGGGAGGGGGACGTGGGCGCGGAGGGCATCGGACGCCCACGACACCGCGGCGCGGGCGGGTGCAGCGGGATCGAGCCGGAGGCCGGGCAGGCGGTTCACGGCTCTCATCGCGGCCGCCCAGGGCGCGCGTATCCCGCCCTGCCCCGGTAGGAGGTTCCGCAGGTAGCGGTCGCCGCGATAGAGGGACTCCGCCATGAAGAGCTCGCTCAGGCGATAGACGACGGGTCGCCCGCTGCGTGGCCGCCACCAGCGGGGCCGCCTGTGGAATCGCCACGCAGTTCGCGACGTAGACGAGGTCCGGGTCGAACGACGCGAGCGCCGCGCGCGTGGCTCTCGCGGCCCGGGCGGCGACGTAGGGGGCGCGGGTGATCTCCTGCCGCCTCGGCCCGACGTAGGGCAACTCGCGCCGGACATCCGTGCGTTCCGGCACGGCGGCGGCGTCGCGCTCAGACGTGAGCACGAGTACCTCATGACGTTCGCCCAGGCTCTCAACGAGCGCGTGGGTCTCGCTCTCGTAGCCGCCGAACGCCACCGGGGGATAGAGGTCGCTCAGGACGAGGATGCGCATTGTCACCGCGCCGGTCGGGCGTCCGTCACGGCGTCGAGGGTACGCACCTGCCGCGACGCAGTGCCGGGGGATAGGGCGGTTAGCGTTCCGGCGCATGCAGCTCTTCGCCGTCGCGTACCGGTTTCCCGCTGCCGGCGAGGACGACGTCGTGCGCGCGCTCGAGCGGGCGGCCGGCGCCTTCGACGACCTGGGCGGGGCGACAATGGAGAGGGGAGCGTCCGAGACGGGCCGCCTGGCTTTCGCGGCGATCGCGCACCCATCCGAGCGCGCCGCGCCGCGCACGTATCTCGCGCGCGTCGGGCGGTGACGTCCTCTTCTACGACGGCCTTCCGCTGCCGCGCGCCGGCGAGATCGCCTCCCACGATGCCCGCGCACTGCTGGAGCAATGGGGAACGCTCGCGGACGAGCTCGAGGGGGTCTTCAGCGTCGTGCGGCTCGACCTGCTCGGCCGAGCGCGTCGAGTGCCTGCTCGACGTCCTCGGCATGGCGAAGGTGTTCCTCGCGCGGCGCGGTGAGGGCTTCGTCCTCTCGAACAGCGTCGATGCGATCCAGCTGCTGACGGGCGAGTCGGCGCCAGACCCGGTCGGCGTGTCCTCGATGCTCGGGTTCGGCTGGGCGGCGGGCGGCCGGTCGCTGCTCGACGGCGTCCGGCTGCTGGAGGGCGGCCACCTTCACGACCTGACCGCGGGGACGAAGACGCGGATCCTGACGCCGGAGTCCGTCGCACCCAGGAACAACCACTCCAGCCTCACTGCGGCGGACGTTGCGGAGTCGCTCACGAAGACGGCGCGCGCGGCGCCACGGTTCAGCCCGCTCACGTGCGGGCTCACCGCCGGGCGCGACACGCGCGTCCTGGTCGCGATCGCGCTCGCCGCCGGGCTCGACGTCGACTACTACACGAGCGGGCACGAGCGCGACACGGATGTCGTGATCGCGCGCGACCTCGCAGAGGCCTTCGGCCTGCGCCATGAGCTCGTCACCCCGCAGGTGCCGGACGACTGGTTCGCGGCGACGTCGGCCTTCAGCTCGCAGACGGATGGTCTGGCGAGTCTCTGGATCGTCTCGGACTGGATCGAGCACCAGGGCAAGTCGACGCCGGTCGGGCTCAAGCTCTGGGGCCCGGGGGGCGAGGTCGGCCGAGCGGGGAACATCGGCCTGAGCATCCCCTTCGGCGCGACCACGCCGGCGCTTCGCTCGTCGGTCGGCGTGCAGAGGTGGATCCTCCGTCGCAAGATCGCGGACTTCGGCGGGCTCGTCACCCGTGAGGCGACGGCGACCACGCGCGCGTATCTCGACCGCTTCATCGACGACCGGCTGGCGGAGGGATGGCGCGCGCGCGAGGTGTCCGAGGCGTACTACGGCTTCGAGCGCGTCCGCTACTGGGCGTCTGCCGGAGTCCGGCGCGCATCCGCCGCCACGGACCTCTGGAGCCCGTTCGTCTCGCGCGACTTCATCGAGTACTGCTGGTCGCTGACGCCCGGGGAGCGCACGGTCGAGGCGCCGCATTGGCGGATCCTGTCGGCGCTCGACAGCCGCCTGCGGGACCACCGCTTCGAATACCCGTGGCGGGCGCAGCGACCGCGGCTCGCGTCCGTGCTGGTGGGACGCGACGTCGCGCGCGTGGCGGCACGGCGCGCGCTGCGCCGCCGCCCGCCCCCGGACCCGTCGCCGCCCTTCGGGCTCGAGTGGGTCGAGGCCGGCCTGCCTCAGCTGCGCGAGCTGGTCGGCTCGCTGGAGGGCGCCGACGTGTGGCAGTTCGTCGACCGCGACCGGCTCCAGCGCTTGCTGCACGGTCCGCCGGAGGGACGCGCCGCATCCGCCGAGGGCATATGCCGCGCGCTCACGGTGCTGTGGTGGCTGCACGCGCGCCACGAGTCCTAGGCAGCCCGAGGCATATGGCCAGGAGCACGCCGCAGAGCGCGGTGATGTTCAGCGCGACGAAGCTGGGGAAGGTGATGCTCACGACGAGGATCACGAGCAGCGCCGCCTGAGCGCCGAGTTGCACCGCGCGGTGGACCGGGTCCGCGTACGGCGGCGGCCGCGCCGCGACCGCCCAAACGACGACCGAGAGCAGGAAGATCGCAGCCGGAATCCCGAGCTTCCAGGCGAGCCAGAGGTAGCCGTTGTGCGAGAAGTGGTCGGCGGCGGGAGGCTTCTGCAGCCACGGGAGCCCGAAGTAGATCGTGTCCCCGAGGCCGTTCCCGACGATCGGGTGCGCCTGGATCTTGTCCACGACGTGGCGGCCCTCCTGGAGGCGAGCGCGGACCGAGTCGTCGCTCCCGTACTGGTTCAGCGACAGGAGCCTTTCGGACGCTGCCGACAGCGCCCCGGGCGCGATCGTCGACATGACCGGAGCGATCACCACGACCACGCCCACCACCAGGACCACGACTCGCATCCGCTGCGCGAATCCGGCGCGCACGGCGATGAAGCCGAGGCCGAGCACGGTGGCGACCCAGAACGTCCGCTCGTAGGTGAGCAGAAGGCCGATCGTGTTCGTGCCCACGAGCGCGAGCAGCGCGATCTGGCCGAGACGCGACCGGACGGTGCCCGAGGTCAGGACCGCGAATCCCATCAGCACGCCGACGGGGAAGGCGAACAGGCCTCCCTGGATCTGGCCCTTGCCGCTCGACGTGAACCGGACGCCCTCGCGCAATCCGGCCTGGCCCTCGGCGAAGTACGTGAAGAGCTCGAAGTACTGCAGGAGCCCGTAGACCCCGACCGCGATCCCGACGCCGAGCATGCCCTTGTAGAGCCGCTGACGCGCAGCGGGGTCGCGGAGCAGCGGGATGGCGATCGCGATCGTCGACCAGCCCAGGAGGACGCGGAACTCGTAGCCCACCTGCCCGACGTCGAAGCCATATGTCCAGCCGCGTACGGCCTGCATCGCGGCGATCGCGAGCATGACGCCCACCCCGGCCATCGCGAGCGTCCGCCGCCGTTCGAGTGGCTGCCGCGCGAGGATCATCAACGCGCGCAGGAGGCCGACGAGGATCAGGACGTCCGAGAGCACCAGCCCGGAGCCGCCGGCCAGGCCGTACTGGTTCTGAATCCCGTACGGCACGATCATCGTGACGGCGAGGGTCAGCGTCAGGTGGGCGACGGGCAACAGGAACGCGAGCAGGAGGATCGCGGCGAGCCCGACCAGCCCGATCGCGAAGACCGGCTTGACCGCCACGAGTGCGCCCAACACCGCGGCGGCGGCGCAGCCGGCGGGAACCAGCAGGCGGTCGGGAACGCGGACTGCGGCGACAGTCATCCCGCGTAGCTTGGCGGAACGGCTAGACGGCCGGCGTTACGACGAAGTCGTCCGCGTTGAAGTTCGTGTAGTCGCCGCGGATGCCCACCCGGCCCGCCGTGGTGTACGGCGCGCAGCCGACGCCCGCGTCGGTCGCCTCGAGGACCGTCTGGCCGTGGCGCATCAGCGTGATCTTCACTGAGCCGTCGGGCTGGTTCGTGATCGACCCGCCGACCTTCTCCCACTCGCCGATGGTCGCCGCCGCGCCCTCCGGCCGGGCCTGGTAGAGGATGTGGTACGTGTCGCTGCCGGCGCACTTCTTCTGGATCAGCAGGTTGCCCTGGCGGCGGTTCACCTCGGCCGTGTAGAGCCCGACCGAGCCGGTGCCGCCCTGGCGGCGGAGCCAGATCTTGATGCCGTCCCAGCTGCGCTCGCCCTCGGCGCCCGAGACGTAGCCGTTGTTGCGGAGCGAGAAGGTCACGTTCACGTTGGTGAAGCTGCGCTTCGTCCAGAGACGGAAGACCTGCGAGCCCGAGCCGTTCGAGCAGTCCTTGTTCGGCAGGTTCGCGGTCGGGATGCCCGGTCCAGAGCGTGTTGTCACGGCGCAGAGCGCAGCCGGACTCCATCTCCCAGATGTCGTCGCGGAACGCGGTGCTGTCGTTCGACCAGAACGCGTAGTGGTTCGTGATCACGCCGTCGGCCCCGTTGAAGTCGTCGCTCAGGAGAACGTTCGAATCGGTTGCGGGCGGCTCGGGAGCGGGGACGGGCGTCTCCGTCCGTGGGCTGGTCCGGAGCCTCCTGCTCTGGCACGACCGTCGGCTCCTTCGCGAGCTCCGAGTCGACGGTCCAGCCGCGGACGGCGGGCGTCCCATCGACGTTGCCGTAACGGTCGCGGGCGCGGACGCTGAAGGTGTGGTCGCCGTCCGGAACCTCGACGTAGAGGATCGGCGAGCTGCACGAGCGCCAGCTGAACGAGTCGACCCGGCACTCGAAGCTCGAGCGCCTCTCATCGGCGCTGAAGCGGAACTCGGCCTCGTGCGACTCGGTGACGTCGCTCGGCCCGGCAGTGATCCGCGTCTCCGGAGCGCGCGTGTCGGCGACGACCTTCAGCTTGACCGACGTACGTGCGACGCGGCGGACCCACAGGGCGCGGCGACGTGCGCTCGCGCTGCCGAGGATGCGCGCCGCGCGGCGGCCCTTGCTCGAACGGACGGGCACGCGCAGGACGCCGCGGCGGACGACGCGGCGCGCCTGCTCACGCCCGATCCGGCGGCGGACCTTGCCCTTGCGGACGAGCGATGCGCGCAGCACGCGCTGCGGCTTGACGCCGCGGACGCGGAACGTGACGGCCTTCTTTGAGGTCTTGGCGGGCTTGAAGACGACAGCGTGCCTCTCGGCGGCCGAGGCCGGGGAGGCGGGGACGAGCGCGAGCAGTGCGAGTGCCGCGAGCGGTCCCAAGTGCTCGGATGTGCCCCTGTCGGGCCACGATTGTGGCATCGACCGCGGCGGCGCGCGTTGACGGCTTCGCGCGCGAAGGCGTGGACGTCCGTCGAAGTCAAACGTCCACGCCCTTTTCAGCGCGTGCGCAGGATTCGTGCCTTCAGCCTCTGCTTCTGCTCGCGCCGCACGGACGCGCGGAGCGTCCGCGCGCCGCGCGCGGCGACCCGCCGCAGCGCGGCGCCCGCGTAGCCCGCCGCGTAGCTCGCGCCGCCGGCCAGCCGCGGCCGCTCGGTCGCCATCTGCCGCAGCGTGTAGAGAGCCACGTGGAGGGGCGACTCCCCGAGCGCGTACGAGCACTCGCCCCAGCGCCGGTACCCGCGCAGGAGGCCGTCGTGGGTTCCGCGCGGGCGAAGGTGCTCCGGGTCGCCGTCCGGCATCGCGAAGCTCTGGGTGCGCCAGCCGTGCATGCGCGCGGTCGACTCGTCGATCGTGTCCCATCCGAGAATCGGCGGGATCGGTGCGATCTCCTCCCAGCATGCGCGGCGGAAGAACTTCGTGGCCCCGTGCACGTGACCTTCGCCGATCCGGATCCGCTGGCCCGCTTCCTGCAGGTACGACCCGGCCAGGCCGAGCCGGTCGTCGCGCTCGAGCTCCGAGACGATCGTCTCGAGCGTCCGCGGCGTCAGGCGCAGGTCGGCGTCGAGCTTGCCGAGCACGTCCCACTCGACGTCGAGCTGCGCGACCGCCCACTGGAACGCCTCGAGCTCCTTGGCCGTCGCGAGCCGGTCGCGCTCGGCCGCTCGCGCCGGCCTGCGCAGCAGCGTGGCCCACGCGTGCGCCTCGGCGAACTCTGCGGCCGGCTCGTGCGAGCCGTCGGTCGAGCCGTCGTCCACGAGCAGCAGCGCGATCGGGCAGCCGCGTCTGGGCCGCGAGCGAAGCGAGGAAGTCCGGCAGGTGCTCGCGCTCGTTGAGGAAGGGGACGCAGACGGCGAGGATCACGGCGCCGAGGTTGCCAGAATCGGCGGCCATGCCGGGCCCCCTTCCGACCTATGCGGTCGTCACGCCCGTCCGCGACGAGGCCGAGAACTTCGCGCGCACGGCGGAGTCGATGGTGTCGCAGACCCACCGGCCGCAGCAGTGGGTCGTCGTCGACGACGGCTCCACCGACGGCACGCGCGAGATCGCCGAGCGCTACGCGCTCCGGCACCACTGGATCGAGGTCATCTCTGCGGAGGGGACGCACGAGCGGGCGCGCGGGGCGCCGATCGTGCGCGCGTTCCAGCGCGGCTGTCGACCAGCTCGGGCAGAAGCCCGACGTCGTGGTCAAGCTCGACGGCGACCTGTTCCTGCCCGCGCACTACTTCGAGTGGGTCGCGCAGACGTTCGCGCGCGACCCGCGCGCGGGGATCGTGGGAGGCGTGGCGCTGATCCCCGAGGACGGCCGCTGGGTGATGGAGCGCGGAAACCTCCTGAACGTGAACGGAGTTGCGAAGGCGTACCGCGTCGACTGCCTCGACGACATCGGCGGGCTGCGGCCGTCGATGGGGTGGGACGGCATCGACGAGTACGGCGCCCGGGCGCGCGGCTGGAACGTCCGCGTCCTGACCGAGCTGACCATGCTGCACTACAGGCCGCGCGGCTCCAAGCAGAACGCGCTCAAGGCGCGCTGGGAGGAGGGTCTCGGGAACGCGTTCATGGGCTACCTGCCCAGCTGGCTGCTCCTCCGCGCTGCCTATCGCGGGCTGGTCGAGAAGCCGCCGATCCTGGGCGGCTTCGTGCTGTTCGCCGGCTACACGTGGGCCCGCCTGCGCCGGCTGCCCCAGATCGACGACCCGGAAGCGCGCCGCGAGCTGCGCGCCGAGCAGCGCGGGCGCATGACGCGGGTCTTCCGGCGCGGCGGCACGAAGTGATCGACCTCCACAGCCACCTGCTTCCCGGCATCGACGACGGCGCACCGGACCTGGAGCATGCCCTCGAGCTCGCGCGCGCGGCGGCCGACCAGGGCACGCGCGTCCTCGCCGCGACGCCACACCTGCGCGCGGACTTCCCGGACGTCGGCCCCGAGGAGCTCGCCGACACGCTGCGATGAGATCCGCGCCGCGATCGCGATGCGGGAATCGAGCTCGAGGTGGTCCAGGGCGGCGAGGTGGGCGTGATGTGGGCCGTGAACGCCAGCGACGACGACCTCCGCGTGGGCAGCTACGGCGCGCGCGGCTCCGACCTGCTGGTCGAGACGCCCTACGGGCCGCTGAACGACATGTTCGAGCAGCTCCTCTTCACGCTGCCGGACCGCGGCTACCGGCTGCTGCTCGCGCACCCGGAGAACAACCCGAACTTCCAGCGCCACCCCGAACGGCTGCACGAGCTGACCGAGCGAGGGGTGCTGCTCCAGGTGACCGCGCGCTCGCTGATCCGCTCGGAACGCGCAGGGGCCCGCGTCCGCTCGCCGAGTCGCTCGTCCGCGAGGGCTTCGCGCACGTGCTGGCATCGGACGCGCACTCGGGCCACCAGCTGCGGCCGCCGGCGCTCGGCGCCGGGGCGGAGGCGGCCGCCGCGCTCGTCGGCGAGGCCCGCGCGCGCTGGATGGTCGAGGACGCGCCCGCCGCGGTGCTGGCGGGCGAGCCGCTGCCCGGAGCCGCCGGCCGCCGCAGGTCGCGCCGAAGAAGGGCGGCCTTCTGCGGCCGCCTACGACGAACGTGAGCGCCGCTCGATCCAGCTGACGCCCGCGTTGTCGGTGACGCCGTGGAGCACGATCGAGGCGAAAACGGTGAGCGCGGCGAAGTTGAAGATGTCGTTGCCGTTCTCGATGCCCTGGCCGAGCACGAACAGGCCGAACGTCATCGTCGCTACGCCCTTCGGGCCGAACCACGACATGAACCAGCGCTCGGGCGCCGAGGTGTCTGTCCCCGCCACGGAGATGTGCACCGCCACCGGACGCGCGACGAAGAGCGTGAACACGACGATCGCCACGGCGGCGAGACCGTCGTCGAAGAGCCCGTGTGCGGTGAGGAGGGCGCCGAAGACGACGAAGATGCCCAGCTTCACCACCTCGATGATGTCCTCGGAGCGGCGCTCGAACGCCTCGCGGATGTCGGGCCGCAGGATGCCCAGCACGATCGCGCATACGAAGACGGCAATCAGGCCGTTCCCCTCAGGGGGCAGCACGGCCACGCCATAGGCCGCGAACGCCACACCGAGCCCGTACAGCGACTTCTGGTGGGGGCTGATCTCGGTGCCGAGCGCGCGGCGCTCCGGCATCAGCCTCGCCGCCGCAAATCCCACCAGCGCGCCCGCCGCCAGCCCGACCGCCAGGTCTTGGATGACGAATGCCCACCACGTGAAGTCCGTCTTCGCTCGGGTCGAGCGAAAAGAGCAGCGCGAGCACTGCCGGCAGCGCGAGGCCGTCGTTCAGGCCGGACTCGAGGTTGAGCGAGTGCCGTATCCGCCGCGGGACGCGGGGATTGGTCACGACAGCCGACGAGAGAACGGGATCGGTGGGCGACAGGAGCGCCCCCAGGAGGAAGGACTCGGTCCAGTCGAGGTCGGTGAGGGCGTGCGCCGCCACCGCGATGAGCGCCGCAGTGATCGGCATCGCGAACACGAGCTTGCGCAGCGGCAGGTGCCAGTCCTCCTGCAGCAGCTCGGCCTCCACCTCGAGCCCGTCCCGGAACAGGATCAGGATCAGCGCGACGACCGCGAGCGCCTGAACGAACTCCGACTCGGCTTCGAACTCGAGTACCTCGAGACCGCCGTCGCCGAGGACGAATCCGGCTACGACGAACAGGGCCGTCAGCGACAGGAAGCTCCGCTTCGCGAGGCCGGACAGCAGCGCCCCGGCGACGAGGAGTCCGCCGAGCACCGCGACGGCCACCTCGAATGCGTGGAAGTCGTGCACGGGGGTAATCTTCGCGCGCGATGGACTCCTGGGACATCTCGACGCTCGACGTCGAGCCGCACCGTCCGCAAATCTTGCGCAGCGATCCCGAGGCGCGCGTGGTCGCGATCAACGTGCCGGCGGGCGAGGCGCTCGACGATCACCAGGTACACGAGCGCGCGTATGTAGTGATCGTGGCGGGCGAGGCCCACGTCGGCCCGGTGGGCAGCACGCAAGAGGCCGGGCCCGGGTTCGTGGCGCACTTCGACCCGAAGGAGCGGCACGAGGTGCGCGCCATCAGCGACACGCGGCTGGTCCTGCTCCTGGCGCCGTGGCCTGGTGAGGGGCACCCGAGCCAGCGTTGACACAATGAGGGGCCCGTGGACCCCTCGCGCAAACGGAAGATCCGGCTCGTCGTGGCGCTGTCGGCCGCCGTCCTCCTGGCGACCGCGCTCATCGTGGTCAGCTTCTCCGCCGGCACCAGCCAGCTCCTGCCGTCGGAGGCGCTCGCCCAGAAGCCCGACGACCGCTTCGAGCTGGGCGGCACGGTGGTGGACGGCTCGCTCAAGGAAGGCGGGGACCAGCTCGAGTTCGCCATCAAGGACCCGAACGGGTCCGCGCAGATTCCCGTGGTCTACAGCGGCGCCGTTCCGGATCCCTTCCGGGAGGGACGCGAGGTGCTGGTGAAGGGCGAGCTCGAGAGCGGCCGCTTCGTCGGCAACGAGATGACCACGAAATGCCCCTCTAAGTTCACGGCGCAGTGAGCTCCGCCGACATCGGCACGGCCGCGCTGGTCGTCGGCTTCGGCACCGCCCTGTACGCCGTCGGCGCGGGGATCTACGCGGGCCGGACCGGACGGCGCGAGTGGGCGGTCTCCGCGCGGCGCGCCGTATACGCGCTGCTCGCGCTGCTCGTGCTCGCGATGGCCCTGCTCGAGGCCGCGTACATCCGGTCGGACTTCTCGTTCGAGCTGGTCGCGCAGAACTCGTCCACGGACACGCCGGCCTTCTACAAGCTGACCGCGATGTGGTCGAGCCAGGCCGGCTCGCTGCTCCTGTGGGTGTTCCTCCTGTCGCTCTTCTCGAGCGCCGTGCTGTTCCTGACCCGCAACCGCCTTCGCGAGATCGCGCCGTACGCGACGGCGGTGCTTGGCGGAGTCGCGGCCTTCTTCCTCTTCCTGATGCTGTTCTACGCCAGCCCGTTCGCCACGCTCGCCGATCCGCCCGCCGAGGGCAACGGGCTCAACCCGCTGCTCCGGCACCCGGCGATGATGTTCCACCCGCCGATGCTCTACACGGGCTACGTCGGCTTCACGATCCCGTTCGCCTTCGCGGTCGGCGCGCTGCTCAAGCGCCGCACCGGCCCCGAGTGGATCCGCGCGACGCGCCGGTTCGCGCTCGTCGCGTGGACGTTCCTCGGGTTCGGGATCCTGCTCGGCTCGCTGTGGTCGTACTCGGAGCTGGGCTGGGGCGGCTACTGGGCCTGGGACCCGGTCGAGAACGCGTCGCTGATGCCCTGGCTGACGGGCACCGCGTTCATCCACTCGATCATGGTCCAGGAGAAGCGCGGCATGCTGCGGCTCTGGAACGTGTCGCTGATCGTCGCCACGTTCATGCTCGCGCTGCTCGGCACGTTCCTCGTCCGCTCCGGGATCCTCGACTCGATCCACGCCTTCGGCGAGTCCACCCTCGGCAAGCCCTTCCTCGCGTTCATCGCGGTCGCCCTGATCGCGTCGGTGGCGCTCGTGGTCAGCAGGCGCGACGACCTGCGCTCGGAAGCGCGCGTCGACGCGCTGCTGTCGCGCGAGGTCTTCTTCCTGCTGAACAACCTCGTGCTGATCCTGATCTGCGTCGTGATCTTCTGGGGGACGTTCTTCCCGCTGATCTCGGAGGCGCTCACGGGGACCGAGGAGAGCGTCGGGCCGCCGTTCTTCAACGGGATCATCGCGCCGATCGCCCTGGTGCTCGTCGGCCTGGCGGCGATCGGGCCCGCTGCTCACGTGGCGGCGCAACAGCTGGAGGACGCTCCGGCGCGCGTTCCTCTTCCCGCTCGCCGCCGCCCTCGTCGCCTTCGTCGTCCTGCTCGCGTTCACGTCGGCCGGTGACAGCGCGCCCGCGCTCGTGATGTTCTCCCTCGCCGCGTTCGTCGCGGCGGTCGTGGCGCAGGAGTTCTTCCGCGGCGCGCGCGCACGCCGGACGATGACCGGCGAGCCGCCGCCCGTCGCGCTGTCGCGCCTGATCGGCCGCAACCGGCGCCGCTACGGCGGCTACATCGTGCACGTCGGCATCGCCGTGCTGTTCCTCGGCGTGGCCGGCTCGTCGTCGTTCAACGAGCAGAAGGACGTCAGGCTCGAGCCCGGCGAGACGGTGACGATCAAGGACTACGAGGTCACCTACCGCGAGCCCACGGTCGCGATCGAGGACGACCGCTCGGGCACCGGCGCGCCGCTCTCGTTCGGCGCGGTGCTCGACGTGAAGAAGGGCGACGAGCAGTTCACGATGCGCCCGGCGCGCAACTACTACCCGTCGCAGAGCAGCGCGATGGGCCCGGTCGGGCGCTACTTCGGCGGCGAGGCCACGAGCGAGGTCGACCTCAGATGGGGCCTCAAGCAGGACCTCTGGCTCGCGGTGCAGCCCGACCTGCGCAAGCTGAAGGGCCCGATCAGGCGGGCGAACGACCTGCCGGAGCAGTTCACCGGCCAGGCGATCGTCGCGGTCGCCGAGCACTACGCGGAGGACCCGCCGCCCGGCCGCGTTCCGCGCGATCGTCTCCCCGCTCGTCGTCTGGATCTGGCTCGGCGGCGGGATCGTGATGGCGGGCGCCCTGCTTGCGCTGTGGCCGTCGCCGGAGGCCAGGCGCCGGCGGGTCACGAGCCTTTACGCGGCGCGCCTCGGGCGCGAGCTCTCGCGCGCGTAGTGGAGGTCGTCCTTCCCGCGCTCGCGCTGGCGGCGCTCGTGGCGTTCCTGGTGCTACAGCCGCTGCGCACGCGCTCGTCCGCCCCCGAGCCCGACCGCCTTGGCGACCTCGAGGCGGCGAAGGAGAGCAAGTACCGCGAGATCAAGGACGCCGAGCTCGACTACCGCATGGGCAAGCTGTCCGAGGAGGACTGGCGCGCGCTCGACGCGCGAGCTGCGTGCGCAGGCGATCGAGATCCTGCGCCAGCTCGACAAGCTGGAGGGCCGCTAACCTGCGCCGCTGATGGACTTCGGTCTCGAGGCACTTCTCAGCGGCTTCCAGGTCTTCCTCGCCGTGATGGTGATCCTGCTGATCCTGCTCCACTCGGGCAAGGACACAGGCCTGTCGGGAGCGTTCGGCGTGGGCGCGGCGGGCGGCCCGTTCGGCGGCGGCTCGCTGGTCGAGCGCAACCTGGACCGCTGGACGATCTTCTTCTGCCTCCTCTTCGTGGCGAACGTGATCGTCCTCTGAAGATCGCCTGACGACAGTTCAGCCGACCGGGCAGAGCCGCTTAGCGGAGCTACGAAGCCTGGAGGAGCTCGCGCAGCGGCGTAGCCGCGCTGTGACCGCGGAGGCGCTTGAGCGCGGCCTCCTCGATCTCGCGGATGCGACCCGGGCGGACGCGAAGCTGGCGGGCGATCTCCGGGTAGCTCTGCACGCGCTCGCCGCCGATGCCGAAGCGCAGCGTCAGAACGCGGCGCTCGCGGTAGTCGAGCGACTCGAGCACACGCTCCACCGCCTCGACCTCGGCGCGCTCGCGCACCTCGTCGTAGGGGGTGGGGCCCTTGTCCGGGATCAGCTCGCCGCGCTCGGCGTCGCCCTCGGGGCCGACCGTCTCGTTCAGCGAGGCGGGGCCGGAGGCGGCCTGGCGCAGCATGCGTGCCTCGTCGACATCGATCCCGACCGCCTCGGCGACGGTCTCGATCGAGGGCGACTGGCCGCTCTGGGCCTCGAGCTGGCGCTCGGTGACGTCCAGCTTCCGGAGCCGGTCGCCGATGTGCACCGGCAGGCGCACGACGCGCGACTTGTCGGCCAGCGCACGTGCGATCGACTGCTGGATCCAGAGGGTCGCGTAGGTGGAGAACTTGAAGCCCTTGCGCCAGTCGAACTTCTCGGCGGCGCGGATGAGCCCGACCGTGCCCTCCTGGATCAGGTCCATGAAGGGGAGGCCGAGGCCGCGGTAGCGCTTGGCGATCGACACGACGAGGCGCAGGTTCGCCTCGATCATGTGCTGCTTGGCGTCGTAGTCGCCGCGCTCGATGCGCTGGGCGAGCTCGACTTCCTGCTCCGCGGTCAGCAGCGGGGTCGCCGCGATGCGGTTCAGGAATAGGTCGAGGCTGTCTTCTTCTTCGCGTCTCATGCGTAAATTCAGCGTGTAAGCGTGGACCCCCCGGCTAAAGGAACCGTTAAAGGGGCGAATAGGAGCGGTGCGCGGGCGCTACTTCGTCAGCGCGTCCAGCAGGTGCACAAACGACTGGTATTGCCGCCCGGTGCCCTGTTCTAAACCGATCTCGCACGTTCGGTTACTCGAGACATGCGCCTCGAAGCGGTCCGAATCGACCTCTGCGGCCTGCGGCCGGGTGGCCGATCGCGCCAATTCGGGGTGCAAAAGCCCGCGATCTCCAGCCATTCCGCAGCAGGTGGCGGTCGTCGGCAGCACCGCCTCGTCCGCGAGCGCCTCGACCACTTTCCGCAATTTGGGGACGAGTGCCATGTGCCGCGCCGAGCAGGGCGGATGGACGGCGACGGCGCCCGCCTTGCGGCTCAGCTCGAGCTGGGGCAGGACCCGGTCGTGAACCCACTCGATCGAGTCGATCACCTCGACTCCCTCGAGAAACCCCTGCAAACCGTGCGTGCACGAGCTGGCGTCGGTCACGACGGGCAGCCCGTCCTCGCCGACCCAGCGCTTCACCGCCGCGGCCGTGTGCTGCGACATCCACTCCGCGCCCTCGGTGAGCCCCTTCGAGCTCCACGGGACCGCGCAGCAGTGGCCGGGCGCGTCGTCGGGGATCCAGAGCGGCACCCCGGCGCGCTCGGAAACCCGAACCATCGCCTCCGGGAGGCTGGGGCCGAAGATCCGGTTGATGCACGCCGGGAGGTAGACGGCGGCGGCGCCCTCGCGGCGGGTCGTCGGAAGCTCGGACGGGGCAGGCGGCGGCATCGCGTCCGGCCAGGACGGGCACGAGCTCGTCGCTCAACAGCGCCCGCCCGGCGGCGCTGAGCGCCTTCGAGACCGGCCGCGCGCGCAGGCCGGCCCGTGACGCGCGCTCGACCTTCGCCCACCGCTTCGCGGTCGCGAGCCCGGCGCGCTGGTCGCGCTGCGTGCGCTCCTGCGCGCGGAATGTCTTGACCAGCGTGCCGGTGTCGATCCCGAGCGGGCAGGCGAGCGCGCAGGTGCCGTCGGCGGCGCAGGTCTGGATGCCGTCGTACTCGAACTGGTCGAGCAGCGTGTTCAGCACGGGCGAGCCGGCCGGCTGGCGCGCCATCTCGCGTCGGAGGACGATGCGCTGGCGCGGCGTCGTCGTGAGGTCGCGGCTGGGGCAGACCGGCTCGCAGAACCCGCACTCGACGCAGAGGTCGGCGGCTGCCTCGTCCTCGATCGGCGGCGTCGTCTTCAGGTTCTGCAGGTGGCACGACGGATCGCGGTTCAGGATCACCCCGGGGCCGAGCACGCCGTCGGGGTCCGCGAGCTGCTTCACGCGCCACATCAGCTCCGTCGCCTTCGTGCCCCATTCGCGCTCGACGAACGGCGCCATGTTCACGCCCGTGCCGTGCTCCGCCTTCAGCGAGCCGTCGTACTTGTCGACGATCAGCTTCACGAGCGCCTCCATGAAGCCGTCGTAGCGCTCGCGCTCCGAGTCCTGCGCGAACTCGGGCGTGAGCATGAAGTGGAGGTTGCCGGCGGACGCGTGGCCCGCCACGCCCGGCAGGAAGCCGTGCTCGCCGAGCAGCTCGCGCACGTCCTTCGCGCACTCGGCGATCCGCTCCGGCGCGACGCACACGTCCTCGACGATCAGCGCCGTGTGCGGCGGGCGCATCCGCCCGACCAGGCCGTGCATCCCCTCGCGCACGCGCCAGTAGAGCTCGGTGACCTCGGGGTCGGTGGAGAACTTCGCCGGCTGGACGAGCGGGTGGTCGGCGACGATCTTCTCCGCGGCGGCCTGGCGCTCGGCGAGCTCGTCCGGGTCGTCGGAGCGGAACTCGACGAGGATCGCGGCGGTCTCCCACGGCGCGTCCTCCCATTCCTGCGGGATCGTCACGAACGACGCCGCGGCCTTCAGCGTGAGGGTCAGCATCAGCTCGACCGCGGTCGCGCCGCTCTCGACCAGCGCCGGCACCGATGCGACCGCGGTGTCGATGTCGGGGAAGATCAGCATCGCCGCGGTCGAGCCGCGCGGATGGGGGACGGTCTCGAAGACCGCCTCTGCGACGAACGCGAGCGTGCCCTCGGATCCCACGACGAGCCGGCGGAAGATCTCGAGCGGAGTGTCCGCGTCGAGGAACGCGCACAGCCGGTAGCCCATCGTGTTCTTGATCCGGAACTTCCGCCGGATCCGGTCGGTCAGCTCCGCGTCGGCGAGGATCTCGTCGCGGATCTCGAGCAGGCCGCGGCACAGCTCGGGCTCGGCGGCGGCGAAGCGCTCCTCCGCGTCGGGGGCCTCCGTATCGATGACCGTGCCCGAGGGAAGCACGAGCTTCAGCGCGCGCAGCGTCTGGTAGGCGTCGTGGACCACGCCGCAGCGCATTCCGCCCGAGTTGTTCGCGATCACGCCGCCGACGCAGGCGATGTCGGTGCTCGCCGGATCGGGCCCGATCCGGCGCGAGTACTCGGCGAGCACGGCGTTCGCCCTGCCGAGGACGGTGCCCGGCTTGACGCGCACGCGCTCGCCGTCCTGCTCGACCTGAACCCCGGTCCAGTGCCGGCGGACGTCGATGAGGATCCCGTCGGTCTGGCCCTGGCCGTTCAGGCTCGTGCCGCCGGCGCGGAAGGTCACCGGGATCTTCTTCTCGCGCGCGTAAGCAAGTGTCTTCGCGATGTCGTCGGTGTCGCGGGCCATGACGACGGCGCGCGGGAGCAGGCGATAGGGGCTCGCGTCGGACGCGTACTTGACGAGGTCGAGCACGCGCGTGAGGACGCGGTCGGGGCCGAGCAGAGCTGGTCAGCTCGCCCTTGAGCGGCTCCGGCGTCCCCGTCGCCCACTTATCCTCAATCCGGTCCGGCGCCGGCGTGGGATCCGACGGGGCGATTCGGCGGACGTCCGGCGCGAGCAGGTCCACGGGCGGACCCTATAGCGAGCGACATGACGAAGCTGACACGCAGAGGAGTGCTGGGAGCGGGCGCGGCCGGCGCCGCGGCCGGAGCGCTGCCGGGCAGCGCGGCCGCCGCGCGAAAGCGCACCCGACGAGCCGATGTGGTCGTGGTCGGCGCGGGCCTGGCCGGGTTGACGGCGGCGCGCGAGGTGCGGCGCGGCGGCAAGTCGGTGCTCGTCCTCGAGGCCGCGCGGCGAGCCGGCGGCCGGGTGTGGAGCCACTCGCTGGGCGGCGGCGAGGTGTCCGAGCGCGGCGGCACGTTCGTCGGCCCGACCCAGGACCACATGATCAACCTCGCCAAGGCTTACGGCGATCGACACGTTCCCGACCTACAACGAGGGGAACAACGTCGCCTACATCGAGGGAGACCGGGTGGAGTGGAGCGACACCGGCCCCACCGGCACGGCGCCGCCCGACCCGGCGATCCTGCCGGAGCTCGCGGCGACGGTGGCACTGCTCGACGAGATGTCGAAGGAGGTGCCGGTCGATGCGCCGTGGGAGGCCGCCAAGGCGCTCGAGTACGACGGCCAGACGCTCGAGACGTGGATCCGCGACAACTCGGCCACGCCCCGCTTCCGCAACCTCGTGCCACTGGCGACTCGGCCGATCTTCGGCACCGAGCCGCGCGACCTCTCGCTGCTCTTCGTCCTCTTCTACATCGCGGCGTCGGGCGACGAGACACACGCGGGTACGTTCGAGCGGAACTTCAACACGCGCGACGGCGCGCAGGAGCTCCGGTTCGTGGGCAGCACGAGCGCGGTGGTGGATCGGATGGCCAGGGAGCTGGGGCGCAGGCTCCTGCTTGCGGCACCCCGTTCGCCGGATCGTCGCAGGGTCGGGGCGGCGTGCGGGTCGAGACGGACAAGCTGACCGTGCGGGCGCAGCGCGTCATCGTCGCGGTGCCGCCGGCGCTGGCAGGCCGGATCGACTACCGGCCCGGCGCTGCCGTTCCAGCGCGACCAGCTCACGCAGCGCATGGGCCAGGGGACGCTCACGAAGGTGAGCGCCCGCTACGAGACGCCGTTCTGGCGCGACGGCGGCTACACCGGGACCGCGCTGTCCTCGGGCGGCTTCGTGTCGGCGACCTTCGACGGCTCTCCGCCCGACGGCGGCCCGGGCGTGGTCTTCGGCTTCGTGGGAGGGGACAAGGCGCGCGAGTACGAGCGTCTCTCGAAGGCCGAGCGGCGCGCTCGCATCCTGGGCGAGTTCGCCGAGTTCTGGGGCGCCGAGGCGGAGAGCCCGCAGGAGTACTGGGACACGCGCTGGCCCGCGCAGCGCTGGAATCGCGGCGGCCCGGTGGGGATCCACGGGCCCGGCAGCCTGGTCGCGAACGGGCCCGCGCTGCGCGCGCCCGCAGGGCGGATCCACTGGGCGGGCACCGAGACGTCGACCTTCTGGAACGGGTACATGGACGGCGCTGTCCGTTCGGGCGAGCGAGCCGCCGCGGAAGTGCTCGCCGAACTGTGAGCGTGCAGGAGCGGAGCTCGGCGCTCCGCGAGGTGATCGAGGATCTCGCGGCGCTCGAGCGAGGCGCGGGCTCGCCCGGCGAGGAGGTGGCGGCACGCCGGCTGCGCGAGCGCTTCGAGGAGCTCGGGTGCGCCGCGGCGGTGGACGAGGAGGTGTACCTCGACGGCTACGCGCGCATGCACGCCGCGCTGTCGGCGGTCGGCGTCGTCGCCGGCGCTGGCAGCGCTGTCGGGCCGGGCGCGGCCGCTCGCCGCGCTCGCCGGCGCGGCTGCGGCGGTCGCGATCGCCGACGACTGCGCGAACTGGGGCCGGGTCGCCCGCCGCGCTTCGCCGAGCGGCGCAAGACGTGGAACGTCGTGGCCGAGACGGGCGACCGCGGTGCCGAGCGAACGATCGTCCTCATGGCGCACCACGACGCCGCGCCAACCGGCGCGGTGTTCGACGACACGGCGCAGCGCAAGGCGAACGACCTGTTCCCGGATGTGATCGAGGCGATCGACACGGCGGTGCCGATGTGGTGGCCGGTCATCGCCGGGCCGGCGCTGTCGGCGCTCGGCGCTGCGACGGGACGGCGAGGCTTCGCCAGGGCCGGCCTCTTCCTCTCCGCCGGCTCCGCGGCGTCGTTCGCGGACATCGCGCGGCACCGGATCGTCCCCGGTGCGAACGACAACCTCAGCGGAGTAGCGGTGCTCGTCGCGGTTGCCGAGTCGCTTCAGGCGCGGCCGGTCGAGGGCGTGCGCGTCGTGCTCGCCTCGTGCGGGGCCGAGGAGGTGCTGCAGGGCGGCGTCTACGGCTTCGTCGAGCGGCACCTGAAGCCGCTCGACCCCGACAAGACGCTGGTCCTCAACATCGACACGGTCGGCTCGCCGCGGCTGATCATGCTCGAGGGGGAGGGGCCGGTCGTGATGGAGGACTACTGCGGCCCCGACTTCCGCGACCTGATCGCTCGGGTCGCGGAGGACGCCGGCGTCGAGCTGCGGCGCGGCATGCGCGCGCGCACCAGCACCGACGCGGTCATTCCCAGCCACGCCGGCTATCCGACGGCCACGCCTCGCCTCGATGACGGCGTGGAAGGGGCTGTCGAACTACCACAAGCCCACGGACACGCCCGAGAACGTCGACTACGGGACGGTCGAGCAGGCCGCGACGCTCGCCGAGGCGGTCGTGCGCGAGCTGGCCGCCTAGTCGGGCGGCGTCATCCGGAAGGTGGCGCCGCCGATCTCGTGGTCTCGTGCCTGCCGGGGACCTCGAGGTGGACCTCGGTCAGCCGCTCCTCGTCCGCCGGTCGAAGCGCACGAAGGAGTCCGTCGAGCACGACCGCCTCGCCGTAGGGCTCGACGCCGAGCAGCTCGCCCCAGCGCGCTGCGGTCGCGGCCGGGTCGTCCACCGCGATCGTCACGCCGCGCAGCTGCCCGGGCGCGCCGGTCCCTCGCGCCGGTCCAGTCCGGGCCGCCCCAGCGCCACGACCCGGGCGGGTCGGCGCGGTCGAGCGAGACGATCGCCCCGCGCGTGTCGGCGGGGTGGAGGTGGGTGCCGGAGATGTCCGGCAGGTCGAGCTGCCAGACGACGCGCATCCCCATCGCGGCTGCGCGCTCGCGCGCCGCGTCGAGGTCGGCGAGCTGGAAGATCACCATGTAGCCGCCGTCGCCGTGTCGGTCGAGGTAGCGGCCGGCCGTAGTCCCGTCCTGGGTCGGGGAGATGACCTCGAGGAAGGTGTCGCCGATCGCGTAGACGGCGTTGTGGAGGCCGAACGCGCCGACGCCGGGGTCTGCGAACGGCTCCCCGAGGCCGAGCTCGGATCGCAGGCGGTCCGACACGGGCGCGAGGTCGCGTGCCACGAGCACGGCCTGGCGAAGCCGCGCACCGCGTTCTGCGTTCATCGGCACAGAAGCTATCGGCCGGCGCGCATAGGCTCCGTCGATGTCCGAAGCACAGGCACTCGTCAGGCTCGGCGTCGAGGAGCTCGCGTCCGCGCCGCAGGGGATCAAGGGCCTCCATCTCGCGATCGCCCAGCGGGCGTTCGACGGCGTCGGGCCCGCGGCGCGTCCGGTGAAGGCCGTGCACGACACGGTCTCGGCGCGGTCTACGGCGGGCTCGGCCAGGCCACACGCTTCGGCGGCCGTGCGCTCGAGGGAGTGGTGGGCCGCCGGTACACGCACCTGCTGTCGGACACTCCGCGCGGCGCGGCCGGCATCGCGATCATCAACGGGCTGATCGGCGACACGCTCGCCGAGGAGCGGAACGAGCTCGCCAGGCCGATGGCGATCACGCGTCGGCGGCGACCGCGACGCCGCGGGTCGCCGTCTTCCTGCACGGCCTGATGGAGACGGAGTTCTCGTGGGGGAGGCGGCCCAACTACGGCAGCCGGCTCGCCGACGAATGCGGCTGGACGCCCGTGTACGTCCGCTACAACAGCGGCCTCCGGATCTCGGAGAACGGCCGCTCGCTTTCGGACTGCTCGAGCGAACCGTCGCCGACTGGCCGGTCGAGGTCGAGAGATCGCGCTGATCGGCCACTCGATGGGCGGCCTCGTCGCGCGCAGCGCCGCGCACCAGGCGGGCGAGCCGGAGCGGCGTGGGTGCGGGACGTCAGCCACGTCGTCTCGCTCGGCACGCCGCACCGCGGTGCGCCGCTCGAGGAGATCGTCCACCTGGGCAGCGCGGCGCTCGACATGCTGCCGGAGACGCGAGGGATGAGCCGCTTCCTCCGCCGTCGCAGCGGCGGGATCCGCGACCTGCGCCGCGGGTCGCTCGTGGACGACGACTGGAAGGACCACAACCCCGACGCCCTTCGCTCCGTGGCATGCCAGGAGATCCCACTGCTCGACGGCGTGACGCACTGCTTCGTCTCGTGCTCGGGCGACATGCTGGTGCTCGGCTCGAGCGCCGCACCATGGCGCGAGCAGGAGTGCTTCAGCGTGGCGGGGCGGCCACTTCGCCCTGCTCAACCACCCGCAGGTCTACGAGCGGCTGCGCGACTGGCTCGCCTAGCGGCGGCCGATGACCTTCAGCAGGAAGCGGGCGAGCTCCTGGCTCGAGCCCTCGCGGGCGGCCGTCGTTCTGCCTCCAGGCCGCGGTCGCCACGTCGATGTGGTTGTAGCCGGGGAGGATCGCCTCGCGGCTCAGCGGCTTGTCGTTGGGCTTCTCGCCCGTCTGCGTCGGGCCCTCGTCCGGGCGCGTCGTTGTTGTCGCTGTCGCCCGCCTGGACGAGCAGGATCGGCCGCATCGACGGGCCGTCGTGGCGCAGGTTCTCGAGGTCGCCGCTGCGGTCGCCGGCCGTCATCGCGGCGAAGTCCGTGACGAGCCGCGTCGGGAAGTACTGCTCGATGAAGTTCGCGGGGAACTGGTAGACGACGCGGGCGAACTCGCGCATGTTCGTGACCTCGCTGTCGCGCGAGGTGTACGGGACGCCCTCGTCGTTCAGCTCGAGCTGCGCGCCGTTCGCGCCGACGTGCGGGTGGGTCTGCCAGCGGTAGAGCGGGCCATGCGGCTCCTCGGGCGCGGCCAGCGTCGGATCGTGCGCCGGGAAGGACTTGTCCACCAGCGGCCCGCCGGTGTAGAGGCCGAGGCTCGTGCGGAAGATGCTGATCCCCGAGGAGTTGTCGTCGAAGATCGCCGCCAGCGCGGACGCGTTCGTGACGCGGAAGTCGCGCACGCTCGGGCTGCCCGTTGCGGAGTCCTGCGGGTTGCGGGAGAAGAGCAGCCGCTGCGTCAGCTCCCATTCGGGGTGCGCGGGATGAGCTGCGTCATGATCGTCTCCTCGGCGGGCTTCTGGAACGCGGTCACCGCGATCAGCGCGGGCGCCTGCAGCGTCTCGGGCGTCAGCGGCGGGGCGTTCACGTACGGCGACGCGCCGCTCTGCGAGACCGCGGCGGTGAGATCCCGGCGCCACCGCCGCCCTCGCCGCCCGTCCACGGACACGGTGGTGTCGAGCCCGACGAACGCGGCGCACTGGTTGTAGCCGGCGTCCTTCGTCGTCTCCGGGTCGCCGTCGAAGTCCCAGCTCGCGAGCGCCGCCGTCAGCGGGCCGCCGAGCGAGTGCCCGCCGCAGACGAGCTTGCGCTTCCTCATGCGCTGCGACGGGATCTCGCGCGTGATGATCGTGTGCCAGTCCTCGACCGTCTGCTGCGAGCCCGACGTCGCGCAGGAACGCGGCCTTCTCCTCGTCGGCGAAGCCGGGGAACTTCTTCCCGTCGACCTCGCGGCCGTCGTAGTAGTAGCCGAAGGACACGCGCGGGTCGCCCGTCTTCGACGCCGGCGCGCACGCCCCGGTGGTCCTCGAGGCAGTTCGACCTGCGCTCGAGGGTCCAGACCTCGACCTTGCGGCCGAGCTTCGCCGCGCGCCGGATCGTGTTGCGCGCGACCAGGTCCATCGAGCCGGCGCCGGCGAAGATCCCGGGCATCAGCGTGAGCACGGCGTCCGCGTCGACGGAGCGGCGCGGGCCGCGCGCGTGGCGGAAGCGGAGGTAGGAGATCCAGTCGCACGCGGCTGGATGCGCGGGCGACGACTCGGGCATCGGCGCGCGCAGGCGCACGTGCGACTCCTTGACGATGTGCTTGTCGCGGCCGGGCGTGGGGACGGACCGCTCCGTGCGGTTCGGGGCCGCGGCGGAGGCCGAGGGGCGAGCGCGAGGAGCGCGGCGAGCACGAGGAGCAGGAGAGGCACCGGCGCGAAGTGTGACGCCTCAGTCATAGAATCGCGTCATGAGGCGCATCGGACTCGCGCTGCTCGCGGTGGCGCTGTCCGCCGCGCCGGCGCAGGGGGCGGAAACGAAGTACTCGGTCGCGAACGGCTGCTTCGAGGCCGCATCCGGCGCGCCGGCGGGGCCGTACCGGCTGAAGGCCACGACGCTGGCCCAGTACCTCCTCTACACGAAGGACGCGAAGTTCCTCGCCGCCGGCGGTGAGACCGCGGACGAGCCGAGCACCGCCACCGAGTGGCGGGCGACCGACGAGGGCGGCGTGGTCGACGCTCGAGCCGCTGGAGGGCGAGGGCACCGTGGCGCTCGGCAACGCGGCCGCGGGCTGCCCGAAGTACCCCGAGATCGACCTGAACGTCAGCGGCAGGCCGTTCAGCCAGCCGTTCCCGTACGGGGAGACGCGCGGCTTCCTGGAGGCCCACATCCACATGATGGCCTTCGAGTTCCTCGGCGGGAGCCTGCACTGCGGCCGCCCGTGGCACGAGTACGGCGCGCCGTACGCGCTGCGCGACTGCGAGGACCACATCGCGACGGCGGCTGCGGCGCCGCCATCGAGGGCACGCTCGGCGGGAACCCCGGCTGCCACGACACGGGCGGCTGGCCGACGTTCGCGGGCTGGCCCGAGCACGACCAGATCACGCACGAGCAGACCTACTACCGCTGGCTCGAGCGCGCGTGGCGGGGAGGGCTGCGCACCTACGTGAACCTCTTCGTGGAGAACGGGGTGCTGTGCGAGCTGTACCCGCTCAAGCGCAACTCGTGCGACGAGATGGACAGCGTCCGGCTCCAGGCGCGCGACATCTACGAGCTCCAGGACTACATCGACGCGCAGAGCGGCGGGCCCGGCAAGGGGTTCTTCCGGATCGTCACCGACCCGTTCCAGGCCCGGAAGGTGATCGCGCGGCAAGCTCGCCGTCGTGCTCGGCATCGAGGTGTCCCACCTCTTCAACTGCGAGCACTTCAACTACGAGCCGACCTGCACCGTCGAGGACATCGACCGGCAGCTCGACGAGGTCTACAAGCTCGGCGTGCGCGACATGGAGCTCGTCAACAAGTTCGACAACGCGCTCGCGGGGGTCGCCGGCGACGGCGGAGCGGGCGGGCCCGTGATCAACATGGGCAACAAGTACGAGACGAACAAGTTCTGGGAGATCAAGACCTGCCAGACGACCGAGGGCGACAAGGAGCAGCCCGGCGCGCCGCGCGACGTCCTGTCGGGATCGACGCGCTCGACGTGCTCCTGCCCGACGACGAGCTCCCGGTCTACGCGGACCCGCGCCGCACTGCAACGTCCGCGGCCTGACCGACCTCGGCGAGTACGTGGTGCGCAAGATGATGGAGCGGGGCATGATCATCGACCCCGATCACCTCAGCCAGGCCTCGCGCGACGAGCTCTTCGCGGTGACCGAGTCGAAGGACTACTCCGGCCTCGTCTCGAGCCACAGCTGGTCGAACGACAAGGACTACCCGCGCATCATGCGCAACGGCGGCGTCGTCGCGCCGAACGACAACAACACCAAGGGCTACTTCGAGAACTGGAAGCGCCTGCGCAAGCAGCGCGGGAAGGGCTACTTCTACGGGATCGGCTACGGCGCCGACATGAACGGCTTCAGCAGCTCGGCCGGCCCGATCGGCGACGAGGTCAAGATCTCCTACCCGTTCAAGACCGTCGACGGCAACGTGACGATCCAGAAGCAGAAGAGCGGCGAGCGCACGTTCGACATCAACGAGGACGGCATCTCCCACTACGGCCTGTTCCCCGACTGGGTCGAGGCGCTGCGCAAGCTGGGCGGCGACGAGATCGCGAACGACATGGCGAACGGCGCCGAGGCCTACCTGCAGATGTGGGAGCGGGCCGTGGGCGTGCCTGGTCCCAAGTGCCGCTCGCGGACCGCGCGCCTGCGTAGCCGCGGCGTCCGCAGGATCGACGTCGGCCTGGCCGCGAACGCCTTCCTGCGCCGCGCCGGCCAGCCCCAGCAGCGCGGCGGCCGCGTCTGGCGCTGGTGCGTGAACAAGCGCGCGATCGAGAGGACGCGGATCACGGCCGTGCTCACGCCGAACGGGCGCTCGGCGCTCGTCGCGACCAACGCGCGCGGCCAGCGCGCCGGGAAGATCGGCGTCGGCGATCCGGTCAAGCGCGTCGCGGGTGGGGAGAACCGACCGCCCGCGGCCTCTGGACGGTGCGGGCCGGAAGGGCAGCGCTTCGTCTACGGGACGCGCGCGCGGCAGGGTGACGTTCGTCGCGGTGGCGACCCGGCCGCCGCGAAGGAGCAGAGCTGCGCGCTACCTGAGGCTGGGCGGGCTGCGGTGAGGAGGCTGGCGGCCGTCGCTGCTGGTCGCTGCCGCCGCCTCGCCGCCGGCCGCCGAGGCGGCGCCGCTCGAGGCGAAGATCCAGCGCACCAAGTTCGGCGTCCCGCACATCACCGCGAAGAACATCCAGAGCCTCGCCGCCGGCTTCGCGTACGCGTTCGCGCAGGACAACATCTGCACGATCGCCAACGAGTACGTGACCGTGCGCGCGGAGCGGTCGAAGTTCTTCGGCCCGGACAAGGAGTGGTTCTTCTCCGGCAACGGCTCGCGGTACAAGAACCTCGACGCCGACATCTACTTCCAGTGGGTGAAGCAGGAGAAGGCGGTCGAGAAGCTGGTCGCCAAGAAGCCGCCCGAGGGCCCGACGCCGAGGTGCGGCGCGGGGTGAAGGGGTACGTCGCGGGCTACAACAAGTACCTGCGCGACGTGGGGCGCAAGCGGATCCCGGACCGGCGCTGCCGCGGCGCCGTGGGTGCGCCCGATCAAGCGAGCTCGACGTCTACCGGCGCTTCTACCAGCTCGGCATCCTCGCGAGCTCCGGCGCGGTGATCGACGGGATCGCGAGCGCGGCGCCCAGCTCGCCCGCCGCGGCGCGCGGCCGGGCGAGCGCCGGCGCGCAGATGCTCGCCGACCGGCGAGGGGCTCGAGCGGCTCCAGCCGCAGATCGGCTCGAACGCCTACGGCTTCGGACGCGAGGCGACGAACAACGGCCGCGGCCTGGTGCTCGGCAACCCGCACTTCCCGTGGGACGGCTCGGAGCGCCTGTACCAGGCGCACCTGCGCATCCCGGGCGAGGTCGACGTGTCCGGGGCGACCCTCTACGGCGTCCCGCTGATCCTGATCGGGCACACGCGCGGCGTCGCCTGGTCGCACACGGTCGCCACCGCCTGGCGCTTCACGCCCTTCAAGCTGACGCTGTCGCCGGGCGACCCGTACTCGTACGTCGTGGACGGCGAGACGAAGGAGATGAAGAAGACCGAGGTCAAGGTCGGCGACGAGACGCGGACGATCTACTCGACCGAGTACGGCCCGATGCTCGACAACCTGGTCGGGATCCCGCTGCCGTGGACCGAGGGCACCGGGTTCGCGCTCAAGGACGTCAACGCGACGAACTTCCGCTACCTCAACCACTTCCTCGAGAACAACCGCGCGCAGAGCATCGCCGACTACGACGCGGATCGAGCGGAAGCTTCCAGGGGATCCCGTGGGTCAACTCGATCGCCGCCGACAGCAAGGGCAACGCCTACTACTCGATGCAGGGCGCGATCCCGTACGTGACCGACGAGAAGGCGGCCGACTGCAACGTCGCGCAGCCCACGTTCTCGACGCTCGGGCTGCCGATCCTCGACGGCTCGCGCTCCGAGTGCGACTGGCGCTCGAGCGACGAGGGCGTGGCGCCGGGCACGTTCCCGCCGGAGGACGTGCCGACGCTCATCCGGCCGGACTACGTGCACAACGGCAACGACAGCCACTGGCTCTCCAACCCGGAGGAGCCGCTCACGGGCTTCGACCGCATCATCGGGATCGAGGAAGCCGAGCGCACGCTGCGCACGCGGCTCGGGCTGGTCCAGGTGGAGGACCGGCTCGCCGGGCGCGACGGGCTGCCCGGCAACAGGTTCAGCCGCGAGCTGCTGCAGCGCGTGATGGTCGGCAACCGCCAGTACGCCGGCGAGCTGTGGCGTGACGCGCGTCGTCTCGATGTGCGAGCGCGCGCCCGGCGGGCTCCTGCTCGGCTCGAAACGGGCCCGTGGACGTGAGCGGGGCGTGCGAGCCGCTCAAGAACTGGAACCTGCACGACGACCTCGACTCGCGCGGCGCGATCCTGTTCCGGCGCTTCGCCTCGCAGGTCTTCGACGACTTCACGGGCGTCCCGACCGGCCTGCAGGGCGGGATGCTGCTCGGGATGGAGACGGTCTTCACGACGCCGTTCTCGGTCGAGCGACGCGGTCCACACGCCGAGCGGGCTGAACACGGCCAACCCGCTCGTGCAGGGCGCGCTGGCGGACGCCGTCTCCGATCTCGAGGGCGCGGGATCCCGCTCGATGCCCCGCTCGGGCAGCACCAGTACGAGGTCCGCGGCGGGAGGAAGATCCCGATCCACGGCGGGCCCGGAGGCGTCGGCGTCTTCAACGCGATCAACGTGAGCTGGGACCCCGAGGAGGACGGCTACGGCAACGTCCCGCACGGCTCGAGCTTCGTGATGGCCGCGCAGTTCGTGGCGGGCAGGTGCCCGGTCGAGGCCGGCACGTTCGTGACCTACGGCCAGAGCGAGAACCAGCGCTCGAAGCACGCGGCGGACTACACGCGCGCGTTCTCGCAGAAGCAGTGGAACCGAGTGCCGTTCTGCCAGCGCGAGGTGCGCCGGCAGACGCTCTCGACGAAGACGGTCAGCGTCCGCTAGACGGGACTGTCAACCTCGCACCGAGCCGCGCGTTCATGGCGGTGGGGGAATGAGGGGGATCGACCGCCACACGTCAGGGAGGACGCCGGGCCGCCGGGGCTGCCGGAGCTCGCCGACCTGCTCGAGGAGCGGGACGCCGAGCTGAGCGCGCACGGGGTGCGGGTCGCCGAGTACGCGGAGGCGATCGCGCGCGAGATGGGCCTGCCCGCCCGGCGATCGGCCGGGTGCGCATCGCCGGCCGCCTGCACGACCTCGGCAAGGTCTGGATCTCGCGCGACATCCTCGACAAGCCCGGGCCGCTGACCGAGGCCGAGTGGGTCGAGATCCGGCAGCACCCGCGGACCGCCGCGCGGCTGCTCCAGTCGACGGCCTGCACGACCTGGCGGCCATCATCGTCGCTCACCACGAGCGGCCGGACGGGGGCGGCTACCCGGAGGGAGTCTCCTCGGCCGAGACGCCGATCGAGGCCCAGATCGTCGCGGTCGCAGACGTCTACGACGCGATGCTGTCCGCGCGCCCGTATGGACCGGCCCGCACCCGGGACGAGGCGCGGCTGGAGTCGAACGCGTGGCCGCCACGCAGCTCGACGCGCACGTCGTGGATGCGTTCCTGCGGGTGCTGGACGGCCACGCCGCTTTCGTCGCGCAGCCGGCTAACCGCGTGCTTCGGCGGCCTTCCTTCGCATCTGCTTGCGCTCCCTAGCCAAGCCCTCGTCGGTATCACTCAGCGCGGCGTCCTCCGGGAGCTCGAGCATGAATACGAGAGTGCTGACGTCATGTTCCTCGTCGGTCGAGTAGAGAGTCGTCTCCACCAATCGGCCCGTCAGCTCCTCGACCGCTTGCGCGAAGACGGGCGACGCAGTTTCATGAAAAGCGCCGCGTTGCAGGACGACGCGGTCACCGCGGCCGATCTCAACGAACGTCATCTCACTTCGCGTCAGACTGCCGCGCACCACACAGAGAATGAGGTCGTCCAGGTACCAGGTGCGAACCTTGACCGGGCCCTTGCCGTATAGCTCCTTATAGATCCCGACGATCCGGTTCGACAGAGCGACGAGGATCTCGCCACGCGGCTTGGCTAGAGGGCGGCTGATACTCGTCCTCCGGCTCGTCGAACACGAAGACCAATACGGCGAGATCGGCCCCGAAGTGCATCTGACTCATGAATGCGCGCACGGTGTGGCCCGTGACCTCCTCGACGGCATGGATGAAGGCGTCGCGGTGAGCCTGCGCGAAGATCTGGCGCGTCTCGCGGATCTGCTCCTCTCGCCCGGCGGCCATGAGCGTGTGTTCGGCCCGGGTAAGCACGTCGTCGAGCTGAACCACGACGATGTCATCGAGTAGCCGCGTCCGCGCCCGGGTTGCGCCCTTGCCGTAGCCCTCCTTATAGATCTGGACGATCGCGTTCGAGATGGCGACCGCGGGGGAGCGCTCGGCCTGCTCCTTCACACAGCTGAACCTACCCCGTCGAGGCCGGCACTTCCACTCTGGGCGAGTTCGTCCAGGGTTCGCCACGGCAAACGCCAAGTGGAGGAGGCGCGCGACGGCCAGCCCGCCGTTATCTTCGGGCGATCACGCCGCTGCAGCGGCAATCGGGCTATTTCTGCTGCTCCCAGGGGTTGCGTCCGCCCAGGACCGTCCCACGGAGCTGCCCGTCCCACCACGCGCGGACTGCGGGCCGGGTGCCCGGCCGGAGCCCGGCCTCCAGGGGCGCGTTCCGGCCGACGTGCCCGACGACGGCTACATCTGCAACGCGGAGCTCGTGGGCCACGAGGGCCGCGCGGGCGGCTTCAAGGTGGAGCGCTTCGTGGATAAGGCGGGCCGCCAGTGCGCCTACTACGACACCACGTTGCTGTTCCCGGTCCAGTCGATCCAGCAGCTCCAGGACGAGTCGACAGGCGTCGCTGTGGTCGACATGACCGATCCCGCGAACCCGGTTCGAACGGAGACGCTCGTCACGCCGGCGATGCAGACGCCGCACGAGTCGCTCGTCCTGAACGAGAAGCGCGGCTTGCTGGTGGCCGTGATGGGCAATCCCACCACGGCGCCCGGCTTCGTCGACGTCTACGATCTCAACGAGGACTGCCGCCACCCGCAGCTCCAGTCCAGCACGCCCGTAGGCATCCTTGGCCACGAGAGCGGCTTCGCTCCGGACGGGAACACGTTCTACGCGACCTCGCTCTTCAGCGGCAGATCACGGCGGTCGACCTGACGAACCCGAAGCTGCCTCGGCCGCTGGGCGTCTACGACTACCCGTCGCACGGCTTCGCGCTATCGAGCGATGGCAACCGCGGCTACGTCGCAGCGCTGAACCAGGGCCTGATCGTCGTCGACACCAGCGAGGTCCAGGCCCGCGCGCCCAATCCCGCGGATGCCCGAGATCAGCCGGCTGGACTGGGAATTCAGAAGCGTCCCGCAGATCAACATCCCGGTGACGATCGGCGAGCGGCCGTACCTCGTAGAGGTGGACGAGTTCGCTGCCGACGAGGAAGGCAACTATGACTTCGAGGGCAACGGGCCGCACGTGGGTGCAGCCCGCATCATCGACATCTCGGATGAGAAAGCACCGGCGGTTGTTTCAGACATCCGGCTCGAGGTGAACCAGCCGAAATATCGCCAGCAGATCGGTGGCGACCCCGGCGCGTCGAGCCCGTTACAGGGCTACGCCGCGCACTACTGCGGCGTGCCGAGGCAGGCCGACCCCGGCATCGTCGCCTGCTCGTTCATCCTGTCCGGCCTGCGCGTGTTCGACATCCGCGACCCCTACCACCCGCGTGAGGTCGCTTACTTCGTGGCGCCACCCGGGCCAAGCCCCGTCGTCGAGGAGCGGAGCAACTTCGCCATGTCCAAGCCGGTGTTCGATCCGGCGCGCCGGCACGTCTGGTACACGGACGGGAATAGCGGGCTTTATGCCCTGAAGCTGACGAACGGCTCCTGGCCCGCCGGCGCTCCGCCACGGTGCGTGAGTCGCCGCAGCTTCGTGTTGCGGCTGCCGCGGCGGTTCGAGTCGGCGAGGGTGAGGGTTGATGGCGAGCGCGTGCAGGTGCGTCGGCGTGGAGGGCGGCTGCGATCGCGCGTAAGCCTTCGCGGGAAACGGGAGGGGGAGCTTGCCGTGGTGCGGATCGCCGGGCGGACGCGTGCCGGAGAGCGCGTCGTGCGTACGCGGCGATACCGCGCCTGCGCGCGTCGCTGACCCAGCGCGGGAGAGTCACGAGGCCACCGCGCACCACACCGTGCAGCCGTCCGGTCCGCGCTCGACGCCCCAGTCTTCGGCCAGCGCGGCGATGATCGATAGGCCGAATCCACCTGCCGAAGGGAGCGTGCCGTTTCTTCCGTTCGGCTCGAATCCCGGGCCGCCGTCGTGCACGGCGATCCGCACCCGCCCGTTCGTGGTCGTCACGTCGAGATCGATCGGATCCCCGGCTCCCAGTCCTGCGTGCCTGATTGCGTTCGTGACGAGCTCCGAGACGAGGAGACCGACCTTGTCGCGGGCGGCCTCGAGGAGAGGCAGGCTGCCCACGGCGCGGCGCGCGTCCGCCGGTGCTGCCAAGCCGGCTCGCATGCTGCGGCTGAGGGCGACCTCCGGCTCGGGGAGGGCGTCGAGCTTCGCGTCGCTCGGTAGCGGAGCGCCGCATACCGCGCAGGCCCCTGTGGTGGAGTACGCCGCGACACTGTGGCTCATGGAGCCGCAGGCGGGGCATCGGTAGTACGGCATCTGGCCTGCCTTTCCGATCCGTCCAGCGCCTCGGTCTGAAGCGGCGGCGTCTCGTCTTGCGGGCGAGTCTACGCCTCGGGAGGGCCAAGCGCAAACGCGCCAGGATGGGTGGCCGCGGCCACCCATCCCGGCGCTGCCGTAGCTATCGCCGGAACTCACGCATCATCGGTGGCGGTCCGACACCCGGGGGTGGGGGGGGCGGCAGAGCACGTTCGCCCCCGCGGTGGAAGCACGGGCCCCGGTGAGCACGCCGTCATCGACCGCCTTGTCATCTGGGCCTGTTGCGCCTCTTACGTTGCTCTTACGGCCCGCGCCTGCCACACGACGAACACGATCGGCAGGCCGAACTCGAGCCCCATCAGGATGAGCTGCCCGGTGGACGGCCAATCGGTGTCGAGCGCGGCAAGGACGCGGCTGACGCCGCTGAGGAAAAGTAGGGCGAAGAAGGCGCGAAACTCGAGCGTGCGCTCTTCGACTCGCGGCGCAAGCCAGAGCAGGAAAACTCCGGCCCCGATCCACCAGACGGAGTAGAAGCGGAGTTCCGACTCGAGGTTGGCGGACGGGTCGCCGGGGGAGGGCACCGAATCCGCGCCGAGAATCATCGTCAGCGCGCCCGTGACGATCGGGACGAACGCGACGACGTAGAGCGTCCGGCGGAGGTTCCTAGCCACGGCGCATGAGCCGGCCGACGGCGCCCATGAGCTCGTCAGTGAGCTGCTCGGGCGTCCCCTCGCCGTGGCCGTCGACGACGCAATGGCGTGCGTGCTGGTCGAGCAGGCCGAGCGCGACCTTGTCGAGGGCTGCCTGCACGGCGCTGATCTGCGTGACGACGTCGACGCAGTAGCGGTCCTCCTCGACCATCTTCTCGATCCCGCGCACCTGTCCCTCGATTCGGCGGAGGCGGTTCAGCAGCTGATCCTTCGTCGCGGTGTATCCGCGTGTCTCGGTAGCCATGGGACAAGCGTACCGTACCCCCCGGGGGTATCTGGGAAGGACTGTGGCCGCAGGACGCCGAACCCGCGGTGCATGGATCCTGTGAATCCCGAAAGGCCCGCCGCTCCGGCCGCGGCCTATCCGCTCGAGTTCGACGTCGAGTATCCCGATCGTCCCCTCAACCGCGTCAGCACCGCCCTCCGCATCTTCTGGGTGATCCCAATCGCGATCGTCCTCGGGCTGGTCAGCCACACGTCGTTCAGCGTCTCCGCCGGGGACGAGTACGCCGGGTTCGTGTCGGCCGGCGGGCTGCTGATCGCGGCCCCGCTCGTAATGATCCTGTTCCGCGAGAAGTACCCGCGCTGGTGGTTCGACTGGAACCGCGAGCTGCTCCGCTTCACGAACCGCGTCTACGCGTACGGGGCGCTCATGAGCGACGTCTACCCGTCCACGGACGAGCAGCAGTACGTCCGGCTCGAGCTCGCCTACCCGGACGCGAAGGAGGAGCTGAACCGCTGGCTGCCGCTCGTCAAGTGGCTGCTCGCGATACCGCACTTCATCGTGCTCGTCTTCCTCTCCATCGGCGCTTTCTTCGCCGTCGTCTTCGCCTGGTTCACGATCGTCTTCACGGGGCGGTACCCGCGCGGCCTGTTCGACTTCGTCGTGGGCGTAATGCGCTGGGGCAACCGTGTCACCGCGTACGCGTTCGTGCTTGCGACCGATCGCTATCCGCCGTTCGAATTGCGCTAGCCACCTCGAAGAAGGGCGGCAAGAAGAGCGGGAAGAAGTCCTAGACGCGGTCCGCTTCGGCCGCCGCGTGCCGCGCCTCGTGTAGCGCTTCGCGGAGAGTCTTCTCGTCCGCGTCTGGGTCGAGTGCCGCCTCCAGGCAGATCCGGACTCGCCTGAGAGCGGCGGTCAGACGGCGTTTTCGCGCTCCAGAAGCGCTCCCGTTCCGTTGCTGTCGATCGTGGCCATCACGCATTACTTCCCCGCGCCGGGCGCCGAAAACCGGGCGCGCTGGCCTTGCGCAGCTTTACTCGTCCGCTACTAGCGCACGAAGGCTCTCGTGGTCCTCGCGGCAGGCGGGGCACCCGACCAGGTGCGCACGCATGCCCGGGATCTCGGTGTCAACGTCGGCGCCGGAGAGCGAGCTCGACGTAGCGGTCGAGCTCCTCAAAGCACTCCTCGCACGTCAGCTCGGGGCCATCCGGACCGAGCAGCTTGCCGATCAGCTCGTCGTTCATGCCATCCCTTTGCTTTCGAGGTGTGCGCGGAGCTTCTTCCGCGCGTCGTGCAGTGTCTTGTACAGGGCGCCGCGGGTCGTGTTGAGGCGCTCGGCGAGGACGTCGATCGGGACGTCGTTGAGCGTCAGTGCCACCAGGACCTCGCGCTGGTGCGGGGTCAACTCTTCCTCGATGCCGGAACGGAGCTCACGCAATAGGTCGCCTTGCTCGGCCTGCGCGTGGGGCGAGATCCGATCCGCGGCGAACGTTTCCCAGGACTCGGGCTCGAGCGGTACCTCGCGTCCCTGCCACGCGCGCCGGCGCAGCTTGACCGCCGCCTCCAGCAGCGCGAACTTGTAAGCCCAGGTCGTGAAGCGGCTGTCGCCCCGGAAGGTGTCGAGCTTGGCCATGATCGCCGCCAGCGCGTCGTCGGCGCTCTGCACCGCCAGGTCGTCGAAGTCGTCACCGCGCAGGTGCGGGAGCGACGCGCGCCTTCGGTGGACCTCGAAACGCGCCGCCCGCAACAGCAGCTCGTGCAGACGGGCGGATGCCTCCTCGCGCGCTGGCCCGGGGGCGCCTAGGGCGGCCACCCAGGCGTCGGAGTCGGTATCGGGAAAGGCCTGCACGGTCTGGCGCCCGAACGTAACACTCGTGGAGCTCACGGCCAGGTTTGCGTCGGCGCGCCGAGTTTTCTTACGTCAGAGCGGCGCGAGGATCCGCGCCGCCAGGTGAGGCGGGCATCCTCGGTCGACCAGCTCGAGCAGTTCGTGCAGGTCGACCTCCGCCGTGGTGGCCAGGACAACCGCCAGCGGAGGGTCGAACCCGGCAAGCTCGAGCCTGCGCCGGCGCCACTCGACGAGGCCCTCGGCCGCTTGCCGGGTCCGGCCGCTCATTGCCGGCTGTAAGCCGTGCCGAGCCGCGACAGGGTCAGCGCGCCCAGCAGGAGGCCGAAGTCCCGAAGCGCGATGTCGGCGTAGCCGCCCACCAGCAGCAGGCTGACGATGATCCCGCCGAGCCAGCCGGCCACGAGCAGACCGCCGAATCGCGGCGAGAAGGCGACCACCATGCCCGCGGCGATCTCGACGACGCCGACGATGTACATGGCGTCCTGCGCGCTGCCGGGGATGATGTCGTTGAACTCAGGGGCCAGGTACTTCGGCCAGTCGCTGATCATCACTTCGGCGAACTTGTCGAGCCCGAAGAGGATCGGCGCGACGGTGAACCCGATGCGCAGCAGCATGAATGCCTGCGCGGCGGGATCGCTGCGAAGCGTGCTCGCGGCAGGGACTGGAACAGGCCGCAGTGCGGCGGCGATGGTGCTCATGGAGTCCTCCTTGGTTTGGTTGGCGGACTCTTTGCGTCTGCCGGACGCAGCGTCTTACGGCGTCATCTGATCTCGACTTCGAACTCGCCCTCGTATGCGTCGAACGCGCTGACGCGCGCCGAGAGAGAGACATCCCATTCGCCCGCCACGCCGAACGCGGCGCCGGGGACGACATAGTGGCCGGGTCCTGCCTTGCGCGGTTCGAACTCGATAGGTGCGATGTCCTTCTCCGGCAGAGACGCCGTGATGCGCAGCTCCTTGGTGGCGTCGTACTGGGAGCCGTCCTTGCGTGAGAAGAGATAGAGGTGCATGTCGTTCGCTCCGACCTGCGCCGGGTCGATGGTCACCTCCGCGCGCGCCGGGCCGAGGGTCACGTCGGTCGAGAACGGCCCGTTGGCCACCGCGGACGACGGCGGATAGCTCGACAGGGCCGCAGTTGCCGCGATCACCGCCGCGCCGATCGCGAGCTCGGCGCGAAGCGTCCGCCGCAACGCCACGCCCGGGCGGCCTGGATCGGCCCCTTCCTCGGCGGCGGTTCGCAGCTGCGGCAGGTGCCGCCGGCGGTTGACCAACCCGAGAGCGACGATCAGGACGAACAGCGCAGCCTTCACGAGGATCGCGCGCCCGAAGGCCGTGTCGAGCAGGTCGCCGAAGCTGTCGAGATGAACGATCGACTGGGTGATCCCCGTTGCGAGGATCACTGCGACGGCGACTCCTGCAAGAGCCGAGAAACGCGACACCGAAGCGGCCAGGATCCGTGTCCGGTCACTGCCACTGAGCGCTGACGTCGCCGCGCGCAGCGCCAGCACGAGCACGGCGATCCCTCCGAGCCAGGCTCCCATCGCGAGGACGTGGACGATGTTCGCCGGCAGGAGAAGCCAACTCGGTTCCTGGACCGAGGCGTGACCGCCCAGCCCGGGAACCGCCGCCAGCCATGCAAGCGGCAGGAGGAAGGTCAGGCGCGGGAGGCCCGCTGCGACGATCACGCCCAGAACCAGCCAGGCGAGCGCGCCGAGCCCCCACACCGTTCCAAAGCGCGTCTCGAGGATCTCCTGCACCGTGTCCGGTGACAGGGCCGACCAGAACGATGACGCCGACGCGACGGCCCCTTGGAGCACAACGGCTGCGGCTGCGCTGAGCGCCCCGACGATCGAGGCCACCAGCAGCAGTGTGCGCATCCGGCGCGCGAACGCCGCCGAGGCGTTCGACCACTCCTGCTCACCGCCGGCGGAGACGCTGAGCGCCGGTAGCCACACGACGAGCAGGAAGAAGGCGGACCCGATGCCGAGCGCGATTGCGGCGTATTGAATCCCCCTCGCCACGCTCAGCGCGTTCCAGGTCACCGAGCCCGCCTTCGAGCCCGCGAGCAGCTCATCCACCGTGGCCGCCGGCGCCGGGCCGTTGCCCACCGTGAACACAAAGCCGCTCGACACCGGGTGCGAGTCCGCCGAGATGACCCGGTAGGTGACCGTGTAGCCGCCGCTCAGATCGTTCGGGAGCTCGACCGCGACCTTCTTGGAGTCGCTGCCTGGGCGGAACACGTCGCCCACCTGTATCTGCTCCCCGCTTGCATCGAAGACCCGCACGGCACCGAACGCCGCCTCGACCGGCTCGCTGAACCGCAGGACCACGTCCTTCGGCGCCGCATCGAGCTGCGCACCCCGCTGCGGAGTCGTCTCCTCGAGCGTCGCATGTGCCAGCGCACTCGCGGGCACGAGCGCCACCAGGGCGAGCGTGAGCGCGAGTGCGCGGCCGATCACCAGGCTTCGCCGCCTCCCGCGGTCCCCGCACTTCGGCGTCGGCGCCTGACGATTATCACCAACGCCCCGCCGGCCACGACCACGCCCAGCAACGCAAGGATGGCTCCAAGCGGAGGCCCGTCGCCCCCCGCACGCGGTGTCCAGAACAGCGTGCCCGCCAGCTCGACCGGCTGGCTGCCGACCCGCACCGGGACCTTCCAGTCGAACACCTTCGTTCGCTTGTCCTCGTCGGTCACCTGCTCGGGCTTGCCCTCACCCATCCAGTGGATCCGGTGGTCGTGCCACTCGAACACCCCGGTGCCATCCACCTCGTCCCAATCCGGCGGCGCCTCCTCGTCCGCCTCGGGCGGCAGGTCGACCTTGCCGCTGCGTTCCTCATTCAGGTACGTCGCGGGCGAGTGCTCGTTCACCTCGACCGTGCCGTCGGAAGAAGCCGCGCGTAGGGCTCGTCGTTGTAGCCCTGGATGACGACCGTCTTCCCGGTCTCGTTTCGCAGCTCGAGGCGATCGTCGCGATCGAGGATCTGGACCTCGAGCCCCTCGACCTGCGGCGTCACCGACCGCAGATCCGACTCGTAGTTCGCGTTGCCCTTGTGCGCCCACGCCGCGGGCGCAGCCGACAGCGCTGCACCCGCGGCAACCAGCAGGGCGATCTTGCTCACTAGCCCGTCCGCGCCTTTCGCGCGGTCATCAGGCCGGCGATGCCGGCGACGAGGCCGAGTGCGCCGAGGATGAGCGCGACGATCACGAGACCCGTGGACGGGCCGTCGTCATCGTCCTCCTCGCCGTCATCGGTGGCCGCCGTCTCCTCCGAAGCGGCGACCACCTCGGCTCCAGCTTCGTCGTCGTGCGTCGCCGCTTCCTCCTCCTCGGCCGCCGTCAGCGTTACCTGTGGGGCCGGCTCGTCCGCGTCCGGCGGACCGATCCAGCGGACGACCTCGCCGTTGCTGTAGGTCTGAAGCGACTTGAACGTGAGCGCCTTGTCCGGTTCGTTCGGCATCTTCAGGGACAGCCCGAAGTCGCGGAACTGGCCCGGTGCGATTCCCGCGCCCGACGTGCTGATCGAGACCTGGGCGACCTCCTCGGTGACCTTCTCGCCGAACTGTTCGGCCGGCTTGTCGAGCTTCCGCATCTTGACGTCGACGCTCCAGTCCGCGATCGGCTCGTACGAGACGGAGTAGAAGCCGGGCGGGAACTTCACCTGCACCTTCGTCGTGCTCGCGTTGTCCCGCTCGTTCGGCACACGCACCGCCAGACGGGTGAAGCCGTCCGCAGGCGCCTCGTTCGGTTGAAGCGTCACGTGCGCCATGGCAGGCGCGGCAACGCCTAGAAGCCCCACGGCAACCGCCGCAAGGGCAATGAACTTCTTCATTGGTTTCTCCTTTGTCGTGTATCTACAGGTCAGATCACGACGCGCGGAGGCGCGCGGCCTGCGAGGTTGCAGGCGATGACGGTCACGCGCGGCGCGCGTGACCGTGGCAGGCGGGGGAGAGGCTGGGCGGTTCGTGCGGGCGCGGCGGGTGTGCTGCTCCAGTCGCGGTTCAGCAGCGTGCGGGCCCCGCGCAACAGCAGTGCGACCACTGCGCCGACGACGAAGCACAGCGGCAGCGCCACCCATCCGCCGTGGACGACGAGCGCCTCTGAGACATCGACGCGGCCGTGCGCAAGGAGGCGCTCGGTGACCTCCTGGAACGTGAAGATCGCGGTCAGCAGCGTGCTGGCGGTGAGCCAGCGCAAACCGGTCGGGAAGTACGCCGGGCGAGCGTCGCTTCGCATCCGGCGCGCCAGGCGCACGGTGAACTCCGTCAGCGCCAGGAGGAGGAGTGCGCACGCGATGGGCACGAGCCACGCCATGTAGGTGTGCGCGTGCTCGTCCTGCGGCGCCGCCGTCAGCAGGTAGCGCAGCTCGTGAACGGCGAGTGCGCCGATGAGCAGGAGCGCCCCTGCCCGCAGCCTCCAAACTCCCGTGGCCATCGGCGTATCTTGTCGAATCCGGCTAGTGCGCGAGCCGGAACACGATGCTGGAGACCACCAGCATCAGGAAGCTGATCGCCAGACCCGTCCCGATGCCGAACATGACCCCGTCAGCCCACGCAATGGTGCGAGCGGAGCGCGGGCTCGCAGGCGGCGTGCGACCTAGACGGTCGCGCGTCCACAGGATCACGCTCGGAACGCAACACACTCCGTAGAGCGCCCACAACCATGCCGCGTTCACCTGCATGGCCGCTCAGGCGCTGATCTGCGTCTCGCCGTTCGCGAACTTCGTCTTGCGACCGGGTCGCACCCACACGATCTGGCCCTCAGTCAGCTCGAGCTCCTCGAGCTGCGGCTGGGTCAGCTGTACATAGAAGTGCGAGCCGTCATGCAGCGTGAGTTCGACGCGCACCTCGAAACCGAGGTGGATTATCCGGTCGATCATCGCCTCGGAAGCCTGATCGGTGGGGTCGACGACGATGTCGATGTCGTGCGGGCGGATGTAATGCCCGTCGAGCTGGTTGACGGGACCGACGAAGCCCATGACGAACTCGTTGGACGGCTCCTCGTAGAGCTCGCGCGGCGTGCCTTCCTGCTCGACGTGCCCGTTGTTCAGCACGACGATCTGCTCGGCCACCTCCATCGCCTCCTCCTGGTCGTGCGTGACGAAGATCGTCGTCACGTGCACGTCCTCATGGAGGCGGCGCAGCCAGGCGCGCAGCTCCTTGCGGACCGTGGCGTCGAGCGCGCCGAACGGCTCGTCCAGAAGCATCACCTTCGGCTCGACCGCCAGGGCGCGCGCGAGCGCCATGCGCTGACGCTGGCCGCCCGAGAGCTGCGCGGGGTAGCGGTCCGCGAAGCCATCCAGGTGGACGAGCGCGAGCAGCTCCTTGACGCGGTCCCCGATCTCGTCCTTCGGCCGCTTGCGGATCTTCAGCCCATAGGCGACGTTGTCGCGCACCGTCATGTGCTTGAACGCCGCGTAGTGCTGGAAGACGAATCCGACGCCGCGCTCGCGGGCGGGCGACTCGGTCAGGTCCTGGCCATCGAGGATGACGGTTCCGGAGTCCGGCTCCTCGAGGCCGGCGATCACGCGGAGCAGCGTCGACTTCCCGCCGCCGGACGGGCCCAGAAGCGCCGTCAGCGAACCGCTAGGCACCTCGAGCGAGACATTTTCGAGCGCGACGAAGTCGCCGAAGTTCTTCGAGACGTTCTCAACGACGATTCCCATTACGAGTCCTCCTTCTTGAAGATGTTCATCGCAAGCAGCGTCGCCAGGGCCATCACGGCGAGCACCATCGAGGCTGAATAAGCGCCGATCAGGTCGAAGTGCTGGAAGCGTTCCTCGACCCGGAGCGTGAGCGTCTGCGTCTCGCCGGTGAGCTTTCCGGAGACGACCGATACTGCGCCGAACTCGCCGAGTGCGCGCGCGGTAGTGAGCACCACGCCGTACGCGACGCCCCAGCGGATCGCCGGCAGGGTTACCTTCCAGAACGTCTGCCAGGAGTTCGCGCCGAGCGTCTCCGACGCCTCCTCCTGCTCCGTGCCGATCTCCTTCAGCACCGGGATGACCTCGCGCACGACGAACGGCAGCGACACGAAGATCGTGGCGAGGACCATCCCGACCGGCGTGAAGATCACCTCTATCCCGTGGTCCACCAGCCAGCCGCCGATGTCGGAGTTCGTCCCGTACGCCAGGATCAGCGCGAGGCCGACGATGACCGGTGACACGGCGAACGGCAGGTCGATCAGCGCGTTCAGGAACCACTTGCCGGGGAAGCGCTTGCGCACCATCAGGAGCGCCATGACGACGCCGAAGATCGTGTTCAGCGGCACGGCGATGATGACCATGAGGAACGTGAGCCAGAAGGCGTGCTGCGCCTCCGCCGTCGGTTAGCGAGTCGATCACCGGCTGGAGGCCGTCCTCGAAGGTGCGGTACATGATCATCGCGACGGGCGCGGCGAGCAATAGGCCGAGGTAGGTCAGCCCGATCAGCCGGGGCAGCTTGGACGGCGCTGCCGCGATGGAGCCGGTCGGGCGCCTTGGCACCCAGACGCGGAACGGCGCCGACGCTAGAGCTCATGCCTGGCCGCCCATCGCGAGAGGAGGGAGATCAGCACCAGCACGACGAGCGCGACGACGAGCAGCACGACCGAGATGGCCGCTGCCGCCACGAGGTTGCCGCTCTCGACTTGGCTGTAGATGAAGACGGAGCGAGACCTGCGTCTCGAACGGGATGTTGCCCGAGATCAGGACGACCGCTCCGAACTCGCCCATCGCGCGTGCGAACGCAAGACCCGCGCCGGCGAGGATTGCGGGGCGAAGGTTCGGCAAGACGATCCGCCTGAAGGTGGTGAACTGCGACGCGCCGAGCGACTCCGAGGCCTCCTCCATGTCCTTGTCCAGCTCCATGAGGACGGGCTGCACGGCGCGCACGACGAACGGCAGCGTCACGAAGAGAAGCGCCATCACGAGCCCGGCCTGGGTGTACGCGCGCGTTGATGCCGAACGGGCTCTTCGGGCCGTAGAGCGCGAGCAGCGTGAGCCCGGCCACGATCGTGGGCAACGCGAACGGCAGGTCGATCAGCGAGTTGACGAGCGCCTTGCCGCGGAACTCGTCGCGCACCAGCACCCACGCGATCACGCGTGCCCATCACGATGTTCACGGCGACGACGATCAGCGAGACCGTGACCGTCAGCTTCAGCGTGGACGTGGCCTGCGGCGACGAGATCGCGCTCCAGAACGCGTCCCAGCCGCCCTCCGTCGACTTGCTAACGACGAGAGCAAGCGGGATCAGCACGATGATGCTGAGGTACGCCGTGGCTATGCCGATGCCCAACGGGGCGCCGCCAATGCGACGCCCCGCTCGGGCCGGCAATTGAACTGCTTGCGCTGCGGCTGAGTTAGCCCTCAGTGGAGACCCCCAGCTCTTCCTCGATCTCCGCGACCGAGCCGTTCTCCGGGTCGAAGAACTCGCGACCGGACCTTGTCCCACCCGCCGAACTTGTCGATCTCGAACAGCTGCGGCGGGGTCGGGAAGTTCTCCTCGTCCTCAGCTGCTTCAGAACCGGGCGGTAGCCGTGGTCCTGGTAGATCGTCTGCGCCTCCTCGGTGAAGAGGAAGTCGCGGAACGCCTGGGCCTTCTCGTCGGCGTCGGTCGTGACCGCGACCGGGTTCTCGATCAGGATCGTCTGGTCGGGGATGACGTAGTCGAGCTCCTCGCCGGCCTGCTGGGCGGCGATCGCCTCGTTCTCGTACGCGAGCAGGACGTCGCCCTTGCCGCCGACGAACGTCTGGAGCGCGTCGCGCGCCGACGCGTCCTGGACCGACGTGTTCTCGAGGATCTGCTTGAGGAAGTCGAGCGCCTCCTCCTCGGACTTGCCCTGCTCCAGCTGCGCGCCGTAGGCGGCCATCAGGTTCCACTGCGCGCCGCCCGACGTGAACGGGTTAGGCGTGATGATCTCGACGTCGCCCGTGACGATGTCGTCCCAGGTCTGGATGTTCTTCGGGTTGTCCTTGCGGACCGCGAACACCACAACCGAGTTGGTGACGAAGCCGTCGTACTTGTCCTGGTTCCAATCCGGCGGGACGAGGTCCTCGTCGACGAGCCCCGTGACGTCCGGCTCGAGCGAGAGCGCCGCGATGTCCGCGTCGAGGCCGGCGATGATTGCGTTCCCCTGGTCGCCCGAAGGGCCGTAGGACTGCTTGAACGACACGCCCTCGCCATCCGGCGTCTCGTTGAACGCCGGGATGATCTTCTCGTACGCCTCCTGCGGGGTGGAGTAGGCGACGAGCGTCAGGTTGCCGCCGCTGCCGTCTCCGCCGGAGGCCTCGTTGTCCGAGCCGCCGCAAGCGGCGACGCCAACGGCGAGAGCCAGGGCGGCCACCGCGAGAGCCAGTTTCTTGATGTGAGAGCCAGACATCCAATTGCACCTTTCCCGATAAACGTAGTATCTAGATCAAACTTGTGGACTTTCAGGCAGCGGCCAATGTACCAGACGGTCCCGCGCGCTCGGCGAGGTTGGTCTAGGCGATCCGCTCGAGCCCGCCGTCCCGCTCCACGTACGAGCCCATCGCGTCGAGCGGAGGCGAGTACGCGTGCAGGGTGGTGGCGGGGCCGGTGCCGTGATGGCTTACGCGGTGCACGACGCCGGCGGGGAAGTCGAAGACCTCACTACGCGAGTAGACGTTGCCCACGATGTCCCCGAGCGGCCCCAGCCGCTGCTCGAGGACCGTGCCCGAAACGACCGTGACGGCTCCCGCCGAGCCGGCGTGGTCGTGGAAGCCGGTCTCCTGACCCGGCATCCAGCAGATGAGCCACGCGCTGAGGTGCTCGTCTCGGAAGATCTCCTGGTAGAAGCGCTCGGCCGGGTCGTGGTGCACGAGCGCCGACCAGGTATCGGGTCGCAGCGCCAGGCGAGCGACCGCGCCGCGGATCTCGCGCTGGGTCAGGTCGCGCCGGTAGCCGCCGAGGATCACGCGACGCTCGCGAGCTCGTCCGCCAGCAGCCGGCTCGCGTTTCGTCGCCGCATGGCCTCGGCGCGCTTCGATGGGAAACGCGATGGCATGGGGCTCGCGAGCGGCCGGTCGGAGCCGTACACGAGCTGGTTGGTGCCGACCCAGTGCGCCATTGCTCGCAGCGCGCGCGGGCCATACGACGACGTTTCGTAGAAGAGCCGGTCGCCCAGTGGCGCGCGTGGCTTGCCGCGGCGGCTAGCGAGCCGTTCGAGATGGAGCGGGGCGCCGCCGGCGAGCATCGCGAACAGGACGCGCAGGCGCGGATGCCTGGGCAGTCCGTACTCCGCGTAGGCGTACCACGCGGCATGCATCTGGGCGATGTAGCTCGTCATCGCGGGCCACCACTGCGGGCCGTCGGCATCGCCCTCCTCGGCGGGAGCCGGGCCAGGATGGATGAACAGCGGCGCACCGCGCTCCTCGAGCCGGGAGAGGAGCGGCCACAGGCGATAGACGCTGTTCGGCGTTGCCAGCGCCGTGGCGGGCAGGCAGAGCCCGACGAAGCCGCGGCCGAGAAGCGAGTCGACGTCGTCGGGCTGCGCCGCCTCGAGGGAGAGCGTGCCCCAGGCGCGCCACTCCTCGGGCAGGTCTGCGATGCCCTCCTCGTACGCGTCGAGGAGGGGGAGGGCCTCTTCGGCGGGGAGCGACTCGATGCCGACCGGGAGCGAAGGCGCGACGATCGCCGTATCGGCGCCGTCGTCGGCCAGGAGGCGTGTTCGCTGCTCGACGCCGTCCGCGTCGGGGATCAGGTGGCTCGGCTCCGACTCGACGCGGAGCGCCCACCCGCCCACGACGCGCCGCACATAGGGTGCTCGCCGCCTACGTGAGAGGGCGGCGATCAGTGGCTCGGTCCAGAGGTGTTGGTGAATGTCGATCCGCATGTCCATACAAATACCATATTGTCAACTAACTTAATGGAGAATAGCTTCGGAGATGCAACTCTTGGCGCGGCGGTGGCATTTCTGCTCGCCGTCGTGACGACCCCCGTCGGCGTATCCGGTGCCGTGCTGTTGCTCCCGTTTCAGGCGAGCGTCCTTCGTGTCGCGACGCCCGCGCTCACGCCCACGAACCTGCTCTACAACGTCGTTACGACGCCCGGGGCGCTGCTGCGGCTCGCGCAGGAGAACCGGCTCGCCTCGCCGCTGCTCGGACGGCTGCTCCTGGGCGCGCTGCCGGGTATCGCCCTCGGCGCCGTCGCGCGGGTCGAGTTCCTCCCCGGGCGCGACGCGCTCTACGCGATCGCGGCCGTAGTGCTGCTGCCCCTTGGGGTCTGGCTCTTGTTACCCGCGCGCCCGCGGGCCAGGACGTCATTGGGTCCCGCGGCACTCGCGCTGCTCGGCTTCACGGTCGGCGTGGTGGGCGGGCTCTACGGCATCGGTGGCGGCTCGCTGCTCGCGCCGGTCCTCGTCGTGGCCGGCTACACGGTCACCGCGGTCGCTCCCGCGGCGCTCGCGTGCACCGCCGTTACGTCGACGGTCGGCGTGGCGGTGTTCGCGCTGTTGTCGCTGGGCGACGGGTCGGACGTCGCGCCGGTGTGGTGGCTCGGTGCCGCGATGGGGGTGGGGGGTGCGGCCGGCTCCTACCTCGGCATTCGGATCCAGCACCGGCTTCCCGAGATCTTCCTGCGCCGGCTTCTCGGCCTGCTCGCCGCGGCCATCGGCTGCGCCTACGCCATCGCACTGGCCTAGCCGAGCGACTCGAGCGCGCGCTGTGCGCGAGGCGCGTGGTACGGAGAGAAGCTCGGGTTGAGCGCGAGGGCCTGCGTCAGCCACCTGCGGGCGAGCTGGCGGTTTCCGGCGAGCTTCGCCGCCATGCCGGCGTGATAGCGGACGAGTGGGTCGCGCCAGCCGGTGCGAAGCGTCTGCTTCGCCCACCGGAGCGCTTCCTCGCCGCGCCCGGCGCTGGTGAGCGCCCAGCTCAGGGCGTCGGTGGACGACACGCTCGGCGCCTTGGCCACGGCAGACCGACCGAGCGCAACCGCCCGCATCGGAGACCCGTGGTCGGCCTCGAAGATCGCGAGCTCGGCGTCGGTGTTGACGCCGTTCCGGCGCTCGATCGCCTGGTTCTCGCGTATCGCGGCGATCTCCTCGCGCGCGGCCGCCGCGCGGCCGTCGGCGAGTTGGGCCTCGAGCAGCAGCAGGTGGTACTCGTGCACGGCCGAGGTGCGGACGACGGCCTTGTAGCGCCGGATAGCTGCGTCCAGGTCGCCCCTTGCGGCCTGCACGGTGGCCAGCCCGGCTTGCGCGGGCAGGTACTCGGGCACGCGCGCGAGGGCGGTGGTGTGCGCGATGCCGGCACGCCCGACCTGGCCGGCCTGGAACTGGAGGTTTCCGAGCAGCGTCTCGACGTAGGCGACGTTCTCCGGTGAGCCGCCGCCCGCGGACACGGCACGTTGCATGGCGGCGAGGGCGCCCGCGAGGTCGCCGTGGAGCTCGCGGAAGTACGAGATGCGCGCGTAGGAGGCGAGGTTCGGCTTGAGCGAGACCATTCGGTCGAGCGAGCGCTTCGCATCGGCGTAGCGGCCGAGCTCGACCTGGCCGTCGACAATCGCGGCGTAGGGGCGGACCGAGTCCGGCTCGAGCCTGAGCGCCTGCTGGCCATAGCGGAGGCCCCCTTCGAAGTCGTGCTTGGCGAGCGCAAGTGTTCCGAGTCCGGTCGTCGCCTGGGCGCTCTTCGGGTCGAGCGCCAGTGCGCGCCGGTAGGCCTCGTGAGCTTTCTCGTTCCAGCTCGAATCAGCGGTTTCACGCCCGCGCTGGTAGTAGAGGTCGCCGAGCGCGGCGCGCAGCGCCGCGTCGCCCGGCTCCTCCTCGATCGCCGCGCGGGTGGCGGCGATTGTCTCCGCGGTCGACGCGTTCGGCGACACGTCCACGGAAGCGGGCCCCGGCCTGTCGAAGACGGCCGGGGCAGCGGCCCCGCCGCCCCCCTGCACCGCGTTCAGCAGTGCAAGGGTGGCGGCGAAGGCTGCCACCGGCGCGAGCAGCCAGAGAAGGCGTCTCGGCGCCGGTGCTGTCATCAGGAGCCACCTCCCGCGGGGGTGGGCTCATGGGCCGGCTCGAACCGGTCGGAGGGGTTCGAGTCGAAGCCCGAGGTGGGCGCGGCGAGGTACGGGAACACCGGCAGGAACTCCTTGTCGTTCCTGTCGACCCCGTCGCCGAGGGGCACCATGTTCCCCTTCAGGAACCCGGCGACCACCTGGAGCTCGATGTCGACCACGTCGTCACCGAGCCGGCGGCCGTTCGGGAATCCAGCGTTGTCGCCACCGATCACGCCGAAGCGGTTCTCGGTGTCTGCGGGGGGCACGCCGAGGTTCAGCTTCAGCGTGTCCACCGGGAGCGGGCTACCCGGTCCCGGATGCTCGTTCAGCCCCGGCAGGCCCTGGAGGAGCGCCTGGACGATGTCCGTGCGGTCCGTCTCGGGCGCGCCGATGTCGAACAGGGCGTTCAGGATCTTCGCCAGCTCCGGCTCGACCACGTACTTGCCGTAGTTCGCGGCGTCGTTATGCGGCCGGGTCCGGTTGAACTTGTCCTTGTCACCCGCGGGGATGACGACCTCGTTGACGAGCGGGACGCCCAGGCGCGAGACCTGGACCCACTTGCCCTTCGAGCCCTTGTTCGAGTCGAAGTCCGCGTTCGTGACTTCGATCCGCTTGCGCTCGGTCGTGGACCAGACACCGACGACGGCGTTGGACGCATCCGCACCGGACACGCTGCGGCCGTTCTTGGTGACCTTGGCCTCCGGGACCTGGAGCACGATCGCGTGGATCGAGAACCCGGACAGGTCGTCCTTGCCCTGGCCCTCGTTGCCCGTCGCCGCGCGGAGGTTCGCCGCGTCGAAGACCGCGCCGAGGTCCACGAAGAACGGGTCGTCCCGCTGGCCGGCGAACACCTTGCCGCCGCCCGACAGGTTGCGTACCGCTCCGCCGGCGACGTTCTGGTAGTTCGGGAACGTCTTCGGCCCGGCGTACGACGGCGCGACCGGCAGGTTGTTCGCTATGCGCTTCGTCCTGGTTTTCGCGGCCCCGTGGGTCTCACGGATGATGTCGTACGTCTGACGCTGGTAGAGCTTCGGATCGTTGATCGATCCGACGCCCGGGAACGCCTGGAGGTACGAGTCCGGGTTCACCTTCGAGTTGAAGACGAACCGGTAGGACACGTCCTCGCGTCCGTCGCCCGTGTTGTCAACGTGGATGTAGTAGCGGGCGCGGTCGTCGAACCGGAAGAAATTCGGTCCGTTCGCCGGCACCTCGCCGGGGATCCAGTTGGCGACGACGGTCAGCGCACCGGGTGCATCCTTCGCCGTGAAGGCGTAGGTGTCGGTGTTGTCCGCCGTCGGGTCTAGTGAGATGTTCGGCGCTTCGCGGTGGCTCGATCCGATGCTCAGTGGCACCGCGATCGCAGCGGCCACCAGGGCCGCGCCGATGGACAACTTCCTCATGTGAGGCTCCTTCGGGTGGGGGGTTGCGAGTGCCCGTTATTCGCTGCCGGCTGCCACCCGGATCACTTGATCCAGGAACCCGTGAGGGCCGAATATGCACATATGAGCGAGAGGCAGAAGATCGACTTCGACATCGATCGATATCTGAGGAACTCCAAGCGTCTCGACCTGAGCGAGCTGGCCTGGGACGACATCCCCAATCACCGTCTCTCGGACGGTGACGTGATGTGCATGCACTACATGATGGATATCGAGACGCATACGGTCATCTACCTGCGCGACCTGCTCGCGACGCGCGCAGCACACGACCCGTACGTCACCGCGTTCCTGTCCTGCTGGGTGTACGAGGAGCTGTGGCACGGGGAGGCCTTCTCGGACTTCCTGCGCGCGTACGGGATCGAGGTGCCGGCCGAGCCCAAGCTTCCGGATGGGTCCACGCCGCTGCCGACGCGTCCGAACCGCGTGAAGCGCCTGCGCGAGGAGCTGGGCGTCGGACATCAGCTGTCGCTCTTGCCGACGATGCTGGGGTCCGCGATGACGAAGCACTTCGTCGCGATCCACATGGCGTGGGGGGCGATCAACGAGCTGACGACCCTCACCGGCTACCACCAGCTGATCCGCCGCTCGGAGCATCCCGTGCTGCACCAGATGCTCCGGCGCGTGATCCAGGACGAGCGACGTCACTTCGCCTTCTACCGCGCGCAGGCGAGGGCGCGGCTGGCCGGCGCGCCGCGGCGGACCAGGCGCCTCGTCCGCTGGGTCTTCCAGAACCTCTGGACCCCGGTCGGCGCGGGCGTGAAGAGCCAGGAGGAGGTGGACGCGCTCGCGCTCTACCTGTTCGGCGATGCGCCCGAGGGTCGCGAGGCGATCCGCGAGCTCGACGCCACCATCGAGGAGATTCCCGGGCTCGAGGGGCTGCACCTGCTCGAGAACGTGCTCGACGAGGCGCTCGCGCGCGCGAAGCCATACGAGCCGGCGCGCGTCGCGCCCGAGCGGCACACCGGTCGCGGCCTGAGCCATGAACTACGAGCGGCTTGCCGACGAGGAGCTGATGCAGGCCGTTCAGGCGGGGGACCCGGTGGCGTTCGAGACGATCTACGACAGGCACGGCGGCGCGGCGTTCTCGCTCGCGTACCGCATCGTCGGCACGCGCAGCGCCGCGGAGGACGCGACCCAGGACGCGTTTCTCGCGATCTGGCGGAGCCGGGTCCGCTACCAGCGCGACCGCGGCAGCGTGCGCAGCTGGATCCTCGGCATCGTGCACAACCGGACGATCGACGCGCTGCGGCGCAACCAGGTTCATGCGACGCGGCGTGCCGACGCCGAGGGCATCGAGGAGCGCGAGGCGGCGAGCGAGCTGACGGACGTCGAGGTGATCCGCCGCGACGAGCAGCGGAAGGTCCGCGCGGCGATCGAGACGCTTCCGGAAGCCGCAGGTGAGGGTGATCGAGCTCGCCTACTTCGGCGGGTTCACGCACAACCAGATCGCGGAGATGCTCGGCGAGCCCGTGGGTACGGTGAAGGGCCGGATGCGGCTCGGGCTCGACAAGTTGAGACGCGAGCTAGGGCGGGGGTGATGGCATGAGCACCGACCAGGTGCATGCGGAGCAGGCGGAGAGCGTCGGCGCCTACGCGCTGGGCGCGCTGCCGGAGCTCGAGGCGCAGGTCTTCGAACGGCATCTCATGGCGATGCGAGCTCTGCCAGGAGGAGCTGCGGCAGGCTGACCGAGGCGGTGGAGGCGCTGCCGCGCTCCGTCGCGCCCTACGAGCCGCCGCCTTCGCTCAAGGCGAGCCTGATGGAGCAGGTCCGTGCCGAGGCGCCGGAGCCGCAGCCGGCCCGTGAGCGGCGGCGTCTGTCCTTGTCCCTGCCGCGCCTGCGGCCGGCGATGGCGTGGGCGGCCGCCGCGATTCTCGTCGCGGGCGTGCTCCTGGGCTACGGCGTGTCGCAGCTCGGAGGCGACGACGACGAAACGCGAACGCTCCAGGCCCAGGTCGACATGAGCCAGTTGCCCGACGGGACCGCGAGCCTTTCGGTTCCCGACGACGAAGGCCGCGGCTCGGTGCTTCGCGTCGAGGGCTTGCCGGACGCCGGCAAGGAGCGCGTCTACCAGGTGTGGATCGAGCGCGACGGCCAGGTGGTGCCGGTCTCGATCTTCGACGTGGACGAGCAGCGGGAACGGCGCGGCCGCTGTGCCGGAGGCGCTCGACGGCGTCAGCGCGGTGATGGTCACGCGCGAGCCGAAGGGCGGGTCTATGACGCCAACCGAAGCCCCGTGCTCCGCGTCGACGTCTAGGCAGACTCGACCGGCTGCGGCCGGCCGAGGTACAAGCCCTGCGCGTAATCGACTCCGAGCGCGCGGAGCGCGGCGAGGGTGCGCTCGTCCTCGACGCCCTCGCCGACGGTCTGGTCACGCCGAGCGTGGCGGCGAGCGCGACCACGCCTCGGAGGAGCTGCGTCGCCCTGGTGGTCGATGCCGAGGTCGCGGACGGAAAGCGCGATCGATCTTGATCATGTCGATCGGGAGTGCGCTGAGGTACTGGAAGGAGCCCCAGCCGCTTCCGAAGTCGTCGAGCGCGATCCTGAATCCGAACGCCCTGAGCTTGTCGGCCAGCGCGGCGGCGCTCGTCCATGTTCGCGGCGGCCGCCGTCTCGGTGATTTCGAAGGTCATCCGCGTCGGCTCTGCGCGGTGCGCGTGCACCGCGGCGAGGATGTCGCCGAAGAGCGCGCGGTCGCTGAGCGTCGTGCGCCGAGAGGTTCACATGGACCGAGTGACCCGATCGCCGCGAGCTCCGCCGCGCGCCGATCACGAAGCGGTCGATCTTCGGCATCAGGCCGTGGCGCTCGGCGGCCGGCACGAAGGTGTCAGGCAGCAGGATCCTGGCCGTCCTCTGTCACGAGGCGAACGAGAAGCTCCTCGGAGGACACGTCACCCGTGGCGACCCGGACGATCGGCTGCGCGTCGGTACGCAGCCGACCATCCGCCAGCGCCGACACGCACGAGCTCGACGATGGCCGCGTCATCCGACGCGTGTTCGCAGTTACAACCCCCCGGGGTTAACGTCACCACGACAGGATCGGTAATGGCTGCTAATTCGCACATACCGCAAATGTGCGATTCGGCCAGATGACGCCGAGTCCGGGTTGGGTCACGCTCTTCCGGTCCGCGTTCAGCGAGTCGCGCAACCCGATGGTGCTGGTGGACGACGACCGGCGCTTCATCGACGTGAACCGGGCGCTTCTGCAGCTCACCGGCTACCGGCGCGCGGATCTGATCGGCGAGCGCGTCTATTCGGTGGTCCAGGGTGGACCGCTGTTCAGCCCGGCGGAGTGGGCGGCGCAGCTCGCCAAGAAGGAGTTCACCGGAGACATCGGCGTGATCTGTTCCGACGGAAGCGTCGTCATGAGCCACTGGGGTGCGACCGCGACGTTCGTGGGCAGCCAGCGCCTCGTTCTCGTCGTGATGATGAGCAGGTCGCGCTGGGGCGGGCGTTTCCGGCGAGAGCCACAGTCGGAGGATGAGCTCGGCGAGCTGTCGGAGCGCGAGCTACGAGGTCGTCCGGCTCGTGGCGCTCGGCCGAAGCGGGCCGGAGATAGCCGAGGAGCTCGGCATCGCCCACGACACGGTCCGCACGCACGTGCGCAACGCGATGACGAAGGTGGGTGCCCGCTCGCGGGCGCATTTGGTCGCCAAGGCGCTCGGTGAGGGGCACGCCTTGCGGTAACGAGAGCTTCGCCGCGCGCCGAGCCGGTTAGTGATATACCGGCGCGCGTGCGCCTGATCTCGCTGGTCGCCGCCGCCATCGCGCTGATGGCGGCGCCCGCAATGGCCTTCACGCCGGCGAAGCCGTGGCCGCCCGCCGAGGGGCCCGGCGTGCTCTTCGTCCACTACGGCGAGGAGCACTGGAACGACGCGGACGGCGAGACGATCCTGCCGAAGATCGTCGAGGTCGCGGCCAGGTACGAGCCGAAGCTCGTGACGATGTCCGGCGACAAGGACAACGACGGCGAGACCGACCAGCTCGAGAAGTGGCGCGAGATCATGTCGGCCTACGACCGGGCGGGCGTGCCCTACTACGCGGCGGTCGGCAACCACGACCGCGACGCGCCGCCCGGAGCGCTTCCCGGCGTTCCCCCGCCGGGCAGCCTGTCGCCCTACCAGGAGGTCTTCAAGGAGCGGCCGTACCCGATGGGCGACGGCGCGGCGTACGACGATCCGAAGTTCTCTCCGCGCGAGCGGCCGGCACGGCGATCCGGAGGGCGCGGCCAGCCACTACTTCGTCGACTACGGCGACGTCCGCTGGATCTTCATCGACAACTCGTGCTGGGAGATCACCGGCTGCGACAGCTTCCAGCTGCCGTCGGCGCAGACGCAGTCGGGCGAGGGCCAGTTCGACTTCCTCGAGCGGGTCGCCCAGGAGGGCACGGACGCCGGGAAGGTCGTCTTCGTCGTCATGCACATGCCGACGCAGGACCCGGGCGACCAGAGCTACCGCGACCCGATCGCGCGGATGCACACGATGGGGAAGGGGACCTCGCCCGACAACGGGACGTTCGAGTCGATCGCCACCGCAGACCGGCGTCGACGGCGTGTTCCTCGGGCACATCAAGGGCCAGTTCCTCTACCGCGGCGAGGGCGACGTGCCGTACTACATCGACGGCGGCGCCGGCGGCGAGCTCTACACCGATGGGCCCGTCGGGGACCGACCACGGGTACTGGCACGGCTTCCGGCTCGTCCGCGTGGACGGCGAGGAGATCGAGACCGACACGGTCCCGATCTTCGTGAAGGACGGGATCACGATCGAGGGCCCGAACAGCGATCGAGCGCGGCAAGGACCTCCAGCTCGAGGCGTTCGGCAAGCAGCCCGTCTTCAACGACCCGGCCAAGGTCGAGGCGCTCGAGCTGCGCGACCCCGACCCGCAGGCATCGTCGAGCCTGCTCGGCGCGGCGGCTCTGGTCGTACGGGCGCTGGATCGTGCCGCCCGCCGCGATGTTCATCCTGCTCGCGCTCGCCACGGGCACGGTCTGCGCCGCCGCGTGCGGTTCGTGGCGCTGCCCGCGACGCTGCTCGGGCTCGTGGCCGTTCGGCGCGGTCGCGGTGGCGCAGCGCAGCGAGCCGACCTCGACGCCGAAGGAGAACCTGCCGACACCCGCGCGGATCTGGACGACGAGCAACCCGAACGTGCTGGCCCCGGTCGCGTCGGAGGACGACGACCCGCGCCGCGACCGGGCGACCCAGACCGACTCCGGCGCGTTCAGGGCGACCTGCCCGGGACGGCCCGGATCCAGGTCACGTCGGGTTGGGAGGCGCAGCGCAAGCGAGATCACCTCGACGAGCGCGCCCGGGAAGATCGCGCGCAGGGTGAAGCCGGGGAGGACGACGCGCGTGAAGCTGGCGCAGCCGGCCGAGGTCGAGGTGAGCGTGCGGCGCCGCGGGCGCACCATCGCCTCGTTGGCCGACCGCTGTGCGTCCGCGCAAGCTGAAGGTGCGCTGGAACGGGCGCGACGGCAAGGGCCGCGCCCGTCACGGCAAGTTCCGCGTCCGGGTGGCGGTCAAGTCCGACCGCAAGCCGATCGTGCGGCAGCAGAAGATCCGCATGCCCGTAGGGACGTCATCTGGGCGTGTCGAAGGCGGCCCTGGCGCGCGCGGCGGGCTCGCGCGCCGCGCAGCCCTCGACGTGGTCGTTCACGAGCCCCATCGCCTGCATGAAGGCGTAGGCGGTCGTGGGCCCGACGAAGCGCCAGCCTCGCTTCTTCAGGTCCTTCGCGAGCGCGCGCGACTCGGCTGTGGTCGCGAGCTCGCGCAGCACGTCCCAGGTAAGCCGCTCCGGACGTGAGTCGGCGTCCGGCTCGAAGCGCCAGAAGTAGCCCGCCAGCGAGCCTGCCTCGTCGGCGAGCTCGACCGCGCGGCCGGCGTTGTTGATCGTCGCCTCGATCTTGCCGCGATGGCGCACGATCGAAGCGTCTGTGAGGAGCCGTTCGACATCGCGCTCGCCGAACCGCGCGACGCGCTCGAAGTCGAAGCCGAGAAAGGCGCTTCGGAAGGCTTCGCGCTTGCGCAGGATCGTCAGCCACGAGAGCCCGGACTGGAAGCCCTCGAGGCACAGCTTCTCGAACAGCCGCCGGTCGTCGTCGACCGGGAATCCCCATTCGTCGTCGTGATAGGCCCGGTACTCGGGTGCAGAATCGGCCCATGAGCAGCGGACGACGCCATCCTCGCCGGTGACCAGCCCTTCTTCGGTCATACGCCGAGTTTGACGCGCGGCTGCGCGGGAACAGCGTGTGAGGTGCGTTGGAGGCGCCTTGGCAGTGGGGCTGCAGTGCTCGTCGCCGTGCTCGCGACGGGACCGTCGGCGCACGCCGCCGAGCAGCACGCCTACGCCGCGGCGATGAACTACCTGACGCCGGTCGTGCCGGTCGGGAAGGGCGACAAGCTCATCTTCGACAATCTCGACCAGCTCGCCAGGCACGACCTCCTCTCCGACGAGGGGAAGTTCAAGAGCAAGGTGATCCCCGGCGGCGAGAGCACGCCGGTCGAGGGCGTCGAGAAGCTGCCTGAAGGCTCGTATCCCTTCCACTGCTCGCTCCACACCTGGATGCGCGGCGCGGTGCAGGTGAGCGGGGCCGGCGGCGGGGGGCCGGGCGCGCCGTCTGGGGGCGACCTGACCCTCGACGGATCGAACACGCCGCTCGGCAAGTTCAACGCGACGCCTGACCCGATGGACCTCTGGCCGCAGGCCGACCCCGAGCCGCTCGGCAAGGGAAGCTGGCCCTTCTACGGCAAGGACCTCTCGAACTCGCGCGACGGCGGCAAGAACGGGCCGTCGGTCGAGGAGGCGCCGCTGCTCGGTCCCGCGTGGTCCTTCTACTCGCGCGATGGTGACTTCACGGGGACGCCGGTCGTGAAGAGCGGCCTCGTCGTTGCCGGCTCGAACACGGGCCGCGTCTACGCGCTCGACGGCGCCACCGGCAAGCTGCGCTGGCAGAAGAAGCTGGGCGAGGAACCGATCAACAACTCAGTGGCCGTGAGCGGGGGCCGCGTGTACGTACCGGTGGCGAAGCCCAACAAGCCGTGGGTGGGGGCGCTCGACCTGGACAGCGGCAAGCTGCTCTGGAAGCAGCGGCTCGACAAGCAGAAGAACTCCGACACGTACGGCGCGCCGGTCGTGTGGGACGACACGGTCTACATAGGCGTGTCAGCGCTGTTCGGCGAGACCGGCGACCCCGAGGTGAAGGTGCGCGGCGCCGTTGTGGCGCTGGACGCGGAGACGGGGAAGCGCCGCTGGAAGACATTCATGGTCCCGAAGAAGCACACCGGTGGCGCGGTGTGGAACACGCCCGCCATCGACACGAAGACGGGGCACCTCTACGTCGGCACCGGCAACGCCTACCAGGACCCGGCGGCGGAGACGACGGACGCGATCGTGAAGCTTGACGCGCGGACGGGGAAGCTCCTGAAGCACTTCCAGGCGACGCCCGGCGACGTGTGGAACGGAACCGACAACGCCGCCGCCGGGCCGGACTACGACTTCGGCGCCTCGCCCAACCTGATCGAGGCGGACGGGAAGAAGCTCGTCGGCGAGGGACAGAAGTCCGGCACCTACTGGGCGCTCGACCGGAAGACGATGAAGCCGGTCTGGAACACGATGACGGGGCCGGGTGCCCAGGTCGGAGGGATCATCGGCTCGACCGCCTGGGACGGCGATCGCGTCTATGGACCCGACACAGTGGGCGGCGAGATCTGGGCGCTCGACAAGGGCGGCTCGTTCAGCTGGCTGTCCGCGGATGGCGGCCCGGCGCGCTTCAACCCGGTGTCGGTCGCGAACGGGGTCGTCTACACGACCGACATGAACGGCAGCCTCACGGCTCGCGACGCGCAGACCGGCGCCGTGCTCATCCGCATCCCGATCGGGTCGCCGACATGGGCGGGGACGGCGGTCGCCGGCGGCTCGGTGTTCGCCGCGATCGGCATCGAGGGCGGCACCGGCTGGATCGTCTCCTACCGGCCGCGGAAGGACGCGGGCTCAGGTTTCGCGGGCGGTAACGGCGACGAGGGAGCCGGCGAGGGCGACGCGAACCCCGAGCGGGGCGGCGGCGAGGAGCGCGACACGCCGGCAGGCCGGCGCCAGCGCTTCGACGAGCCGCGCGACGGCCATGGGAAGGGCGGACAGCGAGGAGCACAAGGGCGGGCACGACAAGGGCGAAGAGGAGGCACGACCCACCAGGGCTCGCACGACCACAAGCCCGGCAAGGGCGGTGGGCTGGTCAAGGGCCTCGCGCGTCGCAGCGACCGGTTCGTGCCGAAGCCGGTCGGGACGACGGAGGAAGAGACCTACTACTTCGGTCCCTACACGGTGCCGCCTGGGCAGGACCTGAACCGCGTCGACCTCGAGTTGCCGACGCGCAACGGCTTCCTCCTGTCGATCGACCCGAGCATGCGCCGGGTGGGCGACCTATCGGAGCCGACTCACCAGGAGGCGCACATCCACCACGCGCACTGGTTCGAGGGCGAGCCCGGTTCGAACAACCCGGGTGACATCTACTTCGGCGGCAACGCCGAGTGGATCTTCGGCAATGGCGACGAGGAGACGATGGCCGACTTCCGTCCGCGGAGCGCGGCCGATCCCGATGGGCCCGTCTACGGCCAGTACATCCCCGCCGGCAAGCCGCAGCCAGTCGTCTACATGCTGCACAACAAGACCGCGGAGCCGCTGACGGTCTACATCGTCCTCGACGTCACCTTCCGCCACGGAACGCCGGAGGCGCTCGAGGAGAAGACCGGTCGGGCACATCGCGACGTGGAGGGCGTCCTGTTCGGCCGCACCTTCGACGTTCCGCGCCAGGCGAACGGCGACGGCAAGTTCGAATACGCGCTGGATGGCAAGGGCCGGCAAACGTACGGCAGCCCACGCGACGAGATCGAGAACTCGAGTGGCCCGTTCGTCGAATGGACCGCGCCCTACGACGCGGTGATCATCGGCGCGGGCGGCCACCTGCACCCAGGCGGCCTGCGCTTGGTGACCGAGAACTACGGGAGCGAGGAGAACCCCTGCGCGGATGACGGGCGCGGCTACGGCGGCACGCTGCTCCTGAACGCCGACGCGCGCTTCCGGCGCACCCCGCTGTCCGAGGACTACCAGATGGAGGTGAGCCATCCGGGCTGGCGCGCGCCGATCCACAAGGGCGATCGCATCCGCATCTCCGGCACCTACGAGAACAAGGAGCACGCCTGGTACGCGGTGATGACGCACCTGGGCCTGTACATCGACAAGACCCAGAAGCCGTGGGACGGCTGCAAGCCGAAGGTGATCAACTCAGACAGCTGGAACCCGGTCGACGGCGTCAAGAACCGGCCCTGGACGGGCCGCCTCGACCACTTCTGCGGCGCGCGCTGGGGTGGGCCGCCGTGCGAGCGCCGCGACAAGACGAAGTGGAAAGAACAGGAGACGAACCGCGTGACGATCGCGAACTTCGTCTACACGCCTGGCGACCGCGCGGCAACCGAGCCCACGATGCCGGTCATCAAGAAGGGCGAGACGCTCACCTTCTACAACGCCGACCAGGCGGCGTCGATCAGGCACACGGTCACCACCTGCGCGTGGCCATGCAACGGCCGCTACGTGGCGAACTACCCACTGGCCGACGGCCGCTGGGACTCGGGCACGATGGGCTACGACCCGATCGACAAGGGACAGATGTCACCCATTGCCGAGACGCCGAAGAAGCTGAAGGCAGGGCGGTACGCCTACTTCTGCCGCATCCATCCGTGGATGCGCGGCGCGTTCAAGGTCAAGTAGCCGCCCGGCAAGCCCGGCTCTCTAGGGTGTGGGCCAATGACCTACGTGATCGCCGGCAGCTGCATCAAGGACGACTCGTGCATCGAGGTGTGCCCGGTGGACTGCATCCACCCGAAGGTGGGCGCGCCCGATTTCGAGACGGCCGAGCAGCTCTACATCGACCCGGAGGTGTGCATCGACTGCGACGCGTGCGTCGAGGCGTGCCCGGTGGACGCGATCTTCGCGGACTTCGAGCTGCCCGAGAAGTTCGGCTACGCGCTTGAGCTGAACGAGGAGTTCTTCGCCGAGAAGAGCACCGCCGAGCGGACTGCTGAGGAGCAGGCGGCGGCCTGATGGCGGCAGGCTGGCCACGGGTGGCCGTTGTCGGCGCCGGCCCCGCCGGCGCCTTCGCCGCGGATCGCCTGCTGAGGCGGCGCGGCGACGTGGAGATCGACCTCTTCGAGCGGCTCCCGACGCCGTGGGGCCTCCTGCGCAGCGGGGTGGCGCCGGACCACCAGGAGATCAAGCGCCTCGACGAGACCTTCGACCGCGAGACGCTTGGGCGCGGCTGCCGCTTCTTCGGCAACGTCGAGGTCGGGGTCGACATCTCGCACGCTGAGCTGATGGAGCACTACAGCGCGGTCATCTACGCCACCGGCGCGCAGACCGACAAGTCGCTCGGGATCCCCGGGGAGGACCTGCCCGGAAGCTGGCCCGCCACCGAGTTCGTGGCCTGGTACAACGGCCATCCGGACTTCCGCGACCTCGAGTTCGACCTGTCGGGCAAGCGCGCCGTCGTGATCGGCAACGGCAACGTCGCGGCGGACGTCACGCGGATCCTCACCCTGAGCGCCGACGAGCTCGCGCGCACGGACGTGGCCGACCATGCCCTCGATGCGCTGCGCGAGAGCCACATCGAGGAGGTCGTCGTCCTGGGCCGGCGCGGGCCGGCTCAGGCCGCGTTCACCAGCTCCGAGCTGCGTGACCTCGGGCAACCTCGACGGCGTCGAGCTGCGGGTCGATCCCGCCGAGGCGGAGCTCGACGCGGAGTCGCAGCGCTGGCTCGACGAGGAGGGCACGTTCACGGCGCGCAAGAACGTGCGAGCTGCTGGGCGAGTTCGCCGCGCAGCCGGCCGCTGCCGCGCGCAGCGCCGGATCGTGCTCCGCTTCCTGCGCTCGCCGGTCGAGATCCGCGGCACGGACAGGGTGGAGGCGATCGACATCGGCCGCAACGAGATCGTCGGTCAGCGACGACGGCGCGCTCAGGCCCCGCGCCGTGGACGAACCCGTCGAGACGATCGAGTGCGGCCTCGTGCTGCGCTCGGTCGGCTACCAGGCGGTGCCGCTGCCCGACGTCCCGTTCGACGAGCGCAGCTACGTCCTGCCGAACGACCGCGGCCGCGTGCACGATCCCGAGCGGCGAGCCGGTGCCCGGCGTATACGCGGTCGGCTGGATCAAGCGCGGCCCCACGGGGATCCTCGGCACGAACAAGCGCGACGCCGACGAGACGGTCGCCTGCCTCGCGGACGACCTCGCGTCGGACGCGCTGCCGCCGCGGGAGCTTCCGCCGCGCGAGGCGATCGAGAAGCTGCTGGCCGAGCGCAAGCCCGACCTGGTCACGGCCGACGGCTGGCGCGCCATCAACGCGCGCGAGCTGAGAGCGGCAGCGAGGCGGGCCGCCCGCGCGTCAAGCTGACGTCGCGCGACGAGCTGCTCGCCGCCGCGCGCGCCTAGACGACGGCGTCCCGCAGCCCGACTGAGCCACCTGGCAGGAGCGGCCCTTGCACCGCATGCTGCCGGCGCTACCGCCGTCAGACTTCGGCAAGCGCTAGATCAGCGGCGGCGGATCCGCTTCGAGTACGGGCGGCGGCGGCAGCGCCGGCCGCCGTACACGACGTCGCCCGAGCGGCGCTGGTAGGTCATCCACGGGATCGCGCCCTGCTGGCCGACGCCCGGCTTCGTCCAGTCGCAGACTCCCGCGGGAAGATCTCCTGCACCCGCGCGAAGTCGGCATCGGTGAACGTGAGCGGGTAGTCCTCGCGCGCGGGCGGCTTGAGCTGGCACTTGTTGACGTCGCCGGTGAGCGGGCCGCCGGCCACCGAGCGCGGCGTCTCGTAGCGGGTCGCCAGGTACTGCTCGCACACGGTCGCCGTGCAGCGGTCGACGATGTCCTCGGGCTTGTCGTCGACGATCTTCTGCGCGAGCGCCTTGTCAGAGGTGTCCGCCTCGACGGCGGCCAGCCAGCGGTCCATCGCGAGCATCGCCTCGGTCGCCCAGCCCGTGTCGCCGATCAGCGGCGTCGGGCCGAACCAGAGCACGTAGTTGCCCAGGTGGCCCTGCTCGCGCTCGAGCCGGTCGCGCATCCACCACGTGTGGACGTAGTCGTGCGCGAGTCCCGGGTCGGGGCCGGCGTGGTCGATGATCGGCACCGAGTCGAGGTTGTTGCCCTCGTTGATGGCGCCGCTCCGGTACGCGTTCGCGATCGAGAAGTCGTCGCCCAGGGAGCCGCTCGGGCACCTGCTCGGCGTCGATGCCGAAGCCGCCGATCTTCGCGTTCAGGTCGAGGAACTGCGCCGGCGTGATCAGGCCCTGGCGGAGCGCGTTCAGGCCGAACTGGACGCCCTGGTTTGCGAACGGCGCGCCGGCGAAGCCGCGCCCAGCCGCCTTCTCGACGTCGGTCCACACGCTCTCCGGCCGCGGGCCGAGCACGTTGATCATGTAGTCGAGCACCGAGCAGCGCACGCCGCCCGGGTTGGTCTCGCGGTTGTAGACGACCTCCGCGGGAACGCAGTCGCCGGCGGGGTTGGTGGCGTCCTTGAAGAACAGCTCGTCCGCGGCGATCGCGTTCACCGGGTCGGGCCGGCCCTCGACCGCCGCCCACTGCGACGGCGTCCAGACGACGCCGGGGCCCCAGCGCGAGTTGTCCTCGAAGTAGATGCGCAGCAGGTGGTAGTCGGCGAACTGCGCGCCCGTCGAGAGGCTGTCGGGGTACGCGCACGTCACGACCAGGCCGTCGTAGACGCCGCCGGGGTAGGCGTTCGCGACCTGCTGCTGGGTGATCGAGCCGCCCGAGCAGCCGGTGCCGATCGTGTAGCGCAGGTCGCCGTACCGCTCGACCAGGCGCTCCTTCATCATCAGCATCGACTCGGCCTGGACCACGATGTTGCAGTTGTGGCCGTTGTTGTTGAGCGCGGTCGCTCCGACGGCGAAGCCCTTGCCGAGCGCCGTCACGTAGCTCTGCGCATAGCCGGGAGTGGGCGGGATGGTGCCGCTGTAGTCGTCCAGCCGGGCGCTGCTCGTGTCGTAGTCGCCGCCGCAGCCGCCGCCGTGCGTGATCAGCAGCTTCTGGTTCCACGCCTCCGGCGGGTTCCAGCGGCTCCACTTCTTGCCGGGCTCGAAGAGCGTGAGGATCTTGTACTGGTCGCGGTCCTGGTAGCCGACCTCCTCGCGGACGATGAACGGCACCTCGACGCCCTCGTCGGTGGTGGTCATGGCGACGTCGTCGGGCGGGTTCTCCGGGTCGTAGTCCGCTAGCTCCTCGGAGTCCTCGGGCTTGTAGAGGAACTTGTATTCAGGCGGCTGGTTGCACTGCTCGTCGACCGCCTTCTCCTGGCACTCCCACGGCTGCACCTGCGGGCCCGAGAACACCGGGCCGCCGTTCGGGTGGTTGCGGATCACGAGCCGCGCGCCCCTGCCGTTCTTGCGGCGAGCGGTCAGCACGTTGCGGCCGTCGCGCAGGTTCTTCACGAGCCCGATCCGGCGGCCGTCCGCGCGCCGCTTGAAGCGCCTGTTGACCTTGCGGCCGTTTAGCGCGGACGGTCAGCTTCGACACGCGCTTCGCGGTGATCGCGACGACCGCGTCGCCGCCCGACACCAGGTCGGCGCGGCTCGAGAGCACCTCGATCTTGACCGCCGCGTCAGCGGATGTCGCGCCGCCCGCTAAGGCGGCGACCAGCGCCAGTGCAGCCCCGAGTCGTGCCCGCATCGGCCTTCATCGTCGCACGGCCCAGGGATATCGTGTGCCGGTGCCGTTCCTCACTCCGTCGCCTCCGCCGTTCGACCTCGAGGAGTGGAAGCAGCAGCCGTTCCTGACGCGGCTGAAGGCGAACGCGCAGGACTGGGCGGTTAACGGCTTCGGCACGCCCGGCGTCGTCTACCTGCTCTACATCGTCAAGCTGACGATCTACCTCGTCGGCGCGTTCATCCTGATCGGCGCGACGACGCCGGGCCTCGGCGGGCTCGGGGACTTCACCGACTGGTGGAGCCAGCCGATCGTCTTCCAGAAGTTCGCGGTGTGGACGCTCGTCTGGGAGATCCTCGGGCTCGGCTCGGGCTCGATGCCGCTGGCGCTCCGGTTCTCGCCGATGATCGGCGGCGTCCTCTACTGGCTCCGGCCGGGCACGGTCCGGCTGCCGCCGTGGCCGGACAAGGTCCCGCTCACGCGCGGCTTCCGCCGCACCGGGCTCGACGTCGCGCTGTACGCGGCCGTAATCGGGTTCGGTTGCTTCGTCTTCGCCTCCGGCGGCGATCCCGAGGGGTTCCGGCTCGACACGACGTTTATCGCCGTACTGCTCGGCCTGCTCGCTCTGCTCGGCCTGCGCGACAAGGTGCCGTTCCTCGCGGCGCGGCCAGAGGTCTACGGCTTCGTGCTCCTCGTCTCGCTGTTCCCGGCGGAGAACCTGATCCCGGGCTGGCAGTTCGTCTTCTTCTTCATCTGGTGGGGCGCCGCGGCGTCGAAGCTGAACCACCACTTCCCGTTCGTGATCCAGGTGATGATCTCCAACACTCCCTGGAACCGGTCGCGGAAGTTCAAGTCGAAGATGTACCGCGACTATCCGAACGACCTGCGCCCGTCAGGCCAGGCGGCGCTGGGAGCACACCTGGGAACCGCGTGGGAGTTCGGCATGCCGCTCCTCTTGATCCTCTCGGACGGCGGCACGATCGGGACGATCGCCCTGATCGGCATGCTCATGTTCCACGTCCACATCTTCTCGACGTTCGCGATGGGCGTCCCGATGGAGTGGAACCTGTTCATGCTGTTCGGCCTCTGCTTCCTGTTCGGGGAGTACGGCGACTACCCGCTCGGGAACCTCGACGATCCACTGCTGATCGTCCTGCTCGGGCTGATCGGCGTCGTGATGCCCGTGGTCGGCAACCTCCGGCCGGACAAGATCTCGTTCCTGCCGTCGATGCGCTACTACGCCGGCAACTGGGCGACGACCATGTGGCTCTTCCGCAAGGACACGCGCGCCGAGGAGAAGTTCGACCGCGAGATCGACAAGGTCGCCTCCGATCGCCGTTGCGCAGCTCGCGAAGACCTACGACGAGGAGACGGCGAACTACATCCTCGAGAAGGGGCTCGCGTTCCGCGCGATGCACAGCCACGGCCGCGCGCTGAACGCGCTGTTCGCGCGCGCGGCGGCGCCGCGCGACGTCGACGACTACTTCGTGCGCGAGGGCGAGGTGATCTCGGGCATCGTCACCGGCTGGAACTTCGGCGACGGGCACTTCCACCACGAGCAGCTGCTCGACGCCGTGCGCGAGCAGGTTCGGTTCGAGCCGGGCGAGCTGCGCGTGGTGATGCTCGAGTCACAGCCCGCGCACATCCAGAAGCAGCACTACCGCATCCACGACGCCGCGACCGGGGTCGTCGAGGAGGGCTGGATCAGGGTGCGCGACATGATCGAGCGCGGTCCCTGGCTCGAGGAGAGCTTCGAGTTCCCGGTCGAGGTCACGCGGAGGGGCGAGAGCCGGCCGGAGCCCGAGCCGGTCGCGTGAGCAGCGCGATAGTCGTCGGCTCCGGGCCGAACGGCCTGGCTTGCGCGGTCGCGCTCGCGCGCGAGGGGGTCGAGGTGACGGTGCTCGAGGCCGCCGACGAGATCGGTGGCGGCGCGCGCACCGCCGAGCTGACCGGGCCCGGCCTGCTTCACGACGTCTGCTCGGCGACGCATCCGATGCCCGTCGCCTCGCCGTTCCTCCGCTCGCTCGATCTGGAGCGCTTCGGCCTCGAATGGCTCTGGCCCGAGATCGACCTTGCGCACCCCTTGGACGACGGCAGCGCGGGCGTGCTGCTGCGCTCGATCGACGCGACTGCAGACGGTCTCGGGGAGGACGGGCCGCGCTGGCGGCGCGTGCTCGGCCCGCCGTCGGCCGCGTTCGGAGCGCTGAGCGAGGACTTCTTCCAGCCGCTGCTGCACGTGCCGAAGCACCCGATCCAGCTCGCGCGCTTCGGCATGCGCGCGGCCACCCCCGCGAACATCCTCGTGCGCGCCTTCCGGACGGAGCAGGCGCGCGCTCTGTTCGGCGGCGTCGCGGCGCATGCCTTCAGCCCGCTCAACCTGCCCATGAGCTCGTCGGTGGGGATGGCGCTCACCTGCGCGTGCCACCACGTCGGCTGGGCCGTGGCGAAGGGCGGCTCGGGCGCGATCACGGATGCGCTTGCGCGCGCGCTCGATTCGTTCGGCGGCCGGGTGGAAACCGGTCGGCGCGTGACGTCGCTGGGCGAACTGCCCGCGGCTGACGCGGTCGTCTTCGACCTGGCGCCGCGGGGCGTCGTCGACATCGCCGGAGACCGGTTGCCCGCCCGGGTCCGCCGCGCGTTCCGCCGCTACCGGCACGGGCCGGGGGCGTTCAAGCTCGATCTCGCTGTGGAGGGCGGAGTGCCGTGGGCGAACGAGGCATGCCGCCGGGCCGGCACCGTGCACCTCGGTGGCCCCTTCGACGAGATCGCCGCCGCCGAGCGCGACATCAACCGCGGCCGCATGCCGGAGCGGCCCTTCGTCCTGGTCGGACAGCAGTACCTGGCCGACCCGAGCCGCTCGGACGCTGCGCGCGACCTCCACCCGGTGTGGACCTACGCGCACGTGCCGTCGGGCTACGACGGCGACGCGACGGAGGCGATCCTCGCCCAGCTCGAGCGATTCGCGCCGGGTGTTCGCGACCGGATCGTCGCGACGGCGTCGCGAACGCCGCTCGAGTTCGAGCAGTACAACCCGAACTACGTCGGCGGCGACATCATCACCGGCGCGAACACGCCGCTGCAGATCGGCTTCCGGCCGCGCCTGGCGCTCGACCCGTACCGCTGCGGGGACGGCCTCTACATCTGCTCGGCGGCCACACCGCCCGGCGCCGGCGCGCACGGCATGAACGGCCACAACGCGGCGCGCTCGGTGCTCAAGCACTTGAGCTGAGCCACTGGTACTGTCCCGTACCGTCGGGGAGGCAAAGACAGGGGGAGCAGTGAAGCGGATCATCGTGGCGGCCGGCGGCAATGGCGCTGACGCCGAGCCTTGCGCTCGCCGAGGACGCGACCTACGACGAGACAGCAGAACTGGCTGAACGCGTGGGGCCAGACGCAGAAGGACTGGACGGACCCGACCGAGACGGCCGGCACCGTCGTGAACTCGGCGCGCAACGCCGCGACCAACGCTGGAGACCCGGGCGCCCCGGAGCAGGGTCCCTACCAGCTGCATCAGTGGCCGTGGTCGGGCGACCCCGACCGGGAGCCGTGCGGCGACTCCGCGACGCCCGCCAACGATTGCTACGAGGGCCGTGTCGAGCACACGACGTTCGAGTCGAGCGGTGGGATGACGATCGACGCGAACGTCTGGTATCCCGGCTTCACCCGAGCTCGCTGACGACGTCGGCCGCGTGCCGGGAATCGTCATCTCTTCCGGCTTCCAGGGCAACCAGAAGATGTACGGCTGGGCCGCGCAGGGCCTGGCCGAGGCCGGCTACCTCGTCTTCACCTACGACGTCTCGGGCCAGGGCCACTCGGAGGGCCAGTCGACGGGACCGGCCGACGAGGAGCTGCGCGACGCGCTCGACTTCTTCATCGCGCCGGAGCGCGACTGGGCGGCCGAGCTCCAGGCCGGCAACATCGGCATCGCCGGCCACTCGATGGGCGCGGGCGCGGTGCAGGCGGTCGGCAATGACAACCGCCCCGAGGTCAAGGCGATCTCCGCGTGGTCGGACCTCGGCTCGGGCTACACGGGCAGCGCGCCGATTCAGGGCCAGGGAGCCGACTACGACGCCTGGATCACCCCGCCGGTGCGCGATGACGTCGGCCCAGACGATCCGGGCAAGCTCGACGGCTTCGACGCGGTGCGCGAGCGCGGCGTCGACGTCCAGGAGATCGTGATCGAGAGCGGCACGCACCTCGCGTGGTCGCACGTCACCTGGGCCTACACCTCGACGTGGAGCGAGGAGGTCGCGCTCTTCTACACGCTCGCGTGGTTCGACAAGTACCTGGCCGCCGACCTCGGCCGCGCCGGGGTGGGCGCGACCGAGCGGCTCAAGTCGAACTACGAGTCGAGCGAGAGCCCGGGGCACGGCCTGTCACGGAAGTACCTGTCCGCCTATTCGATCGGCGGCGAGTACTGCCGCGACCAGCGCGACCGCGAGATCGACTGCTAGCTCAGGGCCGCCGGTTCCCGCCGGGCCCGACGACCCACCAGTAGCCGCCGTTCAGGAACGACGTCGTGGCAGAGCACCTCGTTCGGCCCCTCGTGCGCGTAGTAGTAGAGGGGCTTGCCCTTGTAGGTGACCTGCCGCTTCCCGCTCCGGCGCTTGGTCGTGCCGAGCAGCTCCTCGCGCACTCCGTCGCCCGCGACCGGGCGGCCATCGGTGAATACCGGTGGCCAGGCCTCGGCGCACTCGCCGTAGCAGCGTGAGCGACTCGGCTCGTCGTTCTCGAAGATGTAGATCGCCTGTCGGCCGGGTCCCCAGAGCATCCGGCCGAAGTCCGACTGCCGGACGATGATCTTGGTTCCCGACAGTTCCAGCCTGGGCTTGTGGCGCAGGGGCGGGGTTGGACGGCTTCGCGCTCTCCGAATCGTCATCGCCGCACGCAGCGAGCGCGATGGCAGCCGTGGCGACGACGAAGAGAATCCGCATGGCGGTTTAGTCCGCTGACCCCGGCTGTGCGTTACAGCGCGGACTTCCAGTCGCGGAAGGCCGTGACGAGGTTCTCGCGGAACTCCTGGGGCAGGTCGTCGCCGGTCACCCGACCGACCGTTTCGATCGTGATCCGGATCTGCTCGACGTAGTTCGTGCAGCCGTCGCATTTGGACAGGTGGCGCTCGAACGCCTTCCTCTCGCGGCGCTTCAGCGCACCGTCGAGGTAGGCAGTGACGAGCTCGACGACCTCGTTGCAGTCGAGAGCTCTAGCCATCCAGATGCCTTTCGAGCGCGCGCCGCACGTGGCTCCGCGCGCGATGCAGGAGTACGCGTTGGTTCCCAGGGGTCACGTCGAGCGCTTCGCAGACTTCGTCGGAGGTGTAGCCGTGGATGTCGCGCAGCGCGATCACGGTCCGTTGCGCGTCGGGGAGCTCAGCGATCGCAGCCGTTACGAACTGGACGGTCTCGCGGCCGGCGAGGACCGTCTCCGGCAGCTCCGCCCAGTCCGACGGAGCGCGGGCGGCGAGCCACTGACCGGGATGGCTCGCGTCCGGACCCTGGAACCGGTCCGGGTCCACGGCCGGCTCGTCGTCACCGTGGTCGAGCGCCGAGAAGGGGACGCTGCGGGCTTCTCGCACTCCACGCGTCATCGCGGTGTTCGCGACGATCCGCAGGATCCAGGTCTTGAGCGACGAGCGCCCCTCGAACCGGTCGAGGCCGCGCAAGACCCCGACCCACGCGTCCTGCACCACCTCCTCCGCCACCGCGGCGCCCCTGACGTGTGCGCGAGCGACGGCGAGCATCGGGCGGTGGTAGCGCTCGACGAGGCTCTCGAACGCAGCCTCGTCTCCCTGACGTACTCGCGCGAGAAGGTCTTGGTCTGACAGGGCCACGAGCTGTGCCGCGACTGTAACCGCATAGAGGTTCGTCCCGCTCGGGCTGCGCGCGTTACGGATCTGCGGCGTAACGCGGAGCGTGCGCAGGAGACGGAGAGCGCATGGCCGACTACTCAGATCTCAAAGCCCTCTTCATCAACTGCACCCTGAAGCGCTCGCCGGAGCCGTCGAACACACAGGGGCTCGCTGACCGCTCGATCGAGATCCTCGAGAAGAACGGGGTGAGCGTCGAGACGATCCGCGCGGTCGATCACGAGATCGCCACCGGCGTGTGGCCGGACATGACCGAGCACGGATGGGAGCGCGACGACTGGCCGGCGATCTCGGAGAAGGTGATGGCGGCCGACATCCTCGTGCTCACCTCGCCGATCTGGCTCGGCGAGAAGTCGTCGATCTGCACGAAGGTGATCGAGCGGCTGTACGGCAACAGCCATCTCTTGAACGACGCGGGGCAGTACGCCTATTACGGCCGCGTCGGCGGTTGTCTCATCACCGGCAACGAGGACGGCGTCAAGCACTGCGCGATGAACATCCTCTACTCGCTCCAGCACCTCGGCTACACGATCCCGCCGCAGGCCGACTCCGGCTGGATCGGCGAGGCGGGGCCTGGCCCGAGCTACCTCGACGAGGGATCAGGCGGCCCGGAGAACGACTTCACGAACCGGAACACGACGTTCATGACGTGGAACCTGCTGCACCTCGCGCGGATGCTCAAGGACGCCGGCGGCATCCCCGCCCATGGCAACCAGAGGTCGGAGTGGGACGCCGGCTGCCGGTTCGACTTCGAGAACCCCGAGCACCGCTGACGGGGTTGTAACGGCTGACTGAGCCCTCGCAGTAGCTACCGCCGGTAAGGTCGCCGAATGGCAGGGGGCCACAAGTTCGCATGCTGATCGCTGCGATCGCGCTGCTGGCGCCGGCCGCCGGCGCGCGGCCGCGGCCGCGCCGCCGCCCGAGCTGCCCGAGCCGACGTACCAGAGCGTCTCCCAGGAGGTGCTCATCCCGATGGACGACGGCGTGCAAGCTCGCGCGCGACGGTCGCGCTTCCCGTCGCGCGGACGGCCAGACGCCGCTGCCCGGGCCGGTTCCCGGTCGTGCGTCGGGCATGACGCCCTACAGCCGCAACGGCGTCTGCGGCTGCTTCCCGCCCGACTTCTTCGCGACGCGCGGGATGGCCGGGGCGGTCGTCGACGTGCGCGGCACGGGCGGCAGCGGCGGCAACCTCGAGGGCAACTTCTTCTCGCCGCGCGAGGCGCGCGACGGCTACGCCGTGTCGAGTACCTCGGCACGCAGCCCTAGTCGACCGGCAAGGTGGGGATGGCCGGCGGCTCGTACGTCGGGATCACCCAGTACCTGGCCGCCGAGCAGCGGCCGCCGCATCTGGCGGCGATCACGCCCGCGGTCGCGATCAGCGACCTCTACCGCGAGGGCTACACCCACGGCGGCGATCCCGAACTCTTCTTCGACGCCCAGTACATCGCCGTCCAGGGCGCGCCCGGCGCCGGCGGGCGCGAACACCGATCCGTGTCTGCTCGAGCGAGACGCTCGAAGGCGAAGCTCGGCCAGTCGCCGTCGGGACGATCGCGTTCGACTACCTCGAGCGGCCCGAACGACGACGCCTTCTACCGCGACCGCTCGCCGATCTACCGGGCCGGCCGAGATCGAGGTGCCGGCGCTGATCATCGGCGGCTGGCGCGACGGCCTGTCTGCGCGGCGCGCCGGAGATGTACCAGCGCGCTGTCGCGCCGCGCGGGCGTCGAGACCCGCCTCTACATCGACCCGTGCACGCACAAGGGCTGCGGGCGCGCCGTTCGCGCCGCTCACGAACCCGCCCGGGCCTGACGACGTCGTCCGCGCTGGTCTTCGAGTTCCTGCACAAGCACCTCGCGGGCGCGAACGACGCCCGAGCGCCCGCCGGTCGAGTACTACGTCCAGGGGCGGACGAGTACGCGACGCGCGACCGCTGGCCGCCGCCGGGGACGCGGTTCGAGCGCGCTGGCGCTCGGCGCCGGCGCGCTGCGCGCCCGGGCGCCGGCGCCGACGGCGGGCCGCACGGCGAGCTACGTCACCAATCCGGCCGCCGGCTTCAGCATGGCGTTCAACAAGTACGGCACGGTCGCCGCGAGCCCGTACGTGCCGACCGACCAGCGGCTCGAGGGCCCGCACGGGCTGACGTTCCGCACGCCGGCGCTCGACGAGCCGCTGACGCTCGTCGGCCCGCTGGCCCTGCACCTGGTCGCCGCGTCGACCGCGACCGACACCGACTGGCACGCGAAGCTCGCCGACGTCGCGCCCGACGGCAGCGAGTCGATCATCACCGAGGGCGCGCTGCGCGCCTCGCACCGCGCGCTCGACCCGGCGCAAGAGCACGCCCGGCCGCCCGTACCACACCCACACCGACCCGCAGCCGATCGAGCCGGGCCGCTTCTACGAGTACGACGTCGAGATCTGGCCGACCGCCTACGAGCTCGCGCGCCGGCCACCGGCTCCAGCTGCGCCTCACCTCGACCGACCTGCCGACACACCTGCCGGGCTACGATCGCGTTCGACCGCGACGACCCGGCGTCGGCGCAGATCGACCTGCATTCGCCCGCGCACGAACACGGTCGAAACTTGGCGACAGCTACTTGCTGCTGCCGGTGGAGGGCGAGTTGAAGCCACCGGCTCCGCGTGGCTGCACGAAGACCAAGCCGCGGAAGACGAAGGTGCGCAGGGGCGTCAAGAGGCGGATTCGCGCAACGCTCACTCGCGAGGGGCGCCCGGTACAGGGTGCCGTGATCCGGCTACGTGGCGCCGGCGTGCAGAAGCGCGCCCGGACGAACGACCGCGGCAAGGTGAGGTTCGTGGTTCGTGCCGGCAGGAGCGGCCGGGTGACCCTGCGGACTCCCGCGTGCGGCGCCGAATCTGCGCTCGGCTAGGCGCGTCGTCTCGAACTGCGCGCGCCGGAAGGGCAGCGCTTCACCTGCGCGACGACGTCGTCGGCTGTCGCGGCGTCAGGCTCGATCCACGGCCTGCGCTTCGCGTCGAACACCGCGGGTAGCCCGCGGACGCAGTTGCCCGAGTGCACGCAGACATCGGGGTCGAAGCTGACGTCCACGTCCTTCCCGCGGTAGGTCTTCCTCATAGCCCAAACGCCTCCCTCCGGGATTCGGGGACCAGATCCAGGTACTCCGGGTGCTTCTGGATGTACGAGTTCACGAAGGGGCAGAAGGGCAGCACCTCGAGCTCACGTCGCCGGGCGTCCTGGAGCGCCTCGCCCACGAGCGTCGAGCCCACGCCCTGACCCTCGAACTGATCGTCTACCTCGGTGTGGATGAACGCGATCAGGCCCGGCCGGTCCCGGTAGATGGTGAAGCCGGCCAAGGTGCCGTCCACTGTCGCCTCGTAGCGATGCTCATCCGGGTTGTCGCGTACATCGATGGCGATGAGGAGATGCTACGCCGCGCGGTTGGCAACGGTTGATTAACAAGTCCTCGCTCGCGGAACACTGGTGGAGATGGCCACCTTGACCTTCGACGAGCAGCTCGCGGCGCTTCGGCAGCGCGGGATCGGCGTCGACGACGTGGCGTTCCGCACCGCACTGGAGTCCGCCCGTCCGGCGGAGCCGGCCGCCAGGTCGGTCCTCACGATGTCGCGGGAGCTGGTTCCGGTCGCGGCCGCCGCGGCGCGGATCGAGCGTGAGGGCAGGGAGCTGGTCCTCGGGCACCTGACGTCCGACGATCTCGGATCGTTTGTGCCGATCGACCCGGTGTCGATACCCGATGCGCCCGTTTACCTGGCAATCGACGTCGATCTTGGCGCGGGCTCTCGCAACGTTCCCCCGGAGACCGCGCTACGCGACATCCTCGAGGCCGGCCGGTCACCGCTGACGCTCGACGAAGGCATCGCCTTGGTCCTCCAACAGCCCGACGCGATCGCCCGCAACTGGGGTTTCTCGATGGCAGGCTCCCGACGCGGCGATCAACGCGTTCCTGCATTCTGGATCAGCGAGGGACAGCCCAAGCTCGGCTGGTGCTGGGACCGCAACCCTCATAGCTGGCTCGGCACTGCCTCCTGCTCGCACCGCACCGCTTGACCGGCGTTAGGCGCGCGGAGACACTGCGCCGATGGAGATCCGCGCCGCAGTGCTTGAGGAGTTCGGAGCGCCCCTCGACGTCCAGACCGTCGAGCTGGCGCCACCTAGGTCGGGCGAGGTGCTCGTTCGACTGCACTCGTGCGGCGTCTGTCACACCGACATGTACTCGGCCTCCGGTGTCGACCCGTCCGGCTACAGCCCGTGCGTGCTCGGCCACGAGGGCGCTGGCGTCGTCGAGGAGGTCGGCGAGAACGTCTCGTCGCTGGCGCCTGGTGACCACGTGGTCACGCTGTTCTCCCCGCAGTGCGGCGAGTGCGTCAACTGCCGCTCCGGCAAGACGAACATCTGCGTAGCGATCCGCGAGCAGCAGAACTCGGGCTACCTGCCGGACGGCACCACGCGGCTGAGCCGCGACGGCGCGGAGCTCCGGCACTTCATGGGCTGCTCCGCCTTCGCCGAGGCGACGGTCATGCCGGAGATCGCGCTCGCGAAGGTCTCGCCCGACGCGGCGCTCGAGGCGGCCTGTCTCTTCGCCTGCGGCCTGTCGACCGGTTTGGGCGCGGCGATGTACCGCGCACAGGTCGAGCCGGGCAGCACGTGCGTCGTATTCGGTGCGGGGATGGTCGGCCTGGGCGCGGTAGCCGGGTGCCGGCTCCAGGGGGCCGAGCGCATCATCTGCGTCGATCCCTCGGAGGAGCGACGGAAGCTCGCGACCCAGCACGGCGCCACCGACACCTGGCCCGCCGGCGACGACGTGGTGGAGCGGGTGCTCGAGGAGACCGGCGGGTTCGGGGCCGACTTCACCTTCGAGGCGACCGGCCTGGTCGCCGTCATGCGCCAGGCGGTCGAAGCGGCCCGCATGGGCTGGGGCGTCTGCTGTGTCGCGGGCGTTGCCGGCGCCGGCGAGACCGTCGACATCGTGCCGCGCTTCCTGATCACGGGCCGCAGGGTGATGGGCGCGTCGTTCGGCGGTGTGAAGGGCCGCGACCAGGTGCCGCAGCTCGTCGACCGGTACCTGGCGGGCGACATCGACGTGGACTCGTTCATCTCGCATCGGATCAGCCTCGACGAGGTCAACAAGGGGTTCGACCTGATGCACCACCAGGACGGGATCCGAACCGTCATCCAGTACGTCTGACGCGCGATGGCGGACTGCGAACACCTAGATCAGGTCGAGCAGGTCACCCCGAGCAGCATGGAGGGCTGCTCCGAGTGCCTTGCGGCTGGCGGTCGGTGGGTCCATCTCCGCATGTGCCTGACCTGCGGCCGGGTCGGCTGCTGCGACTCGTCGCCGAGCCGGCACGCCTCCCGCCATGCCGCAGAGCATGGACACCCACTCGCCTCGTCGTTCGAGCCAGGGGCGGCCTGGACCTGGTGCTACGTCGATGAGGTCGCCATCGTGATCGAGACGATCCCTCACCCGCACCGAGACCCGTATCCGGGCGAGAAATAGGAGGAAGCGATGATCAGCAAGCTGGACTTCGTGAGCGTGCCGTCCCAGGACGCGGAGCGCTCGAAAGCGTTCTACGTGGACACGCTCGGGCTTCGACCCGATGGGAAGGCGCCCTGGGATTTCTGGGTCGGCGAGACGTGCTGCGTCATCTGGGAGCCCCACCGGTTCGGCATGGAGTTCGCCCCGCAGAAGAACGGCCACCTGGCGCTACACGTGGATGACGTGGCGGCCGTCCGCTCCCAGCTCGAGGAGAAGGGGATCTCCTTCACCGGCGACACGCTCGACACCGGCGTGTGCCACATGGCGTTCTTCACGGACCCGGACGGCAACGACCTGATGCTGCATCACCGCTACGCGCCGTGAGCGACTAGCCGATCATCCCGAGCCGCATCGCCTTGCCAACGGCGCCGGCGCGGTCGTGCACGTCGAGCTTCCTGTAGACGCTTTCGAAGTGGGTGCGGACGGTGGCCCGGCTCAGGACCAGCTCCTCGGCGATCATCGGCCCGTCGAATCCATCCGCGGCGAGTTGCAACAGCTCGAGCTCTCGCGGCGTAAGCGGCGCGGCGTTGCGTAGGTCGTCCGGGAACAGCGCCAGCTCCTCGCCCGACAGGTTGCCCGGCGCGAAGCCGGCGAGATAGAGGCCGGGCATCGCCTCGGCTACGCCGCGCGCGGTAACGGTGACCGGGGCGCTGTCACCACCTTCCAGCGCGAGGGCTTCGACGGCGACTTGACCCGAATCGCGCATCTCGGCCCACGCGGTCTCGAAGGTGGTCATCGCGAACGGCAAGACGATGTCCGGCGCTCGACGTGCCAGGAGGTCGCCAACGCCGAGTCGCAGGGTCATGCACGCGGCCGTATTGGCGTGCCTGAAGCGGCGATCCTCGTCCATCAGCACGAGCGGGACCGGGCAGCGAGCGATGATCCGGTCCAGCTGCGCTGGCTGGTTGCGGGCGCCCTGCACCACGTCGGTCGTGCGTTCGAGCGCCTGCAGAAGGCCCCCAGCCCATTCCTCAAAGTTACGTCGTTTGACCGAGTGCGGCGCCGGTTCCCGAGGGGCACTCTTTCAGCGAATGGATGCGCGCTTCGCGCGCGGTGCAGGGGGCCGGCCGGATGGATCGGCAAACGTTACCGCGCCGGTAGAGGATGCAAAGAAGGTCGTACGGCTCGAGTCGAGCTCGGAAACGGGGGCGGCGGGCGCCGAGGGCGTGCTCGAACGACTGGCCCGTGCCGGGAGCTTCCGCGACGAGGAGAGCGCCGAGCATGTCGAACGGATGAGCCGGACCTGTGCTCTCATCGCACGCCAGCTCGGCTGGACGGGACGCGGAGTGCGGCCGTCTGAGGCTTGCGTCCGCACTGCACGACATCGGCAAGGTCGGCGTCCCCGACGCGATCCTGCAGAAGGGCGCGCCGCTCTCGCCGGACGAGCGGGGCGTGGTCGAGATGCACACGCAGATCGGGTACGAGATCCTCGCGGGCTCGGGCAACCCGGTGGTGGAGCTGGCCGCCACCGTCGCGCTGACTCATCACGAGCGGTACGACGGCACGGGGTACCCGCGCGGGCTGAAGGCGGAGGAGGTCCCTGAGGCCGGCCGGATCGCGGCCGTGGCGGACGTCTTCGACGCCCTTACGAACGACCGGCCGTACCGGAGCGCGTTGAGCATTCCGGCGGCTCTCGACGAGCTGCGGGCCGGGCGGGGCAGCCAATTCGATCCCGCGGTGGTGGCCGCCTTCGAGGCGGCGCTTCCGGAGATCGAAGCGGTACGCGAGCGCTATCCCGACGAAGCCGGACGGTCCGATCCGATCTTCGTCGGCCCGGAGCGGCCGATTCGCACGCTGATCGCCATTCCCCACGGCGCGGTCGCACGCGGACTCGAGCTGCTGCTGCGAGAGGAGGGCATCGAGATCGCAGGCAGCGCGAGCTCCACCGATGCGGCCGAAGCACTTCTGGCGCGGCGTGCTGTCGATGTCGTCGTCCTTGACCCCGGCACTCGACCGCAAGGGCGCGAGCCGGCTGAGCCAGACTGCGAAGCGCCATGGCGCGGCAGTGCTTCTGTACAGCGCTTCGGCGGCCCCGCACGCCGGCGCGCTCGGCATTTCGGAGGCCGACGGGGCGGTGGCCGCAGAGGGGACATCAACCGAGTTCGTGACCGCCGTCCGCACCGTCGCGCGAGGGGAGACCTACACGGACCCGCGCATCTCGTCCGGCGCGCCGCGGCACCCGGGGCCATCCCTGACCGCCCGGGAGCGCGAGGTGTGCACCCTCCTCGCCGCCGGGCTGAGCGGAGAGGAGATCGCGGAGAGGCTCTTTCTCTCCGCTGAAACCGTGCGGACCCACATTCGCAACGCGATGCAGCGGCTGGGCGTGAAGACGCGCCCGCAGCTGATCGCGCAGGCGATCACGACGGGCCAGATTTCGCCCGATCACCGTATTTGAGGTATGTAGCCCGCTCGAAAGGGTCCGATACATGGACCACCGAGCAGGACCCCCGGGGCAGGCGCGTCCTCGCTCGCGTGCGCACAACTAAATAACGGATCATGCGGAGGACCCCCTTTGGGGGTCTTCTGCGTTTAGGGCGCCCGATCAGTTACAGATGTCGCAGCGACCGCTGGGGCACGTGCACGCCGGCGCAAGCTGGACAACTCTGCGCGGGCCCCAGCGGCGCACCCAGCCGAGCGCGACTGGGTCATCTCCGGTCACCCGATCCGCCCGGCCAGGAGCGCCGGAGCAGGCGCGAAGCAAGCCGCTCGGCATCCATCTCGGCCCGGCGCGAGATCGCCTTGATATGAGCGGCGATCAGCGGATGTCGGGAATCCTCAGCGATCCCGACAGGGTGACACCGGGCCTCGATGGAAGTGCCGGTTACGGTCAAACGGCCTGCGGAACGCGCGCTACGCCCTCCTGGTACGTCGCCATCTGGCGCGCGATCTCCTCGTTCGTCGCACCGTCGAGGTGCCGCAGGTCGTTGACCACCATGCTCGCGTCGACGGTGTTGCGCTGGAACTCCTCGTCCTCGTGCACCGCGGCGATCTGCTCCGCCGAGCCGTGCATGACGATGTAGCCGTTCAGGTCGCCATTGGGCCGGAACAGCACGACGTCGAACTTCTCGATGCGGCCCTCCTGCTGCATCCGTCCGCAGATGCCCATGGCATCGTTGAACACTTCGAGTCCGCGCTCCTCGCGGCCGGGAACGGGCGTTCCCCAGCTGATGAACAGCACTCGGTCAGCCATACGAGTCCTTCCGGGTTGCGGCCCGGCCCGGGTGCCGGGCCTTTGCTCGACTCTCCCACTGCATGTCGGTGAATGCAAGTGCTCAGTCGCACGCCGGGTAGCGGCGCGTGCGGCTCACACGGCGGCCGCTGCGGGTGACCGCCCTGATGCGCACGGTGAACGCTCCGCGAGGCACGCTGCGCAGGCGGACGGGGGCGCGTAGACGCCGGCCGCGCCGGATGACGCGTACGCGCTTCCCGTTCACGTAGATCCGCGCGGAGCGCAGCCGCTTGCCGCGCCGTCCCGGCAGGCGGAAGGTCACGCCGCGCCGGCGCGCACCGCGGCGACTTCGGCACGCCGAGCGACGAGGTGTCGCTCCAGCGGAGGGCCTCGAGCAGAAGCTGCTGGCCCGGGATCGAGACCGTGTAGGCGTTCACGCCGAACCAGTGGTCGTAGGACTCGGTCGGCTGGGGGAGGAGCGCCCCGAACACGACGATCCTGCCCTTGCCGAGCGGAAGCGTCCCGATCGCGGTGCGGTCGGTCTTCGTGCCCTCGCTCTGTGCCTTGCCGCCCAGCGGGTCGGCGGTCGCGATCGTCTCTCCGCCGCGCTCCTCCCAGGCGGCGCGGTCCGTGGTCCACACGGGCGCCGAGTTCTCCGTGCCCGACTCGTCGCAGCCCGCATCGCACGGCCAGTACTGATCCCGCTCCATCAAGAGCGGATATCCGAGCCCGACCGGGTCGAACATCTGTCGCGCCTGCAGATAGAGGTCCTTCGCCCAGGGGTGACTGCGATCGAGGTCGCTGTAGCCGACGTACGCGGTGCGCATCCGGACCGCGTCCTCCGGCATGCCCGTCAGCCGCGGCAGCAGCTGCAGCGCGCCGTCGGTCAGCACGAGGTTGCCGCCCCCTTCGGCGAAGCGCTTGAGCGCACCGGCGTTCACCTCAGGCGTGTCGGCCACCACGAGCGTGGACAGCTTCTCCGTGTTGCGTCTCAGCCCGGCGTTGGGAACTTCGACGATCGGGTTCGAGACGATCGGTTGCAGGTCGCGGAAGTAGTCGGTGTTCGACACGTCGTACGGCGCCTGTACGACCTGCTCGAGTAGCGGCGTCCCAGGGTGGCCAAGTGGCGGTGGCGACGGGTTGCCGTCGCTGTCGGTTATCCGCTTGCCGGTCTCCACGAAGCCGACCTTCCCGCCGAGGTCGTGGGTGGCCACCGGCGGCGGATCTTCGCGGCCCTCGCGCTGAGCCGCGTGAACCACGCCGGTCTCGCTCGCCGCCCGCACGTTGTCCACGAACAGCTGGAACATCGCCGGGTCGTACCCGGCGGCGAAAGGCCGGCACGCCGTCTCGAACGCGATCGAGTCCGCGCCCAGCCCGGACTGGCTGCCGGCAAAGCCGCCCCACGAGCTCCCGACCGTGTAGTCGATGTGCTCCCAGGCGGTCGCGGCATCGGCCCACTCGAGCGTGAGGTACGCGGCCTTCTCGTCGAAGGAGCCAACCTGCTCGTTGTACTTCTGCAGAAGGAGGTCGCGCACGTTTCCGGCTTCCCGCGCCAGCTCCTGTGAGGCGTTTAGGCCCTCGCCCGTGAAGTACTTCGCGAAGACCTCATCCATGTTCTGCTCGAGGCGCTGGCCGTAGTCGTGCACGCGCTCGACCTTCGCCGCGTCGGACCCCTGCTCGGTCTGGTAGATGATCGCGCCGCTCGTCGGGACGGGCCCGTGCTGGTCGTTGGCGACCGCGAACGGCCGCCCGCCGAGCTCTTGTTCGCGCACCTGGCGCAGGTAGCGCGAGACCGCCGCGCCCTCCGGCTGCGTCAGCGAGGAGTAGCCGCGGTCGTACAGCTCGTGCGGTCGCGGGGAACACCCATCCGTCCTGGTAGGCCACGCGGTTCGAGTTGAAGCCCGCGGCGTTGCCGTTGTCGGCGGGACCCGGCCCGTCGCCGCCCGCCCAGCCATCCGGCGACGGCGAGACGAAGAAGACCTTCACCCGCCGCAAGAGCTCGGCGACGCTGATCTTGTGCGGCTTGTCGTTCAGGCCGCTCGCGTCGTCGAGCACGTGGTCGGGCTCCGTCTCGCGCCAGATGAGCAGGTCCTCGAGGAAGCGGGGCATGCCCTCCTGCCCGCACGGCTCGGCGGGATGCGCGTTCAGCAGGAGGACGTAGTCCTTCTGGCTGTCGGGCACGCTCTCGTCGGTCACCTTCGCGACGTAGAACGGGATAGCCGTCCCCGGTGTCCTCGGGATCCCACGCCGGCTTGCCGTCGGGTCCCAGGCTGACGGCGTTGGGATCGCCCAGCTCATCGGCGACCGTGGTGAACTCGAGGTAGCCGGGATACAGCTGCTCGAGGAACTCGAAGCCGAGGCGGAGCTCCTCCGGGCCGTTCGTCGGCCCGTGGTTGATGAAGTCGACCGAGCGGATTGGCTCGGGGAAGACGCGCCCGAGCGCCTCGCGCTCCTGCTCGTTGGTCGCCACCGGAGTTGCGGCCGCGGGAACCGCGGCAAGCCCGCAGGCGATCAGAGTCGCGAGCGCGTACCGCGGCCTCAGGGCAGCTGCCTCCCCTCGGGCGGAGGCGGCGTGAAGAACGCCTCGCTCGGCGGGTGGATGAAGGCGAGCGACAGGGTGCTCTGCCCGCCGCCGTAGTCGAGCTGGACCGGTTGCGGCGCGCGACCCGGGATCTGCCCCGTACGGCCCTGGCCGAGGATGAGGACCAGCTCGTCGCCCGCGTTCACGACTGCGTCGAGCGGCTCGAGCTCGATCCGCAGGCTCATCGGCTCGCCGGGGACGACCTCCGCGGCGGTCTCGTCGCCTGAGTTCTCACCCTCCGGGAAGCGCAGGTCGCTCATTCCCCAGCCCAGCCGGTGCAGCCCGTCGGCGTCCTTGCGGTACAGGAACGCGGTCACGTGTCCCGAGTCCGACGTCGGCGTCACCGTGAGCGTCAGCTCGGGCAGGCCGGCGATGCGCAACTCCTCCGAGGCGCTCATCCGGAACGCGGCGCAGGTGACGCAGGTCTCGTCGAGCGCCGCCGAGACCGCCGGATCGTCGTCCGTGTTGTGCTGCGGGACGGTCTGCCCGAGGTAGTAGTAGCGGCTGCGCTGGTCCGGGGCGAGCGTCGCGCTCGCCGTGGCCGCGTCGCCCTCGGGCGCCAGCGTGCCGTCCGCGGTCAGGTGCAGCAGTCGCCGTTGGCGGGCGGCCAGGCGTCGGCCCGGCGCCACTTTCCCGATGAGTCCTCGACCTCGACCGGCGGGCCGAGCGGCGCCGCGGTGTCGCCCTTCAGCTCGTGGTCGAACCAGGCGAGCATCCGGTCCGCCCAGTCCCAGCGGCTGTGCGGGCTCTCGGTGTCCGGGTACTGGTGGTGCCACTGCCCGAGCAGCTGGTGCACGCGGATGCCGTGCTCCGGCAGCGAGACCGCCCACGGGATCGCGTGCCCGGGCCGGACGTTCCAGTCGGTCATCCCCTGGACCAGCAGCACGCTGCCGCGGTAGTTCTGCTCGACGAGCGGGCGCAGGTTGCGCTCGTCCCAGTAGCCGCCCGCGTCGCGCTCGCTCGTGTCCGTGCTCTCGACGGTCGCCTGCATGCCCTTGTCGAAGTCCGGGCAGGTCGTGACGGCGTTGACGGTGCGCTCCGGGTCGCGACCCGAGGTGACCGGGTTGTTCAGGACGGGCCCGTAGTAGTCGTAGTAGCCCGGGACGAACAGCCAGAAGCGCGAGTCGAGCGTCCCCGCGGCAAACGACAGGTCGAACAGGTCGTTGACGCCGGAGGCCGGGACGATCGTCGCCAGGTGAGGGTTGCCGGTGGCGGCGGCGACCCAGGGCGTGGACCCCGAGTACGAGATGCCGTACATCGCGATCTTCCCGTTGCTCCACGGCTGGGTCCCGAGCCAGTTGAGCGCGTCGTTCAGGTCGGAGCGCTCGATCTCCCCGAAGAGGTTCGGGCAGCCGTCCGAGTCGCCCACGCCGCGGGTCGGCACGAGCGCGACCGCGTAGCCGTGCTGGACGAAGTTCTCCGAGAGGAAGCGCGCGCAGGACGCGATGTCGGCGTCCTTGAGGTCGCGCTCGTGGTACGACGAAGCGTGGACGATGACGGGCGCCCGATACCCCTCCGGCGCGTCCGGGCGGATGAAGCCGATCTGCTGCGGCCGGCCGTCGATCGAGCTCGGGACCTCGACGACCTCCTGCGGGAGCGCCTTGAACGGCCCCGGCGTCGTGACCTTGCTCGACCCGAGGTCCTCGCAGTCCAGCGGGTAGGGGACCTGCGCCTGCGCTGCTCCCGGCATGGCCGAGCGCAAGCGCCCCCAGCACGGCGACGACCGTCGTCCAGCTCGCCCTTCTGTACCCCGTCATCTGTCCCCCGCCCTTCGCGTGCCTGCTGGACCCGAAGCATTTCAGCTTGGCGCGAACGACGCGTTGCTGGGACCGCCTACTGTCTGACGCCGTGGAGGTGGTCCTGGTGCGCCACGGCGAGACAGAGTGGAGCCGCTCGGGCCAGCACACCGGGCGGACCGATGTGCCGCTTACGGAGGCAGGCGTAGAGAACGCCAAGTTGCTGGCTCCACGGCTTGCGCGACGCAGTTTCTCCGCTGTGTTCACGAGCCCGTTGTCGCGCGCTTCCGAGACCTGCCGGCTGGCCGGCCTGGGCGAGAAAGCGCAGATTCGGGAGGAGCTGCTCGAGTGGGACTACGGCGAGTACGAGGGCATTACGACGCAGCAGATCCGCGAGACCCGGCCGGGGTGGCTGCTCTGGCGCGACGGCTGCCCGGGTGGGGAGAACGCGACGGAGGTGGGCAGCAGAGCGGACAGGCTGATCGACGAGCTCCAGCGCCTGGACGGAGACGCGGCGCTCTTCAGCCACGGCCACGTGCTGCGAGTGATCGCGGCTCGCTGGGTCGGTCTGCCGCCGGAGGCGGGCGGCTTGCTGGCGCTGTCGACGGGCACCATCAGCGTGCTCGGCTACGAACGCGAAGCGGCGGTCATCCGGCTGTGGAATGACGCCTCGCACCTTGCCGCACCAGACTCCGAGGAGTAGGGTCGTCCGGATCGGTTGCTGGACTCGCTGACGTGCCGAACCGCTGGCACTGCGCTCGACCCGTCAAGGTGCGGACGACTTGAGAGAGGATCAAGACCGCCGTCGAGTCCTCCTGAAGCGACAGCAGCGAGCCAGCCCTTACGACACCGGTGCGCGGTGCACGGCTGAGCAACGGCAAGCGCGGAGCCCTACACTGATCGTAAGGGTCGGACGCTCGTTCGACCGCAGCAGTGCCCGCGTTTCAGCTGTCGTTGCCTCGCGCACCCTCCGCGTCTCGCAGTGCACATTCCCGCGAGGGGGACGTATGGCCTCAGGTGGCAAGAGGAAGACGACGATGGCGAAGCTCAACCGTGAGCGCAGGTTGCTCGAACGCCGAATGGAGAAGCAGGCCAAGAAGCAGGCGCGTCGACAGGCGTCGGCATCAGACGCCGCGACCCCGGCGACACCCGCGCCGGGCGCTGACGAGCTTCAGTCCTAGTTCTTCTCCACTGCGCCCAGGGAGACTCGAACTCCCACGGCCCGCATGGAACACCCTCGGCAGCAGACCCCGGGGGTCACACTGGCGCGACGACTCGCTCGACACGCGACCGTATGTCGCACTCCCACACCGAAGAGGCGCGCACGCGATGACCGGCCACACCAAGAGCACTGCAAACAACGACCTTGTGAAGGTCGCCTACGCTGACAACGAGCCCGAGGCCGAACTCATCCAAGGCCTGCTACGCAATGCGGGCGTGGGCTCGGTCGTCCGTCGCGCGCCGGGCTTCGACGTGCCGGAGTTCCTCGCCGCCGGGCCGCGTCACGTGCTCGTCGCGGCGTCCGACGTCCCCGTCGCGCGAGACGTTCTGCCCGAGGTCGACCCGGGTGAGCCCGGGCCGCCGTCGCGGTCCGGCGAGGGCCGGCGCTCGCGGGTGCGCGCCGCGCTGCTGATCGCCGTGGCGCTCGTGGGGCTTGTCGTCTGCCTGGCCGCCGACGTGCTTGTCTGAGTAATCCGGCGGGCTCCACCTCCGCCCTCAGTGAAGGTTTACGCCCGAATCGCGGAGTTCTCTCCGCGAGCTGATGCCGAGCTTGATGAAGACGTTACGCAGGTGCCATTCGATCGTGCGCGGGCTGAGAAAGAGCTGCGCGCCGATCTCAGGGTTGGTATATCCGCCGCCCGCGAGCGCCGCGATCTCTGTCTCCTGGGCGGTCAGGTCGTCGCGGGTCTCCACAGTTCGTTTGCGGGCAGTCGCGCCGGTAGCGAGCAGTTCACGGCGAGCTCGCTCAGCGAACCCGGCGGCGCCGACCCTTCTGAACGCATTGTGGGCGGCGCGCAGTTGCGCGCGGCCATCGGTGCGGCGGCTCTTGCGACGCAGGAACTCTCCGTAGAGAAGCTGCGTGCGAGCGAGTTGAAGGACGACACGCCCGTGGCCGAGGTGCGCACGCGCTTCGCGGTAAAGAGCATCGGCCTCGTCGCCATCGTTGAGCAGGGCGCGTGACCGCGCTTCGACTCCAAGCATCCCATCGGTGGGATCAACGGTTCTCAGTTGTTCAATTCGACAGAGAGCGGCGCGAGCGATGTCAAGCCTGCCGCTTCGCACGCTTGCTTCGACGAGCTCGGGCAGAGCCCAGGCGAGGAGAACGAGGTGCTTACTGGCGCAGGTCCGTTGAGCCGCGACCCGCGCCGCTTCGTAACGACTGAGTCCGTTGTACAGCACCGCCCTCGCGTAATCGGCAAGGGACACCGCGGCGCCCTCGGCCCTTGGACCAGCGTCTTGGATGCTCGCCTCGACCAATGGCAGGACCCGCGCTTCCTGGCCGCGCCAGGCGGCCAGCAGCAGCGAGGTGGAGATCAGCGCGTCGCTATTCGTTCCGCTACTGACGGCATTCGCTGGCTCGACCAGCGCCGCTGGCGGGGACCGGTGGCGCTTGCGGCGCACACCCGTCGATGAAGCGATCTGACCCAACATCCATGTCTAATCTGAACCTCGGTAGGTCCCATGCCAATGCAGCCGACTTCATGGCGATGGTTGAGCCGACCTCAGCGCGGTTGCTGGAGTGCGCCCTAGCCACTGCGGTGGCAGTGAACTAGCGTTGGCGTATGTCGGACGAGGGTGCTGTCCGCATCATTGTTGGCGAGGACCAACCGCTGACTCGAGAAGGCATCGTCGCTGTACTGGAGGAGGCCGGGTTTGAGGTCGTGGCGGTCGCCGGTGACGCGCCGGATCTACTGCGGAAGGTCGCCGCACACAAACCCGAGGTGGTGATCACCGACATCCGCATGCCGCCGGACCAGACGGACGATGGCCTGCGCGCTGCGCAGCAGATCCGGGCGGAGCAGTCTGGGGTCGGCGTGCTTGTCCTCTCCCAGTACTTGGAAGACCGCTACGCCATCGACCTTGTTGGGGACCGCGCCGAGGGGGTCGGATACCTACTGAAGGACCGAGTCGGCGACCTCGCGCTCTTCGTCGACGCTGTTCGGCGGGTCGCCCACGGGGGCTCCGCGCTCGATCCAGCGATCGTGCAGCGGATGGTTAGCCGCCGGCGCGAGGCGAGCCCAATCGACAAACTTACGCCGCGCGAGCGAGAGGTCCTCTCGATGATGGCCGAGGGACGCTCAAACCGTGGGATCGCCGAGATCCTCGTTGTCACGCTCGCCGCGGTCGAGCGCCACGTAACGAGCATTTTCGCCAAGCTCGACCTCCCTCCGGAACACGAAGACCATCGCCGAGTCCGTGCTGTCTTGGAATACCTGAAGTAGCGGTCCGAGCGCCCCGCGTTTACGCTCGTCGTAGGACTCGCATGAACGACAAGATGGCCATTGCGTTGGTCGAGTCAGTTCGGGACGTGGATGCCCTTCTGGTCTCGGTACTCGACTGCATAGCCCAGCCGGTGTGGGTGGTTGATCCCGCGGACACGATCCGCTTCGCCAACAAGGCTGCCGTTGAGGCGCTCGGCTATGACGACCGCAACGAACTCCAAGGCAAGCTGAGCCACGAGACGATTCACTGCAAGCGGCCAGACGGAAGTGAGAACTGGTTGGTTCGTCGTGACGGCTCGCTGTTCCCCGTTGTCTACTCGTCGGCTCCGTTCGACACTCCGGAAGGGCGCGGGGCGGTCGTCGTTTTCACCGGTGTCGAGGGAAGACGCGGCGCCGAGCAGGCGGCGCGGGAACGCGACGTCGCTGAAGCGCGGACAGCCGAACTGGCAGCGGGCGAGGCGCGCCAGCGGGCGACACTTGATGCCGCGCTCGACTGCGTCATCAGCATGAGCCGGAGTGGCTTGATCACCTACTTCAACCCTGCGGCAGAGCGAACTTTTGGTCGCAGCGCCGACGACGTGATCGGTTTGGAGGTGGCGGAGGTGATCGTGCCGCCTTCTCTCCGCAAGAGACACCGCGAGGGGCTTGCCCGTCATTTGGCGACCGGCGAGAGTCAGATGCTCGACCGTCGTATCGAGCTGCAAGGAATGCGCGCGGACGGCACTGAGTTTCCGATCGAGCTGACCGTGACGCGTGTAGAGCTGGGCGATGAGCCCGGCTTCACCGCGTACGTCCGCGACATCACGGAGCGCAAGCAGGCCGAGGAGGACCTGGTCGCCGCCCAGCGCCGTCTCAGGCTAATCGCCGCCGAGCAGGCAGCGCTGCATAAGGTCGCGACGCTCGTCGCCTTGGGCGCTGTCCCGCAGGATCTATTTGACGCCGTCTGCGAGGAAACAGGCCGGCTAATCGAAGCGACGAACGTCAGTCTCGCTCACTTCACTCCCGCTGGGACTAACTTGACGGTCGCCAGCTGGAGCCTCCGCGGGAACCACGTCCCGCGGGGAACGGAGCTCCTGCTAGAAGACGAAACGATCAACGCAACGGTTCGGCGAATCAAGACGCCGGCGCGCATAGACAGCTATGACGACGTCTCTGGTGAGTTAGCGGCGCTGATTGCCGCGCCTGTCGTGATCGATGGCTACGTTTGGGGCGCGCTGATCGCTGGCTCCGACAAGCACGCGCCGCTCCCGACAGGAACGGAGTCGCGACTCGCTAGCTTCGCCGAGCTGATCGCTACGGCGGTGTCGAACGCTACAGCCCACTCCGAGCTGACCGCTGCGAGTCGGCGCGTCGTCGAGGCTGGCGACGCGGCCAGGCGGCGGGTGACGCGAGACCTCCACGACGGGGCCCAACAGCAGCTCGTCAACTCGGTCATCAACCTCCAGCTCGCTCAGCAGAAGTGGACTAATTCCCCGGAACGGGCAAAAGAGCTACTTGACGTTGGCGCCAAGGAGGCTGCGGTCGGTATCGAGGCGCTGCGCGAACTGGCCGCAGGGATCCATCCGGCAATCCTGACCGACCGTGGTTTGGCGGCAGCCGTCGAGGCGTTGGCCAAGACGATGTCTGTCCCGACGGATGTCGAGATCGCTGACGTGGCGCTTCGGGGATCCGTCGAGGCCAGCGTCTATTTCGTCTGCTCCGAGGGCCTGACCAATGTCGCCAAGCACGCCCACGCCCAGCGGGCTCGAGTTGCGATCAAAGTCGAAGACGGCTACCTGATCGTTGAAATCGCGGATGATGGGGTCGGTGGCGCTGCGCCGCGTTCGACCGAGAGCGGTCTGACCAGCCTCAGTGATCGCGTTGCCGCGCTCGACGGCCATCTAGAGCTGCGCAGCCCTGTGGCAGGCGGCACGACTCTGCGAGCGTCGATACCACTGGTAGCCGAGGTCAGCCCTTGAGGTAGGCGTCCAGATCAGCCGTCGGAAGGTCGATCTTGGCGACGAAGCCGGCTGCAGCGCAGCTCAGGACGAGACCGTGATCGACAGCCTGCCGGTCGGTCGATGTCAGCAGCACGATCGGAGAGTGCTTTCGGCGGGAGAGCTCCACAGCCACGTCAACACCGTCGCGGTCGGGTAGATGGACGTCAAGCAGGATGGCGTTCGGCTTCAGCTCGGCTGCTCGCGCCAACGCCTCCTCGGCCGAGTTCGCGTGACCGAGGACGTTGTAGCCGCGATCACGCAGCAGTTCCGTTGCAACGCGGATGAAGCTCTCGTCGTCGTCGACGATCAGCACAGAAACGGGCATGCCCCAACTGTGACTGCGCGCAGCCGGAGCGGCCATGGAGCCTACCCACGGGCGCAGCCCAGGGAACCCTACGGGCGCGACGCGCAGGCGAGCCGAGGAGGCTTCGTGCCGTCACCAACCAAGGAGAACCAACATGGCCGTCATGGCCGAAAAGTCAACGGACGCCACGGCGATCCGTCCGCTCACGGGGGAGATCCCACAGGCGGATCTCGACGACCTGCGTGCGCGCATCGTCGCCACGCGCTGGCCCGAGAAGGAGACCGTCGACGACCTGTCGCAGGGCCCGCCGCTCGCGACGATGCAGGAGCTCGCGCGCTACTGGGTCGACGAGTACGACTGGCGCAAGTGCGAGGAGAAGCTGGATGCCCTGCCGCACTTCATCACCGAGATCGATGGGCTCGACATCCATTTCATCCACGTCCGCTCGGACCACGAGGACGCGCTGCCGCTGATCGTCACGCACGGATGGCCGGGCTCGGTCGTGGAGCAGCTGAAGATCATCGATCCACTGACCAATCCGACGGCGCATGGGGCGGACGCATCGGACGCGTTTCACCTGGTGATCCCGTCGATGCCGGGCTACGGGTTGTCAGGCAAGCCGGCCGAGGCCGGCTGGGGCCCTGACCACATCGCGCGTGCCTGGGCGGTGCTGATGGAGCGCCTGGGATACGACCGCTACGTCGCCTCGGGCGGCGATTGGGGCGGGCAGATCGTCGACCTGATGGGTGCACAGGCGCCTCCGGGGTTGATCGGCATCCACACCAACTTCCCTGGTGCGGTCCGACCCGACGTTGCAGCGGCGGTCACGTCGGGCGGCCCGGAGCCGACCGATCTTGATGACGAGGAAACACGCCTCTACGAGAAGCTGAAGGACTTCTTTGCGACGGACGTGGCCTACGCACTCGAGATGGGAACCCACCCGCAGACGCTGTACGGAATCGCCGATTCACCCGTCGGCCTGGCCGCCTGGATGATCGACCACGACTCGACCAGCATGGCGCTCATCGCACGCGTCTTCGACGGAGAGGCCGAGGGCCTTACCCGAGACGACATCCTCGACAACATCACCCTCTACTGGCTGACGAACACGGGGGTCTCCTCGGGACGCCTCTATCGGGAGAACAAGTTCGGCTTCTTCGACCCGAAGGGCGTGTCCGTCCCGGTAGCCGTGAGCGTGTTTCCGGGTGAGCTCTACCAGGTGCCGCGGAAGTTGGGCAGAGGAGGCCTATCCGAACCTGATCCATTACAACCGGCTCGACAAGGGCGGGCACTTCGCGGCATGGGAGCAGCCGGAGCTGTTCGTCGAGGAGGTCCGCACCGGGTTGCGCTCGCTTCGGTAGATGTCGGTATCCGCGCGGGTGCACACGCCCTCGCTCGGCGGGGCGACCGAGCGGCTCAACTCTGAGCCGCTCGGTCCCGCCGAACCGCCGGACGTCACGCTCCCTGACGAGTTCCAGCCGAAGAAGCTGGGGAGGCGTGCGCTGCAGATCGTTGCCGTCCTGGCGCTCGTCGGTTTCGTGCTGCTGCTCGCCCCGGGGCTCGGCGAGGTCCGCGACCTGCTAACCCAGGCACAGCCGGAGTGGCTGGCTCTGGCTGTGGCGTGCGAGGCCCTGTCGTGCGTGTCCTACGTCCTGATGTTCCGGCCCATCTTCTGCCAGAACCTGCCGTGGCGGACCAGCTGGGAGATCGGTTTGGCGGAGCTCGGCGCCGGCTCGATCGTGCCGGCCAGCGGGGCGGGCGGCCTCGCCCTCGGCGCCTGGATCCTGCGGGAGGGAGGCATGCCGGCGCGGCGAATCGCCAGCCGCTCGGTGGCCTTCTTCCTGATCAAGAGCTCGGTGAACTTCATCGCGGTGGCGGTGCTCGGCACGGTCCTGGCGCTGGGCGTGCTCGGACCCGACCTGCCGCTCTGGCTCACTGCCTGCCAGCGGCAGGCGCCGTGCTCGTGATCGCCGCGGTGCTTGTCGTGCCGCGGCTGGGAGTCGGGCGCTCGGTCTCCGACGAAGCCGGGCGAACCCGCAAGGCGATCCACGAGGTGCGCAAGGCGCTCGTAGGCGGGGCGCGCGAGGCGGTTGAGATGTTGCGTTCGCGAAACCTGCTCGTGATCGGCGGGGCACTCGGCTACTGGGCGTGGGACAACGCCGTGCTGTGGGCCACCTTCCAGGCTTTCGGCTACTCGCCGGCGATCACGGTGATCCTGATGGGCTACCTGATCGGCCAACTCGGCGGCCTGCTCCCGTTGCCGGGTGGCCTCGGAGGAATCGACGGCGGACTGATCGGCACGCTGATCGTGTTCGGGACGCCGCCCGCCGTCACGGTCGCCGCGGTACTCGTCTACCGCGTGATCCTGTTCTGGCTGCCGCTGCTCGCGGGCGCCCTGGCGTTCATCTCGCTGCGACGGGGATTGAACAGATCCGATCGGCCGGAGCTCTGCGTCGTGCCGGCGGCGACCTAGACCAGGGAACCCTACGGGCGCGACGTGCAGACGCGCCGAGGAGGCTGCGTCTCGTCACCAACGAAGGAGAACCACATGGCTGTCATGGCCGAAAAGACAGCGGACGCCACAACGATCCGGCCGTTCACGATCGACATCCCCGAGGCGGACCTCGAGGACCTGCGCGCCCGCATCGCGGCCACGCGCTTCCCAGAACAGGAAACCGTGGACGATGCGTCGCAGGGCGTGCAGCTGGCGACGATGCAGGCGCTCGCGGACTACTGGGTCAACGAGTACGACTGGCGCAAGTGCGAGGCCAAGCTCAACTCGGTGCCCAACTTCATCACCGAGATCGACGGGCTGGACATCCACTTCGTCCACGTTCGCTCGAAGCACGAGGATGCGCTGCCGGTCGTCGTCTGCCACGGATGGCCCGGCTCGGTGATCGAGCAGTTGAAGATCGTCGATTTGCTCACCGACCCGACCGCACATGGCGGTAGTGCATCGGACGCCTTCCACGTGGTGATCCCGAACATGCCGGGCTACGGGTTCTCGGGCAAGCCGACCGAAGCCGGCTGGGATGTGCCCCGTATCGGACGCGCCTGGGTCGAGCTGATGAAGCGCCTCGGCTACACGCAGTTCGTGGCGACAGGCGGCGACTGGGGCGGGATCCTCGTCGATGTGATGGCCGCTGGCGACGCCCCCGCGGAGCTGATCGGGATCCACACCACCTTCGCCGGGGTGGTTCCGGCCGCCATCGAACAGGCGATCGCGAGCGGCGCCGCGCCGCCGGCGGACCTCTCAGACGACGAACGACGCACGTACGAGATGCTGGCGGGCGCCTACGGGTACGCGGGCCAGGCCGAGATGGCGTGGCACCCGCAGTCGCTGTTCGGACTGGCTGACTCACCCGTCGCCCTGGCGGCGTGGATGATCGACCACGACCCGGTCAGCTACGAGATGCTGATCGCCCCCGCCTTCGTCGACGGGCGCGAAGGAGGCCTGACGCGTGACGACATCCTCGACAACGTCACCCTGTTCTGGTTGACGAACACCGGGGTCTCTGCGTCTCGCATCTACTGGGAACACAAGGCCAGCTGGGCCGGCGTCAGGAACGTCTCCGTTCCAGTTGCCGTGAGCAACTTCCCCGACGACATCGTCTACTCCGCGCGGAGCTGGGCGGAGCAGGCTTACCCCAACCTCGTGCACTTCAACGACGTCGACCGCGGCGGGCACTTCGCCGCCTGGGAGCAGCCGGAGCTGTACGCCTCCGAGGTCCGCACGGGGTTCCGGTCGCTTCGCTAGGTGACCGTGTTCATCGTCTGCGCATGCCCTCGCTCGGCGGGACGACCGAGTGGCTCAACTCCGAGCCACTCGGCCCCGCCGAGTTGCAGGGCCGCCTAGAGCCGGAGGACTGACATGGAAATCGCTTCCCTCGCAGATCTGCTGCACGAAACGTCTGAGCGTCACGGCGCATTCGAGGCGGTCGCCCCACCACATGACTGGTGGGACTGGTACGCCGCGTACATGGACGCTCGCCAGAGCGCGAGCTCTCCGGACGAGGCCTCCGCGGCCGCCGGGCGCTACATGGCCGAGGCCAAGGGCATCGTCGCAGCGCCCGACAGGCGGAATGATGAACTCGAGCAGTGACGGGTTCCCACGAGAGTTCGCCCTCAGCGCTGGACTCATGGTCTCGGGAGCGGTATTGAACGCGGTCGCGACTTGGACGCTCCTCCCATCGAAGGAGGGGACCGACCATGAGGCGATCTTCACTCGCTACGCCGACAGCGGAGCGTGGGTCGCTGCTCATCTCGTGCAGTTCGCGGGCTTCCTTCTCGGTCTCACCGGATTGTTCGTGCTGGCCCGCGCGCTGCGCCATGAGAGTCCTCACCTGGCTGCACTCGCCGGTGCTGGAGCGGTGGCGACCGCGGCTACCTGCGCCGTTCTGCAGGCCGTGGACGGAGTTGCACTCAAGCAGGCGGTCGACGCATGGGTCCACGCACCGCGCGCCGAGGAGGCGACTCGCTTTGCCAACGCGGAAACCGTGCTCTGGACGGGCTGGGGCGTTCAGAGCTTCTTCTACGGTGTGTACAGCCTGACGCTGGTCCTCCTGGGCGTCGTCGTAGCGGTCAGCCGCCGATTCGGCGCCTGGCTCGGGTTGGTGGCCGTGGCGGCGGGTGTGCTCTCCCTGGCGATTGCAATCGACGTCGCCTACAGGGGCTCTGAGACCGAGTTCTACGAGCGGACTAGCGTCGGCTACCAGCTTCTCGTTCTGGTCTTCGTCGCGGGAATCCTCATCGCGGAAGTGCGGCCGAGAGCTCGTCCCTCGATGGTGAGGGCGCCATGAACGTTCTGTTCCCTCGGGTGCACATGCCCTCGCTCGGCGGGGCGACCGGGTGGCTCAACTCCGAGCCACTCGGCCCCGCCGACCTGCGCGGGCACGTCGTCCTGGTCAACTTCTGGACGCTGACGTGCATCAACTGGCTGCGCCAAGAGCCCTACGTCCGCGCGTGGTCGCATGCCTACCGGGATCGACGGGTTGGTCGTGATCGGGGTCCACACGCCGGAGTTCTCGTTCGAGCACGACATCGACGGCATCCGGGACGCGATCGGCGAGCGGGCGATCGACTATCCAGTCGCGGTCGACAACGACTACGAGATCTGGAGCGCCTTCGACAACCACTATTGGCCGGCGCTCTACTTCATCGATGCAGACGGCGTCATCCGCGACCAGCACTTCGGTGAAGGACGCTACGAGGAGTCGGAGCGCGTCATCCAGCGTCTTCTCGGCGTCGAGCGCGATCTCAGTCACCGTCGAAGGGATCGGCGTGGAGGCCGAGGCCGACTGGGACCATCTGCGCACGCCCGAGACGTATCTGGGGTACGAACGCGGCGACCGCCACGCCTACGAACTGACCGGCGACTGGGAGGTCGGGCGTGAGAACGTCGTGCTCGACCAGGCCGGAGGCAGCATCGCTTGCCGCTTCCACGCGCGCGACGCGCATCTCGTGCTGTCTTCCGACGCGCGCGAGCCGATCCCCCTCCGCGTGCTCCTCGACGGCGAGGCTCCGGGCTCGTCACACGGCGTCGACGTCGACGAAGCCGGCGACGGGTTGCTTGACGGCAGCCGCCTGTACCAGCTCATCCGCGAGGGCGGCGCGGTCCGCGAACGGACGCTCGAGATCACCTTCCGCGAGCCCGGCGCCCGGGCGTATGCGTTCACGTTCGGGTAACGGCCACGGGATCACGGCCCGGGGGTTCCACGGGCGCGACGCGCCACGCGCCAGGCGACCATGCAGTCAATCGGCGCGGCGCTCGCGCTGCCAATCGCCCAGGAGGTCCCATGCAGCTGTCACCGGATCAAGATCGCGCCGCTGGGGATCGTGCGGAGGCACCACCGACGCGCGAGCGCGAGGGCGGCACCGGCCGACTCCTACTGGCGGGAATCGTCATCTCCGAGCTGGCCTGCTTCGCGCTCTTCGCGGCGCTGGTCATCTAGGACATTTGAAAGGAGATATTCATGACCTCTGCGACCACTACCGCCGCCGAGACCGGCAGCGAGGTACGTCCTTTCCAGGTCGAGATTCCCGAAGCGAAGCTCGCTGAGCTGCGAAGCCGGATCGAGGCGACGCGCTGGCCTTCTGAAGAGCTCGTTGCAGACCGCTCCCAGGGCGTGCAGCTTGCGACGCTGCAGGCGCTCGCGCGCTACTGGACGACCGACTACGACTGGCGCAAGGTCGAGGCGAAGCTCAACGCGCTGCCTCAGTTCACAACCGAGATCGACGGGGCGGACATCCACTTCATCCACGTCCGGTCACCGCACGATGACGCGATGCCGCTGATCATGACGCATGGCTGGCCCGGCTCGGTCATCGAGCTGCTGGAGACCGTCGGCCCGCTGACCGACCCGACCGCGCACGGTGGCACGCCCGACGACGCGTTCCACCTCGTGCTGCCGTCCTTGCCCGGCTACGGGTTCTCGGGCGAGCCGACCGAGCTCGGCTGGGATGCCAGCCGCACGGCACGCGCGTGGGCGGAACTGATGCACCGCCTCGGCTACACCCGCTACGTCGGCCAGGGCGGCGACGTGGGTGCCCTCGTCACCGACCTGATGGGCCGCCAGGCGGTCGAGGGTTTGGTCGGCTACCACCTGAACCTGCTCACGGCGGTGCTCGCAATCGGCGATCACCTGCCCAAGGAATCCGAACAGGAACGCACAGCGGCCGAGGCGGTCGCGACGTTCAAGGAGGACGGCTTCGGCTACTTCCTCGAAATGGCCACCCGGCCGCAGACGATCGGGTACTCCCTGCTGGATTCACCCGTCGGGCTGGCGGCCTGGATGCTCGACCACGACACGGACAGCTACTACAAGATCTCCCGCGCGTTTGTCGACGGCAAGCCCGTGGGCAATCTCACCCGCGACACCGTCGTCGACAACATCACGCTGTACTGGCTGACCGGCACCGCAGCGTCGGCGGCCCGGTCGTACTGGGAGGACGGACGCGCGTTGGCCGCAGCGCTTGCCAGCGGCGAGCCTCCTCCGCCCGTCTCGGTCCCCGTCGGCTTCACGACGTTCCCCGGCGAGATCTGGGCTTCCCCGCGCAGCTGGGTCGAGGCGGTGTACCCCGACCTCGCGTACTTCAACGAGGTCGACAGCGGCGGCCATTTCGCCGCCTGGGAGGAGCCGGAGCTCTTCTCCACCGAGGTGAGGGCTGCATTCAGCTCATTGCGTTGATGAACCCGCGACCAAGGACGTGATCATGACTACCACCGTCGAACCCGCCACGGAAATTCGGCCCTTCCACGTCGACATTGCGGAAGAGGAGCTTGCCGATCTTCGCCACCGGATCGCGGAAACGCGCTGGCCCGACAAGGAGACCGTCGCGGATCATTCGCAGGGCGTACCGCTCGCGATGATCCAGGAGCTCGCCGAATACTGGGCGACGGATTACGACTGGCGCAGGTGCGAGGAGAAGCTGAACGCCCTGCCGCAGTTCGTGACCGAGATCGACGGGCTCGACATTCATTTCATTCACGTTCGTTCTGAACATGAAGATGCGTTGCCGCTCATCGTCACACACGGATGGCCCGGCTCGATCATCGAGCAACTGAAGATCATCGATCCGCTCACCAATCCCACCGCACACGGTGCGAGCGCATCGGACGCTTTCCATGTGGTGATTCCGTCGATGCCGGGCTACGGCTTTTCAGGCAAGCCGACCAGCACCGGCTGGGGCCCCGAGCGCATGGGCCGAGCCTGGGCGAAACTGATGAAGCGGCTCGGCTACACCCGCTACGTCGCCCAGGGTGGCGACTGGGGCGCGTTTGTCGTCGACCAGATGGGCCTGCAGGCACCTGAGGGATTGCTGGCCATCCACACCAACATGCCAGCCACCGTCCCAGCCGAAGTCGACACGGCTTCCCTGGCCGGCGACCCGCCGCCATCCGGTCTCTCGGCCGAGGAACGACGCGCCTATGAGCAGCTGATCAGGACCTACAAGCAAGTCGAGTACGCCAGCATGATGGCGGCGCGCCCGCAAACCTTGTGCGGCATCGCGGATTCACCAGTCGGCCTGGCCGCCTGGCTTCTCGACCACAACGATGCCGACGGCCAGCCCGCCGCGGCAGTCGCCTCGGCTCTGAACCGCACGACGAGCGCCACGGGCGAACTGACGCGTGACGAGATCCTCGACAACATCACGCTCTATTGGTTGACGAACACGGCGGTCTCCGCGTCTCGTCTCTATTGGGAATACAAGGGTGGCTTTTTCAACGCCAAGGGCGTCTCGATTCCGGTGGCCGTGACTGTCTTTCCTGGCGAGCAATATCAGGCGCCGCGGAGCTGGACGGAGAAGGCGTATCCCAACCTCGTCTATTACAACGAGCTCGATCGCGGCGGGCACTTTGCGGCCTGGGAGCAGCCCGAGCTGTTCTCCCAAGAGATCCGAGCCGCGTTCGGGTCGCTTCCCCGGTGAGGAGTTCACAGTGGATGCATCTACCAGTCGTTTTCCAGCCTCGACCGAACCGCTCGTTGAGGAGCTCGCAACGCGTCTGCGCTGCGTCGACCTGGTCGGTTGGGCGGAGATAACCATGCAGGCGGAGAAGCTCGCGCTCTCTTTCGAGGATCTACGTCTGCTCCTGGCGCTGACCACCAGAAAAGGCCCCAGCGGCGTCAGGGACCTCGCCCGGATCAGCGGGCTCTCGCTCCAGGCGGCATATCCGGCGGTCAGCCGCCTACGCAGTCGTGGCTACGTGCGCGAGGAGCGACGTCGACACTCGCTCACCGAGGACGGGCGAGAGCTGGTCGCCGACTTCGACGCCGCCCACCGGGAGGGAATCCAGACATACGTCGACGGGCTCGATACCTCCGAGCGAGAATGGCTTGACGAGGCCATCCGGATGACGAAGTGACGGTTCAAGAACTCATCAAGCTGCATCCGACGCCGCCGAGCCTCGATCGCGACGCGCTCCTGCGCTGCATCGACACGTGCTTCGACTGTGCCGGCACCTGCACTAGCTGTGCCGACGCCTGTCTCGGCGAGGAGGACGTTCAGAAGTTGGTCCGCTGCATACGCCTGAACCTCGATTGCGCTGATGCCTGCGACGCGACGGGCCGCATCCTCACCCGCCAGACCGCTCCCGATGTCGGCGTCCTCCACTCAGCGATCCAAGCCTGCGCGGTGGCCTGTCGCGCCTGTGGCGAGGAGTGCGAGCGGCACGCAGAGCACCACGAGCATTGCCGCGTCTGCGCCGGTACCTGCCGCCGCTGCCGAGCAGGTATGCCAAGAGCTTCTCGACACGATCTCTAGCCGGCGTGACCGCGGGCACTGATCCTGCCGCTCTGCGCAACGCAGCCGGGGGCCTCCGGTGCGCCGACATCGTCGACGCGCTCGGACGGATGCACCGGCACCGCTGCCACATCCTCGACGTGGTGACCCCGACCCCCGGCCGTGTTCTGTTCGGGCCGGCCGTGACGATCTCGTACTTCCCGAGCTGCTCGGCGGCGCTCGACCCTGAGCGCTACAACCTCGCGGAGCTCTTCTACGAGGCGGTCGGCGACTCGCCCGCCGGCAAGGTCCTGGTGCTGGCTAGCAACGGCTACACCGACGCCTCGATGGGCGGCGGGACGAAGCTCGCGCGGCTCCACCACCACGGGCTCGCCGGGCTGCTCACCGACGGCAGGCTGCGCGACTTCGCCGAGCTCCGCCAGTACGACTTCGCCGCCTACTGCGCCGGCGAGGCGACCCGCTGGGGAGGGGACCTGGTCACTCCGCATCAGGCGAACGTGCCGGTCGTGCTGCGCGGCGTCGGGGTGGTGCCCGGCGGATACGTGTTCGCCGACGACTCGGGCGCGGCCGTGATCCCGGCGGCCGAGGTCGAGCAGGTGATCGAGGGCGCACGCGCCGTGCAGCGAGAGGACGCCGATCTTCGCGAGAAGATCGCGCGCGAGCGGCTCGGGGTGGCGCGGGGTGGCGCGATGCCGCCAGGCCTTAGTGACCAGGGACTTGCACGGGCGCGACCGCCGAGCCGGGGCGCAACCCTGATGACCCCTCATCAAGCGACAGGAGGAGGACGATGAGGACACAGGTGACCCATACCGACGCCGAGTGGCTTGAGATCCTCGGGCGCGAGCGTTACGAAGTCATGCGCCGCAAGGGCACCGAGCGGCCCTGGTCAGGCGAGTACTGCGAGATCAAGGCGCCCGGGCTCTACCGGTGCGCGGCCTGCGGGACCGAGCTGTTTCGGTCGGAGACCAAGTTCGAGTCGAACACCGGATGGCCGAGCTTCTTCGCCCCGGTCGACGAGACCCTGGTCCGACTGGAGGACGACCGCAGCTTCGGCATGCGCCAGACCGAGGTGCTTTGTGCGACCTGCGACTCGCACCTGGGCCACGTCTTCCAGGACGGCCCGCCGCCGACCGGCCTGCGCTACTGCATCAACTCGTTGGCGCTGGAGCTGGACCGCGAGGCAGGTGGCGACGCGTGAGCGGAATCCAGAAGGCGATTCTTGCCGGCGGCTGTTTCTGGGGGATGCAGGATCTGATCGGGAAGCGACCCGGGGTCCTATCGACGAGGGTGGGCTACACCGGCGGCGACGTCGCGAATGCGACGTACCGCAACCACGGCACGCACGCCGAGGCGATCGAGGTCGTCTTCGACCCCGAGCAGGTCTCATATCGAGAGCTGCTGGAGCTCTTCTTTCAGATCCACGATCCGACCACGTTGAACCGTCAGGGCAACGACGTGGGGATGAGCTATCGCTCGGCCATCTTCTATCTCGACGAGGAACAGCGCCTTGTCGCCGAGGACACGATCGCCGACGTCGAAGCGTCGGGCCTCTGGCCGGGGAAGGTCGTGACGGAGGCGATGCCGGCCGGCCCGTTCTGGGAGGCCGAGCCCGAGCATCAGGACTATCTCGAGCGCTATCCGAACGGGTACACCTGCCACTTTCCCCGCCCGGACTGGACTCTTCCCCGTCGGACCGAGTCGGTCGCGGGCAAAGCCTAAATCGCTGCCGTCGGCACCGATGGGCGACTTCGTCTCCCGAGGGTTCAGCGGCCGGCGGCGCGAAGCCGGCGAGCTGACGGAGCGGCTCCCGCCGGGCCAGTACGCGGAGCCGGGTTCCCGGTGCTGACCGCGGGCCCGACGCCGCAGGTCGATCCCGAGGACTGGGGGTTCCGGATCGACGGGATGGTCGGGCAGGAGCGCGAGTGGACCTGCGCCGAGTTCCGCGAGCTGCCGTTCGAGAAGGTCCCCTGCGACATCCACTGCGTAACGAAGTGGTCGAAGCTCGGCACGAGTTTCGGCGGCGTGTCGGTCGACGTGCTGATGGAGGACGTGGACCCGCACGGCGCATATGCGATGGCGTTCTCGTACGGCGGCTACACCACCAACCTCGCGCTGGACGACCTGACCGACGGCAAGGCGTGGGTCGTGACCGAGCACGAGGGCGAGTCACTGCCTCGCGAGCACGGCGGTCCCGCCCGGCTGCTGGTGCCTCACCTCTACTTCTGGAAGAGCGCGAAGTGGGTGGCGGGGCTGCGCGTGATGGACCACGACGAGCCGGGATTCTGGGAGCAGAACGGCTACCACAACCGCGGCGACCCCTGGAACGAGGAGCGCTATTGGACCGACTGACGCCGGTCGAGCAGCGCGCGCCAGGAAGGTGGCAGATCGGGACGGTCACTCGGATCAAACCCGAGACACCGCGGGCTAAGTCCTTCCGCATCCGGCTCCCCATGTGGATGGCCCACCTGCCGGGCCAGCACTACGACGTCCGCCTCACCGCCCCTGATGGCTATCGAGCCCAACGCTCCTATTCGATCGCCTCCTCGCCGCTCGACGAGGGGGAGATCGAGCTCACGATGGATCGCCTCGACGACGGAGAAGTGTCCCCCTACTTCCACGATGTCGTGGTCGAGGGCGACCGGGTCGAGGTCCGCGGGCCGTTCACTTCCTACTTCGTCTGGCGCGGGGAGTCGCCCGTGGTTCTCGTGGGCGGCGGGTCGGGGGTGGTGCCGCTGATGTGCATGCTGCGCCACCGGCGGCGGACCATGCCCGAGCTGGCCATGCGTCTCGTGTACTCGGTCAGGTCCGCGGACGAACTGATCTACGCCGACGAGCTCGGCGACGAGGCGCTCGTCACCTTCACGCGCGAGGCCCCGCACGACTGGGCCGGGCACACGGGCCGGATCGACTCGTCGCTGATCGTCGAGGCACTCGATGGCGCCCAGCTCGCCTTCGTCTGCGGATCGAGCGGCTTCGTCGAGGCGGCCTCGCGAGCTGCTGCTCGGCGCGGGCCTCGACGCCGGGCGGATCCGCACCGAGCGGTTCGGCCCCACGAGCTGACGCACGACCCCGGGGGGTTCCACGGGCGCGACGCGCTGCCAAGGCGATCAGGGTCACATCATGAGCACGATCGAAACGACGTACCCCGCCCCGACTCTCGCCGCCAAACCGACCGAGCGCGACGCCAGGGCCTTGCTCGGCCAGGTCATGGGGTTCGTGGCCTTCACGGTCGGTTTCGCCGCGCTGGGGGCCTACATCGGACGCGATCTGAGCGGCGCGACGGGGATGGTGCTGTTCATCGGTGCGCTCGCACTCGTCATCGGGCTCAATGTCGCGGTGGCTCGAGGCCGCGAGCAACTCGCGATCGGGCTCCTGTTCGGGTTGGGCCTCGTCCTCGGCCTCGCGGTCGCCCCAGTCGTGGCCGACTACGCCGACGCCGACCCGTCCGCTCTTTGGCAAGCGACGGGGGCAACGGCGGCATTCGTCGGCGCGCTGGGTGCGTACGGCTACGCGACGAAGCGCGATCTCTCGGCCTGGGGACGCACCCTGTTTTGGGCGCTGCTCGGTCTGATCGTTTTCGGGCTGGTGGCGATTTTCGTCTCGATTCCCGGCAGCAACGTCATCTACGCCGTCGCCGGTCTTGTGATCTTCGGCGGGTTCACGATCTACGACTTCAACCGGCTTCGCCGAGGAGGTGCCGACGCCGCGGTTCTGATCGCGGCGAGCATCTTCCTCGACATCTTCAACGTGTGGCTGCTCCTGCTCAGCCTGTTCGGCGGCGGCAGGGAGTGACGGCTAAGGAGGTCCGCATGAGCTCATCTTCTGATCGACATCGCGAGGAGCGGAGACCCGTCGACGAGGCCGGCGGCGGTGCCTCGGAAGGCTTCGAGCTTGCCGAGGAAGACCTGATCAAGCACGCCTCGCACGGCGACGATCGAGGCACCGCGTCGATCTTCGGCCATGTCGGGCTCGAGGAGCCCGAGATCAGCGACGCGGTCTACGGCGAGGCCGACGACGAGCTGCGCGACTGGAACTGACCGCGCCGTCTCACCTCGCGGCGTCGAACAACGCCAGGTGCTCGTGCACGTGCTGCACCGCGGCGCTCCCCTCGCCCACCGCTGTTGCGCAGCGTTTCGTCGAGCCCGCCCTGACATCTCCGGCCGCGTAGATCCCGGGCACGCTCGTCTCGAGCAGGCCGGACGCGCCCGCGTCGGGGCCGGTCAGGAGGAAGCCGCGCTCGTCGCGGGCGACGGCGTCGCCGAGCCAGTCCGTGCACGGCTCCGCCCCGAGAAACAGAAAGAGGGTGGAGATGGGGAGCTTCGCGCCGTCGCGTAGCGTCACCGCCTCGAGCTCGCCGTCGCGCCCATGGAGAGCCGCGATCTCGCTGCGGTCACGTACCGCCACGCCGTAGCGATCGAGCTCGCCGAGGAGGTAGTGGGACATCGTCTCCGCGAGGTCGGCGCGCCGGTGAAGGAGCGTCACGAGCGCGCCGCCGCGCGCCAGCCAGATCGCACCCTGGCCCGCCGAGTTGCCGCCGCCCACGACTCCGACCCGGGTTCCGGCGCAGCGCTCCGCCTCGGGCGGGCCGGCCGCGTAGAAGACACTGATGCCCTCATAGCTCGGGAGGTCATCGCAGGGGAGCCGCCGGTAGTCGGCGCCGGTCGCGAGTAGGACGCTACGTGCCGCGACCTCGTGGTCGTCTTCGAGTCTCACGACGTGGCGATCCTCGCCCGGCTCGAGCGCGATCGCGCGATACGGGGTGGCGAGCCTGGCCTGGAACTTCCGCGCCTGAATGATCGCGCGGCCCGTCAGCTCCGAGCCGCTGATTCCGCCGGGGAAGCCGAGGTAGTTCTCGATCCGGCGCGACGTGCCGGCTTGACCGCCGAGCACAGCGCTCTCGATCACGAGGGTGTCAAGCCCCTCCGATGCGCCGTACACGGCAGCTCCGAGGCCCGCGGGGCCCCCGCCCACCACCAGAAGGTCGACCTCCTCCCGGGCTTCGAGCTCGAGCCCGATGCCGAGCGCGCGCGACAGCTCGCCGTTCGTCGGCCGGTACAGCTCCGCACCCCCGGGCAACCGGACGAGCGGAAGCCGTTCCGGCGTGACCCCCGTGACCTGGGCGGAGTCACGCCACTCGTGGGGAAGGTGTAGGCGCTTCGCGAAGTCGACGATCCGCCGCGTGTCGGCCGAGGACCGCGGGCCGACGACCTCGATGCCGATTCCGTGGAGCTGCTGCAAGCGCCTCCCGGCGCTCGATGAACGTCGAGAGCAGGAGGTCGGCCAGCGCGCCGTCGTCGAACAGCAGCGGCCGCAGGGCGTCCCGGTCGACCGCGATGTAGCGCATGGGCTGCGTGGCGACCGCGGTGAGAAAGACGGTCTGCCCGGAGAGCAGAGTGACCTCGCCGAGAAAGCCCGACGCTCCATGGCGCACGATCTCGTTGCCGCCGGGATCGAGGATGGCCGCCTCGCCTTCGATGATCGCGATGAACGGATAGCGCCGGTCGCCTACGCGGAACAGCGTCTCGCCGACGGCGGCGGTCCGTTCCTCGCCGTGTTCGGCGAGAGTCTCCAGCTGCGAGTCGGAGAGGACCGGGCTGACCCGGGAGGCCATGCGTCCAGCGTACTCCGGCGTTCCAGTGCGCCCAGGGAGACTCGAACTCCCACGGACCATACGGTCCACAAGGCCCTCAACCTTGCGCGTCTACCAATTCCGCCACAGGCGCGTGACTTAGCGCGAGTATAGAACCGGGAAGGGGGTCTCCCCGAGCGCCCAGGCCTCCACGTCTGGCCACTCGCCGTAGCCCGCATCGGTGTTGATGTGACCCGCTCCGGGGATCACGTGGGCCTCGATTCCCAGCGGCTCCGCGTAGGTCTCGACGGCGCCGGGCGGGCAGTACGGGTCGTCGTCGGAGCAGACGATCAGGGTCTCGCCGGCCGCGCGTGTGACATCTCTCGCACGCGCGCCGTGATCGAGGAAGCGGGCCACGGGCTCGAGGTCCTCGCGATGGGGAGGGGCCACCATCAGAACGCGTGATGCGAGTGGCCCCTCGCTGGGGCGTGCGGCACGCCGCAGCCACAGCAGGCAGGCGAGGGAATGGCACAGCACGACAGGCTCCTCGAGCAGCGAGAGCTCCTCGTCGAGCGCGCGGTCCCAATCGGCCGGGTGAGGATCGAATGGATCGGGTAGGTGGGGGTAGGACACGCGTTCGCCGCGGGCGCGGAGCCGGCCGGCCAGCCAGCTCTGCCAGTGGTCCGGGCCGGAGCCCTCCAGCCCATGCAGGATCAGGTATGCGGCCATGGTTGAAGTCGTCCGCCGGAGAACCTACAGTGTCGAACACATGTTCGTTTTGGCCCCAAGGAGGTAGACCATGGTCGAGCTCAGCCTCACGAAGCGTCAGCAGGAGATTTTCGACTTCATCAAGCGCTATTCGGGCGAGCACGGCTACCCGCCGACCGTCCGCGACATAGGCAAGGCGATCGGGCTCACCTCGTCCTCGACGGTGCACGCGCACCTGTCGAACCTCGAGAAGTTGGGGCTGCTGAAGCGCGATCCCACGAAGCCGCGCGCCATCGAGGTGCTGGTGGACAAGGCCAAGAGCCTCGTGGCGCCCGCGGGACTGCCGCTCGTCGGCCAGGTCGCGGCCGGCTCGCCCGTCCTCGCCGAGGAGAACGTGGAGGACTACGTCGAGCTGCCGCCCATCGCGGGTGGCGATGCGGGTGAGTTCATCCTCCGTGTGAAGGGCGACTCGATGATGGACGCGGGCATCCTCGACGGCGACCACGTCACCGTCCACAAGCAGGAGACCGCGAAGAACGGCGAGATCGTCGTGGCGCTCGTGGGTGAGGAGGCCACCGTCAAGCGCTACTTCAAGGAGAAGGACCACATCCGGCTTCAGCCGGAGAACGACGCGCACGAGCCGATCCGCACCCGCGACGCGCAGATCCTGGGTCGCGTCGTCGGCCTCTGCCGGAGGGTGACCTGATGGCCGCCACCGCTCTTTTCGAGGCCCCGGTCGTCACCGGCTCACGCTCCGACAGCTACTCGCGCGCGCGCACGAGGACGTGCATGCGAACGGCAAGGCGGATTGCCCCGTGTGCGGCGGCACGCTCCTGTCGAACGGGATCGACGCGGAGTGCACGAGCTGTGGCAGCCGGCTCGGCTGATCGCGCCTAGAATCTCCCTGCTGGTCATGTAGCCGCGGGCGCCGGAGAGAAAACCGGCGTTCGAGGAAAGTCCGGACACCGCAGAGCGGGGTGGTCGGGAAACCCGACCCGGCGAAAGCCGCGGGAAAGTGCCACAGAAAACAACCGCCTAAGCGGGGGCGACGCTCGAGCCGTCCCCGCCGGCAAGGGTGAAAAGGTGCGGTAAGAGCGCACCGGCGGCCCGGTGACGGGACCGCGTCAAGGCAAACCCCACCCGGTGCAAGGCCAAGCAGGGACGACGACGCTGCTCGCCGAGTCCCAGGTAGGCCGCACAGATGGATGGCTGCACACGACAGGATCCGGCTTATCGACCAGCTACGGGAAGGCCCGCCTCGGCGGGCCTTTCTATTGCGGTTAACCGCACCGCCGGACGCCTGGTAGCTCCATGGGAAGCGACGCTCCGAAACGGGACCCTCTACCCATGAGAGGAAATCCACCCGACACCACATCCTGGGCCGAGAAGTACGCGTCAGTGATTGTCATGTTTGCCGCAGCCTTCGGCAGCATGGGCTACTTCGCCTGGAACATCTACGGCTGAGCAGTCGTTTCTCGCGGGAACGCGGATTTCGACCGCGTGCCTGGATACAATGGTGCGTTCACTTTCGGCCCTCGGGCCGCGCCGCCGACCTCCCCCGAGAGACCCCATGAGAAAGCGACCCGAGGCCGCTGGCCTCTACGACCCAAGCTACGAGCACGACAACTGCGGCATCGGCGCCGTTGCCGACCTGACGGGTGCGAAGAAGCACGAGACCGTCTCGCGCGCCCTGTACGTGCTCGACCACCTCGAGCACCGCGGCGCCAGCGGCGCCGAGATCGATACGGGCGACGGCGCGGGGCTCCTGTGCCAGGTACCGGATGAGTTCTTCCGCGGCGTCCTCGATTTCGAGCTTCCGCCGCTCGGGCGAGTACGCCGTAGGGGTCCTGTTCCTGCCGCGCGACGATGAGCCGCGCCGGCGCGAGCTCGAGAGCCTGATCGAGTCGAAGATCGCCGCCGAGGGGCAGAAGCTGCTCGGCTGGCGCGACGTTCCCGTCGACCATTCGGTTCCGGGCCCGAGCGCCTCGGAGGTCGAGCCCACGATCCGCCAGGTCTTCCTGGGCAAGCAACTCGATGGCGACCAGGACGCCTTCGAGCGCAAGGTCTACGTGATCCGCCGCGTCATCGAGAGCGAGGCGGGCGACGACCTGGCCATCCCGAGCTTCAGCTCGAAGACGATCGTCTACAAGGGCATGCTCACGAGCCCGCAGCTTCCGCGCTACTACGCGGACCTCGGGGACGAGCGCTTCAAGACCGCGGTCGCGCTCGTGCACTCGCGCTTCTCGACCAACACGTTCCCGAGCTGGGAGCTCGCCCACCCGTACCGGATCATCTGCCACAACGGCGAGATCAACACGGTTCGCGGGAACATCAACTGGATGCGCGCGCGCGAGTCGACGCTCGCGAGCGACCTCTTCGGCGACGACCTGAAGAAGGTCATCCCGGCGATCCAGCCCGGCGGCTCGGACTCCGCCACGTTCGACAACGCGCTCGAGCTGCTCGTGATGGCGGGCCGGTCACTGCCGCACGCGCTGATGATGATGGTGCCGGAGGCGTGGGAGAACCACGACTCGATGCCCGACTGGCTGCGCGACTTCTACGCGTTCCACTCGTGCCTCATGGAGCCGTGGGACGGGCCCGCCAGCGTCGCGTTCTGCGACGGCACGCTGCTGGGCGCCACGCTCGACCGCAACGGGCTGCGGCCCGGGCGCTGGCAGGTCACGAAGGACGACTTCGTCGTGATGGCCTCCGAGACGGGCGTGCTCGACTACCCGGCCGACCAGATCGTCCGCAAGGGCCGCCTCGCGCCGGGCAAGATCTTCATGGTCGACCTCGACAAGGGGCGCGTCGTCGAGGACGACGAGATCAAGCACGAGATCTCCCATCGCCAGCCCTATGGCGACTGGTTCCGCGAGGGCTCGGTGCACCTCGACGACCTCGAGGACGTCGCGCCCGCGCAGGTCCCGACCGACCCGATCGTCACGCGCCAGCTGATGTACGGCTACTCGCAGGAGGACCTGCGCGTGACGCTGCGCGACATGGGTGGGGCGACCGTCGCCGAGCCCACCGGCTCGATGGGCAACGACTTCGCGCTGGCGGTCCTCTCCGACAAGGCGCCGGCGCTGTACGGCTATTTCAAGCAGCTGTTCGCGCAGGTCACGAACCCGCCGATCGACCCGATCCGCGAGCGCGTCGTGATGAGCCTCGAGACCGGCGTCGGTCCGCAGTCGAACCTGTTCGAGTCCTCACCGCAGCACGCGCACCAGCTGATCATCGGCCAGCCCCTGCTGCGGAACTTCGAGCTCGAAAAGCTCAAGCAGGTGGATCACCACGTCTTCTCGGCGGACGTGCTCGACGCTACCTGGCCGGTCGAGGAGGGTCACGAGGGGCTCGCCCGCGCGATGGAGCGCCTCTGCCGCGAGGCGTCCGAGCTGATCGCGCGGGGCGACAACATCATCATCATCTCGGACCGCGCCGCCGGCCGCGACCGCGTGCCGATCCCGCGCGCTGCTGGCCACCGCCGGCATCCATCACCACCTCGTGCGCGAGGGCACGCGCCTCCAGGCAGGGCTCGTGGTGGAGTCGGGCGAACCGCGCGAGGTGCATCACATCTGCACGCTGATCGGGTACGGCGCCAGCGGCATCAACCCGTATCTCGCGCTCGAAACGCTGCGCGACATGTTCGACCAGGGCATGCTGCCTGGGATCGAGTCGGCCGACGCAGGCGGAGCAGAACTACGTCACCTCGATGGGCAAGGGCATTCTGAAGACGATCTCGAAGATGGGCATCTCGACCACGCGGTCGTATGCGGGCGCGCAGATCTTCGAGGCGGTCGGCCTGAACAAGGACCTGGTCGACCAGTACTTCACTCACACGACCTCGCGGATCGGTGGCGTCGGCATCGACGAGCTGGCGATCGAGACACTCGCCCGCCATCGGCGCGCGTACCCGGAGACGGCCGAGCGGCTGCCGGTCGGCGGCGTCCACCAGTGGCGGCGCTTCGGCGAGCGGCACCAGTGGAACCCGGAGACGATCGCGCTCGTCCAGCACGCGGTGCGCCACGGCGGCCGGGAGACCTATGACGAGTTCTCGCGGCGCGTGAACGACGAGTCACGCGCGCGTATGACCCTGCGCGGCCTGCTCAAGATCAAGGAGGGCGCGAAGCCGGTCCCGATCGAGGAGGTGGAGCCGGCCAGCGAGATCGTGAAGCGCTTCTCGACCGGCGCCATGTCGCTCGGGTCGATCTCTTCGATCGCGCACGAGACGCTCGCGATCGCGATGAACCGCTTGGGCGGGAAGTCGAACACGGGCGAGGGCGGGGAGGACTCGCGCCGCTACACGCGCGACCCGAACGGCGACTCGCGCCGGTCGGCGATCAAGCAGGTGGCGTCGGGCCGGTTCGGCGTGACCGCGCACTACCTCGTCAACTCGGACCAGATGCAGATCAAGATCGCCCAGGGCGCGAAGCCGGGCGAGGGCGGCCAGCTGCCCGGCCACAAGGTCGACGAGTACATCGGGAAGATCCGCCACTCGACGCCGGGCGTGGGGCTGATCTCCCCGCCGCCGCACCACGACATCTACTCGATCGAGGACCTCAAGCAGCTCATCTACGACCTGCGCACGGCGAACCCGACGGGCAGCGTGTCGGTGAAGCTCGTCGCCGAGGTCGGCGTGGGCACGGTCGCGGCCGGGGTCGCGAAGGCGAACTCCGACCACGTCGTGATCGCCGGCCACGACGGCGGCACGGGAGCGTCGCCGGTCAGCTCGATCCAGTCGGCCGGCGTGCCGTGGGAGATCGGCCTCGCCGAGACCCAGCAGACGCTCGTGCTGAACAAGCTGCGCGACCGGATCATCGTCCAGACCGACGGCCAGATGAAGACCGGCCGCGACGTGGTCATCGCCGCGCTGCTCGGCGCGGAGGAGATGGGCTTCGCCACCGCCCCGCTGATCACGATGGGCTGCATCATGATGCGCGCCTGCCACCTGAACACGTGTCCGGTCGGCATCGCCACGCAGGACCCCGACCTGATCAAGAAGTTCAACGGCGAGCCGGAGCACGTCGTCAACTTCTTCTTCTTCGTGGCCGAGGAGGTGCGCCGGTACATGGCGCAGATGGGCTTCACGAAGTTCGAGGACATGATCGGCCGCACCGACATGCTCGAGGCGCAGGAGGCGATCGACCACTGGAAGGCGCGCGGCGTCGACCTGACGCATCTGCTCGCGCAGCCCGACTGCCCGCCCGAGTGGCCGCGCAGGCGTGTGCGCCCGCAGGACCCGGTGCTCGACGACCACCTCGACCACGAGATCATCCGCCAGGCCCAGCCCGCGCTCGAGCGCGGCGAGCGCGTCCACATCGAGATCGACTGCCAGAACAAGCACCGCGCGATCGGCGGCATCCTGTCCGGCGAGATCGCCCGCCGCTACGGCGAGGAGGGCCTCGCCGAGGACACGATCGAGGTGACGCTGCACGGCTCCGCCGGCCAGAGCTTCGGCGCATGGCTCGCCTCGGGCGTGACGCTGACGCTGTGGGGCGACGCCAACGACTACACCGGCAAGGGCATGTCCGGCGGCGTGATGGCCGTGCGTCCGCCGGAGGGCGCCGCGTTCGTCGCCGAGGAGAACGTGATCATCGGCAACACCGTCCTCTACGGCGCGACCAGCGGCAAGGCGTTCTTCCGCGGCCTTGCCGGCGAGCGCTTCTGCGTCCGCAACTCCGGCGTGCACACCGTGGTCGAGGGCGTCGGCGATCACGGCTGCGAGTACATGACGGGCGGGCGTGTCGTCGTGCTCGGCCAGACGGGCCGCAACTTCGCCGCCGGCATGTCCGGCGGGATCGCGTTCGTGCTCGACGAGGAGGGCACGTTCGGTGACCGGTGCAACCCCGAGCTCGTCGACCTCGAGGACCCGACCGACGCGGACTTCGAGGAGATCCGGGCGCTCGTGATGGAGCACGCTGCGCGGACCGGGTCGCCCGTCGCTGAGCGCGCGCTTGCCGAGTGGGACGAGCTGCGCGGCTCGTGGGTGAAGGTCTTCCCGCGCGACTACAAGCGCGTGCTGCGCGAGGCGGAGGAGCGGGCCGCGCTGGCGCAGGACGGGGCGATGGCTGCCGCCGTCGCAGGCGGCATCGAGGAACAGGCAATCCCTGCGCAGGGCTGAGCGATGGGCGAGCTAGGCGGCTTCATGAAGATCCACCGGGTGAACGGGCGCAAGCGCCCGATCCCCGAGCGCGTCGACGACTTCGAGGAGTACATCTTCCCGGCCGAGGAGCCGGTGCTGCGCGAGCAGGGCGCCCGCTGCATGGACTGCGGCATTCCGTTCTGCCACAACGGCTGCCCGCTGGGCAACCTGATCCCGGACTGGAACGACCTCGTCTACCGCCAGCGCTGGCCGGAGGCGATCCGGGCGCTCCACGCCACGAACAACTTCCCCGAGTTCACGGGCCGGATCTGCCCCGCACCATGCGAGGCCTCATGCGTGCTCGACATCAACGACGACGCGGTCACCATCAAGCAGATCGAGCAGTCGATCATCGACCGCGCGTGGGAGGAGGGCTGGGTCAAGGCCGAGCCGCCCGCCGCTCGCAGCGGCAAGACCGTCGCCGTCATCGGGTCCGGCCCGGCCGGGCTCGCGGCCGCCCAGGAGCTCAACCGGTTCGGCCACAGCGTCACGCTGTTCGAGCGGAACACGCATGCGGGCGGCCTGCTGCGTTTCGGCGTGCCCGACTTCAAGCTCGAGAAGTGGATCGTGCAGCGCCGCGTCGACCAGCTTGTCGAGGAGGGCGTGGAGCTTCGCTGCGGCGTGGACGTCGGGCGTGACATCACCGGTGACGAGCTGCGTGAGCAGTTCGACGCGGTCGTGCTTGCCGTCGGCTCGACGATCCCGCGCGATCTCCCGGTTCCCGGCCGCGAGCTCGACGGGGTGCACTTCGCGATGGACTACCTCGAGATGCGCAACCGCTGGGTCGGCGGCGAATACCAGGACGGCACGCCGATCACCGCGGCCGGCAAGCACGTCGTGATCATCGGCGGCGGCGACACGGGCGCCGACTGCCTGGGCAACTCGCACCGCGAGAAGCCGCTCTCGGTCACGCAGCTCGAGCTCTTGCCGCAGCCGCCCGACACGCGCCCGGAGGACGTCACGCCGTGGCCGCAGTGGCCGCTGATCATGCGCACCTCGGGCGCGCACGAGGAGGGCGGCGACCGCGACTTCAGCGTGATGACCACCCACTTCGAGGGCGAGGACGGGAAGGTCAAGCGCCTGCACGGCCACCGTGTCGGCCCGCCGCCCTCGTTCGAGAAGGTCGAGGGCTCCGAGTTCTCGATCGACTGCGACCTCGCTCTGCTCGCGATGGGATTCCTTCACCCGCAGCACGAGGGCGTGGTCGAGCAGCTCGGGGTCGAGTTGGACGGGCGCGGAAACGTGGACGCTCCGGAGCCGGACTACATGGGCTCGGTGCCGGGCGTGTTCGCGGCGGGCGACGCGCGCAGGGGGCAGTCGCTGATCGTGTGGGGAATCAACGAGGGTCGTCAGTGCGCGCGGGGCGTCGATCGCTGGCTCCATGGAATCGGACGCCAGGCCGAGGGAGCGGATCTCGTGGATCTTCTCGCGGCGGCGAACCGCTGAACGCCTACTCGTACCTCCACGTACTGCGCGACGAGGACGTCGCAATCGTCCGGCTCGACCGGCCGCCGGCGAACGCGATGGATCCGGTGCTGCTCGAGGAGGGACGACGCCTGGCGGACGAGCTCGCCGCGGATCCGCCGGCCGCCGTGGTCCTCACGGGACGCGAGGGATTCTTCTCGGCGGGACTCGACCTGAAGATCGCGCCGACCCTCGATGCGGACGGCCAGCGCGGGATGGTCGAGGGAATCAACCGGATCTTCGAGGGCTGGTACGGCTTCCCGCGGCCTGTCGTCGCCGCGGTCAATGGCCACGCGATCGCCGGTGGCCTGATCCTCGCGCTGTGCGCCGACTACCGGGTCGGCTCGACCGAAGGCAAGTACGGCGTGACCGAGCTCAAGGCCGGGGTCGGGCTATCCCGCCGTCGCGATGGCAGTCGTACGGGCAGAGCTCCACGCTCCTGCTGCACGGCGGCTCGTTCTCGGTGCTGACCTGGTCGACGCCAAGGAGGCGCTCGAGGCAGGCGCGTTCGACGAGGTCGCGGAGCCCGACCAGGTGCTCCATCGCGCGACCGAGGTCGCGCGGGGACTGTCGCTTCTGCCGCGGGAGGCATACGCGACGGTGAAGCAACAGCTGCGCGGTCCGGTCCTGGAGGCTGCGCTGGCGCAGCCCGACCCGCTGCTCGAGGGATTCGCGGGCTCCGCCGAAGCGGCCAGCGCCGCTTCGAAGATCCTGCGGCCGTGAGCAACGTCGAGCTCATCCGCCGTGCGATCGAGTTCGCGAGCGAGCCGCGCGCGGACGTCACCGACGACGGAGCTCGCCGAGGTCTACGCGCCGGACGTCGTGCTCGACATGTGCGCGCGCGTGTTCAACCCGAAGGTGTACGGGGGCTACGAGGGACTGCGCGAGTATCCGCGATGACGCGCTCGAGATCTGGGAGACGTCACGATCAGCGGCAGGAGATCGTCGAGGAGGGCGACCGGATCCTCATCGGACGCGCGTGACGGCCGCGGTCGTGGCAGCGGCGTCCCGATGGACGAGGGCGGAGCGGCGCCGGCATATCGGAGGATCGCGGACGGCCGGCTCGCGCACACCGCTTCTCGGGCAGCGCCGACCGCGACGAGGCGCTAGCCGCGCTGCGCGATCAGCGGGGATGTAGGCGATCTCGAGCTTCAGGCCGTCGGGGTCGTAGAAGAAGACCGCGTAGTAGCCCTCGCTGTAGCCGTACTCCTTCGGGCCTGACTCGATCTCGGCGCCCCGCTCGCGCAGCCACGCCGCGCGCTCGTCGACCTGTTCGCGGGACGTGGCGGACAGGCAGACGTGGTGCACGCCGAGCCGGTATCGGTCGAAGTCTCCGTCCGCCTGGCGCTCGCGCAGCCCAATCGCGACACCGCCGTCCGGCACGCCGATGTAGTGGACCTCCTCGCCACGCTCCCCCTCGATCGTGTGGTCGTAGACCGAGCCCCACGGAGACAGGAGCTCCTTGTAGAAGGACAGGGAGCGCTCGAGCGACGCGACCACCAGGTCGATGTGATCCACAAGCGCGGGCATCGCGTTAGCGTAGGCGCGTGGCTAAGCGGGTGACGAGAAGGTCGCTGATCGGTGGCGCGGCGGCCGCGGGCGCGACCGCCGCGGCTGCTCCATACCCCGCCTCCGCGGCACCGAAACGACCCGCGGTGAGGCGCGCAGCCGTCGTCGTGATCGGGGCGGGCTTCGCAGGGCTGACAGCGGCACGCGAGCTCGTCAGGAAGGGCGTCAAGGACGTGGTCATCCTCGAGGCGCGCAACCGCGTTGGCGGCCGCACCTGGACCCGGCGGCTGGATGGCGTGGACTACGACGTCGGCGGCCAGTGGCTGAAACCCGAGGCGTCCCAGTTCGGCTGGGCACAGGAGCGGATCACGAAGCTCGCCAAGGACGTCGGAGTCGAGATCTTCAAGACCTACAACGAGGGCCAGAACGTCTACTACGCGGACGGCACGCTCCAGCGCTACGACTCGAGCGGGCCGCTGGGACCGATTCCGCCGGACCCGACGGGCGTCCCCGACGCCTTCAAGGCCATCCAGCAGATCAACTCGATGGCGAAGGAGGTGCCGCTCGAGACACCCTGGACCGCCGCGAGCGCGGCGGATTGGGACGGGCAGACCTTCGAGACCTGGAAGCAGGCGAACGCCACCACGCCGAACGGCAGGGCGCTGCTCGACCTCGGCGTCGAGGCAGTGTGGTCGGCGCAGCCGCGGGACGTCTCGCTCCTGCACGTGCTCTGGTACACGCACAACGCCGACACCTTCGACAACCTGATCAACACCGAGGGTGGCGCGCAGGACAGCCGCTTCGTCGGCGGCGCGTCCGCGGTGTCCCGCCGCGTCGCACGCCAACTCGGGAAGCGCGTTGTCCTCCGGTCGCCGGTACGCCGCATCGTGCGAAAGGGGCGGAAGGTGCGCGTCGAGTCCGATCGGGTGACCGTGGTCGCCGACCGCGTGATCGTGACCGTGCCGCCCGCGATGGCCGCGAAGATCGACCACCGGCCGGCGCTGCCGCCGCTGCGTGCGCAGCTGGAGCAACGCGTCCCGATGGGCACGGTGATCAAGTGCCAGGCGCGCTACGCGACGCCGTTCTGGCGCGATGACGGCCTGACAGGCCAGGCGACGAGCCTCGAGGGCCCGGTGAAGGTGACCTTCGACAACACGCCGCCGGGCGGCACGCCCGGCGTGATGATGGGCTTCCTCGAGGGCACCGAGGGACGCGTGTGGGGCGCGCGGCCGGCGGCCGAGCGCAAGCAGGCTGTGCTCGAGTCGTTCGCGCGCTACTTCGGCGAGAAGATGCTGGAGCCCGAGTTCTACGTCGAGAAGAGCTGGGCCGCCGACGAGTGGGCGGGCGGCTGCTACACGGGCTTCACGCCACCGGGGGTCCTGCTCGACTACGGCACCGCGCTGCGCGAGCCGGTCGAGCGCATCCACTGGGGCGGCACGGAGACGGCGACGCGCTGGTCGGGCTACATCGACGGCGCCGTCCAGTCGGGCGAACGCGTGGCGGCGGAGGTGATCGACGCGCTCGGTTTCTAAAGAGGGTCAGACCCTCTTTAGGGGGCGAGCTCGGTGAGCTCGGTCCAGGTGCCGCGGTCGAAGAACGGGAAGGGCTCCGGGAAGGTGCCGCCGCCCTCGGATCCGACGGGGTAGGTCGGCCGGTCGACCTTCCAGGTCTCGGGATCCTTCGAGCCGAACTGCTTCTCGAGCGCCGTCATGGCGCCGGTGGCGGCCTTCCGGTAGCCGCGCGGCCGCAGCGTCCGCAGGCCGAAGGACTCGAGAGTCGCGCACTCCTGGAGGTGCGACCCGCCGGCGCTGTGACCGAGCTTCGAGACCTCCTCCGGATAGCGGCGCGACCGCCACGTCGCGCGCAGCCGCGCAGAAGGCATCCCACGCCGCGACTCCGGGCGGCACCTTGCCGTCGGTGTCGGTGGTCGCGTAGTCGCCGTTCCAGGCGAGGATCGCGTCGAGGACGACCTTTGCGTCGCCGCGGGCGCCGCCGGCTGCCTGCTTCAGGCGGCGCGTCGAAAGCATGCGCTGCTGCGCGTGTGAGCCGCTCACCTGGTCGATCGCCGAGAGCGCCTCGAAGGTCGGCCCGCGGCGGTAGAAGCGCTCGCACGACGCGCGCCAGGTACCTGCCGCGGTGGAACGGGCCCGTCGTCCGCTCCTTCGCCGGCCCGTCGCCGTTCGTCGCGCCGAACGAGGGCGGGTTGTTCCAGTTGGCGAGCCAGCCCTGGCTCGGGTTGATGACCTGCGGGCGGTCGTTGGGCGGCAGGAGGCCCTTCCATTCCGCCCCGCCGGAGCCCGGGAAGGGCAGGCGCTCGTCCCAGCGCTTGGATCGGACCGGCATGAGGCCCGGGCTCCAGTACCCGATGTTCCCCCGGTCGTCGGCGGCCATCAGGTTCTCGTTCCAGGTGAGCTCGTCGGCGGCGGCGTCGACGTCCTCGATCGAAGCGGCGCGGTTGACCTTGTCGAGGCCCACGATCGTTCCCACCTCGCGCTTCCAGATCGCGTACTTCCGCGCGTAAGCAATGCCCTGCCCTTCGACGACCTCCTGCACCGGCCCGTGCACGGTTCGGCAGACGCGCTCGGTTTGGCTGCCGCTGCTGGTGTCGGGGACCTCGAGGTCGAGCAGGGCGAGGAAGTCGGCCGGGGGAGGCCGGTAGGTGAACGTTTCGTCGCGGCATTCCATCGTCTCGGTCTTGCCGCGGAAGCGATAGCCCTCGTCACCCACGAGCTCCTCGGCGTACAGGTCGTCCTCGTCTCCGAGCCCGCTAGTCACGCCCCAGGCGACGTGCTCGTTGTGGCCGATCCCGATCACGGGCGCCCCGGCCGCCGTGGTGCCGCGCACGTTGAGGGTGGGGGAGTGCAGCTCGATCTCGACCAGGCGCTCCGGCATCACGAACCCGAGCTGCGGCCCGGTGAGCAGCCACGCGTGGCCGAGCTTGCGCATGGCCCACATCTTCGAACCGCTCAGCGAGGGGAAGAAGCGCGCGAGCGTCGCCGCCTGCGACCGACGCTCCGCCTCCTCGGGTGGGCAGCGGCAGCCGGCGGGCGTAGCTCGACGAGCGCTGGAAGGCGCGCCGCTCCTGCTTGCGGGTCATCCCGGGCCGCGATGGGAACAGGCCGTGGCGCTTCGGCACGGTTCCCCACTGGCCCGGCGTGCGAAGCGGAAATACGCGGTCGAACACCTTCGGCCCAACCGCCTGGAAGGCCTCGAGATTCGCCAGCTCCTCGCCGTCGTCGCTCGGCGTGGTCCGCGCCAAAAAGATGCCAATTGCAGCCATTTCGTGCACCTGCAGGGGCTCGGGCGACGCGCCGAGCGCGACGTACTCGGCCGGCATCTTGCTCGGGTCCGAGTTCACCTCCTCGATCCACGCGTTCACCCCGTCCGCATACGCCTGCCAGCGCGTACGGAGGTCGCCGGGAAGGCTCTCGACCATCTCTTCGCGCTCGGCCTGCGTGTAGTAGTCGCGCCGCGCGACGATGTCGTCCTCCAGCGCGGTCTTGCCGAGGATCTCGCTGAGCGTGCCGGTTGTCGCGCGCCGGAAAGCCTCGATCTGGAACAGGCGGTCCTGCGCGATGGCGTAGCCCATGCCCCACCACATGTCGTCCTCGGTGTCCCCATATACGGCCGGGACGCCGTACTCGTCGCGCACGATGCGAACCCCGGGCTTGGGCGTCTCCTCGGCGCCCGGCTGGCCGAGCATCGAGTTCTTGTACTGGAACTCCGTGAACAGCGGGATCTGGTCTGTGAGGTGCGGATCACATGCCGACGAGTCGACGAGGCACGGCGCCGACACGAAGCCGCTCTGCCCCGGTGGCATGACGCTCTGCGCCTGCTTCACCTCGGCCGCAGCGGGCGGGGCCGCGAGCAGGCAGCAGGCGGCGATGGCAAGTCCCGTCCTCATTTCGGCGGGAAGCGTAGAGCCAGCAATTTCCGGATGCGCAGGTGCGCAGAACCGCTACAGGCGCGTTTCAGGGCTTGCGCGAGTTAGGCCTGTGCTTATCCTGGGGAACTCAGGCTCGCATGGCCGGTTTCACGGGACACCCCACGCTTCACGCGCTGCTCCAGAAGGGAGAGGACGAGGGCACCCTCGAGTTCGGCGAGATCGCAACCGCCGTCGAGGAGCTCGAACTCGAGGAGGGCGCGCTCGACGCCTTCTACGCGGAGGCCGAGCGGCGGGGCATCGAAGTGCTGGACGCCAGCCGGCGCACCGAGGAGCCGGCGACCGGCTACCACGCGGCCGCCATCGCCGAGGCGACGAGCGACTCCCTCCAGCTCTTCCTGCGCGACATCTCGCAGCGGCCGCTCCTCACGGCGGTCGAGGAGATCGAGCTCGCCAAGCGCATCGAGCGCGGCGACCAGCGCGCGAAGGACAGGATGATCGAGTCCAACCTGCGGCTCGTCGTCTCCAACGCGAAGCGCTACCGCGGCCTCGGCCTGCCGTTCCTCGACCTGATCCAGGAGGGCATCCTCGGCCTGATCCGCGCGGTCGAGAAGTTCGACTACCGGCGCGGCTTCAAGTTCTCGACCTACGCCACCTGGTGGATCCGCCAGGCAATGCAGCGCGGCCTTCAGCATCACTCCCGGACGGTCAGGCTGCCGGTGCACATCGCGCAGGAGCTCACGCGCGTGCGCACGGCGGAGCGCCGGCTGGCCGCGGAGATCGGCCGCGACCCGACGCTCGAGGAGCTTTCGAAGTACGTGGACATGGAGCCCGAGAAGATCGAGGAGCTGCGCTCGGCCGAGCGCGTCCCGGTCAGCCTCGAGACGCCGGTCGGCGAGGAGGGGGAGACCGAGCTCGGTTCCCTCATCCCGGCCGACGGCCCGGGCCCGCTCGAGGAGGTCGCGCTCGCGCTCGAGGAGCAGTCGATCCGCAGGGCGCTCAACGGGCTCGACCCCAGCGCGCGCGAGATCATCGAGCTCCGCTTCGGCATCGGCGGGGGCGACCCCCTGCCCCTGCGCGAGGTGGCGAACCGCACCGGGCTGTCCCCGGAAGGGGTTCGCAAGCTCGAGCGCAGGGCGCTTCGCAAGCTCGCCGAGGAGCGCGAGCTGCAGGCGCTCGCTGCCTAAGCCCGGGTTTACACCAGCCGCATAGGGGCAACCACTAATTGGGACCAGGGGGGTACGACCAAGCCCCTCCTGCGGACCGGAGGGGTAGATGGCACGCTCAGTCACGAACGACGGAAACGCTTGTCGAGGCGTACTGCCCGCATTGCTTCCTGCTGATCGAGAGCGATGCCGGCCCGGACTGGCCGCCCGAGCCGCTCCGCTGCCCGCACTGCCGTCTGCTTGTCGGCGAGGGCCGCGCGAAGGAGACGGCTGACGCGAGTCCGGGCGCGCGCGGCACCGCCGCTGGCGTCTTCGCCCACCGGGCGAAGCGGGATGAGGGCGAGCGGATGTCTGCAGAGGATGTCGGCGCGGCGATCCGAAAGGTTGCCGCCGAGCTGGGCGCCCGGCCCGAGCGCCTGCTCATGGTCGACTACCAGCAGCAGGCGACGGCCGATCCTTCCCTGCCCGAGCTCTCCGACGTCTTCGCCGCCTTCGGCAGCTGGAAGCGCGCCAGGCGCGAAGCTGCCGCCGACGCCTGAGCGCGAACCGCCGCCCCCGCGGGATACGATGCCCGCCCGATGGAGGTAGTCGCCTTCCTAGCGCCGTTCGTCCTTCTGGGCCTCGGCATCATCTTCGTCGCCTTCTCCGGCGGACCCGGCGCTGCGCGCGAGGCGTATCTCACGAAGGGCGGGGGCTTCTTCCGCTTCTCGATGCTGGTGCTCTACGTGGTGCTTGGCCTCGCCGTGCCGGCGATCGTCATCGCGGCGAGCGGTGAATCCGAGGGCGGCACCCCGCCGCTCCAGCACGAGGAGGCGTCGAGCGAGCTCGAGGAGGGCAAGGAGCTCTTCCGGCAGACGTGCACCGCCTGCCACACGCTCGCCGCAGCCAACGCGCGCGGTGTGACCGGACCCGATCTGGACGGCATCGGCGAGATGACCGAGGAACGCGTCCTACAGGCGATCGAGGTGGGCGGTACGGGGCAGAAGCGCATGCCCGCGAAGCTCCTCGAGGGCGAGAACGCCGAGGCGGTCGCGAAGTACGTGGCGACCGTCGCGGGCCAGAAATAGCCTGCTCCTTCCGTTAATTACCCAGCGTGCGTGTCGTGCACCGCTGCTACGATGCCGCGCGTCCATAGCCGAGGTCTCCTCCTGAGGGAGGGGGCACGGGGGATCCAATGGCCTAGCCGCAGGCCTGGGGCGAATCGCCGGTCCACCGGCGTAGCGCAGCTCTTTCAGCGCGAGCCCGACAGCTAACCCCGTAGGCGCACGAAAGAGAAGAGGATGCAGTGAGCCGCAGGACCGTGCAGATCACGGGTCGCCCTGAGCCGTACCGGCGCCCGAACCGCACAACGACGCAGATCAAGAGCCGGCCCGACCGGGTCGCGTTCTGGGCTGTCCTGCTCGGCGTCTTCATGGTCTTCATGGCCGTCGTCACCGCCCAGGCGGACGCCGCGAAGTGGCAGCGCGCCACGCTCGGCGATCGCACGCTCCAGAAGGGGACGGCGGGCAACGACGTGAAGACGCTCCAGATGCTGCTTTCGCGCCGTGGCTTCGAGGTGCCGTCAACGGGTTACTTCGGCACGATCACGAAGCGCAAGGTCAAGGGTTTCCAGCGCAGCCACGGCATCACAGCCGACGGCATCGTCGGCCCGATGACCCGGTCGAAGTTCCGCCCGCGGAACCGACGCACGGCCACCTGGTACGGCCCCGGGCTCTACGGGAACAAGATGGCCTGCGGCGGCACGCTCACGCGGAACACCTTCGGCGTCGCCCACAAGACCCTCCCGTGCGGGAAGAAGGTCACGATCGCCCACGGCGGGCGGATCGTGATCGCGCGCGTCGTCGACCGCGGCCCGTTCGTGAAGGGGGTCTCCTACGACCTCACCGAGAAGACGGCGCGCTCCGTGCGGATGACCGCAACGAGCGAAGTTCGCGCCAGCCGTTGATCCGCGCTTAATCCTCGCTGCGTATCAACTGTGACCGAGGTCACAGTGACGTCCCTTGAATGGGGACGTATACTTACTGTCCGTAAGAAAGCTGCCGAAAGTGAAGTGCCGCCTATGAAGACGAAGGAAAGCCGTTTCCAGATCCACGACGAGCTCACCGCTCCTGAGCGCAGTCTCCCGGTACTCAAGGGCGCACTCGCGGCTGGAGGCCAGCTTTCGAACTTCATCGCCGTGCTGTCCGGCTCGCCGGCGGCGCTGCGCGCGTACGCGCGCTTCCGGTCGGAGCTTCGCCACGGTGAGCTGCCGCTCAAGACGCAGCAGCGGATCGCCCTCGGCGTGGCCGAGCACCAGGGCTCGGCATACGCGCTTGCCGCTCTGCAGCGGACGGCCCGCGACGCGGGCCTGGGCCTCGACGAGATCGCGCTGGCCCGGAAGTTCGAGTCGGCCGACGAGCGCGAGGCGGCGATCCTCGCCTACGTCAAGGGCATCCTCGAGAGCGACGGCACGCCTCCGCGTGTCAACCACGAGGACGCGCTCGAGGCGGGCTGGACCGACGAGCAGCTGCTCGAGACGGTCGCCCACATCGCGGTCAACACCTTCGGCAATCTCCTGACCCGCGCGGGGGACGTCCCGCTCGACGGGTCGGCGGAGGACGCTCGGCTCCAACAGGCCGCTTAGCCGGTTCGCGGCGAGGGCTATTCTCTGATCATGCCTGCGCAGGCCGGCACGGCAGAGGCAAGAGACCTCGCCACGCGAGCTCCGTGCTGTGGCCTGTACCACCAGGCCGTCGAGCTGGTCGGGAAGCGCTGGACGGGCGCGCTCCTCCTCGTCCTGATGGACGGCCCGCTGCGCTTCTCAGAGGTACGTGAGCTCGTGCCCGAGATCTCGGATCGGCTTCTCTCCGAGCGCATGAAGGAGCTCGAGGCCGAGGGGATCGTCGAGCGCCACGTGAGCGACAGCGGCCCCGTCCGGGTCGAGTACGTGCTCACGGACAAGGGTCGTGCCCTCGAGCCGACCGTGCGCGCCCTCAAGAGCTGGGCGCACAACTGGCTTCCGCGCCAGTAGTCTGCGCGCTTCCGCGCCCCCGACCAACAGGGAGAACATGGCCGACCAGCCGCAGACGGCGGACGACGTCAAGTCGATCGTCGACGACCGCGACATTCGCTTCATTCGTTTCTGGTTCACCGACATCCTCGGGCAGCTGAAGAGCTTCTCCATCAACAAGGACGAGCTCGAGGACGCGTTCGAGGGCGGGATGGGCTTCGACGGCTCGTCGATCACCGGCTTCAACGCGATCGAGGAGTCGGACATGATCGCGATGCCCGACCCGTCGACGTTCGCAATTCTCCCGTGGCGTCCTGAGGACAAGGGCGTCGGGCCGGATGTTCTGCGACATCGTCACGCCGAGCCGCGAGCCCTACGAGGGCGACCCGCGCCACGTGCTGCGCCGTGCGCTCCAGCGCGCCGAGTCGATGGGCTTCGACACCTTCAACGTCGGCCCCGAGCTCGAGTTCTTCTACTTCAAGAACGCGCGGCCCGAGTCGGGCGAGCCGGAGGTGCTCGACGAGGGCGGCTACTTCGACCTGACGACGCTCGACGCGGGATCGGACGTCCGGCGCGAGACGGTGCTCGCGCTCGAGCAGCTCGGCATCCACGTCGAGTACACGCACCACGAGGTCGGCCCGTCGCAGCACGAGATCGACATGCGCTACGCGCCGGCCATGAAGATGGCCGACGACTGCATGACGTACCGGATCACGGTCAAGGAGTACGCCATGAAGTACGGCTGGCATGCCACGTTCATGCCGAAGCCGCTCTTCGGCGAGAACGGGTCCGGGATGCACACGCACCAGTCGCTCTTCACGGAGGGCAAGAACGCGTTCTACGACGCGGACGACAAGTACTACCTGTCGCAGACCGGCAAGCAGTTCATCGCCGGCCAGCTCAAGCACGCGCAGCGAGATCTCGTCGATCTTCGCCCAGTGGGTGAACTCGTACAAGCGGCTCGTGCCGGGCTACGAGGCGCCGGTGTACTGCGCCTGGTCGCGTCGCAACCGCTCCGCGCTGGTGCGCGTGCCGCTGTACCACCCCGGCAAGGAGCAGGCCACGCGCATGGAGCTGCGCTGCCCGGACCCGGCGTGCAACCCGTACCTCACGTTCGCGACGCTCTGCTCCAGGCCGGCCTCGAGGGGATCGAGAAGGGCTACGAGCTCCCCGAGCCGATGGAGAAGAACCTGTACCACCTGTCGCCCGACGACCGGAAGCGGCTCGGCATCGAGCAGCTGCCGGAGACGCTCGGCGAGGCGATCGAGCTGACGGCGGAGTCCGAGCTCGTGCTGCGCACTCTCGGTGAGCACATGTTCAACCGCTTCATCGAGATCAAGCGGCAGGAGTGGGAGGACTACCGCGTCCAGGTCTCCCAGTGGGAGCTGGACCGGTACATGTCGGTCCTCTAGTGCGTTCCGCGCTCGCCGCCACCGGCGCGTGTCTGGCGCTGGTGGCGTGCGGGGACGACGATTCCGGGCCCTCGCTCGAGGAGATCGAGAAGGGGCTTGCGCGCGACGTGCAGGAGACGACGGGCACGCGCGACGTGACCGTCTCCTGTCCGGATGACGTGGCCGAGGGGGATGTCTGCGACATCACCGCGGCCGGCGGCGTGCGCGCGCAGGTCAGGGTCACGCGCCTCGAAGGCGAGGATGCCGACGGCGAGGTCGTCGCAGCCCTAGGCGAGCAGCGCTTCCAGCTCGTCCGGCTCCGTGACCGGGCGCTGGCAGGCGAAGTGCTCGCAGACATACGCGGCGGCGCGGCCGTCGACCGGCTCGCGGCCCTCGAGCAGTGGCACGCCGTCCGCCTCGCCGCCGGCCAGGACGAGATGTGGCCGGAAGCGCGCCCGGACGGTCCGCTCGAGCGGCTCGCGGTTCTGGCCCGACCAGCGCCACCTCCTTGACTGCGGCGAAGTGGAAATCGAGCCCCTGGAGCAGATGCGCAGAACGCCTGGGCATGGCGAGCCGCCACGGTGTGGAGCAGCCGGAAGACGCCGACCGCACGCTTCTCGTACTCGTGCTCGCCGGTCAGCGCTGCCAGTCGCAGCAGGCCGTAGGCGGCGCTCGCGTTGCCGGACGGGATCGGGTGGTCCTCGAGGTCCTTGCGGCGCGCGACGAGCTGCTCGTGGTCGGCTGAGGTTTCGAAGAAGCCGCCGCGCTCGTCATCGGCGAAGCGCTCGATCATCGTGTCGGCGAGCGACCTGGCCTCTCCGAACCAGCGCGGCTCGAACGTCGCCTCGTAGAGCGTGAGCAGCGCCTCGAGCAGGAACGCGTGGTCCTCCAGGTACGCGTTCAGCTTCGCCTGGCCGTCCTTCCACGTCCGCAGGAGGCGGCCCTGGTCGTCGCGCAGCTCGCTCAGGATGAACTCCGCGGCCCCGCGCGCGGCGTCGAGGTAGTCGGTGCGCTCGAGCACGGCGCCGGCATCGGCGAGCGCGCTGATCATCAGCGCGTTCCAGGAAGTCAGCCGCTTGTCGTCGATGCCCGGCCACACCCGCTGTGCGCGGACGTCGTAGAGCCGCCGCTTGAGCTCCGGCGAGGCCTCACCGGCGCGCACGAGGATGTTCTTCCCCTCGAAGTTCCCTTCCGCTGTCGCGCCGAACGCCGCGACCGCTTCGTCGTCGAGCTCCTCGAGCGACCAGACGTAGAACTTGCCCTCCTCGCCCTCGGAGTCCGCGTCGAGCGCGGACAGGAAGCCGCCCTCCTCGCCGCGCATCTCGCGCAGCGCCCAGTCGAGCGTCTCCTCCGTCACGTTGCGAAAGAGCGCGTCGCCGGTCACCTGCCAGCCGTGCAGGTACGCGCGCGCGAGGAGCGCGTTGTCGTAGAGCATCTTCTCGAAGTGGGGGACGAGCCAGCGGGCGTCCACCGAGTAGCGCGCGAAGCCGCCGCCGATCTGGTCGTACATCCCGCCCGAGGCCATCGCGCGCAGCGTGTGCGCGGTCATCTCGGTTTCCCCTCGTCGCAGCAGGAACTCGATCGCGGAGGCGGGCGGGAACTTGGGTGCGCCGCCGAAGCCGCCGTTCACCGCGTCGTAGTTCGTGCGGAGGGTGTCGGCGGCGACGTCGAGCAGGCGCGGGTCGAGCACCTCGTCGGAAGGCTGCAGCGCCGCGGCGCCCTGAAGCCGCTCGGCGACGCGGTCCGAGCCGGCGCGGATCTGGTCGCGCTTCTCGGTCCAGGCCTCGCTCACCGCCGCGAGGATCCGCCGCCAGCTCGGCATGCCCTGCCGATCCTCGGGCGGGAAGTAGGTGCCGGCGTAGAAGGGCACCTGCTCCGGCGTCAGGAAGACGTTGAGGGGCCAGCCGCCATGCCCGGTCATCGCTTGGCAGGCCTCCATGTAGATCGCGTCGAGGTCGGGGCGCTCCTCGCGGTCGAGCTTGATCGGCACGAAGTGCTCGTTCATGTACGCCGCCGTCTCCTCGTCCTCGAAGGACTCGCGCTCCATCACGTGGCACCAATGGCACGCCGAGTAGCCGATCGAGAGCAGGATCGGCTTGTCCTCGAGCGCGCCCGCTCGAGCGCCTCCTCGCCCCACGGGTACCAGTCCACGGGGTTGTCCTTGTGCTGAAGGAGGTACGGCGAGGTCTCTTTCGCCAAGCGGTTCAAAGCGACTCCGCGAATCTTCGCAGCGCATGCGCGAAGTCGGAGCTCAGACAGGGGCTGGCATGTGTGGCGAGCGGTGTGCAGCATCGGGAAGCGCTGCGACCGCGTCGTCGAAGCCGTGCGGCGTGAACACGATGCAGTCCTCGTGCGCGGGCGAGGAGAAGCGGTAGGTCGAGCTCGCGCAGGAACGGCTCCAGCGACCCGCCGCGCCTCGGCGATCCCGGCTTCCAGCTCATCCAGCAGGCGTATCGCGTGCGCGCCGCGGCACGCGGCTCGTCATCGCATCGACCAACTCGTCGGCCGATTCGACGGGTGGCCGGGCCGGGTGTCCCAGATGCCGACGTCCTGGTGGATGAACGCGCGGAAGTCGACGTCGACGAGCTGGCGGCTCATGGCGGCGATCTCCGGCGTTCATCGTCGGCCGCTCGCCCTCCAGCCGGTGCGAGAGGCACGCGTGGCCCAGTGCGAGCCCGATTACCCGCGGGCGCTGCGCCGCCGCGATCACCGTCGCGAAGACCGACCCGAAGTCGTCGCCCGCCACGATGCAGCGGCTCGTCCATCCCCGGTGGTTGATCTCAGCGACCCCGCGCTCGACGATCGCCTCCGGGATCCGGCCGGCGACCGGCGGCTCTTGGCCTACGCCGGGCGGGTCGTAGCTGGCGACGTCAGCCCACTCCTCGAGTAGCGGCTTGATCGCCCACTGAACCTCGGTCCAGCTAGGAACGAGGAGGATCTGCGGCCGCCCGCTCACTCACGCAGCTTCGCACGCTTGATCTTCCCGCTCGCCGTCTTGGGCAGCTCGTCGGCGAACTCGACGATGCGCGGGTACTTGTACGGCGCGGTTTCCGCCTTGACGTGGTCCTGGAGCTCGCGCGCGAGCGCATCGCCGGGCGCGTGGCCCTCGCGCAGCACGACCACGGCGCGTACCACGGAGCCGCGCTCCTCGTCCGGCGCCGCCACCGCCGCCGCCTCCGCCACGGCCGGGTGCGAGACGAGCGCCGACTCGACCTCGAACGGCCCGATCCGGTAGCCCGAGGAGATGATCACGTCGTCCGTGCGGCCCTCGAACCAGAGGTAGCCGTCATCGTCCTGGCGGACCCGGTCGCCGGTGCGCCAGACATCGTCCGGGCCGTCGAGGAAGAAAGTCGGGACGGTCGCGGGATCCACGCACAGCTCGCCATCGTCGATCCAGAGCTTGAAGCCGGGGAGGGGGAGGCCCATCGAGCCGGCGCCGGACGGGCGGGCCGATCGGCATGCCGGTGAGCGCGCCTGTCTCGGTCTGCCCGTAGCCGTCGTGGATCTCGATGCCGACCGCGTCGCGCCAAAGGCGGACGATCTCTGGGTTGAGCGGCTCGCCGGCGGCCACGGCGTGCCGGAGCGCGGGTAGCTCGCGCAGCTCGGTGCGTTTCGCGACCGCGCGGTACTCGGTGGGCGCCATGCAGAGGACGTTCACGCCCTCGCGCTCGGCGACGTCGAGCCGCTCTTCGGGGTCGAAGCGGGCATCGTGCAGGAGCGCGGTGGCGCCCATCAGCCACGGCGCGATGAAGACGTTCCGGGCGGACTTCGACCAGCCGGTGGCGGCGGTGCACCACGCGAGGTCGCCGGCGCGCGCGCCGAACCAGTGCTCGGCCTGCACCCGCTGGCCGGTCAGGTAGCGCTGGCCGTGGCGGATCGGCTTCGGCTCGCCCGCGGTGCCCGAGGTGAACGTGATCAGGGCGGGGTCGTCGGGACCGAGGTCCTCGGCCGGTGCGGGGGCGCGTCGTAGAGCGACTCGTCCGGGACCGTGAGCACGCGTCCGGTGAAGCCGGCCTCCTGGACAGCGTCGGCGTCGCGCTCGTCGGCGACGGCGAGCCGCGGTTCGACCAGGTCCATTCGCGCGCGCAGGTCCTTGGGCCGCAGCTGCTCGGTGCATGGGAGCGCGACGGCGCCGATGCGAAAGCACGCGATCATCGTCTCGACCCACTCGGGGCGGTTTCCGATGACGGTCATCACGACGTCGCCCGCGCTCAACCCCGCGGGCGAGGAGCGTGCCGGCCAGGCGGGCCGCCCGCTCGGATAGCTCGCCGAAGGCGATTTCGCGCCGTAATCCGTCTCTAGAGAGCGCCAGGAGCGCCGTTCGTGAGCTTGGCGCGGCCGCCACAACTTCCGTTGCGAAGTTCACGCGCAGGGACGCGAAAGCCGACGTGATGTTTGTGACAAGACCCATCAATACGTCCAGGTTCGCGGCCAATCGGAGGGAACCGGCGGGCATGTGCCGAAGCCCTTGCTACGGTACCCGCACGCCGAAGTCACGCAAGACGCGTGACGCGGGGGACCCAGGTTGTTGGGGCGAACCTCCTAACAGAGGCGCGCAAGCTCTTTCAGCGCGAGCCCGTCAGCTAACCCCGCAGGCGGACGAAAGAGATTGTGTTCAAGCCGCTGCGACATACCTTTGCGCGCGCCCTTGCGCTGACGTGCATCCTCGCCTGCGTCCCCGCGGTCGCCCATGCCGCGGAGTCGTCGAGTGGTGGCGTCTCCCCTGACGACCCGCGCTACGCGCCGGCCGAGAAGGCCAAGATCGTCAACGGGTTCGCCGTCCCGCCGAAGAGCGCCCCGCGCCGCGTCAAGCGGGCGATGGAGGCCGCGAACAACATCGTCGGGAAGCCGTACAAGTACGGCGGCGGGCACGCCTCGGTCGAGGACAAGGGCTACGACTGCTCCGGCAGCGTGTCCTACGCGCTGATCAAGGCCGACCTGCTGAGGTCGCCGCTCGACTCCGGCAGCTTCATGAGCTGGGCCGCGAAGGGCAAGGGCAAGTGGATTTCCGTGTACGCACACGGCGGTCACGCCTACGCCGTCATCGCGGGCCTGAGGCTCGACACGGGCATGCGTGACCCGAACGGCGATCGCTACGGCCAGGCCCCGGGCAGCGGCCCGCGCTGGAACAAGACGATGCGGGACTCATCCGGGTACCGCGTGCGTCACCCCGGCGGCTTTTAGCCGCCTCTCGATATTGTCCCGGCCCGATATGGCCGTAGCCGTGGGCTTCCAGGACAAGACCGACGACCAGAAGGCGATCACCGAGATGGTGCGCCAGTTCGTCGACAAGGAGATCTTCCTCGACGCCGAGGAGTACGACCACGAGGACAAGTTCCCGGAGCCGATCGTCGAGCAGATGAAGGAGCTCGGCCTCTTCGGGGTCACGATCCCCGAGGAGCACGGCGGGATGGGGCTCGACCTGACGACCTACGCGATGATCGTCGAGGAGCTCTCGCGCGGGTGGATCTCGATCTCCGGCGTCGTGAACACGCACTTCATCGGCTCGTACCTGCTGATGAAGTTCGGGACGGACGAGCAGAAGGAGAAGTACCTGTCGAAGATGGCCACCGGCGAGATCCGCGGTGCGTTCTCGCTCTCCGAGCCCGAGGTCGGCTCCGATGTCCAGGGCATCAAGTCGACCGCCAAGGAGGTCGACGGCGGCTGGGAGATCAACGGCCAGAAGATGTGGGTCACGAACGGACTGCGCTCGGGGCTCGTGTTCGTCCTGGTCAAGACCGATCCGAAGGCCGATCCGCCATACAAGGGCATGACCTGCTTCATCTGCGAGAAGGAGCCCGGCGAGGCCGAGGTGCCGGGTCTCACGATCCCGCCGCAGATCAAGAAGATGGGCTACAAGGGCGTCGAGTCGACTGAGCTCGTCTTCGACGGCTTCAAGGTCTCCGACGATCACATCCTCGGCGGCCGCGACGGCGTCGGCGAGGGCTTCCGCCAGATGATGGACGCGCTCGAGCTAGGCCGCGTCAACGTAGCCGCGCGCGGTGTCGGCGTCGCCCAGCGCTCGCTCGAGCTGGCGCTCCGCTACAGCCAGGAGCGCAAGACGTTCGGCAAGCCGATCGCCCAGCACCAGGCGATCACGTTCAAGCTTGCGGAGATGGGAACGAGGGTCGAGGCGGCGAGACTGCTCACCATGAAGGCCGCGCGAATGAAGGACGCCGGCGAGCGCTCGGACATCGAGGCCGGCATGGCGAAGCTGTTCGCCTCCGAGGCGGCTCACGCGAACGCCGAGGAGGCGCTCCGCATTCACGGCGGCTATGGCTACTCGAAGGAGTACGAGATCGAGCGCATCTACCGCGACGCGCCGCTGCTCCTGATCGGCGAGGGCACCTCCGAGATCCAGAAGATGGTGATCGGGAAGAAGCTGCTCGAGCGCCACAAGATCTAGCGCCCGAGCAGCACAGCTCCCCCGAGCCGTTCCCTAGTCGACGAGCAGTCGCCGTCGCCCAGACGGCGCACGAGCTGTCAGCCGTGCCCTGACCGACCTGGCGGGCCGTCCCCTCCACGAGCACCGTCTTGTTCTCGGTGCCCTGGAGCTGGATGCTGAACGTGTTCTCCTGCGGGACGCTGAACGTGTCCGCGATCCCGTTCTCGATCGTCGTGATCCCCGGCGCGGCGTTGCCGACCGTGCGAGACAGGTTCACTGGCACGCCGGAGCTGTTCGTGACCGTGATCCGCGTGGTCGCGTTCTCAATGCCGGCGTTGTTGTTCTGGTCGGCGCAGGACACCTGAAGGAGCGCCCAGGCTCAGATCGATCATCGTCTCGGCCGCCGTCGTCTGGTTGTCCGCCACGGCGATCAGGCGCGCTCCGTTACGCCCGCGAGCGACGTCCTCGGCAAGGTTCTCGACCGAGTCTTGGGACGCGGCTCCGGCGATGATGCGAAGCGGCAGGCGCCCGCGGTTGTCGCCGTCGCATACGTCGCCACGAGCTTGCCCGCGGCCTTCGCCTTGCCCGCCTTCGAGGCCTTGACGGCGCTGTAGCCGTCAACCGAACCGGAGTTCTCGGCGAAGTTGACTGCTGCGATCGCGCCACCGGTCATGCTCATCACGAGCGCGACCACGGCGACCGTCATCGCCGGCGAGGGTCGCTTGAGCTTCATCTGTTCCTCCTCTGTTAAGCGGCGCCGGCCCCACCGCCGGCGCCTTGGAGAGAAGAACCCACGTGCCGCCCCATAAGATCGCTGTCGTGGCATCGGCTGACACAAGAGCCCTGATCGAGCAGGCGCTCGAGCGCTTCACCGCAGAGGTTCCGGCGCTGAAGCAGCTCAAGCTGGTCATGCGCCTCGAGCTGTCGCGCGGGGCGCCGGGGCTCCCGGTCTGGCGGATCGAGGTGCCGGGCCCCAAGGTCACGAAGGATCCGGCCGGTGACGCAAAGCTCGACGTCGTGGTTGCGCGCAGCCACTTCAACGAGCTGGCAAAGGACGGGCGCTTGAAGCACTGGGCGGATGCCTACGCGCACGGGCACGTGAAGGTGTCCGGCGAGCCCGCCGTCGTCAGCCTGCTCGGCAACGTGATCCAGCGCCAGCTCGCGCGGGTGCGGGCGTAGACGAGATCCCTAGCCGGGACCCCACGCGGGTCGTGGTGGTCGCGTACCTGCTCGCGGCGGTCTGCTTCCTGATTCCGCTGGCGCTCGTCGGCGCGGCTGTTCGCGGGCATCGCGCTCATGCGTCGCAACCGTCAGGCGGACGGTGCGGGGGTGCTGGTCCTGGCTGCCGTGGCTACCGCCGCAGGGCTGATCCTGCTGCGCTGACTGCGTCGAGCACCGCGCGTGTCGACGGCCGGGCCGTGTCGGTCGCGCGGTAGGCGGCGAAGATCTTGCGACTCACGGGTCCCTCCGCGATCGAGCGAACCGCGATGCCCGGGTAGTGGTCGGGAAGGGGAAGGTCCGGCAGGAGCGCGACCGCTAGGCCGCGCGCGACCAGAGCGAGCCCGATCGTCGCGTCGTTCGCGCGGTGGCGGATGTCGGGCTCATAACCGCCGAACTCGCGGCAGACGCGGCGCGTCAGGTCGTGCCACGCGATCCCAGCGTGACCGGTGACCCAGCGTTCCTCGGCGAGCGCGGTCAGCGGCACCTCGCGGCGGTGGCGCCGCGCTGCCTCGTGGTCTGCCGGCAGGACGATCCTGACGATGTCCTCGGTAAGGGCCTGGCGCTCGATTCCGGCGAGGCAGGCGTACGGGCTGGTGCTGCCACTCGTCGCAGAGCGCGAGGTCGAGGTCGCCGATCGCGAGCGCTGGGAGGGAGTCCTCGGGCTCTGCCTCCACGAGCTCACAGCGCAGCCGTGGCGCATCGCGGCGGAGTGCGTCGATCGCCGGCAGCGCGATCCGCCACGCGGCGGACTGGAACGAGCCGATGCGCGCGCGGCCGGTGACGCTGCCCTCTGCCGCGGCCAGCTCGGCCTCGGCGAGCGCTGCGCGCTCGAGCAGCGCGTTCGCGTGCTCGACGAGCACGAGGCCCGGGTCGGTCAGGCGAACGCCGCGGCCGGCGCGCTCGAGCAGGGGGACGCCCGCCTCGCGCTCGAGTATCGCGAGCTGTTGTGACACGGCCGACGGCGTGAACTGAAGCGCGTCGGCCACCGCGGCGATCGTGCCGCGCTCTTTCAGCTCGCGCAGAAGGCGAAGCCGGCGTAAATCAAGCATGTAGAAACTCTAATGAGTTCTCATCAGAAATCAGAATTGTTTCTTGCGCTTCCAGGCGTGACGATGCGCCTGTGCGTACCTCAGGCACTCTCATGTGCGTCGGCTCGGGAGCGGCGTTCGGCGCGATGGCGATCTTCGGCAAGCTGGCTTACGACAACGGCGCGAACGTGGGCACTCTCCTGTCGGTTCGGTTCGTGCTGGCGGCGGCGCTCTTCTGGCTGCTTGCTTTCGCCGGTCGGGCGCTGGTGGCCGAGCTGCGCGCACTCGCGCCGGCGGGACATCGCGATCGCCCTCGGACTCGGGGCCGCCGGCTACGCGCTCCAGGCGGGCTGCTACTTCACGGCGCTCGAGCGCATCGATGCTTCGCTCCTGTCGCTCTTGCTCTACACGTTCCCGGCGATGGTGGCGGTGGCCGCCGTTGCCCTCGGACGCGAACGGCTGACGCCTCGCCGCTGATCGCGCTCGCGCTTGCGTCTGCCGGGCTCGTGCTGGTCCTGGCAGGGGCGGGAGCAGGCAGCTCGACGTTCTCGGGGCTGGGCTCGCGCTGGCGGCGGCGGTCGTGTACAGCACCTACATCCTGGTGAGTGATGGCGTGGCCTCGCGCGTGCGCCCGGGCCTCCTGTCCGCGCTCGTCTGCACGGGCGCGGCCGTCTCGCTCGTTGCAAGCACCGCCCTGTTGGGCCAGCTGCGCCCGGCGGAGGTGACCGGCGCCGGCTGGGGATGGCTCGCGGCTCTGGCCCTCGTCTCCACGGTCGTGGCGATCGCGCTGTTCTTCGCCGGCCTTCGCCGCGTGGGGCCGACGACGGCGTCGATTCTCGCGACGGTCGAGCCGGTCGTCACCGTCCTCCTGGCGTTCGCGGTGTTCGGCGAGACGCTTGGGCCGGTGCAGCTCGTGGGTGGCGGCTTGGTGGTGTCGGCTGTGCTGGCGCTCAACGTCCGGCTGCCGCGGTCGCGCTGGCTGGCCGCGCGGCTCGCGGCCGACCCCGCGCGCTAGCGCTCTAGGGTGTCGCCGCTGTAGAGCTTGAGGACGCGCACCTTGCCGGGCGGCGCGGCCTCGACGCACAGCCCGCAGAGGATGCACTCGTCGAGGTTCTCCTCGACGATCTCGACGCGGCCGTCGGCGGAGGCGTAGATGTCGACAGGGCAGGACTCCTCGAGCTTCTTCGCCATCTCGGCGTCGCCCTTGATGTCGTCCGCCACCTCGACGTTGATGAAGACGGCCTCGCTCACGCGGCCACGCCCCAGAGCGTTCCTTGACGAGGTCGGGGATCTCGGAGATCTCCTCGGCCACCGTGATGCCGGCGTCCTGCAGCCGCTTGATCTTCTCCGCCGCGGTGTCGGCCTTGCCCTCAACGATCGTGCCGGCGTGGCCGAAGCTCATGCCCGGCATCTCGTCCATGAAGCGGCCGGCCATGAACGCGACGATCGGCAGCTTGGAGTCGTTCTCGGTGACGTACCGGGCCAGCTCGGCCTCCATGCGGCCGCCGGGCTCGGTGTAGATCACGATCGCCTCCGTCTGCTCGTCCTCCTCGAAGAGGGGCATCAGCTCGGCGTAGGTCGAGCCGATGATCGCGTCGCCGCCGATCGAGACGGCGGTGGAGACGCCCAGGCCCGCCGCGGTGAGCGTGGAGGAGATCTCGGTGGTCATGCCGCCCGAGCGCGACATCACGCCGACGCGGCCCGGCTGGTAGGCCTTCTCCGCGTCCTTCGCGGGGCCGCCGACGCCGCCCATCTTCGCGATGCCGGGACGGATGATCCCGAGGCAGTTCGGGCCGATGATGCGCGCACCGCGCAGGTTCGCGAGCTCGACCATCTGCGCCACGTCGAAGCGCGGGATGCGCTCCGTGACGATCACGATGATCTTGACGCCCGCCTCGATCGCCTCGAAGACGGCGTCCTTGGTGAACGCGGGGGGAACCGTCACGACGGATCCATCCGGGACTTGGCCGAGCTCGTCGCAGAGCTGCTTGCACGAGTCGAACACCGGCACGCCGTGGACCTCGCGGCCCTTCCGGCCCGGGGTGACGCCGCCGATGATCTTCGAGCCGTAGTCGAGGCACTCGCGTGTCAGGTTCACGGCCTCGCGGCCCGTGATGCCCTGCACGATGAAGGTCGTGTTCTCGTCGATCAGCACTACGAGGCTCCCTGGATCTTCTCCACGGCCCGCTTAGCGGCTTCGTGCATCGAGACCGACCGGTCGAAGTACTCGATCCCGTACTTCTCGAGGATCTTGAAGCCCTCGTCCTCCCACGCGCCGGGGATGCGGAAGACGGCGACCTTCTCGGCGGGGTCGTGGCCGAGCTCGAGGCAGGCCTTGATCACGCCGCGGGCGACGATGTCCACGCGGGTGTTCGAGACGATCGACATCATCACGGCGATCTTGTCGACGCCCGGCTTCTCGAGCACGAGCTTCGTCAGGTTCTTGGCCTTCGACACCGACGGGTTGCCGCCGATCTCGCAGTAGTTGGCCGGCTCGCCGCCGTAGCGGCGCACGGCGTCGAAGAGGGTGAGCGAGCCGCCGCCGGCTCCGATGACCAGGCCGAGGTTGCCGTCGAACTCGGTGACGTTGCCGGCCACGCCGCGGTGGTCGGCCGAGTCGATCTGCTCGCCCTTGATCTCGAATTCGGTGGGCTCGCGCGCCTCGCGCGTCTCCTCGTCGGCGACGCCAAGGTCCTTCAGGAGCTCCTTCTGGCGCGGGCGGCCCTCGTTCTCCATGTCCATGTGCGCGTCCACCGCCATGAACGAGCCGTCCTCGAGCTTCACCAGGGGGTTGATCTCCGCGAGCGTCATGTCGTACTTCACGAAGAGCTGCGCGAGCTTCGAGAGGATCGGCGTCAGACGGTTCAGGTCGGACCCCGTGATGCCGACGGACGCGACGACGTCCTTCGCGATGAAGTCCATGCTCGGCAGGATCGTCGAGAAGTGGCCGCGGCCGATGTGGTCGGGATGCTGCTCGGCGACCTCCTCGATGTCGATGCCGCCCATGTCGGAGAAGACGAAGGTCGGCTTCTTGGCGATCCCGTCGTAGATCACACCGGCGTAGTACTCCTGCGCGATCGGCGCCTTGGCGCCCACGAGCACGCCGCGCGGCATGTGGCCGTTGATCTCGAGAGCTGAGGATCTCCTTGGCGTGCGCCTCGCATTCCTCGGGGGTGTCCGCGAACTTGACGCCGCCCGCCTTCATGCGGCCACCGGTCAGCACCTGCGACTTGATCACCACCGGGCCGTCGATGTCGGCCGCGATCTGCTTGGCGCCCTCGGCGTTCGTAGCGAAGCCGCCACCGGCCACCGGAATGCCCTCGCGCTCGAGGATCTGCCTGCTCTCGTATTCGAAGAAGCGCATGGAGGGGCGGGAACCCTAGCGGTAGAGCCAGTTCCGGCGTATTGTGAATTCGAGGCCCTCCTTGCGCCGACTCGCCCTCCTGATGACCCTCGCTGTGGTTCTTGCGGCGCCGGCCGCTGCCGCAGGGCAGGACCTCGTCGGGCGCGGAGAAGCCGCTCGTCTCGAGCAACGTCGAGCCACTCCTCACGTTGCCGGTCCCGCACCCGATCGGCGCTCGCTTCCGCGACGGCCTGATGTACGTGACGACGACGGAGGGCCTGACGATCTACGACATCACGGACCCCGCCCTGCCCGTCCCGGTCGGGGCGCTGGCTCTGCCGCACTTCGAGAACGAGGACGTGGATCTCGGCGGCGACATCCTGCTGGTCTCCAACGATCCCAGCGAGGGCGTCGGCGTGCTGTACGTCATCGACATCTCGAACCCGCAGGCTGCCGGTGCTGAAGTCCGCCCTGCCGACGGGGTTCATCCACACGGGTGTGCCCGGGATCTTCGGCCTTCCCGAGCCGCAGGAGGACGGGATCGGCCACACGGCCTCGTGCATCCAGGAGTGCAATTTCGCCTACCTGGCGGGAACGGCGGAGGGAATCCAGATCGTCGATCTGCGCGACCCGGCCGCGCCGAAGCTGGCCGGTCGCTTCAAGCCGCCGATCACCGGCATCTCCTCCCACGACGTGCAGGTGGACGGCGACGGGCTCGCATGGATCGTCGGTGGCGACGGGAGCGCGGCGTACGACGTGACGCGATCCGCTCAATCCGAAGATGGTCATGCGCACCGACGAGAACATCGTGAACTCGGGCCAGCTCGGCTTCCCGGGGCCCGACCCGGTCTTCGGCATCGGCGGGAAGGGGGAGACCCCGATCGACCTGATCCACCACGACAGCCTCCGCTTCCACAAGAAGAGGAAGGGTGACTTCGAGCCCAAGGCCGGCAAGACCTACCCCGCCGGCGGCAACGGCAAGGTCGTGGGGATCGTCGAGGAGGACTACAACCGGCCGACATGCGAGGGAGCGGGCACCTTCCAGACCTGGGGCATCACCGACAAGCGCACCTCCACCGGCGCGCGCAAGCTCGTGCTGCTCGACATGTTCGAGACGGAGCTCCAGAGCCTCGTCCAGGGTCGCGGGTGGGCTCCCGTGACGGGCCTCTGCTCGGCGCACTACTTCGACGAGCGCGACGGCCTCGTGGCGGGCGGCTGGTACGAGGAGGGCACGCGCTTCCTCGACGTGAGCGACCCGGCCGGCATCCGCCAGGTGGGCTACTGGGCGCCGACCAAGGGCGAGACCTGGTCGGTGCTGTTCGCGCCGACCGATCCAAGCGGGTCGATCGTCTACGCGCTCGACTTCGCTCGCGGCATCGACGTGCTCCGCTTCGACCGCTCGGACCAGCGGACCCGCAAGGCGGCTGTGCGCCGCAGCTGGCTCAGAAAGCCGGCCGGGGCCCGCACCGCGGCGCGCCGCCGGTCCCCAGGTGTGGGCGGCGCGCGCACGGGCTTCACGCGCCGCAGCCAGTTCGGGTTCGTCTGCCGCCTGCCGAGCCGGGTCGCCCGCGAGGAGGAGCTGCCGCCGCTCCCGGGCCTGGACCTGCTGCCGCCCCTGCTCTGACATTTCCCCGCTCTGACGCCACAATCAGCGGGAACCCGGGCGGGAAAAGCACCGGTACGGCACAATGCACCGCCTCCCTAGCTGACCCAGAAGGAGCTGATTGACACAAATGGAGAGTTCGGTTGCCGCGGACGCGCCCACGTCCCACGCCAGGCTCAAGGCGTGGGTCGATGAAGTAGCGGAGCTGACTGCAGCCGGACTCGATCCATTGGTGTGACGGGTCGCAGGAGGAGTACGACCGCCTGTGCGAGGAGATGGTCGAGGCGGGCACGTTCGAGAAGCTGGACGACGAGCTGCGGCCGGACTCGTTCCTCGCCCGGTCCGATCCCGACGACGTCGCGCGCGTCGAGGACCGCACGTTCATCTGCTCCGAGAAGGAGGAGGACGCCGGCCCGACCAACAACTGGTGCGAGCCCGGCGAGATGCGCGAGAAGCTCGCCGAGCTCTTCCGCGGCTCGATGAAGGGCCGCACGATGTACGTGGTGCCGTACTCGATGGGCCCGCTCGGCTCGCCGATCGCGCACGTCGGCGTGCAGCTGACGGACTCGCCCTACGTCGTGGTGAACATGCGGATCATGACCCGCATGGGCAAGGGCGCGCTCGACGTGATCGGCGACGACGGCGACTTCGTGCCGTGCCTGCACTCGGTCGGCGCGCCGATCGAGAAGCCCGGACGACGACGTCGTCTGGCCGTGCAACAGGACGAGAAGTACATCGTCCACTTCCCGGAGACCCGCGAGATCTGGAGCTACGGCTCGGGCTACGGCGGCAACGCGCTGCTCGGGAAGAAGTGCTTCGCGCTGCGCATCGCCTCGGTGATGGCGCGCGACGAGGGCTGGCTCGCCGAGCACATGCTGATCCTGAAGCTGACCTCGCCCGAGGGCGAGTCGAAGTACGTGGCCGCCGCGTTCCCGTCGCGTGCGGCAAGACCAACCTCGCGATGATGATCCCCGACGCTCGAGGGCTGGAAGGCCGAGACGGTCGGCGACGACATCGCCTGGATGAAGTTCGGCGACGACGGCCGGCTCTACGCGATCAACCCCGAGGCGGGCTTCTTCGGCGTCGCGCCGGGCACCGGCGTGGACACGAACCCGAACGCGATGAAGACGATCGCGCAGAACACGATCTTCACGAACGTCGCGCTGACCGACGACGGCGACGTGTGGTGGGAGGGCATGACCGAGGAGCCGCCCGCGCACGCGATCGACTGGAAGGGCAACGACTGGACGCCCGACTCGGACACGCCGGCGGCGCACCCGAACGGCCGCTTCACCGTCCCGGTCGCCCAGAACCCGTCCGCGGCCGCCCGAGTGGGACGACCCCGCAGGCGTCCCGATCGACGCGATCCTGTTCGGCGGCCGCCGTTCGGACGGTCGTGCCGCTCGTCCATGAGTCGTTCGACTGGGAGCACGGCACGTTCCTCGGCTCGATCATGGCCTCGGAGACCACCGCGGCCGCGGCCGGCGCGGTCGGCAAGCTGCGCCGCGACCCGATGGCGATGCTGCCGTTCTGCGGCTACCACATGGGCGACTACTTCGCCCACTGGCTCGAGATCGGCCGCCGCGAGGGCGCCCAGCTGCCGAAGATCTTCTACGTCAACTGGTTCCGCAAGGACGAGGACGGCCGCTGGCTGTGGCCCGGCTACGGCGAGAACTCGCGCGTGCTGGCGTGGGTGTTCGGCCGCGTGGCCGGCACGGCCGACGCGCAGCGAGACGCCGATCGGCTACCTGCCGACAGAGGGGGCACTGCCGACCGACGGCCTCGACATCTCGGACGAGGACCTCGCGGCGCTATTCGAGCGTAGACGTCGAGGAGTGGAAGGCAGAGATCCCGCCGATCCGCGAGCACTACGCCAAGTTCGGCGACAAGCTGCCGCCGGAGCTGGCGGCGCAGGTGGACGCGCTCGAGGAGCGCCTGAACGCGGCTTAGTCCGTCGCGGCCGGCTCGGTAGCCGGGTCGGCGCCGTTCGTGAACCCGTAGGCCTCGGCGAGGTCGGGGTCCTTCTGGGCCAGCATCTCGGCGAGGTTGACCATCACCTTGCACTGCTTCCAGGTGGCGTCGTCCTGCATCTTGCCGTCGATCATGTGGACGCCGCGGCCGTCGGGGATCGCCTCGATCACCTTCTTGGCGAACTTGACCTCGTCCGCCGCCGGCGAGAAGACCTTCTTCGCGATGTCGATCTGAACCGGGTGCAGTGACCACGCGCCGACGCAGCCGAGCAGGAAGGCGGCGCGGAACTGGGTCTCGCAGCCGTCGACGTCCTTGATGTCGCCGTAGGGGCCGTAGAACGGCAGCAGGCCGTTGCTCGTGCAGGCGTCCACCATGCGCGCGATCGAGTAGTGCCACGGGTCCTGCATGTACGACTGCCGCGGCGCCTCCGGGTTCTCGGAATCCGGGTCCTCGATCGTGCGGTAGCCGGGGTGGCCGCCGCCCACGCGGGTCGTCTTCATGCGTCGCGAGGCGGCGAGGTCGGCCGGGCCGAAGCTCATGCCCTGCATGCGCGGTGAAGCCTGCGCGATCTCCTCGAGGTGCACGACGCCCTGGCCGGTCTCGAGGATCGCGTGGATCAGGATCGGGCGCTCGATCTTCGCCTTCGCCTCGAGCTGGGCGAGCAGGCGGTCCACGTAGTGGATGTCCCAGGGGCCCTCGACCTTCGGGACCATGACCACGTCGAGCTTGTGGCCGATCTCGGTCACGACCTGCGGTCAGGTCGTCCAGCACCCACGGGGACTCGAGCGAGTTGACGCGGGTCCACAGCTGGGTCTCGCCGAGCTCCATGTCGCGGCCGACCTTGATGAGGCCCTCGCGCGCCGCCTCCTTGCGGTCCACCGGGATCGCGTCCTCGAGGTTGCCGAGCAGGATGTCGACGGTCGGGGCGATGTCGGGGACCTTCGCGACCATCTTCTCGTTCGAGAAGTCGAGGAAGTGGATCATCCGCGAGGGCTTGAACGGGATCTCGCGGACGGGCTCCGGCGCGTCGATCGCGAGCGGCTTGAAGAAATCTCTTGGGCTACGCATAGGTCCCGGCAATCTATCTACGCAGTAGCTTCACCCGATGGCTCAGCGGGTATCGGTCCTCGATCTGTCGCCCGTCGTCGCGGGTGAGCCGGAGGCCGAGGCCCTCCGGCACACGCTCGACCTGGCGGTGCTCGCGGACGACCTCGGGCTACCACCGCTACTGGCTCGCCGAACACCACGGCGGGGCGATGGTGGCCAGCTCGTCGCCCGAGGTACTGATCGGCCATGTGGCGCAGGTCACCGGCGGGATCCGCGTCGGCTCGGGCGGGATCATGCTCCCCAACCACAGCCCTCTGAAGGTCGCCGAGCAGTTCAAGGTGCTGGAGGCGCTCCATCCGGGCCGGATCGACCTCGGCATCGGCCGGGCGCCCGGAACGGATCAGCTAACCGCCTATGCGCTCCGCCGCAGCCGCGAGGCGATGGAGGCAGATGACTTCCCCCAGCAGATGGCGGAGCTGCTCGCGTTCGCGGGCCTACGGCCGTGGCCCGAGCGGCATCCGTTTGGCCACGTGCGCGCCGCGCCTGTCGACGCCCCGCTGCCGCCGATCTTCCTCCTGGGCTCGAGCGACTTCTCCGCCCGCATGGCGGCGGCGAACGGCTTCGGGTTCGCCTTCGCCGCCCAGATCAACCCGGGAATCGCCGTCGCCGCGCTGAGGCTCTACCGCGAGGAGTTCAAGCCGTCGCCCGAGCTCGCCGCGCCGTACGCGATCCTGTCCCACGCTGTCCTGGCCGCGGACGACGAGGAGACCGCGCGCCGCCTCGCCGCGCCTGCCCGGCTCGCGTTCAGGCGCCTGCGGATGGGCAGGCCGGGGCCGATCCCGACCGTCGAGGAGGCGCTTGCGGAGCTGGGGGAGGAGGCGCTCACGGGCCGCTCCGAGAGGGTGATCGTCGGCACGGGTGTGCAGGTGCGCGACGGCCTGGAGGAGATGCGCGAGGCTGGACGCGCCGACGAGGTGATGGTGCTGACCACCGTGCATGACCACTCCGACCGACGGCGCTCGTATGAGTTGTTGGCGGAGGCGTACGGGCTGCCGCCGCGCACGCCGCTCCCCTAAGATCTCGCGCCCTCATGGGAACGACTGAAACAGAACACAAGCTCGATACCGATCAGGCGACGCGCGAGGCCAGCGGCGCGCGCCAGTACGGCCGCTACCTCGAGGAGTTCGAGGTCGGCGCCGTCTACAAGCACTGGCCCGCGAAGACCGTGACCGAGGCGGACGACCATCTCTTCTGCCTGATCACGATGAACCACCACCCGCTCCACATCAACGACGTCTACGCCCAGGAGTCGCAACAGGGGCAGAACGTCGTGGTGGGCCCGCTGGTCTACTCGCTGGCGCTGGGCATGAGCGTGGGGGATGTGTCCGGCAAGGCGATCGCCAACCTCGCCACCGAGGACCTGAAGCACCCGGCGCCCGTCTTCCACGGCGACACGCTCTTCTGCGAGAGCGAGGTGCTCGAGGTCACGCCGTCGCGCTCGAAGCCCGACAGGGGCGTCGTGAAGGTCCACACGAAAGTCTTCAAGCAGGACAACACGCTGGTCGCCGAGTTCAAGCGTGCCGTGCTCGTGCCGCGCAAGAATCCTGGCGAGTAGCCCTGACTAGACAAATAGGCGGTATTACCTGCTTCTTCTCGGTGATACCGTGGGCGCGTGGATCGATTCAACTTGGGAAATTTCGCCGGCGACACCTCCCAGCGCGTACACGCGATCTTGAGCTCAGCCGAGACGGAGGCCTCCGGCCTCCTCCGGGACGCCGAGCGCGAAGGCGAGCTGGTCCGGCGTGAGGCGCAGGTCGAGGCAGAGGCGATTCTCGAGGACGCGCGCCGCCGCGCCGACGAGCTTGTTGCCGAGCGTGTGCAGCTCCTCTCGACCCTGAGCGACGGGATCATCGAGCGGACCGAGATGCTCTTCGACCGCATCGATGCGGCCGGGCACGTCAAGCGCCAGATCGACGACCTGCTTCGCACCCTGGGCGAGACGGCCGAGACGGTGGCCCGCGAGGCGGGCACCAGGCGCGCAGCGCCACGACCGGCCCCACGGGTTGCGACCACGCCGCGTACGCCGGCGCCCGCGCCGCGTGCTCCGTCCGTGCCGCGCACCCCGTCCGTGCATACGCCGCGCCCGGCAGCTGCTCCGGTCCAGCCGGTACCGCCGGCACCCGCCCCGGTGCCGCCACCGCGCGCGCCCGAGCCCGCGCCTCAGCCTGCCGCGCAAGTCCGGCGTCCGGAGCCCGTCCCGAGCCCCGAGGAACCCTCGCGCCGGGTCGACGACAAGACGGACGCGCGCTTCGACGGCGCACGCCTCGTCGCCCTTCAGATGGCCGTCGCGGGCTCGACCCGCGAGGAGGTCCACTCGGAGCTCCAGCGGGCCTTCCGGCTCGCAGACCCGTCGTCGATCCTCGACGACGTGTTCGGCGGCCCGCGCCGCGCCGGCGCCGCGAGCTGAGCTAGCAGCGCGTAGCTAGTTCGACTCGTGCGTGACGGGCGGCGGCCCGTGCACGCTCGATGCGGTGAGGGCGCTCGAGGGGATCTCGGCGATCTCCGCGCCGCGGGAGGACATGACCCCGTAGTGGGCGCAAAGCGCCGCCTCGCGCTCCTGGGGGAGCGGCATGCCGGGAGCCATCTGCGGCGCCCGGCGGATCAGGTCCTTCTCGTAAGGCACCCAGACGTGGCCCGAGCCGGCGACGGCGTCGCGGACCGGCAGAAGCGCATGCGCCTCGGAGAACCGGCCCATCTTCACCAGGATCCAGCAGGGCAGGTCCGTGTCGTGATCCACGTAGATGTCGGCGACCGTGCCGACGCGCGCGCCGTAGACGTCATCGACCCGGAAACCGGTCCAGGCCAGCGCCTCGTTCAGCTCGAGCATGCGGTCAGCTTGAAGGCGCCCCAAGGGGTTGGCCATAGGACATACGTCCAGCGAAGTGGCGCTTGTGGCGCCTGGGCCGCTACTCGGCCGGAGCGGCGTCGGGAGCCGCGAGCGAGCGGTCTCCGTACAGGCATCCCAGGAGCGCCTCGACCACCTGCGGGTCGAACTGCGTTCCGGCGCTCTTGCGGAGCTCGCGCAGCGCCTCGCCGTGCGACATCGCCTTGCGGTACGGGCGGTCGCTCGTCATCGCGTGGTAGGCGTCGCAGGCCAGGATGATCCGGCTGCCGATCGGGATCGCGTCGCCGGAGATTCCGTCCGGGTAGCCGTTGCCGTCCCAGCGCTCGTGCTCGTGCCGAACGATGCGGGCCACTCCGCCGAGACCGGGAATCGCGCGCAGGATGCGCTCGCCGATGACCGGGTGCTCCTTCATCAGCACCCATTCGTCGTCATCGAGCGGGCCGTTCTTGTGCAGGATCGAGTCGGGAATCCCGACCTTGCCGACGTCGTGGAGCAGCGCGGCCGTCTCGACGCGCTGGACCTCGTCGGGGTTGAGCGCGAGCGCCTCTGCGACCCGCGTGGTCAGCTGGACGACGGCCTCGGAGTGGTCGCCGGTGTAGCGGTCGCGCTCGAGCAGGGTGGTGGCCAGGCCGACGATCGCGTCGCGGCGCGTGTCGTCCTCGGGGCTCACGTCGTCGAGCCCGTGGCTCATGACGGCGGCGCGGCCGCCTCCGTCCGCGCGGGCACGGTCGATACCGCGGCGAGCGGTCTCGATGAGCTGCTCGGGGCTCTGGGGACGCTGCCAGCTCGCGACCCCGCCCGAGGCGGAGACGCAGCTGATCGGCCCGGCGGCGGTCGCCTCGAGCTCGAGCAGGATCCGGTCGACGCACTGCTTCGCGCCGGCGGAGTCCGTGTCGGTCATGAGAAGCATGAACTCGTCGCCCTGGGAGCGGGCCACGAAGTCGTTCGTGCGGGTGAGCTCGGAGATCACGCGGCCGGCGGCGCGGAGGATCGCGTCGCCGACGGCGAGCCCGTGGGAGACGTTGAGCTCGCGGAAGCCATCGATGTCGAGCACGGCGACGGACAGCGGGTGGCCGTGCCGTCGGGAGCGATCCACCTCGGAGACGAGGCGCTGGTGGAAGCGGCGCAGGTCGGGGAGGCCGGTCAGGACGTCCCGGTTCGAGCGCATGCCGAGCTCGCGCTCGAGCTCGCTCAGACGCCGGTGGGCGTCGCTCAGCTGCTGCTCGAGCAGCCTCCGCTGCTGGTCACCATTGCCGAACACGCCTTAACGGTCGGCAAAACGGGCCACTTTCTGGATTTTTGGCGCCCCGGCTGGACTCTTATTCGGCCTAGCCGTCCCACCATCCCGGCTGCATCTCAGCGTCCGCCTGCGGGTCGTCCACCTTGGGAGCGCCGAAGGCGAGGATTTCGATGCCGTCGGGACCCGCCTCGGTGCAGCGCCAGACGCCGGCGGGCACGCGGATCGCGTCCCACTGCTTGAGGTCGACGACCTCGTCGTCGATCTTCATCCGCCCGCTCCCGGAAACGATTACGTAGAGCTCCTCCTGCCCCTTGTGCGTATGCCCGAACGGCACCCGGAAGCCGGGCGCGAGGCGCTCGTAGCCGGCTCCCGACGTCTCCAGCTCCAGGTCCTTGCTCGCGAACCGAGCCTCCATGTTCGGAGCGAAGCCGAAGCTCGGCGCGGAGTCCTGCACGTCCTCTTTCAGGTTCAACTTGGTGTAAGCCATCGGCGTATCTTGGTACATGCCATGGCGAAGCGTGAGCCTCGTCTGATCCCCCTGGGGTACGGGAAGTTCGTCCGCGCCGACCGCATCTACGCGCTCGTGCCGATCGAGGCCGAGGAGCGGGCGCACGGCAAGCGGACCTACGTGCACGTCGACCAGCTCGACCGTCCGATCGAGGCGTCGCGGTCGGCGCGCGCGATCCTGGCCGACCAGGAGCAGGCGCTCGCCGAGGCGGCCGGACTGCCTCGACGTAAAAAGAAGGACGACGACGACTAGTGGTCGTCTGACGTCGCGGCCGGCGGGCGGGATTCCTCCGCCAGTGACGTGATCGCCAGCGAGCCGCGGGCCGCGCCCTCGAGCACCTCGGTCGCCTCCTCGGCCGAGCGCGCGTACAGCTCGACGATCGTGTGCACCACGATGTCGTCGCCGTTGTGCTTGTGGAACCGGACGTGGGTGAAGAACTCGCGCGTCCCGTGGTCGCCGAATGCGGCATATGCGAGCGCGTCCGCTGCATCCGGCCCCTGGCAGTCGACGCCGTCGCCGTCGACGGTCACCGTGCAGGAGGCGACCCAGGGCGTCCCGGCGACCATCCGCTCCCATCGGTCCTCGACGGCCTCGACACGGCTGATGCGGCGCCCGTCCTCCTCATAGACGGCCAGGCTCAGGTGCGGCTGGTCGTGCAGGCAGTCGCGGCACTGGATGACCGCCTCCTGCAGCTCGTCGTCGGGGTCGTAGGCCTCACCCGTCTGGGGATCGACCCGTAGGACGCCCTCGTAATGGAGCTCGACCTTCAGGTTCTGGGACCAGCAGCGGTAACACCGCAGCCAGGCCGACGCGACGCCGGCGGAGTCCGGAGCTGAGCCTTCCATGCCCTGATTATGCTCGCAGGCATGAGGGCTGCGGGCACAGTGGCGCTGTGTGCGGTCATCGTGACGCTCGCAGGCTGCATGGGCGATGACGACGACGACCCCGACGCGGGTGGGCTCGCGCGCGAGGCGTCGGCCGTCATCGAGCAGCTCGAGCGCTCCATCGCCGCCGGGGAATTCGAGCGGATCTGCTCGGAGCTCCTGTCGGCCGAGGTCCGCCGCCAGGCCGGCGGCGGCGAGTGCCCGGCGATGCTCGAGCGGACATCCGCGGGAGTGAAGCGCCCCCGGATCGAGGTCAAGGAGATCAAGATCGAAGGAGCGACGGCGACGGTGGACGTCGTGACCGTGGCGGAGGGGCAGGCCCGCGCCGAGGACACGATCCGGCTGGTGCGCGAGGCCGGCGGCTACCGGATCTCGTCGCTCAGCGGCTGAGCGCCCGCAGGGTCTCCTCGAAGTCCGTCTTCGCGATCGGCCCGACGCCCGGTGAGGTCGCGCCGGCCTCGAAGTAGCGGTCGATCACGGCCTTGGCCTCGTCGGCCGTCCCGATCGCGGCGAGGGTGCTGATGAAGGGATCCGCCTTCTCGAGGTCGGGCTCGAAGCCCGAGCGCTCGATCATCGCCCGGTAGAACGGCAGGTGGAAGTAAGGGGTGAGGTCCTTGCGCATCACCTCGCGTGCGGCGTCGGGATCGTCGGTGACCGCGGACGGCACGGCGGCCACGATGTCGAACCCGTCAAGCGACTTGCCGGCCTTCTCGCGTCCCTTCGTCACCTCGGGAACGACCACCTCGCGGATGTAGGTCGGCTCGCAGAGCCAGAGGATCACGCCGTCAGCGAGCTCGCCGGCCAGACGGAGCATCGCGGGGGAGAGGCCGGCTATGTAGATGGGCAGGTCCTTGCGCGCCTCGTAGCCCATGAAGTGGAAGCCGGTGGGCCACTTGTCGCTCGGCGGCGGGTCCTCGCCCCGCAGGATCGCGCGAACGACGCCGAGGTACTCGCGCATCTCCCGGACCGGCTTGTCGATCGCTCTGGCCGTACCAGCCCTCGACGGTCGGCCGGTGGGAGACACCGAGGCCGAGCACCATGCGCCCGCCCGCGTACTCGTCGATCGTCGCGGCGGCCTGGGCCGTCGCCACGGGCGTCCGCGCATAGATCGGGGTCACGCCGGTGCCTAGCCGGACGCGCTCGGTTGCGTTCGCGTACGCCGTGAGCACCGTGAACGGATCGCGCGCCGCGATGTGGGTGACGTAGACGCTCTCGTAGCCGAGCGACTCGGCGAGCTTCACCCGCTCGATCGCGGTGCCCAGCTCGCGCCCCACGGAGATGAAAGACCCCAGGCCCAAGGCGTGCCAGCATAACCACGTGCTCCGGAGGCTCCCGTGATCGGCGCGATCCTGGCCGGCGGCGCCGGCAAGCGCCTGGGGGGCGTGTCGAAGGCGACGCTCGAGCTGGACGGCCGCCCGCTCGCGGCGCACGTGGCGGACGTCCTCGCCGAGGTGTGCGACGAGGTCGCGATCGTCTGCAAGCCGGACACCGACGTCCCGAAGATCGCGGGCGTCGCAGCGTTGGGACGAGCCCGCCGAGCCGCGTCACCCGCTCACCGGGATCGTGCACGCGCTCGAGCGCGCGGACGAGCCGGTGCTCGTGTGCGCCACCGACATGCCCTGGGTCACGGCCGATGCGTGCCGGTCTCTGCTTGACGCCGCCCCGGGCGGCGTGGCGGCGATCGCCGTCGGCGCGGCAGAGGCCTGTCCCGTGTTCGGCGTGTACGCGCCCGAGTCGCTGGCCGTCCTTCGCAGCGCCCCGCCGGACGCCCCGCTGCGCGAGACGGTCGACGCGCTCGATCCGGTCAGGGTCGCGCTGCCGCCGGCGCTCCTTCGGAGCGTGAACGAGCCGGGGGATCTGTAGCGACGGGGCGGAAGGCGCGCTGCTCGAGCACGCCGCCTCGCTGCACGGTGACAGCGGTCGACTGCGGGATCTCATGCCAGACGCCCGGCAGGTCGGAGAACGGCTCCGACACGATCAGGCGGTCCTCGTCGCGTGAGCGCGCTGGAAACGCTCGTTGTCGGGATAGAGGTGCCGGATCGCGCTTGCGTCGGCGACGCGAAGAGCGATCGCGCCGGGCCCTCGCTCGCGTACCGCACCGCCCACAGCGTCGTTCCGTCCGACACGCCGAAGGTGGCCTGCACGGCGCTGGTGATGCCGTGTTGGCCGGCGGTCGCCTCGATCAGGCCGACGGTTCGCTCGAGCGCTCCGATCGGGTCCTGCTCCAGCCCGAGGGTCAGCGCCAGGTGGAACACGACCTCGGTGTCGGTCGAGCCGTGGACGTGCGGGAACAGGGCCGGATCGATCGCGAGCATGAGGTCGCGCCGGAGCAGATGGAAGTCGGCGATGAAGCCGTTGTGGACGAAGAGCCAGCGGCCGTGGCGGAAGGGGTGGCAGTTGGTCTCCTGTACCGGTGAGCCGATCGCGGCCCGGATGTGGGCGAGGAACAGCGGCGACTCCAGATGAGCGGCGAGCTCGCGAAGGTTGGGATCGCCCCAGGCGGGCGAGACGCTCCGGTAGACGCCGGGTCCGTCCCCGACCCCGTACCAGCCGAGGCCGAACCCGTCGCCGTTGGTCGGCTCCGCGCCCATGCGCGCGTGCAGGCTCTGATCGACGAGCCCATGCTGGGTCTTGAAGAGCAGCTCGTCGATCAGGAGCGGCTGGCCGAGCCATGCCATCCACCGGCACATCTCGTCTACTCCCGAAGCTGCGCCGAGAAGAAGTCGAGCGCCTTCTTCGTCTTCGTCTGCTGCTCACCCGAGAGGTCGATCCCGTGCTCTGAAGGAACACCCTTGTTTCCGCGGCAACGTTGAAGGCGTCGCGCGGCTCGCACTTCGTGGACAGCTCGAAGACACGCGAGCCGTCGGGGTAGAGCCACAGCTCCGCGACGAGCCGCCGGTCGTAGCCCTCGGGCTCGTACTTCAGCTTCATCAGTGGGATCGGCCCCAGCAGCGCCAGGTCGTCGAGCTCGGGCCCGTCCGGGGCGTGCTCCGACAGGAAGGCGCGCTGCTGCTTCGAGAAGAGCTTCGAGACGCGCTTCTCGCCCAGGGCGACCTCCCTGACCTCGCTGTTGTCCGCGCGGCTCTTCAGCGAGGCCGAACAGACGTGGCCACCCGGCATCGCGTCGAGCTCGACGTTGAAGCTCTCCGACTTGCGCAGCGCCTCCGGCATCTCCTCGGGGACGACCGGGCGCAGCTTCACGACGGAGTCGCCGCGCTTGCCCTGCACGCGCCGCGCGCGCACCACCACGCCCTGCTCGTTCAGCGCCAGGTCGGGCGTGTCGAAGAAGAAGACCTGCCTGATCTGCGCGTCGAGCGGATCCATTCCCAGCGCTCTCGCGGTTGCGAAGTGCGCCGTCTCCGGCAGCGTCAGCTTGAGCTCGACGCTGTCGGCGCCACCTGCCAGCTTCAGCAGGTCGGCGAGTCGCTCATCGGTGAGCGTCGGCGATATGGCGGCGGTCGACGCCACGGGGCCAGCCTCCAATCCCTGCGGATCCGTGGCAAGGGTGTACGCCTGTGTGCCTACCGGACCCACACCGGAGGGCACCCGTGCCACAACCGTGGCGCTCCGTGACCATTTCGTTATGCGCCCGGCCGCGACAGCGCTCACTGCAGTCCAGCGCCGTGTGGAGGACGCCGTCCTCACCGCCGTCGAGGACGCGATCGACCGGGCGATCACGCAGGGGCTCGTAGAGCGGATCGTCGAGCAGCTGCTGGCCGAGGGCATCGTCGAGCGGACGGTGGACCGTGTCTTCGACGAGCGGCGCGTCATCGACGAGATGGTCAAGCGCCTGATCGAAAGCGAGGCTCTCTGGGTGCTGGTGGATGAGATCGCGCAGAGCCCGGCCGTGACCGAGGCGATCACCCGCCAGAGCGTCGGGTTCGTCGATCAGGTCGCCGGCGAGGTGCGAGTGCGCTCGCGGAAGGCCGACGCGCGGCTCGAACGCGTCGCGCGCCGCATGCTGCGCCGGCCCGTATGACCTACGAGGGGCTGGTCACGCGCAGTATCGCGTTTGCGCTCGACGCCGCGGTCATCAATCTCGTGGCGATCACGGTCGGCGCGGTGGTCGGGTTGGCGGTGTCCGTCCTGTCCGTCCCCGACTGGGCGGAGACGGCAATGCTGGCGATCGGCGGGGTCGCGTACATCATCTGGTCGGTCGCCTACTTCGCCACATTCTGGTCGACGACCGGCCAGACTCCCGGTGACCGCGTGATGCAGATCAGGGTCTGCCGCCCCGACGGCGAGCGCTTGAGTGTGCGTCGTTCCGTCTTCCGGCTCGCTTGCCTGGTGCTCGCGGCGATCCCGCTGTTCGCCGGGTTCCTGCCGATCCTGTTCGACGACCGCCGGCGCGGCCTCCACGACATGCTCGCCGGGACCGTGGTCGTGGCTAGCGCTTCACCAGCACAAACACCAGCCCCAGCATGAAGGCGATCTGGCCGAAGGTGGCTGCGGTGCCCAGGTTGGCCGCGCCGAGGAGCTCGGCCAGCGCGGTGACGACGAGGAAGAGCGCGATGAGCGCGGCGGCCTGCTTCACGTCTCGAGCCTCTTGACGAGCTCGGAGACCGGCAGGCCCGGGTCCTGCTTCGGCGAGCAGCTTCTCGACCTCGCGCCGCCCGCCGCGCTCACGCAGCGCGCTCTCGCCGTGCTCGAGCGTGAACTCGGCCAGCGCCGCAAGCCTGCGCGCGCGGACCCGCGACGCGGTGACGTCCGGCCGGTCGCGGTGCGCGTCGAGCGCGTCGGCCAGCTCGTCGATCCCGCTCGGCGGTGGAACGGAGGAGACCGAAACGACTGGCGTGTCGCGCGCGCCGACGGCGCGGAGCGCGGCGGACAGGTCGCGCCGCGCGCGGAGCGCGATCTGCTCGAGGTCGGCCTTCGTCACCACGAGCACGTCGGGCACCTCCATGATCCCCGCCTTCAGGAACTGGAGCACGTCGCCCGAGCCGGGCTGCACGACCACGGCGACGGTGTCGCACAGGTCGGCCACGTCGGTCTCCGACTGGCCGACGCCGACCGTCTCGACGACGACGATGTCGAACGCGGCGGCGAGCGCCTGAGCGGCCTCGCGCGTGGGCGGGGCGAGCCCGCCGAGCATCGTGCCGGCCGCGGTCGAGCGGATCAGGATGCCGTCGTCGCGCGGGTCGTGCTCGATCCGTGCGCGGTCGCCCAGAAGCGAGCCGCCCGAGCGCTTCGACGACGGGTCGACCGCCAGCACCGCGACCGTGCGCCCGCGCGAGCGCCACTCCTTGACGAGCGCGGAGAGGAGCGTCGACTTGCCCGCACCCGGCGGACCGGTGATGCCGATCACGTGAGCGGGGGCCTCGCCGCCGAGCGCAGCGGGGGACACCTCGGCGAGCAGCTCGGCCGTCTCCGCGCGCGCGTCGGCCGTGCGCGTCTCGATCAGGTTGAGCGCGGGCGCGGCGGCCGAACGGTCACGCTCGCGGAGGCGGCGGCCGAGCTCGCGGCCGTCGGTCTAAAGCGGCGGCGGCGACGTTGTGGCGCTCGGCCACGAGCCCGACGATGTCGCCCATGATGCGGCTGATCTCGAAGTCCTTCGGCGTGTAGACCCGGGCGACGCCGGCGGCGAGCAGGGCCTCCTCGTCCGCGCGCGGGATGATCCCGCCGACGACGACGGGCACGTCGGCGCCCGCCTCCTTCAGCTCGCTGCAGCACGGTCGGGATCAGCTCGCGGTGCGATCCGGAGAGGATCGAGAGGCCGACCACGTGCACGCCCTCGTCGGCGGCCGTGCGCGCGATCTCCGACGGCGTCAGGCGGATGCCCTGGTAGACGACGTCCATGCCCGCGTCGCGCGCGCGGACGGCGATCTGCTCGGCGCCGTTCGAGTGGCCGTCGAGCCCGGGCTTGCCGACGAGGATCTTGACGCGGCGGCCGAGCGCCTCGGACACGCGCTCGACCTCCTCGCGCAGCTCGGCGAGCGTGCCGTCGTCGGTGGCGGCGGCGTCCTGGACGCCGGTGGGCGCGCGGTACTCGCCGAAGACGTCGCGCAGGGTCTGCGCCCACTCGCCGGTGGTCGCGCCCGCGGCTGCGGCCTCGAGCGTGGGGGGCATGATGTTCTTCGACTCGTCGCGGGCTGCCTCGGCGAGCTTGGTCGAGCGCGGCGTCGACGGCGGCCTGGTCGCGCTGCGAGCGCCACTCCTGCACGGCCGCGATCTGGCCGTGCTCGACCTGCGGGTCGACGGTGAGGATGCCGCCGTCCTCGCCCGTCTGGAGCGGCGAGGCCTCGGTGCTCGTGTAGACGTTCTGGCCGATCACCTTGAGCTCGCCGCTCTCGATCCTGCGCACGCGCTCGCGGTGCGACTCGACGAGCTGGGTCTTCATGTAGTCGACGGCCTCGACCGCGCCGCCGTGCTCCTCGACGATCGCCATCTCGGCGCGCGCGGCCTCGGCGAGCTCGTCGACGAGCCCGTCCATCACCTTCGAGCCCTCGAAGATGTCGGGGTAGTCGAGCAGGTCGGTCTCGAAGGCGAGGATCTGCTGGATCCGCAGCGACCACTGCTGGTCCCACGGGCGCGGCAGGCCGAGCGCCTCGTTCCATGCCGGCAGCTGCAGCGCGCGTGCGCGGGCGTTGCGGCCCATCGTCACCGCGAGCGCCTCGAGCACGATCCGGATCACGTTGTTCTCGGGCTGCGACTCGGTCAGCCCGAGCGAGTTGACCTGCACGCCGTAGCGGAAGCGCAGCATCTTCTCGTCGGTGACGCCGTAGCGCTCGCGGCCGAGCTGCTCCCACAGCCGGCCCATCGCGCGCAGCTTCGCGTGCTCCTCGACGAAGCGGATGCCGGCGTTGACGAAGAACGAGATGCGCCCGAAGACCCGCGGGAAGGTCTCCTCGTCGACCCGCTTGCGCGCCTGGTCGAGCACCGCCTGGGCGGTGCGAGAGCGCGTACGCGATCTCCTGCGCGGGCGTCGCTCCGGCCTCCTGCAGGTGGTAGCTGCAGATGTTGATCGGGTTCCACTTCGGGACCTCGTCGACGGTGAACGCGATCATGTCCGCGATCAGCCGCATCGACGGGCCGGGCGGGAACGCGTACGTCCCGCGCGAGAGGAACTCCTTGATGATGTCGTTCTGGGTCGTGCCCTGGAGGACGTTGCGGTCGACGCCGTTCTCCTCCGCCGACCGTCATGTAGAGCGCGAGCAGCCATGCGGCGGTCGCGTTGATCGTCATCGACGTGTTCATCTCGTTCAGCGGGATGCCGTCGAGGAGCGTGTGCATGTCGCCCTTGTGGGCGATCGAGACGCCGACCTTCCCGACCTCGCCGCGCGAGAGCTCGTGGTCGGGGTCGTAGCCCGGTCTGCGTGGGCAGGTCGAAGGCGATCGAGAGGCCGGTCTGGCCCTTCTCGAGGTTCTTGCGGTAGAGCTCGTTCGACTCCTTGGCGGTCGAATGGCCCGCGTAGGTGCGCATCACCCACGGCCGGTCAGGCTGGTCCAGACGGTGGCTCACGCGGTGAATTGTATGGTCCGCCTCCGTTTGGGCCGTCCGATCGACGTCAGGCACCTCGGCCGCGAACGGGTCATCTGCGCCTTCGAGGTGGACGGGTTCGTGGTGGATCCGGGGCCGACAACCTCGCTCGAGGCGCTGCTCGAGGGCCTCGGCGGCGAGCCTCCGCGCGGCCTTCTCCTGACGCACATCCACCTCGATCACGCCGGCGGGACGGGCGTGCTCGTGCGGCGCTTTCCCGAGCTGCCGGTGTACGTGCACGAGCGGGGCGCGCGCCATCTGGTCGACCCGTCGAAGCTGCTGGCCAGCGCGCGCCGGGTATACGGGGACGAGATGGACTCGCTGTGGGGCGAGTTCGCCGCGGTCCCGGAGGGCAACGTCCGGGCGCTGTCCGGCGGCGAGAGCTTCGAGGGCTTTCGCGTCGAGTACACCCCCGGCCACGCCGTCCACCACGTGACCTACCTGCACGAGGCCACGGGCGACGCGTACGTCGGCGACGTCGGCGGGATCCGGATCCCGCCGCACACGCACACCTACGCGCCGACCCCGCCGCCGGACATCGACATACCCGTCTGGCTCGACTCGCTCGACACGGTGCGGGAGCTCGACCCGCAGGCGCTATGCCTTACCCACTTCGGCCGGTACGAGGACGTGGATGCTCAGCTCGACGCGGTCGCGGAGTACCTCGAGCGCCGGCGCGAGCCCGTGGCCGACCAGCACGCCTTCGAGCAGCAGGTGATCGGCGAGACGGTCGAGGCGGTCGGCCCCGAGGACGCCGCGACGTACTTCCAGGCAGCCCCGCCCGACCAGATCTGGTGGGGATTGCACCGTTATTGGGAACAACAGGGTCCAATGACGGGCACGGTGGAGATCCCGAAGGTCGGCGGGCCGGGCTCCGGCCTGGAGGACAACTGGCGCGTGATCGTCCTCAACGACGACCACAACACCTTCGACGGGGTGGCGTCGGCGCTCGCCCGCGTCGTGCCGGGGGTCACCCTCGAGCAGGGCTACCGCTTCGCGGACAAGATCCACAACACCGGCCAGGCGATCGTGTGGGCCGGGGCGAAGGAGCCGGCGGAGCTCTACTGGGAGCAGCTCAACGACGCCGGCCTGACGATGGCGCCGCTGGAGCAGGGCTGAGGACTACGCTGCCGCGCGTGCTCCGCGCTGACGCCGGCGCGCTCGCGCTCGTCCTGCCGTGCCGGCAGACGCCGCGATCCGCGGGCCGAAGGGGATCGGGGTCCAAAAGGTGGCCCGCGGCCTCGGCCACCCGACCGCGATCGCGTTCGACCCGGCGGGCGGGATGTGGACGACGTCGGCCCAGTACGGGGTCACGCCGAGCGACGGCGTCTGGTACGTGAGGCGCCGCGGCGGGGGCGCCGTCACGTCGTGCGCAACCTGAACACCGCGCTCGGGCTCACGTGGTTCCGCGGCAAGCTCTTTGTCAGCCACGTCGTCCCATACAGCGCCTCGGCCGGGACCTACACGGGCCGCGTCACGGTCTTCTCGCGCTTCAACGGAAGCCGTTAAAGCGCCGGCGCACCATCGTCAGGGGATTCCGACGGGACAGCACCGTGCGAACAACATCATGCCGGGCCCCGGCGGCCGGCTCTACATGGAGTCGGGAGCGCCGGTGACACAACCGCAGGCTCACGTACGGCGGCACAGTCATGAGCTTCAGGCCCGGTGGGGGCGGGCTCCGGATCGAGGCGCGCGGGTTCCGCAACCCCTACGGGCTCGCGTTCGCGCCCGACGGTGCGACGTTGCTCGTCTCCGACAACGGCCGCGACGACCTCGGGAACGACAGGCCGCCCGAGGAGCTCAACCGGTTCGTCGTGACGGCGCGGCGTCCCGCACTTCGGCTTCCCGCGCTGCTGGGGCGTGGACGGTGGCCGGTGCGGAGGGACACAGCCGCCGTTCGCCGAGTCGCTCCCCATTCCGCCGTCGGCGGGGTCGCGGCGGTCGAACGGTTCGGCCGGTTCGGGCCGAGCGTGTTCGTGGCGGAGCATGGCTCGACAATCGCGTCGCCGCCGACCGGCAGCGTCATCCGGCGCGTGCCGCTGAAGAGTGGCCGTTCGAGCGACGTTCGCT
>CAWIUV010000005.1:0-177652 GCA_963839405.1 uncultured Thermoleophilaceae bacterium
CAAGCAGCTCCAGCAGCTCTTCCAAGAGCGGGAGAGCTACGACAACCTCGTCCTCGAGGTGTCCGAGGAGACACGTCCAGCAGCCCGGGGTCGCTGAGGCGCTCACTGCGTTCCGCGCGGGCGGCGGGCGGCTGGCGGTGGACGACATCGGCTCTGGCCTCGCCAATCTGCGCGACGTCCTGATGCTCAAGCCGGACATCCTCAAGGTGGACCGCGCGATCGTGCGCGGCATCGATCGCGACAAGACGAAGTCGCGATCGTGGACGGGCTCGGCACGCGATGGCCGCCCGGCTCGAGATTCCGCTGCTCGCCGAGGGGATCGAGAAGCGCGAGGAGCTCGCGGCGCTCGAGCAGCTCGGTGTGCCGCTCGGGCAGGGCTACCTGTTCGGCGAGCCCAGCCCGAGCTTCACGGGCCAGCCGGACCGCCTAGCGGGTACCGCGGCTCCAGTTGTGCTCGCGGCCGTCGTGGCCGGAGAAGCTGCTGTCGAGCTTGGCGCCGGGCGCGCCGCCGTAGATCTTCCCGTACGCGTGCTGGTTGATCCCGCTGCCGGTGCGCGTGTAGAGCGCGATGACGTTCCCGACGAGGAAGAGGATCACGACGGCCGAGGAAGATCCAGCTGCCGCCTGCGAGTGCGATGGTGGTGGTCATGCGGCGACCGTACGCCCGCCCGCGCGGGCGTTCTGTGACGTGCCACACGCGCGCGTAACTAGAGCTTGATGATCGCGATGACCATCGAGATCACGACGCAGATCACGATCGACGACCTGCATCCCGATCCAGAACCGGGGCATCTGCATCCCGCTATTGTGACGCCGCTCCGGTGACCCCTACCGACGGCTTCCTTCCACCTGCGTCCTCAGAGCGCAAGTCCGCCGACCGCCGCGAGCGGTTGCGGGTGCTCCTGCACACGCTCAGCGAGCGCCGCTGGCTGATTCTCGCGCACGGCCGCGATCATCGTCGCGATCGCCACGCTCGACAGCGCGGCCCAGGACGACAAGTACGAGGCGGTCTCGAAGGTGCTCGTCGGGCAGACCGATCCGGTCGAACGGCGCTGTTCCCGGGCGCCGGCGCCGACAGCGACCCGGACCGCGTAGCGCGCACGAATCTCGCGCTGATCGAGAACGAGACCGTCGCCGAGCGCGTCGAGCGCTCGCTGGCGGCGAGGTCGACCTGGATGCCGAGGAGCTCCTCGACCGCGTCGACGCCGATATCGAGAACGACTCCGACGTCGTCGCGATCAAGGTGCGCGACGAGGATCCCGAGCAGGCGGCGGCGATCGCGAACGCGTTCGCCGTCCAGTTCGCGCGCTTCCGCGAGCGCGCGTCGGGCCGCAACCTGGAGAGGCGATCGAGCGCGCACAGATCGAGCTCGACTCGCTCGAGGGGGACGAGCTGACGAGCCCGCGCGGGCGCACGATCGAGCGGCGGCTGAGCGACCTCGAGATCGCCGCCGCGCTGCAGGGCAGCTCCGTCGAGGTGGTCAAGCGCGCGGACGTGCCGGACGACCCGGTCGAGCCGCAGCCGTTCGACGCCTTCCTCGTCTCGATTCCGATCGGCTTGCTCGCCGGGCTCCTGCTCGCCGGGCTCGTGTCCTACCTCGACCGCCGGCTCAAGCGCGAGGAGCAGGTCGAGGCGCTCACCCAGCTGCCGGTCGTCGCCTCGATCCCGCGCCGGTCGGAGCGGCTCGTGCGCCGCCGGGCGGGCGGGGGCGTCTGGGCCGACCCGGTCGAGGCCGAGTCGTACGGCCGGCTCGCCACGAACCTGCGCTTCTTCAACTTCGACCGCCAGGTGAAGACCGTGCTCGTGACGAGCGCGATCCCCGAGGAGGGCAAGACCACGGTCACGCTGCGGCTGGCCGCCGCTCTGGCCGGGGCCGGCCAGGGCGTGCTCGCGATCGAGGCCGACCTGCGCCGCCCGACGTTCACCGACTACTTCAGCATCCAGTTCCCGCACGGGCTGAGCGGCGTCCTGATCGGCGCGACGCCGTTCGAGGACGTGATCACGCGCGTGCATACGAGCTATGCGCTCGCGGCTCCCACCGAGGAGGGCGACGAGGCGTGGACGACGGCGCCGTTCATCGAGGTCGTGCCCGGCCGGCGTGATCCCGCCGAACCCGAACGAGCTCCTGGCCGGCAACGCGCTGCCGCAGGTGCTGCACGAAGCGAAGTCGCATGCCGACATCGTGCTCGTCGATTCCGCGCCGCTCGTGCCGGTCGGGGATGCGATCCCGATCGCCAACGCGGTGGATGGCGTGCTGCTGGTGGTCAAGCTCGGCGAGAGCCGGCGCGACGAGCTGCGCAAGGCGCTGAAGCTGCTCGGGACATTGCGGTCGAAGGTGATCGGGGTCGTCATCACCAACGCGGAGCGCCCGTCGGACAAGTACGACTACTACGCGACCGAGCCGCCCGCCCCGGCGCCGACGATGGATCCGCTCGGGCCCCGCCGACGAGGCGGCCGCCGGCCCGCACCGCGGTTCGAGGATGGCACCGACGAGAACGGCGCCGCCGAGACCGTCGCCGAAGAGGAGAGCGGCCCTACTCGATAAGGGCCTGGCGCAGCGCGATCGCGACCGCGTGCGTCCTGCTGTCAGCCTGGAAGCGGCCGATGACGCGCTTGGTGTCTGCCTTGACGGTCTCGGCGCTGAGGCCGATCCGCCGCGCGATCTCCTCCGTGTGGTAGCCCTCGGCGAGCAGCTGCAGGATCTCGCGCTCGCGCTCCGACAGCGGCCGGTCGCCCGGATCGTTGTCGGTCATCAGGAGCGTGGGTGACAGCGACGGGTCCACGAACGGCCGGCCCTCGGCGACAGTGCGGATCGCCCGCATCAGGTCCTCCGGGGGCGAGCCCTTCATCACGTAGCCCTTTGCGCCGGCCTGGATCGCATCCGAGAGCAGCCGCTTGTCCCCGTAGGCCGAGAACATGACGATCTGGACGTCAGGCGCCGCCAGGTGGATCTTCTTGACGGCCGAGACCCCGTCGATGCCCGGCAGCCGAACATCCATCACGACGACCTGCGGTTGGTACTTCTCGATCGCCTCGATCGCTTCTTCGCCGGTTTTCACCGTCGCGACGAGCTCGAAGTCGTCATTTCCGTTGAAAAGCAGCGCTAGCCCTTGACGAACGACAGGGTGATCGTCAACGCCAAGGCAGCGAGTCCGTGCGGCCATTGCAATCCCTACGTTACTCCTTCTCGACGCGCCTGAACATATGATTCGCGCCTTCGTACGCCAGGATCGAGAGGAGAGCAATGATCGGTTCCATCGTCGTTGGCACGGACGGCTCGGAGACAGCCAAGGAGGCCGTCCGCCAGGCGACGGAACTCGCCAAGGCGGTGGGCGCGAGCATCCACCTGGTGAGTGCGTACGAGCCGATCGGGGAGGGCCGCCTGCGCGAAGAGCGTCAGCAGGTACCCGACGACATGTCGTGGATGGTGAACCCGCGCGAGGACGTGGACTCCACTCTTCGCGACGCGGGCGAGGCCATCCAGGCGGATGGGGTGCAGGTGGAGACCTACGCCCGCGAGGGCGATCCCGCCGACGCGATCCTGGACGTGGCCGAGGAGCAGAAGGCCGACCTGATCGTTGTCGGCAACAAGGGCATGACCGGGGCCAAGCGCTTCCTGCTCGGCAGCGTGCCCAACAAGGTGTCGCATCACGCTCCCTGCAGCGTGATGATCATCCGGACGACCTAGCCGGCGAGAGCAGCCGCGGCGTCCACGAGCCCGTGGCCGTAGCGCGAGTCGTACCCGTCCGGCCCTAGGTCCCTGGCCGTCCGCCGCAGGTGCGAAGCCACGCGTCCGGGATTCGGATGCTTGCCGATCACGCCGGAGGCGATCAGGAGCGCCGCCGTGGCCGACACGTGGGGCGCGGCCATCGACGTGCCCTGGTAGCCGCCGGGCAGCCCGAACTCGCGCGGGTTGCGGACAAAGGTCTGCTGGTAGATGTCGCGACCGGTGAGCTCGGGACGGCAGTACTGCGCGTCGCGCGGATTGTCGGCGTTGTCCGCGTCGTTCCCGCCGCCCGGTGCGACGAGGTCGAGCCCGCTGCCCGAATTCGAGTAGTCCGCCTGGCACAGATGCTCGGTGGTGGCCCCGACCGAGAGGGCGTAGCGCGCTCGTGCCGGGTAGGCGACGCTCGCGTCCGACTCGTTGCCGGCGGCCGCCACGACGACCGCGCCCTTGCGGTGCGCGAATCGGATCGCCGAGATGATGCCGGGCACCTGGCGCGCCGTGATCGACGGGTCGAACTCGAGGCTCAGGTTCACGATGTCGGCACCGTGCTTCGCCGCGTACCGGATCCCGCGCGAGATCTCGAATGCGCCGCCCTCGCCGTTCTCGTCGAGCACTCGGATCGGCATGATCTTCGCGTTGTACGCGAGCCCGGTGACCCCGAGGCCGTTGTTCACGTGCTGCGCGATCGTGCCGGCCACGTGCGTGCCGTGCCCAAACAGGTCAAAAGGCCGCCTGTCGTCGTCCACGAAGTCGTAACCACGCACGAAGGTGGACCGGCGGAGGTCGGGCGCGCGCTTGAAGCGGCCGCGCGTCTTGTAGGCGGCGCCCGTGTCAATCACGGCAACCACCACGCCGCGGCCGCCCGGCGCACCGAGCGCGCGCGCCAAATCCCACGCATCGGGGGCGTTCACGCTGGCGTCGCCGACGAAGTTCCACTGCAGGTTGATCCAGCCGCCCGGCTGGTCGCTGCGGCCAGGGTCGTCCCAGATCACGCTCGCGTGCGCCTTGTAGTTCGGGACCGCGTACTCGACGTCCGGCTCGGTCGCCGAGATCGGTAACGGCTTCGTGCACGGTTTCGCCGGCCTCAACAGGCACGACCTCCGGGGCAGCACCCTCGTGCTGGACGATCACCTCGCCTGGCACGAACTCCGCCGCGGATGCCGACGAGGGGCCGGCCAGGCAGGCGGCTAGGACGAGGGTGAAGAGTCGGCTACGGTGCGGCATCAGGTCTATGTCGGCAAAAACACGGCCAGATTCGAGAAGTCTCTCCGGGCGAGCACCGTACGAGTACCCCGGAATGCGTGTGGCAGTCACAGGGGCGACCGGATTCGTGGGTGCCCACGTGGCCCGGCTGCTCGCGGAGCGTGGGGCGGAGGTTAGGGTGACGCACCGCGATCCGGCGCGGCTCGCACAGCTCGGCGAGGTCCACGTGACGCCGGTGGAGGCGGACGTCCTCGACCGCGCGGCTCTCCGGCGCGCGTTCCGCGGCGCGCGGCTTGTTTTCCACGGCGCCGGTGTGGTGGCGACGCGTCCCGCCGAGAGGGTCTGGAAGGTGAATGCACTCGCGCCGCGCCTGGCGGTCGAGGCGGCGGCGGCCGAGGGCGCCGAGCGCGTCGTCCTCACCTCGAGCGTCGGCGGCGTCGGTCCCGCGATGCACGGGCGCGCCGGCCGGGAGGACGACGTCTACCGGGGTGGAGGGCTGGGCCTCACGTACGTGGACTCGAAGCACGAGGGCGAGTCCGAGGCGCTCGCGGCCGGGGCTCGCTGCGGGATCGAGGTCGTCGTGGTCAACCCCGCCTACGTGCTCGGCGTGCCTGTGAACCCGGAGCAGCCGGGCGAGACGTCCACGCGGATCGTCGGCAACTACCTGCGCGGCAGGCTGCCCGCGATCGTCGATGGCGCCACCAACATCGTGCACGTCGAGGATGTCGCGCGAGGGTCACCTGCTGGCCGCCGAGCGGGGCGAGCCGGGCGAGCGTTACATCCTCGGGGGCGAGAACGTCCCGTGGGTCGATCTGATCGAACGCGTGGCACAACTCGCCGATGTGGGGCATCCGGTGTTCGTGATCCCGCGCGACGTGGCAGCGGCGATCGCCGCTGCCGGCTCGGTCAGCGGTGGCGTGCTGATCTCGCCCGAGGCGTTTGCCCTGATGGCGCAGGACTGGCGCTACTCGTCGCAGAAGGCGAAGAAGGAGCTGGGGTATCGCCCGCGCGGCTTGGACGCGACGCTTCGCGAGACCGTCGACTGGTACCTCGGGCTGATGCGCTCCGGCGTCCTCGGCGCCGGACGGCCGTCGCCGATGTCGGTCGGGTCGCTCGGCCTGCGGCTGGCATCGCGAGTCGGTGGCCTGCGTGTCGCGCACGCCGTCGAGTCGTGGACCGGCCGGCGGTTCATCGCGGTCGGGTGAGCGTCGCGACCGCCTTCTTTCCGAAGGACGAGTACTTCATGCAACTGGCGCTGCGCGAGGCCGAGCGCGCCCTCGAGCACGACGACGTGCCGATCGGCTGCGTGATCGCGCGCGAGGGCGAGGTCGTGGCGGCGTTCCCGAACGAGCGCGAGGTGCGCCAGGACCCGACGGCGCACTGCGAGATCCTGGCCCTGCGCGAGGCCGCGAAGTCGGCCGGGAGATGGCGGCTCAACGCGGACGTGCTCTACGTGACGCTCGAACCGTGTGCCATGTGCGCGGGCGCGATCGTGCTCGCACGCATTCCACGCGTTGTATATGGGGCGACCGACCCGAAGGCCGGGGCCGCCGGCAGCGTGCTCGACGTGCTCGGGGAGGCGAAGCTGAACCACCGCCCGGAGGTGGCCGGCGGGCTGCTGGCGGAGGAATCAGCCGTGCTGCTGCAGACATTCTTCGGCTCGCGCCGCTGATCCACGACGGACTCGTGCAGACGGCTGAACGAAACGCGCCGGCGCCTGAACGAAAAAGGTGGCCACCTGGCCCATAGCCATGGGTGCCCGGCGGGCGGAGGGTACACCCGACGGAAGTCTTCGCTCACCCGTTCCACGGATGGACTCACTGGCCAGGCCCTGCCGGGGTCGGAAGGAGCAGAAATGAGCACCAAGACAATCCCGCCCAGCGGCGTTGGAGGGAGCATGCGAATACTGCTCACTCTCGCGCTCGCGGCATCGCTGGTTCTTGCCTTTACCGTGACTGCGACGGCCGCCAAGCCGGGCGCCAAGCTCGTCCAGTTCAAGTCGGGCGGGTACAGCGTTTCGGAGAACCAAACCGCCTCGATCGCCATCATTCTGAGTCAGAAGGGGACCGCGAGCGTCAACTTCAGCACGCTCGGCGGCAGCGCGACGGCTTCGGCTGATGCTGTATGCGACCCCGGTGAGGACTACGTCACGAAGACGGATGAGCCGGTCTCGTTCTCGAACCAGACCGGGAAGAACGTGAACTTGACGATCTGCAACGACTCGTCGTTCGAGAACTCCGAGACGGTCGCGATGGAGCTGTCGGACCCGAGCACTGGATGGTCGCTCGGTCCGAAGCAGACGGCGACGCTGACGATCAAGGACAACGATCCTTCGCCGACGATCACGATCGACGATGCCGATCCGGCCGCGGTCAACGAGGGCGATTCGCTGACGTTCGACGTGCACATCTCGGGCGTTTCGAGCGTGCCGACGTCGGTCAACTACGCGTCGGCGAACGGGACCGGCCCGAACGCAGCGATTGGTCCCGGCGACTTCGGACCGGCCAACCTGCCTGGCGTGTTGTCTTGGGGTCCAGGGGACACGAGTGATCGCCAGATCACCGTGCCCGCGAACGACGACGCGCTCGACGAGCTGCAGGAGAACATGAGGGTCGTGCTCTCGAGCCCGATCAACGGCAGCTTCGGCGACGCGACCGGCGTCGGCTTGATCAACGACACGGACGTCGTCGGTATCAACGCGGTCGACCCGCCGAACGACAACGAGGACGGCGCGTACGTGTTCTCGGTGACGCTCGACAAGGTCCCGGCAGCGCCCGTGTCGGTTAACGCCTTCAACCGCGATGACCTGGACGGTGCCACGGCTGGGGCTACGTGCGGCCCGGGTATCGACTACCAGACGTTCAACACGACGCTCAACTGGGCGGCCGGCGATGGGACCGCGAAGACGGTCACGGTCGTGACCTGTGACGACGGTGAGTCGGAGCCGGACGAGGGCATCAGGCTCGAGCTCGGCAGCGCTGTCGGAGGGGTTATCGGTGACGATTCAGGCTCCGGTCTGCTCGTCAACGACGACGCCGCGATCTCGGTGAACGACGCTTCGGGACCGGAAGGCGATTTCCCGGACGACAACTTCACGGTGTCGTTCACGGTCAGCCTCGCGCACGCGTCCATCCGGACGGTGACGGTTGACGTCGCGACCAGCGATGGCAGCGCGCTCGGGGGCACCTGCGGCGACCCGGGCGTGGACTACGCGTCGTTGGCGACGACGACGCTGACGTTCCTCCCAGGAGAGACGAGCAAGACGGTCGACGTCACGACATGTGGGGACCTTGATGGCGAAGGGGACGAGACCTTCAACCTCGACCTCACCAATCCGACGACCACGGAGCCGCCCAACGCGGTCGCCATGATCACTGACGCCACGGGCGTCGGGACGATCCAGGAATAGGACCAATCGTCCGCAAATGAAGTCGAAGGAGGAGGGCCCTGGCGACAGGGCCCTCCTTCGTTGCGCGCCCCTTGCGCGGTTGTGAAACGATCGCGTACCCGTGCTGGCTGTGAGCAACCTCGAGGTCGTCTACGACGACGTCGCGCTGGTGCTGCGCGGGGTCTCGCTCGAGGTCGGGCACGGCGAGATCGTGGCGCTGCTGGGCGCGAACGGCGCCGGGAAGACGACGCTCCTGCGCGCGATCACGGGCCTGCTCGGAGTCCACCGCGGGAAAGTCACGAAGGGGTCGGTCGAGCTCGACGGCGTGCCGATCACGGGCAGTTCCTGCGCGCCATTACGGGCCTCCTTGGGGTCCACCGCGGCAAGGTGACGAAGGGGTCGGTCGAGCTCGACGGCCTCCCGATCACCGGCAAGGACGCGCCCGCAATTGTCAAGGCGGGAGTCGCGCAGGTGATGGAGGGTCGCCGGACGTTCTTCGAGCTGACCGTGGACGAAAACCTTCGCGCCGGGGCGTTCACGCGCTCCTCCAAGGCGGAGGTCGAGAAGTCGCGCGCGGAGGTGTTCGAGCTGTTCCCGATACTCGAGAAGTACCGCGGCCAGACCGCCGGGCTACCTCTCCGGCGGCGAGCAGCAGATGCTCGCGATCGGCCGCGCGCTGATGTCCCAGCCGCGCGTGCTGCTGCTCGACGAGCCGTCGCTGGGCTGGCGCCGAAGATCGTCGCGCAGGTACGCGACATCGTCGTCGAGATCAACCGGCGCGGGACGGCCGTTCTGCTCGTCGAGCAGAACGCCCAGATGGCGCTCCAGATCTCCTCGCGCGGGCTACGTGATGGAGACCGGCAAGGTCGTGCGCGACGGCACGGCGCGGAGCTGCTCGAGCGACGCGGACATCCGCGAGTTCTACCTCGGCATCGGTCACGAGGGCCGGCGCTCGTTCCGCGACGTCAAGACCTACCGGCGGAGGCGGCGCTGGGTGGCATGAGCGAGCCGCTGCTCGTCGTCGAGGACCTCGAGCTGCGCTTCGGCGGCGTCACGGCACTCGACGGCGTGTCGTTCGAGGTCGAGCGCGGGGAGATGTTCGCCGTGATCGGCCCGAACGGGGCCGGCAAGACGTCGATCTTCAATTGCCTGAACGGCGTGTACCGGCCGCAGCGCGGCTCGATCCAGCTGGAGGGGACGGAGCTGATCCGCAAGTCGCCGCCGGTGATCGCCGCGCTCGGCATCGCGCGCACGTTCCAGAACCTCGGCCTGTTCTCGAACCTCACGCTCGTGGACAACCTGATGCTCGGGCGCCACCACCTGATGCGCACGGGCTTCGTGACCGGGATGCTCTGGTGGGGGCGCGCGAAGCGCGAGGAGATCGAGCATCGCGCCGCCGTCGAGCGCGTCGTCGACCTGCTCGAGCTCGAGCAATACCGCTACACGCCGGCCGGCCAGCTTCCGTATGGCGTCCAGAAGCGCGTCGAGCTGGGCCGCGCGCTCGCGATGGAGCCGAAGCTCCTGCTGCTCGACGAGCCGGTCGCCGGCATGAACCTCGAGGAGACCGAGGACATGGCGCGCTACCTGGTCGAGGTCAGCGAGGAGCTCGGGCTGGCGATGATCATCGTCGAGCACCACATGGCGCTGGTGATGGACCTGGCCGACCGCGTCCTCGCGCTCGACTTCGGCCGCCGGCTCACGGTCGGCACGCCGGCCGAGGTCCAGGCGGACCCGAAGGTGGCCGAGGCTTACCTCGGCGGAGCGGCGGCGTGAGCGGCCCGGCCACGCTCCCTGCGTGCCTCCTGCGCCACGCGCGCGAGCGCCCGGGTGACGTGGCGCTGCGGAAGAAGGATCTCGGTCGCTGGGAGGAGTGGACGTGGGCCGAGTACGCGCAGTGGGTCGCGCGCGTGGCGGCCGGGCTGCGGGCGTTGCGGCGTCGAGGCGGGCGACCGAATCGCGATCCAGTCCGAGAATCGCCCCGAATGGCTGATCGCCGACATCGCCGCCCAGGCGATCGGCGCGATCGTCGTGGGCATCTATCCGACGAGCCCCGCCGCCGAGCTCGAGTACCTGATGCGCCATTCGGGCGCGAAGCTCCTGATCGCCGAGGACGAGGAGCAGGCGGACAAGGCACTCGCCGTGCGCACGGATCTGCCCGGCCTCGGTGACGTCTTCGTGATCGACCCCCGCGGCGTGCGCAGCGACGACGTGCGGCGGTGGGAGGAGCTCGAGGACGCTGAGCCGCTCGACCTCGAGGCGTGCTGCGGCGAAGCTAGACCCCGAGGAGACCGCGATCATCGTCTACACGTCGGGCACGACCGGGCCGCCCAAGGGCGCGATGCTCACGCACGCGAACATGCTCTACGCGGCGCGGATCTTCCGCGATGCCTACAGCACCTCGCCGGACGACGAGGTGCTGTCCTACCTGCCGCTGTGCCACATCGCCGAGCGGCTCTTCTCGGTCCTGGGCGCGCTCGAGGCCGGATACGTCGTCAACTTCGGCGCGGGCGGCGAGTCGTTCGGAGCGGACATGCGCGAGGTCCAGCCGACGTTCTTCCTCGGCGTGCCGCGCGTGTGGGAGAAGATGCTCGCGAGCGTCGAGGTGCGGATGGCCGACGCCAGCAGGGCGAAGCGGCTGGTCTGGCGCATGGCGCTCGCCCGCGGCGGGTTCCTCGGCCACCTGCTCGCCTTCCGGGCGCTGCGCGAGAAGCTCGGCCTCGTGCGCGTGCGCGCGGCGATCTCGGGCGCCGCGCCGATCGCGCCGCAGGTGCTCGAGTTCTTCGCGCGGATCGGCGTCCGCGTGCGCGAGGGCTACGGCCAGACCGAGGGGACCGCCGTCGCGACGGCGATGCCGGAGGACGGCATCCGGATCGGGACGGTGGGCAAGCCGCTGCCGGAGGTCGAGCTCCGGATCGCGGACGACGGTGAGATCGTGATCCGCTCGCCGGGCGTGTTCAAGGGCTACTTCCGCGACGAGGACGCGACCGCCGAGACGATCGACGCGGACGGCTGGCTGCACACGGGCGACGTGGGCGAGCTCGATGCGGACGGGTACCTGTCGATCACCGACCGCAAGAAGGACATCATCATCACCGCGGGCGGCAAGAACATCTCCCCGTCGGAGATCGAGAACAAGCTCAAGGTCTCCCCGTACGTGCGCGAGGCGATCGTGATCGGCGACAGGCGCAAGTACGTGAGCGCGCTCATCGGGATCGAGCTCGACACGGTCGCGGACTGGGCCGGGCGCCGCGGCGTGACCTTCACCACCTACGGCGACCTGGCGTCGAAGGAGCCGGTCCGCGAGCTGATCGGGGAATGGGTCGAGCAGGTCAACGGCGAGCTCGCGCAGGTCGAGCAGGTGAAGCGGTTCACGCTCCTGCGCAAGGAGCTCGACCACGAGGACGGCCAGCTCACGGCCACCCAGAAGGTGAAGCGCGCGGCCATCTCGGACGAGTTCGCCGACGAGGTGGAGGAGCTCTACGCATGACCGAGTTCCTCCAGCTCTGCGTGGCGGGCCTGGCGCTCGGGTCGCGCTACGCGCTGGTCGCGCTCGGCTTCGTGATCATCTACCGCGCCACCGGCGTCATCAACTTCGCGCAGGGTGGCCTGCTCGCGCTCGGCGCCTACTTCACGTACGCGTTCGCGAACTCCGCGGATTGGCCGTTCGCGCTCGCGGCCGTCGCCGCTGTCGGTGCGACCGCGCTCGTGGGCGCGGCCGCAGAGCCGCTGGTGCTGCGCCGGATGGTCGGCCAGCCGGTGTTCGCGGTGATCATGATCACGATCGGCCTGCTGTTCATCATCGAGCAGGTCATCACCTCGATCTGGGGGTTCGACAACCTCAACCTGGCCGACCCATGGGGTGTCCAGACCTTCAAGGCGGGCGACGTCGTCATCTCCGAGAAGGACGTCTGGACGATCGGGCTGGCGGCCACGGCACTCGGCGGGTTCTTCCTCTTCTTCAGGCTGTCGAAGCTCGGCGTCGCCATGCGCGCCGTCGCATTCGACCAGGAGGTCGCGCTCGCCCAGGGGATCAACGTGCGGCTGGTCGTCGCCGTGTCGTGGGGGATCGCCGGCGGGCTGGCGGCGCTCGCCGGGCTGACGCTCGCGTCGGGTCCCGCTGCGCTCTCGCCGGGGATCGGGGCCATCGCCCTGCTCGCCTTCCCTGCGATGATCGTGGGCGGCATGGACTCGCCGCTCGGCGCGGTCCTGGGCGGGGTCATCATCGGCCTCTCGCAGTCGCTGACCGCCGGCTACCAGGACGACTTCGCGCCCTGGGCGGGCGAGAACCTGGCCGCGGTCATGCCGTACTTCGTGATGATCGCGATCCTGCTGATCCGTCCGCACGGGCTGTTCGGCACGCCGGAGGTAAGGCGGGTCTGATGGCGCGCCCCTATGTGCGCATGACGCGCCGCTACAAGGATGACCTGCGCCTCTTCCGCGGCGGCTGGGCGAAGGCAGGGCTGGCGCTCGGGCTCGGCGTCTACCTGCTGCTGCCGGCGTTCATCACCGACGACTTCTGGCTGAGCGTCCTGAACTACGCCGGCATTGCGGCGATCGGCGCGATCGGCCTCAATCTGCTCACGGGCTACACCGGGCAGGTCTCGCTCGGCCATGCCTTCTTCATCGGCGCGGGCGCGTACGCCGCCGCACAGGTGGGCGGCGAGTTGGACCTGCCGTTCCCGCTTTGGCTCGTGGGCGCGATGGTGGTCGGTGCGCTGATCGGCGCGGTGATCGGCCCTTTTGCGCTGCGCCTGCGCGGCAACTATCTGGTGATCGTCACGCTCGGACTCGTCTTCATCGGCGAGCACCTGTTCCGCAACCTCGACGGGATCACGGGCGGCAACCTGGGCACTTCGGTGGAGGCCCCAGTCGAGCTATTCGGTGTCGACTTCGCCGCCCTCACCTTTGGCGGCGAGGAGTGGACGTTGAACCAGGGCTACTTCTGGCTGATCTGGGGGATCGTGATCCTCACGGCGCTCTTGGCGAAGAACCTCGTCCGCACGCGCCCGGGGCGCGCGATGCAGGCCGTGCGCGACCGCGACGTCGCTGCGGAGATCATCGGCGTGCAGCTCGGCCGGTACAAGGTCGGAGCGTTCGCGGTGTCGAGCGGGATGGCGGCCGCCGCGGGTGCGCTCTACGGCAGCTACCAGCAGTACGTCTCGCCCGACGAGTGGACGCTGTTCCTGTCGATCCAGTACATCGCGATCATCATCGTCGGCGGGATCGGCACGATCTTCGGGGCGATCGTCGGCGCAGTCTTCCTCGGCGGCCTGCCGGGCGTGATCGATCGCTACAGCGACTCGATCCCGTTCGTCGCCACCAGCGCGACGGACGACGGCTTCATCAGCGTCTTCTCGCTCAACCAGGCGATCTTCGGGCTGCTGATCGTCCTGTTTCTGATATTCGAGCCCCGCGGCATCGCTGCCGTGTGGCTCCGGACGAAGGCGTACTTTCGCTCATGGCCTTTCAGTTACTGAGGCAATGTTCAAACGGGAGGAGGGTCCCATGAAGGTTCACCGTTGGATTGCGGTGTTGGCCGCACTCGCCCTGTCGCTCGGCGTCGCCGCCTGTGGAGGCGGCGACGACGATGACGACGACGGCGGGGGCGGCGGTGAAGTAAGTGAGGTGCCGGGTTTCGACGGCAAGACGATCAATCTCGGCGTGCTTACGCCGTTGACCGGCCCCGTGGCCGTGATCGGCAACCCGCTGACGGCAGGAAATGAGGTGTTCATCGAGGCCGTCAACGCAGAGGGAGGAGTCGCCGGCCAGTACCCGATCGAGCTCGTTCAGGAGGACACGCAGTACCTCCCGAATGTTGCGGTCCAGAAGTACAACCAGATCAAGGGCGACGTCGTCTCGTTCGTGCAGCTCCTGGGCACGCCCATAACGCTGGCCGTGCTGCCGCAGCTCAAGCGTGACCAGATGATCGCTGCGCCGGCGTCGCTGGACGCGACCTGGGTGCGGGAGGAGAACCTCTTGCCGATCGGCGGGCCGTACCAGATCCAGGCGATCAACGCGCTCGACTACTACATCAACGAGGGCGACGGCAAGGGCAAGAACATCTGCACGATGATCCAGGACGACGCCTACGGAGAGGCGGGCCAGGCGGGCGTGGACTTCGCGGCCGAGAAACTCGGCTTCGAGGTGGTGGACACGCAGCGGTTCAAGGTCGGCGACGAGGACGTCACCGGCCAGGTGCAGCAGCTCGCGGAGGCGGACTGCGACGCGGTCTTCCTCGTCGCGACGCCCACGGACGCGGGCACGATCTGGGGCACCGCCGCGCGGCTCGAGTTCGCACCGCGCTGGATCGGGCAGTCGCCGTCATGGATCGACGAGCTCGGCGCGTCGCCGCTCGCGGAGTACCTCGGTCAGACCACGTGGATCGCGTCCGAGGGAACGGAGTGGGGCGATACGTCGGTGCCGGGCATGGAGCAGATGCTCGCGGACATCAAGGCGCACAGGCCCAAGCAGGAGCCCGACTACTACTTCGCCTTCGGGTACAACCAGGCGCGCGCGATGGTGGCGCTCCTGGAGAAGGCGGTGGAGCTCGGCGACCTCTCGCACGAGGGGATGCTCCAAGCGTCGGAGGAGCTCGGGACCGTCTCGTTCGACGGCCTGACGGGCGACTACACGTACGGCCCCGCCGACGAGCGGGTGCCGCCGACCACGAGCACGGTCTTCGAGGTCGATCCCAAGAAGCCGTTCGGGCTCGGGCGGCTCGCGTACGAGTACGAGTCCGAGTTCGCGGCCGAGTACGAGTTCGAGGCGGCCGAGTAGTCGGCCTCTAGCGTGAGTGAAGGGGCGGCGCAGCGCCGCCCCTTCATTTCGCGCCTCTAAACTCGCGATCGCCTCGGAGGGGTGCCGGAGTGGTTGAACGGGGCGGTCTCGAAAACCGTTGGGGGCCGTTAGGTCCCTCGTGGGTTCGAATCCCACCCCCTCCGCTTAGGTTGGTAGAGCCGCGGTGAGCGGGAGTCAGGCGGCGATCGTCTCGACCGGCCCCGCCCGCCGTACCGCACCGGGCGGTGATCCCACGACGCGCTTGAACGCGCGCGCGAACGCGGCCTCGGAGCGATAGCCGAAACGATCCGCGAGTGCGGCCACGGTTGCGCGCTCGTCGCGCAGCGCGGCGGCGGCGAGGTGCATGCGCCAGCGGGTCACATAGCTCATCGCCGGCTCGCCGACGAGCTCGGTGAACCGTGCCGCGAAGGCCGAGCGCGACATCGGGATCTGGTCGGCGAGCGACGCAACGGTCCACGGGCGGCCGGGCTCGCGGTGGATGAGCGAGATCGCGCGGCCGATCTGCGGGTCCCGGAGCGCCCCGAGCCAGCCCGACTGTGCCGCCGGGTCACTCTCCAGCCAAGCGCGGAGTGCTTGGACGATCAGCACGTCCGAAAGGCGGGTGATCACGGTCTCGCCGCCGGGGCGCAGGCCCTCCGCCTCGAGCGCCATCAGCCGCAGTGTTGAGCGCAGCCAATCGAGCTGCGTCGGGCTCGTCGCTGGATCGAACGTGAGGATTCGCGGTAGCACGTCGAGCAGCTTGCGGGCGGCCGGATGATCGAAGCGAACGGCGCCGCAGACCATGTCGATGCGGTCGCCGCCGCCTCCGTGGCGCAGGATCTCGTAGCGATCGCCGAGCTGCTCGCGCTCGAGCTCGAAGATGCTCGGCGTCGGCGCATCGGGCTCGCTGCGCAGCAGGTGGCCCTCGCCGTGGGGGACAAGCGCCAGCTCGCTCGCGGCCACGCGCCGCGGCTCGGCCTCCGGCGCCTCGAGCCAGCAGCTTCCACGGGTGATGACGTGAAACCACAGGTAGCCCTCGAACGGCGGCAGCTCGAGACCGAACGGGGCGGTGAACTCGCTGCGGCAGTAGAAGGCGCCGCGCAGCTCGAGGAAGTGCAGCGCCTCGCCGAGCGGATCGGCGGCCGAGGGCCAAGGGTCGCGATGCGTGGTCACGCGATCAGCATGACACGGTGGACGTCGAACCTCCAGGTTGCAGGGACGAACGAGCATAAATCACGGACTATCAAGCCATAGTAAGTCCCGATGACCGCAGCTCATACTGGATGAACTGCAATGACCGTCGAGCCTAGGAGGACACAATGATCACCGTGATGGGAGCCACCGGAAACACCGGCCGCAAGATCACCGAGCTGCTGCTCGAAGGCGGCGAGGAGGTGCGCGCGCTCGGGCGCTCGCCGGAGAAGCTCGCCGAGCTCGACGCGCTCGGAGCCGAGACCTTCGCCGGCGATGTCCGCGACGCCGACTACCTGGCAAGCACCTTCGCAGGCGCCGACGCGGTCTACACGCTCACCGCGCTCGACCCGACGCTGCCCGATTACCACGCCGACCAGGACAGGCGCGGCGAGGCGATCGCTTCGGCGATCCGCGAGAGCGGTGTGCGCCACGTCGTCGCGCTGAGCGCGATCGGCGGCGAGCTGGCGAACGGCAACGGGTTCATCGCCAGCCTGCACCGGCAGGAGCGGCGGCTGCGGGCGCTCGACGGCGTCAACCTCATGATCCTGCGCCCCGGCGCCTTCTTCGAGGGCTTCTACGCGGCGCTGGAGACGATCCGCCACGAGGGCGTGGTCGCCGACTCCGTCGCGCCCGAAGCGAAGGTTCCGATGATCGCCACCGCCGACGTCGCAGCGGTCGCCGCCGTGGCGCTGCGCGAGCGGAACTGGAGCGGCGCCGTGGTCCGCGAGCTGCTCGGCCCGCGCGACCTCACCTATACCGAGGTCGCTGCGGCGATCGGCGAGGCAATCGGCCAGCCGGACCTCCCCTACGTCCAGCTGCCCGACCAAGAGTTGGTGGCGATCCTGACCGAGGCCGCCGGGTTCTCGGCCGACTTCGCCGCTCTGTTCGTCGAGTTCAACGAGGCGCTGAGCGAAGGCCGGCTGCACTCGCTCGAGGGTCGCAACGAGAGAAACACGACCCCGACCGAGTTCGAGGAGTTCGCCGCCGAGCTGGCACACGCTTACGCGGCGACGGTGTGACGCTGTCGACCAGGGGGGAGGCCGTCCGGCACCGGCCTCCCCCTGTGAGTCGCTACGCGCGACTGAACGCCTCGATCACCGCCCGGACGCCCTCTTCGCCCTTGAACGCCGGCGGCCAGAGAAGCGTCCGCTCGTAGACGCCGTCCCAGCGCTCGGCGAATCGGTCGCGGACCTCATCCGGTGTTCCGGCGAGCGTGATCGAGTCGATCATCTCGTCGGTGACCGCCGCCACCATCGCCTCGCCGTCGCCGCGGCTCCAGGCCTCGCGGATCGCGTCCGCCTCGGCTTCGAAGCCGCTGACCTGGTGTGTGGTGCGGTACATCTTCACCGTCGAGTTGAACGCGACGATCGCGGCGGCGGCCTGGCGCGCGGCGTCGCGGTCGTCGGAGACCGAGCAGGTGACGTAGCCCGCGATCGGAGGCGGCTCCCGGCCGGTGCGCTCGGCGCCGCGTGCGAGCGCGGGGCGGACGACCTCGCGCACGTACTTGGGCGTGAACAGCGGATGCCCGACGAGCCCGTCCGACACGGCGCCCGCCGCCTCGATCATGCGGGCATTCACCCCGGCCATGTAGATCGGAAGCTCTTCGCGGAACGGCATGCGCGGCGGCGCGGTCGGCTGGACGTTCACGCGGTAGAAGCGGCCCTCGTGGGCGACCGGTCCCTCGTGCAGGCGCCAGAGCTTCCGCACGAGCGGGACGAGCTCCTCCATTCGGCTCGCGGAGTGCTCGCCGTCGATCCCGTGCCAGTCGCGCTGCATCCGCGGCGTGCCGGTGCCGAGCCCGAGCGTCATCCGCCCACCCGAGAGCTCGTCGAGGTCGCGCGCTTCGGCGGCGAGCACGAGTGGGGTGCGCCCGAACCCGTAGGCGATGGCGCTGCCGAGTTCGATCGTGCTCGTGGCCTGCGCCATCGCGGCCAGCGCGATGGTGGCCGAGCGGTCGTAGAACTCGGTTGCCCAGACCGACGCGAAGCCGGCCTCCTCGCACATGCGCGCGGTCTCGGCCAGCTCGCGCGGGCCGCCTGTGCTCGTTACGAGCGAGATTCCCGCGTTGGTGCTCAAGAGCGGGGCTTACGCTAACGCGCCGCCCAGGCTCCGGACGCCGTAAAGTGCCCGCCATGGCGAAGCGCCTGGTTGGGCTGGGGGTCTGGGTCGCTGTCTTCTTCGCGACGCTCGCGGGCGGCGCCGCGCAGGCGAAGTCGCCGGCCGAGTGCGGCCCGAAAGACCGGCCGGAGACGGCCCTTCAGGGGCAGGTGCCCATGTCGGACCGCGCCAGCGGCCGCTCACACACGGGCTACACGTGCAACCTCACCGAGGTCGGGTTCATGCCGAGCTCCTCGTTCGCGAACTTCGACACGTACAAGAACTGCGCGTACTACAGCGACACGATCGGGGCGTTCAACGCCGAGGGCGGCACGGTGGTGGTCGACGTCTCCGACCCGCGCAAGCCGGTCCAGACGGCCTACCTCACGGAGAAGGCGGCTGCGAACGCCGGGGAGTCGCTGCGCGTCCACCTGAAACGCGGCCTGCTCGTGGCCGACCGCTACTTCCTCGCGCAGGGCGCCAGCAACGCCGATGACCCCGAGGCGAACCGCGCGCTCGCCATCTACGACATCTCGAAGGACTGCCGAAAGCCGAAGCTGCTCGCCGACGTGATCATGCCGACCGCGATCGGCCACGAGGGGTGCTTCCAGGCCGACGGGATGGTCTATTACATGGCGAGCACCGACAACATCACGCCGATCGACATCTCGGACCCGCGGAACCCCAAGCAGCTGTCGGAGCCGCAGGATCTCGGCATCCACGGCTGCTCGACGAGCGAAGACGGCAAACGCGCATACCTGGCCGACATCGGCACCGGCGCCTTATTGGTCGCGGACACGAGCGAGGTCCAAGCGCGCAAGCAGAACGCCCAGATCAAGGTGATCGGCGAGCTGCCCACGCCGGGCAACGTCGGCCAGCAGTCCACGATTCCGATCTTCTACGACGGCCGCCCGCACATCTTCAACTTCTCCGAGTACGCCGAGCTCGCCCAGCCGTGCACGGCCCGGCCCGACCGCGAGACGAACTTCGGCTATCCGATGATCGTCGACATCGCCGACGAACGGAACCCGAAGGTGGTCTCGAAGATCTTCAACGAGGTGACCCTGCCCGAGAACTGCGATGAGGTCGCGGGCGACTCGGCCGCGTTCCCCACGAACGGGCTGACCAAGGGCGACATTTTCGGGGTCGTCGGCTCGCGCGTGTTCCTCTACGACTCGCACTACTGCTCGACCGACCGCACGCACGATCCGACGATCGCCGCTTGTGCGAGCTTCGGGTCGGGCATTCGCGTGTATGACATCCGGGACCCGCGGGCCCCGACGGAGATCGCCTACTTCAATCCGGGCACTGCCAACTCGCCCGCCGGTGCCGTCGCGAACGCCACCGTCGCGCGGCCGGTGATCCGCACCGACCTCCGGCAGATCTGGTTCGCCGACATCGCGAAGGGCTTCTACACCGTGCAGTTCCGCGAGGGCGTGTGGCCGTTCGAGGGCCAGGAGCCGTGCCCGCACAGGGATCCCTATCTCCGGCAGTACGACCTCACCTACCGTGCCTGCCGGGCGCAGCGTAAGGCGCTCGTCCAGCTGCCCGGCGCGCGGAGCTGCAACACGCGCCGCTCGCTCACCGTGCGCCTGCGCCACCCGGCGGGCGGACGGATCACCCGCGTCGCGGCGCGCGTGCGCGGCAAGCGCGTCAAGCTGCTGCGCGGGGACCGCGTCCGGACCCGGTTCACGCTCCGCAGGCTGCCGAGGTCGGGCCGCTATCGCGTGCGTGTCGTAGCCAGGACATCGAGCGGGAAGCGCGTCGTCGCGTCGCGCCGCTATCGGGCGTGTGTGCCGAGAGCGCGCAAGAAGGCGCTGAGCGCTTCGGAGCCGGCAGTGCTGTTCGCCGCCGGTGTCGACGCACAGAACTTCCCGTACTACTGCCGGACGCTGTCGGCTAGGTCCCGCCGCGGGTAGGGGTCACTGGCCCCAGCCGGGGCTGCGATGCGACGATTCGCGCGGTGCGCAAGGTTGACATCGCCGAGCGCCGGGCGAGGCTCGCCGGCGCCACGCGCTCGCTCCCGGGCGAGCGTGCTGCGGACGCCGTGGAGGCCGCGCGGCGCGTCGTCTGCCTGCACGCGACCGACCCGGCGACGGTCTACCTGTCGGCCTGGGCGCGCGTCGACGGCTTGTCGCGCGAGGACGTCGACCGCGCGCTGTACACCGATCGGTCGCTCGTCAAGCACCTCGCGATGCGGCGGACGCTGTTCGCGTTCCCGCGCGAGACGCTCGCGGTGGCGCAGGCGGGGGCAAGCGCCCGGGTGGCGGACTCCGAGCGGCGCAGGCTTGCCCGCGACGTCGAGAAGGCCGGGTTGCAGCGCGACGGCGAGGGGTGGCTCGCGCGCGCGTCCGAAGCCGTCGTCGAGGCGCTCGCCGGCGGGAGGGAGGCGTCGTCGTCCGAGCTCCGGGCAGAGATCCCGCTGCTCGAGGGCGCGATCGCCTACGGGGAGGGGAAGTCGTGGGGCGGCCAGCTGCCGGTCGGCCCGCGCGTGCTGACGACGCTCTCGGCCGCCGGCCGGATCGTGCGCGCCAGCAACGCCGGGGTATGGACCACGTCGCGCCCTCGCTGGACCTCGATGCGCGCGTGGCTTGGCGAGGACTTGGCGGTGCCTCCGGAGGCCGAGGGAGTCGCCGCGCTCGTCGAGCGCTGGCTGCGCGCCTTCGGCCCGGGCACCGAGGCCGACATCAAGTGGTGGCTCGGATCGACGCTGCGCCTGGTGCGCGCGGCCCTGGCGGATCTCGAAGCGGTCGAGGTAGACCTCGGCGGGCAGACCGGGTTCCTGCTGCCGGACGACATGGAGCCGGCGGAGCCGGTCGAGCCCTGGGGCGCGCTATTGCCGCCGCTCGATCCGACCACGATGGGCTGGTACGAGCGGGAGTGGTACCTCGGCCCCCACAGGCCGGAGCTGTTCGACACGAACGGAAACGCGGGCGCAACGGTGTGGTGGGACGGTCGGATCGTGGGTGGCTGGCGCCAGGCTGACAGCGGCGAGGTCGCGCTTCAGCTTCTCGAGGACGTCGGCGCCGACGCGGAAGCTGCGCTCGCGGCGGAGGCCGATCGCCTGACCGCGTGGCTCGGCGACACGCGCCTCGCGCATCGCTTCCCCTCGCCACTGTCGAAGCGCTGATGAGCCGCGCTGTCGAGGAGTCGAACCGCCGCATGCTGCGTGCCCGCGACGCGATGGACCGTGACTACGACAAGCCGCTCGACATCCCCGCACTGGCGAAGATCGCGATCGTCTCGGAGGCGCACTTCATCCGCGTCTTTCGCGCGACCTTCGGCGAGACGCCTCACCGCTATCTGCAGCGCCGCCGGGTGGAGCGGGCAATGTCGCTCTTGCGCGAGACCGACCGGAGCGTGACCGAAATCTGCTTCGACGTCGGCTTCTCGAGCCTCGGCACCTTCAGCAGGACGTTCACGGCGATCGTCGGCGAGTCACCGACGAGCTACCGCTCGGACGCGGCGGACCTGCGCGCGGTGCCGGCGTGCTTCGCGAAGGCATGGACCAGACCGAGCAGTTTTGGAGAAGCGGACCGGCCGAAGCCGAAGTAGGTTCGGCGCATGCCAAACAAAATCACTCATACACAGGTGTACGTGCTCGACCAGGACGAGGCCCTCGACTTCTACGTGGGGAAGCTCGGGTTCGAGCTGAATACGGATGCTGACCTCGGCTTCATGCGCTGGCTGACCGTCAACTTCCCCGGCCAGCCCGACCAGCAGCTCCTGCTGGAGAAGCCCGGGCCGCCCGCGCACGACGAGGCGACGGCGGAGCAGATCCGCGAGCTGGTCTCGAAGGGCGCGCTCGGGATGGCGGCGATCATCGCGGTCGACGACATCCACAAGACCTACGAGGAGCTCGTGGCGAAGGGCGTCGAGTTCACGGAGGAGCCGACGGAGCGCTTCTACGGGACCGACTGCGGCCTGCGCGACCCGTTCGGCAACCCGCTGCGGATCGGCACGCCGAAGGAGGGCCCGATCGAGATTCCAGCGCCCTGAGCGGCAGCATCGGAGCTGGGCCACGACAGTTTCGGGCGGCTGCGGCGTTGAAGGCTGCATGCATCGCCTTCTGAGCAGCGCCGCTGCCGCCCTTGTCATCGCTGTAGTTGCCGCAGTCCCCGCTGCCGCGACGCCCGTGAAATGCACGGACAGCGACAGTACGCCGGACGGGCGCGTTTTCCCCGAGGCCACCGCCTCGACGAACTTCCTGCGCCTCGACGAGTTCGAGTGCGGCACGGCCCTGCTCGAGCAGACGTATCCGCATCTGCTGGAGCGCCGCCTGATCGGAGAGTCGAAGGGCGCGCGCCCGGTGTACGACATCGTGCTCACCGACGAGCGCGTGACCAAGGCGAAGCAGAAGCTGCTCGTCGTCTCCTCCATCCACGGGGACGAGGTCGGCGGTCGCGAGGGCGGCGTGCGAGTGCTCGAGGACATGGTCGACCCGGAGCTGCTGAACAACGCGGCGAACCCGTGGGTCGCGCAGGTCATGAAGCGCTACGAGATCCACTTCCTCTTCCCCAATCCCGACGGGTGGGCGAAGGGCGACGTGATCGCCTCATACGAGCCGGGGGTCATGGCGACGCGCGGAAACGACAACGGGCGTGACCTGAACCGCCAGTTCCCCGTCAAGGGCTGGATCGACTTCGACAACGAGCCGCTGGCCGAACCCGAGGGCAACGTGGTCATGGAGAAGCTGTTCTCGCAGGACGACTGGTACCTCGGGACGGACAACCACGGCCAGGGACCCGACAGCTACGCCGCCGCGGGCCTTCAGATCGTGGGCCAGTTCGACTACCAGAAGTCGGAGACGCTCGCGCGCTTCGCCGACGGCATCACCGAGTCGATGAAGGAGTACGACGTGCTGGGCGATCTCGAGGACCTGCGCGCGAGCACGGGCCAGGACCTCGGCTCCTACCACTGGGGCACGCTCTACGACATGCTCGGCTACTCGGCGTCGGGCTCGATGATCGACTACTACAACACGGCCAACGGCGTGAACGGGACCGGGTTCGCCACCGAGCTGACGGTCGGGCGCGAGGTCAACTGGCTTGCGTATCCCGGCGCAGCTCAACCAGGTCTGGGTGGACTCGATCCGCGCGATCAACTACACGATGTTCAAGCACGCGGTGGACCCGAAGGAGTTCACGTTCAAGGTCGGGTCGAAGGCGGCCTACGTGTTCGACCCCGAGGTCATCACGGACGACGACGAGAACGGCGCGGGTCCGCTGGACGCCGGCGAGAACCAGCAGCCCTACCGGGTGACGCGCATGCGCTTCTTCAAGGATCTGAACAAGTACGCGAAGCCGGCGCATCCGCCCGATCCGGGTCAGGCAGGTTCTGCGCGGCCGCGTCAAGCTGAAGCGCTTCCAGTCCCTGGTGCTCGCCAACGACGCGATGCCCGAGGGCCGGAACGCCACCGCCTGGTACCGGAAGCTGAAGCGCTGGGTGCAGGCGCGGCGGCAACCTGATCGTCACCGACGCCGCGGCGCCGGCGCTCAGCCACGCTGGGCCTGGTCCCCGAGTCGGCGATCAGCATGGAAAAGCATTACGTCGGCTTCGTGGACTTCGGCGACCGCTCGCATCCGCTCAACGCGGGCCTGCGCGGGGTCGCGAGCCAGACCTACGACACCGTGCCGATCGGCTACCGCTTCGGCGAGGAGAACTCCGCGCCCAACTGGAAGGTCGAGTCCGCCGCGTGGGAAGCGGACGGCGGGGTGACGCTGGGCACGAACGGCACCGGCCAGACCATCTACGGGGAGAAGCCGCTCGGGAAGGGCCGGGTGCGCTTCCTGGGTGCGCTGCTGCCCGACCCGACCGAGGAGTTCGACCACCCGTACGGGCTGCAGAACTACGCGGTCACCTACACGGGCTACACGCTGCTGCAGAACATGCTGCGCAACCCGTAGCAACTGACACACTGGAGGGCGAACGTGAGGATCTGGCCCCCAGTCCTGCTCGCCTTCGCCTTGCTCGTCTTCGAACCCGTAGCTCAGCGGCGCCGTGAGCGCTTGCGCTCTTCGGCTTCGCCTTGAGCTTGGCCTTGGCGGCCGGGCCCGCGGTGTTGTCGGGCCGCAGGCCCATGACGGAGATCGTGCCGCTGTCGATTCCGGGGACGTCGCGGATCACGAGGCGCCGCCGCCGCGTCGGGATCACCAGCCGGCGACCGTCCTTGAGCGAGACGCGCACGGCGTAGCGCTTCGCGTTCGAGGAGCGGCCCCAGCGGACGACGAGCTTGTTGCCCTTGCGCCTGAGCGTGACGCCGCGCGGCTTCGACGGGAGGATGCGGCCCGGCGCCTTGTAGGTGGCGGCGAGAACGCGGTCGCGCGGCCGTCCGTTCTGCTCGATGACGGCGAAGATCCGGCGCCTTCCCTTCCGGCCATCCGCGGGAGCGAAGCGGATCGTGCCCTTCCTGTCCGTCGTCGTGCCGAGGATGCTGTAGGCGCCGCTGCCGACCTCGGAGAAGCGCACCCGCTGCCCGTTCTGCACCGGGCTGACCTCGTACTCAGCGTCCGGCGGCGGCCCTTGCCGCGCAACCACGGCGTCGACCTTCGGCTTGGCCAGCCCGTTTGCCTGGCGCAGCCCGGTGACGGGGGCCGAGTTTGCCTGGGTCGCGACCGTCCAGGTTCCCCCGGCCGGCTTCCGAAGGAGGACCAGGGTGCGGTTGTTCCGTACGTCGGGAGCGATCACGCCGACCGTGGTGTTGACGATCTGGGTCGGGGTCGGCACCCGTTGCAATCGTCTGGCCCTGCGGACCCGTGACGGTCACCCGCGGCGCCGCTCCGTTGCCGGTCACCAGGACACCCGCCGACGGCAGGCCCCTCTGCACGGTGACCGTCTGGCTGCCGGCCTGAGCGATCCGAGCGGAGGCCAGCAGGCGGTACTCATCCAAATCGCAGCTGAAGAGCTGCTCGACCCCGTCGCCCCATTCGTAGAGCACGCCGAGTCCGACGAGGTCGCCTCCCACGCATCCGGCGATCACGTTGTTGTTGATCAGTCCGGTCGCGCCGACGCATCCGAGGATGCAGACGCCGGCGTCGTTGTACATCTCGAACAGGCCCTTGTCGAGGTCGAGGAACCCCTCGGCGTCGACGATGATCCCGAGGTTCTCGTCGCCGACCTGGATGTGGCCGCCGAAGCTGAATTTCCCGGAGGTCTCGTACTGCGTGAAGATGTTGGCCACCTGGATGTCGACGATCGAGCCCGCGCCCTCGGCACGGAAGATTCCCGGGTCCGGCGAGTCGGGGAACGTGTAGCTCACGGTGCCCGTCACGGCGATCAGGTCGGTGCCGAACACCTTCGGCCCGCCTCCCAGCTTCAGCGACCCGCCGATCTTGGTCGGGTTCGTCGAGACCTCGAACCCGATCTCGCGGAGATAGACGAGCGTCGCAACCAGGATGCCGTCGCCTGGGAACACGAGGGTCGCCTTCGCGTAGTCGAAGTTGCCCTCGCGGAAGCCGAAGTCGGTGAGGATTCCCGCGCCCGTCACGGGCAGCGACAGGTCTGCACTCCCCCGGAAAAGGCTCGGATCGTCGTAGTACTCGATCAGCAGCTCGTCGATCGTGGCGATGCCGAGGCCCACGTCCTTCGCGTGCACCGTGAGGCCGGCCAGGTGCAGCCCCTGAAGATCTGCCCGCAGCGTGGCCCGGCCAGTGATGTCGCCCAGGCCGCCGAGCCCGGCGAAGGGCTCCGGAAGGCCCAGGTTGACCGGGATCTCCACGCTGCCGTCGGGGTTCACCTTGGGGCTCGTCTGGCCGGACACGCCGAGCCCGAGGACGTCGACGTTGAACTGCCCGGTGTCGAAGACGGCGGGGTTGCCGGCGAGGTCGAGGATCTGACCGCCGTCCTGCGGGATCTGCCAGGCGATCGCCGCCTTGTCCAGCTTGACATTGCCCACCCTGGCCTCGACCGCGCCGTCGGTGGTGATCGTCCTGTCCGCCGTGTCGACGACGACCTGGGTCCCGGCGCCGGATAGAAGTCGATGCCGTTGATACGGACATCCCCCTTGGTCGGGTACTTGCTCCCGTCCCGCTGCAGGCAGCCCTCGCGGGCGAGCACGGTCGCCGCCGCGACCTTGACCTGCGGCACGCATTCCTGCTCGCCGCCGTCGTCGTCCGAGACCGGTTTCGTCGGCCCGAACTGCACAACGCGGATCGGACCCCTGCCGTTCCCGTCCCACGCGATGAAGCCGCCGGCGTCCTTGGCGGCAGCGATCTCGGTGTTGAAAAACTGCCCGGCGTTCGGGCCGGCCAGTTTCTGGACGTCGCTCCACGTCTTGCCGCCGTCCTTCGACACGCGGTATCGCAGCTCGTCAGGCCCGTTCTCCTGCCAGGTGAAGTTCAGGTTGCCGCCCGCGTCCTCGAAGAAGTCGCCGAAGATCGGATCGCCCTTGGGGGTCAGCGCCTTGCTGGAGCCGAAGCTCATGCCCCCGAAGCGCCTGACACGGAACTGGCGCGGGGTGCTCTGGGTCTTGTAGGCGAGGTGCACGCCCCGCTTCCCCCCGACGAGCTCGGGCTCGGTGCCCGGGCCAAGGTCCACCAGCGGGTCCCAGTTTGCGAGGGCGTAGTAGTCAGCGCCGCCTCGGAACTTGCGGAAGTACACGTTGCTCAGGTCGGTCATGGCCGCTATCGGCGTGAGTGGATCGACCAAGGCGAGCGAGGAGTAGGCGGACGGGTTGTTGACACCCCTGCCGGCGTCGGCGACGTTGAACTTCGCGTTCCTGAGGTAGGCCTGGCCTTGCTGTGCGGCGGAGGCGGATCCCGTCTCGGGTCGGGAAACCGGCGATCGGTGCGGCCTGGAAGTTCGCCGCGCCGGTGCCCGAGGAGACCATCCCGATCGAGAACTCCCCCGGACCGGCGACGATGTCGGATTCCGAGATGACCGAGCCAACGACGCGCGGGAGGTACTGGGGACGCACTCCGTGTCGTCCTCCGGGTAGTAGTCGATGTCCGGGTTCCAGGTGGCGCCACCGTCCGAGGACTCGTACAGGTAGCCGTAGTCGAGGTTCGGGTCGCGCCACTTCTCGGGCTCCGTTCCGCTTCCGGAGGCGCACGCGAAGGGGCCGTGGATCTGCGCCGGCGGATGGCTCACGCCGCAGCAGCGAAGCGTGTAGATCAGCACGCGGCCATCGGGATGGACGAGGACGCGCGGCGGGTTGATGCCCTCCTTGGGCGGACGGAAGTCCCGCTGCTTCTTGCACTTGGTGCCGTTGCGGGGAACCCGGCAGTACCGGACGATGTCGTCGCCATCCTCGGATGGAGATCGTCCACGCGAAGTGGGCGACGCCATTGCCGTCGACGGCCACGGTCGGGGTCCGGGCGCTGGACGTGGTGTCGAGGACGAACGGCTTCGCGGCGCTCGCGAGAGCTGGGCACATCCCCATGCAAATTGCGAGCGCGAGTCCGGTTTTCAGGACGCCCCGCAGTGGCGAGCCTGGCACATGGCCACTCTACGCCCGCCAGGCGGGACTCGCTACCGTCGCGACCATGAAAGCCTGGATCACATCCGTGGCCCTCCTCGCGCTCGCTGCATCCGCGGCGCCGGCGGCCGCGGCGCCGGCGGTTTCGGGTCAGCTCCTCGTCGGCTTCGAGAAGGGAGTCGTCGAAGGACCGCCAGGAGCGGATCCTCGCGGACGCCGAGGGGCGCATCTCGCAGCGGTTCGCGGCGATCCGCGGCGGCCGGCTGGTCGTGGTCCGGCCGCGCTCGGGCGGGGGGACCAGGCCACTGCGCAAGCGGCTTCGGGACGCGGCAGGCGTTGCCTACGCGGAGCCCGACTTCATCTACGAGACGTCGCAGTCGAAGACGCCGGACGACCCCTTCTACGCGGCGCGACTACGGCCTGGTCGATCAGCCGGACGATCACGACGTCGACGCGCCGGAGGCGTGGGGCACGCGGACCGGGTGCGGAATGGTCGCGATCCTCGACACCGGGATCGACACGGACCACCCCGACCTCAAGGGGAACCTCTACAAGAGCTCCGACAAGCCGAACAACAACAAGGACGACGACAAGAACGGCTACGTCGACGACACCTACGGCTTCAACACGATCAACGGCAAGGGATCCGGCGAGGACGACGAGGGGCACGGGACGCACGTGGCGGGCATCGTCGCCGCGCACGGGAACAACTCGAGGGCATCTCCGGCATCTGCTGGTCGGCGAAGCTGCTCGCCGTGAAGTTCATGAACTCGAGGGGCAAGGGATCGACGTCGAATGCGATCGAGGGCATCGAGTACGCCGTCAAGGCGGGCGCGAAGGTCATCAACTGCTCGTTCGGCTCCAGCTCGAAGTCGAGCGCGCTGAAGGACGCGGTCGACTACGCGCAGGAGAAAAAGACGCTGCTCGTGGTGGCCGCCGGCAACAGCGACGAGAACATCGACAAGAACCCGAGCTATCCGGCCTCGTACGACGACAAGAACATCCTCGCGGTCGCCGCATCCACCTCAGACGACAAGCTCGCGTCGTTCTCGAACTTCGGCTCAGAGGACGTGGACGTTGCCGCCCCGGGCGAGCAACATCTTCTCCACCTATTTGGGCGGCGGCTACAAGACCCTGTCTGGCACCTCGATGGCAGCGCCGCTCGCAGCGGGCCTGGCGTCGATGTTGCGCAAGCACGCATCGAACGCCACACCCGCCGACCTGCGCAAGGCGATCCGCAAGAAGGTCGACAAGCCGCCGGCGTTCAAGAACAAGGTCTACGACGACGGCCGAATGAACGCCCGGAAGGCGATGAACGCCATCAAGTCGATCGTGCAGGACTAGACGGCCGTGCGGCCAGCGCCTCCTACACGACCGCGGGCTCGCGCGGGGGTTCGCGCTCCGGAACGGGAGCGGGGGGCGGCTCGCCGACATCCGGCTCCGGGCTGACCTGCGGGCAGCCACTCGAGCCACTTCGGCAGGTACCAGTTCCAGTCGCCCAGCAGCTTCATGCTCGCCGGCAGCAGGACGCCGCGGATGATCGTGGCGTCGAGCAGCACGGCCACCGCCAGGCCGACTCCCATCTGCTTGAAGTCGAGCAGCGTGAGCGTCGCGAAGATCGCGAACACCGCGACCATCACCACCGCGGCGCTCGTGACCACGCCGGCCGTCTTCTTGATCGCCGAGGAGACCGCCTCCTCCGTGCGTCATGCCGCGGTCGAAGGCCTCGCGGACCCGCGTGAGGATGAACACGTGGTAGTCCATCGACAGCCCGAACAGGACCACGAACAGGAACAGCGGCAGCCAGGGCACGATCGCGTCGCTCGAGTTGAAGTTGAGCAGGCCCTCCGCCCACTCGTTCTGGAAGACGAGGACCAGCACTCCGTAGGCCGCGCCGACCGAGAGCAGGTTCAGCAGGATCGCCTTGATCGGGATCACGATCGAGCGGAACGTCACCAGCAGCAGCAGGAACGCGGCGCCCAGGACGAACCCGAACACGTACGGCAGGTGCGACTTCATGTTGTCGTTGAAGTCGACGGTCTCCGCCGCGGGCCCGGTCACATCGGCCTGGACACCGTCCACGCCGCCGAACGCCGCCGGGACGAGGTTGTCACGCAGCTCCTCCATGGCCTCGGATCGACGAGTCCTCGATGCCGTCACCCACGGTCGGGACGTCGACCGTCATCACGGTCAGGTCCGGGCTGACGTCGGTTTCGAGCGCGCCCTTGAAGAGCTCCTTGTTCTTGGCCGTCTCGCTACCCAGCTGTTCGACTGCAGCGTTGATCGGCGCGGCGGAGACGTCCTCGGCCACGATGACCACCTGCGCCGCCGAGTCCTCGGATGGGAAGGCGTCCTGGACCCGGTTGAACGTCTGCACGACCGCGAGGTCCTGCGGGAGCGTGTCCGTCCCGCCCTCGGCGGTGTGCATCCCGAGCGCGGGTATGGCGAGTGCGATCAGGAATCCGCCCGCGACCACCAGCGACAGCACCGGGCGCCGGAGCACGCGGTCGACGATGCGGGACCAGATGCTCAGCTTCGCCGTGCGCGCCTTGACCCGGCCGAGCAGGGGGAGGCGGCCCTTCTCGATCCTGTCGCCCAGCTTCGACATCAGGGCCGGCAGCACGGTCAGCGAGCCGATCATCGCGACCGCCACCACCACGATCGTCCCGGTGGCGAACGACGTGAAGTCGGCGTCGCCGCCGAGGTACATCCCGCCCATCGCGACCATCACGGTGCAGCCCGAGATCAGCACCGCGCGTCCGGAGGTGGCCGCGGCTGCCTCGAGCGCCGCCTCGGGGCCGCGCCCGGCTGCTCGTTCCTCGCGTTCGCGCCGGATGTAGAACAGGCAGTAGTCGACCCCCACGGCCAGTCCGATCAGCAGGATCACCGAATTGATCGACTCCGAGACGGGAGAGATCTGGCTGATCGGGCCGATCAGTCCCAGCGTCGCGCCGACCGCCGTCAGCGCCAGCAGCAGGGGTAGCCCCGCGGCCACGAGCGTGCCGAAGGCGATGGCCAGGATGATCAGCGTGACCGGCAGCGAGGTGACCTCGGCCTTCTGGAAGTCCTTGTTGAGCACCTCTTCCTCGAACTCCTTCTCGATGCTCGCGCTGCCGTACGCGTCGATGAAGAAGTCGGGGTGCGCTTGCGCGGCCTCGTCGATGGCTGCGACCGGAGCGTCGATCCGGTCCGACGTCTCGTCCGCATCGCCCGGGACCTCGTAGTCGACGAGGACGGAGTGCCCGTCCGGGGAGACGGCGTTCACGTTTCCGTACGGGCCGACGACGTTCTTGACGTCGTCGACGTCTCCCAGCCGCCCCTGGACGTCGGACACCACGGCTCGGAACTCGGGGGCGTCGGCCTCGAGCGTCTCGCTCTGGATCAGGACCGACTCGTCGGCCTTCTTCGGGAAGGCGTCGTAGACGGTCTCGTCCGCGCGTCCCGACTCGCCGACTCCTGACTCCTGATCGACCAGCGTCTCCGTGGGAGCGCCGCCCATGCCGATCACGAGCGCGACCACGACGAAGGCGAGCCAGCCGAAGATCGCCTTCTTGCGGTGCTGGGCGCTCCAGCGGCCCATGCGGTGCGCCAGGTTCTGTGGGCGTGCGGGCGGCGGAGCGCCGTTCCCGGACGTGCTTGGGCGGGTCGGCTCGGAGCCGGTGCGGAACCTGCGAGTCCTCATGGCCAGTCCTCTCGGGTCCTTCTTCGGGGCAGATGAACGGAGCCCCACAGGCCACGTCCGCGCGAGTCCAAGCGCAACGGGCAAGGGATGGAGGCGGCGTCCATGGCCACCGTACACCCGCTAGTCGGCCGAATCCACCTTTTGGGGTGTCTTGAACCAGGGGTGGTCCTGACCTCTCCCTAGCTGTCGTGTGCGCCCCCTCGCGCGGGGCCCACGACCGACTTATCGTCGCCTTAGCGTCGCCGGTTGACGAATGGAGGTATGGATGGAAGCGCACGACGCAGAATTCGGACCCGTCGACATCGCTGTGATCGGCTATCCGGCCGACGCGCCGATGACCGGTGAGGCCATCCCGTTGCTGCTCGACCTGGTCGATCGCGGGGTCATCCGCGTGCTCGACGTCATGTTCGTGACGAAGAACGAGGACGGGACGTTTTCGGGCTTCGACGCCAGGGATCTCAGCAGCAAGGGTGTTGGGGACATCGCCGTGTTCGAGGGCGCCTCTCGGGGCTGCTCGGTGACGAGGACGCGGAGAAGGCCGCCGACGCGATCGAGCCGGGCAGCGCCGCTGTCGTGCTCGTCTACGAGAACCGCTGGGCCGGGCCGTTCATCGCCGCTGTCCGCCGGAACGGCGGCGTGCCGATTGCCTTCGAGCGGATTCCCGCTCAGGACGTCATCGATGCTCTTGACGCCGCCGAGGCGGCCTGACCGAAAGGACTGACCTATGCCATTGCTTCGCGGAGTGGCCCGCGTCGCCGTCGCCTCCGGGACCGCCACCGCCGTCTCGAACCGCGTCAGCCGCCGCCAGGCCGACCGCTGGGCCGAACAGGGCGAAAGCTCTCCGGCGTATCTGGGCGGCGGGGCGCCGCCGCCCGCGGCGCCGCCGGCGGCTGCGCCCGCCGGGCCCGATCCGATCGAGCAGCTGAAGGAGCTCGCGCAGCTGCACCAGCAGGGAGTCCTGACGGACGAGGAGTTCGCGGCCCAGAAGGCCAAGATTCTGGCTTGACGGCCGCGGTCGGGTTCCCGGATAACGGCGGCTAGGGAACGCAGACGCCGGACACGCACACGGCCAGCGGGTCGTTGCCGACGGTGATGGGCGGCTCATCGTCCTGCCCGCCGCCATCTTCGTCGCCGTGTCCATCGCCGTGGCCCTTGCCGTGGTCCCCACCGCGGTGCCCATCGCCCTTGCGGCGGTCGCGGCCGTGGTCGCCGCCACGATGGCGTTCCGTGTCGTCGTCGCCGGCGTGGTGCCTGGGAGCGCCGCTGCCCGGCTCGCTTCCGCCGGCGTGCTCGTGACTCGACCCGACGGGCGCGGAAGCCAGCGTATGGCCGGAGTGTCCGTCCTTGTCGCGACGGTGCGCCCGGTCGTGGCCTTTCTGCTTGGCATCAGCGTCGTGGCTGCCGCCCTTGTGTTCCGGCCCCGAGCCCGCTTTCGCCAGCTCGTGGCTCTCGGATTCGCCATGCCCTTCGCTTGCGTCATGGAGCCCGAGCGCCACGGCTTCCTTGTGGGAATGGTTTTCACCGCCGCCGAGCGTCAGGGCGGGCACCAGCAGCGCGCAGCACGTGAGACTCACAGTGCGCAGCGCCTGGTCGGGGAGTCGCGGTGACGGCAGCGAAACGTGGTCGAGCTCGCGACTCCACAGCAGTAGTAGGGCCGGGATGCTGCCGACCTCGAACAACACGGTGATGCCGTCCTTGAAGCCGACGGCTTCCTGGTGCCCGTCCTCCGGGACCGGCAGCCCGGCCGTCCGGGACCAGAGCCACACGGCGACTGAACCGACCATCAGGGCGAGTCCCGCGGCGACGAGCGGCCTCGACGGGCGGCGCCACAGAAGCAGCCCGCCGAGCGCGATCTGAAGCACCGCGCACGCGATGAACGCGGCGAAGAGGATCGGCACGTCGGTGTGGTCGCCGGCGGCGGAGATGTGCACGACGCCCGCGCCGAACGACAAGACCGCCGCAATCTCAGCGACGAGCCGGACGGCCCCGCGAGTGTTCCCCTTTCCTGGCACCGCTCCCCTGATCGGGGTCGAGGCTACCGCAGGGCTATTCGATTTGCGCCAGCCGTTATCTACCCGTGTACTCGAACAGGAACAGCCCGTGGTCGCGGTCGCTCGCTGCGATCAGGCGCTTGCCGCCGGCCGTCGTGAACTGCTCGATGCCCCAGAAGTTGTTGCCGCCCTCGTCGATGAAGCGGCCGACCTCCGTGATGCCGGACTCGCCGAACTTGAACACCCGCAGCCCGGCCGCGTAGTAGGCGGAGTAGGCGAGGTTGCGGTCGGGGTCGGTGGCGAACTCGTGGATCGAGAGGTCGCCGAACCCGAACGCGTACGCGGGGTCGAGTGACTCCGGCACCGCGAAGGAGTCGATCCGCTCCATCTTGGTGCCGCTGTTGCGGTACAGGTGGCCGTAGCCCCAGCCGTCGAACTCCGAGGTCGCGCTGACGCGCTCGCCGACCGTGCCGATGGCGGCCATCTCGGCCTCGTCGTCGTACGGCAGCGTGAACTCGGCGTCGTCGCCGAACAGCGCGTGGCCGGCGGCGTGCGAGACGCAGAGCGTCACCATCGTCACGCCCGGCGGGTAGCCGCCCGAGCCGCAGTACGCCTCGTCGAGCTCGGCCGAGCCGAAGTGGCGGTTGATCAGGATCACGGCGTCGTAGCCGGCGTTCTTGGCCTCGGCGGCCTTCTCGCCGGGGAAGCACGCCTCGTACGTGTCGTTCGTGTCCTGCTCGGGACCGCGCTGGAGGACGACGATCGCCTCCTCGTTCTCGGGCAGCGGGTCCGGGAACGACCTCGCTTCGCGGCGGGATCCGCGAGCTGCCCGGGCAGCCGTAGCCGCCGTAGACCACGGGCCGTTGAGGGTCTGGTCGGGCAGGGACGCCTGCGACGTGCCGCCGCCGACCTCGGAGGCCGGGTACTGGCCCGCGTGCGCGCCGGTCGTGATCTCGAACTGCTTCGGCCGGTACGGCGCGAAGTCCTCGTCGGCCGCCAGCAGGTACTCGTTGTCGTGCGAGAACTCCGACTCGTGGCCGTTGCCCTCGGCGGTCACGTCGCCGGTGAGCGGGTCCGGCCCGTCGAACGACGAGTCGCGGATCAGCTCGGGCTTCGCCGGGTTCGTGACGTCGAGGATCACGTAGCCGGCGTCCCAGTACGACGCGGACATGATCTGCCGGCCGCCGATCTGCTTCACGACCATGTCGTGGTGGAAGATCTCGTCGTTGTTGGCCGACTGGTCCTCGATCGACGGGAACAGCTCGAGCAGGTCGTGCTCGGCCACCGGCTTCGGGTTGCGCGGGTTGGACACGTCGAAGATGTCCACGTCGTGCAGCTCGATGTTGTCGACGCCCACGAGCGTAGACCTTCGAGCCGGCCTGCCACAGGAAGACCGAGTGGTAGTCGTTGACGATGCCCGTGTCCTTCCCGGTGAGCTGGCCCTCGCCGCCGCGGTCGCCGGCGCCCTGCACGAGGACCTTCGGGTTCGTCGGGTCGCGTCACGTCGTAGAGGTCGAACCCGCCGCCCTGCGTCGGGTTGTCGATGCAGAACTCGTTGTTGACGGCCAGCAGGTCGCCGTCGAAGTCCTCGGGTCTGGGCGCGGATGACGTGCGCGCCCTCACCGTGGTAGTTGCCGCTGCAGCGCCGGGATGAAGCCGGTCTGCGTCGGGGCGCTCGGGTCGGAGATGTCGACTGTGTAGACGCCGCCCCTGCGTGCACGACGACTCCGACCAGGAGTTCAGGTACGCGGTCTTCTTGTAGATGCGAGAGGTCGGCGATCTGGCCGGCGACCACGGGCCCGAACGGGGTGGTGGGCTCGAAGTCGGACAGCTTCCGCACGTTCTTCTTCGTCGCGGGAAGGTGCTCGGCGGTGCCGCCGTGCTGAGCCGAGAACGAAGCGCTGTCCTCGAAGGCGTGCGTGCGGTACTTGCCCTTGCCGCCGATCGTGTACGGCGAGTGGTCGGCGCCCGGCGTGGTGTGGTCGACGCCGTGGCCAAGCGCGGCCGCCGGTATGGCGAGCGCGACCGCCGCTACAAGAGCCGTCCCAACGCGGCTCGCGTGACAAAGCAAAGACATTTCGTACCCCCTGTTGCCCTGATTCCCGCGGGCGACAGTAATACAGCCGGCGGCGCGTGACCACCCTCGCGGCTAGCATCCGCCGCCTTGAGGCGTCGTCTTCGTGCATTCGCGGGAGCGCTGAGCGCGCTGGCAGTCGTCGCGGTGCTTGCGACCGCCGTCGGCGGGCCCTCGACGGTCTCCGCCGCGCCGAATGCGCGCTGGTGCCCGGTCGATCCCGGCGCCCCGCGGTGGGCGCGCGCGCTTGCGGATGACGATCCTCGTCGACTCGGTTCTCCTGAGCGGGAAGAAGGCGATCCGCACGCGCAATCGCTGCCATCCGATCGGCCTGCGCGGGCAGCCCGCATGGATGATCAAGCAGGCCGCCGCCGAGATCGCCCGGAGCCGCCGCCGCGTCGCCCCGCTCGTGGTGATCGGCATTGGCTACAACTCGCTCTTCCAGCGCCACCGGCGCCGCTACGACTACTGGGCGCGCCGCTGGGACCGCGAGGCCGCTTGGCTCCTGCGCGTGCTGCGGCGCAAGGGCGCGAAGCAGTTCGTGTGGGTGAAGCTCCGGGAGCCCACGCCGAGAACGGTGCCGAGCTCCGCGGTCCGCGAGCTGAGCTACTACTCGTGGTACTTCCCGTACGTGAACGAACGCCTGCGCCGGCTCAATCGCCGCCGCGACGACGTCGTGCTCGCGAACTGGACGAAGGTCGGCGACCGGCCGGGGATCACCTACGACTCGATCCACCTCAACACGCGCGGCGGCCGGCTCATGGCGGATCTGATCCACCGAACGATCGAGCGCGAGACGCGCCGCCAGGCGCGCAACTGAGTCAGGCCGCGGCGTCGCCCTTCGTCGTCGGGGCCGGCGCGTTCGCCGAACCGCGGCGGATCAGCGGCGGCGCGACCGCGCGGAGCGCCGAGATCATCCAGTACGGCCGCGGCACATAGCGCTCGGCCTTCCCGCCCGGGCCGACCTGGACGATCGCTGCGGCGACCTTCTCCGGCGTCGAGACGATCCGTCGCGTCAGCGCCTTCTCCATCAGCTCGCGCTGCGGGAAGCCCTCGGTGGAGACGAACCCGGGGAGCACCATGCCCACGTGCACGCCGTTGGGCTTCTCCTCGTGGTAGAGCCCGTCGTTCCAGCCGATCAGCGCGAACTTGCTGGCCGAGTACGCGCCCGACTTCGGCCGCGACACCCGCCCCGCGACGCTCGCCACGTTGACGATCGAAGACGGTGCCGACCGGCGCAGGATCGGAAGCAGCGCGTGCGTCAGCCGCACGGTCGCGTCGAAGTTGACCTTCATGTGCTTCTCGACGCCCTCCCAGCCGATGTCGGCGAAGTTGCCGCGCCACGCGGCGCCCGCGTTGTTCACCAGCAGGTCGAGGCGGCCGTGCTCGGACTCGACCGCTTCCACGATCCGCTGCGGCGCGTCGTCGTCGGTCAGGTCGACCGCTACGACCGTCGCGCCGCCCAGCTCGTCGGCCAGTGTGCGCAGCCGGTCCTCGCGGCGAGCGACGAGCACGAGCTTGGCTCCGTCGCGGGCAAGCCGGCGGGCGGTTGCCTCGCCGATCCCACTCGAGGCCCCTGTGACGAGCGCGACCACAGCGGGATCCTACGCGCGGCAGCCCAGCGAGCCGCGGTCCACGACCTTGCCGCCGACCGTGACGAATCGCCAGCGGGCTGTGCCGGGCGCGAGGTCCAGGCGCAGGGCGATGAAGTGCTTGTCGTCCGAGAACGCAAGTCGCCTGTTGCGCTCGTGTACGTCGTACAGCCGGCGCCCGCCGGCGCCCGCGACGAATTGGACGATGCCGTCATGCGGGCGAATCCGCTGCGAGTTGTGATCGTGCCCGTTCAGGATGATCCGGGCGCGCCCCTCGAGCGCCTCCCAGAAGTCCTTGACGTGGGGGCGCTCGCCGCCCTCGTGCCTTCCGGCTGAGAAACGCGGCGTGTGCCAGAACGCGAGCCGGCAGTTTCCGCCCGGGCGCGCCTTCTCCTCGAGCCAGTCCCTAGCCGGGCGCCACTCGGGGTCCTCGTTGTTGACGGACAGGATCTCCCAGCCCCCGGCGTTGAAGCTGTAGTACGAGCGGCGGCGCCTCGCCCGTGACCTCGCGCCAGAACGGCTCGTAGCCCTCCGCGCGTTGACCCACTCGTGGTTTCCGGGGGTCGGGGCCATCTTCCTGACGAGCTCGCCCCACGGTCTTGCCCAGCGCGTGAAGTCGTCGCGGGTGCCCGTCGGGTAGACGTCGCCGAGGTAGAGGATTCGATCGGGATCTCCGCGCCGGATCAGCCGGGCGACCTTCTCGGAGGCGCGGCGGGTCGGCGTCCCCGACCGCCCACAACCGCGCGCGGTCGCCCGGCACGGACTCGAATCCACTCGCCCTGCGCGGCGCGCGCGACCGGCTGCGACGTGGCGACGTGCTCGACCTTCTCGTCGGCGAGCAGAAAGGCGGCGCCGGCGATTGCGGCCAACGCGACGGCGGCCATGAACAGGCTTCTCGCGAGCATTCAGCAGGGACGGTACTTACGTCTGAGCCGCACGGTCGCCGGCTGGCCGCTGCGCATCCTGACCTTGGCGCGCACGACGCGGCGACCGCGCCTGTACTTGACGCGCAGCACACGCGCCCGGTCCGGTCCGACGACGCGCGCCCGCGCGCGGCCGCCGACGCACCGAACGCGCAGTCGCAGCTTCGGCCGTTCGGGCAGCCGCCCGAACATCGCGATCTGCTGGGTGGTCGGCCGGTTCACCCAGTGCATCGACAGGGCCGCGCCCGGCAGGAACAGGATCCGCTCGCCCGCGGCGTCCGACTGCCAGGCGCCGGGGTCGTCAGTGCTCTGCGAGTCGCGCAGCGCATCGCCGGCGGCCACGAGTGAGTCGAGCAGCACCTTCGCGCAGGCCGCGCGCGTCCCCGAAGCGTCCTGGCTGCCGCCGCAGTAGATCCGCGACGTCGGGCTCTTGAGCTTGCGCCCGAGCACCATCGACAGGTCGGTGTAGACGTGCGGGTAGAAGCCGCTCTCGTACGCGCTGCCGCCCGAGCTCGGCGCGTTGTCGAACGTGATCGGGATCCGCGCCGAGTCGTCGAGCACCGGGTCGAAGATGCCGCGCAGAAGCGGCTCCCACCAGGCGTCCATGATCGCCACGGCGGCGGAGCGGTCGTAGTCGCCGTTCCCGTCGCCGTCGCGCCGGAGCGCGCCCTCGGCGATCCACTCCTCGAGCAGCGCGATCATCGCCTGCTCGCGCGGCCCCGGCTGCGCCTCCTTCAAGAGCTCCAGCGCGAGCGGCGCGACGTAGCGGCCGCGCAAGTCCGTGAGCCCTGCCTTCTCCATCATCTGCACGAGCCGCACCGGCGTGATCGAGTGCAGCGGCTGCGCGCGGATCTCGTCCTCGAGCAGCTTGCCGCGGTGGATCGAGCCGTGGCCCCACTGGCTGTCGCTGGCCGCCCAGCCGGGCGCCTGGCTGTTGTTCCACGAGAACGTGAAGCCGCGCTTGGGGTTCGCCTCGTGCGGAACGGCGGAGCGGCCCAGGTACACGTCCTCGCCCTGTGCGTTCGTCTCCCACTCCCACTCGCCGGTGCCCCACTTCGGGAAGTCCGGGTGCGGCCCGGCCGGGCGCTTGGGGTAGAGGCCGCCGTGCACGTACCCGATCTCGCGCCGCGAGGCATAGCTCCAGTTGGTGGAGAGGTTGTGCGACTGGCGGAAGATCGAGATGAACTTGTTCGCCGTCTTCGCCTCGCCGCGGTTCATGCGCAGGATCGAGATGGCGGCGTCGAGCTCCTTGCCGTAGGTGGACCGCTTGTTGACCACGGCGATCGCCTGCCCGTCCAGCGTGCTGCGCGACAGCACCGGGCCGTGCACGGTCCGCTCGACGACGATGTCGGGGTACGGCGCTCCCGGCGGGGCCTCGCGCAGCGTCCGGCGGTCCATCGGCTCGCACTTGCCCTTGAACTCGTAGAAGCGCGAGTCCTCCGTGGCGGCGCCGCCGTTCGGGTCGCACAGCTTCTCGACGTAGGTGTCGATCATGTCCGCCCCGCCGGCGGTCGGCGTCCACGCGTAGCGCTCCGTGCGGCCCATCACGACGATCGCCGACAGCCCCGGGAAGCCCGCGCCGCGGGCGTTGATGGTGGGGGAGTGGAGCTCGTAGTCCATGAGGATCTGCGGCGAGAAGTAGCCCGCCTGCGGGCCGCCGATCAGCAGCGGGAAGCCGCTCTCCGTGCGGCGTGGGCCGATGACGAGGTGGTTCGACATGGCGCCGTTGCGCGACAGGTCGATCGCGCCGAGCGGGCTCGACAGCTTGAGCCGCTCGTACTTGATCCGCGACGACTCCGCCAGCTCCGCGAGCTCCGTCGGCGTCGGCTGCCGACACCTGCGCCGTCGGGTTCTCGGGATGCGCCGACCAGTTCACGGTCTCCGGCACCTGGAGGTACGGGAAGCGCTTCTTCGTGTGCATCGGCCCGTCGCGGTTGTCGCGGTTGCGGAAGTCCTCGTACACCTGCGGGCCGAGCTCGGGGCCGAGGTCCCGGACGAGCCCCGCCATCACCGCGGCGTCGTTCATCTCCGAGCCGCCGCCGGCGCCGAAGAGCGCGCGCACCGTCGAGACGGCCGCGACCACGTCGCCGCGCCGCCAGGGCCCGGGCGCGCCGAGTCCCAGCTCGGCGAGCCCGGCCGGAAGCGGCACCTCGCCGCGCTCCGCCTCGGCGATGTAGGCGTTTACGCCGGCGACGTATCCGTCGAGGATCTTCAGGAAGTCCTCGCCGTCCTTGCCGTACTCCTCGGGCAGGCGCGTGGCCATCGCCTCGAACTCCGCGTCCGTGTAGCCGTAGAGGCGCGCGATCTCGGCGTCGGCGAGCCACGCGGGCGTGGTGCCGAGCAGCTCGAATGCCTCGGCGCGGCCGAGGGCGCGCAAGAGCTCCATGATCGCGAGCCGGTCCTCGGCGGTCACGTAGCCGGCGCCGAAGGCCATGTCCACGTCGGTGTCCCCGTAGATGTGCGGCTCGCCCCACTTGGCGTCGCGGTAGACGGTCACGCCCGCGCGCGGTGAGTAGGTGCGCTCGGCGTCGGTGATCGGCTTGAAGATCCGCTGCTTGAAGTAGCGCGTGCGCAGCTCCTCCTCGGTGAGCGAGGGATAGCCCTGGACCAGGTCGTCGTAGGCGGCTATCTCCGTCGTGGCGTGCCGGTTGTCGGCGCCCGGCGGCGTGATCGTGCCGTGGAGCTGTGCGTCGTCAGCCGCCGGCGCCGGCGCTGCTGCCAGCAAGAGCAGGCCGATGCAGGCCAGTATCGGTCGCCGAGCCACGCGGCGACGATACGGACTCATACGCTGCCACGTCGAACTTCCTCGTCAGGCGGCGGAAGCGCCACGTGAAGTCGGGCCAGATGGTCGTGTTCAGCCCGTTCGCGTCGATGTACCAGCTCGAGCAGCCGCCTGAGTTCCACACGGTCGGCGGCAGCTTCTTCTGAAGCGCGTCGTTCCAGAACCGGAAGGCCTCGGGCTGCACCGCGAAGCCGTACGTTCCCTCCCGCTGCATCGTCCGCAGCGCGTCCATCACGTAGGCGATCTGCGACTCGATCATGTGCACGATCGAGTTGTGACCGAGCCCCGTGTTCGGCCCGAGCAGGAAGAACAGGTTCGGGTAGCCCGGCACGACGGTGCCCTTGTAGGCCTGCGGGCTGCCGCCCCACACCTCGTGGAGCGAGCGGCCGTCGCGGCCGAACACGCGCTTCGCGAACGGGATGTCGGTGACGTGGAAGCCGGTCGCGTGGACGATCACGTCGCACTCGTGCAGCGCGCCGTCCGCCGTGACGATGCCCGTCCGGCTTGATCTCGGCGATGCCGTCGGTGACGACGTTGACGTTCGGCTTGGCGAGCGCGGGATACCACTGGTTCGACGGCAGGATGCGCTTGCAGCCGATGCGGTAGTCCGGCGTGAGCTTGCGCTGCAGCTCGGGGTCCTTGATCGACTTCTTCATGTGCGCGACAGCGCGCCGCTCGAGCGCCTTCAGCACATTCGGCCGGCGCGTCATCGGAATGGCGAGCATCTCCCGCAGCCAGTAGACGTTGCGCCGCACGGCGCGCTGGAGCGCGGGGAAGCGGCGGAAGAGGCGCCGCTCGACGTCGGTGATCGGCCGGTCCGAGTGGGGGACGACCCACGGCGGCGTGCGCTGGAAGACATGCAGCTCCTCGACCTCGGGCTGGATGGTGGGGACGATCTGGATCGCGGACGCGCCCGTGCCGAGGACGGCGACCTTCTTGCCGGCGAGGTCGACCGAGTGGTCCCACTGCGCGGAGTGGAACGACGGGCCCGCGAAGGTGTCGCGGCCGGGAATGTCCGGGAGCCGCGGCTCGCTCAGGCCGCCCTGCCCGCCGATCAGGACGCGCGCGGTCATCGTTGCCGCTGCTCGTCTCGAGCTCCCACCGCGCGTCCTCGGCGTTCCACTGTCGCGCGCTGGCCTTCCGTCGCCGAATCGGATGTAGGGCAGCAGGCCGAACTTCTCGGCGCAGTCGTGGAGGTACTCCTGGATCTCGTGCTGGAGCGGATAGGTCCGGCTCCAGTTCGGGTTCGGCGCGAACGAGAACGAGTAGAGGTGCGACGGGATGTCGCACTGGCAGCCGGGGTAGGTGTTCCACCACCAGGTCCCGCCGACGTCCTCGCCGCGCTCGAGGATCACGAAGTCATCGAATCCCTCCTGCAGCAGGCGATAGCCCATGCCCAGCCCGGCGAAGCCACTGCCGACGATCGCGATGTCGACGTGGGGCGCGGAACCGTTGCCGTTGCTCGCTGCTCGTTGCTCGTGTTCACGTCCGGGCCGGCTGCCCCGGCGTCGCGACTGGGATCGCGCGGCCGCGGGGCGGGCGCGTCTCGCCGCCGCCGGCACCGCCGGCCGCGCGGCCGAGGCCCCAAGCGAGCGCGAGGATGAAGCTGAGCGAGATGAAGAGCACAGTCAGAGACGCGGCGGCCCAGATCCAGCCGGGCACGTCGTCCTTCAGCTCACGCTGGAGGATCTTCGTCTCGTCGACGAACGTGCGCGTGAACTGCGGCTCGGCCTTCACCTCGGGCGCCGGGATCGCCGGGTCCTCCGGCATGTAGACCGGGATGCCGAGCAGCGCGTTGCCCTCGTGCAGGCGCAGCATCGTCTTCCAGTCGCCGTAGACCGGCACGGGCTTGGTGGACTCGTACGTGCCCGGGCCGGTGCGCTCGAGCTCGTCGACCACACGGCCGCCGCCCTGCCAGGAGGTCATCTGGACCCAGTTCGCGTCGTCGGCGACGCTGGCCGGAGTGATCCTGACCTGCGCGGTCACTTCGCGGTTGGGCGCCGACTGGACATCGGTAAGGGTCACCGCCGCCTGGTAGCCGTCGGGCTTGCTGGGCACGAGGAACGTGGCCATCACGCCGATGATCGCGACCATCCCGAGGCCGAACGCGATGCGCGAGGTGCGTAGCTGCGGCAGCTTGCCGCGCAGGCCCGCGCCGAGCAGGCCGCCGATCACGCCGCCCGCGACACCTGCGATGGCCGATGCGATCAGCGCCTCGGGAAGGAAGTTCGCGTTCCACGGCAGCTGCATCACGAGCTGCGACCAGCCCCACTCGGCCCAGAAGCCGACCGTTCCGATCAGCGCGCCGGCGGCGGCGCCCAGCACGAGCGGGCGCTCGCGCGAGATGAGCAGGGCGGCAAGCTCGACGCATGCGGCACCGCCGAGGTACAGCGGCAGCGCAGGCGTGGTCTCGCCGAACACCGGGCCGACGATCAGGCTGACGCCGCCCCTGACGACCAGGAAGAAGGCGACCGCGCCGAACGCGGCGCCGGGGCCGATCCAGATCCTGGAGGCGACGAGCGCGATGCCGGCGGCGATCGCGATCAGCACCGGCTGGAAGACCATGTGGAACTGCGGGACGCCGAAGTCGAACTCGGCCTGGAAGGTGGAGAGGCCGATCAGGAGGCCGCCCATCGCGGACACGCGGCGGATCTGGCGTCGCGTAGCGCTCGTAGCGCTGTCGAACGCTGTCCCGCCCCGTTCGCTGCCCGTCCTTCACCGGGCGCCCCTCGCGCAGGAGGATCGCCTGGCCGATCAGCGTCATGCCGGCGCCGCCGATCAGCATGAGGTGGGTCGGGCCCCAGAGCGTGACGTCCTGGCCGAAGAGCCGGTGCCACATGTCGTCGAGCGGGAACCCGAGCAGCGCGTAGCCGCCGGCGAGCGCGATCAGGATCGCGCCCACGGGCGCGTACCAACCCTCGGTGATGCGGACGGCGGACGGGCGTCGGCTTCTCGCCCTTCGGCAGGCCGACGGCGATGCACCCTGCGGCGAAGATGCCGAAGAGGCCGACGAGGATCAGGTAGTGGGCCGGGTTCGCGAGCGGGCCCTCATCGCGGCCGACGTTGATGTGGAGCGCGATGTCCCAGTACATGCCCAGCAGCGCGACGAGCAGGGAGCTGGTGCCCACGACGGACGGGAGGGATGCCCAGCCCGGCATCCCGGTGATGCGCTCGGACGCGGCCGCGAGCTTCTCGAGCAGCTGCGTCTTGCCGGTCCGGTGCCGGTAGATCAGCGTGAAGAGGATGGTGGTGGCGATGAGCGCGCCCGCGGTCGCGCCGATGACTTCGCCGATGGCCGCGCCGCCGGCGGGCTTGGAGGACTCGGCGGCCATGAGGAGGGTAGAAAGCGTTTGCATAGGTCTATGTTACACGGATTGACGTAACATGAAACACCGTTACAATCATCGGTGATGGATCGCACAGAGGCTGATACCCAGATGACGATCGATCAACTCGCGCAGCGGACGCGGCTGACCGTTCGCAACATCCGCGCCTACCAGTCACGCGGCCTGCTGCAGCCGCCCGAGCTGCGCGGGCGCACCGGTTACTACGGCGACGCGCACGTCGCACGGCTCGAGCTGATCCGCGAGCTCCAGTCGGAGGGGTTCAACCTCGCGGCGATCGGGCGGCTGATCGAGGGCGCCGGCGGCGAGACCGAAGAGGTCCTGCGCTTCACGCGGGCGGTGCGTGAGCCGTTCGAGCGCGAGGAGCCGCGCGAGGTCGGTCTGGACGAGCTGTCGGAGATGTGGGGCGACCGCGCCGACCCGCGCATCCTGCGGCGCGCGCTCGAGCTCGGCCTGCTGCGCGAGCTAGGCGAGGACCGCTACGAGGAGCGCAGCCCGCGCCTTGGCCGCGCCGGCCTCGAGCTCGCACGGCTGGGGGTGGACCCCGACACGGGTCTCGACGTCATCGCCGCGGCGCGGCGTCACGCCGAGGGCGTGGCGGAGGCCTACGTCCAGCTCTTCCTGAACGAGGTCTGGAAGCCGTTCGTCGCCGCTGGCCGGCCCGAGGAGCGCTGGCCGGAGGTCCGCGACGCGCTCGAGCGCCTGCGGCCGCTTGCCGCGGAGGTGCTTCTGGCGGTGTTCGGGCTGGCCATGACCGAGGCCACCGAGAAGGCCTTCGGTCGCGAGCTCGACCTGATCCAGGACGAAGTGCGCCGCGGCGAAGCCGCTTGACGTTGTAATACGGCGATGACCTGGAGGCGCGCCGGCCTCGTAGCCGGCCTGATCGTCGTCGCTCTTGCCCCGTCCGCGCACGCCGCGCCGCTGCAGGCGGGCGTCGCCACGGCCGACATCACGCCGGAGAACGGCGGCATGACGTTCGGCTTCGTCCGGCCCGACATCATGGTGAAGGGCGTGCACACGCGGCTGATGGGGCGCGCGCTCGTGCTCGACGACGGCGATACCGAGGTGGCGCTGCTCTCGACCGACCTCGGCGCGCCGTTCGAGAAGGACTCGCTTGTCGCGCGCCTTCAGGACCTCGGCTTCACGCACGAGACGATCCTCTACACCGGGCACGCACACGCACTCGGGTCCCGACGGCCTCTCGGACTGGCAGGTCGAGCAACTCGCGCGCGCGATTCGCAAAGCGCACGAGCAGCGCGTGCCCGTCCGCGCTGCCTGGGGCACGCGGCGCGTCCTCGACGTGAACCGCAACCGGTCGATCGAGGCCCACCTCGCGAACCACGGGCTGGACATGTTCTACGGGCAGGGCGACGACACCGACGATCCGAAGGGCGCCGAGCACGCGCGCGACACGCGCCTGCGGATCCTGCGCGTCGACCGCCTCGACGGCACCCCGCTCGCCGGCTGGATCCACTTCCCGGTCCACCTGACCACTTCGGCGCCGGACGTGGACATCTGGGACACCGACCTCGCCGGCGCCGCCACGCACCATCTCGAGACTGCCGTCGACGCGCCCGGCTTCACCGCCTTCTATACAAACGCCGCACTCGGCGACCTGATGCCGCGCTTCGACTCGTACAACCGGACCGCGGTGATGGACCTTCACGGCCGGCGGATCGCCGCGAAGGCGATGCGGGCGTGGCGCGCAGCGGGGACGCGCCTGCGCGATGACGTCGACGTGGCAGTGCGCTGGACGCGCTCGTGCTACTGCGGGCAGGAGGTCGAGCCCGGCCGCCGCGTCAGCGACACGCCGTTCTGGGGCCTCTCGTTCTTCGGCGGCTCGGAGGACGGCGCGTCGATCTTCCACGAGGCCGGCTCCACCGAGGGCAGGCGGCTGCCGGAGGACGCCTCGCATCCGGTGCACGGGCGGAAGATCATCGTCACGCGCGGGATCGTGCACGAGCTCGTCCCCGAGGTGCACGTCGTCCGCATCGGCAACCGGCTGCTGCTCGGCGCGCCCGGCGAGCCGAGCGTCGAGATGGGCCGGCGCTTCGAGGCGGCCGTGAGGGCCGAGCTGCCGGCGGGCGTCACGGACCCGGTCGTCGTCGGGCTCGCGAACAACTACATGGGCTACCTGACGACGCCCGAGGAGTACCAGATGCAGCACTACGAGGGCGGGCACACCGTGTACGGGATGTGGACGTCGCTGCTCGCGCGCGACACGTTCGTGGCGCTCACCCGGTCGCTTGCGCTCGGCGAGGCCGCGCCGCCGCCCGATGCCCCGGCGGAGCTCGGCGGCACCAACCCCGGCGCCTTCCCCGCCGGCGACGCCGAGGGCAGCCTGACCGAGGAGCCGCCCGAAGCCGTTGTCGCGCTTCGACAGCCTCTCGATCGCCTGGACGGGCAGCCCGATGGGGGTGGACCGCCCGGTCGACCAGCCGTTCGTGTCGCTCGAGCGGATGGTGCGCGGCCAGTGGCAGACGAGCGACACCGACCTCGGCCTCGCGTTCATCTGGCGCGAGGAGAGCGGCGACTACTCGGCTCGCTACGAGGTGCCGGGATCGGAGCCGCTCGGACTGCACCGCCTGCACGTGCACTCGGCGGCCTACGACCTGACGAGCCGCCCGTTCGCCATTCGCCGGTCGAGAGCCCTGAAGCTCCGCGGCGTGCTCAAGCGGCGCAAGCGGCTCCTGGTCGTCGCGCAGAATCCCGTGCCCGATCCCGAGCGCGCGATCCTCTGGCGCTCGACCGTCCCGGCGGGCGGCACCGCGGTGCTGCGCATCGGTGAGCGACGGCTGAAGGCGCGCTGGCGCCCGCGCCGGCTCGCGTACGTGGTGAAGCCGCCGTTCCGGGTCCGGAAGGGACGCCGGGTGACGGTGCTCCGCGTGAAGGACGCCTACGGCAACCGGATCGCAGGGAAGTCGCGCGTCCGCGTTGGCGCGCTTGGCCCCGCTCGAGTGGCCCGACAACATCGGCACCGGCGACGGCCGGACGCCCGGCGCGCTCGGCGAGGGTAACTTCCCCCCGTAATGGCAACCGCAGTCGTAACGGGCGCCGCGCGCGGCATGGGCCGCGAGGTCGCGATCCGGCTGGCGCAGCGCGGATACGACGTGCTCGTCACCGACGTGAACGAGGCGGGCGCGCAAGACACCGCTGACGCGATCGGCGAGCGCGCGTGGGCGATGGCCCAGGACGTCCGCGACGTCGCCTCTCATCAGGCCGTCGCGGAGGCGGCAGCGGAGCGCGGCCCTGTCGCCGTCTGGGTCAACAACGCCGGCGTCCTTCGCACGGAGAAGGTCTGGGAGCATTCCGACGAAGACGTCCGCATGATCGTGGAGGCCAACCTGCTCGGAGTGATCGCAGGCTCGCGCGCCGCCGTCGAGGCGATGCGCGCCGGCGGCGGGCACATCCTCAACCTGGGCTCGATGTCGGCGTTCGGCCCGGTCCCGGGCCTTGCGGTCTACGGAGCGACGAAGCACGGCGTGGTCGCATTCAGCGAGTCGCTGCAGGGCGACCTCGATGAGGCCGGAATCCCGATCCGCGTGCACGCCGTGTGCCCGGACGGGGTGGACACGGGGATGGTGCGTGAGCGCGAAGCCGACGACGACTCCGCGATCATCTTCTCCGCCGGCAAGAACCTGCTCGATCCCGGTGACGTGGCGGACAAGATGGTCGACGCTGCTCGATTCGGACAAGCTCCTGCTCACGATCCCGCGCACGCGTGTGCCGCTCCTTCGCCTGACCGGCGCCTTCCCGCGCTTCGGTCTCAAGTCCGCCGCGCTGTTCAAGAAGGTCGGCGAGCGCAACCGCCGGAAGGCGCTCGCGTCGTGATGGCCACGCTGCTCGCATCGGCGCTCGACGTCGTGCAGATCGCGCACGATCTCGGGTATCCGCATCAGGAGCCCGCGAGGAGCACGGGCGGTGGCGGCGGAGCCAGCGCGGTCGTGATCATCGTGGGCGTCCTGGTTTCGCTGCTGGCTGTCGCGGGCCTCATATGGCTGAAGAGGAGGACAGATGCCTGAACGAGACCCGGAAAAGCAGCTCGAGGAGCTGGAGGAGCAGGAGAAGGAGCTCGACCACCACATCGAGGAGACCGAGCAGGACTGGGAATCGACCCAGAAGGAAGTCCCCTCGGCGGACGAGGATTAGCTCCGCGGGAACTGCTTCGCCATCCAGAGCGCGTTCTGGATGGAAAAGCCCTCCCAGTCGTTGTTGAAGTAGAGGAACACGTCGCGGTCGCGCCGCCAGGCGGCCACGCGCCGCTTCCACGTGTCGAGCTCGGTCACCGAGTAGTTGCCGTGGCGGCCACGGCGCCCGTAGTGGAAGCGCACGTACGTCCAGTCGGCTGTCATCTCGTGCGTCTGGAAGTCGGCGATCTCCGGGCGGTCGCCGATCACGAGCGCCACGTTGTGCTCGCGCAGTAGCGCGTAGACGTCGGCGGTGAACCACGACGGCTCGCGGAACTCGATGCAATGCCGGCCGGGCGGCAGGTCGCGGAGCGCGGCGGCCAGCCTCTCGTCGTCGCGCTTCAAGTTCGGCGGCAGCTGCCACAGCACGGGGCCGAGCTGTCCCGCTTCCACCAGCGGCTGGATACCGGCGTAGAACCGCTCGACATAGGGGCCGATGTTCGCCAGCCGCTTGATATGCGTCAGGTAACGGCTCGCCTTGACCGAGAAGACGAAGTCGTCCGGCACCTGCTTGACCCACCGCGCCACGACCTCGGGCTTGGCCAGCCGGTAGAACGTCGAGTTCACCTCGACTGTCTCGAAGTGCTGCGCATAGTGCTCGAGCCAGCGATTGGTGGGGAGGCCCTTCGGATAGAAGAGCTCGCGCCACGCGGCGTAGTTCCAGCCCGAGCAGCCGACGTGGACCGGCTTCATGCCCGGTACGTACCCTGGATGGCGTGAGGGACATCCTGCGCGCAGCGGCGACCGCCGCATTCGTCGTCGGCCTGCTGCTCCTGATGCTGAATCCCCCGTCGCTGTCGGGGGCGGAGGAGCTGATCTCGCTCGTCGCGGCCGCGGTCGCGCTGATGGTTGCCACCGCAGCCGTCACCGTCTGGCTGACCGAGCGCGACTCGATGTCCGAGCACGAGTTCGAACGGCTCGTGGCGCGCAGCGAGCAGCTTGCGGGCCAGCCCCAGGCCGCCATCGAGCAGAACGAGTTCGACACGCTCGTCGCCGAGGCGATCGACGAGCTGCCCGAGGAGTTCCGCAGCGCGCTCGAGAGGGTGCCGGTCGTCGTGTCGCGGCTCGGCGCCGAGCACGGCGCCTACGGCCACTACTACGGCGACACGATCGCGCGCGACAACTACGAGGAGCGGATCGTGATCTACCAGGACACCCTCGAGCGCGACTTCGGCCACGACCCGGAGCTCCTGCGCGCGCAGGTCACGCGCACGCTGCGGCACGAGGTCGCACACCACCTCGGGTGGGGCGAGAAGGGCGTTCGCGGGCTGGGCCTCTAGCTACGCTTGCCGGCACCACTGGAGAGGTGTCCGAGTGGCTTAAGGAGCGCGACTGGAAATCGCGTGGGCGGGGTTAACCTGCCTCGAGGGTTCGAATCCCTCCCTCTCCGCTCAGCTGACCGGCAAGTTTCCTCTTCCTCGCGCGTTGTGGAGGGTGCGATGCCGAAGAGGGTGCTGGGGACGGGTGCTGCCGTGGTCGCCTTGCTAGCCATGGGCGCGGCCGGCGCGCATGCCGACAACGGCGTGGCGATCAAGGTTCTCTCGAACCGCGCCGACCTGATCTCGGCGGGCGACGCGCTAGTCGAGGTAAGGCTCCGCAAGCGCATCGACCCCGCCAAGGTCGTCGTGAAGGACGGGGCGCGCGATGTCTCGGACGCCTTCGCGGTGCGCGACGGCCGTTTCATTGGTCTCGTCGACGGTCTCGACGTCGGCCGCAACGTGCTGCGCGCGCGGGTGCGGGGCAAGCGGCGCAAGCGGGATCGCGTCGTCGTCGTCAACCACGCGAACGGCGGCCCCGTTTTCTCCGGGCCGCAGTTGCAGCCGTGGCCGTGCCCGCCAGAGGCGCTCGACGCCCAGTGCAACCAGCCGACGTCGTACGACTACCAGTACATGTCCACGTCGGGCGGCGGCTTCATGCCCTACGACCCGGAGAACCCGCCGGATGACGTGGCGACGACGACGACACAGACCGGCGAGACCGTGCCGTTCGTCGTGCGGCGTCGAGACCGGCTGGGCCGACCGCGACCAGTACTCGATCGCCGTGCTGTACGACCCGGAGAAGCCCTGGACGCCGTGGGAGCCGCAGCCGGCCTGGAACGGCAAGGCGCTGGCAACGCAGGGGGCGGGCTGTGGGAGCCACTACGGAGCTACCGGCACCGGGCCGAACAACGCCTCCCTGGACGCGCCACCCGACGTCATGGTCAGCGACGCGCTCGGCATGGGCTTCGCCGTGATGGCGCCGGCGCTGGTCGAACTCCAGCCACAACTGCAACGTTGCGCTCCAGTCCGAATCCGCCGTGATGCTCAAGGAGCATTTCGTCGAGACCTACGGGCCCCTGCGCTACACGATCGCGATCGGCGGCTCGGGCGGCGCGCTCTCGCAGCTCATGGATGCCAACGCGTACCCGGGGCTCTACCAGGGTCTCCTGCCGTCGGCGACGTTCCCCGACGCGTGGACCTCGGCGATGGACGCCGCCGACTGCCCGCTCATCGAGAGCTACTTCGAGGACCCAAGCCGCTGGTCGCCGGGGGTGGCGTGGAGCGTGGATCAGATGATGGCCGTGGAGGGGAAGGTCACCCCCACGATCTGCCACGCCTGGAAGGAGGTCTTCCCCTTCTACCAGGGCACGAAGCCGGGGCGGGCGTCGCCCGTCGAGACCAAGTTCGGCGTGCTCGACCTGCAGAACTGCGGGCTCTCCGACGACCAGCTCTGGAGCCCGTCGAACACCGGCGGCGTCCGCTGCACCCTGCAGGACGCGGCGGTCAACGTGTTCGGCCGCCGCGCACTGGACGGCTACGCACAGCGGCCGTTCAGCAACGAGGGCGTCCAGTACGGCCTGCGCGCGCTCGAGGCTGGGGACATCACCCCGGCGCAGTTCGTCGACCTCAACGCGAAGATCGGGTCCTGGGACATCAACATGGTGCCGCAGGCCGGTCGCGTAGCCGCCGATCGCGGGGCGGTTCGAGCGGCCTACCGTTCCGGTGCGGTCAACGACGCGACGAACCTCGACCGGGTCGCGATCATCGATCAGCCGTCGGGCAACGTCGAGATCCACGAGCAGTACCGCGCATTCATCGTCCGGCGACGGCTCGACCAGGCCCACGGTGGCCACGGGAACGATGTGATCTGGTACGGCAACGGCGCCTCGTTCCCCGATCCGCTGGTGACGATGGACGAGTGGCTGGCGGCGGTGGAGAAGGACCGTTCCGATCGGCCGCTTGCGAAGAAGATCGTCCGCAACCGGCCGGAAGACGTGCACGACATCTGCAACGTGGCCGGCCAGGACGACCTCGGCAGCCCGGAGACCTGCCAGACGCTTGCCCCGACCGGCGCGGGCACCCGCATCGCGGCCGGCGGCCCCTTCGCGACCGACGTCATCGACTGCCGCCTCAAGCCGCTGCGCCAGTCCGACTACCTCCCCGTCCAGTTCAGCGACGAGCAGTGGGCCGCCCTACAGGAGACATTCCCCAACGGCGTCTGCGACTGGTCGCGGCCCGGGCGCGGACAGCGGCCGACCGTGCCGTGGCAGACCTACCAGGACGCCAGCGGCAACGGAATCACCGGCGGCAAGCCGCTTGCCCCGGCACTGGGCGGTCCTATCGCCGGCTGGACGAGCGCCGCGTTCCGCTCGCGCTAACCCGGTTCGAGGGTACCTTGGAAGTGGCACATGGGACGACTCGCACTGTTCGCCGCCGTAGGCGCGGGCGCGCTCGCATTGAGCGGCTGCCACGAGGTCCTGCGGGCGGCCTCGGCACCGACAAGCCGGTCCACTAGCAGTCGGACGGACGGCGCGAGCCCCAGCATCGCCGACGACCGCTGCCGGGCGCCCCTTTACCGGCCGCGCCGACGGCGAGCTGTTCAGTTACAAGCTGCGGCACGGGAACATCAAGACAAGGATGAGCGGCCAAGCTTCATCGGCGACTACAAGAGCGACCTGGCCGGCTCTCCGCTCGCGAGCGGAAAGTGGCACGCGCGCTTCAAGGTGCTCCGCAACCGCGCCACCGGCAAGACCGTGATCACGGGTCTCGTGCTCGCCACCTTCGACGACACGACCGCCGGTCGAGCGTGCCTGAACCTCTCACAAGAGCACGTCCGCAAGAACAACCGCCGCCGCCTGAAGCGGAGCCGTGGCAAGGTCACCGTGGTCGGCGGCGAGGGCGGTGCGCGGACGCTGTATGGCACCGCGAGGGCGCGGGTCCACCTCAAGCGCGACGGCAGCGCGCCTCAGCGGCCGGATGAGGTCACAGCCAGGGAGTGGAGCGCGGCTTCACGCGCGCGTGCACGAGGCTCGAGCGGAAGTTCGGCCTCACTCCGCTGCCCGATTAGTTTTCGGCGCGCGGGCAGTCTTAACTGCATCGGGCCTGCACGCATAGACACACGCACGGTCGCGCTCGACCCTGGGCGCACGCTCGCCTACGAGGAGGACGAGTGGCACGACGCGCTAGTCACCGTGGAAAGCGGCGAGCTCGAGCTGGAGATGCTGTGCGGGCGATCCGCCTTCTTCCAGAAGGGCGATGTCCTCTGGCTCCAGGGCCTGCCGCTCGCGAGCCTTCGCAACCGTGGCGCCGAGCCGCTTGTGCTCGTGGCCGCATCGAGAAATCGGGAGATACCATGATCGAAGCGATGGCCGTCCGTGAAGCCCCACAAGCGCAGGCGCTCGAGGAGTACCGCGTCGAGCTGACGGGCTACTGCTACCGGATGCTCGGCTCGGCCTTCGAGGCCGAGGACGCGGTGCAGGAGACGATGCTCAAGGCGTGGCGTGCGCTCGACAAGTTCGAGGGCCGTTCCCAGCTGCGCTCCTGGCTCTACAGCATCGCCACGAACGTGTGCATGGACGCGCTCGGCGGCAAGGAGCGCAAGGTGCGGCCGATGCAGCTCGGCGAGCCCAGCGAGCCCGTGATCGAGTCGCTTGCGGCGACCCGGCCACAGGGCGAATGGATCCTGCCGATGCCGGACGGGCGCGTCGTGGACGACGGCGGCGACCCGGCGGAGGTGGCGGCCCAGAAGGAGACGCTCAAGCTCGCGTTCGTCGCAGCGCTTCAGTTCCTGCCGCCGAAGCAGCGCGCGGTGCTCATCCTGCGCGACGTCCTGCGCTGGAAGGCCAGCGAGGTGGCCGAGCTTCTCGACACGAGCGAGGCGTCCGTGAACAGCGCGCTTCAGCGGGCCCGCGCGACCATCGACGAGATCGACGTCTCGACGGACGTGCCGGCGGATCCGATGGACGAGGAGCACCAGAGTCTCCTTCAGCGCTACATGGAGGCCTTCGAGCGCTACGACATGGACGCGCTCACGTCGCTGCTCCACGAGGACGCCACGATGTCGATGCCGCCGTACTCGCTGTGGCTAACCGGCCACGACGACATCGCCGCTTGGATGATGGGGCCGGGCCATCAGTGCACGGGCTCCAGGCTGATCCCGGTGGCCGCGAACGGCTCGATCGCTTTCGGCCAGTACCGCGCGAGCGGGCCGAACGGCGAGCACGAGCCGTGGGGTCTCGTGGTCATCGAGACCAGGGACGGCAAGGTCAGCGGCATCAACACCTTCCTCGACACCGCCAGCCTCTTCCCGCTGTTCGGACTGCCCGCCTCGCTGAACTAGACGTCTTCCCCGCCGATCGGCTCGACCAGCACGACGTGCCGGCGCGCCACCATCAGGAAGGGGACCGTCTGGGCTTCGCCGCCGCCCAGCGGGGTCATCGTGGCGTCCTGGAACGCGAAGAAGTCGCGGTCGCGCTGGTTCACGTAGTCGGATAGCCGACTGCGGTAGCCCTCGCGCGGGAGAGTGAGCTTCCCCTCGATCCGATAGCGGTCCGTCTCGACGATTACGGTCTCAAGCCGATGGTCCACGGTGCGCGGATGCTAATCGCCGGAGGGGTCATCGTGTCTTTTCTTGCCGGTTGCGGCACCGAGAAGGTGGACGACGAGAAGGTCGAGGACTTCCTCAAGGAGAACGCCGGCGCTCCCACCTTGATCGAATCCGTCGACTGCCCGGACGACGTCGAGATCGACGAGGGCGACACCTTCGACTGCGAGGTCCACACCGAGGGCGACGGGCTCGAGGTCGTGACCATGCGCCAGATCGAGGACGACCGCGTCGTCCCGGTCGGCAACCGGCAGGTCCGGCTGCCGGAGGGTCGCGAGCTCACGATCATCCCCGAGAACGTGGAGGCGCTGATCCGCAGCCGCGCGCAAGAGGCCGATCGAGTCGTCTCGGTCGACTGCCCCGGCGGGAATCGAGATCGAAAAGGGCCGAACGTTCCGGTGCGTCGTCCGCTTCGACGACGGCAGCGAGGAGAAGGTCGCTGTCGTTCAGCGCGACGCGCTGGGGAACGTGGAGATCAAGCCCTAACCGGCGCCGCGGGGACCCACTCGGCAGGCAGCTCGACCGGAGCCTGCGGGTATTCGGGCAGTACGCCAAAGGCGATGTCGCCGCACGGGCGCCCGGCGATGATCGGCTCGAGTTGCGGGAACAGGCACAGCGCCCTGATCGAGGTGCCGATCTGGAACGTGGCCGCGTTCGGCTGCTCCAGCGAAAGCGTGCCGTCGGCGACTAGCTCGTCGGCGCGGTCGAGCTTCGAGGGGAGCTCGGCCAGGTCCTGCCGGATCCGTTCATCCGTCGCGCCGACGGCGTTCGCGAACCTGCGCACCAGCGGCGTGTTCGTCCGCGCTTGCAGGCCGGGCGCCGGCATCCCCTCGTGCCGCGCTGTCCACTCGCGTGCCTCGCGCTGGTGCGTCAGGGCCCAGCGAAACATCCGCCGCGGCAGCGGCTGAAGCTCCGCCTCTCCCCATCGCTCGGCTTCCTCGACCCTGGCGCGTGCCTCGGCTGCCGCGGGATAGAGGTGCGGCTCCGGCTTGATCCGCTCGAGCTCGCGCGCGATCTCGAGCGACGTCTCGACCCGCCGTCCGTCGATCTTCAGCACGGGCACCGTGTAGCCGCGGAATCCGGCGAGCCGCACGAGCACGGGATGGAAGCCTGCCGGGAACATCGTTATGCGGTGCTCGATCCCCTTGTGCTCGAGCATCAACCGCGCCGCGTGCCCGGGGTGCGAGAGCTTGATCGAGTACAGCCTCGCCTCCATTGGACGGACGCTACAGGTCGGTGGGACCGAGCTGCGCCGGATCTCCCACCAGCCGGCCGAGCAGCCGAAGGCCGGGTGCGAAGACGGCCTCGACCGCGCGTCCAAGCGTGCCCCACAGCGCGACGAGCACCGGGTCCGGGCTCGCCTCCTGCGGCCTGCGCGTCCGGGTCCGGCTTCGGTTCGGGCGGCGGCTCGATCTGCTCCGGTGGTGCGAACTCGACCGCCTCGCCGATCATCTGCGCGAAGCCGCGGGCGCCGTCGGTCGTCAGGTGCAGGCCGTCCGGTGCGAACCAGTCGCCGTGGCCCGCGCTGTAGGCGGGCCAGTCGAGCGTCGTCACCTGGTCGGAGTGCGCCTGCTCGAACGCCCGCATGATGCGGCCGTCGGGATCGGGTCCGCCGCCGAGCTCCTTCGGCAGCACGAGCATCAGCCGCGCGAACGGCCCCACCATCTCCAGCGCGCTCTCGAGCTCCGCTCCACTCACGCTCGCGTTGCTTCCAAGTGCCATCACGACGAGGTCGGGCAGTCGCCGCCCGCTCATCACCTCGAGCCCCTGGGCGAACGTGCGGCAGGCGACGGCGTTCACCGCGAATCCCTGCTCGCCGAGGAAGTCCCCGGCCGGCACCGTCACCGAGTCTCCGACCACGAACGGCGCCAGCTCGTCCTGCTGGTCGATCTTCGAGAAGACGTCCTGACACCTGAGCGCGCTCGCCGGCGCGGCGAACAGCAGCGTGCCCGCCACCGCGAGCACCGCCGCCAGCGCGTATCTGCTCACGCCGGACGGCCGGCGCTGTACAGGGAGATGACGCCGACCGGCGCCGCCACGCGTTCGCGTTCGCGGGCATCAACAAGGCCGCCCGCCTCGAACAGCTCGGGCAGCCGGCCCGCGAGGTTGTCGCGCGTGGGCTCGTCGCCGTCGAACCTGCGGATGGCGAGCGCGGCGACCTTGCTCGGGAGTGATCGTGGCTGTCCCCAGTCGCCCACGTGCAGCTCGCCGCCGGGGCGCAGGACGCGCGCTATCTCGGCGATCGTCCGCTCCTTGTCACGGAGGACGAGGTGATGGAAGAACAGGCTCGACAGGACTCGGTCGAAGCTCGCGTCCTCGTACGGAAGCTCGTACGAGAGCCCCTCGTCGAAGGGGATCTCGAGACCGGCGCGGTCCGCCTTCCGCCGTGCCTGCTCGATGATCGCGGGATCCCCATCCAAGCCCCGGATGCGCAGTTCCGGGTGGCGCTGCTTGGCCCAGATCGCAAGCGTGCCCGTCCCCGAGCCGAGGTCCAGGGCGTCGCCGGCTGCAGTCAGCTCGGCCTGGTCGAGCAGCTTGCCCTTGAAGGTCCGCTCGCGCGTCGTGGACCGTACGAACAGGTCGAAGAAGCGCGTGAGGAAGTCGAATCGAACGGCGGGCAGGTAGTCGGCGGGGCGCGCCGTGGCCATGCGGCGAGGCTACCTGACGCACTGACTATCCCCCGGAACCAACGCAGGTTCACCCGCGATATGAAAGGGTCCCGCCCCATGAGAATGCGTATTGCGGTCGGATTGGTACTAGTCATCGGAATGATGGCCACCACTCCGGTCACAGCAGGGGCACAGATCTCCGATTCAGACAATGCCGCCGCGGTCCAGTACCCGGACATGCAGACCCGGGAAGAGAACTCCGAGGAGGACACCCTCCCGTTCACTGGTTTCGTGGCGCTGCCTCTGCTTGTGACGGGCGTGGTCCTGCTGGCAGCTGGCGGCGTCATGCAGCACCGCGCGCGTCAGCGCGACTAGCGAGGGGAAGCGCCTGGGTCAGCCGCTGCGCCGGAAGCCGGCGCGGCGCCATACGCGCTGCCTGATTGTGTCCTTCACCCGCCGGATGTACTCGCCGCTGCCGTAGCGCCAGCGGCCGCTGTACCAGACGCCGACCGAGCCCCAGAGATCGCCGCGCCTGTAGCGCTCACTGCGCGGGGCGTTGTTCAGCCAGCGCGCGCGACCGTCGTAGACGGAGCGCAGATAGGCGCCGTAGTAGTCCAGGTTGAACGCGGTCGAGCGGCGCGTCGCCGGGAAGCAGCAATGTGGCCCGCGCCTCACCTGCATGATCCCGTAGGAGCGACCCTCGTCGCCGATCGCGCTCATCTTCCACCACGACTCGACGACCGCGACGGCGCGGAAGACGTCGGGTGAGAAGCCCCACTTGCGCGCGGCCCATTGGATGATCTCGTCCGTGGTGCCGCGGTAGGCGCCCGTCACGCGGCGCTTGTAGGCCCGCGGGAGCGCGGTCGTGTGTCTGAACCGGCGCACCATGCGCTTGCTCGCCTGGCGCTGGTTGGCCTCGCGGTTCTTCGGGCGCGGCTCCCAGCGCGAGTGAGCCACCAGCTCCGCCGCTGCGACGTCGCGGATGGCAACCGGGGTCGAGCGCGCGGCCCTGGTCTCGGACTTGGCGACGGCTGCGCGGTCGGCCGTAACTGCCGCACCGCTCTGCCCGCCGGCGGCGATCGCCACGATCGCTGCGGCAAGGGTGCCGGTGCAGGCCAGCGTCCGGAGTTTTCGGCTCGGTGCTCGCTGCGGCATGTTCCCCCGGCATCTCGGCTTGCCCCAGCGAGCCGACGGCGCCACTTACCCCTAGTTATGGGGCATTTAAACAGGTCCTGTGGGGGCTGCTCTCCGGTTCAGTGCTCACACGTCCGGGCAGGCTTCGCCGCCCCACGCGTCGCATACGACCGGTGCGCCCAGCGGGTTTCGCAGGGTCACGGCGCCGGCTTCGTCCGCGAGGCTCGATTCCGGCTGCCCCCAGCTGCGCGCGAACGCGGTGCCGGAGCCCTGCCCTCGCTGCACGTACAGGTCGAGCTTCTGGCCCGGCAACAGGATGCTGTTGCGGTCGAACTCGTAGAACCACGGCGCGCGCTCGATCTCGTACTGGAACAGGCTGATCGTCGTGTTCGAGGTGTTGCGGACCCGCACGTACTCCGGCGCGGCGTAGTGGGTCTCGAGCTGGACCTTGTCCGCCAGCGGTTCACTGCAGGTCGTGCGGCACGGGTACTGGACGTGCGCACGCAGGTTCCCGTGCGGGTCGAAGAGGTAGCCGCCGTCGCCCTTCTGCTTCAGGTCGTTCGTGGCGTTGTCGAAGGCGGGGCCGCTGAGCCCCCAGTGGTAGGTGCCCGCTCCGCCGCGGCCCCCTCCGATCCGCAGGCGGATCGACCCGCCCGCGACCACAACCGCGCCCGCGGGGAACCGGTAGCGGCGGAGGGCCGAGTCGCGGAACCACCAGCCGGCGAGGTTCAGCGGGTGGAGCGCGTCGGTGTTCCTGATTCGCACCCATTCCCCATTGAGGTTCTCTGCGTCATTGCCATTGGCATCCCACTTCACCTTGAGATGCACAGCGTTCGCCGCGGGTCCGAGCTGATCGGTGCCGCACGAGCGCCCGTCCCAGATTCCGACCCGGCGGGCGGCCGCGTCCTCGGCCAGCCTGCTGTAGCGGCCGTTCCAGGCCCACTCCTCCTCGCTCGCGAACCACAGCGCAAGCCCCTCCTGCAGCAGGACGGTGCCCGCGTCCGTCCAGACGCCGTTCACGCGGACCGAGACCTGGCGGCGGGGGCGGCGGCGTGGCCCGCCGGTGGTGCTGGCCGGGTCGAGCGCCGCGAGACGCACCCGGCCGCCACTCGCGTTGACGAGCTCCTCGAGCCGCTCGGTCGCGTCCACTCCGTGACATTCGCCCGCGCGGGTCAGCTTTCCGTAGTGCGTCAGCTCCATCGCTTGGATGCCGGTCAGACGCACTTTCGCCGGTCGCCGAGTGCCGTCGCGGTCGACGTCGACAGCGATCGTGTCTCCGTCGCTGACCCTCACGACCGTGCCGGTCCACACATGGCACGCGCGCAGCGGGTCCGCGCCGAGACACGGCGCGTTCGGGCGCGCGGCATGGGCAGGCGGCCGCCGCAACGAGCAGCCAGGCCAGCCCGATCATCTGGATGGTGCGCCTCCCGCGGTGCCACCGCACGAGGTTCAGTCAAACAAACGCCGCCCTACCGGCGCGCCGCTCGGGTAGGGCGGCCAGCAAGAAGAAGGGCCCCGCCGAAGCGGGGCCCTCTCCGACCTGCTTGGAGTGTCAGACGGCTACGGGGCCTTGTTGGCTTCCGCGGTCGCCTTCTGGGCTTGCTCCCAAGCGTGCTTGTAGTGGTCGATCGCTTCCTTGGGCTTGCCGGCGTTGCGATCGGCGTCGCCCTTGGCGAGCTCCTCGTTGGCCTTGGCCCTCTTCTCGTCGAGCTCGTCCTGACGGTTCGGGTCATTTGCCGTCGCCGGGATCTCATCGACCGCGGTCTGTGCGAGGTCGCGGTCGATCTGGACCAGCTCGGCGATCTCGGCGGAGACGTTCGTGTTCTTCACCTTCAGCAGGTGCTCCACGGACTTCTTCTCCTCCTCGAACACCTTCTCGCCGTCCCTCGGGTCGAGGTGCGAGTCGTCCACCCACAGCTCCGGTTCGAGCGAATGGTCGAGGTGCTTGATCGCCTCACCGATCTCCTTGACGTCCCCGCCCGTGGCGGTTCCCTGCTTGGCCACGAGGCTTGCGCGGACCTCCTGCTTTCGGTCCATCGGACCCTCGGTGCGCAACTCGGCGTTGTCGATCGCCAGGTCGTGGACCTCGTTGTTTGCGAACCAGCCGATCCGGTCGCCACCCACGTTCGCGATCGCGTGGTTGGTGTGGATCGTCCGACTCGAGACCAGCGTGCCGCCGGCGTCGAGAATGTTCAGGTCGACAGACAGATTGCCGGCGTTGACCCCGGTGTCCTCGTAGAACCGGTGCTGGAGCGTGTACCAACCGGACGCACTGATCGGCGTCGGCGTGCGGCACGCATTCGGCGCTGCGGACGGTGACGGGCACGGGTTGGCCGGGAACGTGGAGCCGCGGCCCGCGTTTGTGCTCGTACCGATCACCCAGGTCGACCCAGCGGTCCCGGCGTTGAACACGAAGTCCTGCAGGAAGGTGCCGCCGCTGTTGTTGATCTCCGACGTGAAGTCGAAGCGATGGTCGGGGTGCGTCGTCGCCCAGGCGGTGTCAAGGTAGACGTCGACTTCGGTCGTGAAGCCCCCGTCCGGGAACGTCGGGTTGGCCGAAGCCGCCTTGCCCCAGCGCGTGAAGGGACCGGCGCAATCGGGCGACGCCTGCGCGAACGGGGGCGCGCAATCAGCTCCGGCGCCGTCCGCCTGCGTGTGGCGAAGCCGGGCGTGGAACCCGCCGGCTGCCGAGGGGATCCCGTCGGCGTAACCGCCGCCGTTGGCGTATCCACTCGCCTCGCGGTGGATCGTGCCGGGTCCGAAGTTGTTCCACCCCGAGGTGTCGGTCTCAAAGCCCTGGAAATAGTCGGCGCTCGCGACACCCGGGACCAGCATGAGCCCGAGCAGTGCAGCCGCCGACACGACAAGTGTCCGTGCGATACGCATCTAGCGTCTCCCTGTGGTTGTTGGTACGAGTCTAGCGGCCCAAGCTCGCACGGCTCGGGGCGCATCGCGCTCGATCATGTGTCCAGTTTTGGCGCCTAGGTACCGGTCTGGGTTATCCGTGACGCCAGCTCGGGGTGCCGACGAAACACGCCCGTAGCAGGACTTTCAGCTGAGCTGCTCGGCCAGTCCGATGATGATGCCCTCAGGGCCACGCAGGAAGCAGAGCCGGTAGATGTCCTCGTACTGCGCGATCTCGCCGACGAGTTCGGCACCGTGGCTGCGCAGGCGGGCAACGACGTCGTCGATGTCGTCGACAGCGAACATGATGCGGCGTATGCCCAGCGTGTTCGCCGGCGCGCTTTCCGGCTCGGCTCTGACCGCCGGCGGCGTGTGGAACTTCGTCAGCTCAAGCCGGCCGTGGCCGTCCGGGGTCCGCATCATGGCGATGTCGGCACGGACGTCGTTGAGCCCGACGACGCGGTCCACCCAAGGCCCCTCGACCGTGCGCCTCGCCTTCCAGCTCCATACCGAGTTCGGCGAAGAACGCTTTGGCAGCCTCGAGGTCGTCGACAACGATGAGAACGTTGTCCATCCGCTGAAGCGTCATATCCCCGGAGCATAGGGTCGACCGCGAGCCGCGCCCGGGCGTTTCGGCTGCGCCTACTGCTGGCCGAGCTCCGCGAGCCATTCGTCCCGGAACTCCGTCAGTCCGTCGAGGCTGACGCCGGCGCAGACGAGCGTGCGCGATGCGGTCACCGCCCTCAGGGCATCGGTCTGTTCGGGGTCGGGCGCGGCGACCACGTACTGGCGGCTTTCGGGAGCGAGGACGAGCCGTTCGAGTGCCCGCAGGTCGCTCACCCCGAGGTCGGGCCGGTAGCGAACGATGACGTACCCGTCGCCGATGACGTGCGTGAAGTCCTCGTCCGGCGCGTCGTCTGTCGGGCCGTAGAACTGTCTCTCAGGGTGACCGCCGCCGGCACCCGCGGGTGGGGTCGTCTGCTCGACCGTGCAGGCGCCGCCCGCGAGCTCCTCCGTGTCCGAGCTCGAGTCCTCGGCGGCGGAGAACGAGATGACGGCGGCTGCGACGAGCCCGGAGACGGCGATGGAGAAGTAGCCGTAGCGGCGCAGTTCCTCCTCGCGGTCGCGGACGTCCTGGCTGTGGCGCACCAGGAGTGTGCCGATGCCGACGATGACCGCGAGCGCGACGAGCTGTCCGAGCTCGACGCCGACGTTGAAAAGGAGGACGCGCCCGACGAGGCCGCTGTCGGGGAGCCCGAGGTCCTGGAGGCGGGTTGAGAGGCCGAGGCCGTGGACGAGCCCGAAGGCGAAGACGATGCTGCCGAAGACGCGGAAGCTCGCAGGGCGGCCGAGGAAGCCCTGGACGCCGACGTAGACGAGGCTGAGCGCGATGACGACGTCGACGACGGTGGCGTCGAGCTGCCACTCCGCGAGCGTCGCTACGAGCAGGGTCAGCGAGTGCCCGGCGACGAAGAGCGAGATGAGCTTCGCGGCCGTCCGCAGGCTGCCGGCGATGAGAACCACGCCCGTGATGAAGAGGAGGTGGTCCCAGCCGCCGACCATGTGCGCGAAACCGAGCGTCAAGTACTCGATGACGGGCCGGTTCGGGTCCTCTGATCCGAACAGGGCGTGGGCGCTCGCCGTCGCCGGCAGGGCCAGCGTCAGCAGCAGGGTGACGGGGAAAGCCGCGAGATGACGTGTGCAGACTTGCTCATACGTTCTATTCGCCTACAGGACGGTCAGTTGAAGCGCGGCGCCGATCAGTCCGCACCCGAGGACGACGAATAGCACCGTCAGCTTCGCCTGGAAGCGGTAGAGGACGGCGAACGCGCCGGCCGCGAGGATCGCGGCGGGCACATCGACGATGCTCTCCTCAAGAATCTCAACGGTGACGGCGGCGATCAGCCCGATCACACCGGCGGCGACGCCGAGAAGGAACGGGCGGATCCGCGGGTTCTCGGCCACGCTGACGAGCCAGCGGTGGAAGAAGATCGGGAATACGAATGCCGGCAGAAAAATGCCGAAGGTCATCGCCAGGCCGCCGCTGAGGCCTCCGGCGAGGTAGCCGACGAAGGTCGAGAAGATGATCATCGGGGCCGGCAGGATCCCGCCGAGCGCAAGCCCGTCGAGGAACTCGGCGTTCGTCAACCAGCCCTGCGAGTCGACTGCGGTGTCTTGGAGGAAGGGGACGACGGTGTAGGCGCCGCCGAAGGTGAGCAGCCCCGCCTTGAGGCCCTCGAAAAATATCTCGGCCGTCAGCGACACCGTTACCGCTCCGACGACGAGGGCGACCGCCGTGAAGGGTGCGATCGAGAAGGAAGCCGCTGTGCCCTTGCGCGCCCCCGCGGTCGTCCATAGCTCGTAGGCAAGCCCGGCCAGGAGCAGGACGAGCACGAAGCTGAGCTCCAGTCCCAGAGTGAGGCCGAAGCTCGCAACCGCGATGATCGCGAGCGGCACGTCGCTGATGAACTTCCGCCCGAGGCGGACGATCGCCATCGCGACCAGCGCCCCGACCGCTGCCTTCAATCCATAGAAGAGCTCCTCGAACCGCTCATCCAGACCTGCCTCGACGTACAAGATCGACAGGCCGAGCATCAGCAGGAAGCCCGGCAGCATGAACGCGAGGCCGGCGACGAACCCGCCGAGCTTTCCACCACGCAGCCGGCCGAAGTACACGCAGAGCTCGTGCGCCTCGGGTCCCGGGAGCACCTGGTAGACGGCGAGCGTCTTCTTGAACGTGTCCTGGGAGACCCATTGCTCCTCGTCGACGCACTCCTTGGAGATCATCGTGATCTGCGCAGCGGGCCCACCCCACGCAAGTGCGCCGAACTTCAGAAAGCGCAGGAACAGACTGGTGAGCGAGTCCTGCCGGTCCGATCCGCGCTCGGTGCTGTCGTAGGCAAGACGCGTCATGCGAGCGGCGGGAGCCTACGCGGCGGTTCTAGAAATGGGCGCGGCTGGTTTCGAACCAGCGACCTCTCGCGTGTGAGATCTCTACGGCTGCTGTGGTCTGCTGCCGCTTGGCGCGTTCTGCCCGCAGGGGGATGCACTTCCGCTTCTATTGACGTTCGATGTGCTGCGGACTGATTCCCTCTGGTGCTTCCAGGCCGCTTCCATGGATCGCTCCAGGCACTCGGCACCTAGGCGCTGCCCCCGGGGGATGCCCTCCGTGGCATCCCCGAGGAACCAGCCCGGCTACTTCTGGAACTGAATGGCGAGGTACTGCTTATCGCCTTCCGTTTGCATCACCGTTGGCAGGCGGCCACCGCGGCGCTGAGCCTGTGCCTTAGCCATCTGCTTGAACGTGCTGACCTTCGCTGTGAAGTCCACTCCGACTTCAAGCTTCCACGGCCTGCCATCTAGCCACTCGTTCCACGGGTATCTCCTGCTGTGTGACGCAGAGAGGGAGTGAGTCAAGAACTTCAGCCATTGTCTACGGCTCCTTTGTGTTGTGTCGAACGGACTTGGCATGCCGTTATTCGCTTGTAGACACGCGCCGCGAGGCTGTCAAGTTTTGGTCGCTTGACCTTCGGCTTGGGAAGCCGACGCTCAAGCCAGCCGCTTTCGCACCCGGTCCGTCTCCTCGACTAGTGCGCGATTCAAATGGTGAAAGCCGATGGTGTCGAAATCTTTAGAAACAGTCCGCCCAACCCCTCAGCAGGTGAGCTCGTAAGTCGCACCGTGCGCTCTGCGGATCTTGTCTAGAACTGGCCGAAGTCGAGATCGAGGCGAACGCCAATGATCCATCTGCCGTCGCGGTGGCACCCGCCTATCTCAGCCCAGCAGGTCGGTGGCGCAGACCAGCTTCGGAGTGACTCACAGCACTCTTCGGCGTCCTCTCGGCAGAGGTATCCGAGCTTCCTGCCAGCGTCGCCTACGACCGCGACAGCATTCGAGTCATACGGGTTATCGGGTTCCGGTACCAGCGCAACCAGGACACGGAGGTCGTCGATCTCGACATCTGTTCACTCCGTCGAACCCCAGCCTGCTTCAGTAGCGCGGGGAGATAGTTGGACTCGCCGACGGCGTTCACGTCGAACGCTCCTGTCCCCTGAAGCGTCGCCGACCCAGCAAGTGTTGCGGGCGGCTGCGGAACCGTCGGCGGCGGTTGCCCTGCGCTGGACGTGCCGGGTGCGCCGCGCAACGTGTCCCTCAGATCTTTCATGAACCCCACTGCCGCTTCCCCCCTTTGGTGAGCTGCTCAGCGTAAACAGAGCATCTAGCGACTGGCAAGGTGCCTATCCGTTCCGCTTAGGACTGGCTGTACACGACGCCAAGAATCAGGGCGACTCCCGTGACGTAAACGGCTCGACGGAACCAGATCGGGCGGTCAGCTGAGATCCCTTGGAAGCCGTACATGAACATTGTTCCTCCGATGGCGACGAGGGACGGCTCGATGTCGCGCGTTACGAACGGCACCACGACCGCCGCTGCCAGTCCGGCGATGGTGACGACGATCCCGGCGGTGAGCGTCCTTTGGTCCCGATGAAGGAGGAACACGCCTGCCGTCAGGACTGCAAGAAGACCCAGCGCGATGAGAGCCGAACCGATTTCCATAGTCCGCGCCCTTGTGCCCGACCAACGATCTCGCCGAACCTAACCGACACGAACGCACGAACAACCGCTTCCAAATCGCTTCCAAAGGGGGTCGAAGAGGAAGAGGGGTGGGGTGGCGGAACGACAAAAGCCCACTGCTAAAGCGGGCTTCCGACGATGGGCGCGGCTGGTTTCGAACCAGCGACCTCTCGCGTGTGAGGCGAGCGCTCTCCCACTGAGCTACGCGCCCGGGAGAGGAGGCGATTCTAGTGCCGCCGCTGGCGGCGCTACTCGAGGAGGAGCTGGAGCGTTCCCGTGGCCGCTCTTCGAGTGCGCGAAGATCTCGAGCTTGTAGCTGCCGGGCGGCAGGGCGCCCTGTAGCTCCTCGCGGCTGCGGGGCCGCGCGCTGCCGGCGAACGGCAGGTCCGCGCCGCTCGTGTAGAGGTAGAGGTCGAGGTCGGCGGACGGGCTGGCCGGTGAGGCGCGCGGTGACGAGCGTCCAGTCGCGCAGCCGCACCGGATGAACCGCGAGTGGCCCTGCTTCACGAACCGGCGCTCGTACCGGCGCGTCCTGGGCTCGAACGGCGCGGCGAGGTCGCCGGCGATCGCGTCGAGGTGCGCAGCGGTCGGCGCCTTCAGCGGCATGTCGTACCGCCAGGTGCGGTTCCCGGTCGAGCCACGTGTAGTCCTCCGCGTAGATCTCTCCGAGCACATGGCTCCACTGCGCCTCCGGGGCGCACGAGATTCCCGCTCCGAAAATCGGCTCGTCGGCATCGCGCTGGAAGAACCAGTTGCGGCTGCCGTCGTTGTCGAGGCCGCAGCCCGAGGTCGAGGTGGCCGAGGTTGACGAGCTGGTTGTCCACGTGGTGGCCGTACTCGTGGGCGATCACGTGGAGAAGGTCGGCGTCGGAGCTGGGAATCCAGATGCGGCCGCGGCTAGAAAGCGCCAGGAGTCCTCCGGCGCGTAGCAAGCGACCGCGTCCGGGTCGCCGCAGATCTCGCCGAGTCGACGCCGGCGCCACAACCTCGACGACCGCGTCCTCGATCTCGCGCGATGGGGGAGCCCGGCCAGGGTCTCGCGCGAAGGGGCGGAGGTTCAAGTCCGGCAGGTCGGTGGCGAGCGTGAGCGTGTGCCCGTGCTCGTCGGTGAACCGCTCGATGCGCGCCGTGGCGGCCTCGGGCGCGCGTGGGCGGCGGCACGATCGTGTCCGTGACCTCGCCGCTGGCGTGCCACTCGCCGAGCTCGCGCGCCGTCCACCGGCGCGGCAGCGGCGCGCCACTTCGCCGGCAGCAGCGCAAGCGCAGCCAGCCACCAAGATCTTCACGCGCAATGCGCCACCGCGGTCCATATGGCCAGACATCCGCAATCTAGCGCACTAGGACATGCGTCCAGCCGACGCTAGTCTTGAGCGTGGACCGTGCTAGGCGGGGAGGTAGCGGTGCCCTGCACTTGCAATCCGCTCTAGCAAGGCTGAATTCCCCGTCGAGGGGCTTCGGCTTCGGGGCCAGTGCGCCGGGCGAAGGCGTCGATGGCCAGGTCCCGCGCGGTGGACGCTCGTGAACCAGGTCAGATCCGGGAGGAAGCAGCCTTAAGCGAAGCCGCCCACGCGCCGCGGGTCAGCCTGGCCGGAGCCCAGCCCGGAGGCACGCTCGGAGCCAACGTCTCGACGCGGGGTGCACGGTCCATTGCATTTTCTGCATGCGAATCGCTTTGGCCACCTGTGACTGGCTTCCGGAGCTCGATCCGGACGACGCGCCGCTTCGCGACGCGCTCGGCGAGGAGGCCGAGCCGGTGATCTGGAGCGACCCGGACGTCGACTGGTCCGCCTACGACGTCGTCCTCGTGCGCACGATCTGGGACTACTTCGAGCGTCACGACGGAGTTCCTCGCGTGGCTCGACCGCGTGCCGGTGCCGATGTGGAACCCGGCCGACACGCTGCGCTGGAACAGCGAGAAGACCTACCTGCGCGAGCTCGAGGCGGAGGGGATCGCGACGATCCCGACCGCCTGGGAGGGCGAGGTGCCGTGGGAGGACGCGATCATCAAGCCGACCGTCGCGGGCGGGTCGCTCGGGCTGAGGCGAGCCGAGAAGGGGGAGCCGATCGAGCCCGGCCACATGGCGCAGCCGTTCATCCCCGAGATCGTGAACGCGGGTGAGCTCTCACTCATCTTCTTCGACGGCCAGTTCAGCCACGCCGTGCGCAAGACGCCGGCCGAGGGCGACATCCGCGTGCAGCCCGAGCACGGCGGCATCATCACGGCCGCCGAGCCGACGGCCGACGAGCTCGCCGCCGCCGAGCGGGTGATCGCCGCCGCGGACCGCGACCTTCTATACGCGCGGGTCGACTTCGTGGGCGACAACCTGCTGATCGAGCTCGAGGCGATCGAGCCGCGCTTCTTCTTCGAGCAGGGACCGCCGGAAGCAGCGGGAACGCTCGCCCAGGCATTCCGCCGCCGCCTCTAGGATGGCCGCCGTGCTCTCCCTGTACCGCCGCCACCGCCCCCGCACCTTCGACGAGGTGGTCGGCCAGGAGCACATCGTCCGCACCCTGCGCAACGCGATCGAGCTCGGCAAGGTCCACCACGCGTACCTGTTCGTCGGCTCGCGCGGGACCGGCAAGACGAGCATGGCGAAGCTGCTCGCGTGCGCGCTGAACGCGGAGGGCGGGCCGAAGGCCGACTTCTCCCCCGACGACCCCGCGTGCGTCGCGATCCGCCGGGGCACGTCGCTCGACGTGGTCGAGATGGACGCGGCGTCGAACAACTCGGTCGACGACATCCGCGAGCTGCGCGAGAACGTCGCGCTCGCCCCGATGGGCGGCGGCAGCCGCGTCTACATCCTCGACGAGGCTCACATGCTCTCGAACGCCGCGTGGAACGCGTTCCTCAAGACGCTCGAGGAGCCGCCCTCGCACGTGGTGTTCGTGCTCGCCACCACCGAGGCGCACAAGGTGCCGGCCACGATCGTGGACCGCTGCCACCGGTTCGACTTCCACCGCCCGACGCTCGAGCAGATCGCCGGCGTGCTGCGGCGGGTGGCCGAGCAGGAGGAGATCGAGGCGCCCGACGCCGCGATCGGCCTGATCGCGCGTCACGCGACGGGGAGCTTCCGCGACGCCCTCGGCACGCTCGAGCAGCTCGTCACCTACGGCGGGCCGAAGATCGAGCTCGACACCGTGCTCGAGATCATGGGCGCGGCCGACGCCGAGCTCGTGCTCGACACGGCCGAGGCGCTGATCGACCACGACCCGAAGGGCGGTCCTGCTCGCCGTCGAGAAGCTGTCGTCGTCGGGGCGCGACATCGCCCACTTCATGCAGGACCTCTCCGAGCACCTGCGGCATCTCTTCGTCGTGCAGACCCTCGGCGAGGTGCCATCCACGTTCGCCGTCACCGCCGAGCACACGGACCGCCTGAACGCGCAGGCCGACCGGCTGCCGCAGGCCGAGGTGCTGCGCGCGATCGACCTGCTCGCGCGCGCCCGCAGCGCCGTGAAGGAGGGCTCGGAGCCGCGGATCCAGCTCGAGCTGGCGCTGCTGAAGGCGGTGCAGCCGCAGTCGGACCTTTCGATCCAGGCGCTTCTCTTCCGCATCGAGCAGCTCGAGCGGAAACTCGGCCAGGGCGACGCGCCGGCGAGCACCCCACCGGCCTCCAGCCCGGCGCCGGAGGCGCCCGCTCCGCCTTCGCCGCCGCCCGCGCCGCGCGCGACCGCGTCGGGAGCCGCACAGGCGGTTGCCGTGCCGGAGGAGCAGCCGGAGGACGAGCTCGATCTCGAGCTGATCCGCGGCCTTTGGCCGGCGGTCCTCGACGCCGTCCGCACGGAGAACGCGATGGTCGCCGCGCTGGTGGGGGAGGCGCGGCCGAGCGCCGTCGCCGGCTCGCAGCTGACGGTCAGCTTTCCCGAGGGCGCCGAGTTCTCGCGCAAGAAGGCGGATGCGAACCGCGGGCTGCTCGAGAACGCTCTCCGAGGCCTGACCGGCCGGTCCGTGGGAGTCGTGTTCGACCTGGGCGCGCCGCCCCCGGGCGAGAACCAGCCGCTGGCCGCGCTGTCCGAGGACGAGCTCCTCGAGCGCCTCAAGGCAGAGTTCAAGGCCGAGGAAGTCTTCGACGACGAGGAAGGAACCTGACGATGCCGCAGCCGCCGAACATGAACCAGATGCTCAAGCAGGTCCAGCAGATGCAGGCCGAGATGGCGAAGGCGCAGGAGGAGCTGAAGAACGAGCGCGTCGAGGCGACCGCGGGCGGCGGGACGGTCAAGGTCGTGATGACCGGCGAGCTCCAGGTCGTCGAGGTGACCATCGATCCGGACGCGGTCGACCCCGACGACGTCGAGCTGCTCCAGGACCTCGTGCTCGCCGCCTTCAACGAGGCGCTCCGCTCGGCGCAGGAGCTGCAGCAGCGCAAGCTCGGCGCGGCCACCGGCGGCCTGGGCGACATGGCCGGCGGGCTGGGCCTTCCGGGTCTCTGAGAATCAATACCGACAAGGAGCTGCTCGACCGGGAGCTCGTGCACCGGTTCCTCAGCGAGGAGTCGTACTGGTGCCCGGGTGTCTCGCGCGAGGTGGTCGACCGGTCGATCGACAACTCGCTCTGCTTCGGCGCATACGAGGGCGATGGCGCAGGTGGGCTTCGCGCGCGTCGTCACCGACAAGGCGACCTTCGGGCATCTGATGGACGTGTTCGTGCTGTCCGAGCACCGCGGCCGCGGGCTCGGGAAGGAGCTCATGCAGGCCGTGATGTCTCACCCCGACCTCCAGGGCCTGCGCAAGTTCACCCTTCACACCGCCGACGCCCATTCGCTCTACGAGCAGTTCGGCTTCCACAGGGTGGAGGGCGAGGACCTCCTGATGGAGCTCTAACCTCGACTTCCAGTGCTCGCTCCGCCGGTCAACCGACTCGTCACCGAGCTGTCCCGCCTGCCCGGTATCGGGCAGCGCACCGCGCAGCGGCTGGCGTTCCACATCCTGCGCGTGCCGCCCGAGGACGCGCTGCCACTCGCCGACGCGATCCGCGAGGTGAAGGAGACGGTCGGGCTGTGCGAGGTCTGCTTCAACCTCGCCGTCGAGCCGACGTGCCGCATCTGCCAGGACGAGCGGCGTGACGGAACGCGCATCTGCGTGGTCGAGGAGCCCGGCGACGTGATCCCGATCGAGCGGACCAACGAGTGGAACGGCCGCTACCACGTGCTGGGCGGCGCGCTGTCGCCGATCGACGGGATCGACCCGGAGGACCTGAAGCTGAAGGAGCTCGGCGACCGTGTCGAGCGCGACGGCACTACCGAGGTCGTCGTCGCCACGAACGCGACGACGACCGGCGAGGCGACCGCGCTCTACATCGCCGACATGCTGCGCGAGCGTGCGCCGGACGTGACGGTCACGCGGCTGGCGAGCGGCCTGCCGGTGGGCGCCGACCTCGAGTACGCCGACGAGATCACGCTTGGCAAGGCGCTCTCGGGCCGGCGGGCGCTCTAGTCGGCGCCGATCAATCCAATCGCCTGCTTCGCGGTCAGCGACCGCAGGACCGCCTGGTCGATCCGCTCGCGCGAGATCTCGCCTGAGCGCACGGCGTTGAGGACGGCGTTCATCGCCGCCTCCTGATCGCCGCGCGGGCCCGAGATCCAGACCAGGTCGACGCCCGCCTTGAGCGCGTCGACCGCGGCGTCGGGAATGCTCGAGATGGCGGTGACGGCGGGGGAGGCCAGGTCGTCGCTGATCGAGACGCCGGTGAACTCGAGCTCGTCGCGCAGGATGTTCGTGGCGATCGTCTTCGACAGCGATGCCGGCGTCACGAAGTCGTCTGTCGTGTACGAGCCGTGCGAGATCAGAACCGCCTCGGCGCCTGCGTCGAACGCGGCCTCGAACGGGACGATGTCGCGCTCGCGAAGCTCCGGGACGGTCAGCCCTACCGGCGTCGGCCCGTTCTCGGGCGGCCCTCCCGCGGCGCCCAGCCCCGGGAAGTGCTTCGGGACGGCCATGACTCCCTGGTCGTCGTAGGCCCGCACCACTGCCTCCCCGTAGTCGGCGACGCGCTCCGGGTCGTCTGAGAAGGCGCGCTCGTCGAGCGCGCCCGTGCCGTCCGCCGTCCCTACGTCGATGACCGGCGCCAGCACGGCGTTGAACCGGAGCGCCCCGAGCGCGGTTGCCGCCTCGGTCGCGGCCGTCTTCGCCTCTTCGACGTTCGCGTACTCGGACGGCTGCTTCTGCGGGCGGCAGGTCCGGGAACTCCGAGTAGTCGCCCCCCTCCTGCGACACCATCACGAACGGCGGGACGTGTCCCTCGTCGGCCGCAATCACGGGCCCTTCGCCGGCCATCAACGCGATCTGCTGCGGGTCCAGGTAGTTGCGGTTCTCGAAGACGAGCCCGCCTAGGTCCTGGCGGCGCATCTGCTCGAAGATCGGCGCGGTCAGGTCCTGCCCCTCGAAGCCGAGCAGGAACAGCTGCGCGACCTTGCGCTCGAGCGGCAGGCGGGCCGCGAGGTCCGCGATCGAGCTGGGCGCGGAGGGCCCCTCGACCTCCTCGGGCGGCGGCGGGATCAGCTGCGCGAGAAACGAGGTCCGGCCCTGAGGCGCCCCGCCTCGGCCGCCCGCCTCCGGGACGGTCGCCTGCTCCGCCGCGGGCTCGTCGTTGCGGAAGTCCTGGATGGCCGCGGCGATGCCTATGCCGGCGATGACCGCGAGCGCCGTCGGCCCAAACGGCGGGATATGAAGCCAGCGCCTAATGAGCCCGAGGGTATCTTTCGGCGCCATGGCTCGAGACGGTCGTAATGAAGTTCGGGGGCACCTCCGTGGCCGACGCCGAGCGCATCAAGCGCGCGGCGGGACGGATCGTGGCCGCAAAGGAGGGCGGAAAGGCCGTCGTCGCCGTCCTTTCCGCGCGCGGGAAGACCACGGACGAGCTGGTGGCGATGGCCGAGGAGGTCTCCGAGCGCCCGCATCCGCGCGAGATGGACATGCTGCTCTCGACCGGCGAGCGGATCTCGTGCGCGCTCGCGGCGATGGTGATCAACGACCTCGGGCACGAGGCGATCTCGCTGACGGGCTCCCAGGCGGGGATCGTCACCGACACCTCGCACACAAAGGCACGCATCCTCGACGTGCGGGCAGACCGCATCCGCGAGGCGCTCGACGACGGCAAGGTCGTGCTCGTTGCGGGCTTCCAGGGCGTCTCGACCGCCGCCGACGTGACGACGCTCGGCCGCGGCGGATCGGACACGACCGCCGTGGCGCTCGCGGCCGCGCTCGGCGCCGACGTGTGCGAGATCTACACGGACGTGCGCGGTGTGTTCACGGCGGACCCGCGGATCGTGCCGAACGCGAAGATGCTCAGCGTCGTCTCGTTCGACGAGATGCTCGAGATGTCGGCGTCCGGCGCGGGCGTGCTGCAGCTTCGCTCCGTTGAGTACGCGCGCAACCACGGCGTGCGCATCCATTGCCGATCGAGCTTCGAAGATGGACCCGGTACCTTGGTCGTGACCGAGCAGGAGACCATGGAACGCCCCCTCGTCACCGCAGTCACGCACTCCAGATCGGAGGCGCGCGTCACACTCACCGGCATCCCGGACCAGCCGGGCGTGGCCGGGCGCGTGATGACGGCGCTCGCCGACGCGAACGTGAACGTCGACATGATCATCCAGAACGAGCCCGATGTGCGGGCGGACATGTCGTTCACCGTTCCGCGCGACGACGTGCAGGGCGCGCGCGACGCGCTCGAGCCGCTCAAGAAGGAGTTCGGCATGGGGCTCGCCGTGGACGAGCGGATGGGGAAGGTCTCGCTCGTCGGAGCGGGAATGAAGAGCCACCCGGGCGTCGCGGCCAAGACCTTCACGACGCTCGGCGCTGCGAAGGTGAACATCGAGATGATCTCGACCTCTCCGATCAAGATCTCCTGCGTGATCGCGGAGGACGACGTGGACAAGGCGGTCAAGGAACTTCACGCCGCGTTCGAGCTCGGCGACGGCGCGATCCAGCCGGAGGACGTATCCGGCGTGCATCGCCCGGTGGTGTCCTGATGCGCGTCGCGGTGGTGGGTGCGACGGGCGTCGTCGGCTCGACGATCCTCGAGGTGATGCGGGAGCGCTCGTTCCCCGCCGACGAGGTCGTGCCGTTCGCGTCCGAGCGCTCGGCGGGGAAGACGATCCAGCACGGCGACCAGGAGCTCACCGTCCAGGCGCTGAGCGAAGACTCGATCCAGAACTTCGACCTCGCGCTGTTCTCGGCCGGCTCCGGGACTAGCGAGGAATGGGCGCCGCGGTTCGCCGCCGCCGGCGCCGTCGTCGTGGACAACTCCTCCTACTGGCGGATGCACGAGAACGTGCCGCTCGTCGTCTCGGAGGTGAACCCGGAGGCGCTCGCCTCGCACGACGGGATCGTGGCCAACCCGAACTGCACGACGATGCAGATGGTCGTCGCGCTCAAGCCGATTCTCGACGCCGTCGGGATCGAGCGGATCGTGATGTCGAGCTACCAGTCGGTCTCGGGAACCGGGAAGGACGCGGTCGACGAGCTGAACGCGCAGACGAAGGCGATCGCCGACGGCAAGCAGCCACCGGCCGCGAGCGTCTACCCGCACCAGATCGCCTACAACGTGGTCCCGCAGGTCGAGAAGTTCAAGGACGGCGACGACTACACGACCGAGGAGCGCAAGGTGATGGCCGAGACGCGCAAGATCCTCGGCCGCGAGGACATCGGCATCTCAGCCACTTGCGTTCGCGTGCCCGTGCTGGTCGGCCACTCGGAGTCGATCAACATCCAGACGCGCGAGCCGCTGTCGCCGGAGGAGTGCCGCGAGCTGCTGGCGAACGCTCCGAGCGTCGTGGTGGTGGACGATCCCGCCGACGGCCTCTACCCGCTTGCCATCGACGTGGCCGGCCGCGACGAGGTGCTGGTTGGGCGCATCCGCCGCGACCCCTCGCACGAGCGCTGCCTCAACCTCTGGGTGGTGGGCGACAACCTCCGCAAGGGCGCCGCCACCAACGCGGTCCAGCTGGCTGAGCTGATCCGTGAAAGTTTGCCCAGCCCCGTGCGTTCCCTGGGATAGAGACTTCCTAGGACGGGGTCAGGGGTATCAAGAGAGGCCTTCAAAGCCGGGCAGCTAGCGCAGCTGTCCGGCTTTCTCTCTTTCTAAAGGGGGTCTGACCCCCTTTACGGGCGCGGGTTCTTCTCCCGCCTGACCTGCTCGGCCAGCTCCCTGTCGAGCTCGTAGGTCAGGAGCGAATCGACCTCTGAGAGCGGGACCCACATGACGTCGTCGACCTCGTCGTTCGGCTCCCACGGGCCGCGCTCGCGGGCCCACATCTCCCACCAGCGCACGACCTTGTCGCGGCCCTTGCCGTCCTTGTAGCGCTTGGAGTCGAGCTCGGCGCCCAGGTCGCCGCGCCAGCCGCACTCCTCCTCGACCTCGCGCGCGACCGCCTGCTCGAACGACTCGCCCTCCTCGAGCTTCCCCTTCGGGAAGGTCCAGTCGTCGTACTTCGGGCGATGCACGACCAGCACGCCGCCGTTGCGCCTGCAGCACGGCGCCCGCCGCTTGCACCTCAGGCTGCGGCGAGGGCGGCCACCTTCCTCTGCACGTCGGTCGTCGAGACGACGTGCTTGTGCATGCCGAGCTCCTTCGGCTCGAGCCCCAGCGCAAGCCCGATGAGCTGCGGGAAGTGCAGCACCGGCATGCCGAGGTCGCGCTCGACGTAGTTCTCGGCCTCCGGCTGCTGCAGGTCGAGGTTCAGGTGGCAGAGCGGGCACGGCGTCACGACGCAGTCCGCGCCGGCGTCAAGCGCGTCGGCCATGTGCCGGCCGGCCTGCCGCAGCGAGGTCTCCTTGTTCATCGTGATGACCGGGAACCCGCAGCACTTGTGGCTGCCCGCGTAGGCGACCGGCGTGCCGCCGAGCGTCTCGATGACCTGCTCGAGGTAGGTGTCGCGCTCCGGGCTGATCGGCGAAGCCGAGCCGCTTGGTCGGCCGCACGATGTAGCAGCCGTAGAACGGCGCCACGCGCAGGCCCTCGAGCGGGCGCACGACGCGCTCCCTGAGGGTGTCCAGCCCGATCTCCTCGACGAGCAGCCAGAGGAAGTTCTTGTTCCACCACGCGCCGTCGCGCTCATAGGTGAGGCCCTCGGGCTCGAGGTGGCCGTTCACGTGCTCGCGGTAGGCCGTGTCGGCGTCGAGCCGCTCCTTGCACTCCGTCTGCGCGCCCTGGCAGGTGGAGCAGATGTTCATCATCCCGGCGGCGCCCTCGACGCCCTGCGCCATCGCGAACGTGCGCGCGTTCAGGGTGTCGGCGAGCTCCTGGTTGTGCTCGGCGATCACGCCCGCGCCGCAGCAGTTCGCGCGGTCGAGCTCGACGAGCTCGAGGTCGAGCTTGGGCGCGACCTTCGCCATCGAGCCATGCAGCTCCGGGGTGAACCCGCGCGAGACGCAACCGGGCCAATAAGCGAGCTTCACGATTCCTGACTCCCTTCAGCCATGCACCTTCTTCCCGTCGCCGGACTCGCCGACGATGTAGAGGTTGAGCTCGATGCGCTCGTCGTGAGATTCGATCGTCTTGAAGATGCGGCGAACGTTCTTCTGGTCGGGCAGCTTGTGATGGAAGAAGACCTTTCGCGGGCCGACCTTCTTGAGCGTGTTGACGCCCGACTCCGCCGAGTCGATCAGCTGCTTCACCGCGGTCGGCTCGAGCTGGCCGCGCACCATGCTGCCCTGGCCGAACGAGCGGATCGGCATCTGGCCCTCGTGGAGCGTGCCCCACTTCTCGATGATCCTCACGAACGCCTGCTCGTGGCCGTAGCCGTTGTTCGAGTCCTTGATCTCGAAGTCGTCCGTGGCGCGGCGGCGCAGGCGCATGATCTGGTCCATCGGGGCGACGTCCTTGGGGCAGACCTCGACGCACTGGAAGCAGTGGGTGCAGTCGTAGATCCCGTGCGGGTCCTCGGCGAGGTCCTTCAGGCGCTCCTCGGTCCTGGCCGTCGCGCGGGTCGCCGACGAACCGGTACGCCTTCGCGAGCGCTGCGGGGCCCACGAACTCGGGATCGACCTCGAGCGAGAGGCACGCGGACACGCACGCGCCGCAATGGATGCACGCCATCGCCTGCGTGATGTCGATCATCGACTCCTTCGGGACGATGTACTCGCGCTCAGGCGGCGGGCCGTCGGGGATGAGCCACGGCACGACGCGCTGGACCTTCTTCCAGTGGACCGCGTCCATGTCGACGATCAGGTCCTTGAGGACGGGCATGTTGCCCATCGGCTCGACGATGATCGCGCCGTTCTTGGCCGCCTCGGCGGCCTCGCCGATCAGCGTGTTGCACGCGAGGCGGGAGCGGCCGTTGATCTTCACGCCGCACGAGCCGCAGATCGCCGCCTGGCACGAGCAGCGGATCGCCAGCGAGCCGTCCTGGTCGCCGCGGACCTGGAGGATCCCGTCGAGCACCGAGCGCTCGGGCTCGAGGTCGACGTTGAACTCCTGCCAGTAGGCGGGCTCCCCGGACTCGGGGTCGAAGCGGCGGATCTTCAGTGCGTAATCGGCCATGTCAGTAAGTGCGCTCCTGTGGTTCCCACTGGGTCATGGTGACCTCGGAGTACGAGATCTTCGGCTCGCCGTCCTCCAGCGTGATGTTGATGTGCTTGAGCCACTCGTCGTCGTTGCGCTCGGGGTAATCGGTCCGGAACTGCGCGCCGCGGCTCTCCTTGCGCTCGAGCGCGCCGATCACGACCGCCTCGGCGTTGTCGAGCATGAAGCCGAGCTCGATCGCGCCGAGCAGGTCCTGGTTGAAGATGCTGCCCTTGTCGTCGATCGCGACGGTCTTCGCCTCCTCCTTGAGTCGCTGGACGGTCTCGAGGGCGGTGTTCAGGCCCTGCTCGTCGCGGAAGACGGCCACGTACTTGTCCATCGTCGCGCCCAGCTCGCGCTTGATCTCGGAGACCCGCCGGCCGCTGCGGTCGCGGCCCACGACTTCGCGGACCATCTTCGCCTCGTCGTCGAGCGATGCACGCGAGGCATCGGGCATCGGCATGCTCCTTGGCGTGCTGGGCGGCGTGCCTGCCCGAGCGCCCGCCGAACACGAGCGTGTCGAGCAGCGAGTTCGCGCCCAGCCGGTTTCCGCCGTGTACGGACACGCAGGCCACCTCGCCCGCCGCGTACAGGCCGGGGACGGGCGTGCGGCCGTCGGAGTCCGTCTTCACGCCGCCCATGACGTAGTGGTTACCCGGCTTGATGTGGATCGGCTCCTTCGTGATGTCAACGCCGGCGAAGTCGCGGCCCACCATGACGATCTCGCGCAGCGCCTCGTGGATGCGCTTGCGCGGCACGACCGTGATGTCGAGCGCGACGGTGCCGTCGGGGAAGCCGCGGCCCTCGTTGATCTCGGTCTGCTCGGCGCGTGAGACGACGTCGCGCGACGCGAGCTCCATCTTGTTCGGCGCGTACTTCTCCATGAAGCGCTCGCCCTGCGCGTTGTAGAGATGGGCGCCCTCGCCGCGGGCGCCCTCGGTGATCAGCAGCCCGTTCCCCTGAAGCGTCGTGGGGTGGTACTGGATCATCTCCATGTCCATCAGCGGGCACCCGATCCGGTAGGCCATCGCGATCCCGTCGCCAGTGCAGATCAGCGCGTTCGTCGTGGGGTTGTAGACCTGCCCGTTCCCGCCGCTGGCGAGGATCACGGTCTTCGCCGCGAAGAGCTCCATCGACCCGTCGCGGATGTTGCGGGCGACGCAGCCGGCGACGTGCCCCTCGTCGTCGCGCACCAGCGAGGTGGTGAACCACTCCTCGTAGCGGTAGACCTCGTCGTGCTTCATCAGCTGCTCGTAGAGCACGTGCAGGATCGCCTGGCCCGTGATGTCGGCCACGTAGTAGGTGCGGGCGGCGGAGGCGCCGCCGAAGGCGCGCGTGCCGAGCTTGCCCTCTTCGTTGCGGTGGAACGTGACGCCGAGGTGCTCGAGGTCGAGGATCTCCTGCGGCGCCTGGCGGCACATGATCTCGATCGCGTCCTGGTCGCCGAGGTAGTCCGAGCCCTTGACGGTGTCGAAGGCGTGCGACTCCCAGGAGTCCTCGGGGTTCAGCGCCGCGTTGATCCCGCCCTGGGCCGCGTTCGAGTGCGAGCGGACGGGGTGGACCTTGGACATGATCCCGACCGAGGCACCCTCTTCGGCAGCGGCCAGCGCTGCGCGCTGTCCCGCGAGTCCGGCTCCTATTACGAGGACATCGTGTTGAGGCATCGGAAGCCGCGGCATCCTATTTGAGATACGGCCCGGACGAGGGTTCTGGCTAGACCGTCGCGCCCGGTGCGCGGAGCGCGCGGCGCACCTGGTCGATCGTGACCACGCCGCGCAGGACGCCGTCGCGGTCCACGGCCATGATCGCGCCAAGCGCCTGCAAGGCCCTCCGAGGTCAGGAGGGACTCGAGCGGGGCGTCCAGCGGCACCGCATGTGCGTTGCCGATGTCGAACTGCGCCACCTCGTCGACCGAAGACGTGGCGCGGATCTGCTCGGGCACGCGCTCGGCACGCTCGCGGCTGACGACGCCGATGAACTTGCCGCCCGCGTCCACCACCGGGAACCACGGGTAGCCGTAGCGAAGGAAGTATTCGTCGAGCGCGCGGTCGAGCTTCAACTCGGCGGACACCGACACGGGCTCCTCGTCCATGACGTCCGACACGAGCAGCCCCTCGATCCGCGCGGTGATCTGACTCTGGATGTCCGCGGCCTTCGCCGCCTGGATGATGAAGAAGCCCATCAGGCCGAACCAGACGAGCGACAGCACGTCCCCGACGAATGCGCGGTACAGCCCGTAGCCGATCAGGAGGTATGCGAAGCCCTGGCCGAGCCTGCTTGCGAAGCGGGTGGCCTTCGCGCGGTCGCCGGTCCGCCACCACGCGATCGCGCGCGCCATGCGTCCGCCGTCGAGCGGGAAGCCGGGGATGAGGTTGAACACGAGCAGCACGGCATTCACCCAGGTGAGCCAGGCGAGCACGGCCTCTCCCGCGCCGACCTGCCCGTCCTCCTCGAAGCCGAGCGCGTCGCCGAAGCCTCCCGCGCCCGCGAGCGCCAGGCCGGCGCCGTAGCACGCGAGCCCGAAGACGAGTGTCACGAGCGGGCCGGCCGCGGCGATGCGGAACTCGACGCCGGGGCTGTCGCTGTCCCTGCTCAGGCGCGCCAAGCCGCCCAGGAGCCAGAGGTCGATGCCTTGCGTCTCGATGCCGTTGCGCCGCGCCACGACGGCGTGGCCCAGCTCGTGCAGCACGACCGAGCCGAAGAAGAGGAACGCGCTGAGAGCGGCGAGCGCGAACGCCGAACCGCCGCCGACGACGTCCTCGTACAGGCCGGTCAGCGACCAGATCATCAGGAAGAGCACGATGAACCAGCTCGGGTGGACCCCGATCCGGATCCCGAGGACCCGCGCCAGTTGGATAGACGCTCCTCCGAACATGACAGACATAATGGCGTGCCTTCGACAGCAGCCAAAGGAATTTGATGCCACACAACGTCACGTTCATCCCCGGCGACGGAACCGGGCCCGAGATCGCGGAAGCCACGAAGCGCGTCCTCGAAGGCACCGGCGTCGAGTTCGACTGGGACCAGCAGGAAGCTGGAATCGACGTCTACGAGTCAGGCGGCAAGCCGCTGCCGGACGAGACGCTCCAGTCGATCCGGGACAACGGAGTCGCGATCAAGGGCCCGACCACCACGCCCGTCGGGATCCGGCTTCCGGTCGGTGAACGTCGCCCTTCGCAAGGAGCTCGACCTCTACTCGTGCCAGCGCCCCTGTAAGGCGTACGAGGGCGTCCGCACGCGTTTCCCGGAGACGGACGTCGTGATCATCCGCGAGAACCACGAGGACCTGTATGCGGGGATCGAGTACGAGATGGGCTCGGACGACGCGGCCACGCTACGCGAGTGCATCAAGGGCCTGGGCTCGGAGATCCGCGAGGACGCCGGCATCTCGATCAAGCCGATCTCTGTCTTCGGCACCACGCGGATCGTCGAGTCCGCGTTCAAGTACGCGAAGGACAACGGCCGCAAGAAGGTGACCGCGGCGCACAAGGCCAACATCATGAAGTTCTCCGACGGCCTGTTCCTGAAGACCGCGACAGAGATGGCGGAGAAGCACTCGGACATCGAGTTCGAGGAGCGGATCATCGACAACCTCTGCAACCAGCTCGTCTCGCGGCCGGAGGAGTACGACGTGATCGTGCTCCCGAACCTCTACGGCGACATCGTGTCCGACCTCGGCGCCGGCATGATCGGCGGCCTCGGCATGGCGCCGGGCGGCAACATCGGCGACGACATCGCCGTTTTCGAGGCGACGCACGGTTCGGCCCCCAAGTACAAGGGGCAGAACAAGGTGAACCCGATGGCGCTGATGCTCTCGGGCGTGATGATGCTGCGGCATCTCGACGAGCGCGACGCGGCCGACCGGCTGGAGGACGCGATCGCCGAGGTGATCCGCAAGGGCGAGAAGGTCACCTACGACATGAAGCCCACCCGTGACGATCCAACCGCCGTCGGCACGAGCGAAGTCGCCGACGCGATCATCGAGGAGATGAACTCATGAGCGAACCAGTACGAGTAGCCGTCACCGGCGCCGCCGGCCAGATCGGCTACGCGATCCTCTTCCGTGTCGCCAGCGGCCAGATGCTCGGCCCCGACACGCCGGTGGCGCTATCGCTGCTGGAGATCCCCGACGCCGTGAAGGCGGCCGAGGGAACGGCGATGGAGCTAGACGACTGCGCCTTCCCGCTGCTGCGCTCGATCGACATCTACGACGATGCCGAACCAGGCCTTCGACGACGCGAATGTCGCGCTCCTGATCGGCGCACGGCCGCGCTCGAAGGGCATGGAGCGCGCCGACCTGCTCGAGGCCAACGGCAAGATCTTCGAGCCGCAGGGCAAGGCGCTCAATGACAACGCCGCGGACGACATCAAGGTGCTCGTCGTCGGCAACCCGGCGAACACGAACTGCCTGATCGCGCGCTCTCACGCGCCCGACATCCCGTCGGAGCGGTTCACCGCGATGACGCGTCTCGACCACAATCGGGCGCTCACCCAGCTCGCGAAGAAGGTGGGCGCGCAGGTCACCGACATCACGGACATGGCGGTATGGGGCAACCACTCGCCGACGATGTATCCCGACCTGTTCAACGCGAAGGTGAACGGCGAGATCGCCGCCGAGAAGGTCGGCGACCAGGACTGGATCGAGAACGACTTCCTGCCGACGGTGGGCAAGCGCGGCGCGGCGATCATCGACGCGCGGGGCGCGTCCTCAGCCGCTTCGGCCGCGAACGCCGCGATCGACCACGTCCACGACTGGGTGCACGGCACGAACGGCGAGTGGGTCTCGATGGCGGTCGTCTCGGACGGCTCGTACGACGTGGACGAGGGCCTCGTGTCGTCGTTCCCGATCACGTGTGAGAACGGCGAGTGGTCGATCGTCGAGGGCGTCGAGCTGACCGACTTCTCGAAGGAGAAGATCGGGATCACGGTCGACGAGCTCCGCGGCGAGCGCGACTCGGTCAAGGAACTGCAGCTGGTCTGAGGTCGCGCGAACCTAAAGGGGTCTGACCCCTTAGGTGGCGTGCCAGCCCTTGCCGTCTTTGCGGACCGCTCCCTGAGCCTCTAGCTGGGGGAGGACGCGGTAGAGGTAGTTCGGGTGGCGCATCTTCAGCTCGCGCGCCAGCTCGCTCACCTTGATGCCGGGGTTCTGGCGGATCACCTCGAGGGCCTTCTTCGACGTGCCGCCGCTGCCGCGCGGGCCGTCCGCGACGCCCTCGACGCGCGCCGGTGGCGCTGCGCTTCGGGCGACGGTCGACCCCGTCAAGGGCCGACCTGGCCTTCTGTAGGGTCAGATACTCCTCGTGGAGCGGCTTGAGCTCCTTCAGCCGCGCATCGATTTCACTTTTCTTCTGTTCAAGAAAATTCATGCGAAAAAAGATAAGTGTAATCGGTAAGGGTGTAAAGATTGCAGAGGGTCTTTCACGCATCGCGGACGTCAGTGACGACCTCCACGGCGCGGACGTCGTCGTCCTCGCGGAAGAGGGCTGATCTGGATGCCGTGTGGCGCTCGGCGCCGGCGGCGACTCTCGTCGTGACCGGCGATCGGCTCGAGGCCCGCTGCCAGGAGACCTCGAGGGCACGCTCTTCCCGCGCGCCCGAATCGTCGGCGTGCCTGCGGAGGCCCTCGACGCGGTCATCGAGGCGATCGTCCTCGAGCGGGACGAGCCGCACGAGGTAATCGCGATGACCGACGGCAGCTTCGGCCCGCGCTCCGCCGTCTCGGCCGCGGCGGAATCCGCGAGCTGCTCTAGGCGAAAGCGGTGCGGCGAGCGACCGCGGCGGCGCGGCGCTCTGCGGCTTCGACCGCGCTCTTCCAGCTTCCGCAGACGGCGGTCACCGTGGTCGTGCGGGGCAGGCCGATATGCGGGCGCTTGCGGCGCACCTCGGAATAGCGCGTCGGTGTCAGGTGCTCGAGCGCGCAATCCTCGTGCTCGAGCGCTGTCAGCAGCGCCTGGGCAACTGCGTCGCAGTCGCCATCGTTGCGGGCGAACGGCGACCAGCTATCAACTTGTTTTTTCCTCCGTCTGGCGAGCAACTGCAGCATTCCCCCTGGTTCGCTATTGCTCGAGTAGGCCCTTCAATCTAACGAGCGTCCGGTCGGCTTCTTTTGAGGCGGTGCTCTTGAACGCCTTTCCGCCCAGCTTTCCGAGCGGCCCGCCGGGCAGGTGCGTACTCGTTCACGTAGTTGAAGCAAGTGCCGTCCCCGCGCGGCTCCAGGTCGTACGAGACACGCGCCTTCGTGCCAAGCGGACCGCGGCCCTCCCACTCGATGTCGTGCGGGCGGTGGGCGGTCGAGATCTTCCAGCTCACCTTGAAGGCCTGGCCGGCGACCTTCAGCTTCTGGCTCAGCTCGTCGCCCTTGTCGAGCCCGCCGTTCGGGGCGTGGACGAGCTCCTCGTGGACCGTCACCCATTCCCGAGCCGGGACGGGTCCATCACCAGGTCGTACACGGCCTCCGGCGGCGCCGCGATCACGATCGTGCGCTCGATCTTCACCGGGCCGCGAGCGCCTCGGACCGCTCCCAGTCGCGCAGGGCATGATCGAGCGCACGCTCGAACGGATGCGGGTTGAGGCCGTAGATGCGACTGGGCGTCGTCGTTTCGAGGGAGGAGGTCGTGCTCGAGGCTCTGCATCAGCGGCCGCACGAGCTCGAGCGGCTGGCCCGTCACTGCGCTCACGACTGCCGATGCGGCAGGCGTCTGCGTGGCCGGGAAGCGGAAGCGGCATGCGCCCTACGCCCATCGCCTCCGCGATCCGCTCGATCATCTCTGGCGTAGGTCATCACCTCGGGCCCGACGATGTCGAGCGACCTGCCCTCGGCCTCGGGCGTCTGCGGGGGTTCGCGCGAGGTACTCGATCGCGTCGCCCTCGAAGATCGGCTGCGTGCGGTTGACGCGCCACGAGGGAAGTGGCACTAGGCGAAGGTGCGAGACGAGCCGCACCAGGATCGTGAACGACGAGGAGCGCGGCTCCGATGAGGATCGACGCGCGCAGCGCCGTCGATCGCGGAAGCGCGTCCAAGAGGATCTCCTCGACCTCGAGCCGCGACTCCAGGTGGATCGACTGCGGCCCGTCCGTCGGGGACGAGCCCGCCCAGGTAGACCACCCGATCCACGCCGGCGTCGACAGCCGCCGCGGCGAAGTTCTCCGGCAGCGAGCCGATCCCGGTCGGCGAAGCCGTTCAGCGCCGCGCTCCATCGAATGGACCAGGTAGTAGGCGGTCGAGCAGCCCTCCAGCGCACGGGCCAGGGAATCGCGGCGAAGCAGGTCGCCCGTGCGCGACATCGACGCCCGGCGACGGGCGCGAACCGGGACGGGTCGCGCGCGAGCGCGCGGACCTCGCGGTCCTCGGCACGCAGCCGCTCGATCAGGCGGCCGCCGACGTATCCGGTTGCTCCAGTGACGAATTCCATGCCGTTAGTGTCGAGCCTCATGCCCTCACCCGCGCAGCCGGTAAACGTCTTCGAGTACGAGCGGCTGGCGGAGGGGGCGCTCGAGGAGGGTGCCCTCGGGTACTTCGGCGGGGGCGCGTGCGACGAGCGCACGCTGATCGAGAACGTCGCTGCGTTCGAGCGCCTGAAGCTGCGTCCGCGGATGCTCGTCGACGTGAGCAAGGTCTCGGCTGCGACCACGGTGCTCGGCACCGAGGTGTCGATGCCGCTGCTGGTCGCGCCCACCGCGATCCAGAAGATGTGCCATCCGGACGGCGAGGGGGCGACCGCGCGCGCGGCTGCCGCCGTGGGCACGCTGATGACGCTCTCGACGATCGCGACCGCGACACCGGCCGAGGTCGCCGCGGCCGCGCCGGGCGCGCCGCGCTGGTTCCAGCTCTACTGCTTCGAGGACGACGGCGTCACTCGCGCGCTGGTGGACCAGGCGGTCGAGCACGGCTACTCAGCGCTGGTGCTGACGGTCGACGCCCCGCGCGCGGGGCGGCGCGAGCGCGACCTCAGGACCGGCTTCCAGGTGCCGGCCGAGATCACGATCCCGAGCGTCGCCGCCGCGCTGGGCCGCTCGGCCACGCTCTCGATCGCCGAGGTCTTCGCGATGCTCGACCTGACGCTCACCTGGCGCGACCTCGAGCGGATCCGCGGCCTGTCCGACCTGCCGCTGCTCGTCAAGGGCGTGATGACCGAGGAGGACGCGCGGCTCGCCTGCGAGGCCGGCGTCGACGGGATCGTCGTCTCGAACCACGGCGGCCGCCAGCTCGACGGAGTGGCGGCCACGATCGAGGCGCTGCCCGAGGTCATCGAGGCCACCGAGGGTCGCGTCGAGGTCTTCGTCGACGGAGGGATTCGCCGCGGCACGGACGTGATCAAGGCGCTGGCGCTCGGAGCCCGCGCCGCGATGGTCGGCCGGCCGGTGCTGTGGGGCCTGGCCTGTGGGGGCGAGGACGGCGCGCGCCATGTGCTCGAGCTGCTCCGCGACGAGATCGAGTTGGCGCTGCTCCTGTGCGGCTGTCCGACGCCCGCCGACGTGACGCCCGCGCACATTTCCGCAAACAGCGGGCGGTCCTGAGAAAACGCTGTAAAGAGCGGCGGATTGCAAATCGCCTGATTTGCGGAATCGCGGGTTGGCGACGGCGGCCGGATCGTGTTTGGATGGAGGCCGTGCCCAAGCCCTCCAAACGCCCGAGCTGCGAGGACTGTTTCTTTCGCCAGAACATGCTCTGCGCACTCAACGTGAACGAGGCCTGCACCACCTACCGAGCGGCCGACCGCGGCCTCCGGCCAGAGCGCCAGCTCTCGTTCGTCTTCCGGACCGAGCGGACCTTCTCGGCCTACGCGTTCCCGCAGCCGCGGTAGCGATCGGCGAGCGCCTGCGCGCCCGGTAATAGAGTCAGCCCATGAGGTTGACCGTGCTGGGGAAGTCCCCCTCGTGGCAGGACGCCGACGGGGCGTGCTCCGGCTACCTGCTCGAGGACGGTGAGACGGCGGTCCTCCTCGACTGCGGCAACGGCGTCTTCTCGAAGCTCCGCAAGTTCCGCGACTACACGGCGGTCAACGCGGTCGTGCTGTCCCACCTCCACGCGGACCATTTCCTCGACCTCGTGCCATACGCGTACGCGCTGACCTACGCGCCGCGGCAGCAGCCGGTCCCGGTGGACCGCTGGCCGGGCACCGACAACCCATGCCGGCCGAAGCTGTTCGCGCCGAAGGGCGCGGTCGAGACGTTCCGCCGGGTGGTGGGCGCGTGGGGGAACGAGGACCTGATCGAAAACGCGTTCGACATCGAGGAGTACCACGAGAACTCCTCGCCGGAGATCGGCTCGATCAAGTTCCACTTCCACGCGGTCCCGCACTTCATCGAGACCTTCGCGATCTGCGCGGAGTCCACGAACGGCGGCGGCAAGCTGACCTACGGCGCCGACTGCCGGCCCACCGACACGCTCGTCCGGTTCGCCCACGACACGGAGCTGCTCCTGATCGAGGCCACGCTGCCGCGGCCGGAGCGGACCGGCCAGCGCGGCCACCTCACGCCGCGCGAGGCCGGCGAGCACGGCAAGGCGGCCGGCGCCCGCCGGCTCGTGCTCACCCACATCTCGGACGAGCTCGACTGGCTGTGGGCCGTCGATGAGGCGAGCGACGCGTTCGGCGGGAAGGTGGAGCTGGCCTCCGAAGGGGCTGTCTACGAGGTTTAACCTGCGGTCCCATGCCGGAGCGTGATCTTTTCGCCAACTTCGAGCGCATGCGGCGCGAGATGGACGAGCTGTTCGGCGACGTGTTCGGCCGCACGCCGCTCGGGCCGGGGCGGCGCGGGTTCAGCCCGCGCGTCGACGTCTATTACGCGGGCGATCCGCCACGCGCCGTGGTGAAGGCCGACATCGGCGGCATGGAGATCGAAGAGATCGGGCTCGAGATCCGCGGACGGCAGCTCCTGATCGCCGGGGAGCGCCGCGCGCAGGAGGCCGAGGGCAGGCTGTACCAGCAGATCGAGATCGAGCATGGTCCCTTCCGCCGTGTCGTCGAGCTGGGCGCCGATGTGGTCGCGGCCGAGGCGCAGGCGACCTACGACGACGGGTTCCTGACGGTCGAGATCCCGCTCGCGCAACCCGACGATCAGGTGCGCCAGGTGCCCGTCCGGACACGTACCGAGTCCGAGTGAGCATCCACATCGCTCAGCCGGGCGAGGAGAGACGGCGCAGGCGCACGAGCAGGAGCTGCCGCAGGCGCTGCCGGTCCTTCCGCTGCGCGACAGCGTCGCGTTTCCCGGACACGCTGACCCCGCTCGCCGTCGGCCAGGAGCGGTCGGTGAAGCTCGTCAACGACGTGCTGGCCGGCAACCGGATGCTCGTGATGGTCGCGAGCAAGGACACCGAGGCCGAAAACCCCGGGCCGGATCAGATCTACCGCGTGGGCGTGGCCGGCTTCGTCGCGCGGATGCTGAAGGTGCCCGACGGCAGCCTGCGGATCCTCGTCCAGGGCGGCCGCCGCGTCGAGCTCACGGACTTCGTCGCCACCGAGCCGTACCTGGTCGCCCGCATCGAGCCCCGTCCCGACGTGGTCGACGCGGATACCGAGACCGAGCTCGAGGCGCTCGCGCGGAACGTGGAGAACACGTTCAGCCAGATCATCACCGAGGTCCCGTACCTGCCGGAGGAGCTCCAGCTCGCCGTCGCCAACCTGGAGGACCCGGGCGAGCTCGCCCACCTGATCGCCGGGGCGCTCAGGCTGAGCACGGAGGAGAAGCAGGAGCTGCTCGAGGAGCTGGACGTCGCGAAGCGGCTCCGCCGCCTGTCCGAGCTGCTCGCACGCGAGCTCGAGCTGATCTCGATCGGCACTCGGATCCAGTCGCAGGTGCAGTCCGAGATGGAGAAGGGCCAGCGCGAGTACTTCCTCCGCCAGCAGCTCAAGGCGATCCAGGAAGAGCTCGGCGAGGTGGACGAGCAGACCGCCGAGGCCAACGAGCTGCGCGAGCAGATCGAGCAGGCGGGGCTGCCCGACTACGCGCTGAAGGCCGCCGAGCGGGAGCTCGACCGGCTCGAGAAGCTGCCGCCACAGGCGGCCGAGCACGGCGTGATCCGCACCTACCTCGAGTGGATCGCGACGCTGCCCTGGTCGAAGGCCACCGACGACGACCTCGACCTGAAGAAGGCCCGCCGGGTGCTCGACCGCGACCACTACGACATCGACAAGGTCAAGGAGCGCATCCTCGAGTTCCTCGCGGTCCGCAAGCTGAAGCCGGACGCGCCGTCGTCGGTGCTGTGCTTCGTCGGGCCGCCCGGCGTCGGCAAGACGTCGCTCGGCCGGTCGATCGCGTCCGCGATGGGGCGCAAGTTCGAGCGCATCTCCGTCGGCGGCGTGCGCGACGAGTCGGAGATCCGCGGCCACCGCCGCACCTACATCGGGGCGATGCCCGGAACGATCATCCGCGCGCTCCGCGACGCCGAGTCGAACAACCCGGTGCTGATGATCGACGAGATCGACAAGATGGGGGCGGACTTCCGCGGCGACCCGGCGAGCGCGATGCTCGAGGTGCTCGACCCGCAGCAGAACTCGTCCTTCCGCGACCACTACCTCGACCTGCCGTTCGACCTCTCGCGGGTCCTGTTCATCACCACCGCGAACCAGCTCGAGCCGATCCCGCCGCCGCTGCGCGACCGGATGGAGATCATCGAGCTGGCGGGCTACACCGAGGACGAGAAGGTGCAGATCGCGAAGCGCTACCTCGTGCCGCGGCAGCTCGAGCAGAACGGCCTGTCGAAGGAGAAGCTCGCGTTCGAGGAGGAGGCGCTGCGCGAGATCATCGAGGGCTACACGCGCGAGGCGGGTGTCCGCGAGCTCGAGCGCCGGATTGGAGCGATCTGCCGCCGGGTGGCGCGCGACCACGCCGAGGGCCGGACGCGAAAGCGGACGGTCCGCAAGCGCCAGGTGCGCGAGATCCTGGGGCCGCGCCGGTTCGTCTACGACGTCCGCCGCCGCACCGACCACCCGGGCGTCGCTACGGGCCTCGCGTGGACGCCGGTCGGCGGAGACATCCTGTTCGTGGAGGCGACCGCGTACCCCGGGAAGGGCACGCTCCACATCACCGGTCAGCTCGGCGACGTGATGAAGGAGTCGGCCAGTGCCGCGATGTCATGGGTCAGGGGCCATCTGGACGGCGACGCCCCGTCGAACGACCAGGACGTGCACGTGCACGTGCCGGCCGGGGCGATCCCGAAGGACGGGCCGAGCGCGGGGATCACGATGGCCACGGCGCTCGTGTCGCTCTTCACCGAGCGTCCGGTGCGCGCTGACACGGCCATGACGGGGGAGATAACGCTCACGGGGAAGGTGTTGCCCATCGGCGGGCTGAAGGAGAAGGCCCTTGCGGCCCAGCGGGCCGGGATCGAGCGCGTGATCGCGCCAAAGTTGAACAAGCCCGACGCCGAGGAGTTTCCCGCGAACCTGCTGAAGGACGTGGAGTTCATCTGGGTGGACACGATCGAAAAGGTCCTGCGTGAAGCATTGGAGTGAACCGGCTGCTCGTCCGGGTATCGTCTGCACTAGAAACCGGACCCGAGGAGAGTCATGGCAGCCAAGAAGAAGGCCGCGAAGGCCGGGGCTGGTGTCTTCGCCGCCGGTCAGGCGGCGAGGAGCAACCCGTATGTCAACCAGCTCATCGAGGATGCTGAGCTGCGCGACAACCTGCGCACGGCGTACGAGTCGGCTCGCAAGGCGTACGGCCGGATAAACGGCAAGGGGCCCGTCAAGGCCCTGACCGAGGACAAGAAGGTCCAGAAGGAGTTGCGGGAGGCCGCCTCGTCGCTTCGCGACGCTGCCGACACCCTCCGTGGCTCTACGAAGAAGCGCAAGAGGCGCGGTGGCCGCAAGCTGTTGCTCGTGGTGGTGGGCGCAGGTCTTGCGCTCGCCCTCAGCGAGGGCCTGCGGAAGAAGCTGCTCGACGCGCTGTTCGGCGCCGAGGAGGAGTTCGAGTACACCTCGACCACCACCCCGGCGCCCGCCGCGCAGCCGAATCAGCCGGTTGGGAATACGTCTTAGGGCGAACAGCCGGAACGCTGGACTTGAGGGGCGCCCACCGGGCGCCCCTCGTCGTTCCAGTGACTCAACTCACACAGAACGGGTAGTCAGATGAGTTCATTCCCCAAATGGTTCGCCTGCACGATTTCCTGTCTCGCCATCGCCGCTTCGTCCTACTGACGTGGCTGGTCGTGCTCGTGGCGTCCGCGCCGTTCGCCGTGCGCCAGACCGAGCACCTCACGAGCGGCGGGTTCCTCGTCCCGGGCTCGGGGTCGGAAAAGGTCGATGAAGCGCTCGACGACTTCGAGAACGCGCAGCGGGAGACGCTCGCCGTCGTGCTCGCGCAGCGCGAGGGCGCGACGCCCGCCGCGATCCGCGCCGAGGTCGATCGCGTCGGCCGAATCGCAGGCGAGATCGACCACGCCGAGCTGACCCCCGCCGCGGAACGGCAGGCCAAGCAGGAGGCGGGCTCCAAGACGATCCTCGTGATCCCGCTCGACCTCGAGGGGTCGCAGGACGATCTGGCGGAGGTCGCCGTCGACATGCGGGACGAGCTGAACGTCGGCGAGGTTCGCAACGGGGTCGAGCCGCACCTCGTCGGCCAGCAGGCGCTGTGGGCCGGGATGCAGGAGCTGTCGAAGGAGGACCTCGAGGCCGCCGAGACGACCGGCTTCCCGATCGTCCTGCTGATCCTGCTCGCCGTCTTCGGATCGCTCGCGGCCGCCTCGCTGCCGCTCGCGCTCGGCTTCGGCAGCGTGTTCGTCTCAGGCGCGGGCGTCTACTTCCTGTCCCAGCAAACCGAGATGTCGGTCTTCGTCACGAACGTCGCATCGATGATCGGGATCGGCGTGGCGGTCGACTACTCGCTGTTCGTGCTCGCGCGCTACCGCGAGGAGATCCGCGCCGAGCGCAGCCGCGAGGATGCTTTGCGCGTCGCGATGCGCACGTCCGGCCTCGCGGTCGTGTTCTCCGGCATCACCGTGATCGTCTCGCTGGCGGGGCTCTTCCTGGTCGATTCGACCGTCATCCAGTCGATGGCGATGGGCGCGATCATGGTGGTCGCGATCGCGATCCTGGCAGCGGTCACGCTTCTGCCCGCGCTGATCTCCCTCTTCGGCCGCCGGGCCTACGCGCGCAGCCGCACGACGATGGTCATCGAGCTCGTCGCGCGCCAGTGGCGCAACCTGCGCCGCCGCCCCGGATCGACCCGGCCGGAGCGCCGCCGCGGCAGCTTCTGGGAGCGCTGGACGGCCGCGGTCATGCGGCGGCCATGGCTGTCCGTAGGCCTGAGCGCGGCAGTGATGCTGACGCTCGCGATCCCGGCGCTCTCGCTCCAGTGGGGCGACGGCGCCCTGCGGCAGTTCCCCGAGGGGAACGAGACGCGGGTGGGAGCGGAGCTCGCCGCCCAGGTCACCGGTCCGGGCGCGTCGGGGCCGATGCAGATCGTCGCCGACGCGAGCGACCCGGCCGCGATCGACCGCTACGTGGCGAAGCTGCGCCGCGACCCGGAGGTGGCGAAGGTCGAGCCGCCGGTGAAGTCGCGCGACGGCGACAGCGTACCTGATCGTCGCGCAGTCGAAGCACGACGCGGAGAGTCCCGGAGGCGCGCGCGCTGGTGGACCGCGTTCGAGCCGACGACATCGGCGACGTGGGCGGAGCGACGGCCGGCGTCGAGGACTTCAAGGACCTCGTATCGGGCTCGATGTGGAAGATCCTCCTGTTCGTCCTCGCGTTCAGCTACGTCGTCCTCTTCGTCCTGCTGCGCTCGGTGCTGCTGCCGCTGAAGGCGGTACTGATGAACCTGCTGTCCGTGGCCGCGGCCTACGGCGTGCTCGTCGCCGTGTTCCAGTACGGCTGGATCGACGGCTTCCTCGGCTTCGAGTCGCTCGGCTACATCAACACGATGACCCCGCCCTTCCTGTTGGCGATCGTGTTCGGGCTATCGATGGACTACGAGGTCTTCTTGCTGTCGCGGATCCGCGAGCGCTACGAGGCGACGGGCGACAACCGGCGCGCCGTTGCCGAGGGGCTGCGCGCAAGCGCGAAGACGATCTCGAGCGCGGCGCTGATCATGGTCGCCGTGTTCGCGGTCTTCGCGTCGGCCGGCGTGCCCGCCGTCAAGGAGATCGGGCTCGGCCTCGCTGTGGCAATCGCCCTCGACGCGACGCTCGTCCGGCTCGTGCTGGTGCCCGCCACGATGGAGCTGATGGGCAAGTGGAACTGGTGGCTGCCGAAGCGGATCGACCGCGTGCTGCCGCACACGGACTTCGAGCGCGCGCCGGACGCGGCGAAGGCTTAGTTCCTAAAGGGGGTCAGACCCCCTTTAGAAATCGCTAGCGCGGGAAGACCTTCGACATCCGGTAGAGCGAGCGCAGGCTGCCCTTCGGGCGGAACTTGCGCTTCAGCATCTGCTTGCGCGGGTCCTCGCGGGCGGCGATGACGTCCACCCAGTCGTCGAAGCGGCACTGGAGCGTGACGTCAGGCGAGGCGTGGCGGCCGGGCTCAGCGCTCGTCGAGCCGTTGTCGATGCGCACGTACCACGGGTCCGCGTCCGAGAAGTCCCACTGGATCGTTATCTCGCCGGGCGCCAGGTCGGTGCGCGCGGAGCGCTTGATCGAGTCGAACAGGAGCTCCATGGACTCTTGGTCGCGCGCGGGCGGGCCGTTCTTCTCGCCGGCGTAGCCCGCTTCGAGCAGCTTGATCGCGCGCTCGGCGCGCGTCTTCTGGTCGAGCTCGAGCGGGATCGGCAGCGCGTACTGGATCTCCTCGAGCGGCAGCCCGGCCGTGCGCATCTTGGTCTCGAACGACGCGAAGCCCTCGGCGTAGATGTCCTCCAGCGTGAATCCGAAGCACTCCGTGTAGCGGCGGTCCCAGTTCGGCGGCTGGAGCACGCCGATCGTGAAGACCATCACCTCGCTGAGCAGGTCGGCGACCGCGTCCTTGCACTGCGGGTCCTCCCTGAGCAGCTCGGACAGCACCTTCACGCCGAAGCCGATGTGGCGCTGCTCGTCGAGCGAGACGTTCTTCATGCCGGACGCGAAGCCGGGGAGCAGGTCGCGCTCGGTCAGGTAGCTCTCGATGAAGTGCTGGCCCGGCTGCGCGAGCGCGGCCTCGACGACCAGGTGGTACATCGTGATCGCCTGCGCGAACTTGGGCCGCGAGCGGTCGCGGCGGAGCTCGTCGGCGACCTTGTCGAGCTTCTCGAACGTCTTGCGGAAGCCCCAGGTCAGCTCGGGACGCGTGGCCTCGAGCGACGACGCAATGTCACCGGTCCCGGCCCCGACCACCTCGTGCATGAAGCGCTTGAAGAAGACCGCGTGGCGCGCCTCGTCCACCTGCTGGGTGGCGAGGAAGTACTTCTGCTCCTCCTTCGGCGCCGCGTCGATGTAGGGCGAGAGGTTGTCCGCCACCGAGTCCTCGCCGTGGAAGAAGAGCGAGTAGTTCCACAGCGCCGCCTTGCGCTCGATCTCGGAGAAGGTGTTGTGCCACTGCTCGCGGTCCTCGGAGAAGTCGATCTCCATCGCGGACCAGTTGCCCTTCTCCCAGCGGGCGTACAGGTCCTCGTACGTGATCGCGTCAAGCGGCGACTTCGTCGGCAGCTCTTTCATGTTTCTCCTGGAGGGTGTCGTGACGAGCGAGGAACTCGTCGAGGTAATTCCATGTCGTGGTCATCGCGGAGCGGCCGGTCAGGACGCCGAGATGGCCGCCCGGGGGCGGTGTGGGTCTCGACCTCGGCTGCGTTGGGGAGCAGGTTCTCGAGCGCGAGGACGGCGGGCACTGGCGCGAGCACGTCGGATTTGCCGGCCACGACCAGGACGGGCTCGGTGACCTCGGCCAGGTCGATCTGGCGGTCCTCGGTCAGTTGGAGCTTGCCCTGGGCCAACTCGTTGACGCGGAAGAACTGGTGGTAGAGCTGGCCGAAGGTGCGCCCGGGGTAGGCGAGCATGTTGGCCATGTAGTCATCGACGGCCTCCATGTGCGCGAGCAGCTCGCGGTTGTCGAGATTGCGGGCCATCCAGACCGGCTTGGTGATGTAGCGGTCGATCGCCGTGGCGCGGAAGCCGAGCGAGACGAGGGTGGCCGGCGCGCCGCCGAGCGCGCGGTACAGGCCGGAGACGAGTCGGCCTGCCGGTCAGGTCGGCGAGCCGCCTGATCGGCGCCATCAGCTGGACCTTCTCGAAGTCGAACGGGCTCGCGATCAGCGAGATCGAGCTGATCGGAAGCTCGCGATGGCCCGCTGCGGAGAGCAGGGTCATGATCCCGCCGAGGCACCAGCCGACCACCTGTACCTCCTGGTCACCGCAGTCCTCGGACACGACCTTGACCGCCTCCGGGATCACGTTGTCGACCCAATGCTCGAGACCCAGGTCGCGATCGTTGAACGAGATCGGGCCGTAGTCGACGAGGTAGGTCGGATAGCCGCGCGCAAGGAGGTGTTCCACGATCGAGCAGCCCTTGCGCAGGTCGAAGCAGCTGGCAGGTGCCGCGAGCGGCGGGACGAGCAGCACCGGCGCATGGCGAAGCGGCCGCGGCCGCTCCGGCGCGCGGTAGCGGCGCACGGTGCGCTGGGGACCCTCGTCGATGATCGACGACGACGTCCGGCTCAGGTCCGCGACGCCCCGTCCGACCGTTACGTCCCAGGCGTTCGCGGCCGAGTCGACGAGGTTGTCGACGCTTGGAAGCCGCATTGCTATGCCGATTCTAGGGTCAGGCCGCGTCCGCCAGCGGCAGCGGCGGGAAGTCGAGCAGCAGCTCGGCGAATCGGTCCGGGCATTCGACCTGCGGGCAGTGGCCGCATTCGTCCAGCAGTTCAAGCCGCGTGCCGGGCACCGCGTCGAGCACTCGCTGGGCGCCCTTCGACATGACCATCCGGTCCTGCTTGCCCCACACGACGAGCACGGGACACCGGATGCGCTCGAGGTCGAACGGGTTCTTCAGCTCGGGCATGAGCGAGCGGCCGGTGGAGAGGTACCGGGCCACGTCCCGCGGATCGGCGAAGTGGCTCGTGAAGGAGCGAATGACCTTCGCATCCACGGCACCCGCGCGATGGAAGGCCACGCGCTTGTAGACCTCGGCGACGGCGGTGCGGAGCACCGGTTCGGGCACGGGGACGGGGCTCTTGAGGATCCCCTGGATCAGCGGATGCGCCTCGATGATCCGCAGCCACCGCGCCATGTCGAGCCCGGCGGGCGCCACCGGCACGATGCCGGCCAGCTCGAGGGCCTCGCGCTCCGCGAGACGGAGCGCGAGGCACCCGCCGAGCGAGTTCCCCACGACCACCGCGCCACCGTTGGGAGCGGCGTACTCGACGACCGCCTGTCCGAAGCGGTCGAGTTGCGGCAACACCTTCCCCGGCTTCAGCTGCGAGGCCTTGCCGAAGCCGGGCAGATCCACGGCGATCGCGCGCCGGTCGAGCCGGCCCAGCGTCGCCATCGTCGCGCGCCACGTGTCGGCCGAGTCCGAGAAGCCGTGGAAGAAGACGAGTGGTGGCCCGTCGCCCTCCAGCTCGAGGACGCGGGTCGAATAACCGGCGAATGTCAGCCCATGCTCGAAAAGGGGCTGCATACGGCCACAGTGATACCCCGCCTGGGGGACGTCAACCGCCTATCCGTCCAGTTTGGGTGACCGCCAGTCGGCGGCCAGGCGTGACTCGAGCTCTTCGCCGAGCTCGTCGATCGCGATCCGGTCCTGCGACAGCGAATCGCGGTCGCGCAGGGTGACCGTGCGGTCCTCGAGCGTCTGGTGGTCGACGGTGACGCCCCACGGCGTCCCGATCTCGTCCTGGCGCCGGTAGCGCTTGCCGATCGAGCCGCCCGTGTCGTACTCGGCCGGCATCCGCTCGCGCAGGTCCTCGTAGATCTCGCGCGCGACCTCCGGCTGGCCGTCCTTGTTGACCAGCGGCAGCACGGCCACCTTGACCGGAGCGAGCCGCGGGTGGAACCGCAGCACGACGCGCTGTCGCCCCTCGACCTCCTCCTCGTCGTACGCGTCCACCATGAAGGCGAGCGTCGCGCGGTCCGCACCCGCCGCGGGCTCGATCACGTGCGGGAGGTAGCGCTCTCCAGTGCCGGGGTCGACGTACTCGAGCTTCTCGCCCGAGTGCGTCATGTGCTGGGTCAGGTCGAAGTCGCCGCGGTTGGCGATGCCCTCGAGCTCGGACCAGCCCATGGGGAAGAGGTACTCCACGTCGGACGTGGCGCTCGAGTAGTGCGACAGCTCGTCGGCCTCGTGCGCGCGCAGGCGGAGCTGGTCGGGCCGGATGCCGAGCTCCAGGTACCACCGCATCCGCTCGTCGAGCCAGTGCTGGAACCACTGCTGCGCCTCGGCGGGAGGCACGAAGTACTCCATCTCCATCTGCTCGAACTCACGCGTGCGGAAGATGAAGTTGCCCGGGCGTGATCTCGTTGCGGAACGACTTGCCCACCTGGGCGATTCCGAACGGCGGCTTCTTTCGGGCGAATTGCAGGACATTCTTGAAGTTGAGGAAGATCCCCTGCGCCGTCTCGGGGCGCAGGAACACGCGTGAGCCCTCGTCCGCGACCGGGCCCATGTGCGTCTCGAACATGAGGTTGAACATGCGCGGCTCGGACAGCTCGCCACCGCACTCCGGGCAGCGCAGCTCGCCCTCGGGCTGCGCCTCGCGCAGGTGATCCTCGCGCCAGCGCCTCTTGCATTCGCCCAGGCACTGGACGAGTGGATCGGTGAAGCCCTCGAGGTGACCGGACGCCTCCCAGGTCTTCGGGTGGAGCAGGATCGCCGAGTCCAGCGCGACGATGTCCTCGCGGAGCTGGAGCATCGAGCGCCACCACTCGTTCTTCACGTTGTTCTTCAGGAGCACGCCGTAGTGCCCGTAGTCGTACGTGTTCGCGAGGCCGCCGTAGATCTCGGACGAGGGGAAGATGAACCCGCGCCGCTTGCAGAGAGCGACGATGGTTTCCATCGTCAGGGTGTCCTGTGGCGCCATCGAGCGAACCTTATTCACGGAACTAGCGGGATTCGTTCGCCATCCTGTCGGGTAGTTGGTCTATACGTGAATTCGATGACGAGGCCGATCCGCCACCTCGCCGCTTGGTTCGTCTGGCATTCGATGAGAATCTCGCTGCTGGACGACCTGGACGCCCCGCAGCGGCCGAGCGCCTAGCGAACACTCGTTCTGGCACTCATATACTCGGAGTGCCATGCCTTTCTACGAGTACCGCTGCGAGAAGGGCCATACGTTCGAGGTCATGCAGAGGATGACCGACGACCCGGTCACGAAGTGCGAGGAATGCGGCGCGCCGGTGCAGCGCGTCTTCCACCCCGTGGCCGTGCACTTCAAGGGCTCGGGCTTCTACAACACCGACTACGGCAAGAAGGGCTCGAAGCCGGCCGCCGACAAGGGCTCTTCGGACTCGGGTAGCGGCAGCTCGGACTCGAAGTCCGACAAGAAGTCCGAGACGAAGGCCTCAGCCGACTAGGTCGTCGACCGCTTCCGCCTTCTCCTCCTCGGAGCACGGCAGGCACTCGAGGACGTTCGTCTTGCCCGAGCCGCCGGTCATGAGGTCGGTGAAGAGCGCGAGGAGCCCGGGTCCCTTCAGGTCCGTGCGCAGTGTCTGGGGAGCCTCCCAGCTGACGAGGGGCAGCCGGAAGAAGGTCGACGGAGACAGGATCTGCGAGCGGATCGCGCTGAGGACCTGCTGCTGGCGCGCGGCCCGGTCGCGATCGTCCTCGGAGATGTCGCACTCGTTCTTACGCACCCGCGCGAAGGCGAGAGCCTCCTTGCCATCGAGGTGATGCTCGCCCTTCGACAGCCGCACGCGCTTGCCTCCGAAGGCGTTCGATTGGATGCAGTCGTCGAGCTTGATGTCGATGCCGCCGAGGGCGTTGATGAAGTCGGGGAAGTCCTCGAAGCTGACCTCGATGATGTGATTGATCTCGAGGCCATTGCCGAGGTAGGCCTCGACTGTCTTGATCATCAGCGGCGCGCCGCCGAACGCGTACGCCGCGTTGATCTTCTGCGCGCCGTGGCCCGGAATTTCGACGGGCGTGTCGCGCAGGACCGAGAGCTTCTTCACCGAGCCGAACCCGACGTGCATGAGCAGGATGCTGTCGGCGCGCGACGGCAGGCCGGCAACCCCGGGCTCCAGCGTGTCCTCGGGCCGCTCGTCGGAGCCGAGCACGAGGATCGTGCTCCCCGTCAGCAGGCTCCCGCCGCTGGAAAGCGCGTTCTCGGTCTCCTCGGAGACGCCGTCGGTGATCTGCGCGCTGATCATGAAGAGGACGAACGAGAGCAGGAGCCAGGCGCCCACCGCGACGCTGACCCACTTGAGGATGCGCCGCCACAGCGGCCCCCTCGGGGCGCGCTCGCGCTGTGGCTCCAGATCGTCGTCATCACGACGCTCGCGCTGCGCGCGGCGGCGCGCTGCATCGCGCAGCTGGGAGACCTGGTCGCGCGGCCCCTGGAGCCGGTCGAGCAGCCCGCGACGCGAGCGGTAGACCTTGTATTCGGGCTTGTCGGGCGGCCGTTCGGCCATCCGGGGTGTATAGCGTCCGAGCATGGCCCCTAGGCGAGTGGTGGGGATCGACGCGGGTGGCACGAAGCTGCTCGGCGGCGTCGTGGACGACGGGCTCGCCGTGCATCACCGCGTTCACCGGTTGTGGCGCGGTGAGGAGCGGCAGGACGTGCTCGACCTCTTCCTCGAGGTCGTCGCGGAGGCGATCGAGTTCACGCCAGATGCGGAGGCGGTCGGATTCGGGATTCCCGCCTTGATGGACCGCGACCGTGCGGTGGCGCTCGCGTGCGTGCATCTTCCGCTCAAGGACGTTGCCTTTCGAGATCTCATGAGCGAGCGGCTCGACCGGCCGGTCGTGGTGGACAACGACGCGAACTGCGCGCTCTTGGCCGAGGCGCGCGCGGGAGCCGCGAAGGGCGCGGCCGACGCGCTGCTGCTCACGCTGGGCACCGGCATCGGCGGCGGCGTGCTCGCGGGTGGAAAGCTCTATCGGGGCGCGGGCGGCGCGGGCGAGCTCGGTCACACCGTGGTCGAGATCGACGGCCAGCTATGTCCGTGCGGCTCGCGGGGTTGTCTCGAGACCGTTGCGTCTGGCTCTGCGATCGCCGTGGCGGGCGAGGCCGCAGCGCTCGCGCAACCCGAGTCTGCGCTGGGTCAGGGCAAAGGTCGCGGGGCGGGAGATCACCGGGCCGCTTGTCACCGAGCTGGCGGGTGAGGGCGATTCGGCTGCCGTCGCCGTGCTGGCCGACGCCGGCCGCAAGCTCGGTGCGGGTCTGGCCGGCCTTGCGAACGCGTTCAGTCCGGAGGTGATCGTGATCGGTGGCGGCGCCTCGGCGGCAGGCGAGCTCCTGCTCGAGCCGGCCCGCGAAGAGTTCCAGCGCCGCGCCCTCGGTCCGAACCGCGAGGCGCGGGTGGTCGCAGCGCACTTTGGAGACGAGGCGGGCATGCTCGGGGCTGGACTGATGGCCTTGGAGCAGGCATGAGCGAGCCGGAGACCGGTCACCTCGTCGTGTGCCCGACCCCGATCGGGAACCTCGAGGACGTCACCTTGCGCGTGCTCTCCGCGCTGCGCACGGTCGATCTGGTGGCGTGCGAGGACACGCGCAGGACGCGCAAGCTGCTGGACCGCCACGAGATCGGCGCGAAGCTCGTCTCGTATCACGAGCACAACGAGCGGAAGCGGTCGGCCGAGCTGGTGGACGCGATGCGGAGCGGGAAGAAGGTCGCGCTGGTCTCCGACTCGGGTACGCCGCTCGTCTCGGACCCGGGTTACGCGCTGGTACGCGCGTGCGTTGCGGCGGGGCTCGAGGTTGAGGTGCTCCCGGGCCCCTCGGCCGCGTTGACCGCCCTCGTCGCATCGGGGCTGCCGCCTGACCGCTGGCGATTCGCGGGCTTCCTGCCGCGAAAGAAGGCGGACCGCCGCAAGGCGCTCGAAGAGCCCGGCGGGACGCTGGTCGCGTTCGAGTCGCCGAACCGACTGCCCTCGACTCTCGCGTTGCTCGCGGAGATCGACCCACGCCGCGAGGCCGCGGTGTGCCGCGAGCTCACGAAGGCGCACGAAGAGGTCATCCGCGGCACCGCCGCCGAGCTGCGCGACCGCTTCACCGAGGCGCCGAAGGGCGAGATCGTGCTCGTGGTCGGTCCCGACGAGGGCGGCCACGAGACCGCCCCGCTTGCGGCGATCGCAGCGGTGCACCGCCTGGTCGACGCGGGCGCGAAGCCGCGCGAGGCCGCGAAGGTCGTGGCCGACCTGACGGGCGCGAGCGCGAATGCGCTCTATGACGCGGTCGCGGGTGCGTAGCATCGGGACGCCGTGCCCTTCTACGTAACCACCCCGATCTACTACGTGAACGGCGAGCCGCACCTCGGCCACGCCTACACGACGATCGCGGCCGACGTGCTCGCCCGCCACATGCGCCAGCGCGGCGAGGACGTGTTCTTCCTGACCGGCACGGACGAGCACGGCGAGCCCGTGGCGCTCGCCGCGGAGAAGCAGGGCATGAGCCCGCGCGAGCTGGCCGACAAGAACGCGGAGCGGTTCAAGGCCGTGTCGGCGCTCGTGAACGCGACGAACGACTTCTTCATCCGCACCTCGGACCCGCGCCACGTGGCGAAGGTGCAGGAGGTGCTCCAGCGCGTGCACGACGCCGGGCACGTCTACAAGGGCACCTACGAGGGCTACTACTGCCCGCGCTGCGCGGACTTCAAGTCGGACGCCGAGCTGATCGAGGGCAACAAGTGCCCGATCCACCTGATCGAGCTCGAGCGCGAGAAGGAGGAGAACTGGTTCTTCCGGCTCTCGACCTTCCAGGAGCCGCTGGAGCGGATGTTCGAGGAGCGGCCCGACTGGGTCCTGCCGCGCAACCGCTACAACGAGGCGCTGTCGTTCATCAGGCAGGGTCTCAACGACATCTCCCTGACGCGCGCACGGATCACGTGGGGCGTGCCGGTGCCGTGGGACGAGGACCACGTCTTCTACGTCTGGTTCGACGCGCTCCTCAACTACTACACGGCACTGTCATTCGCGCGCGACGGCGAGGACCTGACCGACAGGTTCTGGCCCGCGACCGTGCACGTGATGGCGAAGGACATCCTCAAGTTCCACACCGTCTTCTGGCCGGCGCTGCTGATGGCCGCGGACATCGAGCTGCCGAAGCGCGACTTCATCCACGGGTATCTCCTGATGGACGAGCACAAGATGTCGAAGTCGCTCGGCAACGTGGTCGACCCGTTCCGGATCGTCGAGCTGTACGGCGCCGACGCGCTTCGCTACTACGTGCTGCGCGAGGTCGAGCTTCGGGCAGGACGGCTCGATCTCCACCGAGGGGTTCGAGCGCCGCTACACGAGCGAGCTCGCGAACGAATACGGCAACCTCGCAAGCCGCACGATCGCGATGATCCGCAAGTACCGCGACGGCGTCGTGCCGGACGCCGAGGCGCCGGCAGAGCTGGTCGCCGCATTCGCCGAGGCGCCCGCGCGTGTCATGGAGCGCTTCGACGTGGTGGAGCTCACGGGCGCGCTCGACGAGATCTGGAGCCTCGTGCGCAGGCTGAATGCGTTCGTCCAGGAGGAGCAGCCGTGGCAGCTCGCCAAGGACGAGGCCCAAGCCGGGCGCCTCGACGCGGCGCTCTACTCGCTCGCGGAGGGACTTCGCGTCGTCTCGCTGCTGCTCGTCCCGTTCATGCCCGACGCCACCGACAAGCTGCTCTCGGCCCTCGGGCAAGCCGACCGGTCGCTCGAGACCGCGCGGTTCGGCTCGGTGGGCGGCGGCGCGACGGTGGACGAGCTCGAGCCGCTCTTCCCGCGGGTCGAAGCAGCCGCCTCAACCTGAGATGGCCTGGCTGGCCACGGCACTCGCGGTCGCCGCCGGCGGGGTTCGATGCTCCGCGCGCCGAGACCGCGGTGGACCGACTCACGCGCGAAGCAGCTCGCGGGACAGCGCGTCGTCACCGGCTTCTCCGGCCACACGCCCCCGCGCGACCTCCTGCGACGGATCCGGCGCGGCCACGTCGGCGGGGTAATCCTCTTCTCGCAGAACGTCGGGAGCCGGCGCCAGGTCGCGCGCATGGTCCGGCGGCTCCAGTCCGTGCGCCGGCCGCGTGGCCTACGGCGGCCGCTGTTCGTGATGGTGGACCAGGAGGGCGGGCCGGTCCGGCGCCTCCCCGGCGCGCCCGAGAGCTCGGCGGCGTCGATCGGCGCAACCGGGCGAGTCGCCGCCGCGCGCAGGGCGGGGCGGGCCGCCGGCCGCAACCTGCGCTCCGCGCGCGTGAACGTGAACCTCGCGCCGGTCGCCGACGTCGCGCGGCCAGGCAGCGCGATGGAGCGCGAGGGCCGCGCGTACGGCCGCCGGCCCGGCAAGGTCGCGCGCTTCGCCGCCGCGTTCGCGCCCGGTGTCCAGCGCACCGGTGTCCTCGCCACGGGGAAGCACTTCCCCGGCTTCGGCGCGGCGCGCGCGAACACCGACAACGTGCGCGTCACCATCGACACGCCGCGGAAGCGCCTTCGCGCGGTCGACGCGCGCCCCTACCCCGCGCTGTTCCGAAAAGGCGTCCGGCTGGTGATGCTGAGCACGGCGATCTACCCCGCGCTTCACCCCGGCGTGCCGGCGGCGTTCTCACGCCGGATCGCGCGGCGTGAGCTCCGGGGCCGGCTCGGCTTCCGCGGCGTGTCGATGACCGACGCGCTCGGCACTCCGGCGACGGCGCCGTTCGGCGGCCCGGCCGAGGTCGGCGTCCGAGCTGCTCGCGCCGGCGTGGACCTGACGCTCTACTCGTCGTACGCGGCCGCCAGGGCGGGCCATCGCGGCATCACGCGCGCGATTCGCAGAGGACGGATACACCGCTCGCGCGCGGAGGCATCGGTTCGCCGGATACTCGAGGTCAGGCGCGGCCTCCGTTGATCGACACGCACTGCCATCTCGAGATGTGCGACGACGACGCGGCGGCCGGCCACGGCCTCACGCGTGTCGCGACCGTCGGGATCGACGACGAGGCGATCGAGCACGCGCTCGCGCTTGCGGACGCACACGACGAGGTGTTCGCGATCGTCGGGCGCCATCCGAACTCGTCCGCGGGCTTCGCGCCGGACGACCTCGAGCCGATTCGCCGCGCCGCCGCGCATCCGAAGGCGGTCGCGATCGGCGAGACCGGCCTCGACTACTACCGCGACTACGCGCCGCACGACGACCAGCGGCGCGCGTTCGAGGCGCAGATCGGACTGGCGCGTGAGGTCGGCAAGCCGCTCGTAATCCACACGCGCGCCGCGGAGGAGGACACCTTCGCGCGTGCTCGCGGAGCACGCGGAGGGCGTCACGGTCGTGATGCACTGCTTCTCGGCCGCGGCTCGCCTCGACGAGTGCATCGAGCGCGGGTACATGTGCTCGTTTGCGGGCAACGTCACCTACCCGAAGGCGACGGACCTGCAGGAGGCGGCGGCGCGCGTGCCCGACGACCTTCTGCTCGTCGAGACCGACTCCCCGTTCCTTGCCCCGCAGCCCGTGCGCGGCAAGCCCAACACACCGGCCAACGTGGTCCACACGGCGCGCAGGGTCGCCGAGCTGCGCGGAATCGAATACGAGCAGCTCGAGCGGCATCGTCGAACGCAACGCCGCGCGCATCTTCGGCTGGTGAGCGGCCAGGGAAGCATCCGGCGCCTGCGCGAGTTCGACGTCCGCCCGAACCGCGAGCTCGGCCAGAACTTCCTCGTCGACGACAACGTCCTGCGGCTGGTGGCGCATGCCGCCGAGCTCTCCCCGTCCGACGTCGTGCTGGAGGTGGGCGGCGGGCTCGGCGTGCTCTCCGAGCATCTGGCGCCGCTCGTCAGCCACCTCCATGTCGTCGAGGTGGACCGCTCGCTCGAGCCGCCGCTCCGCGACGCGGTGGGCCCGTTCGACAACGTCGACCTTCACTTCGCCGACGCGGTCGGCCTGGACATGGCCGCGCTGCGGCCGGCGCCCGGGAAGGTGGTGGCGAACCTTCCCTACGGCGTGGCGGCCACGGTGATCCTCAAGTCGATCGAGGAGCTCCCGGACGCGGCGCTCTGGATCGCGATGGTGCAGCTCGAGGTGGGCAGGCGGCTCGCGGCGGCGCCCGGTTCCAAGGAGTACGGCATCACGAGCGTCCTCGCGCAGCTCGCGTGCGACGTGAAGGTCCTCCGGCGGATCTCGCGCAACGTGTTCCACCCGGTCCCGAACGTCGAGTCGGCGCTCGTGCGGCTCAGCCGCACGGCCCCGGCGGCGGAGCCGGCCGTCGCGGAGCTCGTGCACGCGGCGTTCGCGCACCGGCGGAAGACGCTCCCGGCGTCGCTCGCACTCGCCGGGCAGGATCGCGGGCGCGCACAGGAGGCGCTCGTCGAGCTCGGGCACCCACCGGATACGCGCGCGGAGCGGCTCGCCCCGGAGGAGTTCCGGCGGCTCGCGGCGATACTGGGCGCGTGATCCGCGAGCGCGCGCCGGCGAAGGTCAACCTTCTGCTCCACGTCGGCCCGCGGCGCGCGGACGGGCTGCACGAGCTGTGCTCGCTGTTCGCCACCATCGACCTGGCGGACGAGGTGACCGTCGAGACCGCCGACTCGGACGAGGTCGTCTGCGCGGGCGTCGAGGGCCCGAACCTCGCACTCACGGCCGTCGAGCGCTTCCGCGCGGACGCGGCGCCCGAGCTGCCGCCGCTTCGCGTGACCATCGAGAAGCGGATTCCCGTCGCCGCCGGACTGGGCGGAGGCAGCGCGGACGCAGCGGCGGTGCTGCGAGCCGCCAACCGGCTCGCGGGCGAGCCGCTCGACGCGGACGGCCTGCGCGCGCTCGGCGCCCGAATCGGTGCCGACGTTCCGAGCCAGGTGGAGCCCCGCCACGCGCTCGTGACCGGCGCGGGAGAGGGCGTGGAGCCGATCGAGCTGCCGCCGATGGCGCTGCTGCTCGTGCCGGATGAGCACGGGCTCTCGACCGCGGAGGTCTATGCGCAGGCCGATTCGCTCGGGACGACGCGCAGCGAGCTCGATCCGGGCCACGTGCGCGGACTGGCGGCCAAGCCGCTCTCCGAGCTGGCAGCGGTCGCTCGAGAACGACCTCGAGGGCGCGGCAGTTGCGCTTCGTCCCGAGCTGAGCGCGCGGATGGACGAGCTGCGCCGGGCGGGCGCGCTCAGCGCGCGCGTGACCGGTTCCGGGCCTACCGTCTTCGGCGTGTTCAGGCCGGGCGAGGTGCCGGACATCGACGGCGCGATGCGGGTGGAGCTCGCGTGACGAGAAGGCGGGTCCTGATCGCGGCTGTCCTGGTCGCCGCCGCGGTCGCGGTGTACGCGAGCGGCGTCCTGTCGGAGATCCCCGACATCGAGACGCTGATCGAGGACCTCGCGCAGGCGCTCGGCCGCTGGACCTACGCGCTGGTCGGCGCGCTCGCCTTCCTCGAGACGGGCGCGTTCGTCGGCCTCGTCGCGCCGGGCGAGTTCACGGTGATCCTCGGCGGGGTCATCGCCGGCCAGGGCGAGATCAACGTCCTCCTGCTGCTGGCGATCACCTGGACCGCGGCATTCCTCGGCGACACCACGAGCTTCCTGATCGGGGCGCGGCTCGGACGAGGTTTCCTCGAGCGCCACGGGCCGCGGGTGAAGATCACCGCGGAGCGTCTGAGCCAGGTCGAGGGCTACTTCGCCAAGCACGGCGGCAAGACGATCCTGATCGGCCGCTTCATCGGCCTGGTGCGCGCGCTCGCGCCGTTCATCGCCGGCTCTTCGAAGATGCCCTACCGCCGGTTCGCGCCCTACAGCGTGATCGGCACCGGCCTGTGGTCGGCGACCTTCGTCCTGCTCGGCTACTTCTTCTGGCAGTCGTTCGAGAAGGTCGCCGGCGTCGCGGGGCGGGCGACGCTCGTCTTCGGCATCGTCGTCAGCCTCATCGTCGGCGTCGTATACGCCTACCGGCGGCTGCGCGACGAGGAGGAGCGCCGCAGGCTGGGCGAGTGGCTCGATCGCCAGGGACAGCGGCCGCTGCTGCGTCCGGTCGCGTTCGTCCTGCGGCCGATCTGGCGGCGCGTGCTGAAGCCGGTCTGGCGCTTCCTCGCGCCGCAGCTGCGCTTCCTTTGGGGGCGGATCACGCCCGGCGAGCTCGGGATCGAGCTGACGACGACGATCGCGATCGCGAGCGTCGGCGGCTTCATCTTCGGCGCCTACGCCGACGAGCTAGCCGACAACGCCGCGGCTGACGCCCGCGGACAAGGACGATCGAGGAGCTCACGATCGATCTCGAGAACGACACGGCCGTCGAAATCGCGAGGGTCGTGACGGACCTCGGGTCCCTGGCGGTGATCGTGCCGCTCGTCTTGATCCTCGCGGGGCTCCTGATCTGGCGGAGAAGGGTGCTCGAGCTCGCGGTTCTCGTGAGCGGCCTCGTGCTCACGTATGCAGGGGTCCACATCACCAAGGCGGCAATCGACCGGCCGCGCCCTGTCCAGCCGCTGGACGACATCACCGGCTCCTCCTTTCCGAGCGGGCACGCCGCGTACGCGATCACCTACGTGGTGATGGCGGTGATAGCGGCGCGCGTGTTGCCGGGGTTCGCAAGCAGGGCGGCGCTCGTGTTCGGCGGCGATCGTGGTGGCGGCGGTCATCGGCCTCACGCGCGTGTACCTGCGCGCTCACTACTGGTCCGACGTGGTCGGCGGCTGGGCGCTCGGTGCAGGCGTTTTCGGGGCGGTTGCGACGCTCGCGCTCCTCGTCTCGTACATCCGGCACAATGGCGGCGCGGATGGACCTGTCCGACCCCGGAACCACTGAGATCGTCCTCGCCCTGTCGGCGCCCGCTCGCGCTGGCGGCCTACGTCGGGCTGATCCTGATTCCCGCGTGGACGTCGTACGGGCGCTGGTGGGAGCGCTTCGCGGCCACCTTCCTGACCTTCTACATCGTCGCTGCGCTGGTGGGGATCGGGGTTGGCGATCGGGCTCGGGATCATCTGGACGTACGACGAGTGGGCCGCCTAGCCGGGCGGCGGCTGCCGACCTACAATCCCCAGATGGCCCAGCAGCCGCAACAGGCGCTGACGCCGGCCTTCAGCGCTGCGCTCGGAGCCATTGCCGAGGCGGTCGAGGGCGGCGCGGGACTGCCCGAGGTCGCGCGTGCGTGCGGGCGCGCGCTGGACGCGAGCATCGTCGTGGTGGACGCCTCGAGCCGTGTGCTCGCGGTCGCGTGCGCGTCGCCAGAGGACGAGCGGGCGGTGCTCGCCGCCGAGGCCGGCGTCGAGCAGCACGACCTCACGGTGGCGGGCGCGGTGGTCGGGAAGCTCCACATTCGCGACCGGGGCGAGCCGAACCCGGCCGACCTGGTGCGGATCGTGGCCGCGATCCTGGCGCTCGAGCTCGACCGCGCCCGCGGCCCGGAGCGAGCGAGCGAGGAGGCCGTGCGCGACCTGCTCGACGACCTCGTGTCGCGCAGGCTGACGGACCGCGAGAACATCCTCGCGCGCGCGACCGAGCTGGGCGCGGATCTGGCGGGCGGTGGCAGCGTGATCGTCGCGCGGGCGGTGCCGCAGCAGCCGGAGGAGGGCGACTGGCCGGCACGCGTGCTGACGGTGGCCGAACGCGGGGCGCGGGCGGTCGAACGGACCTGTCTCGTGGGCGCGGTGGCGCTGAGGCCGGGCGGCGAGGCGATGGACCTGCACGGGCGCGAGCGGGCCGGCGAGATCGTCGTGCTCGTGCCGGGAGGCGACGGCGAGCTTGCCCGGCGCGTGATCGGCGGCGTTCGGCGCGAGCTCGAGGCGGGTCTGACCGCCTTCCACCTTGCGCTCGGGCGCAGCCGCGTGGCCGGCGATCCGGCCGACCTCTACCGCGCCGCGGCCGAGGCGCTGCTTGCGGTGAACGTCGCCCAGGCGCAGGGCGTGCTCGCCCTCAACTTCGAGGAGACCGGCGCCTATCGGCTGCTGCTCTCCTCGATGACCGACAACCCGCTGGAGCTGAAGAGCTTCCACGAGGAGACGGTCGCGCCGCTGCTGGCCTACGACGAGCAGTACGAGACGGAGCTCGTGCGCACGCTCGAAACGTTCCTGGACGAGAACGGGAACGTCGCCCAGACCGCGCAGCGCCTCTTCACCCACCGCCACACGATTCGCTACCGCCTCGAGCGGGTGAAGGAGCTGACCGAGCTGGACGTCTCGTCAACGGACGGTCGCGAGCGCCTCGGCCTGGGCCTGAAGGCGATGCGGGTGCTGGGCATCGTGCCCCCGCACGGCCCGGCGACCGAGCCGGGCGCGGAGACGGGCCGCGTGCCGAACGCCGACAAGGACCGCTAGCCGCCGGTAGCTGGGGAGCCAGGATTCGAACCTGAGCTTCGAGGACCAAAACCTCGCGTGCTGCCAACTACACCACTCCCCAAGGCAGCTCGGCGACCGTAGCACCGCCTCGCTACGCTCCGCCCATGCCCGCCGCGCTCATCATGGCCGCGGGGCACGGCACTCGGATGCGCTCGCGAGACTCCGAAGGTGCTGCACCCGGTTTGCGGCCGGCCCATGCTCGCGTGGGTCGTCGATTCCGCACGCGGCGCGGGCGCCGAGCGGGTCGTCGCCGTCGTTCGGCCGGGCAGTGGGGTCGAGGAGAGCGTCGGCGACGGCGTCGAGCTCGCCGAGCAGCGCGAGGGCGAGGGGACGGCGTCGGCGGTCGACGCCGCGCGGGACCTGCTCGCGAGACGAGGAGACGGTCCTCCTGCTCTCCGGCGACCACCCGCTCATCACGAGCGACCTGCTCAGCCAGCTTCTGCGAGCCCACGAGGAGCAGGGCGCGGAGGCCACGATCCTGACGACGGAGGACGCTCGACCCGACCGCCTACGGCCGGATCGTCCGCGACAAGAAGGGCCGGGTCGCGGAGATCGTCGAGACGAAGGACGAAACCGCCGGTCGATCGCCGGAGCACCTCGCGATCCGCGAGATCAACCTCGGCACCTACGTCTTCAACGGCCCGGCCCTGTTCGACGCGCTCGGCAAGGTCGAGCCCGCGGCCAACGGAGAGCGCTACCTGACGGCCGTCTTCCCGCTCTTGAAAAGCGTCGCCGCCTTCGCCACGGACGACATCTCGAGCGCGGCCGGCGTCAACGACCGCGCGGACCTGATGGCGATCGAGGAGGTCGCGCAGGCGCGCATCCTCGAGGAGCACGCGCGCGCGGGCGTGACATTCCGTGCGCCCGGGACGGTCGTGGTCGACGCGTCGGTCGAGATCGGCGAGGACACGTTGATCGAGGCCGGTGTGACGCTCAAGGGCTCGACCAAGGTCGGGAGCGGCGTGACGATCGCCAACGCCTACGTCGTCGACGCCGAGATCGGCGACGGCGCGACGATCGGCCCGTTCGCCTACCTCCGCCCGGGCACGGTCATCGGCGAGAACGCGAAGATCGGCACCTTCGTCGAGACGAAGAACTCGAATATCGGCGCGGGCGCGAAGGTGCCGCACCTGTCCTACCTCGGCGACGCGGACGTGGGCGAGGAGGCGAACGTCGCCGCCGGGAACATCACCGCGAACTACGACGGCTTCACGAAGAGCCGCACGAAGATCGGAAAACGCGCGAAGACCGGGGTCAACAACTCGTTCATCGCCCCCGTGACCGTCGGCGATGACGCTTACACTGGGGCTGGCTCGGTGATCGGTGAGGACGTCCCCGACGGGGCGCTCGGCATTTCCCGGCCCGAGCAGAAGAACGTCGAGGGTTACGCCGAACGCGCGAAGCAGAGGAAGGGCTCATGAGCACGGTCGAGACGCAGGTGCGCCCCACTCCCACGCGGAGCCTGCAGGCCGGCTACGACAAGCGGCTGATGGTCACCGCCGGCCGGGCGAGCATCGAGCTCGGCGGCAAGATCGCGGAGAAGCTCGGCATCAACCTCGCCGACGCCGGCCTCCGCACGTTCGCCAACGGCGAGGTCTACTGCAAGTACGAGGACTCGATCCGCGGCGCCGACCTCTTCATCATCCAGTCGACCTGCACGAACGAGGCCGAGGGGCTCACCGCCAACGACGCCCTGATGGAGCTGATGGTGATGATCGACGCGGCCGTCGGCGCGTCGGCCCACCGCGTCATCGCAGTCACGCCGTGGTACGGCTACTCGCGCCAGGACAAGAAGTCCGCGCCGCGCGAGCCGATCACGGCCCGCCTCGTCGCCCGCATGCTGGAGGCCGCCGGCATCGACCGCCTCCTCACGATGGACCTGCACGCCGGCCAGGTGCAGGGCTTCTTCCAGAAGCCGGTCGACCACATGACCGCGCTGCCGTTCCTGTCGCAGTACGTGGGCGACCAGCTCGGCGACTCCGTCCGACCTCTGCATCATCTCGCCGGACGCCGGCCGCGTGAAGCTGACGCGCAAGTTCGCCCAGATGGTGGAGCGCGCCATACGCCCTGCTCGAGAAGGAGCGGCCCGCCCAGCAGGTCGCCGAGATCGGCTACGTCATCGGCGCCGACAAGGTCAAGGGGCGCAAGGCCGTGATCGTGGACGACATGATCGACACGGGCGGGACGCTCGCAGCGGGCGCGCAGACCGTGCTCGACGCCGGCGCGAGCGAGGTGTACGCGGTCGCCACCCACGGGCTCTTCTCCGGCAACGCCTTCGAGACGCTGTCGAACTCGCCGCTGTCGGGGATCCTCGTCACGGACACGGTGCCGCTGCGCGACGGCGCGCCTGACCTGATCAGGGTGCTGAGCTGCGCGGACATCCTGTCCGACAGCGTCCGGCGCATCTTCACGGACGACTCCGTCAGCGAGATCTTCGCGGGCGAGAATCAGCTCTTCTAGCCGCTGGCGGGCCGGGCCCGCCACCCTGACGAAGCTCGTCGCCGGGCTGTGCCTGTTCGGCACCGGCGAGGCGATGCTCGTGGCCAGCGAGCTCGGCAACTCGCCGTGGACCGTGCTCGCCGAGGGAGTCTCGGTGCAGACGTCGCTCGGCGTGGGCGTCGCCACCGTGGCGATCAGCTTCCTCGTGCTGCTCATGTGGATCCCGCTGCGGCAGCCGCCGGGGCTCGGCACGATCTTGAACGCGATCGTCATCGGCCTCGCGATCGACGCGTCGCTCGCGTGGCTGCCGGAGCCGTCGGAGCTCCTGCCGCGCTACGGCCTCGTGGCGGCGGGCATCGCGCTCGTCGGGATCGGGAGCGGCCTCTACCTGACGTGCTTCCTGGGCCCGGGCCCGCGCGACGGGCTCATGACGGGGATCAGCCGCCAGGACCGGGTTGTCGCTCCGGCTCGTTCGCACGGGCATCGAGGTCACGGCGCTCACGATCGGCGTGATCCTCGGCGGGACCGTCGGCATCGGCACGCTCGCCTTCGCCGTGCTCATCGGGCCGGCGGTGCAGGCGGCGGTGATGGCGCTCGCGGGCCGGCCGCTGCACGAGTTGTGACCGGCGCGCGGATTAGATTCGCGCCATGACCGGTTACGAGAAGTTCCTCCTCACCGCGCACGTCCTCGCCGCCGTCATCTGGGTGGGCGGCAGCGTCCTCCTGCTCCTGCTCGGCTACTACCTGCGCGGCCGCGACATCGAGACCCGCGTCGAGTACACGCGCTGGACGGAGTGGCTCGGACCGCGCGTGTTCGCGCCGATGTCGATCATCGTGATCATCGCCGGCCCGCTCCTCGCCGACCGGCTGTACGACTTCGACCAGACCTGGCTCACGCTCGGCTTCATCGGCTGGGGAATCAGCTTCCTGTTCGGCGTGGGCTTCTACCCGCGCGAGGGGGCGAAGCGCGAGAAGCTGATCGAGGCGAACGGCGTCGGGCCACGAGCTGGTCGCGAAGCAGCATCAACCGCGTGCTCACCGTGGCGACGATCGACACGCTCGTGGTCGTGCTCGTCGTCATCGACATGACGACCAAGCCGGGCTACCCCTAACGCCTAGCGAGAGTGAACTTCCGCACGCGCTTCTCGCCCTTGGCCTCGAAGTAGTCCCACTCCTCGCGGCCGAGCTCGGTGGCGGGGTCGTCCGCGAACCACCACTCGCGCCCGATCCGGTACCAGTTGCGCGTCGCCTCGAGCTGGCCGAGCACCGCCATCACGCCCGTCTCCATGCGCCGGCCCATCAGCTCGTTCGCGGGAACGTTCTCGCGGCGCATCAGGTCGTAGAACTCGGACCGCGGGTCGGACACGGCGGTGATCACCTTCATCACGTAGCGCGGGCTGATCCGCACGTCCTTGTCCTGCATGTACCAGCCGCCGACGGTCGTCACGTGCTCCATCAGCTTCTCGGCGTCGATCTTCTTCGGGTTGTTCAGGAAGCCGAGGTCGTGCAGCGCGACGCGCAGCTGCTCCGGGTCCTCGTCGAAGACGGCCTCGAGCGCCGTGATCTCGAGCTCGATCTGCTCCTTGTCGAGCTGCTTCGTCATCCCGAAGTCGAGGAACGCGACCTTGCCGTCCTCCATCAGCAGGTAGTTGCCCGGATGGGCGTCGGCGTTGAAGTGCTGCAGGTGGTAGATCGAGCCGAAGCAGAAGCGGAAGACGATCTCGCCGAAGCGGTCCTTCTCCTCCTGCGGCAGCTCCTTCACCTGCTCGAACGACATGCCGTCGACCCACTCGGTCACGAGCACGCGGTGGCGTGACAGCCGCGTGATCACATCCGGCACGTAGATGAACGGGTGGCCGCGGTACCCGCGCGAGAACGAGCGCTGGTTCTGCGCCTCGTACTCGTAGTCGAGCTCCTCGAGCACGCGCTCCTTCAGCTCGGCGGCGGCGGCCTTGGCGTCGAGGCCCGGGGCCAGCGCCTTCGCGAGGCGCAGGAGCATCCCCGCGTTCTGCATGTCCGTGCCGGACCGCCTCCGCCACGTCCGGGTACTGGATCTTCACCGCGACCTTGCGCCCGTCGGGCAGCACGGCGCGGTGCACCTGGCCGATCGATGCGGCCGCGGCGGCGTCGTGGTCGAAGTCCTCGAAGAGCTCCTCGACCGGGTCCTCCCACTGCTCCTCGAGCACGCTCTTCACCTTCTTCCACGGCATCGGCGGCGCCTGGGAGCGCAGCTTCGAGAGCTCCTCCTGGTAGAGCGCGGCGTACTCGGGCGGCAGGAACTCCGTGTCGATGAAGGACGCGAGCTGGCCGATCTTCATCGCGGCGCCCTTCATCGTTGCCCGAGCGTCTTCACCATCCGCTCGGCCGCCTCGATGTGCGTCTGCTCGAGCGCCTCCTCGCGCCGCTCCTTCGAGCGCGCGACGTTCGCGGCACGGGTGCCGGCGTAGCGGGCCCCGGCGCCGCCGATCACGGTGCCGACCTTCGCGGTCCGGCGGACCCTGCCGGTGGGGATTCGGGACTCGTCCTTCGCCACGAGGGCGCGGAGGCTATCCTCACGCGCTGTCATGGCGGCTCAGCAGCGCCCAGAACTGAAGGTCGAGGACCGCACCGTGCGCGGCTCACGCGCCACGCGCCGCCTGCGCCGGCAGGGGCTCGTGCCCGGCGTCGTGTACGGCGGCACCGGCCGCGAGTGCACCGCGTTCTCGGTGGACGCGCGCGAGCTGCGTCGGGTGCTGATGGCGGGCTCGGCCGTCTTCGACGTCGCGGTCGACGGCAAGGCACGGCCCGTGATCGTCAAGGACCAGCACCACCACCCCGTGCGCGAGCACGTCATGCACATCGACCTGCTCGAGGTGCGGCTCGACGAGAAGATCCAGACCACCGTCGCGCTCGAGATCACCGGGGTCGAGGAGGCGCCGGGCGTGAAGGAGGGCGGCGTGCTCGAGCACGTCACGCGCGAGCTCAACATCGAGGCGCTGCCCACGAGCATCCCCGAGAACATCACCGTGGACGTCTCGCACCTCGAGATCGCCGGCACGATGCACCTCTCCGAGGTGACCGCGCCGGCCGGGGTCGAGTTGCTGGACGACCTCGAGGAGACGATCGTCGCCACGATCACCGCCCCGACCGAGATCGAGGAGCCGGAGATCGAGGAGGAAGCAGTGCTGATCGGCGAGGACGGCGAGCCGATCGAGGTGCCCGAGGGCGAGGAGGGCGAGGCTCCTGCCGAGGGCGAGGAAGGCGAGGCTCCTCCGTCCGAGGGCGGCGCTCCCGAGGAGTCCGGAGGCGACGAGTCCTGAGCCTGTTCCGCCGTGACCGCGGCGGGAAGGTCGACTGGCTGGTCGTGGGGCTCGGCAACCCGGGCGACCGCTACGCGCGCACCCGCCACAACATCGGCTTCGAGGTGGCAAACGAGCTCGCCCGCCGGTGGGACCTCCCGCGCGCGAAGAAGAAGTACGCCGGGCTGTACACGGACGGCCGCACCGGTCCGGGCGGGCCGCGGGTCGGCGTGCTGCTTCCGCAGACGTACATGAACGAAGCCGGCCGGGCGGTCAGGCCTGCGCGCGGCGCGCTCGGCGTGGACCTCGACCACGTGCTCGCGATCCACGACGAGATCGACCTCCCGTTCGGGAAGATCGAGGTGCGCCTGGGCGGCGGGCTGGCCGGCCACAACGGGCTGAAGTCGCTCAAGCGCGAGCTCGGCTCCCCGGACTTCCAGCGCGTGCGCGTCGGAGTGGGGCGGCCGGACTCGACGGACCCGGAGATCGTCTCCGCGCACGTGCTCGGCCGCTTTGCGGAGGGCAGGGAGGAGGTCGCTCAGCTCGTGGAGGCCGCGGCCGACGAGGCGGAGCGCCTGCTTCAGCCAGCCGATCGGTTGACACAAGATCATCCGGTCAGTGGGTCCGATCGGCCACTTGTCGGATTTCGGGAACACGCCGATTCTCATTGGGTGAGCCCTCCCGGCTTCGAACCGGCTCTGGACGCCACAATCGATTCATCCCCGCGCGCGCCCGCCGAGGCCCGCCGCGCAGTGGAGGAGCTCGCCCCCGAGATGGAGCCGGGAGTCCTTCGTGACGCCCAGCTTCTCGTCTCGGAGGTCGTCACGAACAGCATCAGGCACTCGGCCTCGGACGATCCGATCGGCCTGCGCGTCTGGCTGCGCCAGAACGGGCTGAAGGTTGAGATCGCCGACAGCGGCTTCGGCTTCGACGCCGGCGAGGTCGGCGTGCGCGACGACGCCGAGGGTGGCCGCGGCCTGGTGATCGTCGAGGCTCTCGCCGACCGCTGGGGTGTGAACCGCGACGCACGCGCTCGCGTCTGGTTCGAGCTGTCGCCGCGGCCGGTCAGCGGCGCTCAGGCCGGCTAGACTCGCGCATCCTGTACGAGTCAGCAGTCGACCTTCTTCGTTGCCCGCGATGTCGCGCCGAGCGGGCACTCCAGCTCCGGCAAGCGGCCGCCAGCGCACATGAGGTCCGCGAGGGAACGCTGACCTGCGAGCGCTGCGGGCACCAAGCAGCGGTTACAGATGGCATCGCGGACCTCCTGTACGAGCCGCCCGCCGCGGTCATCCGAGAAGCCGCTGGACTTGGGCGCTTCGCGGATGTCATGCGCCGCGACGGGTGGGATCGCGAGCGAATCCTGCGGCTCCCAGATGAACCTGGCCCGTATTGGACGGGCCAGCGGATGGCATTCGACGCTCTCGAGAACGTCGTCGAGTTCTCGCCCGGTCAGCGCGTGCTCGACGTGGGTTCGAATACCTGTGGGCTTCGGCCGCCTTCGCTCGGCGCGGCCTCACGGTGATCGCGCTCGACATCGCCTCGTACGAGATGCAGGGACTGCGGACCGCGAATTGGTGGATGGAGCGGGACGGCACGCACTTCGAACGCGTGCTTGGGCCGATGTTCGATCTCCCGCTCGCCTCCGGGACGCTCGATCACGTCTTCTGCTGCGAGGTGCTTCACCACAACACGCTGCGAACGCTCGTCCGGACTTTCCGCGAGGCACACCGCGTCCTGAAGCCGTCCGGAGTCCTCTCGGTGATCCGCGAGACGCTCCGCGCGCCGATGGACCCGCAGCTCCGTCCCGGTCACGAGGTGGCCAAGTTCGAAGGGAACGAGCATGCGTTTCTCGCCTCGACGTACCTCTCGCCGCGCGCGCCGCCGGTTTCTCCGTGGAGGTTCTCGACCCCGCGGCCATGGTCCTGTCGAACGCCGCGCTGTCGGGAGCGGGAAAGCGACGGCGAGCGCGGCTGAAGATCCGGGTGCTGGATGCCGTGCGCCGTCGGCCGCGCTCGCGCAGCGCATACCGGCGTACCTCCACCACGTCGCCGGCGGCATGCCGTGAGCTTTGTCGCCGGAAGGCTTAGGCAACCGCCGCCTAGAATCGCTCGCGGATAGCCGCGCGGAAGCCCCGCGCGGCCGTTCGTCGTGCCATGTCTCTGCGCCAGCTCCTCACATACGCCCATGAAGACGCGTCCTTCGACGCGCTGGTCGAGGCTGCCCGCGACGAGCCGCAGCGAGCGTTCGTCTCGGCGAGCCTGCGCCCGTACCTGCTCGCGTCGCTGCTCGACGCGGACCCGAAGCGCCCCGCGCTCGTCGTGGCGGGGGACGACCGCTCGGCCCGCGATCTCGCGGCCGACCTGAAGGCGTTCCTGTCGCCGCGCGCCGTGCGCCTCTACCCGGCGCGCGGCGTGCGGTACGAGTCCCACCTGGCGCCGCCGCCGCACCTCGTGGGGCTGCGGATCGCGGCACTGGACGCGCTCGCGGGCGTGGAAGGCGCGGTCGTCGTGGCTTCCGTGACGGCGCTCAGCGAGAAGGTCCCGGATCCCGCGCTGCGCCCGCACGGGTTCGAGATCGCGAAGGGCGAGCTGCTCGACCTGGACGAGGTGAGCGAGCGGCTCGTGGCCTGCGGCTACGAGCGGGTGGATCAGGTGGAGGACCGCGGGCAGTTCGCGGTGCGCGGCGACATCCTCGACGTCTACCCGGCCACCGAGGAGCGCGCGGTCCGCTGCGAGCTGTTCGACATCGAGGTCGAGCGGCTGACGTACTTCTCCACCTTCACGCAGCGCTCGCTCGAAGAGGCCGAGCGGGTCGAGATCGCCCCGGCGGCGGAGCTCGGGCCCGAGCACCGCGAGCTGGCGGAGATCGCTGCGACCGAGGCTGAGGAGGACCGGCCGGACATCGCCGAGCTCCTGCCGCTCGACCGCTTCGGCGAGATGCTCGCGCTCGTTCCCGAGGACGCGTACGTGGCGGTCGCCGCCGAGGAGGAGCTGGCCCCGTCGCTCGCCGACCACTGGCAGGACATCACGACGAGCTTCCACGACGAGCATGCGCACCAGCTCTACGTGAGCCCGGACGAGCTCGACGCCGAGCTCGACCGGCGCGCGTCCGTGCGGCTGTCGAGCATCTCGGGCGACCAGCCGCACGTCTTCCGCGCGCAGGCGGCGGACACCGCCGCGAAATCGCTGCGCGAGGCGGAGCCGGAGCTCGAGAAGCTTGTGAACTCGGGCTATCGCACGGTCGTCACGTGGGGCCGCCGCGGCGAGGCGGAGCGCGCGGCGTACAACCTCGCGCGCCTCCGCGCGGAGTTCCTCGACGGCCGGGACCCTGGCGGCGAGCCCGGCGTCTGGTTCGCGGCCGCCGCGCTGCGCGAGGGGTTCCTCGCGCCGGGCCTGAAGCTCGCCGTGGTGCCCGAGCACCGGCTGCTGCGGCGGCGCCGCGCAACGGATCGGAAGCCGGGCCCGCGCGCGGGCACCGGCTCGGCGATCGCCTCCTTCACCGACCTGCGCGCCGGCGACGCCGTCGTGCACGAGGACCACGGCATCGCGCTCTTCACGGGCTTCGAGACGAAGACCGTCGGCGGCGTGACACGCGACTACCTCCAGCTCGAGTACAAGGACGGCGACCGCGTCTTCGTGCCGAGCGATCAGCTTCACAAGATCTCCCGCTACGTAGGCGCGGGGGCCGGCGAGCCGCCGCTCTCGAAGCTCGGCGGCAAGGCGTGGGAGCAGATGAAGCTGCGCGCCCGGCGCGCCGCGCAGGCGCTGGCGGGCGAGCTGATCAACCTCTACGCGGAGCGCAAGCGCCGCGCCGGCCACCCGTTCCCGCCCGACGGCGAATGGCAGCTCGACTTCGAGAATGCGTTTCCCTACCGCGAGACGCCCGACCAGCTCGACGCGATCGAGCAGGTGAAGGCGGACATGGAGGAGGCGCGTCCGATGGACCGCCTGATCTGCGGCGACGTCGGCTACGGGAAGACCGAGGTCGCCCTGCGTGCGGCGTTCAAGGCGGCGGCCGACGGCAAGCAGGTGATGTTCCTCGTCCCCACGACGATCCTCGCCCAGCAGCACCACGGCACGTTCGTCGAGCGGATGCGCGACTACCCGTTCCACATCGAGATGGCATCGCGGTTCCGGTCGGCCGCGGAGGTGCGCGCAGCGGTCAAGGACTTCGCCGAGGGCAAGGTCGACATCCTCATCGGCACGCATCGGCTTCTCTCGCGCGACGTGCGGCCGGATGACCTCGGACTCCTGATCGTGGACGAGGAGCAGCGCTTCGGGGTGAAGCAGAAGGAGCTCCTCCGCCAGCTCCGCTTGAAGGTGGACGTCCTGTCGCTGTCGGCAACTCCCATCCCGCGCACGCTGCAGATGTCGCTCGCCGGCCTGCGCGACATCTCCGTCATCGAGACCCCGCCGGAGGGCCGGCGGCCGGTCAAGACATACGTGGGCGAGTACGACGAGGACCTCGCCAAGCAGGCGATCGACCGCGAGCTCGCGCGGGGCGGGCAGGCGTTCTTCCTCCACAACCGCGTTGAGACGATCGACGAGACCGCGGAGCGCGTCCGGGCGTTCTGCCCGAAGGCACGCGTGGCGGTTGCGCACGGCCAGATGGACGAGAAGGCGCTCGAGAAGGTGATGCTCGAGTTCCTGCGCGGCGGTTCCGACGTGCTCGTCTGCACCTCGATCGTCGAATCGGGGCTCGACATCGCCACCGCGAACACGCTGATCGTCGAGCGCGCGGACCAGCTCGGGCTCGCGCAGCTCTACCAGATCCGCGGACGCGTGGGCCGCTCTCGCGAGCGTGCGTACGCGTACCTCTTCTATCCGTCGTCGGCGGCGCTCACGGAGGAGGCCGCCGCGCGGCTGTCCACGCTCTCCGACTACACGGAGCTCGGATCGGGCTTCAAGATCGCGATGCGCGATCTCGAGATCCGCGGCGCCGGCAACCTGCTCGGCGACGAGCAGTCGGGACACGTCGCGGCGATCGGGTTCGAGCTGTACGTGGCGATGCTCGACGAAGCTGTGGCTGCGCTGGCGGGTAGCGCTGCGGACGAGGCGCCCGAGCCGGTGCGGATGGACGTGCCCGTCGACGCGTACGTGCCGGGCGACTACGTCCCGTACGAGGCCGCGAAGATCGAGATCCACCGCCGCGTGGCCGGTGCGCGCGAGATCGCCGACCTGATCGTGCTTCGCGAGGAGCTCGCCGACCGCTTCGGGCCGCTGCCTGACGCGCTCGAGAACCTGATCAAGCTGCAGGATGCGCGCATCAAGCTCGGGCGCGCGGGCGCCAAGGCGGTGACGTTCACGGGCGGACGCCTGGCGGTGACGCCGATCGAGCTCGACTCGGCGGGGGCGAAGGCCCTGCGCGCCGAGCTGCCGGGCGTGATCTACGAGTCGGGCAAGAGTCAGGTGACCCTGCGCGTGCCCGACGACCCTGCCGCCCGCTTCCCCGCCGTCGTTGCCGCTGCGGAAGCGGTACTGAAGGTTGCGTCGGCGCCGACGCGCTAACCTCCCGCGCTGCTTTGCGACCGAGACGTCTCATCTCTCTGCTCGCGGCGCTCGCCGCGCTGTCCGTAGTCGTAGCCGGATGTGGGAATGACGTGCCTTCCGGCGCCGTCGCGAAGATCGACGACGCCGTCATCAAGAAGGAGGACTTCGACCACTGGCTGCAGGCCGCAGCGCAGGGTCAGCAGCCCCCGGGAGCCGGCGGCGAGATCGTCCTTCCCGACCCGCCTGAGTTCACCGAGTGCATCGCTGCCAAGAAGAAGCAGCCCGCGCCGCCCGGTTCGCAGAAGCCCACCGACGCCCAGCTGAAGGACCAGTGCCAGCAGGAGTTCGACTCGCTCAAGCAGCAGGTCATGCAGTTCCTGATCTCGGCGGAGTGGATTCAGCAGGAGGCCGAGGACGCGCGACATCGAGGTGACCGACGAGGAGGTCCAGAAGCAGTTCGAGGACCAGAAGAACCAGTCGTTCCCCAAGGAGAAGGACTACCAGGAGTTCCTGGAGACCTCAGGCCAGACGGAGGAGGACCTGCTCTTCCGCGTGAAGCTCGACGTCCTCTCGAACAAGGTCCGCGAGGAGATCATCGAGGGCAAGGGCGACATCTCCGACGAGGACATCGAGAAGTACTACGAGGAGAACAAGGAGCGTTTCGCCCAGCCCGAGCGGCGTGACCTGAACGTGGTGCTCACGAAGACCGAGGCGCGCGCCAACGAGGCGCGCCAGGCGCTCGAGGGCGGCCAGAGCTTCAAGGACGTCGCGCAGGAGTTCTCGATCGACGAGGCCTCGAAGTCACAGGGCGGCAAGCTGCCGGCGGTCGCGCAGGGCCAGCAGGAGAAGGCCTTCGACGACGCGATCTTCTCGGCCGAGCAGGGCGAGCTCACGGGCCCGGTCAAGACCCAGTTCGGCTGGTACGTCTTCGAGGTCACGGACGTGACCGAGGCCAGCCAGCAGTCGCTCGAGGACGCCAAGGAGACGATCAAGAACCTGCTCAAGTCGGAGCGCGAGCAGGAGGCGCTCGACAGCTTCATCGAGGACTTCCGCGAGAAGTACAAGGACGAGACGCAGTGCGCCGACGACTACATCGTCGAGGACTGCGACAACGCCGACGACGACACTCAGACGGGTCCCGCGTCCGGCGGCTCGCCGCAGGTGGCGCCGCCCGCCGGAGGCGCTCCGCAGGGGGTCCCGCCGGGAGCGGTCCCGCAGGGCCAGGTCCCGCCGGGAGCGGTCCCGCAGGGCGCACCGCCTCAGGGCGCACCGCCCCAGGGCGGCCAGCCCGTCCCCGTTCCGCAGGGTTAGTGCCCGAGCAGCCGGGCGCACGTCGGACGCCCTCCTCGCCCTCGACGAGATCACGCGCCGCCTGCGGCGCGAGTGCCCGTGGGACCGCGAGCAGGACGAGCGCTCGATCGTCCCGCACACCGTCGAGGAGGCCTATGAGCTGGCCGACGCGGCGCACTCGGGTGACGACGCGAAGTTGCTCGACGAGCTCGGCGACGTGCTCTTCCAGGTCTACTTCCTGTCGCTTCTCCTCGAGGAGCGCGACGCGGGCAGCCTGGCCGACGTCGCCGACCGCTGCCGCGAGAAGCTGATCCGGCGCCACCCGCACGTCTTCGGCGACAAGTCCGTCGAGACCGCTGACGGGGTCGTGCGCCAGTGGGACGAGATCAAGCGCGACGACGAGCGCGGCGGCGCACTGTTCGGCCCGCTGCCCGAGAACCTTCCGTCGCTGTCGTATGCCCGCAAGATCCAGCGCCAGGCCGGCGAGGAGCGCGACCCGTCCGAGATCGTCGGGGACCTCTTCTTCCACGCGGTGGCCGTGGCCCGCGCACTGGATGTCGATCCCGAGCTCGCACTCCGCGAGGCCGCCAACCGATTCAAGGAGGAGAAGGAAGCTTGAGTGAGATCCAGCTCGTGCACGGCCGTCAGATCATCGACAGCCGCGGCAATCCGACGGTCGAGGTCGAGGTGGGGCTGAAGTCCGGCGCCGCCGGCCGCGCCGCCGTTCCCTCGGGCGCCTCGACAGGGGAGCACGAGGCCGTCGAGCTCCGCGACGGCGGCGACGCGTTCGCCGGCAAGGGCGTCTCGAAAGCGGTCGCGAACGTGAACGGCGAGATCCGCGAGGCCGTGACCGGGCTCGATGCCGCCGACCAGGCCGCACTCGACCGGGCGATGATCGACCTCGACGGGACCCCGAACAAGGGTCGCCTCGGCGCGAACGCGATCCTGGGCGTGTCGCTCGCCGCGGCGAAGGCGGTGGCGGCCGAGGAGGGCACCTCGCTGTGGCGCTACCTGGGTGGGGAGGGCGCGCACGTCCTGCCGGTCCCGATGATGAACGTGCTGAACGGCGGCGCGCACGCGGACAACAAGGTCGACTTCCAGGAGTTCATGGTGATCCCGGTGGGCTTCAGCACGTTCTCGGAGGCGCTCCGCGGCGGGGTCGAGGTCTTCCACGCGCTGAAGAAGACGCTTCACGAGCGCGGCCTGAGCACCGCGGTCGGGGACGAGGGCGGCTTCGCGCCCGACCTCGACTCGAACGAGGCGGCGCTCGAGATGCTGATGGCGGGCATCGCCGCCGCCGGGTACACGCCCGGCGAGGAGATCGCCATCGCGCTCGACCCGGCCACGAGCGAGATCGAGCGCGACGGGGAGTACGTGCTCGAGCACGAGGGGCGCACGCTGTCCGCGGACGAGATGGCTGCCTACTGGGCGGAGATGGCGGAGCGCTACCCGATCCTCTCGATCGAGGACGGGATGGCCGAGGAGGACTGGGACGGCTGGAAGACGCTGACCGACCGGCTGGGCGACACGCGTCCAGCTCGTCGGCGACGACCTGTTCGTCACGAACACCGAGCGCCTGCGCATGGGCATCGAGCGCGGCGTCGGCAACTCGATCCTCGTGAAGGTCAACCAGATCGGGACGCTCACCGAGACGCTCGACGCGATGAACACGGCCGCCGAGGCCGGCTACTCGGCCGTCATGTCGCACCGTTCGGGCGAGACCGAGGACGTGACGATCGCCGACCTCGCTGTGGCCACCGGCTGCGGCCAGATCAAGACGGGTGCTCCGTCGCGGTCGGACAGGGTCGCGAAGTACAACCAGCTCCTGCGGATCGAGGAGGCGCTGGGCGCCGACGCCACCTACCCGGGCCGGTCGGTCTTCCGCTCCTGAGGGAGGAACCGCGGCGCGGGCCGCGAAGCGGGAGTGGATGGCCGCCTCCGCGACAGCTCGACGTGCGCCCGCACCCGGCCGGATCCGCTGGGACCGGCTGGGGCGCTACGCCCTGCTCGCGGTGCTGTTCGCGATCCTCCTGGCCTACATCTCGCCGATCAGCCACTGGGTCCGCCAGTCCGAGACGGCGCAGCACGAGGAGGCCCTGCTCCGCGACCTGCAGGACGAGAACGCGCGGCTCAAGCACCGCGTCCAGGACCTGAAGCGCCCGCTCGCGCTCGAGCGCGAGGCGCGCAAGCTCGGCATGATCAAGGAGGGCGAGCGGGCGTACGTCATCTCGAACCTGGGTCGCTAGCCTCGGCGCATCGCATACCCGGTCGAGAACGCGCATCTTCCAGTGGGAGGAGGGCGAGCGGAGGCTCGCCGAGGCTGACGACGGCACGTACCGGCGCGCCACGGAGAGCCTGGTCGAGGAGCTCCGCAAGCGCCTGGGCTCGACCTTCACGGTCGCGGAGCTTGCCGACCTGTACGCGTCGTCACCGGACTTCGGCGCTGACCCGGCGTGGCTGGTCGACGCCGCGTTCGGACGCTACGCGCGCGAGGCGAGCGACTTCGCCGGCGGCCGCCGCCTCAGCGACCCCGAGCGCGTCGAGCGTGCCCGCGTCGATTAGGCCCGACGGGGCGGGCTAGGCCGCGGCTTCGTCGGGGTCGATGTCGTCCGACCCGGAGTTGCCGTTGTCGCCCGAGCTGTCCTCGCCCGCGCGGCGGATGACGATGCGGTCCGGCTCGACCGAGACGGTCACCGGCCGGTGGCCTGCCCAGTGCTCCGCGTAGACCGAGTCCTGCTGGATCGAGGGGTCGAGCCACAGGCCGTAGCCGTCCTCGCCGTGGTCGAAGCTGCCCTCGAGGACCTTCGAGCGGCGCCGGCGGCCGCGTCCGCCACGGCGGCCGCGACGGCGGCGCGGGCGGTCGCCTGAGCCTTGTCATCGGCCTGCTCGTCGTCGTCGCCGTTCTCGTCGCCGTCCGTCGTCCTCCTCCTCGGGCTCGGCGTCGAGCTCGGCCGCGATGAGCGCGTCATCCTCGGCGCGCAGGTCCAGATCGGCGTCGAAAGCGGCGTCCTCCTCGCCCTCGGGCGCGAGTCCGTGCTCGCGCTTGAAGGCGTCGATATCGCGTACGGCTACCTCGAGCTGATGGGCGATCCAGGCGTCGGTGCGGCCCTGCCGGACCCAGGTCCGGATCTGATTGAGCTGAGGTTTCAGCGATCGACGCGCCACGACGGGCGCAGACACTAGCAACGCATTACTTGATCAAAGCTTCGAAGCCTGCTTAAGTGGTCGCACTGGGTGCAGAGGCACGGAGGCGACAGGGGCGGCCATGCTTGTCCTGACTAGAAAGTCAAACCAGAGCATCATGATCGGGGACGAGATCGAGGTCTCGGTCCTCGCGATCATGGGCGAGAAGGTGCGCATCGGGATCCAGGCGCCGCGAACGATTCCGGTATTCCGCAAAGAGGTCTACCTGGAGATCCAGCAGGAGCGCGGCGAGGACCCTAAGGCGAAACAGGCGGTTGATGCCGCCCTCGACAAGCTGAAGAGGCCTCAGCACGCCGTCCGCGCTCTTAGCCGGCTACGCGCGCGAGCGTTTCGAACATCACGACCGTCACGATGACGGCCGTGAGGATGATCACCGTGACGAGCGTCAGGAAGCGCAGCGTGCCGTGCTTCTGGACGCGCTCGGCCCGGCGCACGCGTGCGCGCTGGGCGACGTCGACCTTGACCTCCTCGCTGTGCAGGCGGTCCTCGACCGCCTGCTCATGGAAGGCATTCTCGAACTCGCGCAGCGACTGACGCATCTTCATGAGCGGCCAGCCCGGTAACGAGCCGTACTACGCGCTACCGAGCAGTAGCGAGCTGTTCGGCGTCCTCGTAGACGCGCACGAAGCGCAGGTAGTTCTCGGAGATCTGGCCCGCCGCGGTGTCGCGGTCGAGCGAGCCGTCGATGAAGCCCTTCAGGGCGTCGCCCCAGATCGAGCGGCCGATCGCAAACCCGACGAATCCCTCCACGGGTGCCGCCTGCGTGAGCCAGTGGTCGACCTTGTCGTCGTTGGCGCCGCGTCCGAGCAGGACGCACACGACGTTCTCGCGGCCCTCGCCCGTGCGCGTCTGCTTCGCGAGCATCTCGGCGTCCGAGCGCTCGTCGACGCCCTCGATCTTCCAGATGTCCACCTCGATGCCGGCGTTCTGGATCTCCTCGATGGTGCGCCGCATGAGCTCGGGCCGCAGCTCGGCGTCGTAGCGGTCCGTGTCGCCGCCCACCTGCTCGAGCTGCGACTCCTCCGCCGGGACCAGCAGCTCGAAGAGGAACTTGCGGTCGTTCGCGTGAAGCCAGTCGGCCAGGGTCTTCAGGCGCCCCAACTGGCGCTCGTTCATCTCCGCGTCGCCGTCCGGGTTGTAGCGGACCAACACCTTGGCGAAGTCGGGATCGAAATTCTCGATATGCGCGCCGAAATCGTCGCCGTACTGGAAGTCGAACTCGTTCTGGCCCGACTTCTCAACCGGCATCGCGAGCTTCAGGCCGCGCTCCTTCGCCGCCTGCGGGATCCCGCTGGGCTCGCCGAACTGCTCGTCGACGAGCGCGCCGGTGACGCCCGGCTCGGCGCCCTTCTCCAGGGCCTTCTCGAGCCCCTCGTAGATCACGCGCTTGGCGTCGGCGATGCGCTGCGTGTCCTCGGGCGAGGGGTCGCCCTCGAGGCCGAACCACTTCTTCTGGAACGAGCCTCTGTGGTCGAAAGCGAGGATGTACAGCTTGCCGTCGTAGCCGAGTGCCACCTGAGAAATCTCCTTCGTCGATAGTCGCCTCGGCAGTCTACGATGCGCGCCGTGGAGCACCGATTCACGGGCCCCGCGTACACCATCGGCATCGAAGAGGAGCTGATGATCGTGGACGCGAACACGCTCGAGCTCTCCAATTCGATCGAGTCGCTCCTCGAGGCGCTCGGCGAGACGAACGCCGTCAAGCCCGAGCTGATGGAGTCCGTGTGCGAGATCGCGACGGAGCCGTGCAGGGACACCGTCGAGGCCGGCCGGCAGCTGCGCGAGCTCCGCAAGCGCGTGCAGACCACGGCCGAGGGCCTCGGCCTCGCGATCGGCTCTGCCGGCACTCACCCGTTCGCGCTGTGGGAGGACCAGCGGATCGTCGCGCGGCCGCGCTACCGCGACCTCGTCGCGGGGCTCCAGTTCATCGCCCGCCAGGAGCTCATCTTCGGCGTGCACGTCCACGTCGGCGTGGACGACCCGGACAAGGCCGTCTACGTCGCCAACGGCATGCGCGTGCACCTGGCGCTGCTTCTGGCGCTCTCGGCGAATTCGCCCTTCTGGCGCGCGGATCAGACACGGCTCCTCTCCACGCGCACGCCGATCTTCCGCGCGTTCCCGCGAGTGGGCATCCCGCCGCGCTACGACGACTGGGACGACTACCAGCGCCGGATCAAGTTCATGATCGAGTCGCGGACGATCGAGGACTACACCTACCTCTGGTACGACGTCAGGCCGCACCCGAACTTCGGCACCGTCGAGATTCGTGTCATGGACGCGCAGACGCGCGTCGAGCACACGCTGGCCCTGGCCGCGCTCGTCCAGGCGATGGTCAAGGAGCTCAGCGAGAAGTTCGACCAGGGATACGAGCTCGCGCGCTACCCGTACGAGATGCTCGACGAGAACAAGTTCCTTGCGGCCCGCCACGGGCTGGAGGGCAGCCTGGTGGACCTGCCCGACACGAACCGCGTGCAGACCACCGACCTCGTCAGTCGCGTGGTCGACCGGCTGCGGCCGCACGCGGAGGAGCTCGGATCCGCCGGCGACCTCGACTGCATCGACGACCTGCTCGAAAAGGGCAACGGCGCCTCGCGGCAGCTCGTCGTCTTCGAGGCGAACCACGACCTGCGCGAGGTCATGCGCGAAATCGTGGAGAAGACCAGCCAGCCCGACTGAGCCACTCGCTCACGCGCCAGGGCTTCCGTATCCTCGGTCGGGATGACTGAGCCCGACCTCTTCGTCGTCTGCAAGAACTGCTCCGCCGAGGTCAGCCCGTACGTCACCGAGTGCCCCTACTGCGGGCAGCGGGTGCGGAAGCGCGCGCCGAAGATCGGACCGGACGGCACGCCGCAGACGGGGCGGCTCGCGCCGGGGCCCAAAGCTGCCGAAGCTGCGGCCCGACGAGATCCCGGGCATCGCGCCGGAGACGCCGCCGCGCGCCACGCAGCTCCTGATCGCGCTGGCGCTGCTCGCCATGGTCGTCACGGCGAGCAACGAGGTCACCTACTACGACCTGGGCGCGCTGATCTTCCCGATCGACGGCGACTGGTGGCGCATCGCAGCGACCCCCTTCCTGCACGACAACCTCGGCTACGCGTTCATCGCGCTGACGGCCACGGGCATCTTCGGCATGCACCTCGAGCGCCGCTTCGGCCACGTCGTGCCGGTGCTGATCTTCGTCGGCGCGGGCGCGGCGGGCGCCGCGCTCAGCAATGCGGCGGACGTCCTGCCGGCCGTCGGCGCGAACGGGGCCGCCCTCGGGCTGCTCTTCGCGTGGCTGGTCGACGACCGGATGGCGGCGCGCCGCGGCGAGAGCCGCGAAAACGACCTGCTCGGCGTGTACGTGATCGCCGGCCTCCTGTTCGCCCTGTCGCTCGCAACGGAGGACGCGAGCATCGTCGCCGCGGTCGGCGGCGCCGCGATGGGCGCCGTCGCCGGGCTCGTGCTGTCGACGATCAGGCGCTGACGCGGGCGTGGCCGAACGGCGGTTCACGGACGAGGAGATCGACGCCGCCCTGAAGGCGCTGACGGAGCCGGACCGGTTCCGCGAGGCCGAGGCGCGCGTCGCCAGGATCGCTCCGCAGCTTCAGCACGTGCTCTACAGCGCGCTCGACCTCGACGGCTACTTCGGCCAGCTGCGCGAGAGCGAGGTTTCGACGGCGCTGAGCCAGGAAGACCTCGACGAACGAAAGCGCGCGGTCCGCACGCTGCTGGCCGAGGAGACCCGGCTGGGCATGTTGATCGGCGTCGCCGTAGGGTGGGAGCTCGCGCGAGAGCTTGAGATCGAAAGGAGGAACGAGTAGATGGAGATTCGCTTCCTGGGACATGCCTGCTTCGAGCTGACCGAGGGCGACACGCGCGTCCTGGTCGACCCCTTCCTCACGGGCAACCCGAAGGCCGCCGTCGAGGCGGGCGACGCTCGACCCCACCCACATCTTCCTGACCCACGGCCACGCCGACCACATCGGCGACACGGTCGACATCGCAAAGCGCACCGGGCGCGCAGACGGTGGCGATCGTCGAGCTCGCGAACGAGCTCGGGGAGAGCGGCGTCGAGAACGTTGCCGACCCGAACATCGGCGGCACCATCGAGTTCGAGGGCGGCTGGGTCCGCCTCACGCCGGCCTGGCACACGGCGGTGTCGCCCAACGGCACGCCGCATACGCCGGCCGGGCTGGTGATCAACCTCGGCGGCAAGACCGTCTACCACCTGGGCGACACCGGGACTCTTCTCCGACCTGGCCCTGCCGGGCAAGCGCGACTCGATCGACGTGGCGCTGATGTGCATCGGCGGCCACTACACGATGGATCGCCACGACGCGGTCGCCGCGGCGGACCTGGTCGGCGCCGGGACCGTGATCCCGTGCCACTACGACACGTTCCCGCCGATCGAGACCGACGCCGAGGCGTTCAAGTCCGACGTCGAGTCGAAGACGTCGTCGAAGGTCGCGGTCCTGCAGCCCGGCGAGACGTTCTCGCCGCCTAGGGCTGCATGTCGGGACCGAGCTGGAACCACAGCGACCGGTCCTTCCAGTCGTGCAGGATCAGCGCGGCGCCCGTCGCGAGCAGCAGCACGCCGGTCAGCCCGTGATGAACGCGCTGTCCAGCGATCCAGAGACGGCGCCGCTCGGGCGTCATAGCGAAGGAGGGATGTAGGTGAAGTCGGTGGGAACATCTCGCATCACTCTGTGCGTATCGGCACGAGCTCGGCTCGCTTTACTCCTGGTTGGCGCGGTTGGACTCATGTTCAGCGCCTGCGGTGACGACGACGACAGCGACACCGCTGCCGAGACGACGCCCACCACGACCGCGCCGGCTCCGGTCACGACACCACCGCCGGAGACGCCCGATACGGACGAAGGCGCCCGATCCCGACGAGGAGCCGCGCACGGTGCCGCCCGAGGAGCAGCAGGGCGACGAGGAGGCGATCCGCTCGGAGGCGGTGTTCACAGGGCCGGAACGGACGCCTGACGCCACGCGAGGTCCGCGTGCCGGCGTTCATCGCGATTCGCGTGATCCTGCGCAGCGCGGACGGGCGGCCCTATTCGCTGACCATGAACCGGAACCGTCTCGCGATCGAGGGGAACGGAACAGACGAGCTCGAGCTGGATGGGCTCCTGCCGGATGAGTCGTACGAGGGCAAGAGCCCGCAGGGGAACGTCCGCGTCGTGGCCTCCGCAGAGCCCGGCCCTTAGACTTCTTCACCGTGAGTGACGCTGCCTCGACGCGCATGGAGCGCGCCGACTTCCAGGCCACGAGCGATCCCGCGCTCCAGGCCGACGCCGACCGCGGCGGCGCGAACCTCCTGAGCTACGCCGAGCTCTACCGCCTGTGGGAGCGGCAGCAGTGGAGCGTCCAGGATCTCGACTTCACGCAGGACCGGATCGACTGGCACGAGCGGATCCCGGAGGAGGAGCGCTACCAGCGCATGTACGGGCTGTCGTCGTTCTTCATCGGCGAGCAGCGCGTGGCGGCCGAGCTCGGGCCGATGATGCGCGCCTCGCCCGACGAGGAGATGCGCATCTTCCTGTGCACCCAGATCGCCGACGAGGCGCGGCACGTGGCGTTCTTCGACCGCTTCTACTCCGAGGTCGGCGTGCTCGAGTCAGACGACCTGAACGCGCGGCTCGAGGAGACGAGCGCGCACCTGAACCCGAACTTCGGCGTGCTCTTCGACGAGATGCTCGGCTCGCGCGTGGACAAGCTCGCGCGCGACCCCGAGGACCTCGAGACGCTGGTCGAGGCGATCACGCTCTACCACATGGTCATCGAGGGCATGCTCGCCCTCACGGGCCAGCACTTCATCATCAGCTACAACGAGGACGTCGGCACGCTGCCGGGCTTCGTCGAGGGGTTCAACAAGGTCGCGCGCGACGAGCACAGGCACGTCGCCTTCGGCGCGCGCTTCCTCCGCGAGATGGCGCAGAAGGACGAGCGCTACCGCGACGCGATCACGCGCACGATCACCGAGGCCGGGCCGGCGGCGGACGGCGTGCTGATGCCGCCGTGGTACGAGGAGGGCCAGGAGCTGTTCGGCGTGTCGCTGGACGAGACGCGCGCGTTCGCCATGAAGGCCCTCGACCGCCGGCTGAAGGTCATCGGGCTCTCGCCGCGGCTACGAGCCGCCTAGGCCGATCCCGGTCGCCCAGCTCGACGTCCTCGTCGGGCCGGAGCAGGATCACGCCCTTCTCGTCGTCGAGCGCGCCCAGCACCAGCACCTCGGACTCGAAGCCCGCAATCCGGCGCGGCGGGAAGTTGACCACGCCGACCACCAGGCGCCCCTCGAGCGCCTCGCGCGTGTAGTGGGTGATCTGCGCTGACGAGTGCTTGACGCCGACCTCCGGGCCGAAGTCGATCTCGAGCTTCCAGGCGGGGTTGCGCGCCTCGGGAAAGTCGTCGACGCGGACCACGCGCCCGACGCGCATGTCGACCTTCTCGAAGTCCTCGATGGTGGCCAGCGCTACTCGCTCGAGCGCGGCGCTTCTTCGCCGGCCACTGGAGCGGGCTGGCGGTCCTCAGGCGTGGAGCGGGGCTCGCCGGGCGGCGTGCTCGGCTCTTCCTGCTGGACGTCCGACTCCTCCTCGGGCGGCGGGGGAGGCGTCCTCGGAGTCCACGGTCGGCTCCTCCTCGGCCCCAGGAGTGAGGGTCGTGGTCGAGCCGCCCTCGTCGACGACCCCGGCCGCGGGTGTGGGCGGAACCGGCTCGGGGGCCGGGACCGGCTCGGCGGCCGGCTCCTCGACCGGGGCGGCGGGTGCCGGAGCCGGCTCCGGCTTCTGCTCAGGCCTGTTGAACTTCCCGTCGGGCACTTCGATGGCGGGCTTCTCCACGTCGGCGAGCGCGGTCGTCTCCGCCGCAGCCTCGGCCACCGGCTCCGGCGTGACCGGCGTCGGGGTGGCGGCGACGGGCACGCGCTCGCGCTGCGTGACCTTGTTGACCTCCACGGCCCCCGCCGTGACGAGCGTGACGGCGGCCAGTCCGGCGACCGCCTTCGAGGCGACGGCGCCAAGACCGGCGGAGAGAGCGCTGCCCGCGGCCGCGCCGCCGAGCGCCGAGCCCGCGGCACCGGCGGCCGTGCCCGCGGCGCCTGCGACCGAGCCGGCGGCCGTCGTCATCGCGGCGGAGCCGGCTCCGGCGGCGCCAGCGTCACCGCGGCGCCGGCGCCGGCACCGCCCGCTGCGAGTCCGCCGCCTGCAGCCCCCGAGCCAAGCTTCGCCAGCATCAGCTTCTTCACGACCACGAACAGGCCGATCGGGTAGACCGCCGCGAGCGCGCGGTTCGCCTTGCGCAGCTCGGTGCGGAAGAGGCGGCAGCGCTCGCAGTGCTTGAGGTGGCGGCGCACCGGCGCGGTCGTCTTCTGCAGTCCCTCGGCCACCTGGCCGAGCTCGAACCGCACCTCGGCGCAGGTCAGGAGGCGCGCCTCGGCCGCCTCGGCCAGTGACACGCGCGCGCGCACGAGAAGCGACTTGACGCTGGGCACGGTCGTGTCCATCGCCTCGGCGATCTGGTCGTAGGAGAGGGCGTCGATCTCGCGGAGGAGGAGAGCGGTGCGCTGCGTCTCCGGAAGGTCCTGGACATCCGAGACGATCTGGCGGAACTCCTCGCGGCGGTGAACCGTGTCCGCCGTCGTGACACCGCCGTCGCGCTCGAACACGTCCATCGAGTCGAGCCCGGCGGCGACCGGGCGGCGTAGGTGGTTCAGGCACCGGTTGCGAGCGATGCGGTAGAGCCACGGGCGCGCGTTGATCGGCCGGTCGTCGGCGAGCATCGCGTTGAAGGCGGCGGTGAAGACCTCCTGCAGGACGTCCTCGGCGTCCTCGGTCGAGCCGAGCATGTGACGGCAGAAGGCGAGCAGCCGCGACTGGTAGCGCTGGAAGAGCGCGTCGAAGGCGCCGTGGTGGCCGCGCCGGATGAGCGCGATGAGCTTCTCGTCACTCTGGAGCCTGAGGAGCGGCGACCGCCCGGCGAGTGCCGATCCGGCGCTTGGATTTAGAGCATGCGCTTCCAAGGGGAGATGGCCATTCCCAGGCCTAAAGACAGGGTAGAGGCCCCTGAGGTTGCGGTCAAATACCGCAAACGGACGTATGCCCGGGGAGGGATTCGAACCCCCATCGTGCGCAATGCACCGCAGGGTTTAAGCCTGCTGCCTCAGCCAGTTGGGCTACCCGGGCGTCGCTCGAGTCTAGGCCGCTACTCCTTCGCGGGCGAGCGCTCCGGCAGCAGGATCGAGTCCTCGGCGGGGAGCCCGGCGGCGAGCTCGCGCGAGCGCTCGAGCTCCGCGTCGAACTCGGCCCCGAACAGCAGCGCGAGGTTCGACAGCCATAGCCACACGAGGAACACGATCACTCCGCCGAGCGAGCCGTACGTCTTGTCGTACGAGCCGAAGTTGGCGACGTAGATCGCGAAGCCGGCCGACACCACGAGCCACAGCGAGCACGGCGAGCACGCCGCCCGGGGTGATCCAGCGGCGCCGCGGCTGGCGCACGTTCGGCGCCACGTAGTAGAGCCCCGCGAACATTCCCATCACGATCACGACGATCACCGGCCACTTCGCGATGTTCCAGACGGTCACCGCCGTGTCGCCGAGCCCGATCTCGTCGCCGATCGACTCGCGCCAGCGGGCCGGTCACGACGATCGAGATGGCGACGATCGCGAGCAGGAGGACCATCGCGACGGTGATGACGATCTGAAGCGGACGCAGCTTCCAGAACGGGCGGCCCTCCTCGACCTCGTAGATCGCGTTCATCGCGCGGGTGAATGCGCCTATGTACCCGGACGCCGACCAGATCGCGACGAGCAGGCCGACCCCCAGGAGCGCGCCCGCTCCGCTGTTCGACTTGACCACGCTCTCGATCGGCCCGCGGAACGTGTCGACCGCCGATGCCGGGCCGATGTCGTCGCACGATGTCGAGCAGCGCGTTCGTCGTCTCCGGGTGCTGGCCGACGAGACCGAGGATCGCGACGAGCACGATCAGCCCCGGGAAGATCGCGAGGACCGCGTAGTACGTGAGGGCCGCAGCCCAGTCGGTCAGGTTGTCCTCGCGGAACTCCCTGATGGTTCGCTTCAGCGTGGCCCAGGTATACATCTCAGACAGTGAAGTTTCTCTTTCTCCCGTTTTCCATTCTCAGCGGCCTCCTGGCCGGCCTGATCGGCAAGAAGCTGTTCGACGGAATCTGGGGCGCGATCGACGACGAGGAGCCGCCGGACTCCAAGCACCTCGAGATCTCGTGGCCCAAGCTCATCCTCGCCGCGGCCGTCCAGGGAGCGATCTTCCGCGCGGTCAAGGAGGCCACCGACCACGGCTCCCGCCGCGCGTTCATGAACCTGACCGGAACGTGGCCGGGCGAAGAGCGCCCCGAGCCCGAATAGCGCTCAACATTCGCTTAAAGCTCCCGCGTCAGCTAGTGGTGCTTGGCGCCGTTTCACTCATGTAGGGTTGCCCGCGCGCTGGGGGGAAGGGCCGAGGAGCGGCCGCCGGCGCGGGGGGTACGGAGGGAGTCAGGAGAGATGCGATCGGTTAGCGGGATCGGGCGCGTTGCCGCCTTGGCGGCGGTGATAGCTGCTGCCGTTCTCGTTGCCGTCCTGCTCTTCGGCGGCAGCGACACGAGCTACAGCGTCAAGGCCACCTTCCTCAACGCCTCCCAGCTCGTGAACGGGAACTCCGTGCAGGTCGGCGGCATCCGCGTCGGCGCCGTCGACGGGATCAAGATCACGCAGGACGGGCAGGCGGAGGTCACGCTCAAGGTCGGCGACGACTACGCACCGCTTCCTGCCGGGACCCGCGCCGTCATCCGCCAGGCGTCGCAGTCGGGTATCGCGAACCGCTACGTCGACCTTCGGATCCCGGGCCATGAACTGCCTGCCGGCCGCGGCGAGGCCCAGGAAGAGGCGATCGAGAACCCGGACACGATCGACGACGGCGGCAATATCGCCGTCGACGAGACGGAGACGGCGGTCGACCTCGACCAGCTCTTCAACACCCTCGATCCGAACACACGGCGCAGCCTTCAGAAGTTCCTCGAGGGCAGCGCCAAGGTGTACGCGGGCCGCACGCGCGAGGCGAACCGCGGCTACCAGTACCTGAACCCCTCGCTGTCGCGCACGGCGCGGCTGTTCCGCGAGCTCAACCACGACACGCCCGCGCTCGAGCACTTCATCGTCGACAGCTCGCAAGCTGGTCACCGCGCTGGCCGAGCGGCGCGACCACCTCGCCGCGCTGATCGGAAACCTGAACGACACCACGCGCGCGATCGGCGACGAGAAGGAAGCGCTCGCGAGCGCCATCGAGCAGCTGCCCGGCTTCATGCGCCGGTCGAACTCGACGTTCGTGAACCTGCGCGCCGCGCTCGACGACGTCGAGCCGCTCGTCGACGCGTCGAAGCCGGTCGCCAAGAAGCTGCAGCCGTTCCTCAACGAGCTGCGCCCGTTCGCCAACGATGCGCGCCCGACGATCCGCGACCTCAGCGCAGTCGTGCGGCGCGAGGGCGCGGGCAACGACCTGATCGAGCTGACGAAGACGTTCACGCCGCTCGCCGACATCGCCGTCGACGCGGCCACGCGGAACGGCGAACGGCGGCGCGGCTCGATCGCCGAGAACGCGATAGCGACCCGTGACAGCGCCCCGATCATCGGCTTCGGCGGGCCGTACACGCCGGACCTCTTCGGCTGGTTCGACGACTTCTCCACGACGGGCGCCGCCGACGCCGCGACCGGCATCTCGCGCACGCAGACCTACGTCAACTTCTTCACGCCCGTCGAGCACGACGCCGCTGATCGGGCCGCTGCTCGAGACGCGCGGTGAGGTCTTCAAGGAGTTCGTGAAGATCGACCAGCACAAGCGCTGCCCGGGCGCGGCCGAGGCCCCGGCACCCGATGGCTCGAACGTCTTCAGCGAGGAAGAGCAGGAGGAGATGGACTGCCTCGAGGAAGACCGGGCGACGGAGCCGAACGAATGAGGCGCGCGCTCGCCATCCTCCTCGTCGCGGGCGCCTGCGCGGCGGCCGTGCTCGCCACCGGAGCGTCCGAGGGCGACGGCTCGCAGGGCAAGACGTACTGGCTCGAGTTCGACAACTCGTTCGGCCTCGTCGAGGGCGGCGACCTCAAGGTCGGGAACGTCCGCGCCGGCCAGACCACCGACTTCAAGGTCGACGCCCAGAAGGGCGAGCCCGCCAAGGCGCTCGTCGAGGTCGAGATCACCGAGCCGGGCTTCGACTCCTTCCGCACGGACGCCGAGTGCCGCATCCGCCCGCAATCGCTGATCGGTGAGTACTACGTCGACTGTGAGCCGGGATCGGCTCCCGAGAAGCTGAAGGACGGCGACCGCCTGCCGGTCGAGCAGACCTCGTCGGTCGTGCCGGAGGACCTCCTTCGCAACGTCATGCGCAGGCCCTACCGCGAGCGCCTCCGGCTGATCCTCGCGGAGCTCGGCACGGGTCTCGCCGGCCGCCCGGAGGACCTCCAGGAGGTCCTCAAGCGCGCCCACCCCGGCCTGCGCGAGACGAGCGAGGTGCTCGAGATCCTCGGCAACCAGAACCGGATCATCCAGGACTTCATCACCGACTCGGACCGCGTGATCGCGGAGCTCGAGCAGAAGAAGCGCGACGTCGCCCGTTGGGTGGTCGAGGCCGGCGAGACGGCCGAGATCAGCGCGACGCGGCGCGCCGAGCTCGCGCGGCAGTTCGAGCTCTTCCCGACCTTCCTGGACGAGCTGAAGCCGACGATGGCGGAGCTGGGCAATCTGACCGACGAGCAGACGCCGCTCCTGCGCGATCTCCAGAAGGCCGCGCCGCGACCTGGAGAAGACGTTCACCGAGCTCGGCCCCTTCGCCGAGTCCTCGCGCGTCTCGTTCCGGTCGCTCGGAAAGGCCGCCAAGGTCGGACGCAGCGCGCTCGACGAGTCGCAGGAGGAGATCGACGAGCTGCGCCGGCTGGCCGCGGACGCGCCCGAGCTCGCCAAGCCGCTCCGCCAGTTCCTCGAGTCGATCGACGACCGCCGCCGCACGCACGAGTTCGACATCCGTGCGGCCCAGACCGACCCGCCGGCGCCGGACAAGGCGCACTGCGAGGACGACTCGAAGTGCGGCTTCACCGGGATGGAGTCCGTCCTCAACTACGTCTTCTGGCAGACCCTGTCGGTCAACCCGTTCGACGAGCTCGGCCACCTGCTCCGCTTCACGGTCACCGAGGGCGCGCCGTGCTCGCACGCGCTTCGTCGGCTCCGACTACGAGGAGGAGAAGGAGCTCTACGAGAAGTGCAACTCCTGGCTCGGCCCCGAGCAGCCCGGGATCACTTCCCCTGATCCCACCGAGGACGGGCCGGACTCGACAGCCGCCGCGCGCGCCGCGGACATGGGCGTCGGGGTCGAGCCAGGCTCGACCGACCACGGCGCGGGCGAGCCCGAGGCGCCGCCGATCCCCGGCAAGAAGGACTGGTCGAAGCCGGAGTTCGTCCTGCCGCCGTCGCTCCAGAGCCTCCTCGACGTGCTCAAGCCGCAGGCCCCGGACACGCGTCTCCCGGACGTCCAGGAACTGCGCGACAGGCTGCCGGAGAACGTCGCGCCCGAAGTCCAGCCCGAGACCCTCCTCGACTTCCTCCTCGCGCCATGAGCCGCCGCCCCGCCTCATCGATCGTCGCCAGCCCCGTCCTCGTCGGGGCGGTCACCGTGCTCGTCGCGATCGTCGCGGTGTTCCTGGCGTACAACGCGAACCAGGGCCTGCCGTTCGTGCCGACCTACGACCTCAAGGTCGAGCTTCCGTCCGGCTCGAACCTCGTGAAGGGCAACGAGGTCCGCATCGGCGGCTTCCGCGTCGGCCTGGTGGAGGAGATCGAGACGGCGACGGTCGACACCGCCGACCGCAAGAACGACGCGATCGCGATCATCAGCATGAAGCTCGACAAGGCAGTCGATCCGCTGCCGGCCGACACCACCGTCTTCGTCCGCCAGCGCTCCGCGCTCGGTCTGAAGTACGTCGAGCTGACGCCCGGGCAGCAGTGAGGAGGGCCTCACCGCCGGCGACACGCTGCCGATTGAAGCAGGCGCAGCGAGCCAGTCGAGTTCGACGACGTGTTCTCGACGTTCGACGACCCGACGCGCCGCGGCTCGCGGGTCGCGCTCGAGGGCTTCGGCGACGCGCTGGCCGGACGCGGGTCATCGCTCAACCGTGCGATCGAGGCGCTTCCGGCCGCTGTTCACGCACCTCCAGCCGGTGATGACGAACCTGTCGGATCCGCAGACCGAGCTCGACGAGTTCTTCAAGCAGCTCGGCGCCGCGTCCAAGCAGGTGGCGCCGGTGGCGCAGGTCCAGGCCGAGCTGTTCGTGAACATGGCGGACACGTTCGACGCCTTCAGCCGCGACCCGGAGGCGCTCCAGGCGACGATCGAGAAGGCGCCGCCGACGATGGAGACGGCGATCGAGTCGTTCCGCGACCAGCGCCCGTTCCTCGCCGAGTTCGCGAGCCTCTCGCGCGAGCTGCGGCCGGCGGCGCAGGAGCTGCCGCGCTCGCTGCCCGACATCAACGACGCGCTCGTCGCCGGGCAGCCCGTGCTGCGCCGGAGCGTCGACCTGAACGAGAAGACCGAGGACGTCTTCAGGTCGCTCGACGAGCTCGCCGCAGGAGCCGACCACCCTGCTCGCCCTCGCGAACGTGACCGACGCCGTCTCGGTCACGCGGCCGCTGATCGAGTTCGTCGCGCCGTACCAGACGGTCTGCAACTACTGGAACTCGTACTGGGGCCCGCTCGGCGAGCACCAGTCGGCGGAGACGGCCTTCGGGACGGTCGAGCAGGTGATCCTGAAGGAGGCCCCGAACCGCACCCAGGACGACCTCTGGTCGGGTACCGACAACGACCGGCCGATGGACATCCCGGCCGACATCGACCCGGACGAGGCGGTCGAAGGACCCGCTCGGCGACCCGCTCGCGGCGCTGCACGGCCAGCCGTACTCGGTCGCGGTCGACGCGCAGGGCAACGCCGACTGCCAGGTCGGCCAGTGGGGCTACCTCGACGGGCCGCTCATCCCGAGCTACGGCCGCTACCCGGCTGACCTGTCGGCCGGCAACCCGAACGGCGACGGCACGTTCCTGGGCGGCGGCAGCCACATCGTGGTCGACCGCGACATCCCGGGCAACCGCGGCCCGACGTGGACCAACCTCGAGACGAGGGACACGCTCGGCCCGAAGAGCATCGCGGACGTGGACAGGTGGCATCCATGAGGCGAGTAGGGCACGGACGGCTCTCCAACTTCGCGATCGGCGTGATCGCGATCGTGCTCGTCGTGCGCCGGCACCTTCTTCGGGTTCTCCCGCTGGAACCCGTTCGCCGATCCGTACGAGCTGACGGCGGTCTTCGAGTCGGCGAACAACCTGAAGTCGCGCTCCCAGGTGCGCGTCGCCGGCGTGAACGTCGGCAAGGTCACCGAGGTCGAGACGATCCCCGAGAGCGGCGCCGCCAGGGTGACGATGGAGCTCGAGGACTCGGCCCTGCCGATCCACGAGGACGCGGAGCTGAAGATCCGGCCGAACCTCTTCCTCGAGGGCAACTTCTTCGTCGAGGTCCATCCGGGCAGCCCGAGCGCGCCCGAGCTCGACGTCGGGGGAGATCATCCCGTCGCAGCAGACCGCCACGCCGGTCCAGTTCGGCCAGATCCTCGCGGCGCTCCAGTCCGACACCCGGCGTGACCTCCAGGTGCTCCTGCGCGAGTACTCGAGCGCGCTCGACAAGGGCGGCGCCGAGGCGCTGAACCGCTCGATGGAGTACTGGGAGGCCGCGTACAAGAACTCCGCGATCGCCTCCGAGGCGACCCTGGGCGAGGAGCCCGACAAGGACATCCAGCGGCTGATCAAGGGGCAGGCGAAGGTGTTCAAGGCGCTCGCGCGCAACCCCGAGACGCTCAAGAGCCTCGTGTCGAACTTCAACACGACCGCTGCCGCGTTCGCGCGCGAGGACGACGCGCTGCAGCGCACGATCCCGGCGCTCGACCGGGTGCTGCGGGTCGGCTCGCCGGCGCTCGAGTCGCTCAACGGCGCGCTCCCGTCGCTGCGGGCCTTCGCGCGGGACGCGTATCCCGGCACCGTCTCGTCCGGCCCGACGATCGACGCGTCGATGCCGTTCATCCGCCAGGCTCGCCTGCTCGTGGGCGACGACGAGCTGAAGGGGCTCGCCGCCGACCTGCGCTCCGCGATCCCCGACCTGGTCGACCTGCAGAAGGGATCGATCGGCTTCTTCGAGCAGACGCGGCTCCTCTCCTCGTGCCAGAACGAGGTGCTGCTGCCGTTCGCGACGGAGCCGATCCCCGAGCCGGCGTTCCCCGACAACACGGGCGAGCCGTTCTACAAGCAGGCCCCGCGCGGCCTGGTCGGGCTGTCCGGCGAGAGCCGCATCCACGACGCGCAGACGCCGATCTTCCGCGTGCAGGCGTCCGGCGGCCCGTTCTCCGTCCACTTCGGCGACGTGGGCGGCGAGGACGCGTTCGCCCAGGCGCCGTTCCCGGTCGAGGGCGTCAACCCGATCAAGCCCGACAAGCGGCCCGGGTTCCGTCCCGACGTCCCGTGCGAGACGCAGGAGCCGCCCAACCTCACGTCGCGTCCGGGTGAGGGCGAGCCAAGCCCGAAGGTCTCCTCGTCCGCGTCGCTGCCGGTCACCGACAAGCAGAAGCACGAGCTCGACCTCCTGATCGAGCACATGAAGCTGTCCCGCCAGGGCATCCCCTCGCTCGACCCGCAGGCCTACAAGTACGACATCTCGCGCCGCTTCGAAGCACGCCGGAACAACTTCAAGAAGAACTCGAAGGGCCTCTACAGCATGCGCGGGCTCGACTCGTCAGGGAGGGCGGCGAAGTGACGACCGCGATCCGCAAGCACCTCGGCGACTTCCTGGCGATCCTCGTGCTGTTCCTGATCGCCGTCGGCGTCGGCGGCTACATCCTCGACCAGCAGCGGCTGCGCTTCCCGCTGATCGAGGAGAAGCCGAAGCGCATCGAGATCGAGCTCGCGGACGCGCGCGCCGTGATTCCCGGCCAGGGACAGACCGTACGCGTCGCGGGCGTCAAGGTCGGCGACATCGCGGAGGTGGAGGTCGAGGACGGCGTCGCGATCGTCGAGGCGGACATCGACAAGGAGTACAAGAACCTGATCACTGACGAGGCCACCGCGCTGCTGCGCCCGAAGACAGGCCTCAAGGACATGTTCATCGAGCTCGATCCCGGCCACGGCGCGCCGCTCGACGACGGCGGCCGGATCGCGGTTTCGAACACCTCGCCCGACATCGACCAGGACGAGTTCTTCGACGCGCTCGACGTTGACACGCGCGACTACCTGAGGCTTCTGGTCAACGGCGCAGGCAAGGGCCTCGAGGGCCGCGGCGACGACTTCCGCGCGATCCTTAAGCGGCTCGAGCCGCTGCACCGCGACATCGCGCGCGTGAACACGGCGGTCGCCGAGCGGCGGCGGAACCTCGCGCGCCTGGTGCACAACTACTCGCTGCTCGTCGACGAGCTCGGCGACAAGGACCAGGAGCTCACCCGTCTGGTGACCGCCTCGAACGAGGTGTTCGACGCGTTCGCGTCCGAGGACCTGAACATCTCGCGAACCGTCTCGAAGCTGCCCTCGACGCTCGACCAGACCAGCGAGACACTCGCCAAGGTCGACGACTACTCGAAGGTGCTCGGGCCGGCGCTCGAGGACCTGCGCCCGGCCTTCCGTCAGCTCGACACGGCCAACCGCGAGGTGCTGCCGTTCGTCAAGGAGGCCGAGCCGATCGTGCGCGAGCAGATCCGGCCGTTCGTCCGCGAGGCGCGGCCGTACGTCAGCCGACCTCGAGCCCGCGGCGCGCGACCTCGCCCAGGCGACGCCCGACCTGACGGACACCTTCGGCGAGCTCAACCGCTTCTTCAACATGGCGGCGTACAACCCGAAGGGCCGCGAGGCGCCTGAGGACTACCCGGCCGACCAGCAGCGCCTCCGCGACGAGGGCTACCTGTTCTGGGTCGGCTGGGTCGCGCAGAACACGGTCTCGATCTTCTCCACGGCCGACGCCAGCGGCCCGTTCCGGCGCGCGCTGCTCGGCTTCGGCTGCACGACGTTCCAGAGCATCATCGCCGGAGACCCATCGGGCCTTGCGCCGCTGATCGCCGGCACGACCCTCGACGGCGTGCAGGCCCTCGGGATCTGCACCGACACCCCGGACGACGGCTGATGCAGAAGCAAGCTCCAAGCCTCGGCCGCATCCTCGCAATGGTCATCTTCGCGATGTCCTGCTTCGGGCTGCTGATGTACCTGTGGCTCGCGTTCGGCGGCCCGGTGCCGCTCAAGCCGCAGAGCTACCGCGTCGAGGCGGCGTTCCCAGAGGCGGCGACGCTCGCCACGGAGGCGGACGTGCGGATCGCCGGCGTCTCCGTCGGCAGGGTGAAGACGAAGGAGCTGAACGACGAGGACGGCACGATCAAGCCGAACACGATCGTCGAGTTCGAGATCCAGGACGAGTACGCGCCGATCCCGGCCAACACGAAGGCGATCCTGCGCCAGAAGACGCTGCTCGGCGAGACCTACGTCGAGCTCACGCCGGGCAGCTCGGGCGAGATGCTCGACGACGGCGGGCGCCTGCCGGACGCGCAGGTGGAGCCGACCGTCGAGCTCGACGAGATCTACCAGGCGTTCGACAAGCCGACGCGCGAGGCGTTCCGCGCGTGGATCAAGAACTCGGCCGGCGCGATCAAGGGCGGCACCGGCCAGCACCTGAACGACGCGATCGGGAACCTCGAGGGCTTCGCCGTCGACGGCGCGGACATCCTCGAGGTGCTCGACGAGCAGGAGAAGGGCCTGCGCCAGCTGATCAAGAACACCGGCGTCACCTTCGAGGCGCTGAACGAGCGCACGAACGGGCTCCACGACCTGATCGTCAACTCGAACAACGTCTTCGAGGCGACCGCCTCGCGCGACGAGGCGCTCGCGGAGACGTTCAGCATCTTCCCGACGTTCCTCGACGAGTCGAAGGCGACGCTCACGCGGCTCCAGGGCTTCGCGAACGACACCCGGCCGCTCGTCCATGACCTGCGCCCGGTCGCGGCACGACCTCGGCCCGACGGTGCGCGACCTCGGCGACCTCGCGCCCGATCTCGAGAAGCTGTTCAACGACCTCGACCCGCTGATCGACGTGTCGAACAAGAACCTTCCCGAGGCGGTCCGCTTCCTCGACTGCGCGCGCGACGGCGAGAACTGCCCGATGGGCGGCGACGCGCCCGGACTGTTCGAGGGGCTGAACGTCTTCCTCGAGGAGCTGAACCCGTTCCTCGCCTACGTGAACTACATGCAGGAGCCGCTCGCGGTGTTCATCTCCTCGGGCGCGGCGACCCTGAACGGCCGCTACGAGGGCGTCGACGGCGAGGGTCACCTGCTGCCGCAGTACGGCATCAACAACTCGCGCTCGCTGGGTGCGGCGACGACGCGCCCGAACTACGAGCGCGGGAATGCATACGGGTCGCCCAACTACCTGAACCGCGCGTTCATCTTCGGCGGCATCGAGAGCTTCGGCGACTGCCGCAACTCGGGCGGTGACGGCCCGAACGGCCAGCTCGAGGACGCGCAGCCGGGCGGCGCCCCCGGTGTGGCCACCGAGATGCCGCCCTGCTTCGTCGCGCCGCCGTCGCTGTACAGCGGCACGACGTTCCCGCGCGTGCGGAGCGGCGAGGACGACCTGCGTAGGAAGCCGTCGCCCACCGATGGCTCCGGGAGCGACCCGCAGCTCGACAACGGTGCGTACCCCGACACCAGCTACGACGCCAACGGCAACGCCGCACAGCGCTGAGCCCGGCCGGGTACGGCGTCCGTAATCTCTAGGCCATGCCGTTCGTATTCGACCGGCTCTACCGGCGGCTCGGGAGGCTGTACTTCGTCGTCTACGGCGTGTTCAACTGCGTCTCGGCGTTCGTCATCTGCCTGGGGACGGTCGGGCTGTTCAAGCTCTACGAGGACCCCGGGACCCCGGACTTCTGGATTTCGCTCGCGTTCGCCGAGGCGGTCACGCTCCTGACGGTCATGTGGGTCGTCGCCAAGGGAATGGTGGCGGCGCGGCCGCTCGTCGGCTGGGTCGGCGGGAAACGCGACGAGCAGGCTTCGCTCGCGGCGTGGCGCGCCGGGGTCACCTTCCCGCGCGAGTTCGTGGCGGGCGTCGGCTGGAAGCCGTTCGCGCTCGTCGCGATCCCGGTCTCGGTGTTCGTGACGATCTACCAGGACCTGCCCGGCTACAGCGGGGTGATCATCTTCGCCGGCACGCTCGTGGCGGTCGCGTACGCGGCGGTGCTGCACTTCTTCGCCAGCGAGCTGTTCCTCCGGCCGGTGCTCGCGCACATCAGCGAGTACCTGCCGGACGACTTCGAGGCGACCACGCGCGGCGTTCCCCTGCGGTGGAAGCTGCTCGGCGCGCTGCCGGTGATCAACGTCATCACGGGAGTCGTGGTCAGCGGGCTGTCCACCGACGGGCAGGCTTCGCTCGAGGACCTCGGGCTGGACGTCGTCGTCGCGGTGCTGGTGGCGTTCACGATCTCGTTCGAGCTCACGGCGCTGGTCACGAAGTCGGTGCTCGACCCGGTCGGCGACCTGCTCAAGGCCACCGACCGCGTCACGGCAGGGGATCTCTCCACGCGGGTGCCTGTCGTGTCGGGCGACGAGATGGGCAGCCTGGCCGCGAAGTTCAACCTGATGGTCCGCGGGCTCGAGGAGCGCGAGGCGCTCCGGCAGGCGTTCGGCAGCTACGTCGACCCGGAGGTCGCCGAGCGCGTGCTCGAGGAGGGCGAGCTGCTCGAGGGCGAGCAGGTCGAGGCGACGATGCTGTTCGTGGACATCTTCGACTTCACGGCGTTCGCCGAGAACGCGAGCGCGCGCGAGGCGGTCGCCCACTTGAACGATTTCTTCGGTTGCGTCGTTCCGATCGTGATCGAGGAGGGCGGGCACGCGAACAAGTTCATCGGCGACGGATTGCTGGCCGTCTTCGGCGCGCCCGACCGCCGCGCCGATCACGCCGACTGTGGAGTGCAGGCGGCGCTCCGCGTCGCGGCGGCGATCGAGGAGCGCTACGGCAGCGACCTCCGGATCGGGATCGGGATCAACTCCGGCCCGTGATGGTGGGGACGGTCGGCGGCGGTGGACGGCTCGAGTTCACCGTCATCGGCGACCCGGTCAACGTGGCCGCGCGTGTCGAGGAGGCGACCCGTGACATGGGCGACACGATCCTGCTGACCGAATCGACCCGGGCGCTCTTGAGCGAAAGCTGGCGCGCGCGGCTCGCGGAGCGGGGGACGATCCCGCTCAAGGGGAAGTCGGAGCCGGTCGCGCTCTACGCCCTCAAGCCGGGGGCCCCTGGGCCTTCGGCGACCGACGCCACAGCGGCGTCAACCGCATAAAAGTTCGGTTGCGCCAAGAACGTTCTTCTTGACGTACGCTCCAACCGGGAGGCGTGCCGCCGCGTGCGGCACAGACAGGGGATTCGTTGCTCGGACTGGTCTTGAAGAGGGGATTCGTCGGTCTGTCCCTTGCGTGCGTGCTCGCGCTGGCACCCCTCGCGGCCGCTGACAAGCCGGCGGCGCCGCCTGGCCAGGCGAAGAAGGCCGAACCGGAAGCGGAAAACCCGCACGGGAGCGAAGCACCGGAATCCCCACCCGCCGAGCAGCCCGCCCCGCCCGCCGAGTCAGAGCCCGAAGCGCAGCCGGAGCCCGCGCCCGAGGAGCGTGCGCGGGTTCGGATCCGGTCCGTCTCGTCGCCGCCGGCGGACCCCGATGAGCAGCAGGTCGAACCGGTGGAGCTCGAACAGGCGCCCGTCGATCAACCGGCGCCGCGCGAGCGGGTCGAAAAGGCTCCGGGTGGCGAGCGTCGCGAGCGTCGTGTTCCCGCAGGCACGTTCCGCCAGGCGGTTGCGAGTCCGCCGGCCGCCGCCGCTGACACACCGGAAGTGACCGCCGCAGCTTCGTCGTCGCGGCCGGACAGGCAGGCCGGTGCGCGCGAGGCCGATGCTCCGCCGGCGGTACCGCGCGAGTCTCTGCCAGAGCGAGTGGTTCCGCACGAGATAAGGCGAATCGCCCAGGTGATTCCGGTTGAGCTCTGGAGTGCCCTGGGCGCTCTGGCGCTGCTTGTCCTCGTGTTCGCAACGTCGTCATGGATCACCGCGATGCGCGCGCGGCGGCTGCGGCGACAGCGCGCCGAGCTTCTTGACGAAGTGGGCCTGCTGCAGGCCGCGCTGCTTCCGGCCGTGCCGGCGGATGCGCCGGTGTCGGTCGCCTACCGCCCGGCCGACGGCGCCGCGGCGGGCGGTGACTTCTACGACGCGTTCACGCTCGCCGACGGCCGGACGGGGATCATCCTCGGCGACGTCTCGGGCCACGGCCGCGACGCGCTCGCGCGAACCACCTTCGTCCGCTACACGCTGCGTGCCTACCTCGAGGCTGGCCTCGAGCCCCGCGAAGTGCTCAAAGTTGGAGCGGCGGCGCTCGCGGACCACCTCGACGGTGGCTTCGCAACGGTGACGGTCGCGATACACGATGCCGTCACCGGCCGCTTCGTCTACGCGAGCGCGGGCCATCCGCCGCCGATCGTGATTGGCGGCGACGAGCCGTTCGAGGCCGTTACCGCCTGCTCGGCGCCGCCGCTCGGCATCGACGAGACGACCGGTTTCCGCCAGAGCGCGTTCACCCTCACGGCCGGCGCGCGGGCATGCCTGCACACCGACGGCGTCGTCGAGGCGCGGGTAGACGGCCGCCTGCTCGGTGCCGGCAGACTCGAACGCGCGGGCGCGGCGCTCCCCCCGGACGCCGGTGCCGAGGACCTGCTCGACGCGGTGGCGCAGATGGCGGACGAGATCCCTGACGACATGGCCGTGTGCCTTGTCACCGCCGCGCCCGATGCGGCGGCCGCCGGCCCGCGGATCGAGGAGCTCGAGGTGGAGGAGCAAGACGTCGGCGACTCGCTCGAGCGCTTCCTGCGTGCCTGCGGAGTCGCGCTTGCCGACGTGCCGGGCATCCTGCGCGAAGCGGGCGAGGCTGCCCGCCGTGAGGGCTCGGCGACCGTGCGCGTGCGCATGGGCGACTTCCGGCCAGGCGTCGATGTGGTGCCGGCCAACGTCGCCCATTTGGGCGAGCGTCGCGGCGCGGCACGCTTCGGATAGGGTCGCCGCGTGTCCACAGAGGCGCAAGCGCCCGCTGCGACTCAGGTCCACGGAGGCCGGCTGGTCGCGCAGCGGCTGAAGGCCCACGGCGTGTCGCACCTGTTCACGCTGTCCGGCGGCCACCTCTTCTCGATCTACGACGGCTGCAAGGAGGAGGAGATCGCGATCGTGGACACCCGCCACGAGCAGGCGGCGGCGTTCGCGGCCGAGGGGTGGGCGAAGGCCACGCGCACACCCGGCGTCTGCGCGCTGACCGCCGGCCCGGGTGTGACCAACGGAATGAGCGCGCTCGGCTCGGCGCTGAAGAACAACTCGCCGATGCTCGTCCTCGGCGGCCGCGCGCCGGCGATGCGCTGGGGACAGGGCTCCCTCCAGGAGATCGACCACGTCCCGTTTGTCGAGCCACTCACGAAGTCGGCTCGCACGGTGTCCTCGACGGCTGAGATCGCGAGCGTCGTAGACGACGCCCTCCGGGCCACGCTCGAGCCGCCGCCCGGCCCGACGTTCGTGGACTTCCCGCTCGACCACGTCTTCATGGAGGGCGAGCCATCGTCGGATCCGGCCGAGCTTCCCGATCCGCTGGCCCTACCCGCGGCGGACGGCGTCGAGCGGGCGATCGAGCTGCTCCGAAACGCGGAGCGCCCCGCGATCATGGCCGGCACCGGCCTCTACTGGGCGCACGCCGAGGAGGCACTCCAGGCGCTCTGCACCGAGCTTCAGATCCCGGTGTTGCTGAACGGCCTGGCCCGTGGCTGTGTGCCCGCGGACCATCCGTCCTTCTTCTCGCGCGCGCGAGGCGCCGCGCTGAAGGGCGCCGACGTGGCTCTCGTGATCGGCGTGCCGATGGACTTCCGCCTCGGCTTCGGCGGATCGTTCGGCGACGACACCCAGATCGTCGTGATCGGCCAGGCGCCGCCGGAGAACCCGCACCCGCGCGAGGTGGCCGCGGAGCTCTACGGCGGGGTTGCGAGCACGCTCGACGCGCTTCGGGAGGGCGCCGCCGGAGGTCCCGACCGCGCCGGCTGGCTGGCCGAGCTGCGGGATGTGGAGAACGAGAAGCGCGCAGCCGAGCAGGAGGAGCTCGGCGACGACCGCGCCCCGCTCCACCCGATGCGCCTCTATTCAGAGCTTCAGCAGGTGATCGACCGCTCGACGATCGTGATCGGCGACGGCGGCGACTTCGTCTCCTACGCGGGCCGCGTGATGGAGACCTACGAGCCCGGCTGCTGGATGGACCCGGGGCCCTACGGCTGCCTGGGCTCGGGCCCCGGCTACGCGATCGCGGCGAAGCTCGCGCGGCCGGACCGCCAGGTCTGCCTGCTGCTGGGCGACGGCGCGTTCGGGTTCGGCGGCCTCGAGTTCGACACGATGGTGCGGCACGGCCTGCCGGTGGTCGGCGTGATGGGGAACAACGGCATCTGGGCGCTCGAGAAGCACCCGATGGAGTTCCTCTACGGCTACTCGGTCGCGGCCGAGCTGCAGCCCGAGCTGCGCTACGACAAGGTCGTCGAGGCGCTAGGCGGCCACGGCGAGCTGGTCACGAAGCCCGACGAGCTGAAGCCGGCGCTCGAGCGCGCGTTCGCGTCAGGGAAGCCCGCGCTGGTCAACGTGCTGACCGACCCGACGGTCATCTACCCGCGTAAAAGCAACCTCGCCTAACAAGAACCGCCCCCACGAGGGAGGCGGTTCAAGTTGGCCCCATCAGGACGGGCAGGGGTACGTGCCATGAAAGGGCCTAACGGTTCGGACGGCGGGAGGCGCCGATACGATGCGGCTTCGCCCGAACCTATGTACCTGGCCGATCGAGGCTTGCCAAATAGCACGTCTCTCCTGACCCGGCGCCGCAAAATTACATTCGGAGCGCCGTCGTGCCTATCGAACATTTGGCCATTTGCCCCTGGCGCCTAGGCACTACCCGTTTGCGGCCTCGAGCGCCACGCCGTGCAGGATGTCGCACTCGCTCGTCTCGATCCAGTCGAAGTCGAACGCGCGCATCGCCTCGCTCAGGATGAGCGCGCCGGCCACGATCGTGGGCGCACGGCCGGGTGGCAGGCCGACGATCTCGCGGCGCTCGCTCAGCGGTATCTCCGCGAGGTGGGCCAGGATCTCCTCGACGGCGTAGCGGTCCAGCCGGTAGCCGTGCACGCGCTCGGGGTCGTACTCCTCGAGGCGCTGGTCCACCGCGGCCAGCGACGTGGCCGTCCCCGCGACCGCGATCCCGGTTGCGGCGCTGCGCCGGACCGCGCGCGGCACCTCCGCCTCGATGATCGCGGCGACCTCGCCGGCGACCGCGGAAAGCTCGGCGTCCGTTGGAGGGTCCTCGGTGATGTGACGCTCCGTATGGCGAACGGATCCGGCCGTGGTGGACGCGTGGAAGGTCGGGTCAGAACCCGGCACGCCGATCACGAATTCCGTGCTGCCGCCGCCGATGTCGAGCACGAGCACCGGGTCGCCCCCCGCCGGGCGGCCGCTGGTCGCGCCCAGGAATGAGAGCCGCGCCTCCTCGTCGCCCGAGAGCGTCCGCGTGTCCACCCCGAAGCGCTTGGCGAGCTCCTTCCGGAACTGCTCGCCGTTCTTCGCGTCGCGCACGGCGCTCGTCGCGACGCCCACCACGGCAGTCGCTTCGTGCTGGTCGATCAGCTCGCGATACTCGCCGACGGTCTCGAACACGCGCTTCATCGCGGCGGGCGCCAGCTTCCCGGCCGAGTCGACACGATCGCCGAGGCGAGTTACCTCGCTTCGCCGCTCGAGCTCGTCAACCTGGCCGTTGGCGACGTTCGCGACCAGGAGACGAGTCGAGTTCGTCCCCAGGTCAACGACAGCGATCCGCTTGACCGCCTCCACTCGTGGGTTGTACCGACTTAGCGGCTCAGTCGCCGGACTCGTACTTGAATGAGATGTCCAGACGGACGCGGTAGGAGCTGACCTTGCCGTTCTCGATCGTCAGGTCCGCCTGCTTGACCGATGCGACACGGAGGTCGCGCACGGACTTCCCGGCGGTCTCGACCGCGTTGCTGGCCGCGTCCTCCCAGGACTTGGAGCTGGTCCCGATCACCTCGGTGACCCGGTACACGCTGTCGGCCATTCCTACCTCCTATTTCGGGGCTTTTCCGGCTGGGCTGACCCTCTCACATCGGTTGATCACCCACAAATGCCTTGTTACCCTTGTCTGTCCAACGCCGCGGGGTGGAGCAGTCAGGTAGCTCGTCGGGCTCATAACCCGAAGGTCGCGGGTTCGAATCCCGCCCCCGCTACTACGAAGGGCCCGGAATAACCCGGGCCCTTCGCCTTTCTCGGGTCCGATGTTCGCCGATTGGCGCTGGTAGCGGAGGAGTAGCGTTGGGCTATGCCATCCCAGTGGCGATCTCTCAGCTACGGCTCGTGGAGCGCGACCTGCGACACGCTCCACGCACACACCCAGGTGCTGGGGAAGCTCGCGGTCGAGCTCGCACCGCCGGAGCCGCAGCTCCAGCACGCGGCACTACGGCTGAGCGCGCGCGGCTGGGAGACGCTTGCGCTGCCGGCGCCGAACGGCTCCGGCGCGATCGTCGCAGCGCTTGACCTACACGCGAGTGAGGCCGTTGTCGAGCACAGCGCCGGTCATGAGACACGGATCCCGCTGACGCCCAACCGCCCGGTGGCGGAGGTGACGCGGGAGGTGCTCGAGGCTGTCGGCCGTGTGGGAGGCACCGTGGAGATCAATCCGACTCCCCAGGAGGTGCCGTGGCAGGTGCCGCTCGACGAGGACCATGAGCATGCGACCTATGACGCCGATCAGGTCGCGACCTACTTCGAGGCCGCGACTCGCGCGGCTCTCGTCCTCGGCGAGTTCAGGGCGCCGTTTCGGGGTCGCTCGACGCCGGTCAACGCCTGGTGGGGGACCTTTGACCTCGCGGTCAACTTCTTCTCGGGGCGGCCCGCCGATCCGCCCTCCGACGACTTCATCATGCGCAACGGGGGAGATGCCCAGCAGGTCGGGATCGGGTGGTGGCCGGGGGATCCCAACCACGAGCAGGCCGCCTTTTTTGCCCTCGCCTATCCGTCGCCCGATGGCTTCGGCGGCGCGGACCTGGGTCCCGCGCCGGGGCGCTGGGACGCCCAGCTCGGCGAGTACGTGCTCGACTGGGAGGAGATCCGGGAGGCCCGAGATCCGCATGCCCTCGCGTTGGAATTCGCCCGGTCGGCATTCCGCCACGCCTGCGACGTGTGCGAGTGGGATCCGGCGCTGGCGGCCACCGCAGACGGTGTCCCGCCGGCGATCAGGTGAGCTCGCGGGAGCCGATGACGGGCGACTACCAGCGCCCCGGGTGGTTCACGAAGCACGTCTTCAACCCGATCGTCGCAGGGCTTACTCGCCTCGGCGTGAGCCTTGTGGGCTCCCGCGTTCTCGAGGTGCGCGGCCGGAAGAGCGGCGAGTGGCGGCGCACGCCGGTGAATCCGCTCGAGTTCGAGGGGGAGCGGTACATCGTGGCGCCGCGCGGCCAGACGCAGTGGGTGCGCAATCTACGGGCCAGTGGTGAGGGGCGCTTGCGCAAGGGCCTCAAGACGGAGGAGTTCACCGCGGCCGAGCTTCCCGACGAAGAGAAGCCACGGCTACTTCGTGCGTATCTGAAGAAATGGGCCTGGGAGGTCGGCGCGTTCTTTCAGGGTGTCGGGGCCGATGCGCCAGACGAGGACCTGCGCCGGATCGCGCCACTGCACCCCATCTTTCGGATCTCGCGCCGCCAGGAATAGCCGGCCTTCCCTTCGCCTTGTTGGGGCTCATCTCAACGGCTCAGGCTGCCGCCGCGCGTTCGTCGTCCCCGAGGACGAGGATCCCGTGCCGTGCTGGTCTGTACGTCGAATACCGACTCACGGGAGGCTGACGCCATGCGGAAACTGACCTTTGGCATGAACGTGAGCCTGGACGGCTACATCGCCGCGCCCGGCGACGACATCGGCTGGAGCGTGCCGAGCGACGAGCTGTTCCAGTGGTGGTCCGACCGGGTGGGGGCGACCGGCCTGGCGCTGTATGGGCGCAAACTGTGGGAGACGATGAGTTCCCACTGGCCGACCGCCGACCAGCAGCCCGGCGCCACACCGGCGGAGATCGAGTTCGCCCGCCGCTGGCTGGATATGCCGAAGGTGGTGTTCTCCTCCACGATCAGCACGGTCGACTGGAACACCCGCCTGGTCACCGGCGACGCGGTCACCGAGATCACCCGGCTCAAGGCCGAGGATGGCGGCCCCATGGACATCGGCGGCGCCACACTCGCCGCAGCGGCGATGCGGGCCGGGCTGATCGACGAGTACGTGCTGGCCACCGCACCGGTCTTGGTGGGCAGCGGCACGCCGTTCTTTACGGCCCTGGACAACTGGGTGAACCTGACCCTGGTGGAGACCCGGACGTTTCCCGACGGCGTGGTCCTGACCAGGTACGAGACCAGGCACTGAGTGCCCGACGTCGGATCGGCGCGGGCTTCGGGCCTGATATGCGCGGCTAGGTCGCGGGCTCGGTCACTTCTGACTCGCCGCTCGCCGCCTGCTTCCGGGCGAGCTTCTTGGCCTGCTTCTCGTGTCTGCGTTCGAGAAGCTTTCGCTCACGGTTGAGCTTCGCCATCGTGGTCTTTCTCTTGCCGCTCGAGGCCATGCTGGTCTGTCCTTAGTTCGTGGTTACAGGGCATCCTAGGGTTCGGGCACTCAAATGCCTGCCCGTTCCGACATCCGCAACGTCGCGATCATCGCCCACGTCGACCACGGGAAGACGACGCTCGTCGACGCCATGCTCGGGCAGGCCGGCGTGTTTGCGGCGCACGAAGAGGTCTCGGAGCGGGTGATGGACTCGATGGACCAGGAGCGTGAGCGCGGCATCACGATCCTCGCCAAGAACGCCGCCGTGCACTACGGCGACGTGAAACTGAACATCGTTGACACGCCCGGCCACGCGGACTTCGGCGGCGAGGTGGAGCGCGGCCTCAGCATGGTGGATGGCGTGCTGCTGCTCGTCGACGCCTCCGAGGGCCCACTTCCGCAGACGCGCTTCGTGCTTCGCAAGGCACTCGAGCGCCGCCTGCCGGTGGTCCTCGTGGTCAACAAGGTGGATCGCCCGGACGCGCGCATCGCGGAGGTGGTGGACGAGGTGTACGAGCTGTTCCTGGATCTCGACGCCGACGAGGAGCAGATCGAGTTCCCGATCGTCTACACGAACGCGAAGGCCGGCTGGGCGTCGACGGAGGCCGGGCAGGAGGGAAGCGACCTGCGCCCGCTCCTCGACCTGCTCGTGGCGCACGTGCCGCCGCCGGAGTACGAGGAGGGGCGCGCGCTGCAGGCCTTGGTCACCAACCTGGACGCATCGCCGTACGTGGGGCGGCTCGCCATCTGCCGTGTGCACAACGGCGTCCTGCGAAAGGGCGTGCCGGTCGCGTGGTGCCGGCGCGACGGAACGGTCGAGCGCGCGGCGGTCACCGAGCTGTACGCGATGGACGGGCTGCGGCGCGTCGACGTCGACTCCGCCGGGCCGGGCGAGATCGTCGCGCTCGCAGGCATCCCGGAGATCACGATCGGCGAGACGGTCGCCGACCTCGACGATCCGGTGCCTCTGCCGCCGATCGCGATCGACGAGCCCGCGCTCGGCATGACGATCGGCATCAACACTTCGCCGCTCGCCGGCAAGTCCGGCACGCGCCTGACGGCACGGCAGGTGAAGGAGCGCCTCGAGCAGGAACTGGTGGGCAACGTCTCGATCCGGGTGCTCGAGACAGAGCGGCCCGATACGTGGGAGGTTCAGGGCCGCGGCGAGTTGCAGCTGGCAGTGCTCGTCGAGGCCATGCGGCGCGAGGGCTTCGAGCTCACTGTTGGCAAGCCACAGGTTGTCGTTCGAGAGGAGGACGGCCGCGTCTACGAGCCGGTCGAACGGCTCTCGATCGATGTTCCGGAGGACTTCCTGGGTGTCACCACGCAGCTGCTCGCCCTGCGCAAGGGCCGCATGGAGCAGATGGTCAACCACGGCACGGGCTGGGTGCGGGTCGACTACCTCGTGCCCGCCCGCGGGTTGATCGGCTTCCGCACCGAGTTCCTGACCGAGACGCGTGGCTCGGGCATCCTGCATTCGGTCTTCGAGAGCTACGAGCCCTGGTTCGGCGAGATCAAGTCACGGCCCACGGGGAGCCTCGTCGCCGACCGCACCGGCGAGAGTGGCCAGTTCGCGCTGCTAAAGCTCCAGGAGCGCGGCCAGCTCTTCGTCGGTCCGGGCGAGGAGGTCTACGAAGGCATGGTGGTGGGGGAGAACGCCCGCGCCGAGGACCTCGACGTGAACGCGGTGCGCGAGAAGAAGCAGACCAACGTGCGCGCCGCCGGGTCCGACGACACGATGCGCCTGGTGCCACACCACCAGCTCTCGCTCGACCAGGCCCTCGAGTTCATCCGTGTGGACGAGTGCGTGGAGGTCACACCGGGAAAATTGCGGCTGCGAAAGGCCGTGCTCGACGCCGGCCAGCGTCAGAGCCTCGCGCGCGCTGCGAAGCGGGGCGAGTGACGCGCGGCTGCCTAGCGGGCCGGCGTGACCGTCGCGGTGCTCGAGGCCGACTTCGTGGCGTCGGTCTCGGACGTCGCGGTCAGCGTGAGCGTCGACGGCTTCCGCGCTGGCGGGCACCTTCACGTAGACCGGTACGTCGACGGTCTCGCCGGCCGGCACGTCGAGCACGTTCGACCCGACGGAGGTCGCCCACCCGGCGGCGCTCGACGGCTGACGCGGATCAGGTCCTCGGCCTCGCCGGTGTTGGTGACCTGGAACGTCTGGACGGCCACCCGCCCGGCCGCCGCCGGCTGGGCGCTGCCCTGCGCGAGCGAGACGCCGCGCGTGTCGGGCCCGCCGCCGTCGAGCGAGCGCACCGCGATGCGGTAGGACAGGACGCCCTCCGAGTCGCGCTCCGTGCCGAGCACGTAGAAGTGCAGGCGGTTCGCCTCGTCCACGTACTCGCTGACGACGCCCGGGCCGGTGCCGGCGTGGAACAGCGCGTCTGAGAGCTGGCGGTAGTCGCCCTTGCCGATCGGCACGGCCGTGCCGTCGGCGCGGATGAAGTCGACCTTGTCGATGTCCTCGGGGTGGGCGTCGATGACCCAGTTGAACGGGGCCAGGTCCGCGCGCGGGCCCTTGTTCTTCGCGATCAGGACGCCGTGGTCGGGCGTGAACGAGTCGGAGCCCATGCGGTCGACGACCTCGAGCGTGTAGTTCTGGTAGCCGCCGCCGTCGCAGCGCCAGTCGTCCTCGACGGTGCACGACGGCTCTTGTCGCCGTCGGTCAGCGAGATGAGAGGCCGTGCAGCCCGCTGCGCGACGCGGTCGGCCCGACCGGGATCTCGCGCGCCCACACGTCGGCGAACTGCGGGCCCGTCTGGGCGAGCGCGGTGCGGTCGAGGAACATGACCTCGGTCGGCTTGAGGAAGCCCATGCCGAGCTTGTCGCGCAGCATGTGGTGCGAGCCCATCGACGCGCCGAGCGTCGGCGGGATCTGCCAGCGGTTGTGGTTGCCGCCCGGGCCGTTGAACGAGCCGCGCGACATCATGTCCCAGGGCCCCGAGTAATCGCGCTGGGGCGGCGTGGCGTACGAGTTGTCGTAGTTGTCGAGCACGCCGAGGATGTGGCTGAACTCGTGCGCGTAGACCGACGCGCCGTCGTTCTCGCCCTCGGTCGCCATCACGCCCGGGGTCGCGTGCGACCAGATCCCGCGCGCCGCGTAGAACGACGTCCACGGCACGTAGCGCGTCGGCGCCCAGTTCGGCTTGCTCGGGTCCGGGTTGCCGAACTCGTCGGTGACGGCGTCCTGGTTCTGGAAGCGCATCTCGCCGAGCTCCTGCCAGACGCCCGACTCGTCGTAGCCGGCGTGGAGGAGGAAGCGGAAGTCGTAGTCCTCGCCCTGGGTCACCTGCGCCGCCTCGACGTCGGCAAGGGACTCCGCGAGCAGCTCGGTGTCGAAGTCGCCGTCGCAGGTCTCGCCGGTCGGGCACGCCTCCTCCTGGCCGCACTCGGCGAGGCCGTACTGGTACTCGGGCCGGTCCATCCGGTACGGGCCGAACGGCTCCATGTCGATGCCGACCAGGCCGTAGGAGTCCTCGAGCCAGTACTCGTTGATCGTGTGGCCGTGGTTCAGCGGCTGCGGCTTGTTGAGGAGGTCCTTGTAGAAGCGCCGACCTGGTCCTGCGGCACGCCGCCCGTCCCCTGCGGGTTGCCGACCGGGTCGGAGCCGTCCGGCTGGCTGACCAGGAACTCGCGGTCGGGGTAGTCGCCGAGGATCAGCGCCGCGCGCAGCTTCTTCGGCGGGTCGTTCGTGCCGTCGGCCCAGTTGAAGCCGGGGATCGGCTTGTAGTCGTCCCACGTCATGTCCTGGGGAAGGACCCAGGACTGCGGGTCGACGGGCTGCGGGAAATCGGCAAGGCCCGGCTTGGCCTTGCCGGCCATGGCCGGTGCGGCGAGCGTGCCGGCGACTGCCAGCAACACGGTGCCCAATACGCCTGCCTTTCCCAATCCGCGGGGAAATACCCATCGACGAGGGGAACGATGCCGGGGCGCGTTTCTTGCGCCGGGCGGTACCGTCGCTTATGGCCTCGTTCCGGCTCGCACTCGCTCTCGCGGGCGTGACGCTCGCGGTGCTGGCCGGCGCCCGGAGCGGCGGACGCGGCCCAGGAGCGGCCGAACGTGATCGTCGTGATGACCGACGACCAGCGGCTCTGGGACATGGAGGCCATGCCGCTGACGAAGCGCCTGCTGGGGGAGGCCGGAACGACCTTCGAGAACGCGGTCGCCACATATCCGCTGTGCTGCCCCTCGCGCGCGACGTTCCTGAGCGGCCAGTACGAGCACAACCACGGCGTCCTCGGCAACCACGCTCCCGAGGGCGGCTACGCGAAGTTCGACTTCTCGAACGCGCTTGCCGTATGGCTCCAGGCGGCCGGCTACCGCACGGCCCATGTCGGCAAGCAGCTGAACGAGTACGGGTCCGCGCTCCAGCCCGATCAGGTGCAGGTCGCCCCGGGGTACGACGACTGGTTCGCGACCGCGCGATCCCACGACCTACTCGATGTACAACTACGTCGTCCAGGACAACGGGATGAGGCGGCCGTTCGGAGAGTTGCCGGGCCGACTACCAGACCGACGTGCTGGTCGAGCGGGCGCGTTGCGCGCATCCGCGAGTGGGCGCCGGACGACACCCCGTTCTTCATCCACCTCGCGCCGAGCGCCATTCACTGGGAGCTGTCGACTCCGAGACCGGTCCGCGCGCCGCACCGCGGCACCAGGGAGCGTTCTCGGACCACAAGTGGCATCCCCGCCCGAACTTCAACGAGCGGGATGTCTCCGACAAGCCGAGCGTCGCCGCCACTACGGGCCGATCGACTCCGAGTTCGAGCAGACGATCGCGAACGACCACCGGACGCGCCTCGCCGCGCTGCTGGCGGTGGACGAGGGCGTCGCCGCGGATCGTTCGCGAGCTCGAGCAGGCTTGGCGAGCTCGAGAAGACGGTGATCCTCTTCACCTCCGACAACGGCTACCTCCACGGCGAGCACCGGATGCCGAGCGAGAAGGTCGTGCCCTACGAGGAGTCGATCCGCGTGCCGCTGCTGGTGCGCGGTCCGGGCTTTCCGGCGGGCGCGCGGCGCCGGCAGCTCGATCGGCAACATCGACGTCGCGCCCACGATCGTGGAGCTCGCGGGCGCCACGCCGGGCCGGCTGATGGACGGCGAGTCCCTGCTCCCGTTCGCCCGGGCGCCCGGGCATCGCCGGCGGCGCTCGCTCGTGCTCGAATCCGACTTCCACCCAGGTCCCGCCGACGTTCGAGCCGTTCATCCCGAGTACCACCGCGGAGGTCAACGTCTTCTACGACGCGATTCGGACCAACCGCTACAAGTACGTGCACTGGTTCCGCGACGTGAACGGGCGCCCGATCGACGAGAAGGAGCTGTACGACCTCGACGCGGATCCGTTCGAGCTCGACAGCCTGCACGAGAGCCCGCGTCACGCCGCGCTCGAGAAGGCGCTCGCGCGCGAGCTCGAGAGGTTCAAGGGCTGTAGCGGCGGCGGCTGCCGGAGCAGCTAGTGGCGCCGGCTGCCCCGTGCCTGCGCGGGCCGCTTCGCCTACGCGGCACGACGGCGCTCCTGCCCTTCCGCCTCGGCGTCGCGCGCGGGACGCTGCTCAGACGGGCCGGGAGCCCGCGGCGGGCCGAGCCGCGTGAGTGGCGCTACTGCGCGCGCCCGCGCGGCGCGCACCGGCTCGTCGTTCTCGCGCGACGGACGTGTTCGCGTGATCGCGACGACCGGCGCCGTCCGCGGCTCTCGCGGCGTGCACCGTGGCACGCCCGTCGACCGGCTGCGGCGCGCGTACCCGCGCGCCCGCCGGCTCTCGCCCGGCGTGCTCGCCGCCAGGCCCGGCAGCGCGCTCGTCTTCGGCGTGCGCGGCGGCGCGGTGCGCGTCGTCGCGCTCGTGAGCCGCGGCCTGCGTGACGGGATCGCGCTCGGCGATCTCGTGGATTAGCGTCGGTACTCAGCCAGGCCGGTCGCCCAGCCAGTAGCGCGGCCCTGGGCCGCGCGCCGCCGCGCGGTCGCCGGGATTCGCGAGCCTGCAGCGCGCGAGCGAGAGGCAGCCACACCCGATGCACTCGGTCAGCCCGGCCTTGAGCCGCTCGAGCTCGGCGATGCGATCGTCGATGCGGGTGGGTCCACGTTCCGGAGAGCCGCGACCACTCGCGTTTTCGTCGGCGCCCGGTCAGGCGGGAGCTTTGCAAGCTCCGGTCCCGATCTCCTCGAGGGTCAGCCCGATGCGCTGCGCGAACACGATGAACGCGATCCGGCGGAGGACGGGGCGGCGGGTGCTTGCGGTGCCCGGAGCCCTTCGCGCTCAGACTTCGATCAGCCCGCGCTCCTCGTAGAAGCGCAGAGCGGAGGATGCGACGCCGCTGCGCTGCGCGACCTCTCCGATCGTCAGTAGCTCGGCCACTTGACTTCAAGTGTACTTGAACTTGTAGCTTGCAAGAACCATGACTGCGAAGCACAGAGATCACCGCCGAGGTCACCTCCTGGCCGGGGGTCGAGGCCGGGCCCGGCGAACGCGGCGAGTTCTCCTTCAAGCTGGGCAAGCGCGAGCTCGGTCACCTGCATGGGGACCGTGCCCTCCACATCGGCTTCCCGAAGGCGGTCTGGCACGAGCTCCACGCCGCAGGGCCGCATCGATTACCACCCGGTCTTCCCGGGGAGGCCGGGCTGGGGCGCGCGTCTGATCGAGGGCGCCGACGACGTGCGCGACGCCATCGCACTCCTGCGCATGAACTACGAGCGCGCGATCGCCCGCGGGCGCGATCGCCGGCTTGAGGGCGTCGGCGCCGGAGCCGCTGCCGTTCGCGCCATCGCTGCACATCCGAGCGTTCGTGCTGGAGCGCGAGCGCGGGGACATCGCGATCTACAGCACCAAGTCGTTCGCGGCGGACGTCTCGCGGTGGTACCTGAACCATGGGCACGAGGCGATGTTCCTGGCGGACGCGGTGGACGCCCCGCTGTTCGTCCACGCAGGCGGACGGGGACGCCATGCTCGGCCCCGTACGCGGCACCTTCTCGCGCCGTCACGTCCTCGACGAGGACTTCGAGGTCATCCCCACGCCGGGTCACACCCCGGGTGCCACCGCCTACCTGTGGGACGCAGGCGGCCAGCGCCTGCTGTTCACGGGGGACACGATCTATCTCGACGATGGCGAGTGGGTGGCCTGCGCTCCTCCCCTCGAGCGACCGTGCGGCGTATGTCGAGAGCCTCGAGCTCATCCGGAGCCTCGACTTCGACGTGCTCGTGCCGTGGGCCGCGACGGCCGGTCAGCCCTACCACGCCCTCACGAACCGGACTGATACACACGGATCGGATCGGCGCGATCATCGACGGGCTGCGCGCCGCGTAGCGCGTACCCGGCAACTTTCCTCCGGGCATCCGGCGATCGACGACGGCGATGCGATTAGAGCGGAGAGCCTGGGCACCCCGCCCCTACGGGCGGGGAAACCAATCCCCCAAGGAGGAGCAATGATGCTCATCAAGAGCAGGAAGAACCTGTTCGCCGCAGTGCTCGCGACCGGTGCTCTCACGGCCGGTTTGGCTGCCGGGCCAGCCGCTGCCCAGCAGCAAAACGGGCTCGTCAACCTCGCGGTCACCGACGTGAACGTTCAGCTTCCGATCGCCCTCGCGGCGAATGTCTGCGACGTCAACGTTGGCGTCCTGGCCGAGCTGGAGCGCGCAGGCGGCGCGCGGTGTGACGCCGATGCCGAGTCGATCGCCACGGGAGGCAAGGGCGCCCGCGACGGGACGGCCGGTGGCGACACCCAGCAGGACGGGCTCGTCAACGTGTTCATCTCGGACGTCAACGTTCAGGTCCCGATTGCGATTGCTGCGAACGTCTGTGATCTCAACGTCGGTGTCCTGGCACAGATGCTGCGGTTCGGCGGAGCGAACTGCGACGCCGACGCGGCGGCCGACGCTACGAGGTAACCCCTCGTATTAGGGGCGCGTGGCGAGGGCGTCCAGCCCTCGCCACGGCACTTTCGGGTTCGGGCGGGCCGTGCCGATGGGAGCAGGGTGCCGCCTGTTCCCGTTTACGCAGGGGAGTTCGGCGCTCGTGAAGCGGAGCGCCTGCTGTGGCGTGCCGGTTTCGGCCCGCGTCCCGGCGAGGTGGAGGCGCTCGCGGCCAAGGGACTTCGCGGCGCGGTCCTCTCGCTGACGCGGCCCGGCCCGGAGCAGCTGGACGGGCCGCGCCGACGGTGGACGGCGCCCCGCTCGACCCGACGAGCAGTGGGGCCACGATCACCTGTGGTGGCTCGACAGGATGGTCCGCTCGAACCGCCAGCTCGTCGAGCGGATGACGCTCAACTGGCACGACTGGTTCGCGACCTCGCGCGCAGGGGTGGACTCGCGACGCAGCTGATGCGCAGGCAGAACGAGCTTCTGCGCCGCAACGCGCTCGGCAGCTTCCGGAGGATCCTCAGCGAGATCACGCGCGACCCGGCGATGCTGCTGTGGCTCTCGGGGGCCGAGAACACGAAGTGGTCGCCGAACGAGAACTACGCGCGCGAGATGATGGAGCTCTTCACGCTCGGCGCGAACCGCGGCTACCGCGAGCGCGACGTGCGTGAGCAGGCGCGCGCGCTGACGGGCTTCCGGAACGACTGGGACGACGGCATCGGCGCGCACAACTTCCGCTACGACCGCGAGTTCCACGACACGGGGCGCAAGAAGGTGTTCGGGCGCGCCGGGCGCCCACGACTGGCGCGACAGCGTCCGGCTCTGCCTGACCCACCGCAAGCATCCGTCGTTCGTCGTCGACGAAGCTGTGGTCGTACTTCATCCCGGGCAGCCCGACGCCGCGACGGCAAGGGCCTCGCGCGGCTCTACGTGCGCCGCCGCTACGCGATCCGGCCGCTGGTCGAGGCGATCCTGATGCACCCGCAGCTTCTACGAGGGCCCGCGGATGGTCAAGCCGCCGGCGGTCTACATCGCCGGCCTGCTGCGCGCGACGCGGGCAGGGCGATCGCCGAGGAGGACTGGACGCTGGATCGCCGACCAGGCGGGCCAGATGCTCTTCCACCCGCCGAACGTGGCGGGCTGGGACGAGTCGCGCTGGCTCGACACCGCGACCTTCCGCGGCCGCTGGGTCGCGGCGAACAACGCGCTCGGGCTCGAGCGCGCTCGATCCCGACCCCGACAGACCGCCTACGACCAGGCCGAGACGCCCGAGGCCGCGCGTCGCCAAGGCGCTCGAGTTCTGGGGCAATCCCGGCGCTCACAGCCGACCACGCGCCGCGCTCCTGCGCTTCGCGGGCGAGGCGGCGCGCTCGCCAACGAGCGGTGGAAGCGGCGCAGCTACCCGATCCTCCGACAGAACGCGCTGCGCATCCTCGTGGCCACGTCACCCGACCTGCAGACCTGCTGATGGCGCACCACCACTGCGACAGCTTCACGCGACGGGCTGATCGGGACGCCGCGGCCAGGCCGGAAACGGCTGCCGGCGTCGAGCGCGGCATGCCGGTCCCCGCGGGCACCGGCTCAGCCGCCGCTCGTTCCTGATGCGCGGTGCGGGGCTGGCGCTCTCGGTCTACGGCGGGCCGGGCTGCTGAACCTCGACGCCGTGCGCGCCGGGCTCGCGAGCCGCCGGGCCGGCGGACGCCGTGATCGTCTCGGTCTTCCTCGAGGGCGGGATCGACTCGCTGTCGGTGCTCGCGCCGGTAGGCGATCCGCTGTACCGGAGGCTGCGCCCGAAGCTCGCCGTGCGCGACGAGGGCCTGACCCGCTTGGGTGCCGACGACCGGCTCGCCTGGCACCCGGCCGCGCGCGGCTCGCGAAGCTCTACGGCGAGGGCAAGCTGGCCGTCATGCCGGCGGTCGGCTACGAGGACCCGGACCAGTCGCACTTCACCTCGCGTCACTTCTGGGAGGTCGGCGCGCTCAACGCGAACGAGCGGACCGGGCTGGCTCGGCCGCTGGCTCGACCAGGTCGGCCGCGCGGACAACCCGCTCCAGGGCCTATCCCTGGACGGACGCCTCGCCCCGGCGCTCGCGACGGGGCGGGTGCCGGTGGCATCGGTGGCCGGGCCCGAGGAGTACGGCTTCTGGGCGCGCAACGTGTGGGGCGCGGTCGAGGAGCGGATGCTCGAGGCGATCGGCGAGCTCGGGGCCGCGCACGCGGCGTCACCGGACCCGGCGCTGGCGCAGGCCGGGGACGCCGCAGCCCAGTCCGCCGCCTGCGCACGCAGCTCTCGCCGTTCACGGAGGAGGCGGCGTCGATCGTCGCGCCCGTCGCCTACCCGGACGTCCGACGACGACTTCCCGCGCCGGCTCAAGGACCTCGCGGGGCTGCTCGGCGCCGGCTTGCCGATCCGCGCCGTGGCGCTATCCGGCGCCGGCGAGTACGACACGCACGACAACCAGCCCGAGGACTTCAGCCGGGCTGAAGCTCACGGCCGACTCGCTGCTCGCGTTCCAGCGCGACCTCGAGGCGCGCGGCCTCGCCGACCGCGTGCTCGTGCACGTCTGGTCCGAGTTCGGCCGCCGCGCCGAGGAGAACGGCTCGCTCGGCACCGACCACGGGGCCGCCGGTGTCGGCTTCCTGATCGGCTCGCGCGTTGAAGGGCGGGCTGGTCGGCGAGTTCCCCGGGCTCGGCGAGCTCGACGCGCAGGGGAACCTGCGCGCCACATGCGACTTCCGCGCGGTCCAGTCGTCGCTGCTCGAGCAGTGGCTCGGCAGCCGACGCCGAGGCCGTGATCATCCCGAGCGCGGCCCGCATGCCGCGCCCGCAGCTGATCCGCTGAGCGCGGCCTCAGCTCGGCGCCCGAAGCCAATTCGGGGTCTTGCGGCTGTGACCAACCTGGGTTACCGTCGAGAACGTGAGGACTGGGCTCGCGCCGGTCTTGACTCGCGGCGGTTCTCCTGGCTGCTGCGGCTCCCGCAAGCGCGGATACAACCTGGGTGAACGTTCCCGGCACGGCCGGTACGTGGGCCCGTGCGATCGAGGCGGACACGCCGCCGACGACGGTCTATTACGCGACCGAGGGCAGCGGGATGTTCAAGAGCACGAACGGCGGCCTGACCTTCGACGCCTTCAGCGGCGGGCTGTCGGGCGGTGCCCTCACGGTGCGCGCAATCGTGCCGGGCTCGACGACCTACGCCGGCACGCAGGACGGGCTGTTCTCGTCCTCCGGCGGTAGCTGGTCGCCCGTCGGTCAGGGTGATCAGACGAACCCGCCCACGAAGCTGAAGGCCTCAGTGCAGGCGTTCCTGACGAACCCGACGACCCCGGGGCAGATGCTGGCCGGCACTTCGCCAGCGGCGTGTGGCGCTCGAGCGACGGCGGCGGGACCTGGACGCCCCCATCGCCGGGCAACGGGATGCCGAGCGGCGAGACCGTGTGGGGCCTAACGGCGCATCCGATCACGGCCGGTCTCGTGTTCGCGGCCACCTCGTCGGGCGTCTACCGGTCCACGGACTTCGGATCGACCTGGACGCTCGCGAGCGACGGGATCCCGTTCACCACGACGCTGCGCGTGTGGGTCGACTTCAAGAACCCGAACATCTATTACGTGGGGACCAACTCCGGCGTCTACCGGTCGATCAACGCGGGCGTCACCTGGTCCGCGATCAACACCGGCCTCGGCAATACGACGATCCGCGGCCTCCAGGCGTTCGAGGGCGACACCAGACGAATCTCTATGTCGCCACCGGCGACGGCGCGTGGCACACGCGGACGCCGAACGGCCCGACGGCGGGCCCGGTGAAGTGGCGCGCCGTCACGAAGAACGGACTCGGCTCGAACACGATCTTCTGGGCGATCGAGAACTTCTTCCCGAACCCGCTGATCTATGGGGGCACCCAGTCGAACGGCGTCTATGCGATGACGATGACGCCGCCGGACAACGACGTGATCCCGTCGCATCACCGGGACGCCCAGGTGGGCAAGACGCTGACAGCCAACAAGGGCACCTGGAGCGGACCGAGACGATCGACTACGAGTACCAGTGGCAGCGGTGTGACACCACGGTCGAATCCGACGTGCGCCGACATCGCGGGTGCAGAGGGCACCACGTACGTGCGTGGCCGCGGCCGACCAGACCAAGCGGCTTCGCGTCGTGTCACGGCGACGAACCCGTTCCCGACGTTCGGCGGCGTCGACCGAGGAGAGCAACATCTCCGCGGCGATCGCGGCCAACCCGCGGCATGCTTCCGGGCGCGACCAGGTCCAATCCCCGGGATCCAGATCGTCGACCCCGGCGACGACGACGGGCAGGCGAACGTCGGCGACACGCTCCATGCCACCGAGGGAAAGACGCCGGATGCGAACTGCGGACGGCTGGTTCAACCCGAAGGCAGACTCACCTCGATCACCTGGCAGTGGGACCGCTGCGACAACGCGGGCGACAACTGCGAGGCGATCCCGGGCGCGACGGCGCGCGACTACAAGCTGGTCACGGATGCCGGGCGCAAGCGCTTCCGCGTGAACGGTCACCGGCACGAACGGCGCGGGCAGTCGCACACTCAGAGCGGCGAACACCAACCCCGTGATCGCGGAGCCCGCCACCGCCATCAGCAACCCGCAGCTCGCGGGCAACGCGATCGTCGGCGAGACGCTCGTCGGCAACGTGGGCGAGTGGAAGGCGCCCGACACGTTCTTCGAGCGGCGGTGGGAGCAGTGCGCCGCCGACGGCACGAGCTGCACCACGATCAACCAGGTGAACAGCGTCGAGCCGGAGACGGGGCCCGGCTACGTGGTGCGCGCAGGCGATCTCGGCAAGACGATCCGGATGAAGGTGAAGGCCGACGTCGGCAATGACCCGAACCACACGCTGCTGCCCGCCGCGGTCGAGGTCTACACGCCGGTGTCGGCCGTCGTCACGAACCCGCCGTCCCCGACCTGCGCCGGATCCCACCCCGGATCCCACCCCAGATCCAAATCCGAACCCAAACCCCAGCGGCACCGACACCGTGGCGCCGGTCCTCTCGGCGCTTTCGCTGAAGAACAAGAAGTTCCGCGTCGGCCCCAAGGCGACGGCGATCTCGGCGGCCGCGCCCGTCGGCACGGTCTTCAGGCTCACGCTGTCCGAGCTGTCGACGGTCAAGATCGCGATCCAGCGCAAGCTGCCCGGCCGCAAGGTCAAGGGCAAGTGCGTGAAGCCCCGGCGCGCGAACCGGAAGCGGCCGAAGTGCACGCGCTTCGTGCCGAAGGGCACGCTCACGCGCAAGCAGAAGAACGGGAAGATCAAGATCGCGTTCAGCGGGCGCATCGGCAAGAAGGCGCTGAGTCGGGGGGCCTACCGCGCGCTGCTGACCGCCACCGACGCCGCGGGCAACAGCTCGAAGCGCGCGACGCTCGCGTTCAAGATCGTCAGGCGCTAGCTTCGGCGTGTGAGGGCAGTCAAGTGCCAGCAAGCGGAGCTGGAGGTGATCGAGCATCCGGATCCCGACCCCGCGAAGGGACAGGTCCGGCTAGAGGTCGTCCGCTGCGGCATCTGCGGATCGGACCTCCACGCCCGCCACGGCATCGACGACTGGGCTGAGCTCTCGGCCGGGCTCGGGTACGACCGCTTCGGCCGCTCGGACCAGCCGGTGGTCTTCGGCCACGAGTTCTCGGGCGAGGTCGCCGAGTACGGGCCGGGCACGCGGAAGGAGGTGCCGACGGGCACGCCGGTCGTGGCCATGCCGCTCATCCGCGGCGAGGCGTGGTCGACACGATCGGCCTGTCGCTGCACGCGCCGGGCGCCTACGCCGAGCAGGTGCTGGTCGACGAGGCGCTGATGCTGCCGGTGCCCAACGGGCTGCCGCCGGACGTCGCGGCGCTGACGGAGCCGATGGCGGTTGCGCTGCACGCCGTCAGGCGCGGCGAGGTGAAGAAGCGCCAGGTCGCGATCGTCGTGGGCTGCGGGCCGGTCGGCCTCGGCGTGATCCTGATGCTCAAGGCGCAGGGCGTCAGGACGGTGGTCGCGAGCGACCCTCGCCGGGCCGGCGCGCGCTCGCGCAGGCCTGCGGGGCGGACATCGTCGTCGACCCCGCGCAGGGCTCCCGTACACCGCGGCGGGTGACCGGGGCCACCTCACCGACGCGCCGACGGCGTTCGAGCTCGCGATCGGCACGCGGGAGCAGCTCCGCCGCCTGCCGATCGACTGGTGACACGTGTGGCGGCTGGGCGAGCGGCTGGGGCGCGCGCCCAAGGCGCCGGTGGTCTTCGAGTGCGTCGGCGTCCCCGGGATGATCGAGACGATCATCGACGGCGCGCCGCTCTTCTCCCGCGTCGTCGTCGTGGGCGTGTGCGTCGGGCCGGACCGGTTCCGTCCCGCGCTGGCGATCAACAAGGAGATCGACCTGCGGTTCGTGATCGGCTACACGCCGCTCGAGTTCCGCGACACGCTGCACATGCTCGCCGAGGGCGAGGTGGATCCGCGCGCGCGATCGTGACCGGCGGCGGTCGGGCTCGACGGCGTCGGCGCGGCGTTCGACGCGCTCGCCGACCCCGAGACGCCACGCGAAGATCCTGATCGACCCGCGCAGCGCCGGCAACGAGCCGGCGTAGCCTACGCGAAGGCGTAGTCGCGCAGCGGTCGAAGCGCGCGCTGCGCCAGCGCGCCTCGAGCGTCGTCGACGCGCGGAACGGGACGTCGCCGTGGGCGTCGAAGTAGTACGAGTTCGCCGTGTCGCAGCACGACCCTGGAAGAAGACCTGGCGGTGGCGGCGGCCGAGCATCTGCGGCGAAGTAGCGGTCGTTGGCCTCCGCGCGTGACCTCGACCCGCGTGGCGCCCAGCTCGCGGGCGCGCTCGAGGCAGCGGACGATGTGGCGCGACTGGTTCTCGATCAGCGTGAAGTACGACGCGCCGTTGTAGCCGTAGGGCCCGAGGATCGTGAAGAGGTTCGGGAAGCCGCGGGACGCTCACGCCCTGGTAGGCCTGGTAGCGGTTCTCCGCCCAGAACGCCTCGAGGTCGCCGCCGTCGGCGCCGCGGACCGGGAACGGCGGCATGTTGCCCGGCTCGAAGACCTTGAAGCCGGTGGCCAGGATCAGCACGTCGAACGGCCCGCGCTCGCCGTCCGCGGTCCGGATCCGGTCGCCGCGTGACCGCCGTGATCGGCGACGTCTCGAGGTGCGACGTTCGGCCGGTTGAACGTGCGGAGGTAGTCGTTCGAGAAGCCGGGGCGCTTGCAGCCGAGGCCGTAGCGCGGCGTGAGCTTGTCGCGCACGACGGGGTCGCGGACCTGCCGGCGCAGGAGCGCAGCGGCCGATGCCGCTCGGTCGCTTCGACGATCGGCACGACCGTCGCGTAGTGCGCGCCGACCGGGAAGGTGAGCTCGACGTAGGACTGCGAGACGAGCCGCAGCGCGCGCTGCACGCCCGGCACGCGCCGCAGCAGCCGCGCGGAGCCGCGCGCGGCAGCGGCCGGTCGAGCTTGGGCAGGCACCAGATCGGCGTGCGCTGGAAGACGGTCAGCTGCGCGACGTCGGGGGCGATCGACGGGACGACCTGCACCGCGGAGGCGCCCGTGCCGATGACCGCGACCCGCTTGCCGCGCAGGTCGAGCGACGTCGTCCCAGCGCGCGGTGTGCATGGTCGTGCCGGCGAAGTCCTCGACGCCGGGGATCGCCGGGCGGCTTGGGCTTGCGTGAGCACGCCGGTGGCGCCCGACGACGTGGCGCGCCGTGAGCGGTCGGCCGCCGTGCGACCTCCAGGCGCCAGACGTGCGTCGCCCTCGTCCCAGGTCGCGCCGGTGACCGCGGTGTTCAGCCGGATGCCGCGAGCGCAGCCCGTAGTGGTCGACGCAGTCCTCGGCGTAGGCCTTGAGCTCGTCGCCCGGCGCGTAGACGCGCGACCAGTCGCGTGCGCTGGCGGAAGGAGAACTGGTAGCTGAACGACGGGATGTCGACGCTGGATGCCCGGATAGCGTGTTCCAGTGCCAGGCGCCGCCGACGCCGTCGCCCTGCCTCGAGCACCACGAAGTCGGTCGATGCCCGCGCTGCGCCAGCGCGACGGCCGCGCCGATGCCGGAGAACCCGGCGCCGATGACCGCGACGTCAACTTTCGCGCTCACATGCACATCATGGCGATACTGCGGCGGTGAGCGCTGCGACCAAGGTTCCCGGCCCGCGTCTTCCGCGGCCGCTCCAGACCTGGCTCGGAGTGGCGCGGCCGATCCAGGCGCGGCTCGCGATGCGCGGCCGCTACGGGCCGGTGTTTCGCACGAGCGACGTGATCGCCGGCGAGATGGTGCACGTGGCCGACCGCGACCTGATCGAGCAGATGTTCAAGTGGAAGCCGGCCGCAGTACAACGTCGGCGAGCCGCGGCAGATCATGGAGCCGGTCACGGGCCCGTCGTCGCTCCTGCTGCTGGACGGCGCTCACCACCTGCGCATGCGCAAGCTGATGCTGCCGCCGTTCCACGGCGAGGCGATCGCGCACTACGCGCGAGCTGATCCGCGAGATCACCGAGCGCGAGATCGCCGGCTGGCGCCCCGGCGACACGATCCGCACACGCAGCGTCGCGCAGACGATCACGATGGAGGTGATCATCCGCGCGGTCTTCGGGATCACCGACCCGCAGCGGGTCGCGGAGATGAAGCGCCTCCTCCCGCGCCTGTCGGCGATCAACCCGGTCCTCGCGATCGAGGCAGCGGGACCTCGGCCCGCGCAGCCCGTGGGGCCGGTTCCTGCGCGACCGCGAGCGCGTCGACGCGATGATCTACGAGGAGATCGCGCGCCGCCGCGCGATGCGGACGGAGGACGGCCCGAGGACATGCTGGCGCTGCTGCTCGCCGCGCGCGACGAGGACGGCGAGCCGCTCAGCGACCGCGAGCTGCGCGACGAGCTGATCACGCTCCTGCTGGCCGGCCACGAGACGACCGCCACGTCGATCGGGTGGGCGTTCGAGCGGCTGCTGCGGACGCCGCACGCGCTCGAGCGGCTGACCGCCGAGGTCGAGGCCGGCGAGAGCACGAGTACCTCGAGGCGGTGGTCAAGGAGACGCTGCGGGTGCGGCCGGTCGTGTCCGAGGTCTTCCGCGCGCTGACCGAGCCGACCGAGCTCGGCGGGTACACGTTCGAGCCGGGCGCGCAGCTCGCGCGTCGATCCTGCTCGTCCAGTACGACCCGGAGCTCTACCCGCCCGACCCCAGGCGTTCCGGCCCGAGCGCTTCCTCGAGGGCGCGCCCGAGGCATACACGTGGATCCCGTTCGGCGGCGGCGTGCGCCGCTGCATCGGGCGCCGCCTTCGCGCTGCTCGAGATGAAGGTCGTGATCGGGACGATCGTCGCGCGCGCCCGCCTGCGCGCGCCGCGCGCCGCGGACGAGAAGGCGCGCTTCCGCGGCGTCACGCTCCTGCCGAGCCGCGGCGGCGAGGCGGAGGTCGTGGATTTGTTGCGCTTCTGACGTACCCGGTTTACGGTGGGTGCAGGTGCCCACCTCCCGGACTCGCAATCTCGGGTGCGCGCTCCTCGCCTCGTGCGCGGCTGCGGCGGTCCTCTGCGCGCCGGCGCAGGCCACGAAGATCACCGCGCTGAGCACCACGAATCAGCTGATCACCTTCGACAGCGCGACCCCCGGGACGACAACGACCCAGCCGGCGCTGACGAGAGCCCGAACGCGGCGGACCCGCTGATCGCGATCGATCGCAACCCCAACGACGGCAAGCTGTACGGCGTCGGCTCCACGAGCCGCGTGTACGAGATCAACGAGGCGACCAACGTCGCAACGCAGGTCGGACCGGTCCTCTCGGAGCTACTCACCCCGACCGTGAACGGCGTCGGGTTCGATTTCGACAGCTTGGGCTACGCGCGGATCGTCACGGACTCCGATCAGAACATCATCTGGTTCCCGAGCGGGTTTGACACCGTGAAACCGATCTGGATTTCGTGACGGGTGACCCCAATTTCGGTGAGGATCCCATCGTGCGCGGGCTTGCGACTTCCCCCAGCGCCCCGTACGTGTTCTCCACGACGGCGTACGGCTATGACTTCAACACCGACTCGTTCGTGAGGCTCGGATCCGTCAATCAGAACCCGGATACTGCGGGCACGGGCAAGCTCTCCACGGTCGGTCCGTCCAACCTCTTCGCCAGCGGCGACATCGGACTCGACGCGACCGCGGACGGAACGATGTACGCGATGCTCACCACCGCGTCCACGAAGCTCTACACGGTCAACACCGGCAACGGAGCGGTCACTGACCTGGGGCAGATCGGCGCCGGCACCGGCATCCGCGATATCGCGGTCGACCCGGTCGTCAACAACTTCAAGTTCAGCGCTGCGAGCTACGACGTCGGGGAGAGCGCCGGCGCCGTGACGTTGACGATCGAGCGAAGCCAGTCCCTCGGCTCGGCGTCGGTCAACGTGGCCTTGGCAGACGCCAGCGCGGTGAGCCCCCTCGACTACCGCTCGCTGCCGGGCACAAATCACCTTCAACCCCGGCGAGACCACGAAGACGTTCGAGGTCCGCATCCGCGGCGACGTCGTGGACGAAACAGACGAGACGTTCACCGCGTCGCTCACCATGCCCAACGGCGGCCGCGCGGGCACGGTCGCGCCATCGACGACGACCATCGAGATCACCGACGATGACGCCGGCCCGCCGCCATCCACCCTGCTCACGGCCCTGACCACGACGAACGAGCTGGTCACGTTCAACGGCACGACGCCCGGCACGGTCTCGGCGCCCCTGCCCATCACGGGCCTGGTGGGTACCGACGCGCTGTTCGGGATCGACCGTCGACCTGCGACCGGCCAGCTCTACGGACTCGGGAAGGAGAGCAGGATCTACACGATCAACGAGTCGACCGGGGTCGCCACACAGGTGGGCAGCACGCAGTTCTCGCCGCCGCTTGCGGGGTCGGCGTGGGGGTTCGACTTCGACCCGGTGGCAGATCGCATTCGCGTCACCTCCAGCAACGGCCAGAACCTCGAGATCAATCCCGACACGGGGGCCGCGACCGCATGGAGCCCGCTGATCTACGAGCTCGGCGGGCCGTTCGCGGGCCAGACGCCGAACCTTGCGGCCCTTGCCTACACGGACAACGTGCCTGCGGCCGTGAGCACGACCCTCTTCGGTTACGACTACTCCAAGGACGACCTCGCGCGCGTCGGTTCGCCCGGGGGGTCGCCGAACCCGGTGAACGCGGGCGCAACAGCGAACATCGGCGACGCTGGAATCAGCGCCAGCCCGTCGGAAAACGTCGGGATGGACATCGCGCCGGATGGCACGGCGTGGGCGCTGATCCGCTCGACCAACCTCACGCAGCTCAACATCATGGACCTGTCGACCGGTAGGGCCGATCTCGTCGGAAACGTCGGCGCGGGCGCGAACATCTATCGCGACATCACCACCCCCGCGATCTCGAACGTAATCCAGCTGAGCGCGGAATCCTTCACCGTCGGCGAGGGGGCCGGGACCGCCACGGTGACGGCCACCCGAAGCCAGACCCTCGGCGCGGCGACCGTTCAGTACGCCGACGAGCGACAACTCGGCCGCCGCGGGGTCGGACTACACCGCGACCAGCGGCACGCTGACGTTCGCGGCGGGCGAGGCGAGCAAGGACATCGCGATCCCGGTGACCGACGACTCGGCGGACGAGGTGGCCGAGACCCTCACGCTGACGGTGTCGAATCCCGCGGGCGGCATCGCGTCGCTGGGGACGCCCACGGCCGCCTTCGTGACGATCGAGGACAACGATGAGCCCGCTCAGCCGCCGGCGCCCGACACGACCAAGCCGGTGGCCTCCACGCTGCCACAAGAAGCGCCAGAACATGGTGAAGCAGAAGGGCGTGAAGGCGTGCGTCGGTGCGAACGAGGCCGGCCCCGTGCGCATCACCGGGAAGCTGAAGGTGCGCGGCATCACGAAGCCGTTCACGCTCGTGCGGAAGAGCGGCGACGGTCGCGCTGGGCACGAAGACGCGGCTCAAGCTGAAGCTGCGGAAGAAGGCCATCCGGGCGCTGAGACGAAAGCGCCGCGGCACCGCGACCCTCAAGATCAGGGTCCGCGATGCGGCCGGGAACGAGACGGTCCTGACCCGCAGAGTCAGGCACAAGCCGCCGCCGCTGAGCCTCTTCTGCATAAAGTCCACCGACTTTATGTACAATGAATGTCGATGACGTTCCATCGCCTCCGATGTCCGAGCGAAGTGCCCCAGTCCTGTTCGCTTCGATCAGAGGAGAAAGACATGCCGATCATCATCGTCAGAGCCGACACGCCGGAACCCGACCAGGACGGATACACGCTGCGTGAGCACGTGATCCCCACCGACCTGCACGGCGAGCACTACGTCGACCAGCTGGTCGAGCGGCTCGGGTGGGCACTGGTGGACGCCGAGTCGCTGGAGGGGCGACCCGCCGCGTAGTCCGGCGAACCACGCTCGCGCGCGTCGATCTATGCTCGCGCGACCGTGGATGGACGACGACGAGTCGCCCTGCTGCCGCTCTCGCTTTCGTCCTGCTCGTCCTCGGTGCGGACGCGGCATCGGCCGCGTCCGCGCTGAGGGCGCCGCAGCTCGCCAACCGCTGCGTGATGCTGACGGCCTCGGCGGCCGAGCCGGTCGAGCGGCTCTATCTGAAGCCCACCCAGATCGGCGCCCACATGCTCTACGACCGCCGGCGGCGGCTCCTCGCGGTGGACGAGGAGGGCGCACTCGTGCGCGGCAACGCGCCCGGTCGCGCCGCCGAGTGGACGCTCGTGCGGCGCCGGCTCGCGCCGTTTCCATCTGCGATCGGACGCGCTCGTGCGCTTTCTTGCTGCCGACGGTCGCAGGCTCGGACGGTTGCCCTGCCGGACCGGCGCACCGTGTTTCATCTTCCGCCGCGGCCGCGGCTGCCGTCGCTACCCGGAGCTCCCCGTGGGCGCGAAGGGCACGATCTTCAGGGGCCGGATCGGCCGCAACGTCTTCGGCTACACGGACGCGCACCTCCACGTCGTGGCCGATCTGCGCGCGGGCGGCCAGGTGATCTCCGGCGAGTCGTTCAACCGCTTCGGCGTGACCGAGGCGCTGGGCCGCGACGCCGAGGTGCACGGTCCCGACGGCAGCATGGACCTGGCGGGCCAGCTCCTGCGAGGCGAGCCGGGCGGGCACGACACCGAGGGCTGGCCGTCCTTCAGCGGCTGGCCGACCTACGACACCTACACCCACCAGCAGGCGTACTACCGGTGGCTCAAGCGCGCGTACATGGGCGGGCTGCGGGTCGTCGTCGCCCAGCTGATCGAGGACGAGCCGCTCTGCAGGCTGATGGAGCCGCGCACCTCGCACTCGTGTGACGAGACGGAGACGATCGAGCTCGAGGCGCTGCGGCTGCGTGAGCTTCAGGACTACGTCGACGCCCAGTCGGGCGGACGCGGCCGCGGCTGGTTCCGGCATCGTCACGAACGCGAAGCAGGCGCGCCGCGTGGTCGAGCGCGGGAAGCTCGCGGTGGTGATGGGCGTGGAGTCGTCCAGCCGTTCGGCTGCAACGAGTTCATGGGCGAGCCGCGAGTGCGACCGCGAGGACGTCGATCGCGGCATCGCCCTCTACCGCAGGCTGGGATCCGCAGCATGTTCGTGGCCCACTGGGTGAACAACGCGTTCGCCGGCGCGAGCGTCGAGGAGGGCGACATCGGGACCTTCATCGCCACGTTCAACGTCCAGGAGACCGGCCGCCCATTCGAGACGGGCGAGTGCCCGCACCCCGACGTACGGCAGGAGTGCAACACAAGGGCCTCACCGAGCTCGGCGAGTACCTGATCGACCGGCTGATGGACAACCACATGCTGATCGAGGTCGATCACCTGAGCGAGCGCGCGCGGCTGCGCGTGCTCGAGATCGCGAAGGAGCGGAATTACCCGCTCGTCTCGAGCCACACGGGAGCGGCGGGTTCTGGCGGGGCGAGGACCTGAAGACCCTGTTCGCCGCGGGTGGCTTCGCGACAGCGCGGCCCGGACACCGCGGCGAAGCTGCCGGAGGATCGCCGAGCCGCCGGCATGCACGCAAGGGCGAGCCGGTCCCGGTGGGGCTGGGCACCGACACCGGCGGGTTTGCCGCCACGGTGGAGCCTGACCCAGCGCTCAGCAGCGGCCGCTCGTTTACCCCGTTCAAGTCATACGACGGCCGGGTCCGGTTCGTCTGCGCCGTCGCCGGGGAAGAGTTCGACCTGAACAAGGAGGGCGTCGCGACGTACGGCCAGTACCCCGACCTGCTCGCGCACATGCGCAAGCAGACCGGAGGCAGGGCGGGCCAGCCGCCTGCTGTTCAGCTCGGCGGAGGCCTACCTGCGCACCTGGCGCCGCGCGGAGCGCGCGGCGCCTCAGTCCATCGAGCCGTAGAGCGTCTCCGCGACCGTGCCCTCGTACGGGCCGAACATGACGTCTTGACTCGACTGGTAGTGGTAGGAGTTGACCGACCCACCGCGCCGGCCGGGGTGACCCAACCGCCGCCGCTGGAGCCGCCCGTCATGTCGCAGCCGATACCCATCGCGCTGCCGTCGCGCCGCGTGACGGAGAATCGCACGCGTACATCGCTGGCCGTTGAACTTGCCGGCGGGCGGGATAGCCGTAGGACTTGAACCTCGTCGACCTAGTGGTCACCGAGTAGTTGAAGGCCATCGGCCTCGGCGCCGCGAGTGGTCGAGCTCGCCGCTCGGCGGCGCGCCCTCACCGGGCCGACCCGCGCGGCGCCGAAGTCGTACTCGAAATTGCCGCCGTCGCTCCACTGCGAGGTCGACGCGACGATGGTGAAGCCCTCACTTGCCGTGCGGGGCCGCGCCGTCCAGATAGCCGGGGACGAGGTGAACTTCGCGGCCTCCTCGGCCGGGGCCGTCGGTCACGCAGTGGCCGGCGGTCCACACGAGGGTCGACGACGGCGCTCAGCGGCCACCGAGGTGCCGGAGCAGACGTAGTTCGCGCCGTCGATCGTGAAGAAGACCTTCCCGCTGTTCAATCTGAACCGCTGTACGGCGTCGGCACGGCCAGGCGCGTCCACGAACGTGCCGCCCCCTCCCGGCGCCCGGCTTCGCGTTCGCACGAGGCTCGCCGCCGCGCACCACGTCACGCGGGATCGCCGATCGCATCCGCTCCTTGGTCCAGTACTTGGTGGTCTCCTCGGGCGTTTGCCCGGCGTGCTGGACCCGAGGGGGCCGCCTGTGCTGAGGCGGCGATGGTCAGGGAGGAGACGAGCAGGAGGGGCGGCGAGTCGCATGGCACCTTTCGAGGGAGGGGAGTTCCGGGCTCCGTATCCAAGGTAGTCCGCTCCACCGGGTTCGTCCAGGGCAAAGCCGCATTACTGAACGAAGGTTTAGCTGCGCCCGAAGCGACCGCGCTGGCGCGACCACGCCGCTCGCTTGATCAGGCGCGCGTACGCCTGGGCGCCGTTCGGGAGCACGTGAGTGCCGTCCTCGGAGATCCAGTGCTGGTTGCGATTCGCACGCTGCGCCCCAGTCGATCAGCTTGACGCGCCTCCGGTGCGCCGGGCCGCGCGGCGCATGGGCCGCGCGTAGAAGGGCTTCCACGATCGGAACGGCGTCACGAGCATCAGCGTGCGGCGGCGTCCGAGCACGCGCAGGGCCCGGCGGATGTCTCGCGCGTCGACCGCGATGTTCGTGCCGAGCGCAAAGATCACGATTTCGGGCAGCTGGCCGCGGCGCTTCCTCTGCCTCAGCAGATCGAGGCCCTCGCGTGTGTTGCGCGCGCAGCGGGCATCCACCTCGATCCCGCGGCGCGCGAGCTGGCGGGCCGCGCCGATCATCACGGAGTCACCGATCGCAAGCGGCGCCACACCCCTGGGAGCGCCCGCGGGCGCCCGCCGCGCTCGCCGCAGCTCGATCGCATGGGCGGCCGGCACGGCGGCCAGCATGACCGTGAGCGTTAAGAGCGCCACCCGCATAGGAGCCCTTTCTACCGTGATCGGCCGATCTTTAGACTCCCCGCCTTCGTGGCCTGGAAGAAGACCGTCAACGACGCCCTGAAAAAGGCGACCGGCTACCAGCTCGAGCGCGCGCAGCCGAGCTCCGGCGGCCGTGCCGGCGCGGCGGAGCGCCGCCGAGGCGCGGCGGAAGGGCGACCGGCTGGTGAAGGCGCCCGTGTTCGTCATGTGCACCCTGCGTTCGGGCTCGACGCTCCTGCGCGTGCTGCTGAACAGCCATTCGCAGATCCACGCCCCGCACGAGATCCACCTGCGCTACGTCTCCGTGAACCTCGACAAGAAGTGGTCCGAGCGCTCGATGAAGGAGATGGGCTTCGACGCCGAGGGCGCTGCGCTACCTGCTGTGGGACCGGATCCTCCACCGCGAGCTCGCGAGCAGCGGCAAGCCGATCGTCGACGGAGAAGACGCCCAACAACGTGTTCATCCCGGAGAAGCTGCGCGCGGCCTGGCCCGACGCGCGCTTCATCTTCCTTCTCCGCCACCCGGCGGCGATCGCGGAGTCGCGCAAGAACTGGTTCAAGGGCGACAACTACGACGAGGAGCAGAACCACGACCTGATCCGCCGCTACTGCGAGTCGCTCGAGGAGGCTCGCCAGAACTACGACGGGCTCACGATCCGCTACGAGGACCTCACCGAGGACCCCGAGTCCGTGACGAAGGAGATCTGCCGGTTCCTCGAGATCGAGTGGGAGCCGGAGCATGCTCGAGTATGGGGAGAAGGACCACGGGCGCTACAAGTCAGGGCTGGGGGACTGGTCCGAGAACATCAAGTCGGGCCAGGTCCAGAAGGCGAAGCCGCCGCCGCCCGAGACGCCTGAGCCGCTCCGCGCTGTGGCCGCGAAGTGGGGCTACCTGACGAGGAGGAGACCTCAGCGGTCTCCGCCTGAGGTTGCCCGGCGGGCTCTGACCCGCCCAGCAGCTCGCGAAACAGCTCGTCCCACATCGGGCCGATCGCGTCCATCTTGAATCCCTTGCCGGTCTCGAGCGCGGCCTGCGCCGCACCGGCGGCGCAGCTCGTCGTCTTCGATCATCCGGATCAGCGCCGCCGCGAACGCGTCGATCTCGCCGAGCGGCACGATCAGGCCGTTCTCGCCGTCGCGGATCATCTCCGCGGGCCCCGTGGGGCAGTCGAACGTGACGGGCGCCATGCCCTTGCTCATCGCCTCGGAGAGGATCAGCGGGAAGCCCTCGAAGCGCGAGCTGAGCGCGAAGATCGAGTGGGTCGCCATCTGGACCTCCATGTCGGGGCACGAGCCCGGCATCTCGATGTTCTTCAGCCCGTGCTCTGCGACCTGAGCTTCGAGCCGCTCGCGCCAGTTCCCCTCGCCACAGATCCTGGAGCTTCCAGTCCGGATGCTTCTCCTCGACCTGCGCCCACGCGGGAATCAGCCAGTCGAACCCCTTCTGGCGGGTCAGGCGGCCGGCGGACAGCACGCGCTTGGCGTCGAGGTCGGCGGGCTCGCCGAACTCGCGCGCCGAGTTCGGGATCCGCACCAGCTTGACCTCGCCCTTCAGGTGCTTGTCGTAGTCGGCGCTGGCGCCCTCCGTCAGCACGGCGAACGCATCGAGGTTCTTGTAGAGCCCGGGCATCGCCTGCTTCAGCTCGGGCGGATGCGAGCCGAGATGCATCTGCTCCTGCCCGATCATGACCAGGCCGGGCGGGTCGAGCAGCCCGGCGACGAGGTTGAGGGCGGGGCGGGTGGTGACCAGGATGCCCGTCCGCCGCCGCAGCTTGCGGACGAGCCGGATGTCGCTGAGCAGGCTGAAGCTCGTGGCCCAGCGGTCGGCGGGATGGACGAGCACGCTCGGCATGCGGTTGAGCAGCCCCTTGAGCCCGCGCGCCTTGTGCCCGGGGCGGAGGTCGTCCATCGCGTACACCGGCACGCCCTCCGGGTGCTCGAAGAACGGCTCCTCCCGCGTGCGCCAGAGCCCGATGATCTCGACGGGATGCTTGTCCTTCATGTATCCCGCGAGGTTCAGCATCGCGCGCGTCGTGCCGCCCTTGCCCCAGCCGCTGACCGTCAGGATCGTGAGCTTCGGAGGGTCGCTGTAGTCCTCCGGGCGAGGCTCGGCACGCACGTAGCGGAGAGCAGGCGAGCGGATGGCCCGCGCGACCGCGCGCGCCGGTCGCGCGCCCAATGCGCGCTCGCCCACGCCCTTCCGCTGCTCGGCAACCTTCTCCAGCTCGCCCATAGGCGC
>CAWIUV010000006.1:0-136245 GCA_963839405.1 uncultured Thermoleophilaceae bacterium
CCGTCCCTCGAGCAGCGCGCCGCTACATATCCGGCGCCTCGGGGCGGGGTCCGTAAGGCCTTTCTAAAGCCCCTTCCCAGCGGGAGGGGCGAAGCTTGCTCTTGTGCTACAGTGGTCGGTCGCGCCTTGTCGCCCCGCCTGCTGTCTCTGTCCGACCGAAGAAGGAGTCTCTCTCTTGGCTCGTAGCCTTGCTCGTCAGCGCCGCTCTTTCGCGCGGCTCGAAAACCCCATCGAGCTGCCGAATCTGATCGATATCCAGCGCAAGTCATTCGACTGGCTGGTCGACACGGAGAAGGGCGGTTTGCGCGAGACGATCGACGACGTCTCGCCGATCGAGGACTACACAGGCAATCTGGCGGTCGTCTTCGAGGACATCACCTTCGACGAGCCCGTGGCGCCGATCACGCGAGTGCCGCGAGAAGGACCTCACCTACGCGCGTCCGCTGACCGTCAAGGTCGCCTTCCAGAACCGCGAGACGGGCGAGATCCGCGAGCAGTCCGTCTTCATGGGCGACTTCCCGTGGATGACCGAGTGGGGCACGTTCATCATCAACGGGACCGAGCGCGTCGTCGTCACGCAGCTCGTCCGCTCGCCGGGCGCGTACGTGATGGAGCCGAAGGACCGCGAGAAGCAGGTCTTCACGGCCAACCTGATGCCGGCCCGGGGCAGCTGGCTCGAGCTCGAGATCGACAAGAAGGGCAAGGTCTTCGTCCGGATCGACCGCAAGCGCAAGCTGCCGGTCACCGTTCTCCTGCGCGCGATGGGCTACGCCGAGGACCAGCAGATCCTCGACCTGTTCGACAACTCGCTCTACATCCGCAACACGATCGAGGCGGACACCGAGGTCACGAAGTCAGAGGAGGGCGCGCTCGTCGAGCTGTTCAAGAAGCAGCGCCCGGGCGAGCCGCCGTCGATCGACAACGCGCGGAACCTGCTGAACCAGCTCTTCTTCGACCCGAAGCGCTACGACCTCACGCGCGTCGGCCGCTACAAGCTGAACTCACGGCTGCACCTGGACGAGTCGCTCGACACCAGGACGCTCACGCAGAACGACATCATCGAGCTCGTCAAGGAGCTCGTCTCGCTCCCGGTGATGCTCGAGCCCGACAAGGAAGGGCCACTGCGGACCGGGCTCGACGAGAACGGCGACCCGCTCAAGGACTACGCCGCCGAGGCCGTGATCATGCCGCGCGAGCCGATCGCCGACCACCTCGACGAGTACGAGCACTTCGGCAACCGCCGCCTGCGGACCGTCGGCGAGCTGATCCAGGAGGCCTTCCGGATCGGGCTCTACCGCATGGAGCGCGTCGTGCGCGAGCGCCTCACCACCGAGGACTCGGACACGATCACCCCGCAGACGATCATCAACATCCGCCCGGTCGTGGCCGCGCTGAAGGAGTTCTTCGGCTCGAGCCAGCTGTCGCAGTTCATGGACCAGACGAACTCGCTGACCGGCCTGACGCACCGCCGCCGCCTCTCGGCGCTCGGCGCCGGCGGCCTCACGCGCGAGCGCGCGCCCATCGAGGTCCGCGACGTGCACCCCACCCACTACGGCCGCATGTGCCCGATCGAGACGCCGGAGGGGCCGAACATCGGCCTGATCGGCTCGCTGTCGAGCTTCGCCGAGGTCTCGGAGCACGGCTTCGTGACCACGCCCTACCGCCTCGTCGAGGACGGCGTCGTCACCAACAAGATCGTCCACCTGGACGCCAACCAGGAGGAGGAGAAGGTCATCGCGCAGGCGAACGCGCACATGGACCCGAAGACGAACAAGCTGAAGGGCCCGCGCGTCGAATGCCGCGCGCGCGAGGGCGAGCTGGCGCTCGCCGCGCCGAAGGACGTGGACCTGATGGACGTCTCGCCCGAGCAGATCTGGTCGGTCGCCACCGCCCTGATCCCGTTCCTCGAGCACGACGACGCCAACCGCGCGCTGATGGGCTCGAACATGCAGCGCCAGGCCGTCCCGCTGCTGAAGACCGACGCGCCGCTGATCGGCACCGGCATGGAGCGCCGCGCCGCCATGGACACCGGCGACGTGGTCGTCGCGAAGAACGACGGCACGGTCTCATACGTCGATGCCGAGCGCGTGGTGGTGGACATCTCGTCCACGAAGAAGGACGAGTACCACCTCTACAAGTACACGCGCTCGAACCAGGGCACGATCATCCACCAGCGGCCGCGCGTGAAGGTGGGCGACAAGATCAAGCAGGGCGACCTCCTCGCGGACGGCTCGTCCACCAGCGAGGGCGAGCTGGCGCTCGGCAAGAACTGCCTCGTCGCCTTCATGTCCTGGGAGGGCTACAACTTCGAGGACGCGATCATCCTCTCGGAGCGGCTCTTCAAGGACGACGAGCTCACCTCGATCCACATCGAGGAGTACGAGATCGACGCCCGCACGACGAAGCTGGGCGACGAGGAGATCACGCGCGACATCCCGAACCGCTCGGAGGAGTCGCTGCGCAACCTCGACGACCGCGGCATCGTCCGCATCGGCGCCGAGGTCGGCTCCGGCGACCTGCTCGTCGGCAAGGTCACGCCCAAGGGCGAGACCGAGCTGACCGCCGAGGAGAAGCTGATCCGCGCGATCTTCAAGGAGAAGGCGCGCGAGGTCCGCGACACCTCGCTCAAGGTGCCCCACGGCGAGGGCGGCGTCGTGATCGACGTCATGACCTTCTCGCGCGAGAAGGGCGACGACCTGCCGCCGGGCGTGAACGACCTGGTGCGCGTCTTCGTCGCCACCAAGCGCAAGATCGCCGAGGGCGACAAGCTCGCCGGCCGCCACGGCAACAAGGGCGTCATCTCGAAGATCGTCCCGATCGAGGACATGCCTCACCTCGAGGACGGCACGCCTGTCGACGTGATCCTCAACCCGCTCGGCGTGCCGAGCCGCATGAACGTCGGCCAGATCCTCGAGACCCACCTCGGGTGGGTCGCGGGCGAGGGCTGGTACGACGACGGCTCGGAGGCTTACAAGCAGGCGCAGCAGAACGGCGGCAAGGTCTACGTGTCCACGCCGGTGTTCGACGGTGCCACCATCGACCAGGTCGACGAGGCGCTCGTCAGGTGGCAGGAGGAGCACGGGAACGAGCGCGGCATCGACATCGGCATCGACCTCGAAGGAGCGCGACGGGCGCAAGGCGTCGGGCAAGACCCAGCTCTACAACGGGCGCACGGGCGAGCCGTACGAGGACAAGGTCACCGTCGGCTACATGTACATCCTGAAGCTGCTCCACCTCGTGGACGACAAGATCCACGCGCGGAGCACGGGCCCTTACTCGCTCGTCACCCAGCAGCCGCTGGGCGGCAAGGCGCAGTTCGGCGGCCAGCGCTTCGGCGAGATGGAGGTGTGGGCGCTCGAGGCGTACGGCGCGGCCTACACGCTGCAGGAGATGCTCACGATCAAGTCCGACGACACGGTCGGGCGCGTGAAGGCCTATGAGGCGATCGTCAAGGGCGAGAACATCGCCGAGCCGTCGATCCCCGAGTCCTTCAAGGTGCTGCTGAAGGAGATGCAGTCGCTCGCGCTCGACGTGAACGTCAAGTCGGAGGAGGGCGCCGGGGTCGAGATCCGCGACGAGGACGACGACCTGCTGCGCGCCGCCGAGGAGCTCGGCATCGACCTCTCAGGCGTCCGGGCGCAGCAGCCCGAGGCTGCCGACGAGGCCGAGGAGAAGACAGAGGCCGAAGGAGAGGGCGGACAGACTGGAGACGAAGCCGAGACCAAAGGGGCGGAGGCCTAAATGATCGACATCAACAATTTCGACGCGATTTCGATCGGCCTCGCTTCCTCGAAGCAGATCCGCTCCTGGAGCTCCGGCGAGGTCACCAAGCCGGAGACGATCAACTACCGCACGCTGAAGCCCGAGAAGGACGGGCTGTTCTGCGAGCGCATCTTCGGTCCGACCAAGGACTGGGAGTGCTACTGCGGCAAGTACAAGCGAGTCCGCTACAAGGGCATCGTCTGCGAGCGCTGCGGCGTCGAGGTCACGCGCTCGAAGGTCCGGCGCGAGCGCATGGGCCATGTGGACCTCGCGGCTCCGGTCTCGCACATCTGGTTCTTCAAGGGCGTGCCGTCCCGCATCGGCTACCTGCTCGACATGGCTCCCAAGGAGCTCGAGAAGGTCCTCTACTTCGCCGCGTCGATCATCACCTGGGTCGACGAGGAGGCGCGCGACAAGGACGTCAAGAAGCTCGAGAAGGAGATCACGAAGCTCCTCGACGCGTATACCGCCGAGCGTGAGGAGCGCGTGCAGGAGCTGAACGAGTCGCTCGAGCGCCGGCTCGAGCACCTGAAGAGCGGAAAGCAGACCGGCTTCAACGACGACGACCACCTCTGGGCCGAGTCGCTCGACGTCAACGTCAAGAAGCTGAACGACGATGACCGGGCGAAGATGGAGAAGGAGCTCCGCAAGACCTTCGACTCCGACATCTCGGACACCGAGGCCTACATCGAGGACGCCGCCGAGCGCATGCGGCAGGTGTGGGAGATCTTCCAGGAGATGAAGCCGAAGGACGTCATCCCCGACGAGACGGTCTTCCGCGAGCTGAAGGACCGCTTCGGGTCCCCGTACGGCTTCGGCGAGTACTTCCGCGGCGGCATGGGCGCCGAGTCGGTGCGCGACCTGCTCCAGCAGGTCGACCTCGACGCGGAACGCGAGGAGCTCGAGGACCAGGTCAAGACGGCCAAGGGCCAGAAGCAGTCACGCGCCGTCAAGCGGCTGAAGGTCGTGTCGGCGTTCATCAACTCCGACAACAAGCCCGAGCACATGGTCCTCGAGGCCGTCCCGGTCATCCCGCCGGAGCTGCGCCCGATGGTCCAGCTCGACGGTGGCCGGTTCGCCACGTCGGACCTGAACGACCTCTACCGGCGCGTCATCAACCGCAACAACCGCCTCAAGCGGCTGCTCGACCTCGGCGCGCCCGAGATCATCGTCAACAACGAGAAGCGGATGCTCCAGGAGGCCGTCGACGCGCTGTTCGACAACGGCCGCCGCGGCCGCCCGGTCACGGGCCCCGGCAACCGCGCGCTCAAGTCGATCTCCGACATGCTCAAGGGCAAGCAGGGCCGGTTCCGCCAGAACCTGCTCGGTAAGCGCGTGGACTACTCCGGCCGGTCGGTCATCGTGGCCGGCCCGTCGCTGAAGCTCTACCAGTGCGGCCTGCCCAAGCTGATGGCGCTCGAGCTGTTCAAGCCGTTCATCATGGCCCGCCTCGTCGAGCGCAAGGCCGTCCAGAACATCAAGGCGGCCAAGAAGATGGTCGACTCGATGATCCCGGAGGTCTGGGACGTGCTCGAGGAGGTCATCCAGGAGCACCCGGTGCTGCTCAACCGCGCGCCGACGCTCCACCGCCTCGGCATCCAGGCGTTCGAGCCGGTCCTGGTCGAGGGCAAGGCGATCCAGGTCCACCCGCTCGTCTGTCACGCGTTCAACGCTGACTTCGACGGCGACCAGATGGCGGTCCACGTGCCGCTGTCGGCCGAGGCCCAGGCCGAGGCGCGCCTGCTGATGCTTTCGGCGAACAACATCCTGTCGCCGGCGCACGGCGGCCCGCTCGCCGTGCCCACCCAGGACATGGTGCTCGGGTCGTACTACCTCACCTACGGGCCGGACGACGCAGGAGCTCGAGGAGCGCGAGGAGCTCGTGCGCGCGGGCAAGTGGGACGAGAAGAAGTTCGGCAAGCGGCCGCACGTCTTCCGCTCCGACCAGGAGGCCCAGCTCTCCTACGAGCACGGCATGGTGAACCTGCACGACCTGGCCGAGTACCGCCCGTCGGACGCCGACGCGCACGTGCTCACCACGGTCGGCCGGATCATCTTCAACGAGCGGATCCAGCGCGAGCTGGCCGAATCGCTCGGCGACGACTACCAGGCCGACACGTGGGAGTGGGTCAACCACCCGCTCAAGAAGCGCGACATGAACGACCTGATCGAGGGCCTCATCGAGCGCTACGGGCCGCACGCCATCGCGCTCGTCCTCGACGCGTTCAAGGAGCTCGGGTTCCACTACGCCACCCAGGCGGGGATCTCGATCTCGAAGAACGACGTCGTCGTGCCTGCCGGAGAAGGACGAGATCCTCGACCGCTACGAGGACGAGGTCCAGGAGATCCAGTCGCAGTACGACATGGGCCTGATCTCGGGCGAGGAGCGCCACGAGGCCGTGGTCGACAAGTGGACCGCCGCGACCGAGGAGGTGGCGGACGCGATGATCGACGAACTTCGACCACCTCAACCCGATCTACATGATGGCCAACTCCGGCGCCCGCGGATCGTTCAAGCAGATCCGCCAGCTCGCCGGCATGCGCGGCCTGATGGCCAATCCGAAGGGCGAGATCATCGAGCGCCCGATCAAGGCCAACTTCGTGGAGGGCCTGTCGGTGCTCGAGTACTTCATCTCGACTCACGGCGCCCGCAAGGGCCTCGCGGACACGGCGCTGCGCACGGCGGACTCGGGCTACCTGACCCGCCGCCTGGTCGACGTCTCGCAGGACGTGATCATCCGCCAGGAGGACTGCGGCACCAAGGAGTTCATCGAGATGCCGCTCTACAACGACGAGGGCAAGCCCAACGACAAGCTCCTCGGGCGGATCGCGGCGAAGAAGTTCGAGACGAAGCGCCATCGCGAGCTGCTCAAGAAGGGCCAGGAGATCGAGCAGGAGCATCTGGACGACGATCGTCGAGGCGTTCGGCGACGAGAACGGCCGGCGTGCCGGTGCGCTCGGTCCTCAAGTGCGAGGCCGAGACCGGCATCTGCCAGCTCTGTTACGGCGAGGCGCCCGCCACCGGCAAGCTCGTCGCGATCGGCGACGCGGTCGGCATCATCGCCGCGCAGTCGATCGGCGAGCCGGGCACGCAGCTGACGATGCGTACGTTCCACACCGGCGGTGTCGCCGGCGCGGACATCACGCACGGTCTACCGCGTGTCGTCGAGCTGTTCGAGGCGCGCAAGCCGAAGGGCCTCGCGCAGCTAGCCGAGGTCGACGGCAAGGTCACGATCGAGGACACCGAGAAGGCGCGCAAGGTGATCATCACCGACGCCGGCGGCGAGGAGCACGCGTACACGTTCCCGCGCCGCACGCGGCTGTTCGTCGAGCCCGGCGACAAGATCACGGCTGGCACGCAGCTCAACGAGGGCTCCGTCTACCCGCACGACATGCTCGACATCAAGGGCCGGACCGAGACCGAGACGTACCTCGTCCGCGAGGTCCAGAAGGTCTACAAGTCCCAGGGCGTCGACATCAACGACAAGCACATCGAGATCATCATCCGCCAGATGATGAAGAAGGTGCGCGTGGACCAGAAGGGCGACTCGGACTACCTGCCGGGCCAGTTCGTGGACCGGCACGAGATGAAGCAGGAGAACGCCCGCCTGAAGAAGGAGAAGAAGGAGCAGGCCCAGATCGCCGAGATCATCCTCGGCATCACGAAGGCCTCGCTGGCCACCGAGTCGTTCCTGTCGGCCGCGTCGTTCCAGGAGACCACGAAGGTCCTGACGGACGCCGCGCTCGAGGGCAAGACCGACCGCCTGCTCGGCCTGAAGGAGAACGTGATCATCGGCAAGCTGATCCCGGCCGCGACCGGGCTGAAGCGCTACCGCACGCTCGAGATCGAGCCGTCGGAGCCGATCGCACGCCCGACGCCCGAGGAGATCGGCCTGCTCGACGAGTCGGAGCTGGCGGCCGAGCTCGGCCTGACCGGCGACGGCGATGTCGAGGGCTTCAGCTTCGGGAACGGCGACGGCGACATCTCCTTCGGCGAGGAGCTCGCCGACCTCGGCGCGACGCCGCCCAAGGAAGAGGACTAATCGCCCGCCCCGCCGTCGCTTGACGGCAGGGCCGCGCCAGCCTCGCATGGGTGGCGCGGATGCGCCATCCGGGTTAGGTTGAGCCCATGCGCAAACTTCTCATCGCAGGCCTCGCCCTGCTTCTCATCCCCGCGCCTCGCCCTCGCGGGCAAGACCGTCACCCAGGGCACCAACACGCTCAAGATCAAGGCCACCTTCGACCCGGCCAAGGCCAGCAAGTCGAAGAACAACCTGCGACCCGTCGGAGACCACGTTCGACTACGTCTCCGGCACGACCGACGGCAGCCGGCTGCCCGACCTGCGCAGCGTCGTGGTCTACCTGGGCGGCGCCAAGTTCGGCTTCGACGCGTTCCCGGCGTGCGACGAGACCGACGCGCGCCGAGCAGGGCGACGGCGTCTGCCCGGACGGTTCGCTGGTCGGCGAGGGCACGGCGGTCGCCGAGGTGCACGCCGGATCCCGACGATCCGACCAAGGACTCGGACCTGCGAGTCGACGTCAAGCTCTACAACGGCTCGCTCGACACCGATCGAGGACGGCGACCCGATCGGCTCCGCGGCCACGGCCTGCTGTCTACACCGAGATCGGCGGCACCAGACGTCGCGCTCCCGTTCTGGGCCGAGCGGCGCGGCAAGCAGCTGGCGTTCCGCGACCCGGAGGAGGATCCCGAGCCGGGCGTAGCCGAGTCTCTACGGGATCAAGGAGATCCACCTGACGATCGACAGCGGTCGGTCCGGCGCGACGGGAGGCGGATCCCGTTCCTGGGCGCTGCCGACGGAGTGCGAGGGCAAGTGGGCCGTGACCGCCACGAACGAGCCCTACGAGGGCGAGCCCGCTCGACGCGCGAAGCACAAGGTCCGCTGCACGGAGGCATAGCGCCTACGCGCCAGAACTAGCAAGTCTCCTTCGGGTCGGGCGTTCCCCGGTAAGGAACCCTGACCTTAAGGAGACTTGCCCATGCGCGCTGCCCGCGCCACCGTCGTTGCCGGCTTTCTGACGCTCGTCTTCGCGGCGCCCGCCGCCGCGACGCCCGTCTGCACCGACGGCTACAAGGGCGGCCCGCCCGCGGCGCTCTGCGGCGGCCGGATCTTCCCCGAGGCCGAGCTCGCGCGCGGGTACATCCAGTACTCGCCCGACCCCTTCGGGTTCATCGAGTACCAGCACGGCATCGAGTACCTCGCGCAGAAGTACCCGCGCTGGATCTCGGTCTTCAAGCTCTCCGACCTGTACGGCGAGGACGCGGTCAGCGCCGGCCCGGACGCAGCTGCGCTCCTACGAGGAGGGCGACGCCGGCGACGGGCGCGACATCCAGGTGATCAAGATCACCGACCACAACGTGCCCGACGAGGGCAAGGAGACGCTCCTCTTCTCGCTGTCGGTCCACGGCAACGAGCGCGGCGGCCTCGAGGGCGGCGTCCGCACCGCTGAGGACCTGGCGATCGCAGCCGAAGAGGGCGGCACGATCGTGGACGGCTACCCGCAACTACGAGTCCTCCACGGGCCGTGACGCGACGCTGCACGAGTACGACGTCTCCGACGTGCTCGCGAAGGAGGCCGTCTACCTCCTCGACTTCAACGCCGACGGCTGGGCGGTCGGCGACTGGTGGAACCAGCCGGCGCCCTCCACCTACTCGCGCGGGAACAGCCTCGGGCACCGACCTGAACCGCCAGATGCCGTCGATCGGGCGGATCAACGAGAACCGCAACCCGCTCCAGGAGAGCGAGATGAAGTACGGCACCGAGTTCATGCACAAGGTCGCGAGCCTCGGCCAGGACGGCAAGATGGCCTACGGCGCCGACATCCACGGCGAGATGAACTCGCAGGCCTACATGGACATCATGTATCCGGCCGGCGAGTTCGACTCGGTCGATCACAGGCGCCTGATGGCGATCGCCGAGCGGACGAAGTCGGTGATCGACGCGACGCTGTACGACGGGATCGTCGAGGAGGTCGAGAACGCGAGCGGCGGGAACGACTCCGAGTACGCGAAGGTGATCCCACTCAAGCCCGCGCACTGGGCGACCGTCTGGGACACGCTCGGCTACACGGACACCGGGTTCATCGGCGACTACATGGCGACCGACCTCGGGGTCACCGGGATGGACTACGAGATCATGTTCAACCACACGGTCCCGGAGAAGACCTGGAACGTCTATCTCCAGGAGAACCACATCAACGCCAGCCGCGGGATCATCAAGACGGCGATGGCGTACACGCTCTTCCAGGAGGACGGAGTTCAACGCCTCGAACGTCCGCGTGGACACGGTCGGCAGGGCCGGCTACGTGGTGAACCCGGACACCGTCACCGACACGGACGAGGACGGGCCGGGCCGCTCCCGGGTCCCGAGGCCGACGGGATCGGCGAGAACGGCCAGCCGGTCGAGCAGCGCTCTTACGAGGTGACGAACCAGAAGTGGTTCGCCGACACGAACGCGCTGATGGACCACCCGTTCCGCAAGCTGCGGGCGGCCGACATCGCGGCCAACGCGCGTGCGCTCAACGTCGTCGACACGCTCGTCCTGGCCGACGTGCCCGCGCCGGCGGACCCGCGCGGCCGCGCGCTACGACAAGGCCGCCGTACTTCGCGAACATCCGCAGCTGGGTCGAGCGCGGCGGCAACCTCGTGCTCACCGACAAGGCGCTGCATGCGCTCGGCGACCTCGGCGTCGTGGCGGCCGACGCGATCCAGGACATCGTCGTGTACCAGCCGTACGCGAACTTCCAGGACTTCGACCACGCGATGGCGAAGGGCCTGCGCCCCAACGCGCACCAGCTGGTCGAGGCGGCGACGCTCGGCTACGGGATCGGCAGCGACGCGTCGCCGATGACCGTGGTGGACACGGCCGCCTGGGAGGGCGCCGGCGGGCACGTGATCGGCACCACCACGACGCTGCTCACGGGCGAGGACCCGGCGATCGACCGCAACCTCGACGACGGCGCGATCACGTCGGTCGGCGAGCTCCTCGTCGGCGACGCCGGCGGCCGGATCCGGATCGTCGGCGGCGCGCTGCCGACGCCGACGGAGACCCAGGACCACCGGTTCGGGCTGCGCAACTACGCGCTCACGTACTCGGGCCTGTTCCTGATGGAGAACAGCATCCAGCACGACGTCGCGAAGCTCGGCGTCTCGCCGAAGAAGAAGGCGAAGTCGAAGAAGAACGCGCGGAAGAACCGGAAGACCGGCAGGAAGAAGAAGCGCTAGGGCGGGGTTACGGTCACGAGCGTCCGGATCTCGGCGCCCGGCCGTTCGCCTGCCTGACGACGGCGAGGTAGTCGCCGACCAGCACGCCCGTGTCGCCGGGGAAGAGGCGGTACGTCGCGCCCTTGCGCACGAAGACGCTGCCGAACGGCGGGCCGAGGGCGAAATAGGCGCCCCGCGCGCGGGCTGGAGACATGTCCGTGTAGGTCTCGACGACGCCGTCGGGCCTCGTCAGCTCGAGCGTCAGCCGGGTTCCCGGATACCAGCCCTTCGTCATCAGCAGGAACGGCGTACCGGGCGGGCCGGCCGACGGCCAGAAGCGAGCCGTCGGCGGCTCGATGTAGATGCGCTTGCACCTGCGGAACGTGCCGCCCGACGCGCGAGTCGTCCTGCGTGAAGCAGACGCGCGCGTCGAGCCCGAACGCCGCGGAGATGACCGGGCGGCGCAGGGTCATCCGGAACGTGCCGTTTCGCCGGGTGAGCAGCACGATCGTGTTGGACGGCTGGCTCGCGTCGCCGCTCGCGTAGTACTCGGCGAGGACGTCGCCGCCGGGGTTCCACTTCGTCCCCTTGAAGACGAAGACCGTCGCGGCGTCGCCCACCTTGGGCGTGACGCGCACGTTGTGCGCGCTCGCGGGCGCGGCGAGAAGGGCAGCCCCGACAAGGGCGAGTCCGACGATGCGAGCAGGCCTCATGCCTGCTCCCAGAGTCTCACGGCTAGCGCGAGAGCGCCAGCTTCCAGGCGAGCAACTGCTCCACGTGCTCGTCGGTGATGCCGGATGCGGGGTCGGTCTCGATCAGCAGCGTGGGGGCGCTTCGGCCATCCGCCCACGCCGTGCAGCGCTCGTCGAGCGAATCGTCGATCCAGGCCGCCGGGCGGTCGCCGGCGTACTCCTCGATCGCGCCGAGCTTCCAGTGCGCCGTGCCGAAGACCGCTCGCCCGTCGAACGTCAGCACGGGGAGCTCGTCATCGGGCAGTTCGAGCAGGAGTGGCAGGTACTCGTTCGCCTTCTCCTCCCAGCCGGTGGCCCAGACGAGCTCGAACTCGGCGGCGAGCCGCTGAAGGCACGACCCGGCCCCGTCCGAGATGCAGTGGGCGATGCCGTCAACCCAGTGGAATTGCCCCGGCGGATTGCGGCTCGAGGGGAAACCGAACAGGCTGATCACCCCGTCGACGTCGACGAAGAGGATCGGCTGCTGGGGGCTTTGCTCGGACACAATCGCTAGGTTGAGGGGCGAGGACGTTAGCCGGGGGGCTTTACGGGGCAAGCGTCCAATAGGGCCTGGAGCGCTAAAGGGGGGAGGCGCCGGCCCCGATACCACGAATAGCGACAGCGGGACCGTCGCAAGTCTGCAAGGCCCCAGCCGTTCTTTTGCCTTCATGACCGTTCAAATCGGCATATTGCTCGCGCTTCTGTGCGCTTTTCTCACGAACTTGGCCTTCCTGTTCAAGCACCGTGGCGCCTGCGCTGCCCCGGACGTGCAGTGGAAGCACCCCCTGCGGAGCGCGCGCAACCTCTGGACCTCCAAGTGGTTCGCCATCGGCATGGGCGTCGCGATCGGCGCCTGGCTGTTCCACGTGGCGGCGATGGCGCTCGCGCCCCTCTCGCTCGTCCAGGCGGTCATCTCGGCGGGACTCGTCTTCCTCGCCGTCCTGGCTGATCGCGTCTTCGGCTTCAACGTCGGGCCGCGCCAGTGGATCGGCGTCTGCATGACCGCGCTGGGCCTGGCGCTTCTCGCCATCACCCTCCCGGCGGCCGACGGCGCGCACTCGAGCTACTCGCACGCCGCGATGATCAGCTTCGAGGCCGGTCTTCTCGCCGTGGGCGGCTTCATCGTCTGGTCGCCGAGCGTGCGTGAGCACGAGCACCACGGCGTCTTCCTCGGCGCCGCGGCCGGGATCATGTTCGGCGTCTCCGACATCGCCATCAAGGCGCTCACGGGCGCCGGCGGCGTCAGCGGAATCCTGGGCTCGCCGTGGCTCGCGGTCACGATCGTTGCCTCGGTGGTCGCGTTCTACGCGTCGGCCAGCGGTCTCCAGAAGGCCGAGGCCGTTCCGGTCATCGCGCTCACGAGCGCTGCGGCCAACGTCTCCGCGATCGCCGGCGGGATCATCGTCTTCGGCGACCCGATGCCCAGCGACACGCTCGGCATCGTTCTCCAGAGCCTGGCCTTCCTGATGGTCATCGTGGCGTCGGCGCTCACGCCGGGCCCGATGCGCGCAGCCGAAGCCTCGACCGCCTAGGCCCCGGCCCTCTCGCGCGCGTGGCGCGCGGTGAACTCCAGGATTGAGTCGGCGACGGCTTCCGGATCGTCGGCCATCGGCACATGCCCGAGTCCTGACAGCCAGACGAGCTCGGCGTTTGGGATCTTGCGCGCGAAGCGGTCCGCCTGGCGGGGCAGCAGCAGGGTGTCGCGCGAGCCCCACACGATCCGCACCGGGCATTCGATCGAGCCGAGCTCGCGCGGCTGGTCTCCGTGCATCGCGTCGAGCGTCTTCTCCCAGCCCGGCGCTCCGACGAACAGGCGCAGGGCCTCGACCCCGTCCACTGGGTCCACCTGCCAGGGCCGGCTCGACGCTCCCGAGAAGAGGATCGACCGGCTGACGACGTTTCGGACGCACGCATCGGCGTAGGGGGCGACTGCCCTTACGACGGCGTGCTGGAAGCGGAGCAGCCGCTTCGCATACGCGTTCTCCTTCGGGGACCACATGCCCGCGGGCGAGATCGCGACGACGCTTGCAGCCCGGCCACGGCGGGCCAACTCGAGCGCGAGCCAGCCGCCCATCGAGTTGCCCGCGATGTGCGCCCTCTCCCACCCGAGGTCGTCGAGGGCGCGCTCGAGGGCGTCGCCGAGCGCGGCCATCGTCGGCGTCACGTCGTCCGGCAGCGGGGCCGACCGCCCGAAGCCGGGTACGTCCACCGCCAGGACCTCGTGGCTGGCCTCGAGCCGGTCGAGTACCGGCTTCCAGGAGCGCCAGCTCAAGCCGATGCCGTGGATCAGGAGGAGCGGCTCGCCCTGCCCGGCGAGCCGATGATCAGTCAATGGCATCCGGAGCGCATCCGCGCGAACTTCTTTTCATGTGCCGAAGCCATCGAGCGAATGTATCCGGCTGCGCCGGGCCATGCTAGCCTTCGCCGCCGCATGCCGAGCATCAACCAGCTCGTCCGGAAGGGACGCACACGGCCGAAGAAGAAGGTGTCGACCCCGGGTCTGAAGTCGGGCCAGGGTCGCAAGAAGCGCATCGCCGCCCCGCAGCGGCGCGGCGTGTGCACGCGCGTGTACACCACCACGCCGAAGAAGCCGAACTCCGCGCTGCGCAAGGTCGCGCGTGTCCGGCTCACCAACGGCATGGAGGTCACCACCTACATCCCGGGCGAGGGCCACAACCTGCAGGAGCACTCCGTGGTGCTCGTGCGCGGCGGCCGCGTCAAGGACCTGCCGGGCGTTCGCTACAAGGTCGTGCGCGGCACGCTCGACGCCGCCGGCGTCTCGGATCGCAAGAAGGCACGCTCGCAGTACGGCGTGAAGGCCAAGTAGTCAGTGCCCCGCCGCGCCCAAGCACCGATCCGGCCGATCGAGCCCGACGCGCTTCACAGCTCGAAGCTCGTCCAGCAGGTCATCAACAAGGTGATGGTCGACGGCAAGAAGTCGCTCGCCGAGAAGATCGTCTACGACGCGCTCGACATCCTCTCCCAGCGCAGCGGCCGTGCGCCGGTCGACGCGCTCGAGGAGTCCGTCAAGGCGCTCACCCCGGTGCTCGAGGTGCGCTCGCGCCGGGTCGGCGGCGCCACCTACCAGGTGCCGGTCGAGGTCCCGCCGCGCCGGGCGCGCACGCTCGCCGTCCGCTGGCTCACCGAGTTCGCGCGCAACCGGCGCGAGAAGACGATGGCCGAGCGGCTCGCGGGCGAGCTGCTCGACGCTCAGAACCAGCAGGGCGGCGCGTTCAAGCGCAAGGACGACATCTACCGGATGGCTCAGGCCAACAAGGCCTTCGCCCACTACCGGTGGTAGTCGGCGACACCGCTCCCTCCTTCGAGCTTCCCGACACGAGCGGCGAGATGCACGCCGTTCCCGCCGAGCCGGCACCGCCGGCGACGGTCATCGTGCAGACCTGCAACCACTGCCCGTACGTCATCGCGTGGAATCCGCGGCTCCGGAAGGTGGCCGAGGACTACGCGGACCGGGGCGTGAGGTTCCTGGCGGTCAACTCGAACGACGCGTCGCGCTACCCGGCCGACTCGCTCGACCACATGAAGCGGTTCGTGTCGGACCAGTCGTGGCCGATCCCGTACCTGTACGACGAGTCGCAGCAGGTCGCCCACGCCCTCGACGCGGTTGCGACCCCGCACGTCTTCGTCTTCGACTCAGACCATCGCCTCGCCTACCAGGGCGCGCCTGACTCCGACCACACCGACGAGAGCCAGGACGCCGCATGGCTGCGCGGCGCGCTTGAAGCGGTGCTGGAGGGCGGAACTCCGGATCCGCAGGAGACTCCGCCGCGCGGCTGCAGCGTCAAGTGGCGCGACTGACCCGGTCGGCCAAGGCGTAACGCGCCGGCCGCAACCGCGAGGACTCCCCCCACCAGCTCGAGCCAGAGCGCCGGGCCGGCGCTCGCCTCCGCCTCGTCGAAGTTCTGACCGACCTGGCCGGTGCTCGAGGTGTCCGGCAGGTCGCCGATCAGGGCGACGCCCAGCACGATCAGCCCGGCGACACCAGGGCCACGGCCGCGGGCCGCGACCCGCCCAGGCCGGCGCCGACCGCCATCACCCCGATGAGGAGGGCCAGCGGGACGAGCGCGAAGGAGTGCTGCTCTCCACCGGTTATCTCGCAGCCGTCGGCCAGTTCGGGGTCCGCCACGGCGTCTTCGCAGCCGGCGCCGGTGACGTCCACGACGACGAGGTTCGTGACCTCTGAGAGGATCACGAGGAGGGCCGCCGCGACGCCCAGCACGAGCACCGCCAAACCCAGCCCTCCCGCACGCGTGAAATGCGCGTGGAATGCGGGAATTCCTCTGCTAGAGTCTCCGACCGCTTTCGGGTCATCCCGGAGGCCTTTCACGGAAGGATGGAGACCCCGACCACATAAAGCCGCCGACCCGGAAGCGACTTTGCGTGGAATGGGGCCCGGGAGGGCCTTTTTTCTGTCCGAAAACCGGGAAACACACTGACTGACATGCCTAGGCAGATCCCTCTAGAGAAAACACGGAACATCGGCATCATGGCTCACATCGATGCCGGTAAGACCACGACCACCGAGCGCATCCTTTACTACACCGGACGGACCCACAAGATGGGCGAGGTCCACGAGGGCGCCGCGGTCATGGACTGGATGGAGCAGGAGCAGGAGCGCGGCATCACGATCACGTCGGCCGCGACGACGGCGTCCTGGAAGGACTTCCGGATCAACATCATCGACACGCCGGGCCACGTCGACTTCACGGTCGAGGTCGAGCGCTCGCTGCGCGTACTCGACGGCGCGATCGCGCTCTTCGACTCGGTAGCCGGCGTCGAGCCCCAGTCGGAGACGGTCTGGCGCCAGGCCGACAAGTACCGGGTCCCGCGGATCGCCTACATCAACAAGATGGACCGCGTCGGAGCGAACTTCGACCAGGGCGTCCAGACGATGATCGACCGCCTGGGCGCGGTGCCGGTCCCGATCCAGCTGCCGATGGGCGCGGAGGCGGACTTCAAGGGCATCATCGACCTGGTCTCCATGCAGGCCGTCATCTACAAGGACGACCTCGGCAAGGAGTGGGAGGAGACCGAGATCCCGGCCGAGTACCAGGGGCCCGCCGAGGAGGCGCGCACCGCCCTGATCGAGGCCGTCGCCGAGTACGACGACAAGCTGATGGAGGACTACCTCGAGGGCAAGGACATCGAGGTCGACCGCCTGAAGGCCGACATCCGCAAGGCCACGCTCGACTTCCACGGTGGCGAGCGCCCGGCGCTCACGCCGGTGCTCTGCGGCTCGAGCTTCAAGAACAAGGGCGTTCAGCCGCTGCTCGATGCCGTCCTCGACTACCTGCCGAGCCCGCTCGACGTCCCGCCGGTCGACGGCATGGAGCCGGCCAAGAAGGGCGAGGAGGAGGACACGCCCGCCGTGCGCGAGCCCAAGGACGACGCGCCGTTCTCGGCGCTCGCCTTCAAGGTCATGTCCGACCCGTTCGTCGGCAAGCTCACCTACTTCCGCGTGTACTCGGGCAAGCTCGAGGCCGGCGGCCGCGTGCTGAACGTCTCGACCGGCCGCACCGAGCGCGCCGGCCGCATCCTGATGATGCACGCGAACGACCGCGAGGAGCAGCCGGAGATCTACGCCGGCGACATCGCCGCCGCGGTTGGCCTCAAGCAGACCTCGACGGGTGACACGCTCTGCGCTCCTGACGCGCCGATCAAGCTCGAGACGATCGAGTTCCCGGAGCCGGTCGTGCACGTCTCGATCGAGCCGAAGACGAAGGTGGACCAGGAGAAGATGGCCACCGCGCTCGCCCGGCTCGCCGAAGAGGACCCGACCTTCCAGGTCCGGACCGACGAGGAGACCGGCCAGACCGTCATCTCAGGCATGGGCGAGCTCCACCTCGAGGTGATCGTCGACCGCATGAAGCGCGAGTTCAACGTCGAGGCCGGCGTCGGCCGCCCGCAGGTGGCCTACCGCGAGACGATCCGCGGCACCGCCGAGAAGGTCGAGGGCAAGTTCATCCGCCAGACCGGTGGCTCGGGCCAGTACGGCGTGGTCTACATCAACCTCGAGCCGGCCCCGGCGAGGGCTTCGACTTCGTCAACAAGATCAAGGGCGGCTCCGTCCCGTCCGAGTTCATCCCCGCCGTCGAGAAGGGCATCGAGGAGGCGCTCGAGTCCGGCGTCAAGGCCGGCTTCCCGATGGTGGACGTCCGCGCGACGCTGACGGACGGCAAGTACCACGACACCGACTCCTCGGAGGTCGCCTTCAAGATCGCCGGGTCGATGGCGCTCAAGGAGGCCGCGAAGCGCGCGAAGCCCGTCCTCCTCGAGCCGGTCATGTCCGTGGAGGTGGTCACGCCGCAGGAGTTCCTCGGCGACGTGATCGGAGACCTTTCGAAGCGCCGCGGCCGCGTTGAGGGCCAGGAGCCGCGCGGAAACGCCCTTGCCGTGCAGGCTCGGGTGCCGCTCGGCGAGATGTTCGGCTACGCCACGGATCTGCGCTCGAATACCCAGGGTCGCGCGGCCTACTCGATGCAGTTCGACCGCTACGAGGAAGTGCCGCCGAACATCGCCCAGGAGATCACCGAGCATCGCACCGGCGAACCGGTGGGCGCCAGCGCATAACGAGTATGTTTTTCCGGTTCTACACGCAAAGGAGCAGCTGAAAAGTGGCCAAGGAGAAGTTCGAGCGCGACAAGCCGCACGTGAACGTCGGCACCATCGGGCACATCGACCACGGTAAGACGACCCTTACCGCGGCGATCACCCAGGTGCTCTCCGAGAAAATGGGTGGCGAGGCGAAGAGCTTCGACGAGATCGACAACGCGCCCGAGGAGAAGGAGCGCGGGATCACGATCGCCACCTCGCACGTCGAGTACCAGACGGAGAACCGCCACTACGCCCACGTCGACTGCCCGGGCCACGCGGACTACGTGAAGAACATGATCACGGGCGCCGCCCAGATGGACGGCGCGATCCTCGTGGTGTCGGCTGCTGACGGCCCCATGCCGCAGACCCGCGAGCACATCCTGCTCGCCCGCCAGGTCGGCGTGCCCTACATCGTCGTCTTCCTCAACAAGGCCGACATGGTCGACGACGACGAGCTCCTCGAGCTCGTCGAGGTGGAGGTCCGCGACCTCCTCTCCGAGTACGACTTCCCGGGCGACGACATCCCGTTCATCACCGGCTCGGCGCTGAAGGCGCTCGAGGGCGACGAGGAGCAAAAGGCCAAGATCATCGAGCTTGCCGAGGCGCTGGACTCCTACATCCCGGAGCCCACGCGTGAGCTCGACAAGCCGTTCCTGATGCCGGTCGAGGACGTCTTCTCGATCACCGGTCGCGGCACCGTTGCCACCGGCCGTATCGAGCAGGGCATCGTCAACACCGGCGACGAGGTCGAGATCGTCGGCATCAAGGAGCAGACCGACAAGACCGTCGTTACGGGTGTCGAGATGTTCCGGAAGATCCTCGACCAGGGCCAGGCGGGCGACAACGTCGGCTGCCTGCTCCGCGGCACCAAGCGCGAGGACATCGAGCGCGGCCAGGTGCTGTGCAAGCCGGGGTCGATCACCCCGCATACCAAGTTCAAGGCCGAGGTCTACTGCCTCAAGAAGGAAGAGGGTGGACGCCACACCCCGTTCTTCAACGGCTACCGGCCACAGTTCTACTTCCGCACCACCGACGTAACCGGTGTGGCCAACCTGCCCGAGGGCACGGAGATGGTCATGCCAGGGGACAACGTCCAGATGACGATCGAGCTGATCCAGCCGATCGCCATGGACCAGGGCCTCCGCTTCGCTATCCGCGAGGGCGGCCGTACCGTCGGCTCAGGTGTGGTGACGGAGATCGTCGAGTAGGAGAAACCTCAAAGGACAAGCGGTACAGGGGGCGGGTCCCGTTAAGGCCCGCCCTCGCCGTGTCCAAAGGGACCACTTAGTTGGCAGCGATTACGCAAAACAAGATCAGGATCAGGCTCAAGGCCTACGACCACTCCGCCATCGAGACGGCGGCGAAGGAGATCGTGGACACGGCCGAGCGCACCGGCGCGACCGTCGCCGGGCCTGTGCCCCTGCCGACGGAGAAGAACATCTACTGCGTGATCCGCTCGCCCTTCAAGGACAAGGACTCGCGCGAGCACTTCGAGATCCGCACCCACAAGCGGCTGATCGACATACATCAGCCGACGCCGAAGACGGTCGACTCGCTCCAGCGGCTCGACCACCTGCCGGCGGGTGTCGACATCCAGATCCAGCTCGTCTGATGGCCGCGCTCCTGGGCAGGAAGTTGGGAATGACCCAGGTCTTCGGCGAGGACGGGCAGGTCGAGCGCGTGACCGTGCTCGAGGCGGGCCCGTGCCGGGTCACGGGCATCCGCACGCACGACCGCGACGGCTACGAGGCGGTCCAGCTCGCCTTCGGCGAGGTGTCCGAGAAGGCGCTCAACAAGCCGCTGCTCGGCCACCTGAAGAAGGCCGACGCCGGCCCGCTGCGGCACGTGCGCGAGTTCCGCGACGAGGCCGGCGAGCTCACGGTCGGCGAGGACGTGAAGGTGGACGTCTTCGAGAAGGGCCAGAACGTCAAGGTCTCGGGCGTCTCGAAGGGCAAGGGCTTCCAGGGCACGATCAAGCGCCACAACTTCAGCCGCGGGCCGGTCACGCACGGCTCGCACAACGTGCGCGCCCCGGGCTCGATCGGCGCATCGGCCACGCCCTCGCGCGTCTTCAAGGGCATCCGCGGCCCGGGCCAGATGGGCAACAAGCGCGTCACCCAGCGCGGCCTCACGGTCGTCGAGGTGATCCCCGAGGACAACCTGCTGCTCGTGCGCGGCTCCGTGCCGGGCCCGAAGGGCGCGGTCGTCGAGATCAGGAGCGCCTCATGAAGGCCGCCACGCTCGGCAAGACCACGAAGACCGACGTCGACGAGAAGGTGTTCGGCGAGAAGTTCCACATGTCCCTCGTCCACGAGGCCGCGCGCGCGGAGCTCAACGCGCGCCGCCGTGGCACCGCGTCCACGAAGACGCGCGGCGAGGTGGCGATGACCGGCGCCAAGGCTTGGCGCCAGAAGGGCACGGGCCGCGCCCGCGCCGGCGCGCTCTCGACCCCGCAGCGCTACGGCGGCGGTGTCGCGTTCGGCCCCAAGCCGCGCCACTACACCGTCAAGGTGAACAAGAAGGCCTTCCGCAAGGCGCTTCGCGCCGCGCTGTCGGTGCACGCCGACCGCGGCACGCTGGCCGTGCTCGACTCGGGCGACTACGACAAGCCCGCCACGAAGCAGGCGGCGGAGGCGCTCGCGAAGTTCGGCGAGGGCAGCGCGCTCGTCGTATGCGCGCGCGAGAACGAGGACAACGCGGTCAAGTCGTTCCGCAACATCCGGCGACGTCACGGTCCTGCCGGCTGACTCCGGTCGGGGTCGCCGACGTGATCGGCGCCGAGCGGCTGGTCCTTTCGACGGCCGCGCTCGAGGAGCTCACCCGGAGGGCGGCATGACCGCGCGCGAGGTGATCATCCGGCCGGTCGTCAGCGAGAAGAGCTATGCGCTGCTCGCGGCCAACAAGTACACCTTCCGCGTCCACGAGGAGGCGCACAAGACACAGGTGCGCCAGGCGATCGAGGAGGTCTTCGGCGTCCGCGTGCAGGGCGTGCGCACCGTCGTGGGTCAAGTCGAAGCCGAAGCGCCGCGGCTGGTCAGCGGCAAGACCAGGCGCTGGAAGAAGGCGATCGTCCAGCTGCACCCGGAGGACTCGATCGAGCTGTTCGAGGGTCAGGACATCGAGGGCTGAATGGCGATCAAGAAACACAAGCCCACGTCCCCCGGCCGCCGCTTCGCGACCTGGAACGACAACGCCGAGGTCACCAAGGCCGAGCCCGAGAAGGCGCTCGTCGAGGGGCTCAAGAAGTCAGGCGGGCGGAACACGCACGGCCGGATCACCTCGCGCCATCGCGGCGGCGGCGCCAAGCGCAAGTACCGGAAGATCGACTTCAAGCGCCAGAAGGACGGCGTGCCGGCGAAGGTCGCGGCGATCGAGTACGACCCGAACCGCACGGCGCATATCGCGCTGCTCCACTACGCCGACGGCGAGAAGCGCTACATCCTCGCGCCGCAGCGCCTGCGCGTGGGCGCGACCGTCGTGTCCGGCCCGACCGTGGAGCCGTCGCTCGGCAACGCGCTGCCGCTGGCCCGGATCCCGACCGGCACGGTCGTCCACAACGTCGAGCTGACGCCCGGCCGCGGCGGCCAGATGGCCCGCTCCGCCGGGGCGGCCATCCAGCTCATGGCGAAGGAGGGCCGCTACGCGACCCTCCGGCTGCCCTCGGGCGAGATGCGGATGGTCCTGGCCGAGTGCCGCGCGACGGTCGGGTCGATCGGCAACGTCGAGCACCAGAACGTCGACATCGGCAAGGCGGGCCGCAGCCGCCACAAGGGCAAGCGCCCGCAGACGCGCGGCACGGCGATGAACCCCGTGGACCATCCGCACGGCGGCGGCGAGGGCTCGACCACGGCTGGCCGGCACCCGGTGACTCCCTGGGGCGTCCCGACGCTCGGCTACCGAACCCGTAAGAAGAACAAGCAGTCCGACCGCTACATCGTGCGCGGACGCCGGAGGGGCAAGAAGAGATGAGCCGTTCGTCCAAGAAGGGCCCGTGGGTCGAGGAGCGCCTCATGCAGCGCGTCCAGGCCATGAACGAGTCCGGCAACAAGCAGATGGTGAAGACCTGGTCGCGGACCTCGACGATCTTCCCCGACATGGTCGGGCACACGATCGCCGTCCACGACGGCCGCAAGCACGTGCCGGTCTTCATCTCGGAGTCGATGGTCGGCCACAAGCTCGGCGAGTTCGCGCCCACGCGGATGTTCCGCGGGCACGCCGGCGGTGAGAAGGCGAAGATGCGATGAAGGACGAGAAGGAAGAGAAGCTCGAGAACGAGAAGGAGACGCCCGAGAACGAGGCGCTTCCGCCCGAGGACGACGACACGTCAGACGACACCTCGGATGACACGTCCGAGGGCACGTCGGAGGACGCTCGCCGAGGAGCCCGCTCCGGCCGCGAAGAAGGGCGACGCCGTCGCCGCGGCTCCGCGGAGACGACGACGACCGCCAAGCGCGAGACGGTCGCGGCGCCGCGCGACAGCGAGGGCCGCGTCTCGGTGCGGGCTCAGGCCAAGTACGTCCGCTGCGCGCCCCGGAAGGCCCGGCTCGTCGTCGACCACATCCGCGACAAGTCCGTCGATGACGCACGTGCCATCCTGGCCACCACGCCGCGTGCGGCCGCGCGTGACGTGCTGAAGCTTCTCGACTCCGCTGTCGCCAACGCGGAGAACAACCACGAGCTCGTCGCCGACGAGCTGAAGATCAAGAAGGTGTTCGTGGACGAGGGGCCGACGCTGAAGCGGTTCCAGCCGCGCGCCCAGGGCCGCGCCACGCGCATCCGCAAGCGAACCAGCCACATGACCATCCTGCTTACCACCAAGGAAGACCTCTAGAGATATGGGACAGAAGGTCCACCCCGAGTCCATCCGCGTCGGCTACATCCACGACTGGAAGTCGAGCTGGTTCAACGAGCGCACCTTCGACGACTACCTGCTCGAGGACATCCGCATCCGCGACCACATCGTCAACAAGCTTGCGCACGCCGGCCTCTCGGACATCACGATCAAGAAGAACGCGAACGAGATCGAGGTCAACATCCACACGGCGCGCCCGGGCATCGTGATCGGCAAGTCGGGCAGCGAGGTGGACGCGCTTCGCCGCGACCTGCACAAGCTCACGAGCAAGGCCGTCAAGGTGAACATCCTCGAGATCAAGCGGCCCGAGCTCGACGCCAAGCTCGTCGCCCAGTCGATCGCCGAGCAGCTCCAGAATCGCGTGGCCTTCCGGCGCGCGATGAAGCGCTCGCTGACTTCGGCGATGCGCTCCGGCGCGAAGGGCGTGAAGGTCCAGGTCTCAGGCCGGCTCGGCGGCGCCGAGATGGCCCGCACCGAGGGCTACTCGGACGGCCGCGTCCCGCTGCACACGATGCGCGCCGACATCGACTACGGCTTCCACGAGGCGCGCACGACCTTCGGCCGCATCGGCGTGAAGGTCTGGATCAACAAGGGCGAGATCATGCCCAAGGGCTTCGCGTCCGACCTGACGCAGCTCGACGCCCCGCAGCAGGCGACCGGCGGCGGCGGTGGTGGCGGCCGTGGTGGACCGGCGGCCGCGGCGGCGGCCCGGTGGCGGCCGTGGCGGACCGGGTGGCCGCGGCGGCGGGCCGGGTGGCGGCCGTGGCGGACAGGGTGGTCGCGGCGGCGGCCGAGGCCCGCAAGGCGGCGGCGGCGGACCGAGGGGGCGCGAGAACTAGGATGCTGATGCCGAAGCGCGTCAAGCACCGCAAGCAGCACCGCGGCCGGCGGGCGGGCATGTCCCGGGGCGGCACGACGGTCCAGTTCGGCGAGTACGGGCTGAAGACGCTCGAGCGCGGCTGGATCACCAACCGCCAGATCGAGGCTGCCCGAATCGCGATGACCCGCAAGATCAAGCGCGGCGGGAAGGTCTGGATCAACATCTTCCCCGACAAGCCGACCACGCAGAAGCCGGCCGAGACCCGCATGGGCTCGGGCAAGGGCAACCCCGAAGGGCTGGGTCGCCGTCGTCAAGCCGGGCCGCGTGATGTTCGAGCTCGCCGGCGTGCCCGAGCCGCTTGCTCGCGAGGCGATGCGCCTGGCCGGGCCACAAGCTTCCCGTCAAGACCAAGTTCGTCGCACGCGAGGGGGCCGGCCAGCAGTGAGGGCGGTCGAGGTGCATAACCTGGACGACACGCAGCTGGTGGAGTTCGTCGCGAAGGCCCGGCAGGAGATCTTCAACCTGCGCTTTCAGCACGCCACCGGCCAGCTGGAGAACACGGCTCGGCTGGAGACGGCGAAGAAGGAGCTCGCCCGCGGGCTGACCGTCGCTCGCCAGCGCGGGGTGGACCCCGACATCGAGATCAAGCGCCAGAGAGACGAGACAGAGTGATCGAGGAAGCCGAAGAACGAGGAGACCGAGGAGACCCGCAGGGGTCAGACCCGGAGCCCGGAAGAGAGCGGCCGGCGCCCGACGAGGCACAGGGGTCTGACCCCGAACCGGAGGAGGCGCCCCGGCCGAGGAGGAGCTGCCGGCGGCCGAGGCCCTGCGGACGACGCTCCGGCCGAGGAGGCTCCCGGCCGAGGAGGCTCCGGCAGCCGAGGCCGAGGCAGAGCCCGAGGAGGAGCTCGGCCCGAAGGAGCGCCGCCGCCGCGGGCGCTCGCAGCACACCGGCGAGGCCCGCCCGCAGCGCTCCGCTGAGGAGCGCGCGACCGAGCGCGCCGAGGCGCGCAAGAAGAAGGCCGCCGAGCGCAGCCGCTGGCGCCAGCGCTCGCGCGAGCGCCGCCGCGCGCGCCCGAAGACCGAGCCGCTCCCCGGCCCCGAGCACGGGCCCGGCCGCGCCCGTGTGCGCCAGGGCATCGTCGTCTCCGACAAGGCGGACAAGACGATCACCGTCCGGATCGACGTCACCCGCAGCCACCGCGTGTACAAGAAGATCGTCCGCTCGTCGTCGACGCTCCACGTTCACGATGAGCGCAACGAGGCTCACGCCGGCGACACCGTCCGCGTCGTCGAGAGCCGGCCGATCAGCCGCAGCAAGCGCTGGCGCCTGGTCGAGATCCTGGAGCGCGCCAGGTGATCCAGGCGGAGACACGCCTTCGCGTCGCCGACAACACCGGCGCCCGCGAGCTGCTCTGCATCCGCGTCCGCGGCGGATCGAAGCGCCGCTATGCCGGCGTCGGCGACATCATCGTCGGCACGGTCAAGCAGGCCACGCCGCAGGGCGCCGTCAAGAAGGGCGAGGTGGTCACCGCGGTCGTCGTCCGCACGCGCAAGCAGTTCGGCCGCAACGACGGCACCTACATCGCGTTCGACGAGAACGCCGCGGTGCTGATCGACCCGCAGAACAACCCGCGCGGCACGCGCATCTTCGGGCCCGTGGCGCGCGAGCTGCGCGACCGCAACTTCATGAAGATCGTCTCGCTCGCTCCGGAGGTTCTCTGATGTCCCACCGGCGCGAAGATCCGCCGCGACGACCTGGTCAAGGTCATCGCCGGCAAGGACAAGGGCAAGACCGGCAAGGTCCTGCGCGTCGACATCAAGAAGGAGAAGGTCTTCGTCGAGGGCCTCAACATCCAGAAGCGCCACCAGCGGCCGATGATGCTGCGCGACACACAGCGCACGCAGGCCACCGAGGGTGGCGTGATCGAGCGCGAGGGCCCGATTCACATCTCGAACGTGATGCTGCTCGACCCGAAGACGGGCGACCCCACGCGCGTGGGCATCAAGCGCGAGGGTGGACGCCGCGTCCGCATCGCCAAGCGCTCCGGGCAGGAAGTCGACTGATGCCGGTCGCTGAGGCCAAGATCACGCCGCGCCTGAAGACGCTCTACGTCGAGGAGATCAGGCCTGCGCTCATCAAGCAGTTCAAGTACTCGAGCTCGATGGAGGCGCCGCGCCTCACCAAGATCACGCTGAACATGGGCGTGGGCGAGGCCAAGCAGGACTCGAAGATGATGGAGGCGGCCCAGGAGCAGCTGGCCACGATCGCGGGGCAGCAGCCGAACATCCGGCGCGCCCGGAAGTCGATCGCCGCGTTCAAGCTGCGCGAGCAGATGCCGGTCGGCGTGTCGGTGACGCTCCGCGACGCGCGCATGTACGAGTTTCTCGACCGCCTCACGGCGATCGCTCTCCCGCGCGTGCGCGACTTCCGCGGCCTGAGCCCGCGCTCGTTCGACGGGCGGGGCAACTACTCGATGGGCGTGCGCGAGCAGATCATCTTCCCCGAGATCGACTACGACGCGATCGACCAGGTCCGCGGCCTCGACATCACCTTCACGACCACCGCGAAGTCGGATGAAGAGGCGTTCGCGCTCCTGCTCGCGTTCGGCATGCCGTTCCAGGCCGAGGGTCGCCCCGGCTCGGGCGACGCCGAGGCAGAGGCAGACGCCGAGGAGGAGCGGCGCAAGGAGGAGGCGCGGCTGAAGGCCGAGGCCGAGCAGGCCGCGCTCGAAGCTTTGAAGGAAGAGAACCCGGAGGCCTACGCCAAGCCGGAGCCCAAGCCCGAGGAGGGCGAAGAAGGCGAAGAGGGTGGCGGCGAGGCCACCGAAACTCCCCAGGAGGAGTCCTAGTGGCAAAGACGTCCCAGGTCGTGCGCCAGACAGCGCCAGTCGAAATACAAGACCCGCAACTACAACCGCTGCAAGCGCTGCGGACGCCCGCGCGCGTACTTCCGCAAGTTCGGCCTCTGCCGGATCTGCCTCCGCGAGGTGGCCCACGAGGGCTACGTCCCCGGACTGACGAAGTCAAGCTGGTAACAACAGGCACACGCCCATGTCGATGACCGACCCGATAGCCGACCTGCTCACCCGGATCCGCAACGCGATCGCGGCGGACCACGAGTACGCGGAGATCCCGGCCTCCAAGTTCAAGACCGAGATCGCGCGCATCCTCGACGAGCAGGGCTACATCGAGAGCTACAGCGTCGAGCCGGCGCGTGTCGGCGAGGTCCTGCGCGTGAAGCTGAAGTACACGGAGGACCGCCGCTCGGTCATCTCGGGCCTCAAGCGCGTCTCGCGGCCGGGGCGCCGCACCTACACCGACTCGCGCGAGGTCCCGAAGGTCCTCGGCGGCATGGGCACGGTGATCGTCTCGACGTCCAGGGGGGTCATGACCGGACACCAGGCGCGCCAGGAGGGCGTGGGTGGCGAGGTCGTGGCGTACGTCTGGTGAGCCGCATCGGCAAGCAGCCCATCCCTGTGCCCGAGGGGGTCCAGGTGCAGATCGAGCCCGAGCTCGTCCGGGTGAACGGCCCGCGCGGCGAGCTGTCCGAGCGCAAGAGCCGCGAGATCGCGGTCGAGCAGCAGGACAGCGACATCGTCGTGACGCGCCCGACCGACCGCAAGGAGCATCGCGCGCTGCACGGCCTCACGCGCTCGCTGATCGCGAACATGATCGAGGGCGTGACGTCGGGCTTCGAGAAGCGGCTCGAGATCCAGGGCGTCGGCTACCGCGCCGCGCTTCGCGGAAAGAACATCGAACTGTCGGTGGGCTACTCGCACACGGTCCAGATCGAGGCGCCCGACGGCGTCGAGTTCGAGGTCCCGCAGCCCACCCAGGTGATCGTCAAGGGGAGCTCGAAGCAGGTGGTCGGCGAGATCGCTGCGCAGATCCGCAAGGTGCGCCCGCCCGAGCCCTACAAGGGCAAGGGCATCCGCTACGTCGGGCGAGTACGTCCAGAGGAAGGTCGGGAAGCGCGCATGACCGTCGCCACGAAGCCGAAGCAGAGGCAGCGCCGGCGCCGCCGCGTTCGCGCGAAGGTGCGCGGCAACGCGGAGCGGCCGCGGCTGTCGGTGTTCCGCTCCAACCGCGGCGTGAACGCGCAGCTGGTCGACGACGTCACGGGGCGAACGCTCGTCGCCGTGAACTGGACCGAGTCCGACATCAAGGGGCTCCAGTCGATGGAGCAGGCCAAGCGGGTCGGCACGGCGATCGCGGAGCGCGCGAAGGCAGCGGGCGTCGAGGACGTCGTCTTCGACCGCGGCGGCTACCGCTATCACGGACGCGTCAAGGCGCTCGCCGAGGGCGCACGCGAGGGTGGCCTAAGGTTCTGACGCTCATGGGACGCGACCGTAGAGACAGAGGAGGCCAGCCGGGCCAGGACCTGCAGGAGCGGGTCGTCGAGATCAACCGCGTTGCGAAGGTCGTGAAGGGCGGACGCCGCTTCTCCTTCACCGCGCTGGTGGTCGTGGGCGACGAGCGCTCGCGCGTGGGCGTCGGCTACGGCAAGGCCAACGAGGTCCCGCTCGCGATCCAGAAGGGCGTCGAGCGCGCGCGCAAGAACCTCTTCGAGGTCCCGATGCACGGCCAGACGATCACGCACCAGACGACGGGTGTGTTCGGCGCCGCGCGGGTGTTCCTCAAGCCGGCGTCCGAAGGTACGGGGGTGATCGCCGGCGGAGGCGTGCGTGCCGTGCTCGAGCTCGCCGGCATCCACGACGTGCTGTCGAAGTCGCTCGGCTCGCAGAACCCGATCAACCTCGTGAAGGCGACCGTCACGGCGCTGCAGCAGCTGCGCTCGCCCGACGAGGTGGCCGAGCTCCGCGGGCTCACGGTGCGCGAGGTGCTCGGCATCAAGGAAGAGAAGAAGCCAGAGCCGGGCGGAGGAGCCCGGCGGCGGAGGAAGCTCCTGCGTCATGAAGATCACACAGGTCAAGTCTTCGATCGGGGCGAACCCGAAGCAGAGAGGCGCTCTCCGCTCGCTCGGCCTGGGCAAGATCGGCAAGAGCGTCGAGCGTCCTGACGACCCGACCGTAAAGGGCGCGGTCCACTCAGTGCGGCACCTCGTAAAGGTGGAGGACTGATGGCTCAGGACATCGGCCTGCACAACCTGAAGCCGAAGGACGGCTCGCGCCACCGCAAGAAGCGGATCGGGCGCGGCGAGGGCTCCGGCTTCGGCAAGACATCCGGCCGCGGCCACAAGGGCGCGGGCGCGCGCTCGGGCAGCGAAGAGGAAGGCGAACTTCGAGGGCGGCCAGATGCCGATCCACATGCGGATGCGGAAGCTGCGCGGGCCGCACATGAAGAAGTCGATGCCGTTCGAGCAGTACGGCCGCACGCAGACGCAGCCCGTGAACTTGAAGGACCTCGACGCGCGCTTCGACTCAGGCGCGGAGGTCACGCCCGAGACGCTGCGCGAGAAGGGCCTCGCCACGCGCAAGGACGTGCCGGTGAAGATCCTCGGCCAGGGCGACCTCGGCAAGAAGCTGACGGTGAAGGTCCATTACGCGTCGAAGGTCGCGCGCGAGAAGATCGAGGGCGCCGGCGGCACCGTCGAGCTGCTCGTCGAGCCGAAGCAGCCGAAGCAGCCGAAGCCGCGGAAGCCGAAGGCCGACAAGCCGAAGCCGGACAAGCCGAAGGCGGAGGCCGAAGAGGCAAAGCCGGAGGAGGCCGCCGAGCCGGAGGCCGAAGAGGCCGAGCCGGAGGCCGCCTCCGAGGAGGAGTAGCCCGTGCTCGCGATTCTCGCGAACTCGTTCCGCGTTCCCGAGATTCGCAAGAAGCTGGCGTTCACGGCCGGCATGCTGCTGCTGTACCGCGTCGGCGCGTACATCCCGGCGCCCGGGATCAACGTCGACGCCGTCGAGTCGATCTCGGAGAACTTCAGCGGCTCGAACGTCCTCGGCTTCCTGAACCTGTTCTCGGGCGGATCGCTCCAGCGCTTCGCGATCTTCGCGCTCGGGATCATGCCCTACATCACGGCCTCGATCATCCTGCAGCTGATGACGGTCGTGCTGCCGTCGCTCGAGAAGCTGCGCAAGGAAGGCGAGGTCGGGCAGCAGAAGATCACGCAGTACACGCGCTACCTCACGGTCGGCCTGGCGTTCGGCCAGTCGGTCGGCTACGTCTTCCTCTTCCGCTCCTTCAGCACCGGCACCGACGAGGTCGTCACGAACTTCACGTTCGGGCGGGTGTTCCTGATCGTCTCGTGCCTGACGGCGGGCTGCGTGATGATCATGTGGTTCGGCGAGCTGATCACCCAGCGCGGTATCGGCAACGGGATCTCGCTGATGATCTTCGCGTCGATCGTCGCCGGGCTGCCGAACGGCATATCCAGGCCTGGTGGACGAACCCGGATCAGATCTTCAAGGTGATGATGCCCTTCATCGCGCTGCGATGCATCGCGGCGATCGTCTTCATGCAGGAGGGCCAGCGGCGGATCCCGATCCAGTACGCGAAGCGCGTGGTCGGGCGCCGTATGGCGGGCGGCGGCTCCACCTACCTGCCGCTGCGCGTGAACATGGCCGGCGTCATCCCGGTGATCTTCGCCGCCTCGCTGATGGCATTCCCGCCGACGATCGGCGAGCTGTCGCAGGCCAGCTGGGCGCAGGACTTCTCGACGTTCTTCTCACCGAACGGAGCCGCCTACCTGATCGGCGAGTCCATCTTCATCATCTTGTTCACCTACTTCTACACCGCGGTCACCTTCAACCCGGTGGAGCAGGCGGACAACCTCAAGAAGTACGGAGGCTTCATACCGGGGGTGAGGCCAGGCAGACCCACGGCCGAATACCTGGACCGGATCCTGGCGCGGCTCACGTTCCCAGGGGCGCTTTACCTTGCCGCCGTGGCCGCCCTGCCGACCATCCTCATCAACCAGACAGCAGCGAACTTCTACTTCGGCGGAACGTCGATCCTGATCGTCGTCGGAGTGGCCCTCGACACGATGAAGCAGCTCGAGGCGCAGATGATGATGCGCAACTACGAGGGGTTCCTGAAATAGGGCGGCGTTCCTGAGCGAGCAGAACCTCATCCTCCTCGGGCCCCCCGGGGCCGGCAAAGGCACACAGGCCGAGCGGCTCGTGGACGACTTCGGCCTGCCCTACTACGCGACCGGCGACATCCTCCGCGCCGCGGTCAAGGAGGAGACGGAGGTCGGCAAGGAGGCCAAGGAGTACATCGAGAAGGGGGACCTCGTCCCGGACGACCTGATCTGCAGGGTGATCATGGAGCGGGTGGACAGCTCGGAGGCCGACGACGGCTTCCTGCTGGACGGCTTCCCGCGCACGATCCCGCAGGCGGAGGTGCTCGAGGAGGCGCTCGAGCGGCGCGGGCGGCACCTGACGGCGGCGCTGCTGGTCGAGGCGCCCGACGAGGAGGTGATCCGCCGCCTTTCAGGCCGGCGGATCTGCACCAAGAAGGGCCACCTCTACCACGTCGACTTCGACCCGCCCAAGCACGAAGGCTTCTGCGACCAGGACGGCTCGCCGCTCATCCAGCGCGACGACGACAAGCCCGAGACGGTCAAGCACCGGCTGGGCGTCTACCACGAGCAGACCACGCCGCTGATCGACTGGTATGAGAGCCGCGGGCTGCTGCGAAGATTCGATGGAACCCGTTCGCCCGAAGAGGTGAATGGACACATCCGGGCCACACTCGCCACACTGAAGCTGGAAGAGACTCTCTAGCCCCTTGATCATCAAGAAGACACCCGAGGAGATCGACCGCATTGCAGCCGCGGGCGACATCCTCGCCAGGTGTCACAAGCTCCTCAAGGCGAAGGCGCGGGCCGGTGTCGACGACCGCGCGAGCTGGACGAGGCGGCGGAGAAGTTCATCCGCTCGCAGGGAGCGGAGCCGGCGTTCAAGGGCTATCGCGGCTTCCCGGGCTCGATCTGCGCCAGCCCGAACTCGATGGTCGTGCACGGCATCCCCGGCACCTACAAGCTGACGCGCGGCGACATCCTGTCGCTCGACGTGGGCGTCGTCTACGAGGGCTGGGTCGCGGACGCCGCGGTCACGCTGCCGATCGGGTCCGTCACGCCGATCGCCGCCCGGCTGCTGAAGGTCACGCGCGAGGCCCTGTTCCACGCCGTGGATGCCTGCCGCGTGGGGAACCGCCTGGGAGACGTCTCCTTCGCGGTCCAGAACCACGTCGAGGCGCACGGCTTCTCGGTGATCCGGTCGCTCGTGGGGCACGGGATCGGGCGCGACATGCACGAAGATCCGCAAATTCCGAACTTCGGCAAGCCTGGCACCGGCCCGGAGCTCGAGGAGGGCATGGTTTTCGCCGTCGAGCCGATGGTGAACGCGGGCACCCACCCGATCCGGATGGCCGCCGACAACTGGTCCGTCTACTCCCAGGACGGGTCGCTGGCGGCCCATTTCGAGCACACCGTGGCCATCACCGCCGAGGGGCCCCGGATCCTGACTCCGTGGCACCTGGAGGAGGCCAGGCGGGCCGCTTGAGGGCTGCTATCTTTTCCTGCTCGCGCGCGAGGCCGTTTCCTGGGCTTTGCGCTGCAATCTCTAAAAGTCCCGATCCCGCGGAGCGATGAAGGTCCGAGCCTCAGTCAAGCCAATGTGCGAGAAGTGCAAGATCATCCGCCGCCACGGCGCGGTCCTCGTCATCTGCCAGAACCCGCGACACAAGCAGAAGCAGGGCTAAATGGCGCGAATTGCAGGCATAAACATCCCCCTCAACAAGCGAGTCGAGATCGGCCTCACCTACATCTACGGCATCGGCCGCTCGCAGGCGAACGACGTCCTGAAGAAGACGGGCGTCGACCCCAACACCTACGTCAAGGACCTCACCGACGACGAGGTCGTGAAGCTCCGCGAGACGATCGACAACGACCTGACGGTCGAGGGCGACCTGCGCCGCGAGCGCTCCCAGGACGTCAAGCGCCTGATGGAGATCGGCGCCTACCGCGGAGTCCGGCACCGCCGCGGCCTGCCCGTCAACGGCCAGCGGACGAAGACGAACGCCCGCTCGCGCAAGGGCCCCAAGCGCATGTCGATCGCCGGCAAGAAGAAGGTCACCAAGAAGTAGATGGCTGCTCAGAGACCCGCTCGGCGCGGCGGAAGGCGCAAGGTTCGCAAGAACATCCCCTTCGGCCAGGCGCACATCAAGACAAGCTTCAACAACACGATCGTCTCGCTGACCGACAGGGAGGGGAACGTCATCGCGTGGGAGTCCGCCGGCGGCGCCGGCTTCAAGGGCTCCCGCAAGTCGACTCCGTTCGCCGCCCAGGTCACCGCGGACGCCGCCGCCCGCAAGGGCATGGAGCAGGGGCTCCAGAAGGTCGAGGTGTTCGTGAAGGGCCCCGGCTCCGGGCGCGAGACGGCGATCCGGTCGCTGCAGGCGGCTGGGCTCGAGATCACGTCGATCCGTGACGTGACACCCCAGGCGCACAACGGCTGCCGGCCGCGGAAGCGGAGGCGGGTCTAAATGGCTCGCGACTCCAGCCCGCAGTGCAAGCAGTGCCGCCGTGAGGGGCAGAAGCTGTTCCTCAAGGGCGAGCGCTGCCTCACCGACAAGTGCGCCGTCGAGCGGCGCAACTACCCGCCTGGCGACCACGGCCGCGGTCGCCAGAAGCAGTCCGAGTACCGCGTGCAGCTGCGCGAGAAGCAGAAGGCGCGCCGCTACTACGGGGTGCTCGAGAAGCAGTTCCGCGGCTACTACTCGAAGGCGTCCCGCCAGGCGGGCGTCACGGGCGAGAACCTGCTGCGGCTCCTCGAGACGCGGCTCGACAACGTGCTCGTCCGTCTCGGCTTCGCGGCGTCCCGGCGTCAGGCGCGCCAGCTCGTTCTCCACGGCCATTGGACCGTCAACGGCCGGCGCGTGAACATCCCCTCGTACCAGGTCCGGCCTGACGACGTGATCGCCGTCAAGGCGGGGTCCGGTGCCGACAACGTCATCCGCGAGGCCACCGACCTCACATCAGCAGTCCCGGCCTGGCTTCAGGCCGACCACGACGGACTTACGGCGAAGGTGCTGCGCCTTCCGGAGCGCGAGGAGATCGCGGCTCCGGTGCAGGAACAGCTCATCGTCGAGCTCTACTCGAAGTAATCACCAGTCCGCGCCCAGGAGGCGGCGCGGCGGTACCCGACGCGAAGGAAACCACCACCATGCTCGAGTTCCAGACACCCCAAATCACAGCCGAGGAAGTCACGGAGACGCGCGGCAGCTTCACGATCGAGCCACTCGATCGTGGCTTCGGCTACACGTTCGGCGCATCGCTGCGCCGCGTGCTCCTCTCCTCGCTCGCCGGCGCAGCCGTGACGAGCGTCCGGATCGAGGGCGTGGCCCACGAGTTCTCGACGATCGCAGGCGTGACGGAGGACGTCACCGACATCGTCCTGAACCTCAAGGAGATCGTCTGCCGCATGCACTCGGACGCGGCCGAGATCGAGGCTCCGCTCGTTGTGAGCGGCCCGGGCGAGATCACCGCGAAGGACATCGACCTGCCCTCGGGCGTCGAGATCCTCAACCCGGAGGCCCACATCGCGACGCTCGAGAAGAAGACGAAGCTCGAGATGTACCTGACGATCGGCCACGGCCGCGGCTACTCGCCGGCCGAGGACAACAAGACCGACGACCAGCCGATCGGCGTGATCCCGATCGACTCGATCTTCTCGCCGGTCAAGCGCGTGGCCTACAACGTCGAGGCGGCCCGTGTCGGGCAGCGCACCGACTACGACAAGCTGACGCTCGACATCGAGACGGACGGCTCGGTCGACCCGCACGCAGCGCTCCGCGAGGCGGCGGAGATCCTGATCAAGTCGCTCGCGATCTTCAGCGACCCGGATCGGGTCGAGGCGCTCCGTGGCGACGGTGCCGCGGCCGCCGCGCTCGGTGGCGACGGCGCGGCTGCTGCCGGCGCCGCCGGTGGCCGCGCACCCGACGGCATGGACGAGATCCTCATCGAGGAGCTCGAGCTCGGCGTGCGCTCGTACAACTGCCTGAAGCGGGCCGGCATCCAGACGGTCGGCGACCTGCTCCAGAAGTCGGAGTCCGAGCTGAACGCGATCCCGAACTTCGGTCGCAAGTCGATCGAAGAGGTGATCGAGACGCTCGAGGCGCGGGGCATGTCCCTGCGTCCCGGGTAGTCTGCTGGCCGATGCGCCACCGGCAGGACCGCAGAAAGCTCTCGCGCAGCGCCTCGCACCGCAAGGCGCTGTTCATGAACCTCGCCCGCGAGGTGATCGACCACGAGCGGATCAAGACGACCGAGGCGAAGGCCAAGGCCGTCAAGCCCGAGGTGGACAAGCTGATCACGCTCGCGAAGCGGGGTGACCAGCACGCTCGCCGCCAGGCGATGTCGAAGCTCGGCCAGGACAAGTTCATCGTCTACAAGCTGTTCGAGGAGATCGGCCCCCGCTACGCCGACCGCCCGGGCGGCTACACCCGCATCCTGAAGCTCGGCCCGCGCCAGTCGGACGCGACCGAGATGGTCTTCCTGGAGCTGGTCTGACCGAGCCGGACTACGCGGCGATCAGGGAGCGGACCAAGGCGCTCTGGAGCCTCGGGGACTACTCGCCGATCGAGACGACTCACACTGCCCGCCAGCCAGGCGCTCATCGACGCGTGCGCGGTGTCGGCGGGCCAGGAGGTGCTCGACGTGGGCGCCGGCACGGGCAACTTCGCGCTGCTGGCGGCCGCGGAGGGGGCGAGCGTCGTGGCCTCCGACCTCACGCCGAAGCTGATGGAGCGCGGCCGGGAGCGGACTGCCGCCGAGGGCGTCGACATCGAGTGGGTCGAGGCGGACGCCGAGGAGCTTCCGTTCGACGAGGAGCGCTTCGACTGCACCGCGTCCGTCTTCGCGGCGATGTTCGCGCCGCGTCCCGAGCGCGTCGCCGAGTGAGCTGTTCCGCGTGACGCGGCCCGGGAACACGGTCGGCATGGCGAACTGGGCTCCGGACGGCTTCTCCGGGCGGATGTTCGGGCTCTTCAATGACTTCGCCCCCCGGCCCGAGGGCGTTCCCGCGCCGATGGAGTGGGGAAGCGAGGAGGTCGTGGAGGAGCGGTTCGAAGGACTTGCCGGGACGCTCGAGATGGAGCGCCGGCATCGCGCCGATCGACTTCGACTCTGTCGAGGCCATGCTGGCCCAGATCGGAGAAGAACGGCCCGCAGGTGGCCATGAAGGAGACGCTCGGCCCGGAGCTGTACGACGAGGCGATGCGGCAGTTCCGGGAGCTCGATCGGCGAATTCAACGAGGCCGACGACGGCTCCGTGCACGATCGGGAGCGAATACCTGCTCGTCGTCGCGCGGAAGCGCGGCTGACCGCAAGGCTCCTCATCGAGTACGACGGCTCGCGCTTCGCGGGCTGGGCGCGGCAGGACGGGCAGCGCACGATCCAGGGTGAGATGGAGGCGGTGCTCGCGACCGTTCGCGGCGAGCGCCGTCGAGCTGACCGTCGCGGGGAGGACCGATGCCGGCGTTCACGCGCTCGCCCAGGTGGCCAGCCATCCCGGCGAGCCGCTTCCACTCGGCGCCTGGAACGGGAATCTCCCGCCCGACGTGCGCGTGCTGTCGAGCGAGCCCGCGCCGGACGGCTTCAATGCCCGCCACGACGCCCTCTCGCGCGCATACGCGTACCGCCTCTACACGCGCGATCCGGCCAGTCTCCGTTCCTGCGCGGGCGCGCGCTTCACTGGCCGTACCCGCTCGATCGCGGAAGCGCTGGACGCTTGTGCCGCCCTCCTGCCCGGCGAGCACGACCTGACCGCCTTCACGCCGCACGCAGACCGGGCACGCTCTGCTTCAAGCGCAACATCACCTCGGCCGAATGGGTCGGCGGCGGCGAGCCTGCTCGAGTTCCGCATCGAGGCGCCGAGCTTCATGCGAAACCAGGTGCGCATCCTCGTGGGGACGATGCTCGAGGTCGGCCAGGGGACGGCGAAGCGTCGACGACTTCCGCGCGCTGTCTCGCCGGCCGGCCGCGCAGCGAGGCGGGGGAGACCGCCCCACCGCACGGTCTCTACCTTGTACGGGTGAGGTACGACTCGATGAAAGTCCTGCTCACAAACGACGACGGCATCCAGGCCACCGGGCTGAACCACATGCGCCGGGCGCTGCTCGAGCTGCCCGACATCGAGCTGGCCGTGATCGCGCCCGACTCGAACCGCAGCGCCACCGCGCGCAGCATCACGACCCGCCGGCCCGCTCTGGGTCGAGGAGATCGACTTCGGTGACGGCACGACGGGCTTCGCCACCGACGGCACGCCGGTGGACTGCGTCCGCTTCGCGGCGCTCGGCCTCGTCGAGTTTCAGCCGGAGCTGATCATCTCGGGCATCAACCACGGCGCGAACCTCGGCGACGACATCACCTATTCCGGCACTGTCGCCGCCGCGCTCGAGGGGGTCGTGCTGGGGATTCCCGCGATCGCCGTCTCGCAGCAGTCGCGCAAGGGCGAGATGGACTTCCGGCTGGGCGACCGGTTCGACTTCGAGCAGGCGGCGGCCTTCGTGGCGCGGGTCGTCGACGACCTGGACGAGGTGCCGATACCCGAAGGGCACGCTGCTCAACATCAACTGCCCGCACGGCGACGCCAAGGGCGCGAAGGTCTGCAAGCTCGGCAAGCGGATCTACCGCGACGAGCTGCACCTGGCGGAGGAGGAGGGCAACCGCCGCCTCTACCGGATCTACGGGGACGATCCGAGCTACCACCACGAGGACGGCTCGGACTTCGCCGCGATCGCCGAGGGCTACATCTCGGTGACCCCGCTCCACTTCGACCTGACTCACCATCCAGGGCTCGAGGAGCTCGGCGACTTCGACCTCGACCGGCTGCTGCAGCCGGCCGCGGAAGAGGTTTGAGCGCCGCCGGCGGACCGCGCCGCTGAGCTTCGGCGCGTAATCGAGCACCACAACCGCCTCTACTACCTCGAGGACGAGCCGGAGATCGGCGACGACGAGTACGACGCGCTGCTCAACGAGCTGCGCGACATCGAGGAGGCAAACCCCGAGCTGCGTACGCCGGACTCGCCGACCCAGCGCGTGGGCGGCAAGCCGCTCGAGAAGTTCGAGCAGGTCGAGCACCTCCAGCCGATGCTGTCGCTCGCGAACGCCCGCAACGAGGACGAGCTCAAGGCGTGGGTCACGCGCACGGACAACCGGCTGAAGAAGGAGGGCGTCGAGGACGCCGAGATCCAGTACGTGACCGAGCCCAAGGTCGACGGGCTGGCGATCTCGCTGGTGTACGAGGACGGCGTGCTGGTGCGCGGCGCCACGCGCGGCGACGGCGAGATCGGCGAGGACGTCACCCAGAACGTCCGCCAGATCAAGACGGTGCCGCTGCGCTTCGACGACGCGCCGCCGCTCGTCGAGGTCCGCGGCGAGATCTACATGGCGCGCTCCACCTTCGCCGAGCTGAACGAGCAGCGCGCCGCCGCGGGCGAGTCCACGTTCGCCAACCCCCGCAACGCCGCAGCCGGCTCGATCCGCCAGCTCGATCCCGAGGTCGCGCGGGCGCGGCCGCTCGCGATGTGGTGCTACAGCATCGGGGCGAGCGAGGGGATCGAGTTCGAGGAGCACCACGAGTCGCTCATGTGGCTCAGGGAGCGCGGCTTCCAGGTGAACCCCGAGATCGAGGTCCACGACGACATCGAGAAGGTCGTCGCGGTCTGCCGCGGGTGGGAGGAGCGGCGCGAGAAGCTCGACTACGAGACCGACGGCGTCGTGGTCAAGGTGAACGACCTGGCGCTCCAGCGGCAGCTCGGAGTCGTCGGCCGCGAGCCGCGCGGGGCGATCGCGTGGAAGTTCGCGCCGATGACGGCCACGACCACGCTGAACAAGGTGATGTGGAACGTGGGGCGGACGGGCCACATGGTCCCGTTCGCGAGCCTCGAGCCGGTGCAGGTCTCGGGCGTGACGGTGAAGCTCGCGACCCTGCACAACGAGGAGGACCTGAAGCGCAAGGACGTGCGCGACGGCGACGAGGTGATCGTGATGCGCGCGGGCGACGTGATCCCGCAGGTCGTCTCGCCCACGCCGAAGGCGCAGCGCAGCAAGAAGCGCTCGCGGACGCCGCGGCCGCCGAAGAAGTGCCCCGCGTGCGGCACGCCGACCGTGAAGCCGGACGACGGCGTCTGGACGATCTGCCCGAACCGCGAGTCGTGCCCGGGCCAGGTCTTCCAGGGGGTGAAGCACTTCGTGATGGCGATGGACATCGACGGGCTCGGCGAGGAGCGCGCCGGCCAGTTCCTCAAGGAGGGCGTGATCGAGAACGTCGCCGACATCTACGACCTGACCCTCGAGAAGCTCGTCGAGCTCGAGGGGTTCGGCGAGATCTCGGCCAACAACCTGCTCGAGGCGATCGAGGCGTCGAAGAAGCAGCCCTTCTACCGCGTCCTGTCGGCGCTCGGCATCGCCGGTATCGGCGGCGTGAACGCGCGGAAGCTGACGGCTCAGTTCCGCACGGTCGATGCGCTGCTGGACGCCGATCCGGAGGCGATCGCCGAGACGGACGGGATCGGGCCGATCCTGGCCGAGCAGCTGGCGGCGACGCTCGCCGAGGACCGCACGCGCAAGATCATCGAGCGCCTACGCGCGGCCGGGCTCAAGTTCGAGGAGAAGGGTCCCGCGCCGGGGACCGTCGGGCCGCTGGCCGGCAAGACGTTCGTGATCACGGGCACGCTGCCCGGCATGTCGCGCGAGGAGGCGACCGAGAAGATCGAGGCCGCCGGCGGCAAGGTCACGGGGTCCGTGTCGAAGAAGACGGACTACCTCGTGGCCGGCGCCGACCCGGGCGGCTCCAAGTGGAACAAGGCGCAGGAGATCGGCACCGAGGTCATCGACGAGCCGAAGCTGCTGAAGCTTCTAAAGGGGGTCTGACCCCCTTAGGAATCAGCCGTACTTCGCGATGACCTGCGTCATCGCGTCCTGGATCCGGCGGGCGCCGTCGTAGTCGTAGCCCACGCCGTTCATCAGGATCGAGAACGCGATCAGGTCGCCGGAGACGGCGCGGCAGTAGCCCGAGAGGGCGCTCACGCCGCTGATCGTGCCCGTCTTCGCGCGGCAGCGGCGGTTCGTGTTCCGGTCTGAGAGCGTTCCCCGCTCGCTCGCGCGGGCGAGGGACTCGTAGTACGGCTCGAAGCCGCGGTGCCGGTACATCCCGCGCAGCAGCCGGACGACCGCTCGCGGGGCGGCGCGGTTGCCGCGCGCCAGCCCGGACCCGTCCACCAGGTGCGACGTCGCGCCGAAGCGGCTCGCGAACCGCTCGGCCGCCGCCGAGCCGCCGTCGGTCGTGCCGGGATGGGTCGGGGTCGTGTCGAGATGCTTCGCCAGCATCTCGGCGAAGAAGTTGTCGGATACCTGGTTGGTCAGGCGGATCAGGCGGCCGACCGTGATGGAGTCGAGCGCAGCGATCTCCCTCGCTCCGGCGCCGGCGGTGCTGACGCCCGCCGACCCCTCCACTCGGATGCCCCTCTGCTTGAGCGCGGCCTTCATCCTCTTCGCGGCGAACTCGGGCGGCCGTGTCTGGAACGCGCTCCCGTTCTCGCGAGCGAGGCCGCGGTTGAAGGAGAGGGCGCTCAGCGGCCCGACCCACGTGGAGACGCCGTAGCCGGAGTCAGGCCCGCCGCGCAGGGAGTCGAACAGGCTCTCGTCGCCCAGCACGCTCCCCGTGACGCGCCGGACGCCCGCCCGCTGCACCGCTCGCGCCAGCCCCTCGAGCGTTGCGCCCCCGCCGCCGTAGGCGCGCTCGGCGAACGAGTCCGTGCCGAAGCTGGGGTCGCCGCCGCCGACGAGGTACAGGTCGCCGCGCACGACGCCGTTCGAGTTGGGACGCCGGTCGCCCAGGATCTCCGTGGTGAACCTGCCGGCGGAGCCGAACCTGCCGAGCGCGGCCGCGGTCGTGAACAGCTTCGTGTTCGAGGCGAGGATGCGCCGCTTCGTCGCTTGGCGCGAAAACAGCCCCTCGCGGTCGCTCAGGTCATACACATACGAGCCCGACGGGCCGCTCGCCTGGCTCATCGCACTGTTCAGCTTCCGCTCGAGGCGCGCGTGGTTTTCCGCGGCGATAGCGGTCTGAGGGGCGATCAGAAGGGCAGCCGCGGCCGCCTGCGCCACTAAGATCGTCGTCCGAGCCAAGATGGCCAAGGTAGTAAAACTCGAAAGGCCGACGAAGAGCGGTCGGAAAGCGCAGCCCCAGCGCAGCACTACTCAGCGTCGTCGGCCGAGGCAGTCGCGCACGGCGCTGGTGCTCGGCGGGGGCGGCTTCACCGGCGGTGTCTACGAGATCGGAGCGCTCCGCGCGCTCGACCTCCTGGCCGTCAACCGGACCGTCAACCAGTTCGACATCTACGTGGGCACGAGCGCCGGCTCGTTCGTGGCCAGCCTGACGGCGAACGGCGTGACGCCCGAGGAGATGATGCGGGTCGTCAACCAGCAGGTGCCGACGCCGTTCCGCGACATCGACCTCGGCACGCTGCTGCGCCCGAACTACCTCGACTTCGTCCGCTCGCTCGCGCTCTACTGCCGCTGCGCAGCCTGGGCGTGGCGCGGACGATGCTGCAGAACATCGGCCAGGTCTCCCTGATGGACATCGCCGTGGGGATGGCCGAGGGCCTCCCGCCGGGCCTGTACGACGGCGGCAGCCTGCAGCGCTACATCGAGGACGTGCTCTCGGACCCCGACCGCGTGAACGACTTCCGGCTGCTCCAGAACGAGCTCTTCCTGACGACCACCGACCTCGACACGTGCGAGCGGATCGTGCTCGGCGGCGAGGACTGGGACGACGTCCCGATCTCGCGCGCCGTCGCGGCCTCGACCGCCCTGCCGATGGTCTACAAGCCGGTCGAGATCAAGGGCCGCCACCTGGTCGACGGCGGCATCCGCTCGACCACGAACGTCGACGTCGCGGTCGAGCAGGGCGCCAAGTTCATCATCGTCGTGAACCCGCTCGTCCCGTACGTGAACGACTTCCAGAAGGTCATCCCGACGATGTGGGGGAGCCGCGTGCGCCGCGTCGCCGACATGGGCTTCCCGCAGGTCGGCTACCAGGCGTTCAAGCTGCTCGCGCACCAGCGCCTGCATGAGGCGGTGCGCAACTGGCAGGACAAGTACCCGGGCGTGGACATCATCCTCATCGAGCCGGAGCCGAACGACGAGCTGATGTTCCACACGAACATCCTCAACTACACGAAGCGGCTCGAGATCGCCCGGCACGGGTTCGAGTCCGTGACCCTTCGCCTGGCCAAGGACTACAACGAGCTGCGCACGATCTGCGCCAAGCACGGCATCGAGATCTCGGCCACCCGCGTGCGCAAGGTGCTCAAGCACATGGAGCGCGAGCGCGAGAAGACGCGCGCCTGGCGCCGCGTGCTCGAGCAGACCACCGGAGCATTGCTCCGGCAGTCCGCTTCAGAAGAGGGCTAAGGCCTGGTCGCTTCCGGCTGCTCCGCCGGGTCAGGCGCGCCCAGGCGGTAGCGCTCGCGCCGGTCGTAGACCTCGCCCGGCACGCCGCCGAGGATGATCAGCCGCAGCCCGTCGGGGCCCGAGCGCACCTTCCGCTTCGTCTCAGGCCCCACGCGGACCATGGTGTTCTGGTCGAGCGTGATCTCCTCGCCCTCGACGGTGAGGATTCCGGAGCCCTTCCAGGCGATGTAGACCTCCTCCTCGCCCACATCCGCGTGGTCGTGCTCGGGATACACGCCCTCGCCGGCGTCGGGCGGGAAGTCGCACACGTTCATGCCGAACGAGCCCACCTCGACCTCGGCCCCCGCGCGCTTGAACGACCCGTAGAAGATCGCCTCCATGTCGTCGACCTGCTTCACCGTCATGTCTGCCACTGGGGGCCTCCTTCGGTATTTACCGCACGAACGTTCGTTAGCATACAGGTCGTGAGCAGAAGGGAAGCCATCCTCGAACGCGCGGTCGAGGTCGCCTCGGAAGAGGGCCTCGAGGGCCTCACGATCGGCCGCCTGTCGTCGGAGCTCGGGCTGTCGAAGAGCGGCCTCTTCGGCCACTTCGGCTCCAAGGAGGAGCTCCAGCTCGCCGCGGTCGACGCGGCCAGCGCGATCTTCGTGCGCGAGGTGATCGAGCCGGCGCTCTCGGAGCCCGAGGGCGCGCCTCGCCTGCGCGCCTTCTGCGAGAGCTGGGTCGGCTACCTCGAGCGAAAGGTCTTCACCGGCGGCTGCTTCTTCGCGGCGGCGTCGGCGGAGTTCGACGGCCGCCCCGGGCCCGTGCGCGACAAGCTCGCGCGACGGCCAGAGGCCTGCTGCTCGGCGAGACTCGAGAAGCAGGCTAAGCTCGCCGGGGTCGAGGATCCCGATCAGCTCGTGTTCGAGGTCTCCTCGCTGGTCCAGGGGGCGAACGCCGCCTACCAGCTGTTCGGCGACGAGCGCGCCTTTGCGCGCGCGAGAACGGCGATCGAGCGCCTGCTGCCCTAGTCGAGCTTCTCGAGCGCGGCGACCAGGCGCTCGGTCGCGGCCGCGCCGCGAACGGAGACACGCACGTGGTCGTTGGCGCCGAGCGGCCCGCCGGGCGCCACGATCACGCCCTCGTTCTCGAGCCGCGAGGCCAGCATGGCGCCGCTCATGCCCGGCTTCGCCATCCAGACGAAGTTGCCCTGGCTGGCGCTGGCGTCGACGGGCAGTCCCGGGATCGCGGCCAGGACGCGCTTGCGCTGCTCGATGACCAGGTTCCGGCGCCGGTTCAGCTCACCGTCGCCGTGCGACAGCGCGTACTCGACAGCAACCTGTGTGAGTGCGTTGACGCCCAGGGGAGGCGCGATCGCCTCGAGCTCCCGCGCGGCCTCCGTCGAGCCGACGACGTAGCCGGCGCGCAGCCCGGCCATCCCGTACGCCTTGGAGAAGGTGCGGAAGACGAAGAGGCGCGGAAACTCGCCGACGAGTTGCAGGCACGCGTCGATCGGCTCGATGTCCTGGAAGTGGATGTAGGCCTCGTCAAGCAGCACGTGCACTTGCTCTGGGAGCTGCGACAAGAGCCACTGGAGCGACTGCGAGGGGAGGTAGTCGCCGGTGGGGTCGTTCGGGTTGCACACGACGACGACCCGAGTGCGGTCCGTCACCGCGGCCAGCATCGCCTCGGGGTCGGCGGCGCCGCCGGCGCTGTCAACCGCTACCGGTCGCGCTCCCGCACGCGCCGTCATCAGCGGGAAGAGGGGATACGAGGGCCAATGCGTGACGAGCTCGTCGCCGGGGGCCAGGAAGGTGTGTGCCGCTTCCTGGAGGAGCTCGGTCGCCCCGTTCCCGAAGACGATCTGCTCGGGGTCGACCCCGTGCCGGTCTGCCAGGTGCGCGCGGACCCCTGGAGCGAAGCGGTCCGGGTAGCCGTTCACGCGGCCGCGCGCCGCGAAGATGGCGGCGTTCATCACCTCGGAGTTCGGGAAGTCGGGCCATTCGGTGCTCGACAGGTCGAGGTTCGGCACGACCTGGAGCTCCATCTCCTTCTCCTTGCGCCGCTTCTCGCGCAGGCGCTGGTTGACCTCCTCCTGGTCCATGTCGTCGAACTGCCGGTAGTAGTCGAGGAGGCCCAAGGCGGGGGCGCTACTCCGACTGGCCGGAGAAGACGGACGAGCCGGGGCCTTCGATGAGGAAGAACCAGATCATGAACGCCGTGCCCGCGATCGCGAGCGAGATCACGAAGATCCACTCGAGCGCGCCCTTCTTCTGCTCGTAGCCGGCGGCGCGCCGCACCAGCCTCCACGCGTAGTCGAGCCGCCGCGCGAGCGCCAGCGTCAGGAAGAGCGTGGTGAGCATCCCCGCGAACGCGACGACGATCCCGAGCGCGACGGAGCCGGTCTCGTAGTCGACCTGGGAGCCGACCCACAGCCAGGCGATCGGTTGCGGGCCCCACAGCGTCAGGCACAGGAGGGTCTCCAGCAGCAGGATCCCCGCCGACAGGAGCTTGTCGGCCGTGCGGCGGCCCTGCCCGGCCGTAACGGGCTGTGCTCGGTACTTGAGAGGCGCGGTCCCGGGCCTTCGCCCGACGAACAGCCCGCCCGTATCCGTCGGGTCGTTACTGGCCATTCAGGGAGAGCTTACCCCGACAGGGGTAGCGGCTATCCCGCTTGTTTCGCCTGCCCCTGGTCGTAGAGCGAGTCGATGACGTCGGCGAACTTCTCGTGGACGACGTTGCGCTTGACCTTCATCGTCGGCGTCAGCTCACCCGTCTCCTGCGAGAGGTCCTGGGGCAGGATCGCGAAGTACTTGATCTGCTCGACCGGGCCGACCTTCGAGTTCACCTCGTCGATGGTCGCCTGGATCGACTCGCGGATCTCGGGCGTCTCCTCGGTCGCGACCTCGGGATCGAGCGTCACCAGCGCCACCAGGTACGGCCGGCGGTCGCCCACCACGACGCACTGCGAGACGTACTGGTTCTGCTTGATCCCGTTCTCGAGGTTCGCCGGCGTGATGTTCTTGCCGCCCGCCGTGATGATGATGTCCTTCTTGCGGCCCGAGATGTAGACGAAGCCGTCCTCGTCGATCCGGCCGAGGTCGCCGGTGTGCAGCCAGCCGCCCTCGAGCGCCTCCTCCGAGGCCTCCTCGTTCTTGTAGTAGCCCTGGAAGATGTTGTCGCCGCGGAGCAGGATCTCGCCGTCGTCGCCGATCTTGATCTCCACGCCCGGGCAGCGGCTTGCCGATCGAGCCGAAGCGGAAGTCCTCCGGCGTCTGGCCGGTGGCGACGGTGGACGTCTCGGTCATGCCGTAGCCCTCCATCACGGGCACGCCGCAGGCGAAGAAGAACTCGAGGATCTCCGGCGCGATCGGCGCGGCGCCGGTCACGCACTGGCGGATCCGGCCGCCGAAGATGTTGCGGACGTTCTGGTAGAGCGCCTTGTCGGCCTCCTCGAACTTCTCCATCAGCTCGGCCGGCACCTCCTCGCCGCGCTGCTGCGCCAGCCGCACCTTGAGCCCGAGCTGCACCGCCTGCTTGAGCTGCTCCTTGTCGGGCGCGTTGCTCGTGGCGAGCTGGTAGATCTTCTCGAAGATCCGCGGCACCGACGGGAAGTACGTCGGCTTCACCTCCATCAGGTTGGGCACGATCTTCTGCGGGTCCTTCTCCCAGTAGGCGATCGTCGAGCCGAGGTCGATCGCGCCGAACTGGATCAGCACCGCGAACGCGTGCGCGAGCGGAAGGAAGAGGTAGACGAGCTCGTCCGAGCCGAGGACGCCCATCTCCTGCGTCATGTCGCAGACGCGGCGGTAGTTGCCGTGGGTGAGGATGCAGCCCTTCGGTGGGCCGGTGGTGCCCGACGTGTAGATGTAGAGGCAGACGTCGTCGGGGGTGACGTCGGCGACGCGCTGCTCGTACTCGTCGTCCGAGTGCTGCCGGCCGCGCTCGCGCAGATCGTCCAGCGAGATGTGGTCGTCCTGGCCGTCGGACTCGAACGCGATCACGTGCTCGAGGTGCGGCAGGTCGCCGCGGATCTTGCGGATCTTCTCGAGCTGCTCCGCGTCCTCGGCGAAGATCGCCGTGGACTCCGAGTGGTCCGCCACGTAGTGGACCTCCTCGGGGGAGTTCGTCTGGTAGATCGAGACGGAGGCCGCGCCGGAGGCGAGGATGCCGAAGTTCGCGAACGTCCACTCCGGGCGGGTGTGGCTGAGGATCGAGACGCGGTCGCCCTTCTCGATGCCGAGGTCGACCAGCCCGAGCGCGATCTCCTTCACCGCCTCGCCGAGATCGGCGTAGCTGATGTCGCGCCACTCGTCGCCGACCTTGTGCTTCAGCGCGGTGCTCTCGGGCGCGCGCTCCGCTGCGAGCTTGACGATGTCGGCGATCGTCTGTGAGCCAGTGCTCGCGTCAGCAGCGCTGACGGTTCCTGCTTCCACTTATCTCTTCTCCCCGGTCAGTTTGACGGGGAAGAAGTGTATGTGCGCTACGCCTTGGCGGGTACGGCCCGGCGCTGCGCGTCCTTCAGCGACTCCGTGAAGAGGGTCTTGTCGATCCGGCCCTGGAAGATCGGCACCCCGAGCTCCATGCACTTCATGATCACTTCGCGGCGGTGCATGCCAGCTTCGCGTGCGAGCTCCGTGGGGGTCAGGTGGATCGCCATCTAATAACTCCTCCCGTTGGCCGGAATCGTCTCCATCAGTTTTACGCCTCGCCCCGGACAGCGCAACCGTTTCCCCGCAATTTGCACACTAAAAGGCCCTAGATCGGGTTCGGAACCTCGATGAAGCGGTGCTCCACGCCAAACCGCTCGGCCAGCAGCTCGCCCAGCCGTTTGACCCCGAAGGTCTCGCTGGCGTAGTGGCCGCCGGCGATGAAGTGGATCCCGCCCTCGCGGGCGTCCGCCATCACGTGCTCGGTCGGCTCCCCCGTCACGAAGGCGTCGAGCCCGAGCGCGACCGCCTCGGCGAGCGTCGAGCTGCCGCCGCCCGAGACGATCCCCACGCGCCGGATCTCGGCCGGGCCCGAGTCGAACACGAGCGGGTCCGCGCCGAAGAGCGCCCGCGCGCGCTCGACGAGATCCGCAGAGCGCGAGCGGAGCGGCGGCATGGCCGATCCAGCCGACCGGCAGGCCCTTGGCCTCCCCGAAGGGCTCGCCCCGCTGGAGCCCGAGCCCCTCGCAGATCAGGGCGTTGTTCCCCACCTCGGGGTGGGCGTCGAGCGGCAGGTGGTACGCCGCGAGGCTCATGTCGTGGTCGAACAGGAGCTTCAGCCGCGCCTTGAGCTGCTCCGTGACGGGCCCGGCTGACTCGCCCCAGAAGATCCCGTGGTGGCAGAGGACGAGCTGCGCGCCCGCGGCCGCCGCCTGCTCGAACAGCTCGCGGTGGGCCGATACGCCGGTGACCACCAGCTCGACCTCGTCCGCCCCCGGGACCTGGAGCCCGTTCGGGCCGTAGTCCGGGCGGCCGGGGGACGCGAGCAGATCGTCCAGGAAGGCGATCAGCTCGTCGCGACGGGTCACGGTTGAAACATTACCCGCGGTACGTTACGGTACCGCCTCGGCTGGGGCTGTGCCTTGTGGAGGAAGGCGCAGGGGCGGGCAAAGGCAGGTAGGGGAAACGACGGGAGGCTGCAGGGGGAATGACAAGCCGTATGGCGTCCGCGGGGGACGCCGCGAGCGACACTCAACTGATCGCTGCTGTCAGGCGTGGCAACGACCACGCGTTCGAGCAGCTGTACCGGCGCTACAGCGCCTCGATCGAGCGCTTCGTCGCGTCGCGCGTGCGCGACCGCGGCCGTGCCGAGGACCTGGTGCAGGAGATCTTCCTGTCGGCGCTGCGCCGCATGCGTGCGACCGACAGCGAGATCACCTTCCGCCCGTGGATCTTCGAGATCGCGAAGAACGCCGCGATCGACCACTACCGGCGGACGAGCCGCGCCGAGGAGATCTCGATCCACGCGGACGACGCGCTGCGGCCGGCGGACCAGCTGCGCCTCGTCGGCGTGGCGCACATGCGCCCTGAGAACGCGTTCCTCCACAAGGAGCGATTCGACCAGCTCCGTGGCGCGTTCGCAGAGCTCTCGACGAACCATCACCGCGTGCTCGTCCTGCGCGAGTTCGAGGGCCTCTCGTACCGCGAGATCGCGAAGAAGATGGACATGACGCGCCCCGCGGTCGAGAGCGCGCTCTTCCGCGCCCGCCGGCGGCTCCAGCAGGAGTACGCGCGGGCCGAGGCGGTCGCGTAGCGAGTAGCCTCCGCCGCGGCTATGGCGGCGAAGAAGAAGAGCGACTCGTTTCTCGAGTCGCTCATGGACACGAACCTCTACTCGATGGGGGCGTACTTCTCCGACCGCCATCCCGAGCTGGTGGACGACGTCATCGAGCAGAGCGTCGCGATCGAGGAGCGCGGCCTGGCCGGCTACGCGGAGGACAACGGGCTCACCGTCGAGGAGTGCTTCCAGACGCTCCTGACGGGCCTCGCCGTGCGCTACTACAAGGCAGTCGCCTCCTGACCGACTCGCTACGCTGAGGCCCTTCGGGCTGTGGCGCAGTCTGGTAGCGCGCTCCGTTCGGGTCGGAGAGGTCCCCAGTTCGAATCTGGGCAGCCCGATTCTCAACTTACGACCCGTGACCGCCGCCGACGAACCCGGCTTGGCGGGAACTGTGGGACGGCTACTGCGCCTTCTACGAGACCGTCGTGTCGCCGGACGTCACGGCTGAGACGTGGCGTCGGCTGCTCGACGAGGACGTGCCGATCGAGGGGCTCGTCGCGGAGCGGGACGGCGAGATCGTCGGCTTCGTGAACTGCGTTCTGCATCCGACTACTCGGGGCGCAGCCGAGACCTGTTACTCGAGGACCTCTTCGTTTCGCCCGATGCGCGCGGAAGCGGTGCGGGGCGGGCCCTGATCGAGGCCGTGCTCGACCGCGCGCGGGCGAATGGCTGGGACAAGGTCTATTGGCACACCGGCGCGACAACGCTCGCGCCCGTGCGCTGTACGACTCGTTCGAAAAGGCCGACGACTTCGTTCGCTACGTGGTGCCGCGCGACTGACGCAGCCTCGGCTGCGCGGCGACGATGCGTCCCCGCAGAAGACGCATGCCCTCCACGCCGCGGCCGGAGAGGCGCAGCCGGAGGATCCCGGTCTCCGACGTTGCCCCACCACCCGTGCTGAACACGAAGTTGCCCAGGCTGTAGGCGACGATCCGGCGGCCGAGGCGGTGGCGCGGCTGCAGCACGTGTGGATGTGCGCCGATCACGGCGTGCGCGCCCGCCCGCAGAGCCGTGCGCGCGAACAGCCGCTGGCGCGCGTTCGCCGTCGTGGCTGAGCTCGTCGCCCCAGTGGAACGTGGCCACAACCACGTCCGCCTGGCGCCGCGCACGGCGCGACGGCACGGCTGGATCGTGGGCGTCGACGCGAACGCGATGCCGGGCCGTGACGAGCGTCGCGTAGAACGAGAATGGCAGCCGGTCCGAGAAGCCGACGAACGCGACCCGCAGGCCATGTCGTCTCGACCACGCGGGGGCGCAGCGCCCGGGCGCGGTTCACGCCGCCGCCGACGGGCGTCATGCGGAACGGCGCGTGAAGCGGAGCGTGTCGAGGAACGCGGTGCGGCCGTAGTCGCCCGAGTGGTTGTTCGCGAGGTTGAGGACGTCGAAGCCTGCGAAGCGCGCGACTCGCCGCAGCGCGGCGGGCGGGCCGCGGAAGTTGTACTGCTTGGGCACGGCACTGCCGCGCCGCGACACGGCGCACTCGAGGTTGCCGAAGGCGAGGTCCGCGGCGCGCAGCGTGGGGGCGACGCGGCGCCACGGGTAGCGGTAGCCGTGGCGGCGCATGTACGCGCCCGGGCCGTTTCCCAGATTGATGTCCCCGACGGCGGCGAGCGTGAGATAGCGCGAGCGGATGCGCACCGGCCGGCTCCGGCGGCCCTCGAGTCAGCGCGCAGCACGTACCGGCCTCGGCGCCGCAGCGTGAGCGAGAACTCCGCCCGGCCCCTCCGGCCGGCACGGTCACGGCCGATCCGGCGCCACTCACCGTCCCGGCGCTGCTCGAAGCCTCACGACCGCCCCGGGACTTGCACGCCGCACCTTGAGCGCCACGTCGGTGCCCGTGACGGCGGTGGCCGGAGACAGGAGAACGAGGGCGAGCGCGGCAGTCAAGACGAGCGCAAGGTAGCCGACGGGGCTGGCGCGTTTGTACTACCGCGACCCGGGCATGACTTGGCGCGACCACAAGTTCGACAGGGGGCTGAAATAGTGAAAAAGCCGGGAGGGGCAGTTCTTGCCTCGCTGATCGCATTGGTCTTTGCACCGAGCGCAGGAGCCGCTCCGCCGTTTGCGCCTGACTCCTTCTGGAACACGCCTCTGCCGGGCGACGCACCGGTGGACGCCCGCTCGGACGCGTACGTGGGCGAGCTGCAGCGGCAGCTCGGGTTCGCGGCCCCGTACATCAACACCACGCGCTACAGCGCCCCGGTCTACACGGTCTCGGCCGACCAGCCCAAGGTCCCGGTCGTGCTCGACTCGCCGTACGCAGAGCCCGATCTCCGCGAGGCCTGGCAGGCGGTGCCGATCCCCGCGAACGCGAAGCCGGCCGTCGGGACCGACGGTCATCTGATCGTCGTCCAGCCCTCGACCGACACGATGTGGGAGTTCTGGAAGGCCGAGGAGCGGCTGGATGGCTGGCACGCTGCCTGGGGCGGTCGGATCGACAACGTCTCGACGAACCCCGGCTTCTACACGAACCCCTCCAACTGGGGGTCGACCGCGACCAGCCTGCCCATGCTCGGCGGACTGATCCGCCTCGATGAGCTCGAGGCCGGCCACATCGACCACGCGCTGGCGCTGGCCATACCTCAGTCGCGCAAGGGCGTGTTCTCGTGGCCGGCGCAGCGAAGCGACGGCAGCCCTCGAGACCGCGGAGGCGATCCCGCAGGGCACGCGCTTCCGCCTGGATCCGACGCTTGACGTGAACACGCTCCAGATGTCGCCGATCGTTCGGATGATCGCCGAGGCCGCCCAGCGCTACGGGATCGTGCTGCGCGACGGCAGCGGCTCGGCCGACGGAAGCAGCTCGGTGACGCTGTACGGCGAGGACCCGACGCCCACCGGGACGAACCCGTACGCGGGACCGAACGGTTGGTTCCAGGGCAAGTCGCCGGCCACGCTGATGCAGCAGTTCCCGTGGTCGCGTCTGCAGGCGCTCAAGACGAATCTGCGCACCGCAGCGCCGGGCAACGCCTACGTCGCGAACGGCGTGTTGACCGTCGCGAGCGCGCGGAACATGAACGCCAACCTGCGCATCGAGCAGTCGGGTGACGTGGTGAGCGTCTCGGACGCCAACGCGATCGACGCGGTCGGTGGGAAATGCGCGCAGGCCGGCGCGACACGTGTGAACTGCACAGACGTGACCGCTGTCGATGCCTCCGGGAGCCACAAGGCGGACACGATCCGCATGCTCGGCTCGCGCTCCCGGCGACGCTGTCGGGCGGCGCGAGCAACGACGTGCTCTACGGCGGGCCGAGCGGAGGCGCGCTGAAGGGCGCGGCCGGCAACGACACGCTCGTACCGGGTGTCGGCGCTGATCGCCTGCATGGCGGCGACGGCAACGACTACGCCGACTACGGCGCGCGGACCAAGCCGCTCGCGCTGTCGATCGACGGCAAGGCTGACGACGGCGCGGAGGGCGAGGGCGATGACCTTCGCGACGACGTCGAGTCGCTGATCGCCGGCTCGGGCGACGACCGCATCACGGGCTCGCCCGCCGCCCAATGCCCTTTGGGGCATGGAGGGCGACGACAGCGTGAACGGGCGCGACGGCGCCGACTGGCTGAACGGCGGGGCGGGCTTCGACACGGCGGACTACTCCTCGCGTGTCAAGGGCCGTGTCCCTGTCTCTCGATGCCATCACTAACGACGGCGAGGCCGGCGAGGGCGATGCCCTCGGCGCCGACTTCGAGCGCCTCTTGGGCGGATGGGCGGCAGACACGCTGATCGGGAATTCCGGTCCTGACCAGATCGAGGGCGGCGACGGCGGCGACGAGATCCACGGGAAGGGAGGCATCGACGTGCTTCGCGGCGACGACGGCACCGACTCGATGCAGTCCTACGACCTGCTCGGTCGACGACGTCAGGTGCGGCGAGGGCAAGGACTACGTGGCTGGCGATCTGATCGACCAGATCCTGAAGAAGGAGTGCGAGAAGCGGTACCTGTTCCTCTAGGTGTCCTCGGCGATCGCGGCCCGCAACGCGTCGTCGAACGGCGTCGGCTCGACGTCGAAGAGCGCCATGCCGGACGGGTCTGTCACGACCGTCTCGGTGGAGAGCCCCTCGACGAGCGGCCGCGCCACGCCGGCGTCCACGGGCGTGATCAGCCCGATCCACAGCGATGAGAGCCAAGGCGTGAGGAAGGGGACCGGCACCTTCGGCCGCCGGTACCTGCCGAGCGCGTCCGCCATCCGGTCGAGCATCTCGCCGTAGGAGAGGACGTCGGGGCCGCCGATCTGGACCTCGCGCCCGGCCGAGGCTTCGACCGTCGGGGCCGCGGCCAGGTAGTCGAGCACGTCGTCGATCGCGATCGGCTGCGTCTTCGTCTTCAGCCAGCGCGGGGCGATCATCGCCGGAAGCCGCTCCACGAGGTAGCGGAGCGTCCGGTACGACTCGCTGCCCGCCCCGACCACCATCGCCGCGCGGAAGTACGTGAGCGGCGGGCCGGCCTCGCGCAGGGTCAGCGCGGTCTGGTGGCGGCTGCGCAGGTGCTTCGAGCCCGGGCTGGTCGCCCAGGCCGCCGAGATAGACGACGCGGCCGACACCCTCGTGCCTGCGCCATCTCACCGAACGCCTGAGCGGCGCGCGCGCTCGCCCTCCTCGAAGTCCTCGCTCGACCCGCGGCCCATGCCGTGCACGAGGTAGTAGGCGACGTCGACGCCGGCGCCCGGCCCCGCGGAGCGTCTCCGGACGCGTCACGTCGCCCTCATGGAGCTCGTGCCCGGCCTCCGCGAGGTGCTCGGCGCGGCTTCGGTCGCGCACGAGGCATCTGACCTCGGCGCCGTCCGCCGCAAGCCTCTGCGCCAACCGTCCGCCGACGAATCCGGTCGCCCCTGTAACGAGTGCTTTCACGCTCCCGCACTCTGGCATCCTGCGGCGCGTGACCTCCCGGGCTCGCGCAGCGGTCCTACTCGCGGTCCCCGCGCTCGCGTCCTGCAACGGCTCCGACGACGATCCGCCGATGGCCGTCACCGAGCCGGCGGCCAAGACGGCACCGAACAGCGGCGTCGAGGGGCGAGGCGGCCGTCTCCGACCTCAGGCGCCGCCGCGTCGGGACGTTCTCGAAGCCCACCTACGTCACGGCGCCGCCGGGCGACCGGCGCAGGCTGTTCGTGGTGGAGCAGGGCGGCACGATCCGGGTGGTCCATCGCGGCCGAAAGCTCGACCGCCCGTACCTGGACATCCGCGGCCGCGTCCAGGCCGGCGGCGAGCAGGGCCTCCTGTCGATGGCGTTCGCGCCGAACTACCGCAAGAACCGGCGCTTCTACGTCTACTACACGGACAACGGCGGGGACATCCGGGTCGTCGAGTTCCGCGGGCGCCGGAACAGGGCGCGCAAGAGCAGCGCCCGGACGGTGCTCGTCCAGGAGCACTCGCACCTACGGGAACCACAACGGCGGTTCGCTCGAGTTCGGGCCCGACGGGTTCCTGTACATCGGCCTCGGCGACGGCGGCGGCGGCGGCGACCCGTTCGAGTCCGGGCAGGACCTCGGGAGCCATCTCGGCAAGATCCTCAGGATCGACCCGGCCGGGCGGCCGTTCCGCGTCCCGCGCTCGAATCCCTTCCGTGGGCGCCGCGGCGCGAAGCCCGCGGTGTACTCGTACGGGCTGCGCAATCCGTGGCGGTTCTCGTTCGACCGGCAGACGGGCGACCTCGTGATCGCCGACGTCGGGCAGAACGAGTGGGAGGAGGTCAACTTCGTCCGCCGGGGCAACGGCCGCGGCGCGAACTTCGGCTGGAACGAGTTCGAGGGCCGGCACGAGTACGACGGCGGATCGGCTCCCGGCCACATCCCGCCCGTGCTCGAGCACTCGCACAGCGGCGACGGCTTCTGCTCGATCACGGGCGGATACGTCCTCAGGCACCGCTCATACGGCGAGCTGCGCGGCACCTACGTGTACGGCGACCTCTGCGAGGGAGTCGTGCGCGGCGCGCGCCTCGGCCCGGGACGGGCGACGGGCCGGCGCCGGTTCAGCGTCGAGGTGTCGAGCGTGTCGTCGTTCGGCGAGGACGCGCGCGGGCGCGTGTACGCCGCCTCGCTCGACGGGCCGGTCTACCGGCTCGCGGGCAGCGGGTAGAGCGACTCCGCCACCGGCGGAACCGACTTGTAGAGCTTCGCCAGGGCGTTGAACGCGGGCTTCTTGCGTGAGCGCGCGGTCACGAGGCCCTTCTGGTTCCAGCCCACACGCGGCGTCGGGTTGCCTCCCTCCCAGTCGGGACGGGACCTGAAGTCGCGCATCACCCAGGTGCTCGCGCCGCGCCAGGAACCCCTTCCGGATGTAGGTGCGGGCGTGGTAGGCCAGCAGATCGCGCTGGAACTGGAACGTGCCCTTCCGGTGGACGGCGCCGTCACGGTTCGACTCGGCGCCGAACTCGGTCACGAACAGGGCGAGCTCGGGGTAGTACTCGCGCATCTGATCGAGGAACGGCCCGAGCCGCTGGCGGTACTCGGTCGACCCGTTCGGCCCCGGGTACCAGCCGAAGTAGCTGTTGATCCCAATCGCGTCGAGCTTGTGGTAGACGTCCATCGGCGGCGCCTGCGGCCAGCCGAAGATGACGATCGTGCGAAGCCGGGTCGGGTCGAGGTCGTGCAGCAGGTCGGCGGCCCGGCTGATGTAGTCCTCCTGGTCGTCGGTCATCCGTCCCGACAGCTCGTTCGCGATGCTCCACGCGAGCACGGACGCGTGGTTCTTGTCGCGCTCGACCATCGCCCGCAGGTACGCGAGTGCCTTGTCGGTCACGCCCGGCACCTGGAACCCGCGATAGCCCTGCGCGAAGACCGGCACCTCGTCCCAGACCATGATCCCGTAGCCGGTCCGCGAGCTCGAGGTACTGCGGATGAAGCGGGTAATGCGCGCGGATGAGCGTCGCCCCCAGGTCGCGGTAGAGCTGCATGTCGGCCAGGCGGTCCTTGGGCCGCAGCGCCGCACCTCGCCGCCGGCGTTCCTCGTGGATGTTCGCGCCCAGGAGCTTCGTCTTGCGGCCGTTGACGAGCAGGATGCCGTCGTCGGAGACGCGGATCTCGCGGATTCCGACGTGCAGCCGGTAGCCGGCGAGCCGGCGATCGCCGTCGTCGCTGACCGCGTCGATCCCCACCGGGTAGAGCTCGGGCGCGCCGGGATACCAGAGGCGGGGCTCGGTGACCTCGAACGTCTGCCGGACGATCCGGGTGCCGCCGGCGCGCACGGTGATGGGCTGGGAGAAGCTTTGGCGGTCACCGAACCGCCACCGCATCAGCAGGCGCGTGTCGCGCGTCCCGGGGTTCTCGAGGCGTGCGCGAACTCGCACCCACGCCCGCTGTTGGCTGTCGGCGATCTCGGTCTCCGTCTGGACGGACTCGACGTCGACGCCCTCGAACTTGCGCAGGTAGACCTCGCGCAGGATGCCGCCGTAGTTCCACCAGCCGCCGCCGGGGCGGCCGTTGGGACGCTCGTAGCCGCGCGGGATGTCCGCGCGCGTGCGGCGGTTGTCCACGCGGACCACGAGCCGGTTGACGCCGTTGCGGACAAGGCCGGTGGTCGGCAGCTCGAACGGCACGTACGCGAACTCGTGCTCGCCGAGGAGCACGCCGTTCAGCCACACCTTCGCCCGGTAGTTGACCGACTCGAAGCGCAGCTTCCAGCCGAGCGCGGCGTCGCGCGAGGGCAGCACGAAGTCCTTGCGGTACCACGCGACCGTGCCGCGGTGGCTGGCGTCCGAGTGGTCGCGCGCGTTCCACGCGTTCGGCACCCGCGTCGCGGCTCCAGCCGTCGAGCGCCGGATTCGTGGGGAGCCCCTGGACCTCGCCCTGGTCGGCCGGGTCGAGCCGGAAGTACCAGGTGCCGTTCAGCAGGTAGCGCCCGGTCTGGCCGTCCTCGTACAGCGCGCCACGGGTCGGCGCACTCGGCCTTAGGGGGCGTGGTGCCACCTTGGGCGAGCGCTAGCGCCGCAGCTCCGGCGAGGGTCAGCAGCGCCACCGCGAGCGCTGTGACGGCGCGGGGCATGGCGCGAGAGCCTAGAGTTCGGCGCCGACCTAAAGACCGAAAGGACGCTTCGTGCAGGAAGTTGTCATCGCATCCGCCGCCAGGACCGCTGTGGGCTCCTACGGCAAGAGCCTCAAGGACATCCCCACGACGGAGCTGGGCGCGACCGCGGTAACCGCCGCGATGGAGCGCGCAGGGGTCGAGCCGGAGCAGGTCGAGCAGGTCGTCTTCGGCAACGTCATCCACTCGGCGCCGGAGGACATGTACATGGCGCGCGTCGTGGGCATCAAGGCCGGGATCCCGAAGGAGACGCCCGCGTTCACCGTCAACCGGCTGTGCGGGACCGGCGTACAGGCGATCATCTCGGCCGCGCAGACGATCCAGACCGGGGAGGCGGAGGTTGTCGTGGCCGGCGGCGCGGAGTCGATGAGCCGCGGCCCGTACTGGATGCCGAACGTCCGCTGGGGCGCGCGCATGGGCGAGGCGAAGATGGTCGACCCGGTGGTGGGTGGCCTGACGGACCCGTTCCACCGCGTCCATATGGGGATCACGGCGGAGAATCTCGCCGAGTCGCACGACATCAGCCGCGAGCAGCAGGACGAGTTCGCGCTCGAGTCCCACCGGCGCGCGCACGCGGCCCAGGAGGCGGGCAAGTTCGACGACGAGGTCGTTCCGGTCGAGGTCAAGGTGAAGAAGGAGAAGGTGCCCTTCACGCGCGACGAGCACGTGCGGCCGGAGGCGTCGAAGGAGTCGATGGCGAAGCTGAAGCCGGTGTTCAAGCCGGACGGCACGGTCACCGCCGGCAACGCGTCGGGCATGAACGACGCCGGTTCCGCGGTCGTGCTGATGTCGGCTGAGAAGGCGGAGGAGCTCGGCGCGCCGGTGCGCGGGCGGATCCTCTCCTACGCGTACTGCGGCGTCGACCCGGCGACGATGGGCATCGGCCCCGTGCCGGCCACGCGCAAGGCGCTCGACAAGGCCGGCGTCTCGCTCGACGACGTCGACGTGATCGAGCTGAACGAGGCGTTCGCCGCGCAGGCGCTCGCGGTGATGAAGGACCTCGAGCTCGACCCGGCCAAGGTGAACCCGAACGGCGGCGCGATCGCGCTCGGCCATCCGGTGGCCGCGACCGGCTCGGTGATCACCACGAAGATCCTCGGCGAGATGGAGCGCGAGAACCACGACGTCGGCCTCGTCACGCTCTGCATCGGCGGCGGCCAGGGCATAGCAATGCTCATCGGTCGCAGTTAGGATCGCCCTCGATGGGTTACTTCAAGGACGACCAAGAGGTCTACCAGTACATCGGCAAGCTCTTCGAGGACCTCTCGGTCGACGACGAGCTCGCGCCGAAGTTCCGCAAGGCGAACACGATCGTCCAGTACCAGTACCGCAACCCCGAGTCGCAGATCACCGTGAAGATGATCGAGGGCGAGGACGGGGTCGTGGACTGCGGCGACACCTCGATGGAGCCTGAGGTCGTCATGACGATGGAGGCCGACACCGCGCACAAGTTCTGGCTCGGCAACGTCAACGTCACGGTCGCGCTCGCGCGCGGCCAGATGAAGGCGAAGGGCCCGGTCGCGAAGATCCTCAAGCTCGTCCCGCTGGTCAAGCCGGTGTTCCCGCGCTACCGGACGATGCTCGAGGACTCGGGGCGGCAGGACCTGCTCGACGCGAAGTGAGCACAGAGCCCAGTGCGCTGGACGCTCGCCAGATGGCGGGCTTCAAGGACTTCTACCAGTACGTAGACCACACCCGGGTGATCGCCGGCCGCGGCCTGCTCGAGAGCGCCGGCTTCGAGTTCATGAAGGAGGGCGCGAGCCGCGTCTTCATCGTGACGGACGAGGTGATCCGCGGCACCGGGCTGATCGACAAGGTCCAGGCCGGGGTGGAGGACGGCGGCCTCGAGGTCGCCGGGATCTTCGACGGCGTCCCGCAGGACTCGTCCACCGTCGTCGTCGAGGAGTGCGCCGCGGCCGCCAAGGAGGCGGGCGCCGACTCGTTCCTCGCGGTCGGCGGCGGGTCGGTGATGGACACGGCGAAGGTGGCCGACGCCGTCTTCACGCAACGGCGGCACTGCGCGCGAGCAGGAGGGCTTCTTCCTCATGCCGCGCGGGGCCGACGGCATGGGCGCGCCTGAGCCGATCGCTCCGCTCGCCTGCATCCCGACGACCGCCGGCACCGGCTCCGAGGTGTCGATGGCCGCGGTGATCAAGGACCACGAGGAGAAGGTCAAGCTCGAGATCGCCGACTTCCCGCTCTTCCCACGGCTCGCGATCCTCGACCCCGAGTCCACGCGAACGCTGCCTGCGCCGATAGCCGCCGCGACCGGGATGGACGCGATGACCCACGCGATCGAGGGCTACGTCTCGGCCGAGTGGAACGCCCACGGCGACGCGCGCGCGCTGCACGCCCTGCGGCTGATCCGCGACAACCTCGAGCGCGCCGTCGCGGACACCTCCGACGAGGAGGCGCGCGGCAACATGCTGGTCGCCGCATCGCTCGCGATCACGATCCAGCTTGGCTCGGTCCACGCCATGTCGCACCCCGCCGGCGCGCATTTCGGCGTGCCACACGGCGTGGCGAACGCGATCCACCTGCCGCACGTGATCCGCTTCAACGCGCGCGGCGGCTCGGACATCGCCGACCGCTACCGCGACATCAACGAGCTCTTCGGCGTCGAGTCGGGCGGGCCCGACGACGCGATCGGCGACGCGCTCGCCGACCACGTTTCCGGGATCACCTCGCGGATGGGCCTGCCGACGCGGCTGTCCGAGGTCGGCGTGCCCGAGTCCGGCATCCCGGCGCTCGTCGAGGGCGCGATGGGCGACGGCACCACGCTGCTCAACCCGCGCGAGCCCACCGAAGAGGACTACGAAGAGCTCTACAAGCAGGCGCTCTAGACGCGATGCTGGCCCGGCTCTTCGGCCCCTTCTTCGTGTTCGCCGGGATCATGCACTTCGTCGTCCCGCGCGACGTACGAGGCGATCGTGCCCGACTACCTGCCGGCGCATCGCGAGCTCGTGGCCGCGAGCGGGGTGGCGGAGATCGCCGGCGGGCTGGGCGTGATGCACCCACGCACGCGGCGCATCGCGAGCTGGTGGAGCATCGCCACGCTGATCGCCGTGTTCCCGGCGAACCTGCACATGGCGCTCCACCCGGACAAGTACAAGGTGCCGGGTGGCCGAGCGGCGCTGTACGTGCGCCTGCCCGTGCAGCTTCTGTTCATCGCATGGGCGCATGCCGCCGGGCGTAAGCTTCCCTAGACCTACGAGGAGGAGAGCAGCGAATGGCCGTCGCACCCACGCAGGACGTAAAGGTCTGGAAGAACTACATCGGGGGTGAGTGGGTCGAAGCCTCGTCCGGTGACACGTTCGAGGTGATCAACCCGTCGAACGGCGAGGTCGTCGCCGCCGTCCCGAAGGGCGGGCGCGAGGACGCGCAGGCGGCGATCGCAGCGGCGAAGGAGAGCTACGAGTCGGGCGTGTGGGCCGACATGGACCCCGACGAGCGCGTGCGGATCATGCGCTCGGTCGTCCAGAAGTTCACCGAGCACGAGGACGAGCTGGCGGAGCTCGAGTCGCTTCAGGCCGGCATGACGATGCGCGCGACGGCGACCGTCGTCATCGGCTACTGCATCAACCACTGGGAGTACTTCGCCCGCCACGCGGACCGGCCGCGGCAGGAGCCGCTCGAGCCGGTCGAGTTCCCCACGCACTCGTACAACTTCGTCCTGCGCGAGCCGGTCGGCGTCTGCGCGGGGATCATCCCGTGGAACTTCCCGCTCGTGATGGCGGTGTGGAAGCTCGCCCCCGCGCTCGCGATGGGCAACTCGTGCGTGCTGAAGCCGGCGTCGGACACGCCGCTCACCGCGCTGCGGCTCGCCGAGCTGCTCGACGAGACGGAGCTGCCCAAGGGCGTCGTGAACATCGTGACCGGCGGCGGGGCGACGGTGGGCGAGGAGCTCGCGTCTCACCCGGACGTCGACAAGGTGTCGTTCACGGGCTCGACGGTCGTCGGCCGGCGGATCATGCAGCTCGCCTCCTCGACGATCAAGAAGTGCACGCTCGAGCTCGGCGGGAAGTCGCCGAACATCGTGTACGAGGACGCGAACCTCGACGCCGCGGTGGACGGCGCGCTGTGGGCGACCTTCTTCCACCAGGGCCAGGTGTGCGAGTCGGGCACGCGCCTGCTCGTGCCCGAGTCGATCCACGACGAGTTCGTCGAGAAGCTGGTCGCGCGGGCGAAGCAGATCAAGATCGGCGACGCGCTCGACTACGAGACGGACATGGGGCCGCTCGTGTCGCAGGCGCAGCTCGACACGGTCGAGAACTACGTCCGGATCGGCAAGGAGGAGGGCGCGAAGCTCGTCCTCGGCGGCGGGCGGCCGGAGGGCGCGCCCGAGGGCGGCTACTTCTTCGAGCCGACGATCTTCACCGAGGTGGACAACTCGATGACGATCGCGCAGGAGGAGATCTTCGGGCCGGTGCTGTCGGTGATCAAGTTCAAGTCCGACGACGAGGCGGTCCGGATCGCGAACGACACGATCTACGGCCTGGCGGCCGCGGTGTGGTCAGAGGACTACGACCGCTGCCTCGAGACGGCCAAGAAGATCCGCGCCGGCACGGTCTGGATCAACGACCACCACCTGATCAACTGCATCGCGCCGTTCGGCGGCTACAAGCAGTCGGGCAACGGCCGCGAGCTGGGCACCTACGGGCTGAACGAGTACACCGAGGTGAAGCACGTGCACGTGGACCTCACGCGCGATCCGACGCGGAAGATGTTCGGCGTGCTGCTGTCGGAGGAGCCGCCCTGCCTGAAGAGGGTCTGACCCTCTTAGAAGCGCTCCTCGTCGCGGTAGGCCGCGACGAGCTCCTTCAGCGTGCCCTTCGAGGTGTGCTTCGGCTTCCAGCCGAGCAGCTTCTTCGCCCTGTCCGTCTTCATCAGGACGGGCTTGCGGAGGCTCTCGATCCACGACAGGGCGGGCGGCTTCACCGGCATGCGCGGCGATGACCTCCGCCGTGGCGTCGACCGCGAGCTCCGGGATCGGGATCGTGTACCAGCCGAGCGCGTCGCCCAGGTCGGACATCGTCAGCCTGCCGTTGCCGGCGAGGTTGTACGGGCCGGGCTCGCCCTTGCCCTGCACGCCGGCCACGAACGCCTGCGCCACATCGTCCTCGTGGACGAGCTGGAACGGGACGCCGGGGTCCGGGATCACGGGCCTCAGGACCGGCATCCCGCTCAGGAGCCGCCGGACGGCGTCCGGCATCGCCTGCGACATCCGGACGTAGGGGATCTCCTCCATCAGCGTCTGGGCCTTCGGGCCGGCGACGATGCACGGCCGGAAGACCCACGCCTTCGTCCGCTCGGTCTTCAGCAGGACCTCGCCGAGGACGCCCTCGACCTCGGCCTTCTGCGCGGAGTAGAAGTGGGCGTCGCTGCCGCGCGGCGGGACGTCCTCCGTCAGCCAGTTCGGGTTGTCCTCGTGGAAGCCGTAGGCGGCGACGCTCGACGCGTAACAGATGCGCTCCGCGCCGGCCTCGACCGCCGCCTCGAACACGTTCCGCGAGCCGTCGATGTTCACGCCCGCGCGTGCGGTCGCTCGACTCGAGGATCGCGAACGCCAGGTGCACGATCACGTCGGCGCCCTTCACGGCGTCCTCGACGCTCTTCCGGTCCTGGACGTCGCCCTCGCGGTACTCCGTCTTCTTCCATCCCTGCGAGGCGGGGTCGAACGGGCGCCGCGCCATGCCGACGATCTTCTTCACCTTGCGCGAGCGCTCGAGCGAGTCGACGAGCGCGATCCCGAGGTCGCCGGTCGGGCCGGTCACCGTGACTGTCAGTCCATCCGCCGCCACGGGCGGAGCCTATAGCGCGGCTACTCGCGGATCTCGCAGCCGTCTGACGCGATCGATCTCGTCCGCCTCGACGCGGTCGCGGCCCTTGCCGCAGTGGACGACGTCGCGCTCGCCGTCGAGCGCGTTCACCGAATCGCGGCCGCGGCCCGTGCCGATCGAGTCCGGCCCGGTGCCGCCGGTGACGGTCGTCCTTGCCGGCGCCGGTTCGCACGCGGTCGGCATCCGGCCCGGCGTCCACGGTCGCGTCGCCGCCGTCCACGCTGATCGTGTCGGAGCCCGGGCCCGCCGATCAGGGTCGCGTCGCCGTCGCTCGTGATCCGGTCCGAGCCGGATCCGCCGTCGGCGAAGTCGGTGCCGGCGCCGGCGTAGATCAGGTCGTCGTCGGGCCCGCCGAAGAGCCGGTCGTCGCCGATCTGGCCGAAGAGGTGGTCGGCGCCCGCTCCCCGATCACCTCGTCGTCGTCGGCGCCGGCGTAGACGACGTCGTTGCCGCTCCCGGCCATGATGCGATCGTCGCCCGTGCCGCCGATCACGAGGTCGATCCCGGCGCCGCCGTCGATGGCATCGGCGCCGGAGCCCGGCCTCGAGGTAGTCGTTCGACTCGAGGCCGGCGATCGTGTCGTCGCCGCCCTCGCCGTAGATCTGGTCAGGCTCGGGCGTGCCCGTGCAGCGTCTCGCCCGCGTCGGTGCCGACGAAGTTCTCGGCAGCGGCCGCGGAGACGAGCGCCATGACGAGCGCCACGGCCAGCAATGAGGCTGCGGTTGGCTTCACCACTGGTGTAACCGCCCACCCGGCTTCATGTTTCGCCATGCTTAGCATGCTAGTGGAAGTCGTACTGACGCCTGCCGCGCGCGACGCGCTCGAGCGCACGCGCGCCGAGCGCGGGGACGACCTGACCTTCGTGATCGGAAACGGCTGCTGCGACTCGACCGCGCCGTTTCTGTTCGCCACCTACATGGCCGGTCCGGCCGAACGCCACGTGGGCGAGGTCGACGGCGTGCCCGTGCTGCTCGAGGAGTCGCTCGTCGATCTCTTCGCCGGCTACGAGGTAGTCATCGACGCCGGGCCCGACCCGGGCGGCGACTCGTTCTCGTGCGAGACGGAGCTCGGCGTTCGCTTCTCGATGGAGCGCGTGCCGGCGCCGCGCTAGGCGGGCTCGGGTTCCGGCTCGGCGAGCCGGACCGGCGCCGGGGTGAGCGCCGCCGCGACGATCACCAGGGCGAACGCCGCGATCCGCAGCGCCAGCGCGGCGGGATCGTCGGGAAGCGGCTCGCCGAACACGATCGGTCCCGACGCGATCGTGCACACGTTCGCCGCCGCGCTCGTGACGGCGATGACGGGGACCGCCTTCCCCACCTGGAGGCTGCGAGCGGACACCGCGAGGCCGATCAGCGACAGCGTCGCGATCGTGAGCGCGAGCGGGTGGAGCAGGACGAGCGCTCCGTCGGCGTCGAGATGGTCGCTCAGCGCCTTGATCGACACGTCCGACGCGCCCCAGAGCAGCCCGGCGCTCAGGGCGAGCGGGATGCCCTGCCTGTACCCGTTGCGCCCGACCAGCGCGGCGCCGAGCCCGAGCGCGGCGGCGACGCCCGCGTAGAGCGACGAGCGTCGCGGTCTCGTAGTCGCTGTGGGCGCTGTCGCCGCCGCCGTCGAGCGTGGCGGCGAGGAAGGCGAGGCCGGCCGCGGTGAGCGCCGACGCCGATCCACTCCCGCCGCGTCACCTCGTGCGCGAAGAGCCGGTCGGCGACGACGGTCAGCAGGACGAGCCCGCCGGCGATGACCGACTGCACGAGCGAGATCGGCGCGAGCGCGAGCGCGGCGACGTGGAAGCCCCACGACGCCGTCGCCACGATGATCCCGATCGTGTACCAGCGCGACCGGAACAGCGCGAGCGACGTCCTGACCGGCCGCCGCGCCTCGACCGGCGGCGACTCGACCGCGCCGCGGTGCTTGAACAGGAAGCCGACGACGGACGCGAACGCCGTGAGCAGGGCGAACGCGAGCCCGAGCTGGACGCCGAATGACATGGGCGGGGAAGGCTAGGGCTAGGCGTCGTCGTAGCCCGGCTCACCGGGCAGGAGCACCTGGGCGACGCCGCCGTCGACCAGCACGCGCGGCTCGACCGGCTGCACTCGCCGCGACCGCGCGTGGTCGAGCACCTCCTCGACCGAATCGAACTCGGCGAGCTGCTCGAGGTGCTTGATCGTGGGGAAGACGAGCGAGAGCTCGTCGCGCTGCCAGGCCTCGAGCGCCTCGGCCGGGCCGATCCAGCGCAGGTCGACGCACTCCTCGCCGTCGCAGCGCGGCTCGGCGTCGTCCGGGGTGGGGGCGACGAAGAAGTGGGTGTCGAAGCGCACCTTCACCTGGCGCGGCGTGATCCAGCGCGAGAACGGGACGAGCGTGTCGGCGTCCAGCTCGAGCGCCGCCTCCTCCTCGGCCTCGCGGACCGCCGTCTCCGCCTCGGTCTCGCCCTCGTGGACCGCGCCGCCGGGGAAGACCCACGCGCCGCCCATGAAGCGCGCCTCGGGGTTGCGCTGGACGAGCAGGAGCTCGAGCCCGTCTCGCGCCGTCGCGGACCGGGATGACGGTGCACGCCGGGCGCGCCTCGGTCACCTCGCCGGTGTTGAGCTCCTCGCCGGGGCCGGGACGGTCTGCGCGCACGGCGGGACCCTATTAACCTTCGCCGCCGCGTGAGCGAGACCGTCACTCAGCAGATGTGGATCTGCGAGTCCTGCGGATTCATCTACGACCCCGCCGAGGGCGACCCCGACGGGGGCGTCCCCCCGGGCACCGCGTTCGAGGACATCCCGGACGACTGGTTCTGCCCCGTCTGCGGCGCCCGGAAGCGCGACTTCACGCCCTACGAGGGCTGAGCCGCTAGCCGCGTTGACGGCTAGCCGATATCCTCCCGGGTGCCTCACCGCGTAGCCCGCCGTCGAGCGCATGTCGCGGTGCCAGCGCGTGCCGTCGCGCTCGCGGTCGGTCGTGTCGAACCGCAGGCCCGCGACCGTCAGGAACATGTGGCCGCCGTGCGCGTAGACCGTCACCCACTTGCCGCGGCCGGCGAAGCCCCAGTTCATGAACCCGCCCGAGGGGCGGGCGGAGCCGCGCAGCAGGCCGGCGTGGTGCAGCACGTAGCTGACCGAGCCCGAGCAGTCGTAGCCCGAGTCGTTCCAGCTCCCGTGGCCGCCGCCGTACTTGTACGGCTTCTTGGCGATCCGGTTGCCGGCGCGGATCAGCCGGCGCACCTTCCTGGGCGCGCCCGGCGAGATGTGGGCGAAGCCACGGCGCGAGATCCAGGCGCGCGCGTCCGCGGCCGGCGAGGTGCGGCGCGTGCGGCCCCGGCGCGTGGGCTGAGCGCGCTGCTGGTCCCGGCGGGTGGCGACGCCGTCGACGCGCCGTCCCGTGAGCGCTCCCAGCGCACCACCGCGCCCGCGTCAGCGGCCCGAACGCGCCGTCCCTCGAGATCCCGTAGCCGACGCGCCTCAGGTGCTACTGGAGGCCGCGCACGTCGCGGCCCTGCATGCCCTGCCGCAGCACGCGCGTGCCGAAGCGCGCGGAGCGGCGCAGCTGCGCGGCGGTCGCGGCGCGTCGCGATGCCGTCCACGCGGCGGTGCTGCCAGCGCTCCCAGCGCATCAGCGACGCCTTCGTCGCGGGTCCGAACGCGCCGTCGACCGCGGTGGAGAAGCCCGCGCGGCTGAGGTTGCGCTGCAGGCTCTTGACGGCCGGGCCGTCGGCGCCCTGCCTGAGGCCTTGCGCCTCGCGTCGGCATCTTCGGTTGGCAGCCCGGCGAGCATCATGCAGCCCGGTCAGGCCGAAAACGGCAATTCGCTGGGTTGACATGCGTGTCGTACCTCTCTCTTTCCGGCGCCTACGGGGTTAGCTGACGGGCTCGCGCTGAAAGAGCTGCGCTACGCGACGGCTGTGTCGCGATTCGCCCCCGGCCGCCTTGGACGGCCTCTGGTTCCCCCGTTCTCCGGCCGGCGGCGGCCGGAGACTCGGCAGGTGGCTTACGAACGAAGCGCGGCAGAGTAGCAGCCGGCGGCGAAAAACCGCCAGTTTCCAGCGGTTATGCGCTTAGAGGCCGCTTGGATGGCGGACGGTGTAGCCGTCGCGGCTGGCGCTTCGTGTCGTGCCAGCGGGTGCCGTCCTCGTCCCGCCCGCTCGTGTCGAAGCGGAGGCCCGCGACGATCATGTACGCGTGGCCGCCGTGGGCGTAGACGGTGATCCAGTCGCCGCGCCCCGACGCGCCCCAGCTCATGAACTCGCCGGAGTCCCTGGGCCGGCTCACGAGGCCCGCGCCGTGCAGCGCGTAGGAGACCGAGCCCGAGCAGTCGTAGCCCGAGTCGTTCCAGCTGCCGTGGCCGCCGCCGTACTTGTACGGCTTCTTCGCGATCTCGTTGCCGGCCGCGATCACCTGCTTGACGGCCTCCGGAGCGTCGGCGGGCGCGACCGCGAGGCCGTCGCTCGTGATGCGCGCGCGGTTCGGTCGGCTCCGTCGGCTCGACCTGCTCGGTCTCGGTCGCTCTCGCGCGGTCGCACGCGCTTGATCGCGCGGGCGTCGCCGCGGCGGGACCACGCCGTTCACGCGGCCGGTCGTGCTCGCGCTCGAAGGCGCGCACGCTGCCGGCCGTCCGCGGCCCGAAGGCGCCGTCGGCGGTCGTTGGGAAGCCCGCGCGGGTCAGGTAGCGCTGAAGCTGGCGCACGTCGCCGCCGCTCGTCCCCTCGCGCATGGTGCGCGAGCCGTAGTCGGCGGCGGTTGCGGCGGCGGGAGCCGCGGCGGCCGCGACGGCGGTGATGGTGAGCGCGCCAAGGCGCACACGAGCTGTCATCGAAGTTCGGGACCTTTCTCTTTCCGCGCCTACGGGGTTAGCTGACGGGCTCGCGCTGAAAGAGCTGCGCTACGCGACGGCTGTGTCGCGATTCGCCCCCGGCCGCCTTGAGCGGCCATTGGTTCCCCCGTTCCCCGCCTGCTGAGAGGCAGGGACTCGGCTTGACCTACGAAGCGTTCAGCACCGTAACAACTCAGGCGGCGGCAGCGAAGTTCCGCGCGCCCGGTTGCGGCCTCTGATCGCCTTCCCGGTGATCTCGACGAGCCGCGTAAGCTCGCGCTCACGAGATCGAAAGCGGGGGCATCAGGACGATGACGTCGCCGAGCGGCCGCACGATCGCGCCGCGCGGCGCGCGCCTCCAGCGCGACCCGGTGGCCCATGCGGGCCTCGAGCGGGAAGTCGGTGAGCTCGATCCCGACCATGAACCCGCGCTGGCGCACCTCGCGGACGGTCGGGAGCGCGGCCACGTCCGCCAGCAGCCGCTCGAGCAGGGCGATCTTCGGCTGCAGGTGCTCGAGCGTGCGCTCCCTCTCGAACACGTCGAGGGTGGCGAGCGCGGCGGCGCAGGCGAGCGGGTTGCCCGTGTAGGTGTGGCCGTGGAAGAAGGTGCGGAACTCGTGGAACTCGCCGAGGAAGCCCTCGTAGATCTGCCTCGGTGGCGAGCGTGGCCGCGAGCGGCAGGTAGCCGCCCGTCAGGCCCTTCGCCACGCAGAGGAGGTCGGGGCGTGACGCCCTCGTGCTCGCACGCGAACATCCGGCCCGTCCGGCCGAACCCGGTGGCCACCTCGTCGCAGATCAGGAGCGCGCCGTGGCGGTCGCACAGCTCGCGCACCGCCGCCAGGTAGCCCTCGGGCTGCATGATCATCCCGGCGGCGCCCTGCACGAGCGGCTCGACGATCACCGCGGCGACCTCGCCCGGGTAGCCGGAGAGCACGAAGTCGAGCTCGTCCGCGTCGCCCGGGTCGGCCTTGAGCGTGTCGAAGAGCAGCGGGCGGTACATCGCGTGGAAGAGGTCGATGCCGCCGACGGACACCGACCCGACGGTGTCGCCGTGGTAGGCGTGGCGGAGCGAGACGAAGCGGGTCTTGCGCGCGCGCGTCGCCGCCCTGCTGCTGCCAGTACTGGAACGCCATCTTCAGCGCGATCTCCGTGGCGGTCGATCCGCTGTCGGAGTAGAAGACGCGGCTGAGCCCGGGCGGCGCGATCGCCGACGAGGCGCTCGGCCAGCTCGATCGCCGGCCGGGTGGGTGAGGCCGAGCATGGTGGAGTGGGCGACGCGGTCGAGCTGGGCGCGGACGGCGGCGTCGATGTCGGGGTGGCGGTGGCCGTGGACGTTGCACCAGAGCGACGAGACGCCGTCGATGTAGCGGTTGCCGTCCGTGTCGATCAGGTCGGTGCCCTCCGCGCGCTCGATGATCGGCGCGTCCTCGACGGACCAGCCGAGCTGCTGCGTGAACGGGTGCCAGACGTGCTTTCGATCGGCATCTCGGAGGGTGTCCGGCACGGCTCGACGCTAGCTATCGTGCAGGTCGGAATGCCGCCGCTCCCGCTGCTCGTATTCGTGGTCGGGACCGGCTCGCTCGGGGCGGAGATCGCCGCCGTCCGCCTGCTCGCTCCCTACTTCGGCGCCTCGACGATCGTCTGGGCGAACACGATCGGCGTCGTGCTCGTGGCGCTCTCGGTCGGCTACTGGCTCGGCGGGAAGTGGGCCGACCGGAACCCGACGATGCGCGGGCTGTGCCTCGTCACCCTGGCGGCCGCGGCCCTGCTCGCGCTCGTCCCGTTCGCCGCCGACCCCCTGCTCGACCTCGCGGTCGAGGCGCTCGACGAGATCTCCGCCGGCGCGTTCTTCGGCTCGCTCGTCGCGGTGCTCGTGCTGGTGGCGATTCCGGTGCTGCTGCTCGGCGCGGTGTCGCCGTGGGCGCTGCGGCTGGCGGTGGACGCGTCGAGAACGCCGGCCAGGTGGCGGGGCGCCTGTACGCGCTCTCGACCGCCGGGAGCCTGTTCGGGACGCTCGTGTCGGCGCTGCTCCTCATCCCGCTCGTGGGCACGCGGCGGACGTTCCTGCGTCTTCGCGCTCGCGATCGCGCTGTCGCGGTCTGGGGACTGCGGCCGGTGCGCCGCTACGCGCCTGGCGCCGGTCGCGATCTGCGTGCTGATCGCCCTGCCCGTCGGGCACGCTCAAGGCGAGCGACGACGGGCAAGGTGATCTACGAGGCGGAGACCGAGTACCAGTACGCGCGCGTGGTGGAGCGCGACGACGGCAGCCGCGCGCTCGAGCTGAACGAGGGCCAGGCGCAGCACTCGATCTACGAGCCGGACGGCGTGCTGACCGGCGACGTCTGGGACGGCCACCTGGTGCTGCCGTTCGCCGCGCTCGACTCAGCCGCCGCGAGCGGGTCGCGATCCTCGGCAACGCCGCCGGCACGACCGTCGCGCGCGTACGAGGAGTTCTTCCCGGACACGCGCGTCGACGGGGTCGAGATCGACGGCGAGCTGTCGGAGATCGGGCGCCGCTACTTCGACATGAACAACCCGAACCTGCACCTCTACCACGAGGACGCGCGCCCGTTCCTGCGCCGGATCGACGCCGGAGTACGACGTGATCTCGGTGGACGCCTACCGCCAGCCCTACATCCCGTTCTACCTCGCGACCGAGGAGTTCTTCGAGCTCTGCCGCGACCGGCTCGCCGACGGCGGCGTGCTGATCGTGAACGCCGGCCACCCCGAGGACCAGGACGACCTCGAGAAGGTGCTGAGCGCGACGATGGCGGAGGTCTTCCCGCACGTGATGCGCGACCCGATCGAGGACACGAACACGCTGCTCGTGGCCAGCGAGGCGCCGGTGTCGGCGGCGAACCTGCGGCGCGCCGCGGCCTGGCTGCCACGCGGGATCCGCGCGCTGGCGCGCGAAGAGGCGGCGCCGGCTCGAGCCGCCGCTCGAGGGCGGCGACGTCTACACCGACGACAAGGCGCCCGTCGAGTGGCTGATCGACAAGTCGATCGTCGAGTACGCCGCCGGCGACGAGGACTGAGCGGACGCCGCGCCGTCGTCTAACCTGCCGCGCTCTCTCTTCTCCCCCGGAGGTCTTACATGCGCCGTCTGCTCGCGGTCCTGGTCGTCCTCGTGCTCTTCGCTCTTCGCCGTCGCCTGCGGCGACGACGACGACGATTCGGATGAGTCCGAGGCGGCTGTCGCCTCGTTCGAGTTCTCCGGCAAGGAGATGACGGGCCCCTCGTCGGTGGAGGCCGGCGCCGTCCGCGTCGAGTTCACCAACTCGACGAGATGAGGACGCCGGGTGTGACGATCATCCGAATCGAAGGCGACCACACCGCCGAGGAGGCCGTGAAGGCCGGCCAGGCCTGGGGAGACGGCGGGAAGCCGCTGGCCGAGTGGCTCACCTTCGAGGGCGGCTCGAGCACCGTGCCGCCCGGCAAGTCCTTCAGCGCCGTCCAGGAGCTGACGGAGGGCAAGTACGTCGGCCTCGACATCGAAGACGAACGAGTACGCCGAGTTCGAGGTGACGGGCGACGGGCGATGGCGAGCTGCCGAGCACGAGCGCCACGATCGACGCCGTCGATTACAGCTTCGAGGCATCGGGCCTCGAAGGCCGGCAAGCAGGCGGTCCTGTTCTCGAACAAGGGCAAGGAGCCGCACTTCGCGCTCGCGGCCCCGATCAAGCCGGGCAAGACGATCGAGGACGTCAAGAAGTCGCTCAAGTCCGAGTCGGGCCCGCCGCCGATCATCGAGGACGAGACGGTCTCCACCGGCATCCTCGACGGCGGCCGCAGCAGGTCGTGGACCTCGAGCTGCGGAAGGGCACCTACGCCCTCGTGTGCTTCGTCCCCGATCGCGCGGGCGGCCCGCCGCACGCGTTCAAGGGCATGGTCTCGGAGGCCGTCGTCGAGTAGCACGCCGGCGCTCGGATACGCTCGGCGGCCCCACCCGAGAGGAGCCGCCGAATGGCCGAGCGCTGGTTCTCAGACGAGGAGCTGCAGCGAGATGTCGCGGCCGACGATGGACCGCGTCATCGAGGCGATCGACGCGGGCGATCTGGACGGCGCGAAGCGGCTGTGCGAGGAGATGAAGCACGAGTGGCGCTTCCTCCACGACATGATGGTCGACGGGATCGCGGCGTCGATGACGTGGGTGAAGGAGAACTGCGGCGAGGAGGCCGTCGGCGAGTCGCAGAAGTGGGCGATGGAGCGCTACTGGAAGCGCAGCGTCCAGGCGATCGACAGCCGGCCGCGGAAGGAGATCGTCCAGCTGCTCGCCGCCACCTGGCGCGCGCACTCGACGAGCGGCGTGGGGCCGAACCCGGGCGCCTTCGAGATCGAGGAGGACGACGAGAAGGTCACCTTCCGGATGAACCCGTGCGGCTCCGGCCAGCGGCTATGGCGCAACGGCCGCTACGAGGGCGAGAACGGCTACGCGGTGATGGAGGGCGAGCACGACTGGGCCTACAACCGCAAGGGCTTCCCGATCTACTGCACGCACTGCACCTTCATGAACGAGATGCTCCCGATCCAGTGGATCGGCTACCCGGTCTATCCGAGCAAGCCGCCGGGCGACTTCGACCACGATCCGTGCACGTGGTACTGGTACAAGGACCCGGCCGACATCCCGGACGAGCACTGGGACCGCTACGGGCTCACGCGTGAACCTGACGCCGACGGCGATCGTCACCGGCGCTGAGGGCGGGCTCGGGACGCGCGATCGTCGCCGAGCTCGAGCGAGCGGGCTGGCGGTCGCGGGCTGCGACATCGGCGACTTCGACGTGCGCGACCGCGATGCCGTCGACGCCGGCGTCGCGAAGCTGATCGAGCAGCCTCGGCGGCTGCGACGCGGTGGTGGCCAACGCCGGCGTGGTGGACACGATCCATCGCGCGGAGCGGTTCCCGCGCGACGAGTGGGAGAAGGACATCGAGACGAACCTGACCGGCCCGTTCAACGTGATCCGCGCCGCGTTCGAGGCGCTCGCGGAGTCCGGCGACGGCCGCGTGGTCGTGATCTCGTCGGCCTCGGCGGAGACAGGCCTGCCGGGCCAGGTCGCCTACACCGCCGCGAAGGCCGGGCTCGTGGGGATGGCGAAGACGCTGGCGGCGGAGTGGGGCTCGCGCGGGATCCGCGTCAACGTGGTCATGCCCGGCGTGATCGCGACGCCGAAGGTGAAGGCGCTGCCCGAGCCGGTGAAGGAGGGCATGGCGGCGGCGCTGCCGCTCGGCCGGATCGGCGAGCCGGCGGAGATGGCCGGCACCGTCGCGTTCCTGCTGTCGCCGGCGGCCGCCTACATCACCGGCAACGTGATCCGCGTGGACGGCGGCTACGGCCTGAACACGGCCAGCCTGGCGCGCAGCTAGGGAAGCCAGTCCTCGAGCGGCAGCGAGGCGGCTGCCTCGGCCAGCGAAGCCGGCGTGCACTCGGGCAGCGCGGCCACCGGCACGCCGCCGAGCTGCGCGACGGTCTCGCGGTTCGACTGCTCCAGCCGGCTCGGCGCCGACGGCCACGGCGTCATCACGACGGCGAGCGGCTCGAGGCCGGCCGCGCGTGCCGCCTCGAGCGTGAGCAGCGTGTGGTTGATCGTGCCGAGCCCGGGGCGCGCCGCCACCACCAGCGGCATCCGCATGTCGAGCGCGAGGTCGCGCACGAGGTAGCCGGGCGTGATCGGCACCATCAGGCCGCCGACGCCCTCGCAGACGAGCGCGTCCGCCCACGCGCCGGCGCGGCGCGCCGCGGCGAGCAGCTCGGGCGGCTCGAGCGGTGACGCCCTCGAGCTCCGCGGCGAGGTGGGGAGACGCGGGCGGCCCGAACAGCCGCGGCGCCACAGCGCTCGGGCTCCTGCCCCGTGACGGACGCGAGCAGCTCGTGGTCGGGTGGCCACTCGCCGGGCGGGTCGTCGAGGCCGGTGACGACCGGCTTGAACGCCGCGACACGCAGGCCGCGCTCGGCCAGTCCGGCGCAGATCGCGGCGGCCACGACCGACTTGCCGACACCCGTGTCGGTGCCGGTTACGAACAGGCCGCGCACGCGGCCGGGCTAGGCGGCTTCGCTCAGGTGGTCGAACACGCGCGGCGGCGAGCTCTCCGCCGCGGGCGGTGCGACGTCGAACTCGACCTCGCGGCCTGTCCGGCGCCACCGCGTTCACGACCTTCGCGATCTCGCGCGCGGCCGGCTTGAGCTCGGATGCCGAGTGGGATGCCATCACCGCGAGCCGCAGCCGCGACGTGCCGTCGGGAACGGTGGGCGGCCGGATCGCCTGCGCGAAGATGCCGCGCTCGAGCAGGCGCTCCGACGCCGCGACGGCGGCCGAGGCCGAGCCGATGACCACGGGCAGGATCTGCGTCTCGGAGCCCGGTGCGGATGCCCAGGTCCGCGAGCGAGTCCGCCAGCAACCGGGCGTTCCGCTGCAGCTTGAGCGCGCGCTGCGGCTGCTCGACGAGCAGGTCCAGCGCGGCCATCGCGCCCGCCACGGCCGGAGGCGGCAGGGCGGTCGAGAAGATCAGCGAGCGCGCGGTGTTCACGAGGTACTTCGCCATCGTGCGGTCGCAGCAGACGTACGCGCCATAGGAGCCCAGCGACTTGCCGAGCGTGCCGACCACGACGTCGACCTCGTCCTCGACGCCGGCGTCCGCCACCGCGCCCCGGCCCTCGGGGCCGAGCGCACCGACTCCGTGGGCGTCGTCCACCATCACGCGCGCGTCGTAGCGCTGCGCGAGCTCGACGATCTCAGGCAGCGGCGCGATATCGCCGTCCATCGAGAAGACGCCGTCGGTGACGATCAGGCTGCCCCGGCCGTCCGCCTCCTGAAGACCCCATTCCAGGTGGTCCAGGTCGCAGTGGTCGTAGACGAAGGTCTCCGCGCGCGCGAGCCGGCAGCCGTCGACGATGCTCGCGTGGTTGAGCGCGTCCGAGAACACGACGTCGCCCTCGCGCGCGAGCGCCGACACCACGCCCGTGTTCGCGAGATAGCCCGAGCCGAACAGGACGCACGCGGGCGTCCGCTTGAACTCGGCGAGCTGCTCCTCGAGCCGGCGGTGGATCGTCATGTTGCCCGACACGAGCCGCGACGCGCCCGCGCCGACGCCGTAGCGCATGGCGGCGTCAGCCGCGGCCTCGCGCACGCGCGGGTGATCGGCGAGCCCGAGGTAGTTGTTCGAGCAGAGCAGGAGCACGGGGCGGCCGTCGAGCAGCACGCGCGGGCCCTGCGGCCCCGAGATCAGCCGCAGCTTGCGGTAGAGGCCGAGCTCGCGGATCTCCTCGAGCCGTTCCTGGATCTCGCTCATCACGCCACCGCCTCGAACTCGATCGTGGGTTGCTCGGACGGGTCGTCGGGGTTGACCTGGACCACCTCGAGGCCGCGGTTGCGCGCGCCGTCCGGGCGCGGCGGCACGGAGCTCTTCTTCTTGTGCCGCAGCTGCTGGGCCGGGTTCCAGAAGTTCGCCTCGGCCTGGCTCGAGATCAGGTCGTCGATCGGCGTGCCCGGCGCCTCCCCGTCGAGCCATCCGGACCGGTTGTCCGGCCGCGGGTTGCTGCCGTTGTCGGGCTGGCGTGCCACGTTCAGCCCCAGGTCCTCGAACATCGCGCGGTCCTCCTCCGGCTCGGAGCCGAGTGTCGTAAGGAAGTTGCCCATCATGACGCCGTTGAGCCCCGCCTTTACGGCCATCGGCTGCAACTCGCCGAGGTTCTCTACGCGTCCTCCGCAAAGTCGGAAAAGAGCGTCCGGGAGGATCAGCCGGAAGATCGCGATCCACTTGACGGCCTCCCACGGATCCATGAACTCGCGATCGCCGAACTTCGTGCCCGGGCGCGGGTTGAGCAGGTTGATCGGCACGCTCGTGGGGTCGATCTCGGCGAGCTGGAACGCCATCTCGACGCGCTGCTCGCGCGTCTCGCCCAGGTTGAGGATCCCGCCGACGCACGTCTCGAGCCCGGCCTCCTTGACCGCCTCGACCGTGCGGATGCGGCCCTCGTAGCGGACGGTGGTCGAGACCTCGTCGTAGTAGCTCTCCGCCGTCTCGACGTTGTGGTGGACGCGCTGGATGCCGGCGTCCTTCAGCGCCTTCGCGCGCGCGGCCGACATGTGGCCGATCGACGCGCAGCGCTTGAGGTTGGTGTGCTCGGCCACGAGCTTCGCGCCCTCGACGATGTTCTGGAAGTCGCGCTTCGAGAGCCCCTGGCCCTGCGTGACCATGCAGAAGCGGTGCGCGCCTGCGGCCTCGGCTGCGCGCGCGTGCTCGAGGATCTGCTCGGGCGACATCATCGCGTGCATGGGCGTGTCGGCCTCGGCGTACTTCGACTGGGCGCAGAAGCCGCAGTCCTCGGCGCAGCCGCCCGACTTGGCGTTCACGAGCGAGCAGAGGTCGGTGGAGTCGCCGAAGCGGTCCGTGCGCGCCTGCCATGCCCGCTCGACCAGCGCCTCGATCGCGGCGTGGTCCTCGATCTCTCCTAGTGCGAGGGCTTCCTCGCGGGTGATGAGAGGCGGCAAGCTCGTCCTTTCGGCCGGGTTCTGTGCCCGAAGGTACGAGCGCGTCCGGACGGTTAGATTCCGCCATGGATGGCGGACTCGCTCGCGATCCCGGCCCGCTTCAACGGGCCGCCCGACTCCGGGCACGGCGGGTACAGCGCCGGCCTGGCCGCCTCGCTGGTCGAAGGGCCTGCACAGGTGGCACTTCGCGCGCCGCCTCCGCTCGAGACGCCGTTCGCCGTCGACCGCCGCGATGACGGGACCGTCGCGCTGCTGGACGGCGATCAGGTCGTGCTCGAGGCGCGCGCCGCGACGGTCGAAGTGGACGTCCCGGACGCCGGTGTCGGTCGAGGACGCGAAGGCCGCGGAGGCCGACTCCCCGTTCCTCGAGGACTCGCACCCATTTCCCACCTGCTTCGCGTGTGGGCCGAGGCGCTTGGAGGGCGACGGCCTTCGCCTGTTCGCCGGCAGGATCCCGGGGCGAGACATCTTCGCCACCGCGTGGACGCCCGCGGAGGAGTTCGCCTCGGATGGCGAGGTCGTCGATCCGCTGTTCGTCTGGAGCGCGCTGGACTGTCCGAGCTCGGGTCCCGTGATGGGCGCGGGCACGATCGTCCTGGCCAGCCTGGCCGTCGAGCTACGGGCGCCCGTGAAGGTCGGCGAGCCGCACGTGATCGGCGCGTGGGAGATCGAGCTCGATGGCCGCAAGTGCTTCTCCGGCGTGGCGCTGTGGGACGCGGCCGGCGGCGTGTGCGCGGCCGGGCGCGCGCTCTGGATCAAGCTGCAGAGCAAGTAAGCACCACTCGCGTGCGTTGTCTTCCGGTATGCGACCCATGCGGGCCCTGGCCGCCCTGTGCGCACTCGCGCTCGTCCTCGCGGCGCCGCCCGCCCATGCTCAGGAGGAGGACCTCGCCCGCCACGTCGACCCGATGATCGGGACGTTCCCGCCCGGGTTCATCTTCCCGGGCGCTGCCGCGCCGTTCGGGATGGTCCAGAACTCGCCCGACACGCGCGGGGAGTTCGCGTACTCGGGCTACGTCTGGACCGATCCCGCGATCCAGGCCTTCAGCCTGGTCCACCTGTCGGGGCCGGGCGTCAAGAAGGGCGGCGACATCCCGGTGATGCCGGTGCTGGGCGAGCCGTCGCTCGACCCGAACCTGATCCAGTCGCCGTACGACCACGCGACCGAGAAGGCCGAGCCCGGCTACTACAGCGTCCTGCTGGCGAAGCCCGCGACGAAGGTCGAGCTGACGGCTTCCGAGCACGCCGGGATGCAGCGCTACACCTTCCCGCCCGCCGGCGGCCCGAAGCTCGTGTTCGACCCGGCGCGCAGCGTCGAGGGCGTGGCCGAGGGCGGCTTCCGCGTGATCGGCGACAACGAGGTGGCCGGCTGGCGCCGCGGCCGCTACCCGGTCTTCTTCGTCGCGCGCTTCAGCCGGCCGTTCGACTCGAGCGGGACGATCGACAAGGGCGGCTGGGTCGGCTGGGACGAGGGCGGCGAGGTCACGGTCAGCTTCGGCATCTCGTTCGTGGACGAGGACGGCGCGCGGCGAAACCTGGAGGCGGAGGCCGCGGACCTCGACTTCGACCGGATGCGGTCGGAGACGCGCGCGGCCTGGAACCGAGAGCTCTCGAAGGTCCGCGTCACCGGCGGCAGCGAGCTCGACCTGAAGTCCTTCTACACGGCGCTCTACCGCTCGCAGCTCCACCCGAACACGTTCACGGACGTGGACGGGCGCTACCGCGGGATGGACGACGCGATCCACCAGGCGAAGGGGCGGATCCAGTACTCGAACTTCTCGTCCTGGGACCTCTACAAGTCCTGGCACCAGCTCATCGCGACGATCCAGCCGGAGCGCTACGAGGACATGCTGCTCAGCCTGCTGGCCGACCACCGCGAGGGCGGCTTCATCCCGCGCTGGAAGGAGCAGTCGATCGACGCCGCGCACATGTCGGGCGACCCGGCGATCCCGATGATCGCCGACGGCGTCTGCCGCGGCGCGCTGAAGAACAAGGACGCGCTCGCCCTCTACGAGGCCGCGAAGAACCTGGTCACGCGGCGCGACCCGGCGCTGCTCCAGCTCGGCTGGCTGCCCGACCGGCCGGGCACGACGCTCGAGTACGGCGTCGCCGACTTCGCGCTGGCCCTGCTCGCGCACCGGCTCGGCCTCGACGCCGAGGCGGCTGAGCACCTCCAGCGGTCGCTCAACTACCGCAACATCCTCGACCCGGAGACGCACTGGATCCGCGGCCGCGACGCGAGCGGCAACTGGGCGGACCCGTTCGACCCGACGGGCGGCGAGTCGCCCGAGCAGACGACCGGGCGCGGGTTCCAGGAGGGCAACTCGTGGCAGTACTCGTGGCTCGCGATGCACGACGGCCGCGAGCTGATGCAGCGGATGGGCGGCGACGAGGTGGCGATCGAGCGGCTCGACCAGATGTTCAGCCTGCCGGCCGAGGCGCAGAACAGGCTCACGGCCTTCGGGATCGTCTACCGCTTCCCGCAGTGGGCGCCGGGCAACGAGCACGACCTCCAGGTGCCGTGGATGTACCACTTCGCCGGCCAGCCCTGGAAGGCGGCGGCGGAGCTCGCCGACGCGCGGCACATCTACCGGCCGACGATCGACGGGCTGCCGGGCAACGACGACCTCGGCGGGCTCTCGTCCTGGCACCTGCTCGACATGCTCGGCCTGGGCGCGCTGGTGCCCGGCGCGCCGTACTGGGCGCTCGGCTCGCCGGCGTTCGAGCGCGCCGAGATCGACACCGGCGACGGCACGTTCACGATCGAGTCGCCGGGCACGGGCCCGTACGTGGCGAACGCGTCGCTGGACGGCGAGCCGCTCGACAGGGCCTGGATCCGCCACTCGGAGATGGGCGGCAGCACGCTCCGCCTCGAGCGCTCGGCGACGGCGAACGAGGAGTGGGGCAACGAGAACCGCCCGCCGAGCGGGACGGACCTCTCAGCCTTCGGCTGCGGCTAGCGGCCCTTCCACTCGGGCTTGCGCTTCTCGGCGAACGCCTGCACGCCCTCGCGGAAGTCCTCGCTGCGGAAGCAGGTCTCGCGGAGCTCGACCAGCTCGCGCTCGAGGTCCTCGGGAAGCCTTCCGGGGTGCGCGCGCAGCTCGTTGATCACGCGCTTGTTGCCGGCGAGGGACAGCGGCGCGTTCGCCCCGATCTCCGCGGCCAGGTCGAGCCCCGCCTGCTCCAGCTCGTCGGGCTCGACCACGGCGTTGACGAGGCCCATCTCGTAGCCGCGATCGGCGTCGACGTTGCGGCCGACGTAGAAGAGCTCGTTCGTGTTCGCGAGCCCGCACACCTCGATGAACTTCTGCAGGCCCGGTGTGCGAGTAGATCAGGCCGAGCTTCGCGGGCGGCATGCCGAGCTTGATCCCGCGCGCGGCGACGCGGATGTCGCAGGACAGCGCGACCTCGAGGCCGCCGCCGATCGCGTGGCCGTTCAGCGCGGCCACCGACGGATACGGAAACGCCTCGAGCGCCTCGATCGCGGCATGGAACGGATGCGCGACGAGCTTCTCCGCCTGCTCCTCGAAGTGCGCGTCGTCGAAGGTGCCGATGTCGTAGCCGGCCGAGAACATCTTGCCCTCGCCGGTGAGCAGCAGGCAGCGCGCGTCCAGCCCGCGCACGGTCTCCGCGAGCGCGTCGAGCAGCTCGTGGTCGAGCGCCCCGCGCTTCTCGGGGTTGGAGATCCGCAGCCGTGCGACGTGATCGGCCGGCTCGTCGAGGAGGAGCTTCCCGGAGGCGAGCTCCTGCGGTGCGCTACTCAAGGACGACCAGCGTGTCCCCTTCGGAGACGGACTGGCCCTCCTCGCACTTGATCTCCTTGACCTTGCCGTCGTCCTCGGCCTCGACCGGCATCTCCATCTTCATCGACTCGAGGATCACGAGCGTGTCGCCCTCCTCGACGTCCTGGCCGACCTGGCACTCGACCTTCCAGACGGTTCCGGTGATGTGGGCCTCGACATCGGGCAACGAAACGACCTCCTCGTAGCTGGCTCCGGCACGATATCCCTCGTGCCCGCGGTAATCGTGACCGCCTGGAACGAGGCGGAGAGGCTCGGCGACACGCTGCGGGCGTTGAAGCAGGCGTTCCCGGACGCGCGCATCGTCGTGGCGGACGACGCCTCGACGGATTCGACGCCGCACATCGCGCTCCAGGAGGAGGCCGAGCTGGTGCGCGCGCCCGCAGCGGCTGGGGAAGGGTGGCGCCGCGAACCTGGCGGTCGAGCGGCTCCGCAGGGACGGCCCGCTGCCCGACGTCCTCCTCGCCGACGGGGACCTGGGCGCATCGGCTGGACGGCTGACAGGGCTCGTCGGGAAGGGCGACCTCGTCGTCGCCGTCTTCGCGAAGCGCGTTGGCGGCGGCTTCGGCATAGCGCTCGGCTTCGCCGGGTGGATCATCAAGCGCCTCACCGGCCTCGAGCCGAAGGCGCCGATCTCAGGCCAGCGCTACCTGAGCGCCGAGGCGGCGGCGGCCGTCACGCCGTTCGCCCCCGGGTTCGGGATGGAGATCGGCATGACGGTGGACGCGCATCGCGCCGGGCTGCGGCTCGTCGAGGTCGAACTCGACCTCGAGCACCGCGCCACAGGAAGAACCGCGCCCGGGTTCCTTCACCGGGCGCGGCAACTGCGCGATTTCCTACGTGTCTATGCGAGCCGGCGCGGCTAGTAGCGCCTGCCGAACCCAAAGCCCGCCGACGGTATACCCGCCAGCAGCACCAGGATCGCGGCGACGATGCCGACAATTGCGGGCAGCCCAAGCGCGACGCAGATCATGTAGACCAGCGCAGCGACCACAACGGCAATCAGTATCCCGATCATCCTTGGTTCCTCCTCCGTTGTTGCCCCCTTGTAGTACCCCGTCCAACGCATTCACTCACCAAAAGGTTGGAGAATCCCGCCAGTTGTGATCCTCGCGATCGACCAGGGCACCACGGGCACGACCTGCATCGTCTTCGACGACGAGGGGCGGCCGTGCGGGCGGGCCTACAGCGAGTTCGAGCAGCACTTCCCCCGGCCGGGGTGGGTCGAGCACGACGCCGCCGAGATCTGGGACGTCACGCGCGACGTGGCCGGGAAGGCGCTGGCGGACGCCGGCGTCGAGCGGCGCCGACCTGGAGGGCATCGGCATCACGAACCAGCGCGAGACCGTCGTGGCCTGGGATCCCGACACCGGCGAGCCGCTCCACCGCGCGCTCGTCTGGCAGGACCGGCGCACCGCGGCGCGCTGCGACGAGCTGAAGGCCGACGGGCGCGAGCCGCTCTTCCGCGAGCGGACCGGCCTCGTGCTCGACCCCTACTTCTCGGGCACGAAGATCGAGTGGCTGCTCAAGGAGGGAGGGGTGGACCCCGGCGCCGCCTTCGGCACGATCGATTCGTGGCTCCTCTACAAGCTGACCGGCCGCCACGTCACCGACTACTCGAACGCGTCGCGGACGCTCCTGTTCGACATCGGCAAGCTCGCGTGGGATCCCGAGCTGTGCGAGGTGCTCGGCGTGTCGCCCGACTCGCTGCCGGAGCCGCTGCCGAGCGCGCACGTGTACGGGGAGACCACCGAGTTCGGCGGCAGCGTCCCGGTGGCGGGCATCGCGGGCGACCAGCAGGCCGCGCTGTACGGGCAGGCGTGCCACACGCCGGGGCTCGGCAAGAACACCTACGGCACGGGCAGCTTCGTGCTCGAGAACGCGGGCGAGACGCGCCCGATCCGCACGAGGGGCTGCTGACGACGGTCGCCTGGGGGGTCGGGGACCGCGTGGACTACGCGCTCGAGGCGGCGATCTTCGTCACCGGCGCGGCGGTCCAGTGGCTGCGCGACGGGCTGGGCATCATCGGCGCCGCCGACGAGACGGAGGAGCTCGCCCGCTCGCTCGACTCGAACGACGGCGTCTACTTCGTCCCGGCGCTGACCGGGCTCGGCTCGCCGCACTGGGATCCCTACGCCCGCGGCACGATCGTCGGCCTGACGCGCGGGAACGGCCGCGCCCACCTGGCGCGCGCGGCGCTCGAGGCGATCGCGTACCAGACGGCCGACGCGGTGCGCGCGATGGAGGACGCGTCCGGGGTGAGGCTGGAGGAGCTGAAGGCGGACGGCGGCGCGGCCGTGAACCGCTGGCTCATGCAGTTCCAGGCGGACGTGCTCGGCGTGCCCGTCGTCGTGCCCGAGGTGTCCGAGACCACCGCGCTCGGCGCGGCGTACCTGGCCGGCGTCGCGTGCGGCAAGTGGAGCGAGGAGGATGTGCGCGGGATGTGGCGAGAGGCGGCGCGCTACGAGCCGGAGATGTCGGAGGATCAGCGCGAAACGCTGCTTTCCGAGTGGCAGATGGCGATGGACGTAACCAAGGCCAACAAACTGGGTAGGCAGGGGGTCAGTGGCTGAAGAAGCTCTCCAAGATGAAGCCGCAGGTCTACAAGGACCCGCGCCCCGCCGAGTACTTCGACCGCTTCTACGAGCGCCCCGCGCGGCGCCGCCCCGACTGGGTCTACGAGCTCGTCCGCCTGGTCCTCACGCCGTACCTCCTCTTCGTCTTCCGGGCGCGCTGCATCGACTCGGACAAGATCCCGCGGGAGGGGCCGGTGATCGTGGCGCCGAACCACTTCTCGTTCCTCGACCACTTCTTCGTGGCCGTCTACATGCGCCGGAAGGTGCACTTCATGGCGAAGTCGCAGCTCTTCAAGCGGCCGATGCAGTTCATCTACACGCACGGGGGCGTCTTCCCGGTGCGCCGCGGCCACAAGGACACGAAGTCGTTCGAGACGGCGCACGCGATCCTCGGACGCGGCGACCTGATCGTCATGTACGCCGAGGGCGGCCGCTCGCGCACCGGCGAGCTGGGAGAGGCGAAGCCCGGCGTCGGCAGGCTCGCGCTCGAGACCGGCGCGGCGGTCGTGCCCACGGCGATCGTCGGCACCGAGCGCGCGCGCAACTGGAAGAGGCTCCAGTTCCCGAAGGTCACGATCCAGTACGGCGACCCGATCCGCTTCGAGCAGGTCGAGGAGCCGACGCGCGAGCAGTCGCAGGCCGCCTCCGACGCGGTCTTCGCGGAGATCAAGGCGCTCCACGGCAAGCTGCGCGAGGCCGACGGCCGCAAGAAGGCGATCGCCGCCGCGCGCTCAGCGCGCCGCGCCGCCCGCCAGGCCGCCGAGGCGGCTACTCGTACACCGGATCCAGCGCGCTGAAGCTGTCCCAGTCGTGCCCGGGGATGATCAGCGCCCCGGGCGTCCGCTCGCGGTAGCGCTGGATCTCCTTCAGCGAGCGGCGGAACTGGTGCTCGTCGGCCATCTTGTACGGGAGCACGCTCTCGTCGAGCGTGCGCATCGTGTAGATCGCGTCGCCGGCGACAGCACCTCGCGGTCGCGTAGCCGCAGCACGTACGAGGTGTGGCCGTGCGTGTGGCCCGGCGTGAAGACCGCGCGCACGCTGCCGTCGCCGAAGAGGTCGAACGAGCGCCCGAACGTCGCGAACGACTCGGTGTCGCGCGACTCGAAGTCGAACGTGCGGTAGTCGAAGCCGAAGTCGTACTGGCTGCTTGACGTAGCCGTCGCGTCGACTTTCCGTCGCCGAGCGTCCCACTCCTGCTTGCGAGAGCACGAACGTCGAGCTCGGGAAACTCCGAGATCGCGCTCGCGTGGTCGACGTGCATGTGCGTCATCAGCACGAACCGGATGTCCGCCGCGTCGAGGCCGCGCGCGCGCAGCTGGGCCGGCACGGCCTGCTCCGGCGTCATCTTGAGCCCGCGGAAGGCGAAGCCCAGGAGGCGGCCGAAGTTCTGCTTCGGGTCGACCGCGACGGATGGGTGCAGGCCGGTGTCGATCAGCATCGGCCCGACGCCGGGATGCTCGACGAGGAACGCCGGCACCGGCATCGCGCATGAACGTCCGAGCGGTCGACCCCGATGCCGAGCGCGTGGAGCGCCGCCAGCCGCCCCTCCTCGCGTTCGAACCAGGCCGGCGGGCCGGGCATCTCGCCGGTCATCAGGGGCTGCAGCCGGACCGTCGCGCCCTCCCGGCCCCCTGGCAGCGGCAGCTCCGCGGGCTGTGCCTCGGCGATCACGGGCGCGAGGCTACTAGGGGTCAGACCCCTTGAGTCGGACACTCAAGGGGTCTGACCCCTTAGCCTGCCGCGCGTGCCCTCGCGGATATTCGCCCCGAACCTGCTCGACGGCCAGGTCGCCGTGGTCACGGGCGGGGGGTCGGGCCTCGGCCGGGCGACCGCGCTCGAGCTGAGCGCGCTCGGCGCGACCGTCGTCGTGACGGGCCGCAACAGCGAGCCGCTCGAGGAGACGGTCGCCGCCTGCGAGAGCCCCGCGCACGCGCGCGTGTGCGACATTCGCGAGGAGGATCAGGTGAACGCGCTCGTGGACGAGCTGCTCGAGCGCCACGGGAAGATCGACGTGCTCGTCAACAACGCCGGCGGCCAGTACATGACGCCCGCCGAGGACATCACGTCGAAGGGCTTCGACACGGTCGTGCGGCTCAACCTGATCGGGACGTGGCTGATGACCCACGCGGTCGCGACCAAGGCGATGATCCCGGCGGAGGGCGGCAAGATCGTGAACGTCACGCTCTCGCCGCACCACGGCCTGCCGGGCATGGCGCACTCGTCGGCCGCGCGCGCCGCGGTCGAGAACCTCACGCGCGTCCTCTCGATCGAGTGGGCGCGCTTCCAGATCAAGCTGACCGCGATCGCGTCGGGCCACTTCGCCACCGAGGCGCTGAAGAAGTACCCGCGGCCGGTGTACGAGGGCGTGGCGCGGACGGTGCCGCTGCAGCGGCTCGGCGAGCCGCAGGAGCAGGCGTGGCTCGTCGCCTACCTGGCCTCGCCCGCCGGCGACTACTACTCGGGCTGCGTGTTCACGATCGACGGCGCGCGCGACAACTGGTTCGGCCCGTGGCCGCCGCCGGGCCTCACGGACGAGGGCGGCAAGCCGCTCGCGGAGGAGCGGAAGCCGAAGCCCTAGCCGTGGCGCCGGAAGCGCGTCGAGCGCTTCCTTGATCTCGTCGACCGTCTGGAAGTCGAGCCCGAGCGTGTGCACGTGCTTGTAGGCGAGCTTGCCTTCCTCGTCGACGATGAACACCGCGCGGCGAGTCCCGACGACCGGCGCTGACGCGCCGAACGACTTCGCCACCTTCTTGTCGGGATCGGCGAGCAGCGGCACCGGGATGCCGTTCTCGGTGACGAACTTCGAGTGCGAATCGACGTCCTGCGCCGAGATCCCCACGACGGTCGCGTCGAGCGCCGACATGTCCTCCGCGCGCTCGGCGTAGGAGCAGAACTGCTTCGTGCACACCGGCGTGAAGTCGCCCGGGTAGAAGAGCAGGACGACCCGCTTGCCGCGATGGTCGGAGAGGCGGAAGCGCCCCTCCGTGCCATCGAGCTCGAAGTCGGGAGCCTGGTCTCCGACGCTAGAGGCCCATCAGGTGAACATGCCGCCGAACTGGCCGCCGGTCACGTTGATGACCTGGCCGTGGATGTAGTCGGCCCACGGCGAGCAGAGGAAGAACACCGGGCCGGCCGCCTCCTCGGGCGTGGCCGGGCGGCCGAGCGGGATGATCATCGCGGCCATCGCGCGCATCTGCTCGGGGATGCCGAGCTTGATCTCCTGGCCCTCGCGCTCGATCGAGCCGCCCTCCTCCTTGGAGGCCGTCAGGCGCGTCTCGACGAAGCCGAACGCGACCGCGTTCACGTTGATCTTGAACTGGCCCCACTCCTTGGCGAGCGTCTTCGTCAGGCCGACGACGCCGGCCTTGCCGGAGGAGTAGTTCACCTGGCCGGCGTTGCCCATCGTGCCGGAGATCGACGAGATGTTCACGACCTTGCGGAACACCTCCTTGCCCTCCTCCTTCTCCTTCTTGGCGGGCTCGCGCAGGTGCGGCGCGGCGGCGCGCAGCACGCGGAAGGGGACGACGTTGTGGATGTCGATCATCGCCTGGAACTGCTCGTCGGACATCTTGTGGATCGGGCCGTCCCAGGTGTAGCCGGCGTTGTTGACGATGATGTCGATCTTCCCGAAGGCGTCGACCGCGGTCTCGACCAGCTTGTCGCAGGCGCCCTCCTTCGTCAGGTCGCCGGAGAAGACGGCCGTCTCGCCCTTGATCTCGTTCGCGGCCTCCTCGGCGACGTCACCGTCGAGGTCGTTGATCAGGACCTGCGCGCCCTGCTCGGCCAGCAGCTCTGCGGTCGCGCGGCCGATGCCGCGGGCCGAGCCCGTGACGATCGCCGACTTTCCGTCCAGTACTCCCACGTTCGCTCCTTTGTCGCTTCGGAGCGCGGGAGCCTATTTATTCCTCTTCGCCGCCGAGTCCCCAGCGCGCGCGCGCCTCTTCGAGCGCCTCCTCCTTCGAGAGGCCGCCCGAGCGGCGCCAGCGCGCCTCGTCGAGCCCGGACGCGTTCGGGCCCGGCGGCGGCGGCTCGGAGCCCTCGCCGTGGACGTACTGCCAGAGGATCTTGTCGAGGTAGCGCTGCGGCGTGCGGTCGGTGAAGTCGAGCGGCAGCCGCTTCGAGAGCGCCGCGTTCGCCGACGCCTCGGTGTTCCGCTCCGTCAGGTTCACGTTCGGGACGATCGCCTCGTACGGCTCGTCGTTGTCCGGGTTCGGGCGTGAAGACGTCGTACATCGGCACGGCCACCGCGTCGAACAGGTTGAGCGGCTCCATCCCGACGGCGATCTCAAGCGTCCGGATGAACGAGAGGAAGTCGTAGCGCGTGTGCACGACCGCGCCGCGCTCGGCGTACGGGCTGATCGCGAACGCCGGGATCCGGTGCGCGTCCACGTGGTCGGCGCCGTCCTGCGAGTCGTCCTCGATCACGAGGATCAGCGAGTCCTTCCAGATCGGCGACTTCGAGATCAGCTCGACCGTCTCGCCGAGCGCCCAGTCGTTCTCGGCGATCATCGCGTTCGGCGTGCGCCTGCCCGGGGTCGTCCCGGCCGTGTGGTCGTTCGCGTAGGTGATGTAGGTGAACTGCGGCACGGCGTCCTGCGCGAGCTGCTGCTCGAACTTCTGCTTGAAGCAGTCGAAGCGCGACTGCGCGGTCGCGTCCGGCGCATCCTGCGTCTGGCCGTGGCCGGGCTGCGGAAGCGTGGAGTCGTAGACCTCGATGTCGGGGCCCGGCCGGCCGAGAGCACGACGTCGACTCCGCCGGAGGACGCGTCGTTCGGGAAGCAGCCGGCGCCGGTGTCGTCGATCACGAGGAACGGGCGCAGGAAGCCCGGGCGTCGTGCCCAGGTCGGACTTGCGGAACTTCGCGATCACCTTCTGGGTGTCCTCCGGGGTGCGGTCGTCGTCCTTGAGCGGGACGACGCCGGCGATCGCCTCGCCGAAGTTGAACCACGAGATGCCCTGCTTCTGTGCCTGGTCGAAGAGGAAGCCCGCGGCCGGCCAGGTGACGGAGTAGGTGCCGAAGTCGTAGGGGCGCCCGCGGCCGCCGTAGTTCGAGTGCCAGTTCTTCGAGACGTAGTCGGAGACGGCTGCCGCCGACGTCCAGAAGTGGCCGTCGATCGAGGCCTCCGAGTTCGCGTACACGTGGTCGAGCAGCGGGAAGCGCTCCGCCAGCGCGTGCGCGTTCGGCGTGATCTCCTCGCCGAACAGCTCGAGCTTCGGGTCGCCGTCGCCGCGCGGGTCGGCGCCGAAGATCTGGTCGTAGGTGCGGTTCTCGCGCACGATGTAGAAGACGTGCTTGAACTTGCCGCCCTGGGCCGGCGTCCTCAGCGGCGTGTTGGCGGGCGGGTCCTGGGCGTTGCTCGGCCGGATCTGGCGCGACGCGCGCGGCGTGAGCTTGCGCAGCCGCTTGTCCGATGGGAACGCGAGCACGCCCGAGCGGCCGAACGTGTACGAGGGCAGGTACTTGAACCAGAACGACTCCGGCGACGCCGCCCGTCGCTGAGCCGGGGTCGCGCGGGACGGTCTCGCCCGGCTTCAGCGAGTTCGGCCCGGAGCCCGCGCCCTCGGCCGTGACCCAGATCAGGCTTGCGCTTCGTCGCGCCCGCCCAGGTCGGATACGACGCCGTCGGCACGCGGCCGATCAGCTCCCAGTCCTTCGGCCTTGCGCTGCACCGGCCGCGCGGCCTTCTCGGCCTCGACCTCCTCCTCGGCCTCCTCGCCGTAGATCTCGGCGGCCTCCTCGCGCTCGATCTCGGCCTGCTCGACGTTGCGCCGGCCCTCGTGCTGGAGGACGGCGTCCGCGCGCTGCTCCAGCCGCGAGCTCTTCGCGGCCGCACCGGGAAGGGCGAAGACGGCAAGCGCGTCCTCGCCCGAGTTGCTGACGATCAGCCGGCGGCCGTTCGGCGTGACGCTGACCGCGACCGGCGCGGTGCCGAGACCCTGCGGCCGCTCGACCGAGAGGGCGCGCTCGGTCTCCATGGTCTTCGTGTTGATCACGCTGCACGAGGTCCTGGTGCGTGACGGCCACGTAGACGCGGTCTGCCTTCGGGTCGGTCGCCATGCCCTCGGGGTGCGAGAGGTGCGGGCCGACCGTGATCTCCTTCTCCTCGCTGGCGCTCTGCGAGGTCGATCACCGACACCGTGCCGTCGGCCTCGTTCGAGATGAGCCCCTTCTCGCCGTCGCGCGTGATCGCGGCGCCGTACGGGTAGCGCCCGGTCTTCACGTACTCGACCGCCTTCGACTCCGTGTCGATGATCGCCGCGCTGTGGGCGAGGTTGAGCGCGGCGAGGAGCGTCTTGCCGTCGGGGCTGATCGCCAGGTCGCGCGGCCACGAGACCTGGTCGGTTCGCGTCGGTGGGAAGTCCTGCGGCGGCGGCGTGTCGTCCGGAGCCGGCACCTCGATCACGCCGTCTCGCGTCGCCCGCCCGCGCTTCGCGTTGTAGCGGAACACGTGGATGACGTCGCCCTCGATGCCGGGCGTGCCCTCGGGCGGCTGGTCGTAGTCGGTGGACGACTCGGGCGTGCCCGAGACGTAGGCGGTGCGGCCGTCGGGCGCCATGGCGATGCCGCCGTTCACGCCGGGCATCGGGATCGTCTGAACGACGCGCCCGATCCGGCGCTTCGTTGCGGCGCCGGCAGCGCTTGCCGCGGCGGCCCTCGCGGCACTTCTTGCCGGTCTCGACGCGCACGATCCGGATGTCGTTCTTGCCGCGGCCCGCGGAGAGCGTCCAGGCGAAGCGCCCGTTCGTGGTGAGCGCGCCGCCGGCGGGGAAGTTGCCGAGCTGGGTCATCTTCCCCGCGGGGTTCAGATCGCGCCCGCTGCCGAGCTGCAGCTTGGAGGGCGACGTGCGCCCCTCCTTCTTCGGGTCGTTCACCTGCGCGACGACGACGCCCGCCGCGAACAGCGCGAGGATGACCGAGGCTGAGTCCAATCCGGCGCTTCACGGCTGGATGCATACCACCAACCTGGCGCGCACATGTCCACTTCGTGTGTACGTTCGTTTACATGACGCGCCTCATCGCCGCGCTCACGATCGTGGCCGGGCTCGCGGTCGCGCCGTCCGCGGCGGGGCTCAACGGCAAATCGACGCTCGAGGAGACGATCACCGGCGGCGATCCCGCCGAGGCGTTCCAGTTGCTTTCGCTCGGCCCGGGCGAGCCGTACGTCGTGCGCGCCGAGCTCGCCGCGCCCAAGGCCGGGCGCGAGCGGCGGCGCCTGTCGCTCGCCTACTTCGGCCAGCTCTCGGACTTCCAGCTCGCCGACGAGGAGTCACCCGTGCGCGTCGAGTTCATCGACCAGGATCCGTCGGGTACCGCGCGGGCGGCCTGGCGCCCGCAGGAGGCGCTCCAGGTTCACGAGATCGACCAGTCGATCCGGGCGATGAACCGCTTCCTGTCGAGCCCCGTGCCTCAAGGCGACGGGACCCGGGCGCAGATGGTGAACGCGGTGATGACCGGCGACCTCGCGGACAACATGCAGCGCAACGAGACGGAGTGGGTCGTGAAGCTCATCGAGGGCGGGACGCTCGACCCGAACAGCGGCTCGGCCGACCTGGCGCGCAGCGCGTGTCCGCCGGCGCACGCCCTCGACGACCCGCGGAACTACACCGGCGTCCAGGACTACGACGACTACTTCGCGGCTCGCCCGCCTTCTACGACCCGGACAGCCCCTCCGGCTCGTACGCGAACTGGCCCGCGTACCCGGGCCTGATGGACCGCGCGCAGGTGCCGTTCGAGGCCGAGGGGCTGAAGGTGCCGTCGTACTCGGTGTTCGGCAACCACGACGGCCTCGTCCAGGGCAACGAGGACGCCGTCCGGAGCTTCGAGGACATCGGCACCGGCTGTGTGAAGCCCTACAGCCCGGCCACCACCGACTTCGCGTCCGGGCCTCGACCCGCGCTTCCTCACCACGGTCGCGAGCACGTCGTTCTTCGTGCCGCCCGACCCGAACCGGCAGTTCGTCGACAAGGCGCAGTTCAAGGCGCTTCACGCGCACGGGCAAGCAGGCCGACGCGCACGGCTTCGCGTTCGTGCCGCAGGCTGAGCTCGAGGCCTCGAACGGCGCCGCGGCCTACTACTCGTGGACGCCCGCTGCCGAACATCCGCTTCATCGTGATCGACACGCTCTCCGAGGGCGGGATGGTGGCCGCCTCCGCCGACGGGAACATCGACGACCCGCAGTGGAAGTGGCTCGAGAAGGAGCTCGACGCGGCGACCGAGCGCAACGAGCTGATCGTCGTGTTCGGCCACCACGCGACCGGGTCGCTCGACGTCCACGGTGCCGACGAGGAGGCGAGCGGTGCACGGAGCCCGACGAGCACGGGCACGACACGAACCCGGGGTGCGACCGCGACCCGCGCTCGTCCGAGCCGCTTCATCTCGGGGAGGACCTGAAGGAGCTCCTCCTCGCGCATCCGCACGTGGTCGCGTTCGTGGCGGGCCACTCGCACAACAACCGCGTCGCAGCCGTTCAAGGCCGAGAGCGGGTCCGGGTTCTGGGAGATCAAGAGCCCGGCGATCGCCGACTGGCCGCCGCAGCAGCGGCTCGATCGAGCTGATGGAGAACTGTGACGGAACGCTCTCGATCTTCGGGACGATGTTCGACCACGACGCGCCGGTGGAGCGCCCGCCGCCCGGAACCGGCGGCCGGAGCTTCAGCCCGGCTGAGCTGGCCTCGATCGGCCGCGTCCTCACCTACAACGACCCGCAGGAGGACACGGACGACAACGCCGGGGGAGCCGACCGACCGCAACGTCGAGCTGCTGCTCGACGACCCGCGCGCGACGCGGCCGGCGGATCCGAAGCTGCGGCTGCGGGTCAAGCCGCGCCGGGTCCGCGAGGGCCGCCGCACGCGGCTGCGGTTCCGGGTGAAGAGCGCAGGGCGAGCCCGTCGAGGGCGCCGTCGTCCGCTTCAAGGGCAAGCGCAAGGTCGACGAACGCGAAGGGCGTGGCCCGCATGAGGGTGCGGCTGGGTAAGGCCCGGCGGGCCAAGGTCGCGAAGCGGCTCGGCTGCACGAAGCGCCGCGCGACCGCACGGGTCCGCTTGCGCTAGCTGCTCGCGCCGGGCAGTGGTCGGGTGTAGGTTGGCTGTGGACTCGTGATTGGTCTCGACGCGGTATCGGCCCGACGGTGCGCGCTCGTTGTGGTGACGCTGTGCGCATCGATGGCAGCTGTGCTGCCGGTCGAGGGCTGGGGCGCCGGCGGCAGCGCCTACGTCGCCAACCTCACTGATGGTCCCACCAACGGCGTGTCGCAGTACGGCATCGGTGCCGGGGGGTTGCTTGCGGCGAAGTCGCCGGCGACGGTCGCGAGCGGCTTGCAGCCGATCGCGGTGGCGGTGAGCCCTGACGGCAAGAGTGTGTACGTCACGAACTCCGACCAGACCGCCGGCAGCGGCAGCGTGTCGCAGTACGACGTCGGGGCCGGCGGCGGCGCTGGTGGCCAAGTCGCCGCCGACGGTCGCCGGCGGGCCCGTGGGCGTTCGGGGTGGCCGTCAGTCCGGACGGCAAGAGTGTCTATGTCACAAACAACAACGCCGCCACGCGTGTCGCAGTACGACGTCGGTGCGGGCGGGTTGCTGGCGGCGAAGTCGCCGGCGACGGTCGATGACGGTCGCGCAGCCCGTTCGGGGTCGCGGTGAGCCCGGACGGCACGAGCGTCTACGTCACCAACTACGGCAGGCAGCGGCGTCGTGTCGCAGTACGACGTCGGCGCGGGCGGGGCGCTGGCCGCGAAGACGCCGGCGACCGTGCCGGCGGGCGCAACCCCCGAGCGGGATTGCGATGACCCCGGACGGCAAGAGCGTCTATGTCACAAACCGAACGGCACCACGACCGTGTCGCAGTACGACGTCGGTGCGGGCGGGTTGCTGGCGGCGAAGTCGCCGGCGACGGTCCCGGCGGGCGCGAACCCGAATTCGGGTCGCGGTGAGCCCGGATGGCCAGAGCGTCTACGTCACCGACAGCAGCGGCCGCCAGCGTGCGGCAGTACGACGTCGGCCCGGGCGGGGCGCTGGTGGCGAAGACGCCGGCGACGGTCCCAACGGATGCGGGTCCGCAGGGGCTCGCCGTGAGCCCCGACGGGAAGAGCGTCTACGTCACCAACACCCTCACCGACAAGGTGTCCCAGTACGACGTCGGCGCCGGCGGGTTGCTCTCCGCGAAGTCGCCGGCGACGGTCAACGGCGGGCGATGCCGCACGCGCGATCGCGCTGTCGCCGAACCAGGGGCCAGTCGCCTCGTTCACCGCGAGCGTGGGGGCGCCCGGGGAAGGGACGGCGTTCGACGCAGCTGGGTCGAGCGATTCCGACGGGACCATCGCGCGCTATGACTGGGACTTCGGCGACGGCACGCAGGCTCTCGACGCCGGGCCAACGCCAACTCGCACCTACGCCGCGGGTGAATACACAGTCACGCTGACGGTCACCGACGAGGTTGGGTGCTCGATGACCTTCGTTTTCACCGGTCAGACCGCACACTGCACTGGCGGCGCGGCCGCGCGGACGACCCGGACGATCACCGTAGGTGGTGGTGGCGGTGGCGATGGCGGCGATGGTGGTGGCGGCGGCGGCGGCGATGGCGGCGGCGGCGGTGACGGCGGCGGCGATGGTGGCCCCAACGACGTCGCTCCAGACGCGGCTGACCTCAGCGACTCGCCCTCGTCGATCCGCGTAAACCGAAGGCGGCGCTTCAGGTTCCCGTTCGACGCCACCGCCGGCCTCACCGGCAAGGCAGTCTTCAAGAGCATCAGGCGGGTCCAGGTCAGCGCCCGCCGCAGAGTCGTGCTCGCGCGCAAGACATTCACCGTGCCGGCGAACGGCCACGTCAGGCTCAAGCTGCGGATGTCGAAGAAGAAATTCCGCATCCTCAAGCGCGAAGGCAAGATCCGCACGCGCGTCACGGTCACGCTCGAGAACGCCGCCGGCCTGACGAGCACGGCCCGCAAGAGGGTCAGGCTGAAGGCGCCCGGCTAGGCTGGCGGCATGTGTCGCAACATCCGCACCCTTCACAACTTCGACCCGCCCGCCACCGAAGAGGAGATGCGCGCCTCTGCGCTCCAGTACGTGCGCAAGGTGAGCGGCTCGACGAAGCCGTCGCAGGCGAACGAGGAGGCGTTCGACCGCGCGGTCGACGAGGTCGCCGACGTCACCACCCGGCTGCTCGACTCGCTCGTGACGAACGCGCCGCCGAAGAACCGCGAGGTCGAGGCGGCGAAGCTCCGCGAGCGCGCCGCGAAGCGCTACGCCGCTGCCTGAGCCGCCGCTTCTCGACGGAACCAGGGTCGTCGAGCTCGCGACGCTGGTCGCCGGGCCGTTCTGCGGGCTGACGCTTGCCGACCTGGGCGCGGACGTCGTCAAGGTCGAGCAGCCGCGCGGTGACGAGAGCCGGACGTTCCCGCCGTTCGCGCCGAGTGGCGAGAGCGCGTACTTCCACGCGCTGAACCGCGGCAAGCGGAGCGTGGTCGTCGAGGACGCGGATCTGCGCCGGCTCGTGGAGGCGCGCCGACGTCGTGATCGACAACGTCGGCAGGGCTCGTCTCGGCTTCGGGCCGGCCGACATGCCCGAGCGGCTCGTGTGGTGCTCGATCACCGGACACGGCGCCGACCGCGGCGGCAGGGCGATGGACCCGAGCCTGCAGGCCACGATGGGCCTGATGGAGCTGACCGGGGAGCGGGACGGGCCGCCGCAGCGCGTCCCGGTCCCGCTGATCGACTTCATGACCGGGATGTACGCAGCCCAGTCGATCCTCGCTGCGCTCTGGCAGGCGCGAGCGGACGGGGGAGGGCGCTCATCGTCGACTGCGCCCTGTTCGACTCGGCCGCGGCGCTCACGAGCCCGCTGGCTCTGTTCTCGCTCAGCGGCGATTTCGAGCCCGGCCGGATCGGCTCGGAGAGCTACGTGCGCGTCCCGAGCGCGGTCTTCGAGGCGGCCGACGGCGAGCACGTGCAGGTCGTCGCCCTCCACGACCGCCATTGGAAGGGGCTGTGCGAAGCGCTCGACCGGCGCGACTGGATCGAGGACGAGCGCTGTGCGACCGGACGACGCGCGGCTCGCCAACCGCGAGCTGGTCCACGACCGGATCGCCGAGGTCATCGCGACGGCGCCGGCCGACGAGTGGGTCGAGCGGATCAACGCAGCCGGCGGGATGTGCGAGCGGCTGCGCGCGCTCGGTGACGCCTGGCGCGACCCGCTGCTCGCCGAGCGCGGGCTCGTCGGGGAGCTCGACGGCGGGCCATTCGACTTCCCGCTGCCGGTGGTGTCGCTCGCGCGGCCGGGCAAGCTGGTGCCGGGGCCCGCGCTCGGCCAGCACACGGACGAGGTCCTCGGCCGGCCTCTAGTTCGCGAGGACCTCGTATTCGCTACGGGTACACGCGGATTGCGACGCGAGAGCGGTTCCGCCGGTCTCGTCGGCGTTCCGCGCCACCGCCGCGAGGGTGAGCGTGCCCTTGCGGCGCAGCTTGCGCCGCGTCCGGTCCGACAGGTGGAAGCTGAGCTTCGTCGTCTTGCCCGGCGCGATCGTGTAGCTGACCGCCTTCGCTCCCTTGAGCTTCGCGACACCGGCGCACGTCGAGAGCCCCTCGACGGGCCAGCGCGGCGGGCACGCCAGCGTCGATGCGCACAGTGCCGCGCACGAGCGTGCCTCGTGCGGCTGCCGAAGATCGCGGCGCGGGCGCGCGCCGGGCCGGCCGGCGGCAGCTCGTCCTGGTTCGCGCCCTTCGAGTACTGGTCGGGCTCGGAGAGGGACTGCCCGAAGCCGTAGTCGACGTCCGTTTCCTCGTTCTCCTCGTTGACGCGCGGCGCGTCGCCGGGCGGCTCGTAGGTCTGGTCGGTCATCGCGCGCGAGCACGCGCTTGTACAGCTCGTTCTCCCAGTTCGGCTGGCCGGTGGGCAGCATGCCCGGGTCCTGGCCGGTTCGCACGATCACGATGTCCTGCGTCGGGAAGACCGTCACGCGCTGTCCGAAGAGGCCGGAGAAGTTGTAGAAGTCGGCCGGCAGCTCCGGGAAGTCGCGGCGTGTCCTCGATCCCCCGGTCCGCCACCGTCGGGCCGATGCACGGCGCGGCGGCGTTCACCCAGATCAGCCAGCCGTAGCAGCCGTTCGTCTTCGACGGCTCGACCGAGCGCCGCATGTACTCGCGCGAGAGCAGGCGCTGTGCCCTTCCAGACTCCGCCGCGGCGCATCAGGTCGCCGAGGCGGCCGTAGTCGTCGGGCGTCATCTGCACGCCGTAGAAGCCGCCGACGTGGCCGGCCGGTCGCGCGTCCAGTCCCACGAGCCCTCCTCGATCCCGAGCGGCGTCATCAGCTCGCGCTGGCCGAAGGCCATCATGTCCTCGTTCGCGGACCGGCCGACGATCTCGGCCAGCAGCGAGACGCGCTCTGCGCGTACTCGAAGTAGGTGCCGTGCGGCTTGACGACCTCGAGCGTGAGGGCGTCCCGGATGCGGTCCGGCATCGTGAAGATGTTGTAGTCGCGGAGGCCGTTCCACTTGAGGCCCGAGGTCATCGTGAGCAGGTCGTGGACGGTGATCTCGCCGTGCGCCTTGTCGGCCTCCGGGACGAGCGAGCCGACCGGGTCGTCGGGCGACATCAGCCCGAGCGTCATCGCGCGGCCGAAGATCATCGACGTGACCGACTTCGCCATCGACCAGCTCTGGTAGCGCGAGTTGCGGTTCTGCTCCGCGAGCCGGTCCTCGCCGACCAGGCAGCCGCCGCGGTAGACGCGGATCGCGAAGGAGGCCTGCGTCGAGCCGTAGTCGATCGCGTCCTGCAGCTTGGCGGCGTCCATCCCGGCCTCCTCCGGGGTGGCGCGGTTCCACTCGGCGTCCGGCTCGGGGCAGGTCTTGAGCGCGTGCGCGCGACGGGCCGCGAAGGCCAGCACCAGCGCAGCGAGGAGCGCGATGCGGAAGAACCCCATGCTCAAGACAACGTTTGCGCGGCGCGGCTTCTGTCGCAGCGCCGGGCGGTGCTGCACCAGACGGATGGGTGGATGCCGTCCGCGGTCCATCGAGCGGGCATCCGGTCGGACCCCGCGGGGTCCTCCAGCAACCCGAAGAAGTCCACCACCGCGACGTTCTCGTCGCGTGCGAGCTCGCGGATCAGATCGTTTAGCCGCGTGATCTTGTCCACCAGAAGCTGACGTCGCCGGTTCACCGGAAGCAGATTCGCGAGCAACGGCGAAAGGCCGGCCGCCTTTACGCGCCCGACCATCTCGCGGATGTTTCGTACTGCCTTCTCGGGCGAGAAGCCCTGGACGAGATCGTTGACACCGCCCTGAAGGACCACGACATCCGCGCCGCGAGATGCAGGCATCCAGGCGGAACGCGATCTCGTCGGTGCGGTCGCCACTCACGCCGCAGTTGCGGACGTCGTATCCGTCGCCGAGCTCGGCGTCGGCCCAGTGCTCCCACTGGCTTTGTGGATCGTGGGCGTTCCATTGCTCCCGCAGCCCGGGATTCGGGTCCCAGCCGGGAGCGCCCGCCGTGATGGAATCGCCGACGCCGACGATCACCGTCGGCTCGGCTTTGTCGTCGCCGCCGCAGCCGCCGAGCGCGATGAGGAGAACGAAGAAGAGCGCGCTGGACTGTCTACAGCCCAAGCTGCTTGCCGAGGATCTCGCTCATGATCTCGTCGGTGCCGCCGCCGATCGGGCCGAGGCGCGTGTCGCGCGCCGCGCGCTCGATCTCGTACTCCTTCATGTAGCCGGCGCCGCCGAAGACCTGGAGCGCGTCGTCGGCCACGTCGAAGGCGTCGCGCTGGGTCTTCAGCTTCGCGATCGTCACCTGCTTGACGGCGTCGCCGCCCTCGTAGAAGAGCCGCAGCGCGTTGTAGGTGACCGCGCGGCCGGTCTCGCACTTGAGCGCCATCTCGGCGATCTTGTGGCGGATCGCCTGGTGCTTCGCGATCGGCCGGCCGAACGCCTCGCGCTCCAGCGCGTACTCGATCGTCCGCTCGAGCGTGCGCTGCATCGAGCCCGACCGAGCCGAGCGCCATCAAGAGCCGCTCCCACTGGAAGTTGGCCATGATCAGGTAGAAGCCCTTGTTCTCCTCCCCGAGCAGGTTCTCCTCGGGGACGAAGACGTCCTGGAACGCGAGCTCGCCCGTGTCGGAGGCGTGCCAGCCCATCTTCTTCAGCTTCTGCGACACGGAGTAGCCCTCCATGTCCTTCTCGAGGATCAGGAACGAGAGGCCGTGGTGGCCGCCCTCCTGCGTCGTCTTCACGGCGGTGACGAGGAAGTCCGCGCGCACGCCGTTCGTGATGAAGGTCTTCGAGCCGTTCACGACGTAGCCGCCGTCCACCTTCTTCGCGAACGTGCGGATGCCCGCTACATCCGACCCCGCGCCAGGCTCGGTGATCCCGAGCGCCGCGATCTTCTCGCCGCGGATCGCCGGGGCGAGGAAGCGCTGCTTCTGCTCCTCGGTGCCGAACTTCCACACGGGCGGCGTGGCGATCCCGATGTGCGCGCCGATCCCGGCGGCCAGCCCGCCCGAGCCGCAGAGCGCGAGCTCCTCGCTGAGGACCGCGTCGTGCAGGTAGTCGCCGCCCTCGCCGCCGTACTCCTCCGGGTACTTCAGGCCGAGGAAGCCGACCGCGGCCATCTTGTGGAAGACCTCGTTCGGGAACCACTCGTCGTCCTCCCACTGCTGCACGTGCGGCCGCAGCTCCTTGAGGACGAAGCGGCGGATCGACTCGCGCAGCTCCTCGTGCTCCTCGGTGAACGGGGGCATGAGGCCGGACGGGCGGGCCGGCGGCACGCCCTTGCTGAATTCGCGCGTGGCGGCCACGTCAGTACGTCGTCGCGGCGGCGTGCTCGAGCTGCGCCTTGCAGTCGCCGGTCACGGGATCCGCGTGTCCGGCCCAGACGGCCTTCGGCTCCAGCGCCGCGATCCGCAGGATCGAGTCGCGCGCGGAATCGCGGTCCGGTGTGAACGCAGCGGTGGGGGATGCGCGGGCCGCCGTACGGGGTGGTCACCTTCGCGGGGTCGAGCGTGTAGAGCGTGTCGCTGACCAGCGCGAGCCGGTCGGATTCGCGGAAGAGAGCGATCTGGCCCGGCGCATGGCCCGGCGTGGGCACCACCTTGAAGCCGGCGATCTCGTCGCCCTCGGAGACCGTGTCGGCGATCTTCACCGGCCCGCCGTCCCAGACGCCGAGCAAGCGCTTGATCGCGAAGCGCACGACCGGGCTCTCCAGCTTCGACAGGTCCATGCCGCGATCGTCGTTCCATGCGAGCTCGCGCTCCGCGTCACGGCGCTCGTCCGGATGGCAGAGGATCGGCACGCCCATGTCCGGCGCGGCGCCCCGGTGGTCCTCGTGCGCGTGCCCGAGGACCATCCGCTTGACCTCGCCGCCCAGCTGCTTCGCGGCCTCCTTGATCGCGCCGGCCATGCCGTGGATGCCGCCGTCGTATGCGGTGAAGCCGTCGCCCTCCTGCAGGAGATAGACGTTCATCGTCCGCTTCGGCGGCCCGCCGCCGCGGAGCATCCAGACGCCCTCGGCGACCGGCTCGATCGTCGGCGACAGGAGCTTCTTCTCGACCTTGCGGCGCTGCGCGCCGGGGATCTCAGAGGCCATACGAGCGACCGATCACGTCGAGCATGACCTCGTCGGTGCCGGCGCCGATCCGGTTCAGGCGCATGTCGCGCCAGACCCGTTCGATCCCGTACTCCTTCATGTAGCCGGCACCGCCATGGATCTGGATGCACTCGTCGGCCACCTCGACGGCGATGCGTGACGCGTAAAGCTTCGCCATCGAGATCTCGCGCACGGGGTACTCGCCGTTCTGGTGCCGCCACGCGGTCATGTAGACGAGCTGGCGCGCTGACTCGATCTTCGTCGCCATCTCGGCGAACTTGTGCCGGATCACCTGGAACTTGCCGATCTGGCGGCCGAACGCGTTGCGCTCCTGCGCGTACTGAAGCGTGCGGTCGAAGCACGCGCTGCGCGCCCGCCACGCAGCCCGCTGCGCCGATCAGCCGCTCGCCCTGGAGCTCCCACATGATGTGGTAGAAGCCCTTGCCCTCCTGGCCGAGCACGGCGTCCGCCGGGACGCGCACGTCCTGGAACGCGAGCAGCGCCGTGTCGGAGGCGTGCATGCCGAGCTTCTCGAGCTTCTTCTCGCGGATCACGCCCTCGGCGTCCATGTCGACGAGGAACAGCGTGAACCCGTCGTAGCCGGCGTCCGGGTCCGTCTTCGTGACGAGCACGATGAAGTCGGCGCGGTGGCCGTTCGTGATGTAGGTCTTCGAGCCGTTGATGACCCACTCGTCGCCGTCGCGGACCGCGCGCGTCTTGATGCCGGCCACGTCCGATCCCGCGTCCGGCTCGGTGATGCCGAGGCAGGAGACCTTCTCGCCCTTGATCGCGGGCACGAGGTAGCGCTGCTTCTGCTCCTCGGTGCCGAACAGGAACACCGGCGGCGTGGCCATGTCCGTGTGAACCGCGATGCCCATCGCCAGGCCGCCGCAGTTCGACTTCGTGATCTCCTCGGCGAGGACGATGTTGCAGTAGTAGTCGCCGCCCTGGCCGCCGTACTCCTCGGGATAGGAAAGGCCGAGGAAGCCGAGCTCGCCCATGCGCGGGAAGACCCAGTCGGCGAAGTACTTCTCGTCCTCCCACTCCTGCGCGTGGGGCTGGAGCTCCTTCTCCACGAACGAGCCGATCGACTCGCGGAGCCGGTCGTGCTCCTCCGTGAAGATGAAGTGCTTCTTGCTTGTGTTGAAGTCCGGCTTGAGGACGGTGTCGGTAGCGGCCATGGCCGCAGCCTACTCAGCAGAAAGTAGGAAGCGCAACTTCCTACTTTCGGCCGAGGCGCACCACCCAGATCGTCGCGCGGGAGCCGTTGTAGCGGCCGACGGCGCGTGCCGCACCGACCCAGCGGTAGGCGCTCGAGGTGAGCACCGCACGGTGGCCCGACGAATTCGCCCACCGCCGCAGGACGGCGTTCGTCTGCGGCCGGCGGCCGCCGTGCAGTTCGAGCACCTCCCCGACGCGGTCGAATGTCGGCACCGATAGGCGCGACGGATGCGCGAAGAAGTCCGCGCGCATCATCAGCTCCGAGCGTGCCCTGGACGAACGAGTCAGGCGCCGTGAGCGCCTCAGCGGGCGCAGCCCGGCGTCTTGGCGCGCCCAATTGATCACGTCCATCATCCGGTCACCTGTTCGCGATGTTGCTGCTCCGCTCGATGCGGGCGCAGCCGTGGTTGCAAGCGCGCACAGCACCGTAAGCGACAGCAGAAGTCGGAGGCGTTTCAAAGCGTCTCCCTTCAGTTCCCCGTGGTTCCTCCGTCCGGGGCGTCCCTGCCCGCGCCGGCTGCCCCTCAGCCGGCGAAGCGCGGCAACCTAGCAGCCCGCCGGGACAGATGCCGCACCGGACATCCCTTCATGCCCTCCTGAACTCACGTTCAAGCGGAACTTGGACGTACGTTCGACTTATCGCGGCTTGGCTCGCAGGAGCCGGCGGGTGATTCCCTCGATCGTCTTGATCCCGTAACTCATCGAGGGGTTGCCGTCGGTGAGGATGGCGAGCGAGAACTTGGTGCGCTTGTAGCGAACGAGCGACGCCTGGTGCACGAGCTGGCCCGCGCACCGTCGAGCGCCAGCCGCCCTTGAAGAAGACGGAGAACCCGCGCGGCCGCGCGATGCTCGGGATTCCCCAGCTCTGCGAGGGGACGATCGAGCGCAGCAGATGGGTCGCGTAGTCGCGGAATCGCGGCGGCGTCAGCTTCTGGAGCCGCCAGAAGAACTTCGCCTGGTCGCGCGCGCTGAAGTGCGCATAGCCCCAGGAGCAGCAGATCCAGAACTGGTTCATGTCGGCGCGCCGAGCGAGGCGCCGGAGCGACCTGTCGCCGACGCGGTAGTACGTCCAGGTCGCGGCCGAGTTCGACGACACCCGGATCATCGGGCGGAGGTAGCTGCGCTCGTACCTCGACAGCCCGCGGTCCTGGTGAGTTGACCTTGCGCAGGTAGCTCACCAGCAGCATCGCCTTGATCACGCTGGCCGTCACGAAGCGGCGGCGGGTGTGGATTCCGCGCACCCGGCCCGCGGCTGTCGACCACGCTGACGCCGACCACTCCGCCACGGTCCTTGAGGTAGCTCCGCACCGCATCCATGCGCTCGCGCGTGGGGTAAGGAGCGGCTGCCGCCACGGCCGGAATCGCGAGCACGGCGCACGCGACGATTCCGGCGGCGATACGGTTTCGCACGCTTGGCAACCTACGAGAAGATCACCTACGGGGTCTCCGACCACGTCGCGACGATCGCGATGGACGACGCCGAGACGCGCAACTCGCTCTCGTGGGAGATGCTGAACGACCTGACGGCCGGATTCGAGGCCGCGCGCGATGACGAGGACGTGCGCGTGGTCATCCTCACCTCGACGCACGAGAAGGTCTTCTCGTCCGGGGGCAATCTCTCCGGATTCGCCGGCGACACGCCGACCGTCCACAAGCAGCTCGCCAACGAGCGCTTCGTGAAGCTGTTCGAGCTGATCGGGACGCTCGGCAAGCCCACCATCTGCGCCGCGAACGGCCACTGCCTGGCGGGCTCGCTCGGCATCGCGCTCGCGTGTGACCTGATCATCGCGAAGGACAGCGCGGGCTTCGGGACGCCCGAGATCAACGTCGGGCTGTTCCCGTTCATGATCATGGCGCTGATCTATCGCAACGTGCCGCGCAAGGTTGCTAACGAGATGTTGCTCCTGGGCGAGCGGATGACGGCGGACGAGGCGCGCGAGGCCGGGATCGTCAACAAGGTCGTCCCCGCCGGCGAGTTCGACGCGACCGTCGCCGAGTGGGCCGGGAAGCTGGCGAAGAAGTCGCCGCTCGTCATGAAGCTCGGCAAGGACGCGATGTGGCGACAGATGGACATGCCGTTGATGGAGGCGCTCGACTACCTGCGCGCCCAGCTCACGATCGAGTTGTCTACCGAGGACGCCATCGAGGGCGTCACCGCGTTCTTCGAGAAGAGGGAGCCCCAGTGGAAGGGTCGGTGAAGGAAGGCGTCAAGGCGGACACGCTCGTCGAGCGCCCGTCGCTGCGGTCGCTGGTCGAGGATCTCGAGGAGCGGCGCGCGAAGGCGAAGCTCGGCGGCGGCGAGGAGAAGATCGCCCGCCAGCACGAGCAGGACAAGCTGACCGCGCGCGAGCGACTCGCGCTCCTGATCGACGACGGCACGTTCGTCGAGCTCGGCATCCACGGCAGGCCGCACTTCTCGCAGCCGGCGATGCGCGACAAGGAGGCTCCCGCCGACGGCGTGATCACGGGCTACGGGAAGGTCGACGGCCGCATGGTCGCCGTGGCCGCCTACGACTTCACGGTGATGGCCGGCTCGATGGGGATGACCGGCGAGATGAAGGTCACGCGCCTGCGCGAGATCGCGCTGACGAAGCGGATCCCGCTGATCTGGCTGCTCGACTCCGCCGGCGCGCGGATCCAGGAGGCGGCCGGGTCGCTGTTCGCGGGCTCGGGCCACCTCTTCCGCGAGGAGGTGATCATGAGCGGCGTCATCCCGCAGGTGGCCGCGCTGATGGGGCCGTGCGCAGCCGGCACGGCGTACATCCCCGGCCTCGCCGACTTCGTGCCGATGGTCAAGGGACGCGGTTCGATGGCGCTCGCCGGCCCGCACCTGACGAAGGCGGTGACGGGGGAGGACGTCACCCAGGAGGACCTCGGCGGCTCGAAGATCCACACGCGGATCTCGGGCGTGGGCGACCTCGAGGTCGACTCCGACGAGGAGTGCATCGAGGCGATCAAGACCTACCTCTCGTTCATGCCGCAGAACTGCGAGGAGAAGCCGCCCGCTGCGCGAGGTCGCCGACCCGATCGACCGCAAGGACGAGGAGCTGCTCGACGTGCTGCCGGAGTCGCCGCGCAAGCCGTACGACATGTACGACGTGATCCGCCGGATCGTCGACGACGGCTTCTACTTCGACATCAAGCCGCGCTTCGCGCGCACGCTGATCACCTGCCTCGCGCGGATGGGCGGCACGGCCGATCGGCATCGTCGCCAACCAGCCGAAGCACCTCGGCGGGATCCTCGAGAACGACTCGGCCGACAAGGCCGCGCGCTTCATCAACCTCTGCGACGCCTACGGCATCCCGCTGCTCTTCCTGCAGGACGTGCCGGGCTTCATGGTGGGCACGAAGGTGGAGCGCGAGGGGATCATCCGCCACGGCGCGAAGATGCTCTACGCGGTCTCGCGCGCGACCGTCCCGAAGGTCACCGTCGTGGTCCGCAAGGCCTACGGCGCGGGCTACTACGTGATGTGCGGCAAGGCGTACGAGCCGGACCTGATCGTCGCCTGGCCGAGCGCGGAGATCTCGGTGATGGGCCCCGAGGGCGCGGTGAACATCATCTTCCGCAAGCAGATCGAGGCGGCCGACGACCCCGACGCGACGCGCGCGGAGATGATCGAGGGGATCCGCAAGTCCGATCGATCCCTACGTCGCGGCGGGCAACGCGCTGATCGACGACGTCATCGACCCGCGCGAGACGCGCCCGACCGTGATCCGCGCGCTCGAGCTGGCGGCAACGAAGCACGTCGAGCGGCCGTGGAAGAAGCACGGGGTGATGCCCGTATGACGTTGCTCGTTGCTCGTTGTTCGTTGCTCGGGTGTCACGGCCCCGGCCGCTTGATCAAGGCCGGAGAGCATGCGGCCGACGTCCGTCCAGCTTCGCTTCGGTACGCCCCTGTCGTCAGCCCGCGCGCGTCTGCTCGTGCGAGCCAGTGCTGGGTCTCGTATAGGGAGCCGCGAGCGATCGACGAGGAGTCGGCGCTTGTCTGGCTGGTGCCATCGGCCGGACGCCTCGGCGATGTTCGCTGCCGATCGAATCGGCAGCCCGCACAAGCTGCGCGCCGCACGGTCCACCGCTCAAAAGAGGGCCACGCAGGCGACCGCCCGGTGCAGACGACGTCGGCCGACCTCGGCAGCGAGCTGCGTACACGCGCAAGTCGGCAAACGCGCGTCCGCACGATCGGACGAAGCAGAAGCGCCGGGATCGCTCACCCCGAGCAACGAGCAACGAGCAACGGGCACCGAAATGAAGGCCGTCCAGGTCAGCGAGCTGACCGGGCCCGGACGCGGCGCAGGTCGCCGACGTCGACGAGCCGCAGCATCGACGGCGCGATGACCGTCGAGGTCAAGTCCGCGGGCATCGCGTTCCCGGACCTCCTCATGACGCGCGGGCTCTACCAGTACAAGCCGGAGCCGCCGTTCGTCCTCGGCTCGGAGGGGGCCGGGGTCGTGTCGCGCCGCACCCGACGGGTCGGGGTTCTCCGAGGGCGACCGCATCGCGTTCATGACGCTCGGCAACTGCTTCGCGGAGCGCGTCGCCGTCATGCCGCAGATGGCGTTCGGGCTGATCGACGAGCTGTCGTTCGACGAGGGCGCCGCGCTACATCCTCAACTACCACACGGCCCACTTCGGGCTGCTCAAGCGCGGGCAGCTGAAGGAGGGGGAGTGGGTGCTCGTGCACGGCGCGGCCGGCGGCGTCGGCACCGCGACGATCCAGGTCGCGAAGGCATCCGGCGCGAAGGTGTTCGCCGTCGTCTCGAACGACGACAAGGAGCGCATCGCGCGCGAGGCCGGCGCCGACGAGGTCGTGCGCAGTGACGGCCCGTGGAAGGACGAGGCGAAGGAGATCTCGGGCGGCGGCGTGAACATGGTGTTCGACCCGGTCGGCGGCGACCGCTTCAAGGACAGCGTCCGCTCGCTGACCGACGAGGGCCGCGTGGTCGTGATCGGCTTCACCGAGGGCTCGATCCCCGAGATCGCCGTCAACCGCCTGCTGCTGCGGAACGTCAGCGTCGTCGGCGCGGGCTGGGGCGCGTACGCGATCCCGCGCCCCGACTACGCGCGCGAGACGCAGGAGGACCTCGACCGGATGGCCCGCGAGGGCCTCGTCAAGCCGATCATCGGCAAGACGTACGGGTTCGACGAGGTGCCGCAGGCGCTGAAGGACATCGACGAGCGCCGCGCGCTCGGCAAGCTGGTCCTCCGCGTCGCCCAGTAGCGGGTTAGGGTAGGAAGTAGCACTTCCTACTTCGCACGAAAGGGGCGCGGGTGAGCGTCGAGGACCCCGTAATCATCACCAACTCGATCTCGGGCGCGGTGGCCAACCGCGACCAGTGTCCGGCGATTCCCTACACGCCGGAGGAGTACGCGGAGGAGGCGCGGCGCGCGGTCGACGAGGGGTGCACGCACATCCACATCCACGCGCGCACGCCCGACGGCGTCCCGTCGTACGAGGTCGAGGACTTCCGCGCGATCACCGAGGCGATCCTCGGCGCCGTCGACGACGTGGTCATCAACTACTCGACCGGCGCGATCGGCGTCCCGATCGAGAAGCGGCTCGAGTACCTGCGCGAGCTGAGGCCGGACGTCGCCGCGCTGAACATGAGCTCGATGAACTACGCGAAGTACTCGAAGAAGCGCAAGGAGTTCGTCTTCAAGGCGGTCTTCGAGAACTCGTTCGACACGATCATCGAGTTCCTCACGGTGATGAACGAGCTGGGCATCAAGGCCGAGCACGAGTGCTTCGACGCGGGCCACGTCGCCAACCTCGATCCGCTGATCGACATGGGGATTCTCAGCGCGCCGATGCAGATCTCGTGCGTCATGGGCGTGACCGGCGGGATCCGGCCCACCGCCAAGAACCTCGGCTTCATGTCCGAGCAGATCCCGGGCGGCCCCGACGGCCCGAACAACTGGGGCGTGATCGGCATCAGCCGCGACCAGTGGATGCTCGTCGGCGCGGCGCTGTCGCTCGGCGGCAACGTGCGCGTCGGGCTCGAGGACAACTTCTACCTCCCGGACGGCGAGATGGCGAAGTCGAACGGCGAGCTCATCGCGAAGGCGCGCGAGATGGTCGAGAACGCCGGCCGCCGCGTGGCGACGGTCGAGGAGGCGAGGGAGATGCTCGGCACGCCGAAGAGGGCCGCGGCGTGAGCGCGCTCGAGGGCGTCAAGGTCCTCGACCTGACCCGCCTGCTGCCGGGCGGCTTCTGCACGCTCCTGCTCGCCGACTTCGGCGCCGAGGTCCTCAAGGTCGAGGACACCGGCATGGGCGACTACGTCCGCTGGGCGCCGCCCTTCTACGAGGGCGCGGAGGAGTCCGCGAAGTCGTCGCTGTTCCTCGCGCTCAACCGCAACAAGCGCTCGATCCGCATCAACCTGAAGGAGGAGCGCGGGCGCGAGGTGCTGTTGCGGCTCGTCAAGGAGTACGACGTCGTGATCGAGTCGTTCCGGCCCGGCGTGCTGGACCGGCTCGGCGTCGGCTACGAGCGCCTGCGCGAGGAGAACCCGCGCGTCATCTACTGCGCGATCACGGGCTACGGCCAGGACGGGCCGTACCGCGACCGCTCCGGACACGACATGAACTACCTCGGCCTGATCGGGCTGCTCGGGCTGACCGGCGAGCGCGACGGCCCGCCGATCCAGTCCGCGGGCCAGATCGCCGACCTCGGCGGCGGCGCGCTGATGGCGGCGTTCGGCGTGCTGGCGGCGCTGCACGAGCGCGAGCGCTCGGGCGAGGGCCAGCTCGTCGACGTCTCGATGGCCGACGGCGCGCTGGCGTGGCTCGCGATGGTGGCGGGCCGCTACTTCGCCGACGGCCAGGTCCCGCAGCGCGGCGAGCTCGACCTGGCGGGCAGGTTCGTCTGTTACCGGCCGTACGCATGCAAGGACGGCTGGGTCACCCTCGGCGCGCTCGAGCCGAAGTTCTTCCAGGCCTGGTGCAAGGGCGTCGGGCGCGAGGACCTGATCGAGAAGCAGTTCGAGCCGCCCGGGTCGGAGGCGCACGCCGAGGTCGAGCGCGTGTTCCTCGAGCGCACGCGCGAGGAGTGGCGCGAGTTCGCCTCGCAGCACGACTGCTGCCTCGAGCCCGTGCTCGACCTCGATGAGGCGCTCGACTCGGAGCTCGTGCGCGCGCGCGAGATGGTGGTGGAGCTCGACCAGCCCGGGACGACGGGCGTCAAGCAGCTCGGCGTGCCGGTGAAGATGTCGCGCACGCCCGGCGGCCTGCACTCGCCCGGGGCCGGCGCTGGGCGAGCACACGCACGAGGTGCTGTCGGCGGCGGGGTATTCCGAAGCGGAGATCGCGGCGCTCGAGGAGGCCGGCGCGGTCGGCGGGCCCGCCGCAGGCGTCCAGGGCTCGTTCATGGGATGAGCACGGCCGAGCGCAACGGCATGCTCAAGATGGCGGAGCTCGCCGAGGCGAGCGGCGTCAGCGCCGGCACGATCAAGCACTACCTGCGCGAGGGCCTCCTGCCCGAGCCCGTCAAGACCAGCCGCAACATGGCCTGGTACCCGCCGGAGTTCGTCGAGCGGATCCAGCTGATCAAGGAGCTCCAGGAGCGGCGCTTCATGCCGCTCAAGGCGATCAAGGGGCATCCTCGACCTGGAGGGCGAGGCCACGCGCATCTCGGCCGCGGAGCTGAAGCGCCGCTACGGCGTCCCGCAGGAGGTGCTCGACCGGCTCGCCGAGCTCGAGGTGATCACGCCCAACTCGCGCGGCTACGGCGCGAGCGACGTGCGCATCGTCGAGGCCATCAGCCGCTTCCGCGCCGGCGGCTACGACGAGAAGATCGGCTTCACGGTCTACGACACGCTTCGCTACAAGCACGCGATGGAGGAGCTCGTGAAGGAGGAGGTTGAGGTGCTGATGGAGCGGCTCGGCGGAGACCAGGACGCCCAGCGTGCCGCCCAGCTGATCGAAAAGGGGGCGGAGCCGCTACGCGACCTGATCTCGGCGCTTCACTCGAAGGCGCTCGTCGCCGAGCTCAAGCAGCAGCGCGCCGCGCGCGTAGTGATCCGGCGGGCGCGTCCCGACGACGTCCCTGGCATCGCCGCGGCCATGGGAGCGGCGTTCGAGGACGACCCGATCGCGTCCTGGTTCTGGAACAAGCCGCACGGGCGGCGCGAGTACATCACCGGCTGGTACGAGCTGGTCGCGCGCGAGCACTACATCCCCCACGGCGAGGTGTTCGTCGCCGAGGAGGACGGCGAGATCGCCGGCTGCTCCATGTGGGCTCCCCCGAGCGGCTGGCGGTTTCCGCCGCGCGTCGAGATGCAGGCGACGCGCTACGCCCTGCCGCGGCTCGGGCTGCGCATCCCGATGGCGAGCATCGCGATGCGGCGCATCGAGCGGCGGCACCCCACCGCCGAGCACTGGTACCTGTCGGAGCTCGGCGTCCGCCCGCAGAGCCAGGGGCGTGGCCACGGCTCGAAGCTGATGTTCGAGATCCTGGCCCGCTGCGACCGCGAACGCGTCCCGGCCTACCTCGAGTCGTCAACCGAGGGAAGCCGAGCGCTCTACGAGCGCCACGGGTTCCGGACGACAGAGGTGATCCGCATGCCGCGCGGCGGCCCGCCGCTCTGGCTCATGTGGCGTCAGGAGATCGTGCCGACGAGCACGCCGACGGCGGCGACGACCGCGCCGCCCAGCGTCACCTGAATCAGCGACTGCGCCAGCGACACCTGCAGGAAGCGCTTGCGGATCACGGCGATCGCCATGAGCTCGATCGCGCACGACTACGTAGGCGATCGCGAGCGCCTTGTTGACGTCGTCGATCAGGAATGGCAGCGCGTGCATCGTGCCGCCGACGAACGTGGCCCCGCCGGTGATGAGCCCGCGCGGAAGCGAGCTACCGCGGCCGGTGAGCGTCCCGTCGTCGGAAAGGCCCTCGGAGAGCCCCATGCTGATCGCCGCGCCGAACGCGGCGGCGAGCCCGACGAGCAGCGCGGTGCGCGAGCCGTCGAGATAGGCCGCGGCGAAGATCGGCGCGAGCGTCGAGATCGTGCCGTCGATCAGGCCGATGAGGCCCGGCTGCACGACCTGCAGCAGCCGCTGCCGCTCGTCGGCGTTCTGCCAGCGCCTGATGATCGACGGAGTTGACGTCACCACCACACCTCGTGGTCTTCCATGACACCGTAGCCCTCCGCGAGGGTTAGGCCACCCGAAATCGCGCCCTCGAAAGTCCCGAACGGCTGGCGGTAGTAGCTGCGCATCACGAGCCGGTTTGTGCGGTCCTCCGCGCGGCCCACTCGCGGAACCGCAGCTCGTGCCCGTCGCTGAAACGGATGCTCTCGAGGTCGTCTCCGAACACGACGGGCTCCACCTCCATAGGTTCGCCGTCGAGCCAGATGGTTCGCTCGCTCGCCTCGGCGAGTCGTGGATGCCGGTGACGAGGTTCCAGCCGATGCTGCGCCCGTCGGTCAGCTTCCCGACCCCGGCGCTCCACTTCCACGCCGTGTGGCGCGGGTGGTAGCCGGCGCTCACGTCGACAACGGCTCGCGCGTCCACATCGAACGTCGCGGCCGTCGACCCGCACCGTGCCGCGGGCGGGGACATCTGCCTGCTTCGCGGTCCAGGCGAACGTGCGCCCGTAGGCGGTCGCGGTCTCCACCGGCGTCGCGCTCGTCGAGTTCGAGCGCGATCTCGACGTCGCCGTCCCTGCACACGCACGCGCCCGGGCGCCAGCGTCGATGCCGCGCCGCCCTTCGCGGAGCGGCTCGCCGGGCTCGCGCGATCGCCCACCAGCGGACCGGCGCCGGCCCGATGCGCGCGTCGCCGACGCAGAGCTGGAGGCTCGGGCCCGTAGACGCCCACGTAGCGCCAGCGCTTGAGCGGCCGCAGCCCCTGAAAGCGCGGCATCCGCGCCGGCGGAAGCGGCAGCGCGAGCTTGCGGACGGCGTCACCGCGAGCGGGGAGGGCCACCCGCCCATCGTAAGCGTGGCGCGCGGAGGTAATCTTTGGATTGACTGGTCAGTCAACCGCACAGGGGAGAGATGCGGACAGCGGCCGTACAGCTCAACTCGACGGACGACAAGGAACGCAACATGGCCACCGCGGACCGGCTCGTGCGGGACGCGGCCGCGGACGGCGCCGACCTGATCGTCCTTCCTGAGAAGTTCAACGTGCTCGGCGAGCACGACGACTACGTGCGCGGCGCCGAGGCGCTCGACGGGCCGACGATCACGTGGGCGCGCGAGACCGCGCGCGAGCTCGGGGTCGACCTCGTCGCCGGCTCGATCGTCGAGCAGCGCGAGGGACGCGAGAAGCTCGGCAACACCTCGGTCCACGTCGGCCCCGACGGCGAGGTGCAAGGCCGTGTACCGCAAGATCCACATGTTCGACGTGGTCGTCGGCGGGATCGAGTACCGCGAGTCCGCCTCGGAGGAGCCCGGCGACGACATCGTGCTCTCGGAGGCGGGGGAGGGCGTTCCGCTCGGGCTGACCGTCTGTTACGACCTTCGCTTCCCGGAGCTGTTCCGGATCCTCGCGATCCGCGGCGCGCGCGTGATCACCCTGCCGGCGGCGTTCACCAAGGTCACGGGCCAGGCTCACTGGGAGATCCTGATCCGGGCGCGCGCGATCGAGAACCAGGCCTTCGTCGTGGCGGCCGACCAGATCGGCACGCATCCACCCGACAAGGAGAGCTTCGGCGGCTCGATGATCGTGGACCCGTGGGGCGAGGTGCTCGCACGCGCCCCGGACGAGGAGTGCTTCATCGCCGCGAACCTCGACTTCGCTCGCCAGGACGAGGTACGTGACAAGCTGCCGAGCCTCGCCAACCGGGTCGCGAGCGCCTATCGCTGGCCCGACGAGGTGACCGCCTGATGCCTGCCGCGCGTCGACAAGCGCCGCCTGATCCTCGACGCAGCGATCCGCGTCTTCGCCCGCCAGGGCTTCCACGCGTGCCGTGTCTCGGACATCGCTGACGAGGCCGGCGTCGCCTACGGGCTCGTCTACCACTACTTCGGGTCGAAGGAGGAGATCCTCAACACGCTCTTCACCGAGCGCTGGCAGGTGATGCTCGACGCGATCGCCGAGATCGACGCCAAGCAGGAGGTGCCCGCCCGCGACAAGCTCTACATGGTCGCCTCCTTCATCATCGACTCGTACCGCGCCGACCCCGACCTGATGAAGGTGATCATCGTCGAGGTCACGCGCGCGGCCAACTCGTTCGGGCGCGCCCATCTGGCGACGATTCGGGAGGCGTACGACGGGATCGCCAAGATCGTCGAGGACGCGCGCGCGGACGGCTCGTTCAAGCCCGAGATCAGCTCGCAGTGGGCGGCGATGTGCTTCTACGGCGCGATCGAGCAGCTGCTCTCGGGCTGGATCTTCGACCTGCTGCCGAAGGGCGACGACGAGTTCGAGAGCGCGAAGGAGCTCGTGGTCGAGACGATCTGCGGCGGGCTCGAGATCGAGTCCGCGCCCATCTCTGGTTAAGTTTCAGTCAGATGAGCAATGACCTGACGAAGCGCCTGATGTGGAGCGGGCTCCTGGCCGGAGTCGGAGCGCTCGCCACGATCGTCTCCACCCGCATCGCGACCTACATCTGGGTCAAGGTCTTCGACGAGGATCCGCCCGACGCACTGATGGAAGCAAGCCCAGCACAACTCCCCCCAAGACGCCCGAGCGGCCCGAGATCCTCGTGGGCGCTGCGTTCCTCGGCGGGATCGTGCTCGCGCAGGTCCTGAAGCGGCTCGGGGCCGACGACTGATGTCCACCAACGGCGCGGACAAGTCGCTCGGCGACGTCGTCACCGAGGTCACCGAGAAGGCATCACTGCTCGTTCGCGAGGAGATCGAGCTCGCGAAGGCCGAGGTCACCGAGAAGGTCACGAAGCTCGGCAAGGGCGCCGGCGCGCTCGCGGCCGCAGGGGTGCTCGCCGTCTTCGCGCTGATCTTCTTCTTCCACGCGCTCGCGTGGTTCATCAACGACGCGTTCGACTGGGGCGGCACGGTGTGGCCGGGCTACCTCGCCACCTTCTTCATCATCGTCCTCGGCGGCGCGCTCGCCGGCTTCCTGGGCTACCGCTGGCTGAAGGGCGGGTCGCCGCCCACGCCCGACCTTGCCATCGAGGAGGCCAAGCGCACGCGCGACATGCTCGAGCAGCAGAAGGCGCTCGACCCGCTAATGGCGGAGCGCTCGCCTGCGGAGATCCGCACCTCGATCGAGACGACGCGCCAGGAGCTGGCGTTCTCGGTCAACGACCTGCGCAGCAAGGTGAGCACGCTCACCGACTGGCGCCGCCCGCTCGCCGAGAACCGGCAGGCGGCGATCGTCGGCGCCGCGGTGGCGGGGTTCGTCATCGGCGGCGGGATCGCCGCCACCGTCAGCCTGCTGCGCCGCCGGCGCTAGCGATCAGGCCGGCGCCGGCTCCGGCGCCTCGGGCGGCGGCGGAGGCGGTGGCTCGTCCTCGGGCTCGGGCCGCGGCTTGATCTCCTTGTAGTCCATGTACTCGCGCGCGGCGATCTGGATCGACGCGGCGACCGGTACGGCCACGAGCGCGCCCAGAATCCCGAGCAGCGCGCTGCCGAAGAGGACGGAGACGATCACCAGGAAGGGGTTGATCTCGACAGCGCGCTTCTGGATCTGCGGCTGGATCAGGTTGTTCTCGAGCTGCTGGTAGAGGATCGAGTAGGCCGCCCAGATGATCGTGGCGGTTGGGAAGTCCTGGAACACCGTGACCACGCCCACGAGCACCGCTCCGATCGTCGCGCCGACGAGCGGGATCAGATCCAGGAAGAAGATGATCAGCGCGAGCGGGGCCGCGAACGGGACGTCGAGGATGATCAGCACGATGTACGCGGTGACGCCCGCGATCGTCGCCTGGGCCAGCGCTCCCGCTACGTAGTTGCCCACCGCGCGCCCGACGCGGTCGAAGACCCGCTCGAGTCGTTCAGCGCGGTCCTCGGGCACGAAACGAAGCCCGTAGTGGAGCCATCGGCGTCCTCCGCCGAGTATGAACGCGGTCAGGATCAGGATCGTGATCAGCGCGAAGAGCGAGTTGACGAGGCCGAAGCCCACGTCGCGGAGCACCCCCGCGGCGTCGCCGATCTTGGAGGGCAGCTTGCCGGCTTCCTCCTCGATCTTCTCGGTGACGTCGTAGTCCTCGTTGACGTCCCGGAGGGTCTCGTTGTCATTCACGAAGTCGGTCACGTCCTCCGCGTATTCGGGCGCGTTCTCGGCCAGGTCGTTCCCGCCATCGACGATCGGTGGCACGACGATGGCCCCTATGCCGACCGGCACGAGCAGCAGCCCCAGGTAGACGAGCGTGATCGCGAAGCCGCGCTTCATGCGGCGGCTCAGGAAGTTCACCGGGCCCGAAAGGGCGATGGCCAGGAACGTGGCGATCAAGCAGCCAGCCGATGGGCTTGCGCAGCAGGTAGACGAGGTACAGCGCGAGGACCACCAGCACGGCGGTGAGGACCGTCGAATGCGACGGCGCGGGGGCTCGGGAGTGTCGCGCGCGGCCATCCGGTTCGCGCCGATTCTCGGCGCGCGCCCGGACGGTTAGGTCAGCAGGTCCGTTTGCACTCCGCCGACGCCCAGGAGGCCCGGGCCCGTGTGCACGCCGAGCACGGGGCCGACCTCGGAGACGAAGAAGGGGTCGGCCTCGAAGATCTGGCGGCAGCGCTTCGGCCAGCCGCTCGGCCTCGTCGCGCGACTGGATGTGCTGGACGACCCAGCCGTTCGCGCCGGCCTCGTGGCGCTCCTCCGCGTAGGCGACCAGCCGCTCGAAGGCACGGCCGCTGGTGCGCACGCGCTCGATCGGCGTGATCTCCTGCTCGAGCGTGAGGATGGGCTTGATCTTCAGCGTCGAGCCGATCCACGCGCTCGCTGCGCCGATCCGGCCGCTGCGCTTGAGGAACTCGAGCGTGTCCACGGCGAACCACATCTTCAGCGACTCGCGCACCTCCTTCGCGCGCGCCGCCACGGCGTCGGCATCGGCGCCGCCCGCGGCGATCGGGCTGCGCCCAGGACGATCATGCCCATGCCGCCCGCCGCGCTCTCCGAGTTGACAACCCGCACGCGCTCGCCGCCCTTGCCCTCCCGCTCCAGCAACTCGGCGGCCTGGCGGGCGGAGTCGCACGTGCCGGAGATCGCCTCGGAGATGTGAATCGAGACCACCTCGCTGCCGTCGGCGAGCAGCGGCTCCCAGGCCTCCACGAAGTCGCCGACGGACGGCTGCGAGGTGGTCGGCCACTGATCGGCCGAGCGAACCTCGTCGTAGAAGGCGTCGAGATCCTTCATCAGGTCGGTCTCGCGCTCGGCCCGCTCGGGGCCGAAGTTGACGTACAGGGACACGATCCCGATCGAGTTCCCGGCGAGGAGTTCTGGCGGGAGGTATGAGGTCGAGTCCGTGACGACGGCGGTCCGCGGCATGCCGGGTGAGCCTACAGCGGCGGGAGGCATAGACTCTCGTCCGGGGAGCCCGTTTGGAGGAGACCTACAAGCACCATCTGGAGGGCCTGCTCAGGCCCGATCCGAGGACATGAGCCTCGCCCCTCGGCCTCGCCGCGCACGGGTCGCGCCGGGTTCCAGCGGCCGGCGTCCGTGGCCACCCCCACGGCGACACGGGGCTGCCAGGAATGCGGCGGAGCGATCGGAGCCCGGCGGCTCCGCGCGATGCCCGCGGCCACGCGTTGTCTTCACTGCCAGCGGTCCGCCGAGCAGGCCGGAACGCCTACCTAGACTCGGCTCATGTCGAAGACGCTCGTCACCGGCGGCGCCGGGTTCATCGGCTCGCACGTCGCACGTGCCCTCGCCGAGCGCGGCGACGAGCTGCGTCTCACGGTCCGCGACTCGACGAAGAAGGAGAACCTGGCCGGGCTCGAGCACGACGAGGTCAAGTGCGATCTCCTCGACCGGCGCCAGGTCCGGCGCGCGCTGCGCGACGTGGACCGCGTCTTCCATTGCGCCGGGATGACGTCGCTGCGCGGGTCCGATGCGGAGCGCCTCTTCGAGGTGAACGTGATCGCGACGCGCAACCTGCTCGAGGAGTGCCTGCGAGCCGGTGTCGAGCGGGTCGTCTACACGTCGAGCGTCGCCGCCATCGGACCGGCGCCGGCCGGCGGCCGGGCCGACGAGAACCAGCTCTTCACCGCCGGCAAGCTCGGGATCCCGTATGTGAACTCGAAGCACGAGGCCGAGGTCGAGGCGCTTCGGCTGGCGGCGAAGGGGCTGCCGCTCGTGTGCGTGAACCCGTGCGTCGTGTTCGGCGAGGGGGACGTCTACGGAAGCTCCACGTCGATCGTCCGCCGGTTCATGCTCGGGCGGATCCCGGCGTACGTCGACGGTGCGATCAACATCGTCGACGTGGAGGACGTCGCGCGCGGGCACCTGCTCGCCGACGAGCGCGGGTCGGTCGGCGAGCGCTACATCCTCGGCAACCGCAACTACACCCTCGACCGCCTCTTTGCCGACCTCGGCCGGGTGTCCGGAGTCGAGCCGCCGGCGTTGAAGCTTCCGCCGGCGGTCGCGCTGCGCTTCGCCCAGGCGCTCGAGGCCGCGCCGGGCCGGCCGCCCATCACGGTGGACGAGGTCAAGTCGGCCGGCCAGTGGTGGACCTACAAGACGACGAAGGCGAAGCGCGAGCTCGGCTGGACGACGTCGCCGCACGAGGACACGATCGAGGCAACGGTCAACTGGTACATCGACCGCGAGGGCGACCGCTTCAAGCGCTCGAAGCGCTCGCAGCCGATTCAGTACAAGCTCGCGGCTGCGATGCTCGGACTGGTGAGGAGGCCCGGATCGTGACGACGCTCTACCGCTGTCCCACGCCGACGAACTACCTCTGCGCCTGCGGCAAGGCCGCCCGCGCGCTGAAGGCGAAGGAGATCGACTTCGACCAGGTCCGGGTGCCCTACCGCAGGTCGGAGCGCGGCGAGATCGAGGACCTGACGAAGCAGCGCAGGGTGCCCGTGCTGGTGCACGGCGAAGAGGTCATCCACGACTCCAACCGGATCGTGGAGTACCTGAAACGCGCTCTAGCTCAGGCGGTTCTCGATGCCCAGCGGCGGGCTCGAGGCCGGCTGCTCGTCGCCCGCTCCGCCGTGGACCGGCGCCTCGGGCTCGTCCTCGGGCTGCTCCACGCCGAGCAGGTCGGCGAGCTCGCCGCGTCTCGTACATCTCGGTGACGATGTCGCAGCCGCCGACGAGCTTGCCCTCGACGAACAGCTGCGGGATCGTCGGCCATTCGGAGATCGCCGAGAGCTCCTGGCGGATCCGCGGGTCGGGGAGGATGTCGAGCGCGGCGTACTTCACGCCCAGCGAGTTGAGCGCGGCCGAGGTGCGCATCGAGAAGCCACACGCCGGCTGGTCCGGCGTGCCCTTCATGAAGAGCATCACCTGGTTGTCCTTGATCGCCTCCTCGAGGAAGGCGCGGATCTCGTCGTTGGTCATCGGGTTCCTCCCGGAGTCGAAGTCTTCAGGGAAAGGGCGTGGATCGGGCCGCCCACCTCGTCGCCGAACACTTCATAGATGAGCTTGTGCTGGTCGATGCGCGAGAGGCCGTCGAAGCGGTCCGAAACCACCTCGGCGCGGAAGTGGTCGCCGCCTCCGGTCAGGTCCTCGACCTGGGCCTGAGAGCCCGGAATTGCCTCTTCGATGCGGGTTTTTAGCTCGTCTGCAGTCGGCACTTGAGACAGCGATGGTAGCTACTACACTCTTTGAAGTAATGGTCACCCTGACCGACATCGCCACCGAAAAGGTGAAGGCGTTTCTCGAGTCCGAGAACGCCGCGGAGTCCGGTGCCGGCCTGCGCGTCGGAGTGCGCGGCGGCGGTTGCTCGGGCTTCCAGTACTCGCTCGCTCTCGACGAGCAGCGCGACGATGACCAGGTGTTCGAGCACCAGGGGATCAGGGTGCTGGTGGATCCCGCGAGCCTGCGCTACGTCGACGGCTCGACCGTCGACTACACCGAGAGCCTGATGGGCAGCGGCTTCGAGGTTCAGAACCCGAACGTCGTCGCCTCTTGCGGCTGCGGCTCGTCCTTCCGCGTGAAGGACGACGAAGAAGCCGCCGCCTGCGCCTCTAGCTGACGCGGCTGCAAAGCGGCGTCTTCGGGTCTAGACCGGCTCGTTGTCGAGCGACCGCCAGAGGTAGAGCGACGCCAGCGAGCGCTGCGGCCGCCAGGGCTCGCCGATCTCGACCAGCTGCGCGGCGTCCGGAATCTCGGCCAGCCCGTATGCGCGCTCAACCGCGCGCCTGATCCCGAGGTCGCCCACGGGCAGGATGTCGGGGCGGTCGAGATGGAAGATCAGGAACATGTCGGCGGTCCACTGGCCGAGGCCCTTCACCGCCGTCAGCTGTTCCGTCACTTCCTCGTCCGGTAGCTCTGAGAGCCGATCGAGTTCGAGCTCTCCCGACTGGACGTGCTCGGCGAGCGATCGCAGGTAGGAAACCTTCGGACGCGACAGTCCCGCCGCTCGCACGTCCTCAGGGTCCGCGGCGAGCAGCTCGGCCGGGCTGGGAGTCTTTCCTCCGAACAGCTCGGTGAGTCGCTCGTAGATCGTCCGCGCCGCCTTCGTCGAGAGCTGCTGCCCGACGATCGATCGCACGAGCGCGCCGTAGGGCTCCAGCGGTCGCCCGCGCCGGCGCTGCTCTTCGTCCAGTGGACCGTGCTCGTCGACGAGCCGCCGCATGACGGGGTCGGACTCGCGGAGCTGCTCGAGGGAGTCGGGCATCGCGTGAGGGTACGCGCGGAATAGTGTGCGCGGCATGAGGCTCGTCACGTACGACGCCGGGGAGGGGCCGCGCGCGGGGGAACTGCGGGGCGACGTGGTCTTCGACATCTGGGGTGACAGCGAGCCGATCCGCGGAGAGGACCGGACGCTCGCCGCCCTCCTGCGGGGCGGCCTGCTGCCCGAGCTGGAGGCGGCGCCCGGTGAAGGCATCGACTCGGTCACGCTCCTGCCGCCGATCACCGACCCCGGGAAGATCGTTTGCATTGGCCTGAACTACCGCTCGCACGCGGCGGAGGCCGGCATCGACGCGCCGGAGCGCCCGACCTTCTTTGGGAAGTACTCGAACGCACTCGCCCCGCCGGGCGCGAGCGTGGCGCTGCCCGAAGGGAGCGACAAGGTCGACTACGAAGCGGAGATCGCGGTCGTCATCGGCGCACGCTGTAGCCGCGTCTCGGCGGACGCGGCGCTCGATTACGTCGCCGGCTACATGCTCTTCAACGACCTCTCGGCGCGCGACTGGCAGTTTGCGACGCCGCAGTGGATGCCCGGCAAGGTGTTCGACGGCTCGGCACCGTCCGGGCCGGCGCTCGTGACGCCGGACGAGGCCGGCGCACACGACGCGATCGAGTTCAAGCTCGAGCTGAACGGCGAGGTGATGCAGGACGCGTCAACCGCGGACCTCATCCACTCGGTGCCGGAGGTGGTCGCACATCTGTCCGAGCTGATGACCCTCGAACCGGGCGACATCATCGCCACGGGGACCCCTTCCGGTGTGGGGAGCGTGCGCGACCCGCGCGTATGGCTGAAGGCGGGTGACGAGATCGTGATCTCGTCACCGACTCTGGGCGAGCTGCGCACGACCATCGAGTAATGGACGAGCGTGTCGAGCGCGGCATGCGCCGCCAGCTCGCCTCCGCTCCGGACGACCGGATCGGTTGGAAGATGGCGCTGAACGCGCCGGCGATCATGGACGCGCTCGGGCTGCCCGAGCCGGCGTTGGGTTGGCTGTCGCGCGCGCGAGTCGCGAGCGGCGAACACTCGCTCGCCGGCAGCACAGGGCCCGCCGTTGAGCCGGAGCTCCTGCTCGAGGCCGGCGAGGGAGGGACGCTCGCGCGGATCGGAGTGGCGCTCGAGGTCGTCGACTTCGACCGGCCGCTCGAGGACCTCGAGGAGGTGATCGCCGGCAACGTCTTCCACCGCGCGGTCGCGCTGGGTGAGCTCGGTCCGGTGGCCGAGCCAGGTGATGCGGTGTTCTCGATCAACGGCGAGGAGCGGGCGCGGGTCACGGAGATCGAGCCGCCGTCGGACACGCTCGCCTTCGTGGGCGGCTTCCTGGAGCGGCTCGGTGAGCGCCTCCTGCCTGGCGACCTGGTGATCGCCGGTGCGCTGGCGCCGGCAGCTCAGGTGGCCGCGGGCGACGTTGCCGGGCTGGAAGTTGGGCGCATCGGCGCTATTTCCCTGCGGTTCGAGCCGGTGTAGGCTCGCCGCATGCCCAGGGGATTCGTCGGGGCCGCGGCGATCGCGCTGGTGCTCGTGTCGGCGGTCGCCGCCGACGCGGCCGTCTACCGCGACCCGCCGAGCTACGAGGGGCGCAATCGCCCGCCGAAGACGAAGCCCGCTCCGCTGCCCGACCCCGTCAGCCTCGCCGCCGAGGGGCTCGGTCCGCGCGTCGTCGTGGACGACGCCGGCACGGCGCACATCGTCTGGGCGGAGGGTGGGCCCGACGACGGCCTCGCGGACCGGCTGATCTACTGCCGCCTGAAGCGCGGCGCGCGCGCCTGCGACGTGCGGCACACGCTGCGAGCCGGCCCCGAGTCCTCGTTCAATACCGACTACAGCGGCCCGCGGATTGTGCGAGTCGGGAACCAACTCGTCGCGTTCAGTTTGCGCTACCCGATCGTCGTGGACAAGCCCGACGGCGGCTCCAGCTCGACCGTGTGGGCCTGGACCTCGAACGACGGCGGCACGACGTGGAGCGATCCGGCGGTCGTCGGCAAGTACGCGCTCGGGGACATGGTCGTGATCGGGCCGAGCAACAGCCCGACGATCCTCAACTTCAACTTCGATCCCTTCTGCGGGCTCTGCCTCGAGGCGTACCAGTCGGGCCAGTACAGCGGTACCGCGGTTGACCTGGGCACTCGCTCGAACGACGCGTACTACGCGCAGATGGAGCTCCAGAACGGCCTCCCGGTCGTGTCGTGGGTGAACCTCGACGGGACCACGCACGTGCGCAGCTGGACCGGGCAGGGATCGGTGCTCGACGAGGCCACCTGGACGGCGCCGGCTTCGCTTCCCAACTCCGACGAGACGGATCTCTCCGGTGGCCCGAGCGGGCTGTCGGTCATTACCGCGCCACGCGACACGGGCCGGTTCTCGGTGCGCACGATCGGCGACGGGCGGCTTCGGGTCGCCGGTACCGATCACGCCGGCCCGGGACTCGGATTCGATCTTCGGGACGCTCGAGCAGGACGCCGGCGGTCGCCTGCTGGCGGCGTGGTCCGAGCGCAACGAGTTCGCGAAGATCGACGGGCTGTGGCTCCGGTTCGCCGGTGCGACGCCGGGCGGCGGGCAGCCGCGATTTGAGCCGGCGCAGCGCGTGATCCGCGGCGAGCTGAACGGCCAGATCGACCTCGACGGGCACGCAAGACGGGGGCGGCTTCGTCGCGTTCAACCACACGGGCGGGGTGGTCGACCACGGCGAGATCATGGCCGGCGGCTTCGGCAACCAGGCTCCGAACGGGCGGCAGGGCCTCGGTGACATCCCGGGCGGCGGTGCGAGCGGTACGACCTGCCAGCAGGTGAAGTTCGGCGCGTTCACGGCCGACGCAGCCGCCGGGTGCTTCCTGAACGGGACGGACGAGAACTCGCACCTGGTCGTCACCGGCGGCGAGATCAACCTGCACGGGCTTCGGATCATTCCGGAGGGGGACACGAAGATCACGCTCGATCCGCGGGCGTTGCGGATCGACACCTCGGGCAACGTTCGCGTGGTCGTCTCGAACTCTCGTCGGCGACCTGACGATCTGGCGCGGGGAGATCCACCGTGACCTCTCCGCGGTGCGGCCCGGGACGAACCTGTTCGAGTTCCCGATCGGGACGTACGCCACGAACATCCTCGGGTTCGACGTGGGCGCCGACATAGCGGTGCGGCTCGAGAACGACGGCGTCCACATCCCGATCTCGCTGAAGCTGCCGCCCGCGTTCGGCGGCTTCTCGGGCAACGCAGAGCTGGTCTCGACGCGCGAGCGCGGCCTGATCCTGGATTCGCTGCACATCGAGATGGGACCGATCCCGCTGGGCGCGCTCGTCGTCGAGAAGGTCGAGCTGGACTACATCGGCGGCGCCGAGGACATCTGGCGCGGCCGGGGCGTGCTGACGCTGCCCGCGACCGGCACGCTCGACGCAACGGTCGAGTTCAAGATGGGCGACTTCAACGGCGCGACGATGTCGATCACGCCGGCGACGCCGATCCCGATCGGCCCATTCGTCTACCTGCTGCGGATGGGAGGCGGGTTCACCGTCGACCCGGTCCACATCGAGGCGAGTGCGCGCATCGGAGCCGGCGCGGCGGTCCAGGGCACGGCGCCGGTGAACGTGGACGGCCTGTTCGAGATGGACTTCCCGCGGAACGGGCCCGGCAACTTCAAGATGAGCGGGACCGTCGACATCTTCTTCTTCGAGATCGGCAACGGCTTCCTGCAGTTCCAGACCGACGGCTACGCCGCATTCGGCGGCCAGCTCGGGCCGTTCGCGATCGGTCCGCTCTTCCTCGACGCACGGGCCAACGGATTCATCGACGCGGGCGCGGGCCAGTTCGGCGCCGACCTGTCGGGCGAGGTCGAGCTGTGCATCGACATCGAGCTAGCCCGCGCTTGTGCCGGTGCCGGTGCCGACGTCGCTTTGTCGAACGTCGGCTTCGCCGCGTGCGCGTCGTTCGACGTCGTCGTCGACGAGGTGAGCGGTGGGGTGCGGTTCCCGTGGCGGGACTTCGGGCCGGAGATCCTGGCCAACCCGGTCGCGGCGGCGTACGCGCTCATCACGCACGTCGCGATCCCCTGCAACACCGACGGCTACCGGACGCCGCCGCCGCGGCCGGCATCGGCGCGTGTCGCCCAGGCCGGAGGCACGGTGGTGAACGTCCCGCGCGGCGTGCCGAGCCATACGGTCTTGCTGGTGGGCGACGGCGGCGCGCCGCAGATCACGGCGACCGGTCCGGGTGGGGCGGTCGTCCGCAGCGGCGAGGCCACGAGCACGGGCTTCACGGCCACGGTGGGGAACCTGGCGGCCACCTACCTCGTCCTGACGGACCCGCAGCCGGGCGACTGGACGATCGTCCCGAACCAGGGCTCGCCGGCGATCACGCAGACGCTGACATCGAGCGGGTTCGAGCCGCTGTCGGTCACCGGGAAGGTCCGCGGGTCGGGACGCAAGCACACGATCAGCTACCGGCTGCGTAACCGCGGCCACGGCCAGCGCGTGGTGTTCGTCGAGCGCGGTGCGTTCGGCACGAACGTCATCGGCAGCACGACGAAGGCGCGCGGGAAGCTCAGGTACACGATCGCCGACGCTCGCGGCGGCCGCCGGCGCGTGCTGGCCCTGGTGGAGACCGACGGCCTCCAGACCGACCGCAAGACGGTCGGCAGCTACCGGGCGCCCGGCCCGGTGAAGCCCGGCAAGGTCCGGCGGCTGCGGGCCAACCGCAAGGGGAAGAACGTGATCGTCAGCTGGCGCGGAGCGCGCGGTGCCCAGCGCTACTCGGTCACGATCCGCGGCCGGCACGGCACGTCGCTCGGGCGCTTCGTCGGCCGGAAGGCGCGCAAGGTGCGCTTCGCGCACGTGCGGCGCGATGAGCGGCTGCGAATCGTCGTGTACGGCGTGTCGAAGAAGCTCCGCCGCGGCGGAGCCGCACGGAAGAACTTGCCGGCGGCGCGCCGCTAGTTCCTAAAGAGGGTCTGACCCTCTTTAGAAACCGCTAGGGCTGGCCCTCGACCGAGCCGGGCACGCCGGTGTTGGTCGAGTACTTCGGCTGGATCTTCGTGTCGGGCCGGATGTGGTGGACCGCCTGCGCGACGGCGATCGCCGACTCGGCGAAGCCGGTGGCGATCAGCTTCAGCTTGCCGTCGAAGATCGTGATGTCGCCGGCGGCCCAGACGGCCTCCATCGAGGTCTTCATCAGCGGGTCGACCTTGATCGAGCCCTTCTCGACCTCGAGCGGCCACTCCTTCAGCGGGCCCAGCGCGGTCTTGAAGCCGAGCTGCAGCAGCACCGCGTCGCACGCGAGCTCGTGGACGACCTCCTCGTCCTCGGAGTGGAAGATCCGGAGCTTCTCGATCCAGCCGTTGCCGTTCCCCGACACCTCCTGGACCTGGTACGGCGTCTTCAGGTCGACCTTGCCGGCCTCGGCTGCCTCCATGATCTCCTTGACGGTGACCTCATGCGCGCGGAAGCCCTCGCGCCGGTGGACGAGCGTGATCGAGCTGGCCGTGTCGAGCAGGTTCAGGACCCAGTCGCAGGCGGAGTCGCCGCCGCCGATGATCACCACGTCCTTGCCCTCGAACTCCGACTTCTCGCCGACGAGGTAGTACGCGCCCTTGCCCTCCCACGGCGACATGTCGTAGCCGGGTAGCTTCTTCGGCTCGAATGCGCCGTGGCCGCCGGCGATGATCAGCGTGCGGCTGAGGAAGTCGCCCTTGTCGGTGACGAGGCGGAGGATGCGCTCGCCGTCCGAGTCCTCGTACTCGACGCGGTCCGCTGTGGTCTCGAGCGACACGGGGACGTCGAACTGCTCGAGCGACTGCTTGCGGAGCTCCTCGACGAAGTCCTTGGCGATGATGCGCGGGAAGCCCGGCACGTCGAAGATCCACTTCTCGGGGTAGAGCGTCGTCAGCTGGCCGCCGAGCTCCGGCAGCGATTCGACGATCTGCGAGCTGGCCTCGCGCATGCCCGCCCAGAAGGCGGTGGTCAGCCCGACCGGGCCGGCGCCGATGATCGTGATGTCCCTGATTTCGTCGTTCACAGTGCGTCGAGTGCCTTCTCGGCGGAGGACGAGATGCACGTGAAGATGGGGGTTTCCGAGAGCGTGTAGGTGCTCGACTCCGTACCCCGCAGCTCCTGCACGAGATCCAGGAATTCGCCCGGATCGTCCCCGTTGAACGACACGACGAACTCCTGATCGTCCAGGCCATAAGAGTAGGCGGTGTTGATCTCGATCCCGCCGTACTTGCGCCCGGTCTCGATGTGGCCCTTCATGACACGCATCCGCTCGTCCGGCGCGAGCCGGTACCACTCGCGCTTCTTCCACATCGGGTAGACGAAGAGGTAGCGGCTGTCTGAGCCCGGCCGCGGCTCGAGCGGCTGCGGCTCGTCCGAGTAGACGGACTCCTTCGTCATCGCGAGGTACGAGTAGGGCGTGTCCGTCCAGCTCATCAGGCCGCTCTGGTTGATCAGCACGTGGAGCTCGTGGATCGGGTCGAGGCTCGAGGCCACCGCGCGCACCATCAGATCCGCGTCGCCCCGGGTTCCCACGAGCGAGTAGGTGCGCAGGAAATGGTCGCGCGCGAAATCCTCGAGCGCAGCCGCGAATTCGCGCTTGTCCTGCGCGCGTTCGTCCGCGCTGCGGCGCCGCCACTCGGGGCGGACCTTGAAGAAGGTGAACTTGACGAAGCTGCGTTCGGCCACGGCCATAGAGTGTGGCGAATGCGCATCGCCTGCTGTCTGGCGCTGGCCGCGCTCCTGATCCCGGCCGCGCAGGCGAACGCGCAGGACGGGAAGGCGCTGATCGCGTTCCTGCCCGCCGCCGACGACGAGGGTTTGCTCGATCGCATGGAACGGCTCGGCGCCGTCGGCGTGACCAGCCCGACGGTCGGCGGCTACGACCCGCGCCAGATGTATCTCGACATCGGCCAGGGGGCGCGTGTCTCCACGCGCGTGTACGAGGACGAGATCCCGTCGCTCCGGCTGCTCCCGAGCGGGCGGATCGGCGGCTGGCGGGCCGCGGTCGCGCGCGCCGAGGACGCGCCGGGCGACGTCGTGCCGGGGCTGTTGGGCCAGGCGGTGCAGAACGCCGGCGGGCGGACCGCCTACGTGGGGGTCGAGGGGCTGACCCACGACGAGGCCGCCACGGTCGCGGACCAGGCCGGGTTCGTCGACACGGTGGATCTCGGGGAAGCTCGCGGCTTCGGCTCGCGGCTGGACGCAGCGCTTGCCGATCACGAGCTGGTCGCGACGAGGCTGCCCGCCGGGGCAGGCGTCGAGCTGCTGGAGCAGCTCGGGGCCGATGCGTTCACGATCGTCGTGCGCGCGCCGGTGCCGGGACCGCTCGAACAGCTTCCGACGGCCGCATCGCTGGGGGAGGGCGTCCTGACCTCCCGCACGACACGGCGCGACGGGATGGTGGCTGCCACCGACTACGCGCCCACGATCCTCGACCGGCTGGAGATCGACGAGCCGGACGACATGGACGGGCACGTGATGGAGGCGACCGGGGGTGACGCCGGCGACGTGCAGTCGCTCGTCGATCGTCTCGCGCACGTGAAGTCGCGCCGCGGACTGGCACTCGAGCTCACATTCGCGCTCTGGCTCTTCGTCCTCGCGGTGCTCGCGATCTTCGGTCGTGCCCGTCTCGGCTTGCGCCTCGGCCTGCTCACGGCCATGTGGCTCCCCGGCGTCGCCCTCGTGACCGGCGCGATCGATCCCAGCCGCAATGCGGAAGCCGCAGCGCTCGCTGTCGCGTCGCTCGCTCTCGCGGTGGCCACCGACCGGTTCGTGCGCTGGCCGCGCTCGCCCGCGGTGCCGGCTGCAGCGGTCCTGCTCGCCCACGCCGTCGACCTGATTGCGGGCTCGCCGCTGATCGTTCGCTCGCTCGCGGGGCCCAACCCCGGCTTCGGCGCGCGCTTCTTCGGAATCGGCAACGAGCTCGAGGCGATCCTCGCGGTGATGGTGCTCCTGGGCGCCGGGGCCTTCCTGGCTTCTAAAGAGGGTCAGACCCCCTTTACAAATCGCGTTCCCCTCGGGTTCGCGCTCATCTGCGCCGGCGCGGCGATTTTCATCGGCGCCGGCCGCCTGGGGGCGGACGTCGGCGGTGTGATCACGCTCGGTGCTGGCGGCGCCGCCGCGGTGCTCGCATCGCTACCGGGTGGGATCACCCGCCGCGCGGTGCTGATCGCGCTGCTCGTGCCGGCGCTGGCGGTCGGCGCGCTCGCCGTGATCGATGTCGTCACGGGCGGCGATGCCCACCTGACGCGCTCGGTGCTGGCGGCGGAGTCGCCCGGCGAGCTGGTGGATGTCGCCGAGCGCCGGTTCGACATCTCGTGGGACAACCTGCAGCAGGGCACCACTCCGCTGAGCGTGGCGGTGTTCGCGCTCGCGCTCCTCTACGGCGTGCTGAACCGGCGGGAGGTGTTCAGGCCACTGAACGGAGACCGCGCCTTCCAAGCCGGAATGTGGGGCGCGCTGGCCGCGACGGTCGTCGGCGCGCTTGCGAATGACTCAGGACCCACGATCTTCCTGGTTGGCGCGGCTGCACTGGTCCTTGCGGCCGCCTACGTCAAAGGAAAACCGGGGGCCGGTGTTCTAACCTAGCCCGGTGCGCATAGCGCTTGTCTCGCCCTATTCGTATACGTATCCGGGCGGGGTTGGGCGGCACGTCGAAGCTCTGGCCCATGAGCTGCTCCGCGAGGGGCACGACGTCCGTTTGCTTGCCCCATACGACCCGGATGATCGGCTTGCGCGCGCAGGCCATCGCGGCGCGCGCCCGGACGCGCGCCCGGCGCCCGATTACCTGATCCCGCTGGGCCGCACGGTCGGTCTGCCGAGTAACGGCTCCGTGTCGAACCTGTCGGTCACCCCGTCCGCGGTTGCGAAGCTCGGCCGCGAGCTCCGTCATGGCGGATACGACGTCGTGCACGTGCACGAGCCGAATGCGCCGATCGTCAGCTGGCACGCGGTCGAGGCCTCACGGGTTCCCGTGGTCGGGACGTTCCACTGCTACTCGACCAACCGCTTCTCGAACAACGTCGCCACCTTGATCGGGGCGCGCCGGCTCTACAACAAGCTGCGCGTCCGCGTGGCCGTGTCGGAGGCGGCACGCTGGACCGCGAAGCGCTTCTACGGCGGCCGCTACAAGATCGTCCCCAACGGGGTCGACCTGACCGCTGCGCGTCCGCGCGAGGAGGTGCGCCCGGCGCCCCCCTCCATCTCCTCTTCCTGGGCCGCGCCGAGGAGCGCAAGGGGCTGCCGGTCCTGCTGCGGGCGTACGAGGGCCTGCGGGCGATCGGCGTGAACGCGCGGCTGACGGTCGCCGGCGCGACGGACGAGGAGGTCCAGCCGTTCCTGCTCGACACCGAGGGCATCGAGATCACCGGCCGCGTGACGGAGGACGAGAAGTGGTCGCTGCTCGCGCAGGCCGACCTGCTCTGCGCGCCGTCGCTCGGCGGCGAGAGCTTCGGCATGGTGCTGACCGAGGCGTTCGCCTCGGGCACCCCCGCCGTGGCCTCCGACATCGCCGGCTACCGGGACGTCGTGCGCGATGGTCTCGACGGAGTGCTTGTTCCGCCGGGCGACCCGACCGCGCTGGGCGAGGCGCTCCACCGACTTGGCGGCGATCCGGAGGGGCGCGCCGCCATGAGCGCAAGCGCCCGGGACCGCGCCGAGCGGTTCGCGTGGCCGCGTATCGCGGGCGAGCTCACCTCGGTCTATGAGCAGGCCGTCGCGATGCCCGAGCCTTCCACGGCGATGCAGCGCGCCGCCGTACGCACCGGTGTCCGCAGCGCAGACCTCGGGCCGCGCGCCCCTGCGCGTCGGATCCCCTCGCTCGAGCCGGCCGACCCCGGCGCCGGCCGGAGGCGCGCGTTCCGCGCCGTCCGCCGGGCCGCCGTCCTGGGCTGCGCGCTGCTCGGCGTCGGCCTGACGGCGCTCGCGCTCGACCACATCGGGCTCAAGCCGATCGGCAACGCTCTTCTGGCTGCGACTCCGGTCTGGGTGCTGGTGGCGTTCGCGCTCATGTGCGCGTCGATGCTCGTGCGCGCCGAGGCGTGGCACGCGGTTCTGCGCGCGGCGCTTCCCAACGCGCGCGTGCGCAGGCGCGACGCGGCGCGGGGCACGATGATCGGCGTCTTGATGTCGGCCACCTTGCCCGCCCGGCTCGGTGAGCCTTCGCGCGCGCTGATCGTCGCCCGGCGCGTGGGGCGGGTGCGCGAACGGCTGCCGGTCGTGCTCGGCACGCTCGTGGCGCAGACGTTCCTGAACCTGATCGCACTCGTCGTGCTCGGCATCGTGATGTTCTCGACGATCGGCCTCTTCCAGGGCAACGAGGACAAGCTCGCCGCGGTGTCGATCGCGCCGATCATCCTGATCGCGGTCCTCCTTGCCGCGCCGGCCTTGCTGCGCCGCGGGCGCCCCTCGCGGTTCGTACGCTTGCGCAACGCGGCTCACGACGGCGCGCGGCGCGCTGGTGCAGGTGCGCTCGGGACTGCAGGTCTTCCGCAACCCGCGGCTCGGCCTGTGGGCCGCCACCGCACAGCTCACCGCCTGGGGCATCCAGTGGATCGCGTGCTACGTCCTGCTGGTCGCGCTCGGGCTGGACGACCGCGCCGGAATAGGTGCGGCCGCTGCGGTTCTCTTCGCGGTGAACGTCACCGCCGTCCTGCCGGCGACGCCGTCCAACCTCGGCGTGTTCCAGGCCGCGTGCGTGGCCGTGCTGTCGGCTTACGGCGTCAACCATTCCGACGCGTTCGCCTACGGGATCATCCTGCAGGCCGTCGAGATGGGGACCGCGTTCGCGATGGGCATGCCCGCGCTGCTGCACGAGGGCATGACCTGGAAGGACATGCGCCTGCGGGCGATTCACGCTTCGCCGGTCGACCTGCGCAGCGCGGTCGAAGCGAAGACCTAGGCGCCGCAACCGCCAGTTTCGGCGCTGCTCTGCGTTATCTTTCCCGCGATGCCTTTGCGGGAGGGCAGATTGGGGTTGCTGCGGGTGCTTGCACTCGTTCTTGCCTGCCTGTCCGTAGGGTCGGCCGTCGCGTTCGCGCAGGAGCACGAGGGCGGCCAGCCGCCGGAGGACGAGGCCGGCGACGACCCGATCGCCAACCGCGGCGACCGCTACGTCGCGGAGCCGCCCGGAACCGTCAAGAAGATGCGCTTCTGGTACGGCCCTTACGTCATGCCGGCCGGCTGGGATGCCAACCGCGTCGACGTGGACCTTCCGGTTCACAACGGGATGATCCTCCAGGTCGAGCCTGAGCTTCGGATCAACCCGGACTGGCAGGAGCCCAGCCACCAGGTCGCGCACATCCATCACGCCCACTGGTTCGCGCTCGACCCGGGCAACAAGGAGGACAACTACACCGCCGGCAACACCGAGTGGATCTTCGGCAACGGCGACGAGGAAACGCGCGCCGACTTCATGCAGCGGTCGAACGCGGACAAGAAGGGCCCCTTCTACGGCGAGTACATCGGCCTTGCAGGCCCGCAGGCGATGATCTACATGCTTCACAACAAGACCGCCGAGACGATGGTCGGCTACGTGGTCCTCAACGTCACGTTCAAGTACGGCACGCTCGAGCAGCTCAACGCCACCGGTCGCGAGCACAGGGACCTCTCGGGAGTCCTGTTCGGGCGCACGTTCGACGTCCCGCGCGAGAACAAGGGCGACGGGGCCTGGAACACGACCATACGACATGCGCACGGAGGAAGGCAAGCCGCGCCCGATCGAGTGGACCTCGACGATCGACGGCACCATGATCGGGACGGGCTCGCACCTCCATCCCGGCGGCTACAAGGTGCTCACCGAGAACATGGGCTCCGAGGAGAGCCCATGTGCCGACGACGGGCGCGGCACCGGCGGAACGCTGCTGCTGAAGTCCGACATCATCAACCGCAAGGCGCCGCTGTCCGAGGACTACCAGACCGAGGTCACGCGGCCCTCGTGGCGCGCGCCGGTCCACGTGGGTGACCGGATCCGGATCACCGGCTACTACGCGAACAAGAAACACGCGTGGTACACGGCGATGACCCACAACGGCATCTACATCGACGAGGCGCAGCCGCCGAAGGGCCGCTGCAAGCCGTACCTCGTCGGCAAGGACCGGAAGAAGCGCGTACGCCGGAAGGTGAAGACCCGCGCCGGCGCCACCCGGATCGTCAAGACCCGGCTCGACCCCACCGAGGGCGTGCCGAACCGCAAGTGGGGCCACAACCACGACACCTTCTGCGGTGTCAAGATCGGCTTCGATCCATGCGAGCCGCCCTTCGACGCGCCGGAGCCCGGACCGCAGGCCAGCCGTGTGCTGATCGCGAACTTCCAGTACCTGCCCGGCGGCCGCGGAGCGCCCGGCGACCAGGCCCGGCCGCCGACTGTGAAGCAGGGTGAGTCGCTCCAGTTCATCAACGTGGACCAGCAGGCGAACATCCGCCACTCGGTCACGACGTGCAAGTACCCCTGCAACGGCACCTACGTGTCGAACTACCCGTGGGCCGACGGCAAGTGGGACTCGGGCACGCTCGGCTACGACGCGATCGACGGCGGCACACCCGACCCGCTCGCCTCGACGCCCACGGACCTAGCGGTGGGCAAGTACTCCTACTTCTGCCGCATCCATCCGTTCATGCGCGGCGAGTTCCACGTAGTCCCGTAGCGACCCGATAGTTCAGCGGCGGCGCGCCGTCCAGCGCACGCTGGCACGCCGGCCGTTCGCGGGTGTATCGCTAAACCGCGCGAGTGGGGCGCCGATCTTCTTCCCTGTAACGCGATTCAGCGTCGCGCCCTTGCCGCGTGCCTTGAGCGAGGCGACGAAGCCCTTCCGCTTGTTGTCGCACGAGGCGTTCACCCGGTCCTTGATCGCCGCCGTCGCCCGCCTGCGTCGCCGTTTCGTCACGTTCGTGCCCTTCTCGAACAGCGGTACCACGACGACATCGCAGCCGCTCGCGGCGACGCGGGGCTTTGGCGGAGACTGTGGGCTCTGCGATAGCAGCAGGCGTGCGCAGGCGTTGTAGACGGCCGGCGCCTTCGCACTAGGAATCCTGTATTCCCCGTCGTCATCGAACTCCGAGAACCCCCCGTGCACAACGGCCAAACAGCCAACAATCAGGTCCTCGGCCTTCTGTTCGCCGCCGAACTTCACCGCTAGGGCGGTTGCCAGCCGCTTTCCCTCCTCCTCGGCCAAGATCTCCAGGATCAGCTCGTAGGTCTCCGACGGGAGCTCTCGCGGGCTGATGTCCTTCGTCTTGTCCCGCAGCGGCAGCTCAACCCCGACGCGCCTGCCGAAGGGCAGCCGTCCGAGGTCGCAGGCCCGTGCCGAGGGATGCGCGAGGAAACTGGCGGCCCCGCATAGGGGCGGCTCGGCCGGCGCAGGGTCGTCGTTCTCCTTGCACGGCCCGTCGATGCACTCTCCGTTCCAGCCGCAGGAGGACCCGCAGCCGCCCTGGTCGTACTCCCAGTCGCCGGTGAACGTCAGCCCGCTGCCGCTCATCTCGAACCTGAACGTCCCGCTGCTGTTGGGTTGCTTCCACGTGCCTTGGTTCACACGCCCGTCGACGTTCCCGCTGATCGAGCCGGAGCTGCCCGCGCCGAACGGCGAGACGTAGTTGCCGCTGCCGCCCGCATCGAGCGTCATACGTCCGAAGTCGGAGTCCCATGTTCCCGCCCACGTGGGGTTGGAGGAGTCGCCGCTCGCTCCGGCAGGCAGAGTCAGGAGGGCCAGTGCGAGCAGCGCCAGCGCCGCGGCGATCCGGGAGTGCGACACGACTCGACCGTAACAACGCTTGCGCCTATGCGCCAGCTATTTCGGGCCTAGGTTCCGACCGCCTCCGCCTCGACCGCGCCCTCGCGCGGCTCGTCGGCGGGCGGCAGCTCGCCGCCGCGGTCGGTGCCGGCGATCAGCTCGTCGGGCGCCTTCTCCTTCGGGATGAAGCCCGACTTCATGCCGAAGTAGACCGCCTGCGGATGGTGCGCGACGATCGCGACCGTCGACTGCTCTGGCATCACGGCATAGCCGCCGGAGAGCGTCATGCCGATCTCCTCGAGGCCGAGCAGGCGCCAGACCTTCTCGTGCTCGGACTGTTCGGGGCAGGCCGGGTAGCCCCACGAGTAGCGGCGGCCCTGGTCCAATTCGATGCCCAACCCGCGGCGCACATCGGAGTGCACCCACTCGGCCATGCCTTCCGCGGCCTGCACGGCCAAGCCGTGGACGAAGAGCTGCTCCGAGAACTCACCCGCGGCCTCGAGCTCAGCAAGGCGCTCGGTCGACCGCGGCCCAGCCGTCACTCCCTGGAGTGCGACAACGTCGCGCTCGCCGGAGTCGATCGGGCGAAAGAAGTCGGTGAGGCAGATGCGGTCGTGCTTCGGCTGCCTCGGGAACACGAGGCGCTCGATCTCGGTGTCCGGAGCTTCGGGATCGAAGATCACCAGCTCGTTCCCGTCCGCGTTGCACGGGAAGTAGCCGACCTTGGCGCGCGGCTCGATGTAGTCCTGCTCGCGCCACATCCGCTCGAGCTTGGGCACGAAGCCCTCATCCTCGCCGTCGCCCTCGAGGATCCGCTTCCACTCCTCGCCCTTCTTGCCGCGGCCGCCCCAGTGGAGCTTGAAGAGCACGTGTCGGTCGAGGTACGGGTAGACCGCTTCGAGATCGACCTCGACCTCGCGCACGCCCCAGAAGGGGGGCTCGGGTATCGGGCTGTCCGTGCGGGCCGCGGAGCGGACCGAGTCGTCGGTGACGGGCGGCGAGTCGTCCACCTCGACGGGCTTGTCGCGCAGCTTCTGCGCCTGCTCGCGGATCTTCGCCACGAGCGCCTCGCGCCCCTCGGCTTCGACCAGCTGGTCCATCGTGTCGAGCCCCTGGAAGGCGTCCTTGCAGTAGAAGACGCCGGGCGCGTAGACGTCGTCGGACTCCTTGCCGTGCGGGTACAGGATGCGGCTGCCGAAGTCGCGGTTGATCGCCGCGCCCCCCACGAGCACGGGGTACTCGAGACCACGCTGGTGGAGCTCCTGGACGCACAGCGGCATCTGCTTCGAGGTGGAGACGAGCAGGGCGGACAGCCCGATCGCGGTCGCCTCGTGCTCCTGCGCGGCCGAGATGATCGTGTCCACCGGCACCTGCTTGCCGAGGTCGACGACCGTGTAGCCGTTGTTCGTGAGGATCGTGTTGACCAGCGACTTGCCGATGTCGTGCACGTCGCCGAACACGGTCGCGATCACGACCTTGCCCTTGGTGTGGCCCTCGATTCGCTCGAGGTAGTTCTCTAGCCTCGCGACCGCGCGCTTCATGACCTCGGCCGACTGGAGCACGAACGGCAGGATCAGCTCGCCGGCGCCGAACTTGTCGCCCACCTCCTTCATCGCGGGGAGGAGGACCTCGTTCAGCGTCGGCACTGCGCCGATCTTCTCGACCGAGCGGTCGATCCAGTCCTCGACCCCGTCCTTCTTGCGCCGCAGGATGTGCCAGTGGAGCGCCTCCTCGGGCTCCATCTCGGCGGTGGGGTCGGCACCGGCGTCGTCCTCCTCTTCGCCCTTCTCCTCGAAGTGCCCGATGAACTTCTCGAGCGCGTCGTCGCGGCGGTTGAAGACGAGGTCATCGGCGAGCTCGCGCTCGTTCTCCGGGATCTCGGGATAGGGCGTGATGTGGTTCGGGTTGACCATCGCCAGGTCGAGCCCCGCCTCGACGGCGTGGTGCAGGAACACGCTGTTCAGGACAGCGCGCGCGCCCGGCGAGACGCCGAACGACACGTTCGACACGCCCAGCGAGGTCTTCACACCCGGGATCTCCGCCTTCACCCGCCGGATGCCCTCGATCGTCTCTACCGCCGACGGCTTCCATTCGTCGTCGCCCGTGGTCAGCGTGAACGTGAGCACGTCGAAGATCAGGAGCTCGCGGTCGAGCCCGTGCTCGTCGCACACCATCTCCGTGATCCGCTGGGCGATCTCCACCTTGCGGTCGGCGGTCTTGGCCATCCCGACCTCGTCGATCGTCAGCGCGATCAGCCCCGCGCCGTGCTCCTTGGCGAGCGGCGCGACCACATCCAGCTTGTCGCGGCCCGCCTCGAGGTTCACCGAGTTCACGATCGGTCGTCCCGGGATCTGCTCGAGGGCGGTGCGGATCACGTCGGGCTCGGTCGAGTCGATCTGGATCGGCGCGGGCTGGGTGAGCGACACGCGCTTCGCGACCTGCCTCATCTGCTCGTCCTCGTCCTGGCGCTCGGTCAGCGCGACGCACAGGTCGAGCACGTGGGCACCGCCCTCGACCTGGTCCTCAGCGACCGTGACGAGACCGTCGTAGTCGTCGGCGAGCAGCAGCTCCTTCGCCTTCCGCGAGCCCTGCGAGTTGACGCGCTCGCCGACGAGCGTCGGACGCGGCTCCTGCACGAGCGGGGCCGCCGTCATCATCGACGCGAGCAGGGGCGAGGCGGCTTCCGGCCGGGCCTGCGGCTCGCGGCCGCCGACCCGCTCCACGATCGCGGCGATGTGGTCGGGCGTGGTGCCGCAGCAGCCGCCCACGATCCCGACGCCGAAACGCTCGACGAACTCCTGCAGCACGTTCGCCAGCGGCTCGGGCTGCTCGGGGAAGATCGTCTCGCCCTCGGGCCCCTGGTGCGGGATGCCCGCGTTTGGGATGCAGTGGATCGGCAGCGGCGAGTACTCGCCGAGGTAACGGATCGCGTCGCGCATGTCCTCCGGCCCGGTCGAGCAGTTCAGCCCGATCACGTCCACGTCGAGCCCGGTGAGGATGGCGAGCACCGCCTGGATGTCGGTGCCCAGCAGCATCTTGCCGCCGTTCGGAAGGAGCGACACCGAGCACTGGATCGGCAGCCGCTTGCCGGTCTGCTTGAACGCCTCGCGCGTGCCGAATACGGCGGCCTTGACCTCGAGGATGTCCTGCGCCGTCTCGATGATGATCAGGTCGGCGCCGCCCTGGATCAGGCCGGTGGCCTGCTGGGTGAAGACCTCGACGAGCTCACCGAAGCGGATCTGCCCCAGCGTGGCGTCGTCGGATGCCGGCAGGTAGCCGGTCGGCCCGATCGAACCGGCCACGAAGCGGTCCTCGCCGACGGCCTTACGGGCGATCTCCGCAGCCTTCGTGTTGATCTCGAGCGTGTGCTCGCCGAGGCCCCACTCGTCGAGCTTCAGCCGGCTCGCCTGGAAGGTGTCCGTCTCGACCACGATCGCCCCGGCCTCGACCATCGAGGAGTGGACGCCCTCGATCACGTCGGGCCGATTGAGGACTAGCGCCTCGTGGCACTTCCCCTGGAGGCCCCCGTAGTCGTCCTGGGTCAGCTCGAACTGCTCGAGGGTCGCGCCCATGCCGCCGTCGAAGACGACGATCTGACTGCGGACTGTGTCTAGGAAGTCGCGCATCGAGGGGAGACCAACCTTAACACGGTTGTGTCAAGGTCAGGAGGGCCCGTTGACCCTGTCTATCCTCGCCGAATCGTGCCGGTTCGCGCTCTGATCGCCGCCCTCCTCGCCCTCGCGGCCGCCGCGGGCCCGGCCTTCGCCGAGGATCCGCGCCGCGGCGAGCAGTGGGGCCTCGAGATGGTGAAGGCCCAGGAGGCCTGGGATACGTCCACCGGGGTCGGCGCCGTGATCGCCGTCATCGACACGGGCGCCCAGCTCGACCATCCGGATCTCGGCGACCGCCTGCTGCCCGGCTTCGACTTCGTGGGCAACGATCCGATCGAGCCCGGGGACGAGGACGAGGACCCGGCCGACGGCAACGGCCACGGCACTCACGTAACGGGGATCGCGGTCGCGAACCGCGACAACGACGAGGGGATCACGGGCATCGCTCCGGGCGCGCGCGTGCTGCCGATTCGCGTGCTCGACGACAACGGCGAGGGCTACGCGGACGACACGATCAAGGCGATCGACTACGCGATCAAGCAGGGCGTCCACGTGATCAACCTGAGCCTCGGCGACTTCGTCCCGCTCCAGTCCACGGTCTTCCCGGACGCCGAGTACGAGGCGGCGCTTCAGCGCGCGGTCGACGCCGGGATCGTCGTGGTGATCGCAGCGGGCAACAACAGCTTCGTCAAGTGCGAGAACCCCGATGTCGAGGAGGTTCTGTGCGTCGGCGCGGTCGATGCCTTCCGCGCCCGCAGCGCCTTCTCGAGCTTCGGCACGAACGTGGACCTGATGGCGCCCGGCGGCTCTGGCCTGGGCGGCAGCAGCGAGGACGTTCTCTCCACCTACACGGACAGCGGTTATGAGTCGATCGCAGGCACGTCGCAGGCGGCTCCGCACGTTTCCGCCGTCGCCGCACTGCTGGTGTCGCTCGGAATGAGGGGCCAGGCGGCCGCGGACAGGATCGTTGCCACGGCGGCCGCCGACTGCGGCATGGTGGCCGACGAGTGTGGGGCGGGAATCGTGGACGCCCAGGCGGCTGTCGCCGGGCTCGGTGGCTCGGATCCCGGCAACGGAGAGGCTCCCCGCGGGAGCTACTCCACGGCGGGCGACGTGAAGCGCCGCGCCGTGCGCCGGCGCGGGTTCCGCGTGACCTGCAAGGCGGCCGCGCCGGGCACCTGCCGGGTGGTGGTGCGCCGCAAGGGCCGCAAGATCGCGCGCGGCAGCGGTGACGTGCCGGCCGCGATCGACACCGCCATCAGCGCGGAGCTGAACCGCCGCGGGCGGAGGG